>NZ_AP027916.1:0-556636 GCF_055378485.1 Phyllobacterium sp. T2-21 | reverse complement strand
GACATTGCTGGCGGAAAACGGGCTGCCGAAGGCGGAATTTGCCACGATAGGCAGCGTGTTCAAGAAGGAGGGGCTGGTGGCCTCGCCCGTTCAGGAGCGGGCGCAGATGATCTACGCCCTGAGCGAAGAATTATCCCGCACGGTTTCGGAAATCGACGGGGTCCTTTCGGCTCGTGTTCACGTGGTTCTGGCGGACAATGATCCGCTCAATCGTTTTGCAGCACCGGCATCGGCTTCGGTTTTTATCAGGCACGAACCCTCGCTGAACATCAATGCATTGATCCCGCAGATCAAGACACTGGTCGCCAACGGCATTGCCGGATTGAGCTATGAAAAGGTCTCGGTCATTCCCGTTGCAGCGCCGCAGAAAGCACGCGAAACGCCGCCTGAACTGGAAGTACGCGAATATATGGGCTTGTGGCTGACCAGGGAAAGCGAAAACCGGGTGTTCTGGATGGCAGCGATCGCTGGAATCCTTGTTCTCGTGCTGCTTGGAGCAATCGGTTTTCTTCTCTGGCAGCGGCGAGTGCCCATGACCTATGCGCTTGAGCCCTCAGACATTGCCCGGAATGGAAAAGCCCCATGACAGTGTCCCAGGGCAGCGGCCGGAAATCCTCTTCCGCTTGGAATATTTACTTCAACAATACGGCGCGATTTGTTCATCCAGACCGTTTATCCGCATGCTTTGCCGGGGTTCTCCTGCCTGAAGGCATCGAGCTCTTGCGCAACGCGCAGCGCATTGGTCACAACATGCGGCGGCTCATGTGCGAGCATTTCCGGCTTTCCGCTCTTCCGGCTGAGCCCAAACTGGAAGCGTGCGACCTGCAGCTGCTGCTGATGCCCCCGGAAGATGTGGCGGATTTCGAGTTGCGGTGCGGCGCGATGTTCCTGGCCAATTCACTTGCGCAGATCATCCAGTCAGCGGCAGTCCACAAGCTAAGAGATGCATTGGGCCAGGAGGTCTATGCGCTTGCGCTGGCAAACCGCCATTTGGCTATCGTGGGCGAACCGGTCACCGATCCCGACGCGCTGCTGGCCGCCATCCAACGGGACGGGCAGGCCTGCGTTTCAACCTGGCTCGAGAGCATGCCCGGCTATGTCAACGACTGGTTTGGTCTCAAATATCCGGGTGATGACAAAATTGCGCCAGCCCATTCCGGCGATCATGCGAAACGTGCTCTTGTCATCGTTCGCCATCCATCAAATTCGCGCACCGATATGGCGGCCGCATGATGGATCTGCCCAAGACACCGGCGGCCCGGATCGTATCGGCGCGGGATACCGCGCTATGGACCGACGCGCAGGCAATGCTGGCCGCAGCCCGGCAGGAGGCGGATAATATTCGCAGTGCGGCACAGGCAGCTTTCGATGCAAGCAAAGCAGAAGGGTACCGGCAGGGGCTGCAACAGGGCGAACAGGATGCCGCGATCCTCGTGGCCGAGACCGCGACCAGGATTGATCGCGATCTTGAAGCGCTGCAGGAACAGGTCGTCGATCTCAGCCTCTCCGTGGTCGAACAGCTGATCGGTGAAATCGACAATCCGGCGGTGGTCGCCAAACTGGCAAGCAATGCCATCGATCTTTTACGTTATGAGCGCGCGCTCACCGTTTACGTCGCCCCCGAACTGGAAAAGGAGGTAAAAAAACTTCTGCAGGAGATATCGGCCGGCCTCGAAAAAGGCCTGTCCGTCAGAATCACCGGCGATCCCCGGCTGGATAGCAGGAACTGTCTCGTCGTGTCTCCCAGCGCGGTCATCAATGCCGGGCTTGACGCACAATTGTCCGTCATTCGCCAGGCCTTGATCGCTGCGCGCGACGAAGCGGAATTTGGAGCGGTCTGACATCCATGCAAAGCGATCTCAGCCGACTCATGAACCGCTTTCAAAGAGCTGCCGCCGGTGCTCGTCCGCTGCAGGTGCATGGGCGCGTGCGCCGCATAACGGGTGTCATCATCCATGCTTCCCTGCCGATGGTGCGCATTGGCGAGCTGTGCGAGATTCGCGATCCCGTGTCCGGCCGCACCGTTCCGGCTGAGGTCATCGGGTTCGACAATGATGATGCCGTTCTCAGCCCCATCGGCGATATGGCTGGCATGTCCATGCGTGCCGAGGTCATCCCGACCGGCAGCATCATACAGGTTCCGGTTGGGCCGGGATTGCTGGGCTGCGTGGTCAATGCCCTCGGGGACATTGTGAACGACAATGGCCGCGATGCGGATGCGGGCGCCGGGATTGTCGCGCTTTACCCCACCTTGGCCGAACCCGTGAATGCTTTGCAGCGCGATCTGGTCCGCGATCCCCTGCAACTTGGAATACGCGCCATCGACGGCCTTTTGACCGTCGCTCGCGGCCAGCGCATCGGTATTTTCGGTGCGCCGGGTGCTGGAAAATCCTCTCTGATATCAAGCATCGTGCGCGGGACCCAGGCGGACGTCGTGGTCATCGCGCTGATTGGCGAGCGTGGCCGGGAAGTGCGCGAATTTCTCGATGTCCAGTTGGGTGTCGAAGGCAGGAAGCGCGCGGTAACAGTGGTTGCAACCTCCGACCGCCCGGCAATCGAACGCGTCAAGGCGGCACACTGCGCCACGGCAATCGCGGAATATTTTCGCGATGAAGGCAAGGATGTTCTGCTGCTGATGGACAGTGTTACCCGCTTTGCCAGAGCACAGCGTGAAATCGGTTTGGCGGCAGGCGAACCCGGCACACGCCGCGCCTATCCTCCATCGCTGTTCGCAGCCCTTCCCCGTCTGCTGGAGCGCTCCGGGCCGGGTGTCGGCGGATCAATCACCGGACTTTATACGGTGCTGACCGAAGGCGACGAAACGCTGGATCCGGTGGCGGAAGAGGTAAAGTCCATCCTTGACGGCCACGTGTCATTGAGCAGCGAGCTGGCGGAGAAAAACCATTTTCCGGCTATTGATATACTGCGCAGTCGCAGCCGGTTGATGGACGCAGTCGCCAACGAAGGTCATAGGGCAAGCGCCACCGCAATCCGCGAAATGATGGCGCGCTATGAAGAAGTGGAACTGCTGCTTCGCGTCAATGAATACAAGGCGGGCTCAGACGCGGTTACCGACAGGGCTGTCGAAAGGCATCAGGCCATCACTGATTTCCTGCGGCAGGAAAGCCATGAACATTCGACGTTCAGTGAGACGTTGGACAGGATGTGGGAGCTTGCAAATTGAAAAACCTGCAGAGATTTGAAAAGCTGCTTGGCTTACGGAAAATGCGCCTGCAGATTGCGGTGAATGCTCTGTCTGTTCAGCAGATGCTCGTCAATGACGCTGAATCGCAGCGATCCAAGGCCTATAATGCCATGCTCGATCTTGCAGCGGAGTTGACCGCCCGGGACGATAAAAACAGGCAAAACCTGACGGGGAACACAGTCAGCCAAGCCATGCTCGAACGGTACCGCCAGGATATTCTTGCAATAGATCAAGAGCTTGCCAGGAGTGCCGATTCGCATTCCCATGCGAGCGAACACCTCGATCGCATGCGCACTGATCTGGCAAAAACACTGACAGACTATCGCGCGCGGAAGAAATCACTCGAACAGCTGGAGACTGCCTTCGAAGCGGAACAGAGGGCGGCATCTCTTTTGCGCGCTGAGCTGGAAGATGATGATCGCGATGATTTTCACAGCGCTTCCTTCAGTGCAGGACGAGGCTCATCATGACACGCAACAATAAAATCAATGTGGAGAAACCTGATGGGGCCGTGGATTTCCAGCCCTTTCCCAGCATGTCCCCTGCGTCGCTGATGACCCATAATACCCTCTATCGCCGCCGCCGGCCCTTGCGCGCGGAGGTGCGGGGTAAACCCATGACCATTGGCCTGTCCGCCCGCTCCTGGTCTGCCGGCGACGCACCGCGCAGCTTCAACGTGTCTAGCGGTATGTGGAATTTTCAACTCGCTCTGCCTGGCAGTCTCGTCGAGGCTCTGGTGGGCGGTCTCTGCAAACCCGCGTCATTCCATACGCTGCCAGCGCTTCAACAGGCCGTTCTGATCGAGGCGGCACTGGAGAACTTGCTCTTGCCGTTTGAAGCGGTGATATCGCAACCACTGCAGTTCGTCACGGATGCGGATGCGAGCGCCGCGGAAATCAACCTTGATCTCCACGTCGCATTTGCATCCTTCGATGGGGTTGTCCGTCTCGGACTGAATGCAGAGGCAGGCAGATTTCTCAGCAAGACCTGGGATGCAGTTCCCCTGCGATCGCCGGTTGATTTCGAGGGCTTGCCCTTTCCAGTACAAATTCTGGCAGGCGCTCAAACCCTGAGTATAGCCGAAATCTCGGCTTTGAAACCGGGGGATACGATCATGAGCGAAAGCGCCGCGCCCGGAGAATTTTATGCCCTTTGCGCGGGCCAGCTCCAGGCGCGCTGCATCCGATCGGAACCAGGGCTTCTGCTTACCAGCGGCTGGAGTGCGGCGGCAATCTCACGGCCCGACACCAATGAAATTCTCATGGAAAGGGGAACAATAATGGATGAAGCAACCATCGACAGTCTTTCTGTTCGCGTCATATTCGAGCTTGCGCGCACGGACATGGCTTTGCGCGACGTGAAGGCGCTTGCCGAAGGCAGCGTCGTACCCGTCGCAGCGCTCAACGAGGGTGCGGTTGCCATTATCGCAAACGGCAGCAAGATCGGCCGCGGCGATATCGTCAGATTGGGCGAAGGTCTTGGTGTTCGCATTTTGCAGCTTGGTGCAAATGACTGAGCTTCAGGGCAATATTCTTCCGATCCTGCTGCTGGTTACATCGGTTGGATTCATTCCGCTCGCCATCGTGACCATGACAGGCTTTCTGAAAATATCCATTGTCCTGTTTCTCGTGCGCAACGCCCTGGGCATCCAGCAATCGCCGCCTAATCTGGTATTGTACGGCATCGCCCTCATCCTGACGGTTTATGTGACGGCACCGTTGGTCGGCAATATTTACCGGGCAGCAGAAACGCAATCCATCGATCTGAGCAATGTGGAGGGTATAACGCGCGCAGCCAATACCGTGCGCGGCCCGTTACAGGAGCACCTGGCGCGCTACTCCAGCGAAAGCGAACGGCAGTTTTTCCTTCAATCGACGGAAGGCATCTGGTCCGAGGAAGCACGGGCAAATGTAAAACCCGATGATCTGGTGGTTCTCGTTCCCTCATTCGTGAGCTCGGAATTGTCCCGTGCATTCCAGATCGGCTTCCTGCTCTACATTCCGTTTCTCGTCATCGATCTCATCGTGTCGAATGTCCTGATGGCGATGGGTATGATGATGGTATCCCCCACCCTGATCTCAATCCCGCTCAAAATATTCCTTTTCGTTTCCGTTGATGGCTGGTCGCGGCTCATGCACGGACTCATTCTCAGTTACAGGTGAAAAACATGCAGACTGCCTTTCTCGCCCAGATGCAAAGTGCGCTGCTCACTGTTCTCATGGTTTCAGCCCCGGCGCTGATCGTGGCCATTGTCGTCGGCATCAGTGTCGGCCTGCTGCAGGCCCTGACCCAAATCCAGGATCAGACGCTGCCCCAAACCGTAAAGCTCGTCGCTGTCATGCTGGTCCTGATTGTTGCAGGTCCGGCGCTCGGCGTGCAGGTCACCTCTCTTGCCAGCCGCGTTCTTGACGAGTTCCCCGCCATGACGCGCTGAATACACGGATGCAACAGCAGATGATCACATTGCCACTGTTCGAAGCGGGCTATGCCATACTCCTGGCAACCTCCATCGCAATGGCGCGCGGCTTTGGTCTCATGACCATATCACCCATATTCGTGCGGCTGGGTATCACGGGGCCCATACGATCCGGCGTGGCATTGGCAATCAGCATCCCGGTTATTCCGGAAGTCATGCGTACCCTTGCAAACCGCCCCCCGATGACCATCCCATGGCTGGGCGCCTTGATGATCAAGGAATTCATCATCGGCTTTGCCATCGGTTTTCTTTTCAGTATTCCGTTCTGGGCGGCCGAAATCGCCGGAGATCTCATCGACCTGCAACGTGGGTCCACTGCGGCCCAGCTTGTCGATCCTCAATCGGTGACAGAGACCAGCATCACCGGAACTTTCTTTGCCCTTGCGGTGATCGTTCTGTTCTTTTCTTCCGGCGGCTTTCTGGTCCTGCTCGACAGTTTTTACAACAGTTACCGTATTTGGCCGGTGACCGACTTCGCACCGGTGCTCACCGGAGCGACCCTCCCGCTTTTCATCGGAACCGTGAATGGCATGATGCAAATGGCGCTCGTCCAGATCGGCCCGGTCGTCCTCGCCTTGCTGATTGCGGATCTGATGCTGGCCTTCCTGTCGCGCATGGCGCCGCAGTTGCATGTGTTCGACCTATCAATGGCGGTCAAGAATTTGATATTTGCCCTGCTCATTGCACTTTATGCGATGTTTCTTGTTCCGCAGATGCAAACCGAACTCGGCCGGTTGCGCCAAAACGTCGATGCATTCTTTGACATCAAACCGGACAGCAGGCGTCCGGCAGAATGATAAATCCTTACCGGGCGTTCTGCTGATCCGCTGCGCTCTTCACGACAAAGGGTCTAAAGAAGGAAACCGGCGGCACCGGCACGGCGGTGCGCTTCTCGAAAATGCGGCATATGGTCGTTGCCTTGGCCATGGGACGTCCATCATCGCTTGTTATGGTTACATCCACGACAGCCTGGCTGGCCGTACGATGCACGATCGCCGTCGTCGCATCCAGGTAACGACTATCGCCGAGCGCCAGAAACGTGATGTTCAACTGACTGGTTGCACAGCCTGCGATAGAAAGATTGCTTGCTCCAAGCACCGCCGCAGCGGATCCGGCGACTTCAATCAAAGTGGCAATGGCACCGCTGTGCGCATTGCCCGGCAACTGGGTGACATCCCCCTGAACCGGCAGTCTCAACTTCACGGCATCACCTTGGGCAGAAAGGAATATGATACCAAGGCTGCGCGCGAAGGGTGTCCTCAATAGAATTTCGTCTATCCATTCTCGGGCAAGTGATCGCATTGGGTTGGGATCCTGTTTCAGGGCAACTGCAACGGAATACCACCTGACTTACAGGGCAGCATCCTTTGGGGAGGGGCAACATGACATCGTGGCTGCTGTTTGGCGATTACCTGCGAAGTTATGTGAAGATGCATTTTCAAGCCAACGGAAATTTCGGACATATTCTCCAAAACGATTTGGCCCGTGAACGATAGTGTTGCGCCAACTCGAGGTCAAAACAATTTCTCTTAACCTTTGTGAGACATGATTGAACATAATCAAGCATAAATTCATCACAAAAAGACACAGGTTCAATTTTTTTGAATATGAGTGAATGTGCTTGCGGTACCGTCGGCAAGCTGTCGCACGCCGATTCACCGCGCATATGAACCCGCACAGGCACAAGAAACAGCATGCAACCCACCGCCGTGCAGTTGCAAAGCCAATGCCAGAGCCGGAATACACCGGAACAGGGATATTCCGGCGATCATACGCCCGGTGCGGTGTATTTTACAGGGTTTAAAGTCTGCCCGGAAGGGATCAGGCGGCCTTGATCTGGTTCGATCCCCAGAAATAGGAATACTTCTTGTCGATCTTGCTGCGCTCGATCTCATTGCGGCCAAACATGGTCGACAATGCAGCCCCAACCTGATTGATACTGTGAGGAAAACCTTGATCGTTCAGTTCCTTAACGATCTCGCCAATGCCATGCGGCTTATCAAAGAAACCATCTTCACGCAGTTTTTTCACGCGTTCACGGCAGGAGCCGCCTGACTCCGATGTCGCCCGCGCACGCTTTCGCGTGCCCATTGGCTTGGCTGGCGCAATTGCCTGCAGATTATCCGACAAACCGGCTTCGCCGTCTGCGTGCCCGGCCTCGGTGAGTTTCGAGCGCTCCAGGATAGGCATAAGCTTGTCAAGATAGGTCCTCACGAACTCATCTTCACCTTCCAGCTCTATTGTGAGCGATTGTGTGTTAATCAATACTTTCGCAACCGACATTTCGATCTACCAATTACCCCAAGTGTTTGAAGTTAACATAAAACATATTAAGTGATAAGCCAATGCCAACAGTGCATGGGTCTGTTCACAAAAAGTCATATCTGGCAAACATAGGGTAAAATAAGGCGTTTCGCCGGCCCTTCGGTCCAAATCTGAGGCCAAGCTGTGAGCAGCCGCATCTGAATGAACAATTACGGCGAGGCCCAACCGCTCAGGCAGGACAAACCTGTTTGAGCGGATGGGCCTCATCCATTCGAACTCAGGCGGAAAGAGCCATATCACTCCTGTCGGCGTCCACCGCGAGGAGCTTGACCATGTCAATGGCCGAGCTGCGCATGTTCTCCCAAGCGAATACCGAACTGCTTGGGCCTGCCTCCTCGTATTTCGCCCGCTCTTTCGAGCCAGCGTAGGCCGGATCAAGCATCACCTCCGCCCGGCGCAAATGAAAACTCAGCTCATCCTCGACACTGCCGGATCCTGTCGGCATGGTGAAGTTGATTGGCTTTACCCCCGCGCGTGCAGTCGGCGTGATGACGGTTGGCGTTGAACGGTCCGTTGCAGGCGCCCGCGTGGTTGGCAGGACGGTCGTCGGCGCAGGCGGCAAGGTCGTTCTTGGCACCGGTCCGGGCCCCAAGGGCTGTTTATCGCTAAACGCCCAGGTCGTTAGTTCGACCAGTTTGTCCAGATTTGACTTGTCCTTACCGTTATCCTTGCTGTCGGAGAGCATGAAATCAACCAGCAGGTAGAGGGGTACGCCAAAACTTGTGGCAATGCCGAGTGCCCGCATGCCCTCATTGACACCGCTGGGCATTTTTGGCCACCATGACGGCGGACGCTGGGCAACATACCAGGTAAGACCGCCAAGGGCTTGCAGGCCATAGAGCCCGGCCTTCAAGCCGCCACCTGGCATTGTCGCGGCAACGGTTCCGAGCAGCGCAAAACCGGGCAGGCTGTATTTCCAGGCCGTCTTGTCGCTTTCAAAATTCATGTCATCTTTCTTGGCATCCAGCTCTTTTGCCCTTGCCTCTTTCTCCGGGGTCATCGGGCCCCGTTCCATCTTGATATCCGCAAGGTTCTGTACCGCCTTGAGATAGGCCGTCTGGATGAGAACCGCCGGCAGGGCGCGCAACAAATTGCCCCCGTCCTGGCTAACCCACTGGACCCAGTTCATGTCACCCGAATGCTTGCTCAGCATGATGGCAGCCAAGGCGTTGACCGGAGCTGCCAAGGCACCAGCCTTGAAGGCGTAACCCAGATGCGTCTCGGGTGACATCGAGCTGCTGACCAGTTTCTCCGCCCGCTTCCAATCGACGGTGCCCTTGCTGTCATTGTCCTGATGCTCGAATTTGGCCAGGAGATATTCATGCAGGTCGTTATAGGCTTTCCGCGCATCCTCCGTGCGGCTGTATCTGGCGTAAGCTGGACCAAACGCCTCCTGATCCGCCGCATAAAGATCATCGATCCTTTCCCGCGCGCCGGCAATATTATCGGGATCAACCTGCTTATCCACCGCGTATTTGACCCGCTTGTCCATCTTGTCGAGGGTCTTTTCCTCCGCAAGGCTTGGAGGCTTCAGGTTGTCGGTGTTGGCCTTGGGCAACAGCGACCGGTCCCCCCGCAGCGCCTCATCCCGCGCTTCCTTGTAGGCGCGTCCCAATTTGGCGACTTCCTTGAGGGTTGCGATCAGCGCGTCTCTTTGGGCTTGGGACGGTTTGGCCGTTCCAGTCAGCCCGCTTTTGTTGAGCAGACTTTCTGCCTTCTTGATCGCACGGGCCTCGTTGCCGAGCATTGCATAGCCAAACGCCCGCTGAACACCATGGTTGTTCGTCCACCAGGCCAGTTTCGAGCCGTTGGAACGGACGGCCAGAATGAAAGCGGAAGACGGTCCGCCAAGCACGCTGGAAACACCGGAGAAGCCGACCGATCGCTTGAGCGTTTCAGCGACCACATTCACCCCGACAACACTCGTCTTGATAAGTCCTGTTTTGAGCTGCGGAGGATTGCGCTCACCCATTACGTCAAGCAGTTCATGCCTCTTTTCGTTGGCGCCCCGTCGCCGCTGGGCATAAAGCAGCGCCGACACATGTTCATCCGTCTCGAGCTTGTTGGTGTTGACCGCCTTTGCCTGTTTCCGGCGCAGGGATTGCAGATCTTCGGGCGTCAGCAGCGCGAGCTCTTCATCGGAGAGCTTCTTGATTTCCTTGGGCTTGGTCAGAAGCGTAATGACCGGTTTGGAGGGGCCATCCGGCACCGCAACGTTTGTCACTCCGACAGGCGTACTTTCATTGCTTTCTATCGCGGGCTGCACCGTCTGCTTGGGAGCGGATGTCCCTTGATCCCGCCGCTTCTTTGCAGTCTCAAGCGCCGCGAGCTGTTCATCATTGAGGCTCTTTTTGGCTGCCTTTCTGATACTTGCCGCCTGTGCAGGCGTGAGGTTCTCGAAATCACTGGGCTCCAATCGCGCAAGCTGTCCAGGGAGCAGAGAACCTATCTGCTCGGGCGTCGTGTGAGCCGTGATCTCCGGCTTGCTATAGGTGATCGGGCCGATGTTTTTCGGGTTGCTTCCTACGTTCAGAACATTCGCCACGCCGGGAATATCAAAAAGCTCTGGACGCGGTCCGGCATTGGGATCTTTACCCAAATGCCGCTGATAATCATGCCACAGTTCACCCCAGTCCTTTTCCCTCCCGGCAGCCGATAAGCTGCGCGATTGTTTTGACTGCGCAAAATCAACAAAGTCTTTCACATTGTTGACCACTTGAGTGTCGTCAAAGGCTGGAGAGTTGAACTTATTGGTCTTTGTGAACTCCGGAAGCAACGGCGTGGTCGCTGTGGCCCCCCCACCACTGTCTGCGTTGCCTTTGTTTGGCCGCGTCATCAACAGTCCGCGCACACCGAATGTCGTTCCAACGGCGCCTGTTGCAACGCCAGTCACCGCATTGAAAAGGTCGAGCCCCTTCATATTGCCCGAAGCAATGTCATGCACCGACACAGCAACCATCGGAACACCGATGCCAAGGGACGACCAGTCCAATCCGCGCGCTGTACGGTTCAACTTACCGCCATTGCTCATATATTCCGCGGCTTTCAGCGCCATTGGCGATTCTGCCTTCAGGGCGCCGATGCTGCCTCTGGCCGCCTGCAACACCGACATCTCGGAAACCGTGCGGAACATGCCAAGCGTGCGCAATCCGCCCGCGGCCATGGGGATGAACGAGCTGGCAACCGACCCCATATTCATCCAGGATTCCGAATCGCCCCACTCGCCGCCGTGCTGGAGATAGTTGATCTGCCGGGCAATCGCCCGGCCGCCGAGGTACGCGCCGCCGCCCATGGCTATGGGTGCGGCGACCGGGGCGAATGGCGGGATGAAAGAGGCAACCGTCGCAATGGTGGTGATGGTCCCGACCACCGGATCGATGATTTTCTCCGCCACCGTGAAATTGCGCGCGCTGACGACTTCAAGCGGGATGGTTGAATCTGGACTCTGCCGCATGTCGAGACTGCGCGGCACGACCAGCCGGCCGCCTTCGCCGAACTGGGTGTTATTGTCCTGGAAATCCTGCAAGCTTTCAAAGTGCTTGCCTGTCACATCGACATAATAGACTTTGCCGCCACCGTCCTTAACCGCAATCAATGCCGTCTGTTGGGAACCCTCGTCCTGATTGACATGGAACATGGGAACAATTTTGTACTGGACGTTGTCCCCGGCAATGTCATGAACTTCTCCGGTGATTTTCTTCAGCGTTTCCGCATTCTGTCCCGGCGTCAGTCCGAAGGCTTGCGCAACGGTGGCATCAAGTTCCTTTCCAACCTTTATACCTTTGAAATCATTTGTATAACCTGATTTGTAGAGGTCATTGAACTTGAGTTGGTATTCACCGAGAGCCTCGTCCCTGCGCTTGTCGAGATAGGCATATTCCGTGCTCTTGCCGTAGCTGTCGGAGCCTTTATCGACCATGAGCTTGATCGGCTGCGTCAAGGCAAAGTTCAGGCGATTGCGGGCGGCATGGGCCTCGTCGCGGGCACGCTCGGCCGCCTGCTTCTGGGCGGATGCCGTATCCAGCGCAAGCTGCGCATTGGCCACCTCCGGATGCACCCATACCCACTCCCCGTCCATCTGGACGCGGACACGCTCGCCGTCCGCCGGAGCATTTCCCGCGTCCTTGCCGGCCGGTTTTGTGTAAGCCGCATTGACAGCATTGGAGCCGTTCGGCTTGCCATCCGCCGGAGCGTCGGGTGTGCCTGCACCATATTTCGCGATGGCATCATCGCGGGCTTTTTTCAGTTCAGGAATAGCCGCGCCAAGGTCCTTGATCTGCAGATCAAGATCGCTGATCTGTACGTCCTTGATTGCTTCCCCGGCCGAGATAACCGCCTGCTGCGCGCTCTTAAGGCCGCCCAGACCGCAATTGCCCTCCGGGCCGTCGACAAGCGATTGCCACTGCTTGTTGAGGTCGCGATCCTTGAATTCACCGCGTACATTCTTGTCGTTGCGGGCGAATGTCAGCTGGACCCGTTTCATGCCGCCATGTTCATAGGTTGTCTCGACATAGAGCTGATTGTCCTTGGGATCCTCGACAACCTTTTGATCCTTTATCTTGCCGAGATAATCGCCGCCATAGGTGCTGTTTTCCTTGCTCCAATCGTAGCGGTCCGGATTCTTCTTGATATCTTCCGCGATGATTTTCTGCTTTATTCCCTGGCCGGTTACCTGCAGATCGGCCGCTGTCTTGTTGGCATCGTGATAGTTTTGATAGACCTCAGCGGCATGGACATTCTTGCCCGCTTTGTCCTGTTGAGACAGTGCTTGATCAAGCAGCTGTTTGGCTTCTGTATTTTCCTTCGAGCCCGGCTTTGTCGCGGCAAGGTTCTCCTGCCTTATGCCAACGAGATAGTCAGCGAAGGCCTTGTCGCCGTTGGCCGTATGCGTATTTGCCTTGGCAAAAAGATCGTTCACTTCGGCATTTTTGGCATTCCATTCAATTGACGCCGTTTCCGGATCGTAATGTGACGATGAAGACGTCACGGTTGGTATATCTTTTCTGACCGGGGGCGGCAGTTGCCCCTGTTTGGCAATCGCTTCCCCGGTAAGCCGCTCGGCCTCGGCATATTCTGTCGCGGTCGTGCTGGCCGTTGTCAGCTGCGTGCCGGCGGTTGCGAGTTGTTGCCGCGCCTCCTCAAGCGTGCCCGTTCCTTCCGGTCTCTCCCAGACGAGATCATGCGGCGCCAAAGATTTGTCGAGAATCTTTCCCGCACCGTTCATCGCCGATTTATAGTCCGGATCAAGGGCATAGACGTTCAACTGATCGTTTGCCTGCTTCATCTTTGCGGAAGCCTCGATCAGCTTGGCGCCGGCAGTGTTTTCCGCGGCCATCGCCTTGGCAACCTCGGGATCAACCCAGAGTTCGCCGACCTGAACCCAGCTTTTACCCGATGGGGCCTTGGGTTGTGACGGTGTTCCAGTCTGCCCCGCGCCATATTTTTCAATGGCAGCCTTCGTCTCGCTGGCCTTGGCCTGAGCCGCAGCATCAAGCTCCTTGTAGTTCTGCCCCAGCAGCATGCCGTCAATGACGGTTTTGACGACAGCACCCTTCTTTGCCTCTGCCGCATCACTGCTGTTGGGATTGGCATCGAACAGCGCCTTGGCCAGCGAAGCTTCAGGCGTTTCGGGCTTCATCGCAAGCTGAATGCCGTCCGCTTGCCTCACAAGGACGGAACTGCCGTCCGGCGCGGTTGTCAGCTCGTAGCCATTGAATGAAAGCTTCTCGGTCTTGCGCGTTTCGTCACCATTTTTCTCAGTGATGGTTTGCGTCAGCCGCTTATCCTTGTCGATCGTGGTCTCGGTAACCTTGCCAGCCTTCGAATCCTCGACGCGAGTGGTGGTCTCACCCTTTTTCGTATCGTTGACCGTGCGGCTGCTGGTACCATCGCCATACTGGGTCTGCGTTACCTCTTTGCCCTCCGCATCCGTAATCTTCGATGTGGTTCCACCATGCTGGTAATCATCGTAAAACGTGGCAACGACCTTGCTGGTTGACTTGTCGATAATCTCAGTGGTCTTGACATCACCATTGTTGCTGGTCGGGTCGGTCGTTTTGACCTGCAGGCCAGCCGCATCAATCGATGCCGTGACATCCGAAACCTTCAGCTTGCGGTCGGCGGCGATTTGTTCGATCGATTTACCGCCTTTCACATCGGCGGATATCAGTTTCGGATCAACAGGCGGCGGCGCCTCCTTTTGTGTTGCGACGGCCTTTTTGAAATTGGTTTCCGCAGGATCCGCAAGCGGTTCAATTTTCGGAATGACCAGAACAACCCCCGGCTCCACCACCTGATCCACGCGCAATTTGTTGGCCTTGGCAATGGCCTCACCGCCGTCGGTTTGGCCGAGTTCCTTGGCAATTATTTGCGGTGTTTGATCTTTTCTGGCGGTATAGGTGGGCTTTGCAGCCGCTGCGGCCGCGGCGGCAATCGCGTTTTGCCGCAATATTTCAATATCACGGAAGAATTTTGCAAAAAGAATACCATCGGGACCAAACATGAAATCACCTATGTCTCGGGCAAAGCCCGGTTGCTCTGCTTGGCGGCCATCGGCATGCTGGCCCCAGGACACTCATTGTCACTCATACATCATGTGATCGTATATTGTGAGAGATATGTGAGCCAATTCGGCATTTTTTGATTACAAAACTTACAGCCCGACACCGGGTCTTCACGTGATCGGCCTTCACGCAGTCACATGGCAAAACCTGTCCCAAACAGCCGTCCTGCGTACCATTGTATGTGATCGGGCATGGACTCGTTGCCAAAACTGGTGCCCTGCTCGAAATAGGTCTGTGTGCAACCCGTAGCGGTATCGGCGAAGGAAATCGTTACTGTTCCAAGATACACAAGCTTGTGACGACGTTTGATTGTGAGGACATATGTGATGCGTTGGCCGTCAACAATCTCTTCATATCGCTGCCTTGCGCGATACCATCTGCCACCGGGCTCACCGAAACCAAAGATTGTTTCGCCATCGATACGAAAGTCAAAGCTGACATAGGAGAACAGATTGCCGCTGCGGTCCCGTCGCAGGTGCAGATCGATCGGACGCGACCATACGTTGAAAGCGGCCTGTGCCGGTATGTCCAGTCGCCTTTCAACGCTGACAGTTCCACGCTTTATCGCCCGCACCGGCATATCCTCCGGATTCGCATGATCAAGCCTTGTTCCCAGACTGGCCATCTCAAACAAGATGCAGTTTCGCAGGGTCGAGAATGATATTGACCTCGCTTCCATCCGGATGCCGGATCGAGGACACGTATTCAATATGGAACAGCCGGCCGATGGGTGTCTTGATACCGTAGAGAACGCGATCACCCAAAAAGGCAGCTGATGTGATCGTTCCGGGCATACCCGTGCCGGCACGGGTGGAAAATGAAATGGCGGCCGGCCGGATGACTAGTGTTGCATCACCTTCTGCTACAGTGCTGGTTGGCACGGCAAACCGGTGATCGTCATTAATCTGCGCAACTCTGCCGCCGCCGGCGGCAATGGCCGCAACACAGGAGATCAGATTGGCTTCGCCGATGAAACTGGCAATGAAGGCCGACCGGGGATTGTGGTAAAGCTCGGCGGGGGCGCCTGTCTGTGCAATCCTGCCCTGCTCCATGACAATGACGCGGTCGGATACGGCCATTGCCTCTTCCTGATCATGCGTGACGTAAACGGTCGTCACGCCGATCCTTTGCTGCAGTGTGCGAATTTCCTCACGCACATACCGTCTCAGCTTCGCATCAAGATTGGATAGCGGTTCGTCGAGCAGCAGAACCTCCGGTTCAAGCACGATGGCGCGGGCAAGCGCAACGCGTTGCTGCTGCCCCCCTGACAGCTCGCTCGGAAGCCGCGTGCCGAAGCCGGCAAGGCCAACCAGCGAGAGTGCGTCTTCTGCCATTTCTCTGGCCAAAGGGGTTTTAAAACCGCCCATGCGCAACCCATAAGCCACATTGTCGAGCACTGTCAGGTGCGGAAACAAGGCATAGGACTGGAACACCATGGAAACGTTGCGATATGTCGCCGGAAGCCGGGAAACATCCACCCCGCCAATGGCAAGGGTTCCCGTGGTCGGCAATTCCAGCCCGGCGATCATCCGCAATGTCGTGGTCTTACCGCAGCCGCTTGGCCCCAGCAGCGTGACCAGCTCCCCGCTCCTGATTTCGAGATCGATGCCGTCAACCGCATGAACCACGCCGTATTTTTTCACGACGTTTTTGAAGGCGATCCTGCCGCGTTCGTCACTCAGACGGATGCTGGCCTGTCCGGCGGCCTGCCAGCTTGTGTCCAACTTCATTTTTCTATCCTCGTTCGGTTCAATTATGCAGCTACGGGACGCGGTTGCTGGTATCCGACCCTGTCGTCCCGCCGCAGACGCCGCTTGCCAAAGGCAAGCTGAAGTACGGTGACGACAATGAGCATGACGACGATCAGCACCGTCGAATAGGCAATCGCCAAGCCATAGCTGCCATTTTCCACCAGCCCGATGATGTAGGCTGTTGCCATGTTGTGATCGGCGCCAACCAGAAAAATGACGGCACTGACGGATGTGATGGCCCGAATGAAACTGTATGCGACGGCGGAGACAATCGCCGGGCGCATCAGCGGCAGTACGACATGCCTCAGCGTCTTGAAGCTGTTCGCACCCAGTGTCAGAGATGCCTCATCCAGGCTGGCGTCGAGCTGCTTCATGGCGGCAACGCCGCCGCGAACGCCCACCGGCATGTTGCGGAATATGAAGCACAGAACAAGTATCGTCCCGGTGCCCGTCAGCTCGATTGGCGCGCTGTTGAATGCCAGGATATAGCTCACACCGACGACCGTTCCAGGCACGGCAAAGCTCAGCATCGTCAGGAACTCGAATGTGCTTCGGCCGGCAAATTTCTGCCGCACGAGCAGCCAGGCTGTCAGGAGACCAAGCGCAGCCGTCAGTGGAGCAGCAATGGCTGAAATACTGATGGTCGTCCAGAACGAGTCCCAGGCTGCGCCCTTCCACCAGATACCGCCATCCGACCAGCCAATTTCAAATGCTTCCCTGTAATGGGCAAATGTCAGCGTGTGATCCTGTCCCCAGAGCCGGACAACGCCACCATAAAACACCATCACATAGATTGTCGTCGTGAAGACCATCCACGGCAGTGTGAGGCCATAGACAATCGCCTTGTGACCGGTTGACAACATGCTGTTTGCGCCATTGTCGGCCTTGCCCGTGATGGTGGTGAAATCTGTGCGTCCCAACCATCGCTTCTGGATAATGAAAACGGTGAGCGTCAGTGCCAGAAGAATGAGCGATAAAACTGCGGCACGCATCATGTTGGCCTGGGCGCCGACGATGGCAAAATAGATCTCCGTGGACAGCACATTGTCGCCGCCGCCAAGCACGACCGGATTGCCGAAATCCGCCAGGCTTTCGATAAAGGCCAACAGGAACGCATTGGCGATGCCCGGCTTCATCAAGGGCAGCGAAACGGTGCGCAACGTCGATGACAGGTCTGCACGCAAGGTTTGCGATGCTTCTTCCAGTGACGGACTGATACCCTGGACAACACCCGTCAGCACAAGAAACGCGATAGGCGTGAACGCCAGCGTTTGACCAAGCCAGATTCCCCACAGGCCATAGAGCCAGCGGCTGGCTTCCAGCCCCAGAAAGCCCGACATGACATCCGTCACAAAGCCAGCGCGGCCAAACAACAGGATCAGAGCCAGGCCGATTACAAACGGCGGGGTAATGATCGGCAGAACAGCCAGCGCACGCAGGAGCGGCTTTCCGGGAAAGCGGGTCCGGCTCATGAGAAGGGCAAAGGCAAGCCCGAGTATGGTTGTGCTTGTGGCAGTCAGAAGGCCCAGAATAATCGAATTGATTGCGACGCCGCACCGCGATTTTCCGGCAATGCAACCAACGCTCCAGATATCGCCGCCCATAGCGACGTGAAGGGCACCAAGAACGCTGAACGCACCCCGTCTGTCCACAAATGCCTGGACCAGGATTTGCGCAATCGGATAGAACACAAACAGCACAATCAGCGCAAACACACCGGCAATCGACGAGACGACAAATGCGTCGCGATTATCCCTGCCGAGGCGCGACCAGAGATTGGCTGCCGACAAGAAAAGCATCGTCATGACGATTGTTGCACCGTAACCAAACGGCTGGATCACGGCCGCGCCGCTAAACGCATCGACGACAATAGCGGCAAGCGCAAGGATCGTCGCGGCGAGCGAGAACAGGAGCAGCGGGCGCGAGGTTTGTCTGATTAACGCAACCGCGACAAAGAACACAAGCACGGCCGCCGGAATTGCCATTGCGGCGTCGCGAAACAGAAGCAGGCGGAGCAATCCCGATGCGCCGGCTTCCGACAGAAGGCCGCCCGCATCAATCCAGTCCCCTTCGAATATGCCGTATTCAACGCCGTACCAGGGCAACAGGCAATACGCCGCCAGACCCAGCATTGCGATGAGTTGAAGTGAGCGATTCATGGTGTCTATCTTGAAATCGGATCCCAATACCGTGGGGATCGCAGGTGTCGACAATGCAGGGGTGAGGAGGCCTATTGCGCGTCCGCCGCCTTAATCTCGGTCGCAAAGCGCGAAAGCAGTCTGTCGCGCGTTTCAGAAGCGCCATAGATGGCAAAGTCATAGTCAATCAGCTTCAACGAAGTGATATCGGGGGCACCGTCCGGCACTTCTGACTTTGCATTGGATGGCACCTGGTTTTGTCCCGCTGCTTTGCCCGTGGCCTGACCTTCGGGACTCAAGGCATAGTCGACAAAGGCCCTGGCGCTTTCAATGTTGCGTGCGCCCTTGACGATGCTGACCGCACCAATCTCATAGCCGGTGCCTTCGCAAGGAGCGACGACCTCCAGCGGAAAGCCAGCCTGTTTCAGCGTGACCGCATCATGCATGAAGGCGATGCCTATCAGCGTTTCGCCGCGCGCCGCCGCCTTTACCGGTGCTGAGCCAGACTTCGTATAACTATTGACGTTGGCATCAAGCGCCTTGAAGTATTTGAAACTTTCGTCTTCACCGAACAGCTGCACCAAGGTCGCCAGCGCCGTGTAAGCCGTTCCGGACGAGGCCGGGTTGGCGATCTGGATTTCGCCGCGATAGGTCCCGTTCGTCAGGTCTTTCCAGCACGTCGGCGCCGGGAGACCCTTTTTGCGCAAGATATCTGCATTGTAAGCAAAACCAAGCGCCCCGGCATAGATGCCGGATGCCTGTCCTTTGGATATTTCTTCAAAATTGTTTGCCCATCCCAAAAGATCGGGTTTGTTAGGCGACACGTATTTTTCCAGAAGGCCTTCGGATGCTGCCTGCAACTGCAGGTCGCCGGTGCCACCCCACCACACGTCAACCTTCGGGTTGTCCTTCTCCGCGCGCAGCTGGGCCAGGATTTCACCGGTGCTTTTTCTGACCATCGAGACACGCGTACCGGATTTTTGTTCGAAGCTGGTCTTCATTTCCGCGCACCAGCGTTCATCCGCACCGCACAGGACACTCAATCGCTCGGCCGATAATGCGCCGCCCGTTGCCACGAAAAAAATGGCGGCCGTCAAAAGAAGCTCTTTCATCCCAATCCTCCCCGGAAACCGGTAAACGCCAAGGCGCTCACATCTGATCACATAAGAGAGTAATGAACATGACTGCAATCGGCATTTCATTGCGTAGATGACATCGAGTGGCGTTTTTCCTTTCAATTGTTACAATCCGGCGGCGGCTACACAGATCACGGCTTGCTGACAAGTCCTGTTACTCATATTAAAACACGGACTGTGAATATGGTGTGAGGGGATTTGTCTTGAATAGTTCACCAGTTAGAATTCTGATTGTTGAAGACGATCCAGATATGTCCGAAGTCATTGCGGATCTGGTGGAATCGGAGGGTTGGGAAGCCATTCGTGTCTTCTCGGCTGAGGAAGCGCTGGAAAAGATCGACGATAGGTCCATCTCCCTCCTTCTGGTGGACCACAACCTCCCTGGTATTTCCGGCCGTTCGCTGGCACAGCGGTTTCGGCGCGATACCGACAAGGGTATTATCATGGTGACGGCAGCAGGCAGCTCGATTGACCGGGTGCTGGGGTTGGAGACGGCAGCCGATGATTACGTGGTCAAACCATTTGAGCCGATTGAACTGGCTGCGCGGATCAAGGCTGTCCTGCGCCGGTCGACCGTGCCAAGCCGCCCGGCCGAGCAACCGGACAAATGCGAGAGTGCCAAAGCGATCCGGATAGGCGACTGGCTAGTCGATCTAGAAGCGCGCATGGCCTATTCCACCAGCAATCCGGTCGCCACACTCACAAATTCCGAATTTTCCCTGCTGGAAATACTGGCGGCGAAACCTGGAATACCGATTGACCGTGTCGAAATCCTGCAACGTCTCGGTTCAGATGGTCGCCTCTACATAGACCGCAATATCGATGTCCTTGTCCTCAGACTCAGGCGCAAGATTGAACGCAACCCCTCCATGCCAAAGCACATCAAGACCAATCGCGGCAAAGGTTACATGCTTGTTCTTGATCCAGCCGAGCAGGCTGTCCAGTGATTGCGGACCGGTTCTTCAATTCCATCGCCTTTCGCATCCCCCTTGCGATCGGCTTCATTTGTGCTCTCGTGTTGCTGTTGTCGCTCATGGCAGTCAAAAGCCTGACCGACGCCAAGATGCAAATGACCTCCTATGGCGTACAGACCTATGCAGATCTCGCCGTGGCATCCAACATTTCGCGTCAGGCATCGGCCCTTCTTTCCTCCGCCCCCTTCATACTCAATGCCACATCGCCGTACCGCCTGTCCGACGAAAGTCTGTCCATTGCAGAACAGATCGATTCCTTGAGCGGATATATTGCGCGCAATGGCGGATCATCCGGATCATCCCATACGCCGGGCACAGCCGAGCTGGTTGATGCCCTGTCGTCGGTCCGTGCAACCACCCTGAAGCTTGCTGCCGCCGCAGAAGAAGCCCAGCTCTACAAGGACAAGATTACCCGTAACCTCGAAGTGATCCGACATGCAACAGGCCCCGAACCGGACATGCAACAGAGACAGATCGTACTGAACGCTGCTTCTGCCGACAGCCTTTTCAGCCTCGGCGAAATACGCCGTTCCTATCTTCGCCGCTCCGCTGTGGCCCTCACCCCGGCATCTGCGGGGCAGCAATCGGTGCAATACAGCATCTACGAGCAAATCTTTCAGATGCGCGAGATTTATCTGCGCCGTTTCATCGAGATGCGCAGCATCCTGAGCGAGATGCGCAATGCATCGCAAAAACTCACATCCGGGCTCGAACAACAGAGTCAGTTGCTCCGCAATGATTTCAATACCGGAGTTGCTGCCATATCCAACAATCTCGACAGCATGCGGACCTTCGTTCTCGCAACAGTGCTGCTTGTGATCATACTCTGCATCGTGACCATCTATTACTCGATCATTCGGGTATCGGCGGGAATCGCCCAGATTTCCGATGCATTGAACCGGCTGGCCAGAGGCGAAAGAGATGTCCGTCTGCCATCCGTGGGAACGAATGAAACAGAGCTGCAGGATCTTATCCGGGCATTCAATGCGTTCAAAAGCAGTGTCGAACGCTTCAATCACCTCCATATCCGGGCAACACGGGCGGCCCGCACGATCCGCTGGACTTTTCGCAGTATGAATGAAGGCATCGCTCTGTTTGATGCGAACGGAAGGGCCATGGCCATGAACCGGCGCATTGTCGAATTCGCCGGCGTTGGAGCGGCGGCCCGGACCTGGAGCTTACCGCAACTGGCTTCGGCCTTCAGCATTTCCAGTGATGCGCATGTACCGGATGGCCTGCCCGGCGTCACCCGCATCAGCAAAAACAACAGGATTCTTGAAGTGTCCCGTACGGACCAGCCGGGAGACCGCTCCATCGTCGTCGTACGCGACATCACCGAGCAGGAAAACCAGGAACAGGAAGTCCAGCGCGCCAAAAAACTCGACGGCCTGGTGCGCCTCAGCCATCAGCTCAGCCACGAGCTTGGCAACATGATCGGAATTGTCGTTGGCAGCGTGGGCATGCTCGAAAAGATGGGCACTCTCTCGGACGCGCAGAAACGCAACGTCGCTCGCATTCGCAAAGCCTCGGAACGCGGTAAGGAACTTGTCGAAGGCATGCTTTCCTTTGCCAGCAAACAGCACTACACTCCCGTTCGCTGCGATTTGCGCAAGATACTACGCGGGGTCGAGGATGTTTTGCACCTCATACTGGGTCCGCAGATCAGCCTGACAATAGGCGCGCCCGCAAATCTGCCCGACGTATTGCTCGACCCGGCGCTGTTCGAGCAAGCCATCGTCAATATCTGCCGTAATTCCGCCGCCGCCATGCCTGACGGCGGCGACATCGACATTACACTCGAGCACACCGAGGATCGCGTGCGCGTTGTCGTTACCGATACGGGCAAAGGTATCGCGCCCGACCTCATTGATCGTGTGTTCGAGCCTTATTTCACCACGCGCAAATCCTCGGGCGGCACAGGGCTGGGACTGGCAATCGTCTACGGCTTCGTGCGCCAGGCCGAGGGTGATATAACTCTGACTTCAACGGTTGATGGTGGAACTACGGTCGCGATGTCGTTCCTTGAAGCACACTGAACATGCCTACAAAACGTCGGCGTGCACGGGAGCAACACAGAAATGGAAGGCAGTTAAGTATAAAGAAATGAACTCAATCGCGGATGGAATATCGATAAACGACTGTGAAAGAGACTGTCCCAGTATGAAACGGCACTGACCGCCGACATCATTGCACTTGCTCTCCAATATGGCCGTTACGGTTATCGCCGCATCACGGCGATGCTGCATCGTGCGGGTTGGGTGATGAATGTGAACCGGGTTGAACGGATATGGCGGCGTGGGGGACTCAAAGTTCCGCACAGGCAACCCAAACGCGGACGTTTGCAGCTGAATGAAAGCTCGCGCATCCGGCGTCGGCCGGAATACCCAAACCACGTCTGGTCCTATGACTTTGTCGAGGCATGCACGCACAAGAGAAAGAAAATTCGCTGCTCCGCGACAAACGCTTTGCGTTTGCGACCGACTCACACCACGTCGCGCAAATGTCTGGGCTGCAAAACACCCACTGAAGTTTCCGGCAAAAGGTCATGGCAAGGATGCGATGAATGGATTAGTTTGCCGATACTACAACGTCACACTTGACCGAGAACTCACAATAGCCAAACCCAGTTTTCCACCCTTACTGACGTTCAAGGGTTGGTATGTCTGGCCTGGTGAGACAACCCGTGAAATCAGTCAGAAATACCTTACGCCATTCCTTCGAGAGCAGCTGGGCGGTTGCACCAAAATCTCGTTCTATTATGCCAAGACCTAAACAGTAAAATTGCAAATTGTTATGTTTGAAATTCTCCTTGCAGCATCAACGCATCCTTACATCAAACTATGAGACAGCACCGTCGAGGCTCTCTTGTAAGCCCGGCCACTATGAAAACGGTTCTGCGTTCCGGGACATCAACGTGCGTGTCAGCCAGTCGGGATCCATTTCCGGCACGGACTGGAGAAGCCGGGTCGTGTAGTCGCTCGCAGGACGGGCGAAGACATCATCGACCTTGCCGGCTTCTGCAATACGCCCATGCTGCATCACGATCACCACGTCCGCAATGGCCGTCACCGTCGATAGGTCGTGCGTGATGAACAGGAGGGCAAGGTTGCGCTCTTTCTGGATACCTGCCAGCAGCTTCAGGATGCCGGCGGCCACGAGCTGATCGAGCGCGGATGTCACTTCATCACAGATGATGAGCTTCGGTTCCGCAGCCAGGGCCCGTGCGATGCCGATGCGTTGCTTCTGCCCACCGGACAGTTCGGACGGTAGCCGGTTCATGTATTTCGCCGGGTCGAGCTCGATCTGCTCCAACAGATCGGCGACGCGTCGGTCCCGTTCGCGCCCGCGGAGACCGAGGTAGAACTCCATCGGACGACCGACGATGTCGCGGATGCTCTGCTTCGGATTAAGGGCTGTGTCGGGCATCTGGTAGACCATCTGGATATGGCGCAGATCCTCTCGCGAGCGGGCGCGGTAGTCCGGAGCGAGCCGCCGCCCCTCGAACAAGACCTCTCCGAACAAAGGCCTCACGACGCCGCTGATGACGCGCGCCGCGGTCGATTTTCCTGAGCCGGATTCACCGACGACGGCGACAGTTCGGCCTGCATGCACGTCAAATGAAACACCTTCGAGGGCTTTCATTGCGCCATAGGCAGCATCGATGTTGCGGATGCTCAAGACCGGCTCCACAGTCGGACATTCCGGCGCGCGCCTATGGTCCAGAGAACGTACGGACCATAGGGATTTGGTATAGTCCTCTTTAGGGTCGCGGAGCATGGTGCGAGTAGGGGCGGTCTCCACTGCCCTGCCGCTTTTCAAAACCGTGATGCGATCCGCCATCTGCGCCACGACCGCAAGGTCATGACTGATGTAGATCGCGGCGGTGCCGAACTGCCTGACGATATCTCGAATCGTTGCCAGAACCTCGATCTGGGTCGTGACGTCGAGGGCGGTCGTGGGCTCGTCGAAGATGATCAGATCGGGCCGGCACGCCATCGCCATTGCCGTCATGGCGCGCTGCAGCTGGCCGCCGGAGACCTGATGCGGATAACGGAAGCCGATTTCTTCGGGTTGCGGCAGCCGCATGCGCCGATAGAGATCGACGGCGTCCTCGATCGCCTTCTCGCGCGGCATGACCTTTTTGACGACCGGCGCTTCGCAATGCTGGACGATGAGCTTGTGGGCCGGATTGAAGGAGGCGGCTGCGGATTGCGCCACATAGGCGATGCGTTTTCCGCGCAGGTCGCGCCGGACCGTTCCGCCGCAGCGGACGAGATCGATTCCATCAAAATCGATGGAGCCCCCAGCGATGCGGCATCCGTCGCGGGTGAAACCCATGGCTGCCAGGCCCAATGTCGATTTACCCGCCCCGGACTCGCCGATAAGGCCCAGAATTTCCCCGCGCGCCAGGCCGAGATCGACGCCGTCGACGAGCTTGATCCATCCTTCCGACGAGTGGCCTTCGATCGTCAGATTACGGATCGAAAGGAGCGGCGATCCTGCCTTAATGTCGTCGGTCATAGCTAGTCCTTCAATCCGCTGGCTCTGTGCAGCATCCAGTCGATGACGAAGTTGATAGACACGGTCAGCAACGCAATGGCCGCCGCCGGCAGGAGCGGCGTCACGTCGCCGAAGGAAATCAGCGTCGCATTTTCCCGAAGCATGGAGCCCCAGTCGGCCGTGGGCGGCTGAATGCCGAGGCCGAGGAACGACAGCGCCGCGATGAACAGGAAGACGAAGCAGAAGCGCAGCCCGAATTCGGCGACGAGTGTCGAGGCGATGTTGGGCAGCACTTCCCGCACGATCAGCCAGGGCAGCCGCTCGCCGCGCAGCCGGGCGGCCTGCACGTAATCCATGACGACGACGGTCTGCGCCGAGGCCCGTGCGATCCGGAAGACCGGAGCGACATAGATCAGCGCGATGACAAAGATCATGCTGGCGACCGAAGTGCCGACGATGGTAAGCAGCATGAGCGCCAGGATCAGCGACGGGATGGCCATGATCACGTCGATGACCCTGGAGAGGATACGGTCGGTCATGCGCCCGAGGAGCGCGGCGAGAATGCCCAGGATCGAGCCGATGGTGAAGGCGATGACCGTGGTGAGCAGAGCAAGGCCGACGGTATTGCGCGTACCGTAGACAAGCCGCGTGAACATATCGCGGCCGAGATTGTCCGTTCCGAGGAGATACTGCCGGCTCCACGGCTCATACTGGGCTCCGACCACGGCCGTTTCGCCGTAGGGGGCAATGAATGGCGCGAAAAGGCCGATGACGACAACGATGAGTATTACGATCATGCCGAAGCGCGCGGTGAAGGGGGCTGTGGCAAAAAGCCGGAAAAAGTTTGCCATCAGCCTTCCCCATTCAGAATGCGCGGATTGCTGACGATCGATAAAAGGTCGGCGATCAGGTTGAGCAGAATGTAGGCGGCTGCGAAGATGAGACCGACCGACTGGACGACCATGACGTCGCGATGGCTGACCGCGTCCACGAACAACTGACCAAGCCCCGGATAGACGAAGACCACTTCGACCACCACGACGCCCACGACGAGATAAGCGAGGTTCAGCGCCACCACATTGATGATGGGCGCAAGGGCGTTCGGAAGAGCGTGGAACACAATGACGCGCAAGCGGCCCATGCCCTTAAGCCGCGCCATCTCGATGTAAGGGCTCGCCAGCACGTTGATGATGGCGGCGCGCGTCATGCGCATCATATGGGCGACGACCACCAGAACGAGCGTCAGGGCAGGAAGGAACGAGCGATACAGCAACTCTCCGAGCGGCATTGCGGCGTCGATGTTGGAGAGCGAGGGAAACAGCGCCATGCGCACCGAGAGAAACAGGATCAGAACATAGGCGACGAAGAATTCCGGCAGGGAAACGCAGATCAGGGCGACGACGTTGCAGAGCCGGTCGAAGACCGAGTTCCTGTAGAGCGCGGCCAGAACGCCGAGGGTGAGCGCCAGCGGAACGGATATGGCCGCGGCGAAGGAGGCGAGAAACAGCGTATTGCCGAGCCTTGCCGACAAGAGTTCGGAAATCGGCCGATTGTTCGAAAGGGAATTGCCGAAATCGCCGTGCAGGGCGCCAGCCAGCCACTGGAAATAGCGCTGGACGGCCGGCTGATCGAGACCGAGTTCCCTGCGGAACGCCGCAACGGTTTCCGGCGTCGCGGATTGGCCGAGTATCTGCTGCGCGAGATCGCCCGGCAGCAGCTCGACACCTAGGAAGATCAGCGCGGAAATTGTAATCAGGGTGATGACACCCAGGGCTAAACGTTCTCCGAGGAGAACCCAGATTCGTGACATGCCGCCTCCCAGCGTCGTTCGTCAGGTTTTCAGTTTGTCCAGCTCTGCATGAAGAGGGCTCCCCGCAGAGCTGGACAAGGCATCAAGCCATCCACCACCGTTCGATGAAGTGCAGGCTATCCATGTTCCACATTTCGCTGAGCTGGCCGTGCTGGACCGCATCCTTCATTGCGAAGACGTATTGGCCGAACATGGGGATCAGCGCACCGCCGTCGTCGCGGCACAGGCGCTGCATTTCGGAATACATTTCAGCACGCTTGCCCTGGTCGACCTCTGCGCGCGCTTCGAGCAGACGCTTGTTGAAGCGTTCGTTGTTCCACTTCGTATCGTTCCACTCGGCATCCTTGGAATAGCCCGCGGAGAACATCCAGTCCGGCGTCGGACGGCCACCCCAATAGCTGCAACAGAATGGTTTCACCAGCCAGACATTGGACCAATAGCCGTCGTTTGGCTGGCGAAGGACCTCGATGTTGATATTCGCCTTCCTGGCCTGTTCGGCATAGAGGATCGACGCGTCGACTGCGCCCTCGAACGCGGCTTCCGCCGTATAGAGCTGGACATTGAGGCTGGAAAGCCCGGCCTGTTTGAGATGGAACTTTGCCTTGTCGGGGTCATATGCGCGCTGCTCAATCGATGGATCGAAGAAGGGCATCGAGGAACTGACCGGATGATCGTTGCCGACAGTTCCATAGCCCTTCAACACCTTTTGGACCAGCTCTTCGCGATCGATCGCGAGCTTGAGGGCCATGCGCACATCGACGTTGTCGAAGGGCGCGGTGTTGACGTGCATGGGCATCGTATAGTGAAGCGTGCCGGAAACGGTCTCGACCCGCAGGCCGGGCGCTCGCTTCAAAAGATGGATGGTCTTGAGGTCTGGTCGATCGATGAAATCGACCTGGCCCGTCATCAGGGCATTCATGCGCGCCGTCGTATCGGAAATGGTGGTGATTTCGACCTGATCGAAATGCGCGCGGCCTTCCTTCCAGTAATTGTCGCGCCGTTTCAGTCGAACGCGAACGCCCGGCTCGAAGCTTTCGACCGTATAACCGCCCGTCCCGATCCGGCTGAGCGGATCGATCTTGCCGTTTACCGCCTGCTTGATGCAGAGGTGATAATCGGCGAAGATATAGGGGAAATCGGCATTTCCCGTCGAAAGCTCGAAGACGACCGTGTGATCGTCCGGCGCTTTCATCTCCACGATCTGGGAAAGAACCGGTTTGACCGCGGACTTCGAGTCTTCGCCGAGATGATATCCCAGGGATGCGATGACGTCGGCGGAGGTCAGCTTTCTGCCATCGGAAAATTCAACGTTCTTTCGCAGCTTGAAGGTCCAGATCTTAGCGCCAGGCTCCGGCGCGAAGCTCTCGGCGAGATCGGGTGCAATGACGCCACCGGGCGCGAATTCCGTGAGATGGTTGAAGACGGCGTAGTTCGTCGCGAACATGAAGTCGTTGTTATAGGTCGCGGGATTGAAGGAATCCGAGGTCGATCCTTGCAGGAAGCCGACGCGAAGTGTGCCGCCCTTCTTGGGAACGGCCTGCTCCGCCTGGGCGAAGGCGGAGGATGCGACGGACAATGTCGCGCCGAGCGCGAGCGCGCCCGTCATGAACCCGCGACGGTCCATTTTCCCCGTCAAGAACGAACGCTTCAATATATCAAACTGGTCTGTCATGCCTGCCTCCCTGTTGATGATGGATTGCCCTCCGCTCAATGGCGGATGGTGATCGCCTTCGTGCGTGTATAGGCGTCGATCCCTTCGAGCCCCTTTTCCCTCCCGAAGCCGGACTTCTTGGTGCCGCCGAACGGCACTTCGATGCCGCCGGCCCAATAGTCGTTGATCGTGACCTGACCGGCCTCGACGCGCCGGGCGATTTTCAAGGCCTTGCCGATGTCGCGCGTATAGATACCGGCGACGAGGCCGAATTCAGTGCCGTTGGCGACTTCAATCGCGTCCTCCTCGCTGTCGACGACCTGAACCGTCAGCACTGGGCCGAAGATTTCGTCCTGGACGGCCGGATCGTTGACGGATGCGCCGTCAATGATGGTCGGCTCGAAAAACCAGCCTTGTCCCGTTTCGTCATCGACTGTGGCTTGCCCGCCGGTGATGATCCGGCATCCCCGACGGCGCGCTGCATCAACATGAGCGGCAATGCGGTCGAGGTGAAGCTTCGAGTTGATCGCGCCGACCTCGGCGGCCGGCGAGAGGCCGTGTCCGAGGCGCAGGGCACGGGCCTTCTCGGCCAGTCTTTTCAGCATGCGGTCATGGATCGGCCGCTCGACCACGAGCCGCGATCCAGCTGAGCAAATCTGCCCGGCATTGGAGAAGATTGCCCAGAGCGCACCATCGACCGCGCGATCCAGATCGCAGTCGGCGAGCGCGATCAAGGGTGATTTTCCGCCCAGTTCGAGCGTCAGGCCGGTCACATTTACAGCAGCAGCCTGCATCGCGCCGATGCCGGTGGCGACGGAGCCAGTAAATGTGACATGGGAAATCGAGGGATGCCGGACGAGCGGTGCGCCCGCGTCGAGACCGAACCCCGTGACGACGTTGAGGACGCCCGCCGGCAGACCGGCTTCGAGCAGCCAGGTTGCCAGGATGAGGGCGGTGAACGGCGTCGTTTCCGCCGGCTTGACGATAGCGGCGCAGCCCGCCGCCAATGCCGGCGCGACGCCGCGGGCAAAGGTCGAAGTCGGATAGTTCCACGGTATGATGTGGGCGGTGATGCCGACCGGTTCGCGTTCCGTCCAACTGGCGAGGCCAGGACCAAGGGGGATGGAGCGCCCTTCGAGCTTGTCCGCCGCCCCCGCATAGTATTCGAAGCAGCGAATGGCGGACTGGACGTCGCCGCGTGCTTCGGCCAGCGTCTTACCGGAATCCAGCGTTTCGACGAAGGCGAGATAGTCGCTCCTTTCCCGGATCACGTTCGCCACCCGGTTCAGAACCCGGCATCTTTCGGCCGGCGCGGTGTCGCGCCAGGCCGAAAGACCCTTCTGCGCCGATTCCACGGCCCGTTCGATGTCCGCGGCATTCCCGGCCGGAAAAGCGGCGAACGGACGTGCAAGGCCGGGGTCGAGGCTTTCGATCGTCTCGCCTGTCGCACCGGCCACTGTGGCGCCGTGGATGAAATGGCCGGTCGGCAGGCCCTCGACGCGGCCGTCCGCAAAATAGCGGCGGGCAAGGTCTTCAGCAGTCAAGATCATGCTGTGATCTCGCTTCTTTGATATTGCGACCGGGCGAGCCACTCGGGGGAAATCTCCACGCCCCAGCCCGGACGATCGCTGACTGTCACCGTGCCGTTCGTCACGGTGTAGGGATCGTGGACGAAAAGCCCTTCCTGCCACGGATAGTAGTCAGGCCCTTCGATCGAGAACTCGAGATACTTGCCGGCGTTCGGGATCGCGCGAAGAAGGTGCATCGTGAAGAGGGTCACGAGGGACAGGTTGGCGCTGTGCGGTGTGCAGGGCAGGCCCGCCGCCTCGGCCATGCGGGCGACTTCCAGCGAGCGCGTCATTCCGCCCATGTAGAGGATGTCGGGTTGGACGACGTCCACCGCCTTCATGGCGATCATCCGCTTCCAGTGCTGCATGTCGAAATCCTGTTCGCCGCCCGTCACGTCGAGCGACAGCGCAGCAGCGACCTCGCGTGTCTGCTCCATCTCCCAATAGGGGCACGGCTCCTCGAAATGCTCGACGCCGTTGGCTTCCAGCATCTTGCCGACCTCGATTGCCCGGCGCGGCGAGTAACAGGAATTGGCGTCGACCAGCAGTGCGGCATCGTTCCCCAGCGCTTTGCGGATGGTCGGAACGATGCTGTCGGTCCGGCCGTCCCATTCGTCCTTGTCGTGACCGCATTCGGAGCCGATGCGGAACTTAAAGGCGTCGAAACCGTGCTGATCGCGCAATTGCAACAGGCGTGTGGCCTCGTCTTGCGGCGTGATATCGCGACGCATAGAGGAGGCATAGGCGCGCAACGGGCCGGCGGAACCGCCGAGAAGTGCGGCCACCGGTCTTTCAGCGGCCTTGCCACGCCAATCCCATATCGCCGTGTCGAGCCCGGACAGGGCGCGGTACAGATAGGAGCAGGAGAAGAACTTGTGTTCGCGTTCGGGAATTTCCGTCACCAACGCCTCAAGATCACCTGCATCGCGCCCCAGGGACCACGGCGCGATCTGGTGGTGAAAGACCGTTGCCGTGATATCCGCATTGTAGGTGGAGAGCTGACCCCAGCCCGTGGTTCCATCCTTGCATGTCAGGCGCACGAAGCCGACGAACGGGTCGGTGAAAGTTTCAAGCTTGCAGATTTTCATTGGCATTCCATCCCGGGGGATTGTCGATCGGGTTGCGTTGCGGCTTCAAGAATCAGGTCGGCCGCGCGATGGGCGAGCATGATGGTGGGCGCGTTCGTGTTTCCCGAGGTGATACCGGGGAAAGAGGAAGCATCCGCGACACGTAGGCCCGTGACGCCGAAGACACGCAGTTCGCAGTCCGTGACGCCCGTCGCCGCATCCTGCGCCATACGGCAGGTCGAGACCGGATGAAAGACGCTGCCGCATCGCTTGCGGAAATCGTCGAGCAGGCCGTCGTCATCCAGCGTCTGGATATCGGGGGCCATCGCCTCCTTCGTGAAGCGGCGCATCGCGGTCGTGCCCGCCATGCGCTGGATCAGCCGGCCGCCGGCGATCACGTCATTCAGATCTTTCGCCGTCGAGAGATAGTTCGGGACGATCTTCGGCGCGTCTTCCGGGTTCGGCGAGACGATCTCGATCGTGCCCCGGCTGGTCGGCCGCGTCGGCTGAAACGAAAGGATATAGCCGGGGAAGGGGTCTGGATTAATGATCGGTCGCTTGTCGGACGGCGCGGTCGTGTAGGTGACGGGGTTCAGATAGAGCTGTTGGTCGGGCCGCCCGAGCCCCTCTTTCGAGCGCACGAACCCGCCGCATTGGTTGACGCTCAGGCTCAGCGGCCCGCGGCGCGTCAGAATGTAGCGCGCTCCCTGGATCGCCTTGCCCCACCACGGCGAGAGCATCGAGTTCAAGGTGGGCTCGGTCGCCTTGTAATAGTAGTTGATGCCGAGATGGTCCTGGAGATTGGCGCCGACATTGTCGTTTGCCACAACAAGGGGAATGTCGAGCCGTTGAAGAAGCGCGGCCGGTCCGATCCCCGAGGCCTGGAGCAGCTTTGGCGAATTGACGGTGCCCGCGCTGACGATGATCTCTTTACGCGCTTTAAACACCTGAACGCCGGATGCCGACCGAACCGATACGCCAGTGGCACGCCGGCCCTCTACAACGATCCGATCCACCAGGCAGTTCTTGAGCAGGGTCAGGTTCGGGCGGCCAAGAGCCGGCTTCAGAAACGCATCGGCGGCAGACCATCTTTTTCCGTGCCGCGTCGTGATCCGGTAGCGGGTGACGCCTTCGGGCGAGGGCCCGTTGCAATCGTCCGTCACCGGCAGGCCGAGTTCCTCGGCCATGGTGAAATAGTGCCGGTTCGACGGGTGAATATCGTTGCGGACGTCGCTGACGAAGAGTGGGCCATTGCCCTCGATCTCGCCGTTCGCCAGGATCCGGCTTTCGATTGCCTCGTAGTGCGGACGAACATTGTTCCAGTTCCAGCCCTGCACGCCGGCCGCTTCCCAATCCTCGAAGTCCCCGGGCATTCCGCGGCAATAGATGAGGGCGTTGATCGAGCTGGAGCCGCCGAGAACCTTGCCACGCGGCCAATAGCTCACACGACCATTGGTTTGAAGGTCGGGCTCAGTACTGTACATCCAGTTGACGCGCGGGTCGAAAAAGGTTCGACCGTAGCCGATCGGCGTTCTGATCCAGAAGCTTTTGTCCAAGCCGCCGGCCTCCAGAACCAGGACTCGGTTAGACCCGTTTCTGGAGAGGCGATCGGTCAGCACGCAACCAGCCGAACCTGCACCGACAATGATATAGTCAAATGTATCCAAGTTGCGTCCTCACGGCCAACTGCGAGCATCTGGCTGTCGCAGCCCGATACCTCGCCTCCCTGCGTTAAAGCTCGTTTGCGGCTTGGCCAAAGTCAAACAAAGCTTTATTGCTGTTAGGCATCATTTTATTTGTGACAGGATCGGCCATGGCATATGCACTTCCACCTCTTCAATGGCTGCGGGCCTTCGAGGCAGCAGCGAGATCGTCGAGCTTCTCCGCAGCGGCGGAAGAACTGAGCCTTACACCGGCGGCCGTCAGCCATCAGGTGCGTTCTCTCGAACAGCATTTGCGCTTCCAACTGTTCAAGAGGCTGCCCCGAGGCCTACAACTGACCGACATCGGAAGGGCGTACCTGCCAAGCGTCGCCAGGACATTCGACGAGCTGACGGTCTCGACGGTGGGCCTGTTCGGACGCAACCAACGTGCGCATGTGTCCGTTCGCGCCTCGCTTCTGTTCGCGACGACATGGGTCGCGCCGCGGCTACCGAAATTCTACGCGCTGTTTCCGCATATCAGGATCAGACTGCTGGCTGCGGTATGGGCCGACACAACGACGAGTGTTGACGTCGATATCCGTTTCGGGGATGGCCATTGGAGTGAGTTCGAGGTCCGCCCTCTGTGGCAAGAGTCGTCGGTTCTCGTCGCCAGGAAGGACGAGGCGATTGCAGGCGGGAACGAACGCGAAAAGCTGCTTTCCTTCCTCAAGGGCGGCGTTGTCCAGATCATGGGTTGCGAGGATCGTTGGACGAAAATCCTGCGCAAGCACGATCTCGAAGAAACCGGGCTGCGTGTGAATACGATGACGGACAATTCGCTCATCGCCCTCGAACTGACTGCCGCTGGCTTTGGACCGTGCATCGTGCAACAGAGCTATACGACGCACTATCTAAAGGAACGGCACCTCCATATACCTCTCGCTGAAGGCATATCGATCAATGAGTCGCACTTTATCGTGACCGCGCGCTCTGCCGAGCGGACGGCACCTGAGGCGGTGATTTTCCGCGACTGGTTGATTGCCGAGTTGAAGGACGTCCAGGCTGGGGGGGGATGTAACCGGTGACCCCGAGGATAACAGAAGGGGGCGTCGTTTGCGGGAGAGCGTGGAATCCTACGCTCTCCTGACCGTTATGGTGGTATGAAAAGATCGATACGAATTGTTGCAATGATCCGATCGATCGAAACCCCTGCCGGATTCGTTCTTGCTTCCGCAACGGCAGATAAGAATTCTGGGTTCGATTGTTCGGTCCCTTGTGTGAACTATGATCGACGTGAGGCATGATCTGACGCCTGCCCTAGCGACAGTCGCTGCGAGTGCGACCGGCCTGAACGTCAGACTTGATACGCGCTTCGAAGCAGCAAAGTGCGGCTCGATCGGACTCGGGACGTGCTGATGGGGCGTATATCCACGCAGCGCGACCGCCATGTCGGTATCGCCCAATCCAACAGTGGAAGTCAATCCGCTCATTGGCTCAGGCTCCGCGCTGAGGCCGCCTGGGGCATGAGGAATGCGGCGATATCTCCAACCACGTTCGCGAGACTACCCGGATCATGGGCAACGTCTCCGACAAACGCATGCCACTGTCGCTGCTTTTGCACATCCTCGGCAAAGGCCGGTGTCAGCGCATCGGGTTGGTCTTGATGTATCGTTGTCTCGCGCCGCGCAAAGGTGGCGGCGATCGCTCGTGGCAACCGGTCATTGTCGAAGGTGAAGGATCGACTGAGAATCCAGGTGTCATAGAAGTCCTTCATCCGGCTATTCGCCCGCCCGAGTGCCACCATCGCCTGGAATTTCTCGGCAATGACGGTTTCCCGCGCATAGCCTTGCAGCCGGGGCATGGGAAAGTCCAGCATGGATGGGTAATCCAGTTTTTCGGCGCCAGGCTCCAGCGCATCACCAAAACCGATGTCGATGGTCAAGCTGATCCAGGCGCCGCTGACCGATGCTGTCGCCCGCAGCCTGAGCCCGCCATATTCCAGCTACTCGCGAATGCGGTCGACGCGGAGCGCGTCAGCGTCGAACTCGCCGCTATCGCCGGCCTCCTTGTGCCAGGCTCTCCCGAAACGTCGCCAGCATCGGCTCCGCGCTCGGATCGCCAAAACCGAGCAGATCAAGGTCGCGCGTGCCGCGGTGCGGATCGTCGAACCAGCTCATCATCAGCATCGCGCCTTCCAGCACGAAGCGCTCGGCATGCCGGGACTGGCTGAGCCGGAAGAGCAGCCGTTCGAGGGCGAAGCGTGTCAGAACCAGATCGAAGCTCGGGCCATTTGCCTTGGCGAGTTGCAGCAGGCGGGCGCGCACCGAGGCGCCGATGTTCGTGATCTCCTTAGCCATTGGCAGCCAGCGCCTCGAGATACGGCCGGATCACGGTGGCAACCCCTCCTCGCTTGGCTTGCCTGGCAATATCGCCGGGGGTGGCCTTGCTCTGACGGAGCGCTTCCTGGAGACCCTCGATCGCCACTGAAAGCCCGATTTTATTGCGATATCGGAAGCAATCGGCGATGGTTTTGACGACGCCAAAGACCTTTACGGGCACGCCCCCGACAACATGAGTTTCGACGCTGTCGCTGAGCAGACTTTCGGTAAAACGCACGATGCGAATGGGCGTGCCATCGGGTTTGGGAGCCCAGTCCTTTTGCCGATGGCCAGCCACACCTGTCTCGGGAGCTGATCGGTCAGGCCGTGGAATGCGAGGGCTGACACGAGGCAGACGACGCCCTTGGGTGCGCGCTTGGCTGCTTTAGCCAGGCTATGATTGGCGTCGAGCGGCGCGTCGGAGAGTTGATAGAGGCCACGTGCGAGCCGGAGCACCTCCCCGTCCCGTTCCATGCGGCTCATCGTGGCGGCTGTTACGCCGGCGTCGCGCAGCTCCGCCAGACGCGCGATGCCGCACGACGTCAGCAGGGCGTGAGCGATTTGGCGCTGGGACGAGCGTTCGGACATTGATACGATAGCTCGGAACTAAGACTGTGTGATCCCAGATTTTGTATCACACCTCGAAGACCGAGGGAAGCTGACCGCAGTTTGGGAGTACAGCTCATTGCGAACCCAGGCAACGCTAACACGATTGCCAAGGTTCATCGATGAAATCTACAATACGAAGCGGCTCCATTCGGCGCTTGGCTATCGATCGCCGGAAGAGTTCGAAACTCAACTTGCCCAACAGGCGGCTTAGTCGGGAGCCTCGTTGGTCCAGTTCCACGGGGTCACTCCAAACCCGGCTCAGTTCCGCGTGGAAATCAACATATTAGTATTTGAAAGTCCGCTTTGCGCCCCCATTGCGGTCGTTCGGGGCATTTGCCATACCCCTCAAAATCAGTCACCTTGCTCCAATGGAAAAGTCTGTGGTCTGCGCGCTTTTTGCTAGATGGATCGCCTTCTTACAATGCTCGCAGAGGGACACCTTGAATGCTGAAAACTTGATCTAGACGCTCGGGTGATCAAAAGAACGTCTGAACGCCTCCAGTAGCTCGTCAAGTCCGCTTTCAAAATCATCCAGCATTGCTCTCTGTGGGGGTCGCCCTGTGCTTCCATTCTGGGTAGCTAAAGCGAGGGCGGCACCATGAGTGTAGTCAACGAGGATATGCGTCCAACGCAACGAGCGCTGTGAGGAGTTATTGCGTTCGCTCAAGAACATCATCAACTCGCGAGTTATCCTCTTGGCGTGATCGGGGAAAACGGCTGGTTGGGCAAAGATCGCCAAGGTGAGAGCGGGGTAAAGCACCACCTTGGCGTAGTAGGCTGTGAGGAGACTGCGGGCGCGTGCATGTGCATCACCCGTTTCAGGTGCCGCGACGTCCGCATATACCCACTCCGCTAGCGACTTGATTAGCCCATCTCGATCCTTGAAGTGGTGATAGATCGTCATGGGATTGATGCCCACGCGTGTTGCCAAAGCGCGCATGCTCAAGCCGTCCAGGCCGTCGGCTTTGAGGATGCTCAATGCCTCGGAAAGAATGCTCTCCGGCAAAACGGTCTCTCCGCCAGCTGGAGGCCGACCTCGCCCCCTTGTTGTCATATCATGACTTCATAATGAGATTGGACCAGTCCGGAAGGGAAAGACCTTGTGCCCTTGTGCGCAAGCGCCACATCACGCTGACCTCTGCCAAAAAGAGGGCGGCCACAACCGAGCAAGATTGGCACCCTCGTGATCACCATATCGCTAATCATGTCGAGCGCGAGGAAAGATTGAATGATGCGTCCTCCATCCACATAGGCGTGTCGTGCGCCCTCGGATTGAAGCATCGCCATTGCCTGTTCAGGTGACGCTGCCGAAAAACGAACTTTTCCTTCGAGCTCGGAGGGCACTGCCTGTCGTGCAAGCTGCGCCGACAAAACCAGTACCGGGCGGGTGTAGAACCAGTCTCCCATGCCTCGGACCGCCTCATAAGTGCCTCGCCCCATTACGATAACGTCGATATCCTTTATGAAATCACTATAGCCATGATCCTCGCCAGTTTGGTCGTGCTTTAGCAGCCAATCAATGTCGCCACTTTCGCGGGCGATAAATCCATCAAGGCTCGTTGCGATAAATACGTGTCCGGCGACCATCTTTGTCTCCATTAATTATACAGAGTATAAATAATGGATCTCTAACCAATGTCAATGCGCTCGGCGGCCCGCTCCTGCCCGTACCGCTCAGAATGCTGACCGTCTGTTCACGGCCGCATCTCGGTCATTGGATGCTCTTAGGGCGAGGAATAGAGTCTTCCGCCTTAGATTGTAGAGTTTCGTCCAGAATTGACCCATAGTCGATTGAGTCAGAGCGGCGATGGATAAAAGACTTTCGCAGTGCCAAGTGGCAATGAAGGTCAATTCGAGGCGAAAATTACCGGCACGCCTTTTTCTTGTATTCCAGCCCTGACATCGCCGGCCAAAATGAAAGCATCGTAGAAACATCATTGCAATTATGGAATTACTATCCAGCATTGCTAGGATGATTAACGTCGTATCACTGCCGAACTCCAACGGGTCGTTTGCGGGACGGGGCGGAATCCTACGCTCTCATGCGCGATTTAGGTTTTCCGAGCACATTTAAACTACCCCAAACATCACAAGCCCGAAGAGATTGTGAAGAAACGGCGTCCGGTCGACGTTTTGAGTTCGCAGGGAAAATCGACAGCAAAAGCCTTCGATCGATAGGTGTGACAGAAGTAACATTTTATTGGTGGCGGTCCGCGCGATGCGACAAAACCCGCTTCAGCTGTTGCTTATCATAACACCACGACCTTCGATCCATCAGGGATGCGATCGTAGAGATCGATGACATCCTGATTCATCATCCGGATGCAGCCCGACGATACCGCCTGCCCGATCGACCATGGTTCATTGGTACCATGGATGCGGTAGAGGGTGTCCTTACCGTCCTTGAACAGGTATAAGGCACGCGCGCCGAGTGGATTCTTGGCGCCACCCTCCATGCCGCTGGCCCACTGCTGATATTTTTCCGGAGAACGAGCGATCATATCCTGCGTCGGCGTCCAGCGCGGCCATTCCCGCTTATAGGCGATCTTGGCCGTGCCAGTAAACTCCATACCAGCTTTGCCGACACCCACGCCGTAGCGTAGCGCCTTGCCGCCCTCCTGAACCAGATAGAGATGTTTGCCCTTCGGGTCGACAACCACTGTTCCGACCGGCTGATCCGTGGGATAATCGACCAATTCGCGCATGTTGCGCTGTTTCAGCTGCTTCAACGAAACGGCGGGAATGGGAAATTTTTCCGTATCGATCGCGGCATAGCGGGCTGCGGCCCGCGGTTCGATCGACGGAGTAAGATCCGCAACAGGCAATACTCTGGGCGGAGTGGTCGTACAGGCCGCGATGCCGAGCGGCAGGAAGACGGCAAGCGTTAGTGTTCGGGCAAATGAGCAAAGTCTGGACGGCATGATGGTCTCTGTTCTGTCTTGCGTACGATTTGATCGAAATGATGGGATTTATTTTGCCGCCTGCCGCCGGCGTGCCTCGGCGACGGCCTCCGTGAACCCCGGATAATCGAGCGTCGATGTACGGAAGGGGCCAATGAGATAGGTCGGCGTTCCACTCATGCCGAGACTATCGGCCTGGGCGAGATTCCGCTTCAGGAGCGCAGTGATGTTCGAGCCGTTCTTTTTCAGGTCGGACTGTAGCCGCGCCATATCAATGCCTGAGGCCTTCACCGCCGCCAGCATCTTGTCCTGGCCAATCTTGCGACCAGGAATCGCCATCAAGGCGGTGTGGACGGTCTCATATTTGCCCTGGTAATTTGCGGCAAGCGCAAGTTGCGCTCCGTAAACAGACGCCTCCGTAAGGATTGGCCAGTCCTTGTAGACTAGCCTGATCTTGCCATCGGTCTTGACGATTTTGTCAAGGTCGGGGGCTGATTTCTTGCAGAAGGGGCAGTTGTAGTCGAGGAAGGCGACTATGGTGACATCACCTTTTGGATTGCCACCCGTTGGTGCTTCGGGATCGCTAAGGACGGCGTTGACATCCACGCCCTGTGCGAAGGCAGGCCGCATAAAAAACGTGGTAATGGCTGAAGAAACGGTCAGTCCTGTTGAGATGCGAAGAAACAGTCTGCGGTTCATGATGAGCTCCAATATTTGAATGTTAAGAGGCTTCGGACACGGGCAACTTCACATGCCCGCCAGCCCGAGACGCCGCGCAAAACCTTCCGCTGTGATCGCCCCGATCGTTCGCGTCCCAGCGACTTCCCGGCTGGATGCGTCGAGCAGGAATATGGTGGGTGGGCCGACGACACCGAAACGTTTCATCAATCGGCGACTGTCTGCGTTGTTGGCCGTGACGTCCGCTTTGATGATAGGAATCGTTGCGAGCGAAGCAGCAAGACTTGGTTCGGCAAGAACGCGCTCGTTTGATTTGCAGACCGTGCACCAGTCTGCGATGAAGGAGACCAGAAGTGGACGGCCATCCTGGCGGCTGGCGGCGAGCACTTCATCGAAGGCTGCTTCCGAACTCACGACACGGCCTTGAAAGGAAACAGCCGTGCCAGCGCTGTCACGCACCAGGAAGGCAAGTGGACGCAGGGGATCGGTCGCGCCGCCGGCAAAGCCGACAATCAACGTCGCGCCATAGATCGCTATGGCAAGACCCACTGACTTCTCCATGCGTAGAGCCCAGTTGCTGTCCGTAGCCAGCCGATCAAATGCTCCAAAAAACACGCCAGCGCCGAGCGCTATCGTTCCCCAAACCGGAAGCACGACCGACTCTGGCACCACGCGCAGGATCATGGAGGCGGCAAGGCCGAGAAACACCACGCCGAATATCTGCTTGATCCGCACCAGCCATGGTCCGGACTTAGGCAGATAGCGGCTGCCGAAGGTTCCGTAGACGATCAGCGGTAGCCCCATGCCGAGACCAAGAGCGAACAGCGCGGCAGCGCCCCGGACACCATCGCCTGTTTGTGCAACATAGAGCAGCGCCGCCGCCAGTGGCGGTGTCACGCACGGACCAACGATGAGTGCCGATCCGAAGCCGAGTGCTGCTGAACCCGCAATTGAGCCCGCCCTGACCTGTGACCGGCGTGAAAACCGGGACATCCAGCCGGCCGGAAGTTGCAACTCGAACAGACCAAACATCGACAAGGCAAGCGCGGCGAATATCGCCGCCATCAGCCCAAGTGCCCAAGGCGTCTGAAGCGCGACTTGCAGATTCTGGCCCGACCATGCGGCGGCGACGCCGAGTGCCGCATAGGCTGCCGCCATGGCAACGACATAGCTCGTCGACAAGACGAGCCCACGGCCGGCTGAAAGCGTCTCGCCCGATCGCGCTAGCATTCCTGACAGGATCGGAATCATCGGAAAAACACAGGGTGTCAGGGACAGAAGCAGGCCAAATCCAAGGAAACTTACCAGCATGAGCGCAAGGTTGCCGCTCATCTCCGAAATCGGCTGAGTGTCTGCTCCGCCCGGCGCAAGCTCAACGGCCGATCCGCTGATGATCTTCGACGTTTCGCTGCTAGCAATAGTATCGCCGCCAGGGCCAGTGGCAACGTCGCTCAGGTCAAGTGTCGCAAAATCGAGCGATTTCGTAATCGGCGGATAGCAGATGCCTTGTTCCGCGCAGCCTTGATAACGTATCTGCACGGTGGCCCCAAGGGGAATATCTGCTGTCCCGAAGTGGGCTTCAGCGCGATCATGATAAATCTCTGTCGGTCCGAAATTCGGATCGTCCTTCATCTCGCCGTGCGTGGTAACGACTGTAAGGGCCTTTCCCGACAGCCGCACGACAATCTGGTCCCGATAAAGATAATTCCCCGGAAGAATCGTCCAGTTCAGCAACAGCCGAGCGTCCCCCGCGCGCTGGACGGTGAGACGAAACACTTTGTCGGCAGACAACGGGTTCTGCGCATGCGCGCCGCTGCCTACCATAACGACAAGACAAGCAATTGCAAAGATTATACTATTCGTGAACTTGCCCAATATGACGTTCCCTTGTGTTCTGCGGGTTCGAAATGGGAATGCCACCTTAAGCCAGCCTTAAGCCTCGTTCGAAAAGAGAAACGAAACAGGAAGGAATTTTGTATGCGTATTCTCGTCATCGAGGACGACCCGGTTCTGTCCAACGGCCTGCAAGTTGGTCTTGGCTTGAGTGGAGCGACCGTCGATTGTGTTGAAACCTGCGCCGATGCGCGAGCAGCATTGGCGACTTCCGAGTTCGACGCCGTGGTGCTTGATATCATGCTGCCTGACGGATCAGGCCTCGTCGTTCTGACAGAGATGCGCAAAACGAGCGACTGCACGCCGGTCCTCCTGTTGACGGCACTTGATGAAACACCGGACCGTATTCGCGGGCTCGACACCGGCGCGGACGACTATCTCGGCAAACCCTTCGATCTAGACGAACTGGCAGCGAGGGTCCGCGCCATCTCCCGCCGCAACAGCGGGCGTGCCGCACCTGTCATGATCTCGGGAGGCCTCATCCTCGAACCCTCCAGCCTTTCCGCTACACTTGACGGCAACTTCATAACACTTTCCCGCCGCGAATTCGCAGTGCTTTCCACCCTGATGGAGCGGCCGGGGACGATACGATCGAAGACCGAGATTGAGGACCGTCTCTATGGCTGGCAGGAAGAAATAGAGAGCAATGCTGTGGAGGTTCATATTCACAACCTGCGCAGCAAGATCGGACGCGAAACGATCGAAACCGTCCGGGGACTCGGATATCGCATGAGGATGACGCCATGATGTCGCTGCGTAAGCGCCTCTTTGTCATTCTGGTCGCGGCCACCAGCCTCATCTGGCTCTGCGCCGTCGTCTGGATCTATCTTGGCAGCCGCTCGGAACTCGAACACGTCCTCGATACCCGTTTGCAGGAAGCAGCAAAAATGGTGCATTCCCTCGTCGGGAATGGCAACATGGCAGCGTCGGGTGCAATAGATACAGCACCCGCAACCACCCCGGAAGTGGCGAGTTATGAACGCCAGCTTTCCTGCCAGATATGGTCGCTCGACGGACGCCTTGTGGCACGGTCGAGTGGAGCGCCCGATGTCCGACTGGCTGATAACGTTGATGGCTTCTCCGACCGGGTGGCCGATGGCGAGCTGTGGCGGGTCTATACGATCGAGGATCGGGAAAAAGGCGTGCGTGTTATGGTCGGCGATCGCATCGGTCTACGCGACCGGCTGGTCAACGATCTCATTCTCGGTTTGATGGCTCCTGCCCTGCTGATCGTCCCGCTGCTGGGCCTGCTGATCTGGGCAAGTCTTGGCCGCGGCCTTCGCCCACTTGGTGTCATGGCGGATGCGCTGCGCCGTCGCGATGCCGACGATATGCGCCCCATCGATACAAGCCGAACACCGCCCGAAGTCCGGCCGCTCACGGAAGCGCTAAACGGCCTGTTTGGTAAGGTTGAGGCTGCGCGCCGACACGAACGCGAAACCACAGCGTTCGCCGCGCACGAACTACGCACGCCGCTTGCCGGACTAAAAACGCAGGCGCAGATCGCACTGACTGCAAAGGACGCAGGCGTCCGTGAAAACGCCCTGTCGCAAATACTCGTGTCGGTCGACCGCACCACCCGTCTCGCACGCCAGTTGCTGACGTTAGCCAGACTCGAGGCAGAGAACCGAGTACCGAATGACACATCTAGCGCTGCCACAGAATTGCTCACCGAAATCTTTGATGCAGCACCACCACTACCGGCAAACATTCGAGCGGAAATCGATCCAGCGCTTGCCATGCTCAAGCTGACGGGCGAGCGGGAAAGTTGGCTGCTGGCACTGCGCAACCTGCATGAAAACGCGATTCACCATATGCCAAGCGGCGGCGTTGTTTCGTGGCATGCAACACCTGATGGAAAAGGCGTCATGGTTCTCGATGACGGACCTGGTATTCCGAACGACGAGATTGATCAGGTCACACAACGTTTCTATCGGGGTCGCCACAAAAGTGCTTCAGGAACGGGCCTTGGCCTCACCATCGTCGAAATCGCCGCGAAACGCGTCGGTGCGAAACTCGTACTTAAAAACAGAACAACCGGAAGTGGCCTGCAAGCGGCCCTTACCCATCCATATGGGGTAAATCGATCAAAGTGAGCCGATCTCGCTCAAGCCGTAATGGAACTCCCACAGACCTTTAGTAAGATGACCGACTTCCAAAAACCCTTGGGGCGCTGCACATCGCAGCGATATAGTTCTGTTACGCCTGTTTTCCCCGGAAAAGTCTCGTTTTGAAACACTCCTTTGACACGGTAGTAAAGAATTTCAAATTGCGCATAGAACTGGAAGCAAGTGCGCGCACCACAAAGAGCACAAAGTCCGGTCGACGCGTCGCTTGTCACGGCGCGGACCATCCACTCGGCGAACAATCTTCATGCCTTAAAGCGATCGAATGCTGTGAGCCGCTTGATCGGTGGATCTGCTTCATCCCAGTGATAGATTTCAGAACGCAGATAGCGTAGTTCATCGTCGAGGGCGTCCTCCGCAAGCTCGATCCACCATGATTTCAGCCGCCCATCACCGCCATCCGACCAGCGATAGCCGCGCGCCTTCAAGTGGTCCTTCATTTCGAATGGGCTGTTTTCGGCAAAGAGGCGAACGCGCGACCACTGGCTTGCCTCATAGAGTTCGGCAAATGGCGTTCGTCCCTGCGCTCCCCCCTCCTGTGCGAGGACTTCGAGTAAGGCAAAGCAGTCGTCGACCGCGCGATGGCCTTCATGGAAATAGCCCGCCTGCCCGATCAGATAACCAAGCTTTGTGCCCTCGAAGCCACGCACGCGCCAATCGATTTCGGAGGCCGAGCACGCCCAGGCTTTTCCGGCAAAAATGGGTGAGAACGCCTCGCAGAACGGCCGATCGAAACCAGCATTGTGCGCGATGACGAGATCGGCGGGCTCGACCATGGCTCGCAATTGATGGAGATCAATCATTTGGCCGGCGACCATTTCGTCCACGATGCCGGTAAGGCGGGTGATTTCCAATGGGATCGAAACGCTTGGCTGCTGCAATCCACCATAGATGCCGATGACATCGCCTATATTGCCAGTCTCGTCAAATGTGAATGCGACCACACCGATTTCAATAATCTCGTCTTTACGATAATTGAGGCCGGTGGTCTCTGTATCGAGGATCAGGCCCCGCAGTGGAAACCCCGGTTGCGCCGCGGTTGCGACTGAACGAGACTTAAGCTTCTTCAGGATACGGTACCGGCCCGTCTCCTCGAGATGCCGTACCATATCCTCGTCGCTCAACGCAGCCGTGGAATGGCGTTTCAGCGCTGGGGAACCAGTCACCTTCACAGGCTCTGCGTCGGGTGAAACAAACAGATCGAATTGCTGCGTCATTAGCTATCCCGGTTTCAGTTTCAGCTTCGCAGGCCGAGCACTCTCAGCCACACATCCACCTGTCCAAAAGCATCAAGTTGCCACTGGACAGGCGCGCGGTCACCGAGAATCTCGGTTTCAGCCACGAATTTTCGGACACTTGTCGGGCCATATCCCATCATGGCCAACAACACTTGTATGGACCATACGCTAGGCCCATTTGGCATTTCGATCATAGGATACTTAGTCATCCGTAATCTCATCGGGCCACAATTGCGCTCCATGCAGAATGCGCAAGACGCGAATTGCATGGTCAGTTACCGCGCATAGGCCGCGATGTAAGACGTTCGCGTAATGACAAGCTCTCGAGTGCCTGCGACTCTGCCAGGTCTTCCGCTCTCCGGGAAATCCACCAGACATCGAACGGCCAAACCGATCTGTTCGTCGACATGAATCGCAGCTATGGGATTTTCAGCTTCGATGTGATCGAATATCGCATCACGGTCAAAAAGAGCACACTGTGCCCAAATAAGTTTCCTCATTGATCAGAGGAAACCTTGCGAAGCGCAGTGCTGCGCCGTTTTACAAAATGGGCTTCGACATCAGTATCATCAAGAGCTTGCTGAACTTTTGCGCGAAACCATTCGTCATAGGCGTTGCTGTTACTGATCAACTCAAGAGGCAACGCTCCTTCCTTCGCAGTACGGGTCAACAAAATTCGAACTACGTCTGAGACTGTTAGCCCCATACCTTCCAGAACAGCTGTGGCACGTTCTTTCACGTCAGCGTCGATTCGTGTCTGAACCAATGCATTCGAAGCCATGACAGTTTCTCCTTTGCTCGGTCACAATGTAATGCAAATGCACGACATATACCAGATTGGATTTTGATCAGATTCTGGTTTTATACAAACTCGTAGAATGCGAGAAAATGATTGTTTGTTGGTTCCGCTAAATGGCATACTCACGGAGTGGACACGCGCCTTGACATGTGTCGACATCAGCCAGTTTTGATGATTTCGAAATAAGACAAACATTCCGCAATCACGGTTTCTGCCGCAGGATGCGAACCATAGCGTTATAGTTCTCCAATAGCGTGCACCAGTCTGCACCTTGCATCATTTACCAACTCAGAGAACCTGGAGTTGGCAACAATCAGCCTGACTTCATTGCCTTGTGGCCTGTTTTCGCTTCCACCAATATCCGGAAGTAAATCGGTTCCAGCTTTCGGATGTGGTCGCGGATTATGGTATCGACATAGGCGGGCTGCCACCACTCAGCCCGTTTGCTCAACAGATTGTAGGCTTCGTTGCGAGCCTCCAGATGCTCCGTATCGGACGTCAATTCCTCGTAACGCCCAGTGACGAGCACGCTCTGCCAATCATCGGTTGCGGATATGTGGTCGAACTCAACGCAGACCTTTGGATTGGCGCGCATCCATTCGACCTTTTTACCGAGCGTCGTGAAGGAATAAAGATAGCCGAGACGATAGACGAAGTTTAGCGGAACGATGTATGGCTGACCATCTCGGGCGCAGGCCAGGCGTCCGACCTTCGCCGTTTTCTCCAGTACCTCCATAATTTCGTACTGGTTCATTTCCCGAATGATCATGGAACCAACTCCTCGTGTGAATTCGGCTGAGGCTTCTGAAACGCTTTAACGCGCCATCAGGATTGGCAAACGCGCTTCATCGATCATCGACTTGGTGACGCCGCCGAAAATACGTTCCCGCATGCGCGAGTGCCCATACCCGCCCATGACAATCAGATCAGCGGCAATATCGGTCGCGTGCTGCAGTAGAACGCTGGCAATGGAATCGCCGCCGCTCGGCAGCCGGTCGACAATAATCTTGACCCCATGATGTGCAAGATAGGCCGCAATATCGGCACCTGGCTCGGCTCCATTGGCTATTGAACTCGTGTCCGGGTCAATCATTGTCACATGAACTTCTGATGCTGAAACCATGAAGTCGAGCGCTTCCCGGGCAGCGCGTGCACATTCCACACCGGAGTCCCAAGCCAACAGCACACATTTTGGTTTCAATGTCGGCTTGCTGTTCGTGGGAATGATGAGAATCGGACGGCCTGATTCAAACAGGCCGCCATCAATGGCCTTTGTCTTGAGCAATTCGTTTTCAAGCAGGTCAGATCCGATAAGCGTGACATCGGCATATCGGGCACGCCTGCCGATCAGGTGCCCAACCCTTGCAACTTCAGGATATTCATCGGTGACGGAGGCCGAAATATCGGCATCCCGAACGAGAACTTCAATCTCATCCACCCGCCGTATAAGCGCGTCCTGATCGTCCTGACGCTGTTGGAGCCACACATCGGCTGTACCGATGGGATAGTCGCCAATGGGCGGCAGTTCCGCCAGGGCAACAACCATCACCGAGAGTTGCGCATTCTGTTCGGAACAAAGCCCAATGGCAGTATTCAGATCATCGTTTGACTGATTGACGTCAACGACACTCAGCAAGGTTTGGAAGTGCATCGCGTTGCTCCAGATGGGATGGAAATGTTCATGCCGACATCGGTAGCAACAGGCTTCGGCTTTCACATTGCGCTGGATCAAACACACCGCAATTCCAGAATTTGATCCGCATCAATGCGGCTAATTCCAGCACTCGCGAGAATTGCGAAAGCCCGGAAAAAGTTCCGGACAGAAAGGGAGAACCATGACCATGAAGTTCCTGGTGCTTTATTCGAGTATTGAAGGCCAAACCCGCAAGATCGCTGAAGCCATAGCCAGTCATCTGGAAGCACAGCAGCATTCTGTCCTGTTAAGCGATGCCAACCAGGTTGGATTCGCCGACCCTGGGGTTGGCGATGCCATCATTTTGTGCGCGCCTGTTCACGGCGGACAGTACCCTGCTGCCTTTGTTCACTATCTCCGCAACTGGGCACAGGTTCTCAACGACATGCCGTCGGCCTTCATTTCCGTGTCGTTGTCTATCGCAAGCGCCGACGTCGGCGAGCAGCGGGAAGCCAAGAGCTACCCTGAAGAGTTTTCAAAGGAGACCGGCTGGCTTCCCTCAGCGACCCTCAATTGTGCCGGAGCACTCAAACATTCGGAGTATGACTATTTCAAAAAATGGATGCTCAAGAGAATTGCCACCGTTGAAGGCGGTCCCGTGGACACCCGACAGGACTATGAGCTGACCAACTGGACCGCAGTAAAATCTTTCATCGATTCATTCGTCCAAGTGGTGTCGTCAAAGGAAACTGCGAAAGCCATTTAACTGTGGTTCTGTCCGGCCAAGATATCCGGTTGCGAAAAATCTGTCCGCTTCGATCACCTATCGTCAAAGCGAGCAGAAACATTGCTCAAGCGTACATCTGCTAGCGCGTCATGAAGAGAGGCAAGGTTGGCGCTGCCAGCATTGACCTGGTTACACCACCAAACACGCGTTCATGCAGGCGCGAATGACCATAAGCCCCCATCACCAGCATATCCGCACCAAGCGTGGCTGCGTGTTCGTTGAGTATTTCGGCGATGGATTTGTACCCTGCCGGCAATTGATCAATCGTCAGATTGACGCCACGACGCTTCAGATAGACGGCAAGGCCCCCGTCCTGCCCAATCCTTTTCTCATGTCCAAAGGACATGTGACCCACGGTGCTGAGATGAACCTCATCCGCGCCAACAAGCATGTCGATTGCTTCATGGGTGGCGCGTACGGCCTCAATGCCTCCATCCCATGCCAGCACAATTTTCTTCGGATGGATCGTTGCCTTGCTTCCCGATGGCACGACAAGCGTTGGCCGGCTGGAGTGAAAGAGCGCGCCTTCGACGGCGGGCTCTCTTAGCTGAGGTTGCAGCATGAGATCGGGACCAATGACGATGAGGTCAGAATACCGCGCGCGCCTGCCGATCATGTCGTCAAGCCAATCCTTGTGCGAATATTCAGTATCGATATCGGCGGAAAGACCGTAAGCGTTTATGAGTGCCTTCACTTTCTCTTGACGTGTTTTGATCGAGGCGAGCTCGGCTTCCCGCTCCAACATCCACTCATTTGATGACAAAACGCCGTACCCGCCTATTGGCGTTGGCGCAACGCCAACAATAAGCACATTGAGATGGGCTTCTGCTTCAATGCACAGATTGATGGCCGCGATCAAATCCTGGTTGCATTCGTCTCTTCCGATGACACAGAAGACTGTTTTGCAAGACATGGCGACGCTCCTTGTTTGGCTTCACGCGTATCGCTCTTTGATAAAGGCGATTTCAAATCCGCTCCTTGCGCTGGATCAAAGCGTCTGGAGTTGCTCTCGGTAGACTTCACTTGAAACAAGGGAATATCTGCCATGTCTGAAACCAACGAAATCAACGCAAATTTCCGTCACGCACGCCTCGTCCTTGCCCGCGAGAAGGGTCATCCGGCGGGGGATGATGACGAGGGATATGACCTTCTGTTACCGCTCGACCAAGAGGGGCGTATCAATGCCAAGGAATGGAAAGAAAACCAAAGCGGCTGCCGGGTACGGCATTTTCGCACAGGCCAAGACGATCGGATCGGGCGATTACGGCGCAAACCGGGTGGCCAATGGTACTTCGATTATGCGGATGGCTCGCCCGGTGGTGAGACAGTCTTCCGCTTGAGCGAAGAACGTTTTGTTGCCGGCGAATATATCTCCATCCGGAGGGCGGGCGTCATGCACACTTACCGCGTTGCTTTCGTTGAAACGCCATGACATCTCCCGAAACAACGGCGCATTTGCGGCGACATCACCCCAGTAGAGAAGCCATCATGACCTACAGAACCATACTTGTGAATCTCAGCATCGACGAGAAGGCAGCCTCGTTGATCGAACTGGCCGTAGATCTGTCAAACAAGTTCAATGCTCACTTAATTGGATTCGCCGCCGCAGATATCATGCCGATGATCGCCAGTCCGGATGGAATGGGTGCGACCGGCGAAGTCATGCAGCTTGAGCGGGAGGATATCGAACGCCGGTTAAAAGAACTGAATAGGGAATTTCAGCGCATCTGCGGCCCCCTGCCAAGCCACGAATGGCGCGCAGACGTGGCCAATCCCACGCACTATTTGATCGAAACCGCTCGTGCTGCTGATCTGATCATAACGTCGTCCGTTTCAGAATCCATTTTTACAAATGGCAACAGGTCAACCAATCTAGCTAGTCTCGTGTTGCAAGCCGGCCGGCCGGTGCTGGTAGCGGCACAAACCACGCGGCGATTGTTTTCCAACACGGCACTTGTTGCATGGAAAGATACGCGCGAGGCACGACGAGCCGTCGTCGACGCCATACCATTGCTGTGCCAAGCGACAGACGTGATCGTCGCCACTGCTGACCACACCGGTGACGTTCTGGTCCGCGAAAGCCTGCAAGACGTTTTGGCTCTTTTGCTGCGTCACGGCATCCGAGCTCGTAGCGAAATCATCAATGATCGGGACGAAAGCGCTGCACTTCTCGCCTTTGCCGGATCAATTGAAGCCGAGCTCATCGTCTCGGGAGCCTATGGGCATAGCCGGGTGCGGGAATTCGTCTTTGGCGGCGTGACACGGTCGCTGTTGGAAAGGCACGACACCTGCAGGCTTATGTCGAGCTGAATGGCTGGCATCCTCATCCGCGTGTGGTGATTGCTATTGTAAATCAACAAATTTGCTGCTCTCTGACGGGATACTATATCGTTCCGCACATATGGCGACTGATAGCAAAATGCCCGCACGCGATATCCCAGGTTTTAAAGGCCGGCTCTTGCAAGCAGCCCTTTCCTCTCAATTTGAAGGAATAAGGGGCCACGTGCTTGCAGCCGTGGCCGTTGCCGGATCGTTTTTCGTCCGGCTGGCTCTGCAAGGGCTGTTGCAGGACCGCGCCATTTTCATAATGTTTGTTCCTGCCATCCTGATTACGTCAATTGCCGGGGGTATTGGCCCCGGATTATCGGCCGTCGGCTTATCGTTGGTCTGTGCGTTCTATATTGGTGGAATGCAGTTCAACGCGTCGGAAAATGCGATCGAGTTTGTCATTCTGATCATTATCGGCGTGGCGATTGCCTGGATGGGCGGACTACTGCACCGTGCCCGACGTGTCACCGACAAGACACTCAGCGAGCTTGATACACGCGAAGCGCACCTGCGGTCCATCCTGGATACCGTGCTGGACGCAACCGTCGTGATCGAGAAAAGCGGCACAATCACATCATTCAATGCCGCCGCCATCAGGCAGTTCGGATATTCTGAAACCGAAGTCGTCGGTCAGAATGTTCGGATACTCATGCCGGAACCTTACCGCCATGAACATGATGGTTATATCAATCGCTACATGGAAACCGGCGAAAAGCGGATCATCGGTGTGGACCGCGTGGTGGTCGGCCGCAGAAAGGATGGATCCACCTTCCCCATGAAACTGGCTGTCGGCGAATTCAAGTCGGGAGGCCAGAGCTATTTTACGGGGTTCATCCGGGATTTGACCGAACGCGAAGAATCTGCGGCCAGGCTTGAGGAAATTCAGGGGGAGCTGGCTCGAATGGCGCGGCTCAACGAACTTGGTGAAATGGCTTCGACTTTGGCGCATGAGCTCAATCAGCCGCTTTCTGTTATAGCAAATTACGCGCAAGGCTGTACCCGCCTCTTGCGGGATATGGACGATTCCGTCGCTTCGAAGATGCGCGACGCGTTGGAGGAAATGTCCCGGCAATCGCTCAGGGCCGGCCAGATAATCCGCCATCTTCGCGAATTCGTCACGCGAGGTGAAACCGAGAAGACCCCCGAAAACATTCGCGGGCTCGTTGAAGAAGCAGGAGCCTTGGCCCTCGTCGGGTCCCGCGAACGTGGAATGCGATCAGAATTCGAATTTGGAGCCAATGGCAAGCTTGTCGTGGCGGATAAAGTTCAGATTCAGCAGGTTCTGATCAATCTTATGCGCAATGCCATGGAGGCGATGCGTGATAGTCCCGTTCGTGAGCTGGTTGTGAGTACGTCTACAACTGGAAACGGCATGGTTGCCATCGAAGTTGCCGATACAGGACAAGGCATTTCGGATGAAATAGCCGCTCAGTTGTTCAAGCCATTTGTGACAACGAAGCCTGGCGGTATGGGCATCGGCCTTTCAATCTCAAAACGGATCGTTGAATCCCATGGAGGTGAGATTTCTGTGCGGCGAAACGAGAATGGCGGTGCTACATTCCGGTTCACACTTCCAGCACTTGAAGGCGAGACCCTGAATGGCAAACAGTGACTATATCGTGCACATCGTGGATGACGAGGAGGCGGTCAGACAATCCCTTGCATTCCTCTTGACAGTATCCGGGCACGCTGTCCGTTTGCATGACTCTGCCACGGTCTTTCTCACTTTGGCGCCTTCAATCCGCAATGCCTGCCTGGTAACGGACCTGCGGATGCCGGATATGAGCGGCGTTGAACTGTTGCGCAAGCTTCAGACCGCAGCCATCGACATTCCGTCGATCGTGATCACCGGGCATGGTGACGTGCCAATGGCCGTGGAAGCCATGAAGGCCGGCGCACTAGATTTTATCGAAAAGCCATTTGACGATCAAACCCTTCTTGATGCGATCGAACGTGCCGCGGCGCGGATAAGCCAAGTCCCTGCTCTCGAGGATAATGACGCCATTCATGCGCGGCTCGCGCAATTGACAGAACGTGAACATCAGATCATGGCGGGTGTCGTGCAGGGGCTTGCGAACAAGACGATTGCTTATGACCTCAAGATTTCGCCGCGCACCGTTGAGGTCCACAGAGCCAATGTGATGACAAAAATGCAGGCCAAAAGCTTGCCGGAGCTGGTCAGAATGGCGCTCAGTGTAAAATTCGGCAGCGAAGAGTGAATGACGCGCCCCACTTTTCGTTGATTTGATTTAGCGCAATGCCGGTATTTTCCCGAAACACTAGGCTCATTGACGCCGATTTTCCGGCAATCGATCAGAGATCGTGTTGTGAGGGAGTTCCTTGACCAATTTGAACCAGATATTGATCATCGCTCCCGATCGTGGATTTCGACAGTCCCTCGAATTCGCGCTGGAAGTCGAAGGTTTTAAGATCGCGTCCTATTCAACTCTGGAAGCAGCATCCGCAACACTCCAAACCGCGGCAAGCGCATGCGCGGTGATCGATGAAACAGCGCTCAAGAAGGGCTCGACATCATGGAACACCCTTCAAAATGGACCAATTCCCATCATTCTACTCGTTGACCGTGCGCACCCTTTTCCCGAAGTCGACTATGTCCGTTTTTTGATAAAACCAGTCTTTGGCAACGCGCTGATCACCGAAATCCGCAAGCTCATCGGTGGTGAGGCAGACAATTAGCACAGCCTCTACGGGAAAACCCGTAGGTACATAACCGAATTACGCCAGGCGGCCATTTGCAGGATGCTCCAATCATCAGGGAATTGGGAGATCATCATGTTCGCTTTCGCAACACCGCAAATGGCTGTAGACACGCAGGCCGCAACAATGGGTGTTCCGCTGCCCTTCGGTGCCAGGTGTCCCCAGCATACAAGCTTCTACGCGCCCGGATGCGAGATTTACGCTCAAGGTGAAGCCGCTACCCAGCTCTATCAAGTGGAGTTCGGAGCCGTTCGTGTTTACCGTCTGTTATCGGACGGGCGCAGACAAATCAGCGCGTTTTATATGCCAGGTGAAGTCTTTGGCTTTGAGGGCGATACAATCCACCACTTCTTTGCAGAAGCAATCATCGGCACCAGTATCCGCGGTTTCCGCGCGTCGCAGTTGAACGACGCCTCCCATATACTTCTGCCAATGACATTACGCGGGCTGACCCGAGCCCAGGAACATCTGCTGGTCCTTGGCCGCCAGACTGCGGCAGAGCGTGTTGCTGCCTTTCTCGTTGATATTGCCCGCCGTCAGGGTGGGCTCGATCAGATTGATCTACCGATGTCGCGCATGGATATTGGTGATTACCTCGGCCTGACCATCGAAACCGTGTCGCGGGTTTTCTCCAAGCTGAAAGAAAAAGGGATCATTGCCCTGCCTTCACTGCGCACGGCGGAAATCCTGAAATGGAATGCTCTTGAGGCCATGCGTGATTGACCCAAGATTAATGGCAAGAAAGACGTTATGATCATGCTTCCCTTTTTGCGGCGATTGATGGCACAGGCTCGAAGCGAGGATATGGAGTTTCAACTCGCCTGTATTTTGACCTTTGTCGCAGGCACGGTGAACGCTGGCGGCTTTCGCGCCGCGAACCAATAACTCATCTCTTGCGCCTGGAGAAACAATACACGATGTCATTTCCGCGCCTGCATTTTCACGGTGCTGCTCATTCGGTCACGGGATCCTGTTTCGAGATAGAAACGAGATCAGCGCGCATTCTTGTTGATTGCGGTTTATTCCAGGGTCCGAAATCCGAACGGGAGCTGAACTACAAGCCATTCCCTTTCGACCCAGCAAGGATCGACGCGGTTCTTCTGACACACGCGCACATTGATCACAGTGGGCTTTTGCCCAAGCTTGCTGGCAACGGTTTCAATAGTCGGATTTTTGCAACCAAAGCCACAATCGACCTTTGCTCTGTCATGCTGCCGGATTCGGCGCATATTCAGGAAACTGAAGTGGAGCAATTAAACCGCCGCAATACGCAACGCGGGCGTCCAACCGTTGATCCGATTTACACACAGGCCGACGCTGCAGCGTGCATGACCTTGTTTCGATCAGTTGAGTACAGGAGCTGGATCAACATCGTGCCTGGCATAAGGGCGCGCTATTGGAATGCCGGGCATCTGTTGGGATCCGCCTCCATCGAACTTGAAATAGCGCAGGATGTTGAAAATAATCCGATACATTTGATGTTTTCCGGAGATGTCGGCCCTGCTCATAAGCTGTTGCAGACCTCGGCCGAAGGGCCCCGCGATATCGACTACCTTGTCTGTGAGTCCACCTATGGCGACCGCGAACGTGGCGAAGTTTCATCGGATCAACGACGGGCCATTTTACTGGACGAAGTACAGATGGCTGTAAGGGCGAATGGGCCCCTTATCATCCCGTCCTTTGCTGTCGAACGCACCCAGGAACTATTGGTGGACCTTTTCCTGCTCATGAAAGCGGGAGATATTCCGCAAACAAATATCTTCGTGGATTCGCCGCTTGCGACACGCGCCAGTGAAATATTCGAACGGCATGCCGCAGAAATCGAACGCGGCGATGTCCTGTGCGAAGCGCTTAATGACGGTCATATCCGTTTCACCGAAACAGTGGAACAAAGCAAATCGATCAACCGAATTTCGGGTTTTTTCATCGTCATCGCTGCCAGCGGCATGTGCGATGCCGGCCGGATTCGCCACCATCTGAAAAACAATCTATGGCGGAAGAATGCGACAATTCTCTTGACCGGCTATCAGGCACAAGGCTCGCTCGGCCGAATTCTCCTCGATCAGGAGCCAAGCGTCCGCATCCAGGGCGAGGAGGTGCAGGTTAAGGCCAGAATACGTCAGCTTGACCTCTATTCCGGGCATGCCGATGCCACCGAACTCTGCGAGTGGATTCAAGGACGATTTCCTGTTTGGCAGAACATATTCCTGGTTCATGGGGAGGAAAGCAGCCTTCACGCCCTGAAAGACCGCCTTGGAAAACTGCACAACGCTCCCCATGTCGTGTTGCCGCAATTGGACGATGTTTATGAGCTTGGGCAACCAGAAGCCAGATTGATCGACAGCGAACATCCGCGCCGCTTGCAACCTGGCAAGGTTGCCCGTCTCGATTGGCACAATGATCTGACAAAGCTATTGCTTGACGTGAGCGACGCGGTTGGCAATGAAGCTGACGAACGCGGCAGATCTCTCATCATCCGTCGGCTGCGCAATGCTTTGAATGCCACCGAGCACGATCGGTCAGGTGCAAATTGAGATCGGCCCGGTGCCCACCGGCAGTCGTGATGCCGCTGGATCAGCCATCCAAGACGCCTCATCCAACTGTTATCCTGTCGTCGACCTTCTTGACACCCGGAGCGGACCAGGCTGCCCTTTCCGCTGCGATGCGCGCAAACCAGGCATTGACCTTTCCCTGCAACGTCACCATGCCGGCGTCATTCACGTCGACCTTGATAGATTCAGCATCCACTTGCGCAATGCGGCGCAGTGCATCCTCAATACGCCGCTTCACATCGAATGCGGACACATGCGGTTTGACTTCGATATAGTTGACCACATCGAATACGCCGGCAAGCCCGCGTATCGCTTCCATTGCGGCGATCTTCTGATAATGCCATTCCACTTTTCCGGTGAGCGTTACGCGACCATCCTGAACGCGCACCTGCACTGACTCGTTGGGGATTACGGTGTTCCAGCTGATGACATTGAGCGCTCTTTTCGCAATTTCATCGTCGGCCGTGCGATGGCTGCCCAAGGGCCTCACTTCGATTTCCTGAGCAATCCCTCGAACGCCCTTCACCCTGCAAACAGCGTCCGCCACCGAATTCTTTTCGCAATAGGTCGGTACATGCCCGGTTAAAGTTACAATGCCGTTCTCCACGGCCACGCCAATGCTGGCTGCATTGATGCTGGGTTCGTAGTCCAATTCGTCGATGATGTTTTGGCGCAAGGCGATGTCGTTCATATCCGTTCCTCTCGGTATCAAGGAGACGCAATTATTCTCCCTGTCGAGACAACAATGCCATTCCCGCTTGCCCAACGCATTGATTACAATCAATGCGTTGGGCAAGCGGGTGAGTTACGCGGAGGTGAGGAACGACAGGACTTCCCGGGCAACGGCATATTCTTCATCGGTTGACATCACAAGAACCTTCACAGTCGAGCCGCGCGCAGTAATGTCTCCCTCTCCTCTCCGGTTGCGCTCCTGGTCTATCTTAACGCCAAGCCATCCGGTCGCTGCACCGATCTTCTCGCGGATCAAGGAAGAATGCTCTCCTATACCAGCACAAAAAACCAGGGTATCGAAGCCGGCGAGCGATGCGGCCATGCATGCGATCTGCTGACTGGCACTGTACACAAAAAGATCAACGGCCTCCCTGGCCGACGGCTCCTTGGAGGCGAGCAAGACCTGCATATCACCCGATATGCCGGAAAGGCCCAACAGACCTGATCTATTGTACAGAAGTTCAACGATCTCCTCAGTGGGCATACGCTTCTCCTGCAGCATATGCAGCACCACGCCCGGATCAAGGGAGCCGCACCGTGTGCCCATTATCAGGCCATCAAGGGCCGAAAAACCCATGGTGGTCGCCGCGCTTACGCCCCTATGCATTGCGCACAAACTCGCGCCGCTGCCCAAATGCGCAACGATTGAACGCCCTCCCGCGTCGCTGCCATATTTTTCGCGCAGACGCCTTGCTATGAAGCCGTAGGATATTCCATGAAAACCATAGGAAACAATGCCTTGCTCTGCGAGGTCGAGAGGAAGACCATAGAGCTTGCCAATGCGTGGCCTGCTATGATGGAAAGCGGTGTCAAAGCAGCCATATTGCTGCGCTTGGGGGAGCGCTTTCATGGCCGCCGCTATAAGCTCGAGATTGCGCGGCTGATGCATGGGCGCAAGCGGGATAAACTGGCGCAAGCGTTCGACAACAGTATCATCAAGCACTGTCGCGCCTTCGAACACGCCACCGCCATGAACAATCCTGTGGCCAACCGCCCCCACAGAACGCAAATAACCGCGGTCGGACAGTTGTTCCAGCACCAGACTCATCGCCTCTTTGATATCGATGGCATCGCCAACGACCGGAACTTCAATGCTGTTCGCGCCCACACTTTCAGACAATTTCATCTTTGGCCTGGAATCCAGCGACGCGACACTGCCGCGAACGCGCACGGGTAAATCATCCTGCAGTTCAAAGATGGCAAACTTCAAACTGGATGAACCCGCATTGAGGACAAGTATCGAGCCCGGCATCAAACCGCTTCGCTTTGCAAGCGCGAACCCCACTTCCAATTGAGGATCTCCGGCATGTCTTCTCCGTGCACCCGGATATAGTCATGGTGCTCGAGCAGTTTGGCTTTCATCAATTCAGCCAGTTTTGCTCCCGATGAACGCGCTGCGCGAACCTTGTCGAGCACACTCAGAACAAGGTGATACCGATCCAGTTCGTTAAGAACCGTCATGTCAAAGGCGGTTGTCGTCGTCCCCTCCTCATTGTAGCCGCGGACGTGAAAGTTGTCATGATTGGTTCGCCGATAGGTCAGCCGATGAATCGTCCAGGGGTAACCGTGATAGGCAAAAATGACGGGTTTACTGTCTGTGAATACAGCGTCAAACGCAGCGTCGGAAAGGCCGTGCGGATGGCGTTCCTTGGGCTGCAATGCCATCAGATCGACGACATTGACCACCCTGACATTGAGCTGCGGCAAATGCTCCTTCAAAATACTGACAGCCGCCAATGTTTCGAGCGTCGGCACATCGCCTGCACATGCCATGACGACGTCGGGTTCGCCGCCATTTTCCGTTGACGCCCAGTGCCAGACGCCAAGCCCTTCCCGGCAATGAATCTTGGCCTGTTCAAGCGTGAGCCACTGCCAGAGCGGCGGCTTTCCAGCCACGATTATATTGATGCGATCCCACGTGCGCAGCACGTGGTCCGTCGTGCACAAGAGCGTGTTGGCATCCGGCGGCAAATAAACCCGTACGACATCGGCTTTCTTGTTCAGAGCTACATCAATGAACCCGGGATCCTGATGGCTGAACCCGTTGTGATCCTGATGCCAGACGTGACTGGTCAAAAGGTAGTTCAAAGATGCGATGGGCTGCCGCCAGGGAATGTCCCGGCTCGTATCCAACCATTTCGCATGCTGGTTGAACATGGAATCCACGATGTGAACGAAGGCTTCGTAACAGGAGAAGAACCCGTGCCTGCCGGTCAAAAGGTAGCCTTCGAGCCAGCCCTGACAGGTATGTTCGGACAAGATTTCCATGACCCGTCCGTTACGGCCAAGACTGGTGTCTTCAGGCAGTATCGACGCCATCCAGGCGCGATCCGTCACCTCGAACACGTTTTGCAGTCTATTTGAAGCGGTTTCATCCGGACCCATGATCCGGAAATTTCGGGTGTCAATATTTGCCGTCATCACGTCGCGCAGAAACGCCCCCATGACTTTTGTGGATTCGGCCTTGACGGTACCAGGTTGCGAAACATCAACGGCATGGTGCGCAAGATCGGGCATCTTGAGCATTGTTCGCAGCAATCCGCCGTTTGCATGCGCATTACATCCCATCCTGCGCGCGCCAAGCGGCGTTGTTGCGGTAATATCGGATACAGGTGCGCCTTCTGCATCAAAAAGCTCCTCCGGCCGATAGCTGTGCATCCACTCCTCGAGAATCTTCAGGTGCTTGGGATTGTCCGCCAACCCCGATAGCGGCACCTGATGCGATCGCCAGAATCCCTCGGTTTTCAGACCGTCGACTTCCTTTGGTCCTGTCCAGCCTTTGGGGCTGCGCAAGATGATCATCGGCCAGTTCGGACGTGTTGCGTAAGCATCGTAGTCTTGACGCGCATTCTCCTGAATGGATCTGATTTGCTGCATGGCTTCATCCATGGCATTTGCCATGAGCTGATGCATCGATGCGGGATTATCGCCCTCGACAAAAATCGGTTCATACCCATAGCCGACAAAGAGCGAACGAAGCTCCTCCTGCGGAATGCGGGCAAGAATGGTCGGGTTGGCAATCTTGTAACCGTTGAGATGCAGGATGGGCAGCACCGCGCCATCACGTTGCGGATTGAGAAATTTGTTTGAGTGCCACGCCGCTGCAAGCGGACCAGTTTCCGCTTCACCGTCACCGACAACGCAGGCGACAACCAGATCAGGATTGTCAAAGGCAGCGCCAAAGGCGTGGGAAAGGGAGTATCCAAGTTCTCCGCCTTCGTGAATGGATCCAGGAACGTCCGGCGCAGCATGGCTCGGTATTCCGCCGGGAAACGAGAACTGCCGAAAGAGCTTTCGCATGCCCTCTTCGTTTCGGCCAATGTCGGGATACCGGGCGCTGTAACTGCCCTCCAGATAGGTGTTTGCCACCATGGCCGGGCCGCCGTGCCCGGGGCCGCACACGTAAATGACGTTGGCGTCCATCGTCCGGATAATGCGATTGAGATGGGCATAGATGAAACTCAATCCCGGCGAGGTTCCCCAATGGCCCAATAGCCGCGGCTTCACATGCTCGATCTTCAGCGGCTTTCGCAGGAGCGGATTATCAAGCAGATAAATCTGTCCCACGGTCAGATAGTTCGCAGCGCGCCAGTATAAATCGATGTTTACCAACTCATCCGCGGACAAGCGTGCGGGAGCAATGTTCATAGCCGTTCCTTCCATCTCGATTCCGGGTATCCAAAGGGTACTGCCTTTGACGAAACTATCTGCATCAGCTCCTGGTGCCCTTGCTAAAGCCCCTGCCTGATCAATGCTTGGGCCTTGCGGGTCTCACAGGGCCCGATTTCCGGATTCAACACCTAAAGCGCACGCACTTTTATGACATTGCGCTGGATCAATCCTTGCAGCCGCGGGGCGAACTTCGCATCCGAGGCGTCTACTCTGGCTGGTATCCAGTTTCTTACCGCGTGGTACGCCACGAAGAATGGTGCCCTGAAGCGGGAAAAGTACCGTGACTTCGGCGCGGCAAACCTTCACCGGCGATTGTGTCAATGCTGGTTCAGTTGCTTGCGGACAATGATCAGAGAAGGATCGTCAGGATAGGCTTCAGCAACGAAGCCGAACTCGCGCTCAAGTTCGATTGCCGCATGATTTTCGCGGTTCTCAATCGATTCAAGGCTCTTGATGCCTTTGGCCTCGGCATACCGGGAAATATGACCAAGCAACTCCCAGCTCACTCCGTTACCCTTATTCTCCGCACGCACGGAGATTGCGACCTCTGCCTTATCGAGAGCGTCGTTGCAGGCCAACATTGCAGTGGCTATGATCGGGCCTCCCTTGTGAGAAAAAGCCAAAAAATTCTCTGTTCGAAGATGATCGACCTGAGCCAAGGCGACGAGGCGGTCATGCCCGACTTCCCGTATGCTTGACAAGAACCGGAATCGCAGATCCTCCGGTGTCACATGAGTGAAAAACTGTGCCAAGGCGGCTTCATCATCTGGTTGCGCAGGGCGTACGTGGAATGTGAATCCAGTACGCGTCGTCAAATCGCGGGTCCATGGATCTGTACTCATTTTCTTGCTCCTGAATGAACCTCCACCCACGGGTGTGCCCAATCTGTGTGGAGGGCTGTTGGGAGAGGTAATGTTCGAGCCACATCGTTGTCTTTTGCCCCGCTCAAGGCATTGATCTTGATCAATTCTCCGGCCTTGAAACAATGGCAATCGATATCACTAGTTCGGTATGAACATAAATACGGCTGCGGCCCCCATGATCAGGGTGGCGATCCAACCGAGAACAAGGAGCGAGCGGCTGGCGGTGTAAGAGCCCATGACGGACTTCTTTGAAACAAGCAGAATGATGACCACCATAAGCGGGACGGCCACAACGCCGTTGATTACGGCACTCCAGAGCAATGCTTTCATAGGGCTTATCGGTGAATATTGAATGATGAGCCCTGCGAGCACACTAATGGCGATCACCCCGTAAAATCCGCGGGCGTCCTGTGCCTTCAGTTCCAATCCGGATTTCCAGCCCATCGCCTCGGAAAGAGCATAGGCCGCCGAGCCCGCCAGAACCGGTACGCCGATCAAACCGACACCCAGGATGCCGAGTGCAAAGAGAAGATAGGCGAAGTTTCCCGCCAGCGGCTTCAATGCGCTGGCTGCTTGCGCGGCAGTCTCGATATTGGTTACGCCTGCCACGTTCAGTGTCACGGCAGTCGCCAGAATAATGAAGTAAGCCGTGATATCGGAGTACAGCATGCCGCTCCAGGTGTCCCACCGGATCCGGTTGAGCTCCGTCATTGCGGCAGGTGTATCGGAAGTGAGCAACGCATGTCCATGCCTTGCCTGCATATCCTCAACCTCCTCAGAGGCCTGCCAGAAGAAGAGATAGGGACTGATGGTTGTGCCGAAAACACCAACGACCATGGCCGCGGCACTGGCATTCCAAGTCAGCGTTGGCCAAATTGTACGAAAGGCCACTTGGCTCCATGGAACATGGACCGTGAACAACACGGCGGCATAGGCCAAAAGCGAGAGCGTCAGCCACTTCAGAAACGAGACATAACGGTGGTAGGGAATGAAGACCTGAAGCAACAAAGTCCCAATGACGAAGAAAGCTGTCATTAGATGACGATCGACGCCGCTGACGAGTTCAGCGACTTCGCCCATGGCTGCAACATCGGCGGCAATGTTAAGAATGTTGGCGATCAGCAGTAAGAATACAACGCCTTGAAGAACAATGGGCGGAAAAGCTGACTTGATGTTGGCCGCAAGACCCTTTCCGGTCACACGGCCGATGCGGGCGCACATGGACTGAACTGCCGCCATCAACGGGAAGGCGACCGGCATGGTCCAAAGCATGTTCAGACCAAATTGCGCCCCTGCCTGTGAGTAGGTAGCGATACCGCTGGGATCGTCGTCGGCAACACCTGTAATAAGCCCTGGACCGACGCGTGATAAGGGATGCTCCTTGAGGCGAGCCCAAAGAGTTTGAAGATTGCTTGCCGGCCGAGGTTCATTGCACTCATGAACCATGGCCCATCTCCATCCGGCCCAATGCCACGCTCCCTTAAGGGTCTGCCGCGCTGATTATGAAATCGCCGTACAGAGAATATCGCTGCAAACGATCGCGACATTGTTCTGGATCAAACAAATGCGCTCGATTTACTGACCCCTCCTTTCGCACAGTCGGCTCCTCAAATGGGGACACAAAAAGATCGCCGCTAAATCCTATTGAACGTTAGGCGAACTGTGGAAAATGTCAGATGTGTGCAAACTGGAAAGTCGTGAGATAACGATCATTTGATCGCACTGCGATTGACTCGTGAGTTGGAGTGAACCCGGCTAAGATCCGGAAACAGGACGGCTGCGAAGCTTCAATACAGTCTCCCGTTCTGCACGTCTGCAGACCTGAGGCGGAAGACCGCGCAGCACCAACTCAGTGTCTGCAACGACCAAGCGACCAATGTCGAAGAAGCTCTCGGCCATACCTCCGCTTCGGTGGCTCGAAAGAATGACGCCGTTCATTTTCCTGATCGGTGCATCCGACGGCAGCGGTTCAACGGGAAAAACGTCAATGCCTGCACGGATGCGTCCTTCGCCGATAGCGTCCTCCAATGCCGAAAAATCGATAATCCCCGCCCTGCTCATCAACAGGAGAATGGAACCACGCTGCATTCTTTCCAGTTCTTTGGCCCCGATGAAGCCTTGGTTTTCGACCGTCGATCCAGCAAAAAGAAAGACAATCCGAGAGCGCGAGAGAACCTCGTCAAGCGTGGACGGCACACAGTCCCTCTCCATAATTACCCGCTCCGAAAGCCAAGGATCATACGCTCGTACTTTGCATCGGAACGGCACAAGCATACGCCGCAAGGCAGTGCCGAGATCGCCGAGCCCGACGATGCCTACGTTGGACCCGGTGAGCAGAAAGCTGTCTTTGTTACTTGCCAGACCCCAAGATTCCGAAGCCGTGCGAAACATTTCGTGCGTCGACGTAATCTGCCTTGCCAAGTCCATAGCCATTCCAAAGGCCGTTTCTGCAACAGCCGTCGCATACACCGGGCTAACGTTTAACACGTGGATGCCGCGCTCCAGACAATAGCCGTAATCTACATTAGGAAAAAAATTGCCTTCCACATTGAAGACCGCCTTCAATTTAGGCATTTTTGAGAGGCGGTCAGATGGCAGGTCGATCTGGCCTATGACAATTGTGGCCTCCGCCAGATCAGTGGCAAGCTCAGTGTCGCCAAGCCGCTGGCCGTCGGCATGGATCCTGACGCGCCCCAAACTACGCAGCTTCTCCATTACTGCAGGTTCGAAGATCATCGCCACGGTTCGCGGCTCCGGATCGGCAATAAGTATCAATGGATGATGTTCCGACATTTTTTCCCTTGCTTTCCGATTGGTGGCTGGGGTCAAACAACGAGCTTGCAACTGCGCCATTGATCGCACTGACTCGATTCGAACGCTGCTTCAATGAACCTCACTCCCTTCGCGCCATCGAGTGCCGTGGGATAGGCCAAAAGATCCGGGTTTAGCTGGACGCCCAATCTGCGGGCATCCACCGCTACGGCAATTTCGGTATAAAGATTGGCCCAGGCATCGGTGAGCGCCTCAGGGTGCCCTCTCGGCATGCGCACGAACCGCACCGCGGCGGGTTTCATGCCGCCGCCATAACCCCGGCTGATCACTTGAGTTGGCTCGTCGATGCGGGTGAAATTAAGATACTCGGGGTTTTCCTGCTGCCATTCCATACCACCCAATGTACCGAACACCCGCAGGCGTAGTCCACAGTGCGTGCCGGCAGCTGCCTGAGAAACCATCAACGTTCCGGGGATGCCACCTTCAAATCGTACGTGCATGAACGCGGTGTCCTCGAGCTTCTTCGGCTTACCAGACACATGGAAGTCAGCGCGTACGCTTTCCAAGTCTTTGTCCGTCACAAATGCGGCCAAGTGCGCGGCGTGCGTGCCGATGTCGCCCACGGTGAAGGTAGGACCGACCTTGTCTGGATTCAATCGCCATGGCACACCGTCACTACCCTCGTCCGTCAGTGAAACAGCCCATTCCTGAAAATACTCGACGTGGACTTGTTTGATCTCCCCAATCTCGCCTGCGCGGACCATCTCCCGGAATTGCCGAACCATCACGTGTGAGGCATAGGCATATGTCACTCCGAAGACCAATCCGGTTTGCTGTTGTCGCCGAACAAGATTGAGGGCTTCTGCGAGATTGGTGGTGAGGGGCTTGTCGCAAATAATGTCGATTCCGCCATCCATGAAAGCAAGTGCGACATCATGGTGCAGATGGTTGGGAGTGGCTATGACGACGGCATCTATGCCGTCCTCCCGTCGCGCCTCCTTTACCGCCATGTCTCTGTAGTCGGTGTAGATGCGGTCCTTGGATAACATCCACGCCCTGCCGGACCGCAAGGCTCGCTCCGGCTCAGATGAAAGCGCTCCGGCAACAATTTCCCAGCGGTTCGACAACCGCGCCCCGTTCGCATGAACCTGCCCGATTAGAGCCCCTTGGCCGCCGCCGACAAACCCCAAACGCAAGCGTCTGGAAGGTAGGGGGAAGGCCTGACCTTGAACCGTATCGCTCATATGTTTGCTCACTCTCAATCAGGTTGCTGTAGCAGATTGGGGCACACCCTCCGGCGTGCCCCGGATCAACCTCATTTATATTGGTCGGCATTGTCCTTGGTGACGAGCACCGTGCCGGTATCAATCACCAAAGGCACTTGCTTGCCGGCCTTGAGATCAATAAGCGTTTGGATCCCCAGACCACCGATTTTCTTGGGCGCTTGCGCGATGGATGCCGTCATCTCGCCCGCAAGAATAGACGTTGCCGCATCGGGATTGGCATCGTAGCCGACAACCATGACGTCCTTTAGTTTTGCCGCGGCCTTCAAGGCTTCGACAGCGCCGAGCGCCATGTTGTCATTGGATCCAAAAATGCCTTTGATGTTGGGGTTACCAGCTAAGATACTTTCGGTCACCGAAAGACCCTTTGCCCTATCCCATTCCGCCGTCTGCTGGGCTACAATCTTTAACCCGCAAGCTTCGAACGCGGCTTTGGATCCACCCGCGCGGTCCACTCCATTGGTCGTGCTCATAATTCCTTGAAGAATCGCCACCTCCGAACCCTTTGGAAGGTTCTTGCACATATATTCGCCTGCAAGTTTGCCGCCTTCCAAGTTATTGGTCCCGATGAACGGGACCCCTTCGTTGGTACCGGCACCGTCGACAAACACCGTCTTGATGCCGGCAGTCTTTGCCGACTCTATGACCTCTGCGAGGGAATTCGGATCGGTCGGCGCAAGGGCGATACCGTCGACTTTTTGAGCGATCAAATCTTCCAGCTGGTTGATTTGCGACTGCACGTCGGTTTCAGCAGGCGGCGCAACGACAATTACATCGACGCCCAACTCCTTGCCCTTGGCCTTGGCGCCCTCCTCAACCGCAGCCCAATAGGGGTTTCCCGCACCGGGGCCTTTCATGCTGAGGACGAACTTGTCTGCATGTGCGGTTCCGGCCAACGCGAATACACAAATTCCCGCGAGCAACATTTTCTTCATTTGATAGGTCCTCCCGACCATAGCGTCCCCTGAATACAAGCGCCCGTCAGGAGACGGAACGGGCTGTTTCGTGTTCAAAAACGTCCACGATCAACTGCGGACTCCGGCACGGCGCCTTAGGACATCGATGTAAACGGCAAAAATGATGACGAACCCGATTAGGATCATCTGCCAAAACGCGCTGACATTGTTGATGTTAAGTCCATTGCGCAGAAGTCCCATGATCAGGACGCCGGCCAATACGCCGAGGACTGTCCCTCGTCCGCCAAAAAATGATGCGCCTCCGATAATGACAGCCGCTATCGCATCCAGCTCAATACCAATGCCCGCATTGGGGAACCCGCTGTCGGTTCGGCCGGCAAGCAAGAGGCCCGCAAGGCCGGCAAAAAAGCCGCAGATCATGTAGACCAGCACCAGAATCCGATCGACATTGATGCCGGACACACGGGCAGCGTGTTGATTTCCTCCGATAGCGTAGATGTGCCTCCCGACATTTGTACGTGCCAGAAAATACCAGAGGCCAATAGCGCATACAGCGACAATAACAAGGCTGGCTGGCAAGCCAGCAGGCGGCGCGAAAATGCCAAAATCGAAATACTTGACGCCGAGATAGCGCACTTCGGGTTGAAGTCCGGAAACCGGTGCCCCAGCAGTGACGAGATAGGTTAGGCCCCGCGCAATGTTGAGCGTGCCGAGGGTCATGATAAACGGATGCGGCAGTTTGAGCCACGTCAACCCTACCCCGTTTATCCATCCGACCGTCAAGCCTATTGCCGGTCCGATAAGAAGGCATAGCGGCCAAGCGATTCCTGCCTTACTGGCGATAGCAATGCACACCATTGACAGGCCCATCGTGGAGCCCACGGAAAGGTCAATGCCGGCCGTGACGATGACGACGAGCATCCCGAGAGCGAGCAGCGCCAGCGATGCGTTCTGCTTAAGAATATTCGTTAAGTTCTGGGAAGTGAGAAACACGTCCGGTTTTATCGTCGCAAGTCCGATCATCATGGCGATGACGACGAACACGATCCCGTAGGTTTCCATGAAAGAAGCGAGTTTCGGGCTGTAGATCATTTCACTGCACTCTGTCGTGAGCTAGCTGATCATGGTGACCTTTGGTCCCCATGATCCAACCGATTACTTCGTTGCGGGTGGTTTCACCGAGGGGGGCTTCGGCAAAATTCGTGCCTTGAAAGAGTGCAATGACGCGATCGCAGCAGTAGAAAATGTCGTCCATGCGATGGGAAATGATGATGACCGCTACGCCGTGCTCTTTGAGCGACCGTATGAGATCAAGTACCTTTCCGACCTCTTTTATCGCCAACGCCGCAGTGGGCTCGTCCATGATCACAAGTTTCGCATCGAATGCCGTTGCGCGAGCTATGGCGACCGCCTGTCGCTGGCCGCCGCTTAAATTTTCGGTGTTCTGGTCAATCGATTTTACATGGATTTTCAGCTTATCGAGATGCGCGGCTGCCATCTCCCGCGCTTTGGCGTGGTCCACGATGGTGAGCGACCCAAACTTGAGGCCAGGCTCGCGGCCAAGATAAATGTTTTCGTAGATGGGAAGGTTCCCGGCGAGAGCGAAATCTTGATATACCATCTCTATGCCCAGGTTCCGGGCGTCACGTGGACTCGTGAATTTAACCGGGTAACCTTGGTAAATGAGTTCGCCTTCGCTCGGCACATAGAGCCCCGAGAGTATTTTCATCAAAGTTGACTTGCCAGCTCCATTGTCGCCAACGACACCGAGCACCTCTCCTTCCCCTATGTGAAAATTAACATCGTGAAGCGCTGTTATAGCTCCAAAATATTTTGATATGCCCCTTGCCTCGAGAAGCCGTGACCCATTTGCGGGAACATTAGCCATTTATTCCTCCCTTGATACTTCGGTGCAAACCGAACGACTGCTGTTCACACCATAACGATGCAGACCAATCTCTAGACAATGCGGTCAAGTGAGACAGCGAAGACACCAGCGGTCCCGCCGTCCCCACTTTCGAAGTCATCTTTCGAATTCTCAGGCGAACGTCGTTGTGAACAAAAATCTCGGTGCCGACAGAACTGCCTTTAACAAGGACGCTCTCGATTACCCTTTATTTTTAATTGCTTGCGGCCACTCCTCAATGCCGTGGATCCGAACTGAAAACATCGCAAGGACCTTCAGCAACCGTATTATGCAATTAATTATGCGTCAATGAAAAAATGCAATAAAAATTGCATTACATGCAAAGCGGAAAAACTTTGCCCCTGCGGTCTCAAGATCGGTTTTCAGTTCAATTGGTCCACCCCCGAAGAGAGGCTCTTTATGAAGTATGGCTTTTGAGCCAATAAGGGATAACGAGAATGCCAAAGCAAGCGACGCCAAACCCAAATAGTTTGGCGCGAGGTGGTCGTCTACCGCTTGTTTTGATGTGGTAGAATGGGTGCATTCTGCAGCCGTCATCAATGGCACCTCGCCATTGCCTTAAGCTCTCTTCCTGCGCCGATAGACGTCAGCCACAACAGCAGCAACGATAATACCGCCCTTGATGATCTCCTGATAATACGCGTCGACGCGCAGAAATGTGAAACCGGAAGTCATCACACCGAGAATGATTGTGCCAATCACAGTGCCAGTAATGCGGCCCACGCCGCCTGAGAGCGATGTTCCTCCGATAACAGCGGCTGCAATGGCATCAAGTTCATACATTACACCCATGCCGGATTGAGCCGTCTGTGCTCGCGCAGCGGTCACAATTCCGGCCAAGCCTGCAAGAAGCCCTGCAATTGCATAGACTTTTACGAGATGAGCTTCGACATTGATCCCGGAAACCCTTGCCGCCTGAGCATTCGCGCCAATCGCATAGGTGAACTTGCCGTAACGCGTGTAACGAAGCGCAATGTGGAAGACCACAGCCATAACGAGGAAGACGATGACCGGTACGACGCCACTGCCGATAAAATTGAACTGATCCGTGAGCCCGGATATTGGCTGGCCCTTCGTGTACCATTTGGCAACACCGCGCGCCGACACCATCATGCCGAGTGTTGCAATAAAGGGCGGGATGCGGGTGAAGGCAATCAACCAACCGTTCAGCAGTCCGGCCAATACGCCGATGATCAGCCCGATACCGATCGGGATAAATGCAGGCAAGTCGGTCATACTGGGATAAATGGCACGGGCCCAGGTCGAGGATTGTGCAAAGCCAGCGGCGATCATGGCAGTCATGCCAACAACCGATCCTGACGATAGATCGATGCCACCGGTAATGATCACCTGCGTCACACCAATTGCAATGATCCCGATGACGGAAACCTGCAAGATCATGATCGTCAAACGTTGAGGATTAAGCAAAAAGCTCTGTCCAACGAAGAGCCAGCCCAGCACTTCAAGTACGAGTGCGATAGCGATCAAAACCATAAAGATGTTCAATTCCGGAGGCAAACGTCGGGCGGATGTGGTTCTTTCGGTCTTTTCAGTGACAAGTTGATGAGTGGTCATAGTTGTTCCTTCCAACCGTCCGCAGACGCTTAACGCGCAGCCAGTTCCATTATTGTTATTTGGGTGGCTTCTGATCTATCGAGGAATCCGGTGACCCTCCCCTCATGCATCACCATCACGCGATCGCTCATGCCAAGCACTTCCGGCAACTCCGACGAAATCATGATGACAGCCACGCCGTCCCTCGCCAGTTCCGTCACGAAGCGATGGATCTCCGCCTTTGCACCAACGTCGATACCGCGCGTAGGCTCATCAAGAATAAGGATGCGCGGATTGGTGAGAAGCCATCGACCGATGAGAACCTTTTGCTGGTTACCGCCCGAGAGGTTTTCGATTTTCTCATGCAAGTTCGGGGTCTTTACACGAAGCTTTCGGCTCATTTCCTGACAGGCAGCATAAGCCTGCTTTTCCCGGACGAAACCGCCACTTGCAAAGCGATCCTGCAAAACGGCTATTTGCATGTTTTCAAGAATATCAAGAACCAGCAGACATCCTGTGTCTTTCCGGTCTTCAGTAAGAAACGCCATGCGATTGCGGATGGCGGTTTTGGGACTATCGATGTTGACATGATTGCCATTGATTTCAATCAAACCGGACGACGCGGGCGTCACTCCGAACACCGCTTCTGCCACATTCGATCTGCCAGATCCTACAAGCCCGGCTATACCGAGTATCTCGCCTGCACGAACATCAAACGAGACGTCGTGAAACACGCCGTTGAGTGTCAGGTTCTTGACAGAAAGGACCGTATCCCCGATCGGCACCTTTTCCTTGGGGAACATCTGTGTGATCTCACGGCCAACCATCATCCGGATAATGTCGTCCCGTGTTACGTCCGTGGACCTGTGCGTGCCGATGTACTTGCCGTCGCGAAAGACCGAGAATTCATCGGCGATCTCGAACAGCTCATTCATTTTGTGGGTAATGTAGACGATCCCGATGCCTTGCGCGCGCAGATCGCGGATGATCTCGAACAGATGACCGACTTCACGCTCGGTCAAAGCCGACGTCGGTTCGTCCATAATGAGAACATCGGACTCGTACGAAACAGCTTTTGCAATCTCGACCATCTGCCGATTGGCAACGGACAGGAGCCGGACTTCCATTTCCGGATCGATGTTGATCTTCAAGCGTTCGAAGAGTTCGATCGTCATCCGGTGCATTTCTCTATGATCGACGAATCCAAACCGGTTCTTTGGTTCTCTGCGGATCCAGATGTTTTCCGCAACGGTCATATAGGGCATCAGGTTGAGTTCCTGATGGATCATGGCAATGCCGTTCTCCAGCGCGTCGAGTGGTGACAACAACCGGATTTCAACGCCTTTGAGTTTGATTGTGCCTTTGTCCGGTTGGTAGATACCTGCGAGCACCTTCATCAGGGTGGATTTGCCGGCACCGTTCTCGCCCATCAAGGCGTGAACCGACCCTCGCCTTAATTTGAAAGAAACGTCGTCCAACGCAACGACACCCGGAAATTCCTTGTGTACACCCTCGGCAGAGAGAAGGTATTCGGCATTTGGAATTGTCCTGCTGGCGCGCACGGCGGCCATTGCTGTCGGGCTTATGGTCATTTCTGTCCTCCCAATCACGACCCTGTTGCAATGCGTATTGGGAGCGGGATTGACCCCGCTCCCAACGGCCCAATCACTTCTTGGTCTGATACTGTGAGAGGTTTTCTTTGGTCACGAGCTCAAAGGGGATGTACGTCTTCTTTTCGACAGCCTCGCCTTTGATGATCTTGCGCGCCGTGTCGACCGCACCACGTCCCTGGCCGGCTGCATTCTGGAACACCGTGACGTGTAGATCCCCTGCCGCTACAGCAGCTAGAGCATCTGCCGTGGCATCAACACCGCCAACCACAACGCTATCCATCTTCCGCCCCGAAGCCTTCAATGCCTGTATGGCACCCAAGGCCATTTCGTCATTGTTGGCAATGACCGCATCGAATTCGACACCGGCGGACAACCAGTTTGTCATCAAGTCGAGAGCCGGTGTGCGCATCCAGTTGGCCGACTGTTCTTCAACGACTTTGATGCCGCTGCATTCCGGCGTGGACAGCACATCGTGCGTGGCTTTCGTGCGGCCACGTTGACCTGTAGTGCCGAGCTGTCCCTGCATGATAACCGCTTTGCCTTTGCCTGCGAGCATCTTGCAGACAGTCTGAGTTTCCAGCGTTCCAGCCTGCTCTTCATTAGACCCGACAAAAGCTTGCTTGTCCGGCAGGCTGTCGACGTTCGACGGTGCATTGTTCACAAAGATCAGCGGAATACCTGCTGCCGCCGCAGTTTTTGAGATCGCTGCACCAGAGTCGGCGTCGACCAGCATGATAATGATCGCATCAACGCGGGACGCGATAAAGTTGTCCACCTGGCTCTGCTGCTTTGCGATATCACCCTGACCATCCTCGGTCAGTATGGTCACACCGTCGAGTGACTTGCCGTAGTCCTCCATGCTGTGACGAAGACCGGTCAGCCAGTTATCGTCGAACAATGACATACTGACACCAATGGTTTCGGCATGCGCCGTGCTCGTCAACAGTGCTGCCGCAAGAGCCGCACATGCAAAATACTTCTTCATTCCATTCCTCCTCTGTTGTGCGGACGATTTCAGACGTCCGCGATTAATGCCAAAGCATCTTCGTTCCGGGAGACGACGCGCCTCCGGTTCTGCCGGTTTCTTCCGGCTTCGTTCGATCTTTCGGTATTCTTGGCATCCGCGCGATTTGCGTACAGATACCGTTTTCAGACTAGCTCCTCCCAGCTGTGTCGATCACACGAAGCGTGGTTTTTGCCAGCCTCCATCGTGTATTTCGTGGCTATCCACGACAGCGTCCACGAAGGCGACCCCCTTCAATCCGTCATAGGATGTCGGAATGACGTCCTCATCCACAGCTTCACCGCATGCTTTCGATCGGATTACCGATGCGAAAGCAGAGTAAAGATTGGCAAATGCTTCAATGTAGCCTTCCGGATGACCAGGCGGCGTGCGCGTCCGAACCTGGGTGTTCTCAGAGAGATCGTCCCTGCCACGCTTGATGACGATGGGCGCACCAAACAGCGGGGTGAAATGCAGCTCGTTGGGATGTTCCTGATGCCAGGCCAAGCTGCCTTTTTCGCCGATTACCCGCAACCGTAGTCCATTTGATTGGCCGATTGCCACCTGCGACGACCACAATAACCCGCGGGCACCACCTTCGTAACGGATCATGACGTGAGCATTGTCATCAAGCGCTCGTCCTTCGACAAAGGTAGCAAGATCGGAAGCCAGCGCTTCGGCTTTGAGACCCGTTACAAATCCCGCCAGATGATATGCATGGGTGCCAATATCTCCGATTGATCCGCCGCGACCGTTTTTTTTCGGGTCTGTCCGCCAGGCTGCCTGCTGGTTTCCCTGCAGTTCAATGCCAGTCGCCATCCACTCCAATGGATATTCAACCTGAACGACCCGAATGTCTCCAAGATCGCCGCGCTGAACCATTGCACGTGCCTCATGGATCATCGGATAGCCGCAATAGGTGTAGGTTACGCCGAGGAAAAGACCAGTCGATTGTGCCAACTCATGCAAGGCGATGGCATCTTCCACGGTTGTTGTCATCGGCTTTTCGCAGATCACGTGAATACCAGCTTCGAGGAAGGCCTTGGCGATCGGGAAATGTGTATGATTGGGCGTGCAAATTGCCACGACATCGACACGATCGGCCCGGGATATTTCCCCCTCCACCATTGCCTTAAAGTCATCGTAGGATCGATTTCGTTCGATGTAGTTTTTCGCCGCAAATGCGTGACCGCGCTCGGCATTGACGTCGAACGCGCCTGCGACGAGTTCGAAATTGTTGTCCAGTCTTGCCGCGAAACGATGGATGCCGCCGATATAGGCACCATCACCGCCGCCCACCATGCCCAGTCTTAGTCTGCGATTTGCAAGGGGTATCCCGGTCATCGCAATACCTCCGAAATTCCAAGGATCTCATGATTGAGCGAGCGGTCAGCTCCGGATTTCACAAAGTCGTCAAAGGCCCGCTCTGAAACCCGAATGATATGATCTGCAATGAATCGTGCGCCCTCAGCGGCACCATCCTCAGAGTTTTTCAAGGCACATTCCCACTCAAGGACGGCCCAGCCATCAAAGTCGTAGCCGGACAATTTGGAGAAAATCGCGCCGAAATCGACCTGACCATCGCCTGGAGACCGGAAACGGCCGGCTCGGCTGATCCACGGCTGGTAGCCGCCATATGCTCCAGTCTTACCCGTCGGGCGGAACTCGGCATCCTTGACGTGGAATGTCTTGATCCGTTCATGGTAATGATCAATGTAGGTCAAATAATCGATCGACTGCAGCACCAGATGGCTCGGATCGTACATAATGTTGCATCTTGGGTGATTTTCGACACGTTCCAGGAACATTTCGAATGTGAGCCCGTCATGCAAATCCTCAGTTGGGTGGATTTCGTAGCATAGATCCACGCCCTCGCTGTCGAACGCATCAAGCAGCGGACGCCAACGTGTGGCCAGTTCATCAAAGCCGTCCGAAATCAAACCGTCCGGCCATTGCGGATATGGATAAAAATAGGGCCAAAGTAATGTTCCGCTGAATGTTACATGGCGATCTACGCCAAAGCGCCGCGAGGCCTTTGCCGCACAAAGGAGTTGGTTCACAGCCCACTCCTGCCGCGCTTTCGGGTTCTTGTGCACCTTTGCGGGGGCAAAAGAGTCCGCGGGAAGATTGAAGGATGGATGGAGGGCAACAAGTTGTCCCTGAAGATGGCTTGCGAGCTCGGTGACCACGAGGCCGTCTTCTTTTAAAATGCCCTTGAACTCATCGACATAATCCTGGCTTTCGGCCGCCTTCTCGAGGTCAATAATCCGCCTGTCCCATGTTGGGATCTGAACGCCCTTGAAGCCCTTGTCAGCGGCCCACCCGGACAAGCCTTTCAGCGAATTAAATGGTGCTTCATCGCCAGCAAACTGTGCGAGAAATACCGCAGGTCCCTTGATTGTCTTCATTATAATACCTCGTTCGGCATCAAAGTGGCGATGCGGGGTGTGGGATGCCATCATAGGCTCCCCATATCCCTTGATCGAAATTTATGATTGCGCCTGTCATCAGGCCGGATTCAGAGGACGCCAGAAACGCGATTGCCCGGGCAACCTCAACCGGGTCGATTAACCTGCCGTTTGGCTGGTCGGCAGCTGCCTGCTCAAGCCAGTTTTCTGGTCTGCCGTCCAGGACGCGCTGGGTCCTGTCTTCACCTTCCGATGCCATCCAACCGATATTCAGGCTGTTGATGCGGATACGGTTGCGAAGAACTGCGTAAGCAACATTACGTGTCAGCGTGTCAAGCGCACCTTTGGAGGCACAATAGGCTGTCAAATTTGGCTGGCCGCCCATCGATGACATTGAGGAAATATTGACAATCGTTCCTTCGATCTGCTCGCGCTTGAAAAGCTTGATTGCCTCCTGGATCAGGAAAAACGGCGCGCGTGTATTCACCGCAAACAACATATCGAACAGCTCAGGTGAGGTTTCCAGGATGGTGCCTCTGTTGGTCGCACCCGCAACGTTAATGAGACAATCCAGCCGCCCGAATACTCTGTCTGCTTCCGCAACGACCTTGCGGCAATCATCGATGTTCCCAAGATCGGCTTTCACAAACACGGCCTTACAGCCTAGTTCTTCAAGTGCGGCTACCTGCGCGGCGCCCTTTTCCGTCGAGCGGCCACAAATTACCAAACCTTCCGCTCCCCGTTCCGCGAAAAGCTTCGCGGTGGCGGCACCCAATCCCTGCGTGCCTCCCGTTATAAGAGCAACTTTACCTTTGAATTGACCGTTCATGTCGTTGGTTTCCGCATAACCGAATTGCGCCGATAACAGATTTGGAGAGCCCCTAAATGCCGACACGCTGCTTTTTACGACCGGCTTGCTGGTCGGCCGACGCGACATTCACTTCCGGGCGGGCACTCACTTGGGGTACGCCTACATCCCACCAAGCGTCTCCAGGCGTCCAGGTGAAAGCATCCGACACAATTGTGAGTACAGTTGTCCGGTCTGTTGACTGAGCCCACTCCATGGCGGCTCCAAGATCTGCCAGGCTTTCAACATGGCGCGTCAGTGCTCCCATGGATTCAGCATGCTTGCCGAAGTCCACTGGAAACGCCTCTTTGACCCGGCAATCCTTCAACAGATTGTTGAAGGACGCTCCGCCCTTGGCGTTCTGAAGGCGATTGATGACAGCATAGCCGCCATTGTCACAAACAATCAGAATCATCTTGTGCCCCGAAAGCACTGTGGAATAGATGTCCGAGTTCATCATCATGTAGGTGCCGTCACCGATCATGACGATCGGGGTACGGGTGGGATCAGCCATCGCTGCGCCCCACCCGGCTGCAATTTCATATCCCATGCACGAAAAGCCAAACTCGCAGTCGAAGGTATTGGGAGCTTTGACCCGCCAGTTCTTCATGACTTCACCAGGCAAACCGCCGGCGGCCGTAATCAGGAGATCGCGCTCGCCGGCATGGGCGTTCACGACGGCGACAACTTGTGCGTAGGTAGGTACGGCAGCATTGGTAGGCTTTTGATAACCGTCGAGCGCGGTATTCCATTTCGCAAACTCGGTCCGACCCTTTTGGGTCCATTCTGGTGCAGCCATATAGCCGCTGAGTGCTGCCTGAAGCTCGTTTATACTCTCACGCGCATCGCCAACGACCGCAACCGCGCGATGCTTGTTGGCATCCCAGCGCGCCGCATTGATCGATACGAACGTGGCGTCCGGCGAGAATGCGGTCCAGGATCCGGTTGTAAAGTCCATCAGCCGCGTGCCAACGGCAAGGATTACATCTGCTTGCGCAGCCAATGTATTTGCCGAGGTGGAGCCAACGATACCAATAGGGCCGACATGAGCGGGATGATCATGCGTTACGGTACCCTTGCCGGCGATGGTTTCGCACATCGGTATGCCGTGCTTTTCTGCGAAGTCAGCAAGGGCTGTTTCTGCTCCGGAGTAGCGCACACCGCCACCTGAAATGATCAGCGGACGTTTGGCAGACTTCAAGACTTTGACAGCCTGCGCCAGACTATCCAAATCCGGGCGTGGGCGCGGAGCTCTATGCACTGTTGGCTCGAAGAAGCTCTCCGGATAGTCCCATGCGATTTCCTGCACATCCTGCGGCAGGGCCAGAAATGCCGGACCACAATCTGCCGGGTCAAGCATCACGGCAACCGCTTGCGGCAGGGAGGCAATGATCTGTTCTGGATGGGTGATCCGATCCCAATATCGTGTGACCGCCTTGAATGCATCGTTTACCGTGATCGTCGGATTGCCAAAATGCTCGACCTGCTGCATCACCGGATCGGGACGACGATTGACAAAGCTGTCACCGGCGAGCAGCAAGACTGGAAGCCGGTTGCTGTGAGCAACACCGGCTGCGGTGATCATGTTCAATGCGCCAGGACCGATCGAAGACGCTGCAACCATGATCTGACGCCGCTGCGTCGCTTTCGCAAAACCAATTGCAGCAAGTGCCATCGACTGTTCATTCTGTCCGCGCCATGTCGGCAATATATCTTTAACCGCTTCGAGTGCTTCTGAAAGGCAGGTCACATTCCCATGCCCGAAGATCGCAAAAACACCAGGAAACAGGGGTTCACGCCGCCCCTCAATCTGCGTGAACTGATTGCAAAGATAGCGGACCAGGGCTTGTGCCATGGTTAAGCGGACAGTAGACATATTAATCCTCCCAAACTGGCGCTCCTCGACCAGCCTTGTGCATGGAATATTTATTGCATTAATTTAAATATTGCAAGTCTTTTTGCATTTCAGCTGTGTGTGGCCCGTCCTGGGACCGTTCAGACAATGTGAATCAATCATAGTTTCGATCAATTCGAGCGGCCATGCGCCTCCAAATGCGCGCGGGTACAAACAGCACGGGCTGAACCACACAGAGAACCAATATTGTCATATTTGATTTATTGCAATATTTTTTGCATTGAGTTACTGCAGAACCGCTTGATCAAAACCCCGGGAGGAAATCCGTGTTAAATATCGCCCTTCTCGGCTGCGGTCGCATCGGTAAAATGCACGCAGCCACGATTGCCCGCTCGCCTACCGCGCAGCTTGTTTCTGTTTACGATCCTGTCTTTGAAGCGTCAGAGCAGGTTGGAACGCAATTTGGCTGCGCTGTTGCGCCGAGCGCCGAAGTGGCAATCGCTTCAGCCGATGCTGTGCTTATCGCCACGTCCACACCGACGCACGCAGACCTTATCGAAGCATCAGTACGAGCTGGAAAAGCTGTATTCTGCGAAAAGCCCATTGATCTGTCCCTGGAGCGGGTTGTGAAATGCCGGAATGCGATTGCTGCCCATGCGAGTGTCGTTCAAATCGGGTTCAACCGCCGGTTCGATCCGGGACATCGCGCAGCGCGTGAGGCCGTACGCAATGGTGATATCGGAGACCTGCAACAGATCATCATCACATCGCGCGATCCTGGACTGGCCCCATGGGGTTACTTGCAGGCATCAGGCGGAATTTTCAGAGATATGACAATCCATGATTTCGATCTCGCGCGCTTTATGCTCGATGAGGAGGTGGATGAAGTGTTTGCAACTGGAAGCGCACTTATCGAGCCAAGACTTGCCACGGAACTCAATGATGTCGATTCCGTAATGGTGGTCATGCGGACAGGGAGCGGCAAGCTATGCCACATCAACAACTCGCGCCTGGCCACTTACGGTTATGACCAGCGCATTGAGTTGTTTGGCTCCAAAGGCATGGTGATTTCTGACAATCGTCGCGCCCACGAACTGAAGCGCTTTGGGGCAGTAACTACAGCCGCAGGCGAGCCCTATCTTAATTTCTTCATTGAACGTTATGTTGAAGCGTTTTCCGCGGGGCTCGAAAGCTTCATTGAAAAGGCTGTCAGCGGCGGAAAACCGGAAGCAACGTTTGATGATGGAGAGCGGGCGCTTGCGCTCGCCGAAGCGGCAGTCCTGTCTTTGAAAGAAAAGCGCTTCGTGAAGGTGTCTGAAGTTTCCTGACGAATGCGCCAAGCGCCGTTCGCAGGAACGGCGCTTGTCAGATCATACCTTCCGGCGTTGATTTTCCGTGACAGTTGGAATGTGCGGCGTACTTTCGCCATCTTCCTGGAGGGACGCCGCAAGGGCTATCGCGATACATTGGGTGATGCACATGGGCGCCGCCAAAGAGCGCGAAAATGAATACTCGTCTTCCGGTACCGTGAACAAGACCTTCGCACTCTTCGCCAAAGGAGACAGCTGGCTGTCAGTGATGGCGACCATGGGCGTACCATTGCTCGCGGCAACGTCGGCGATCGAGACCACTTCCTTGGCATAGTGTCGGAAAGAGATCGCTACGAGTACGTCTTTCTTGCCCATGACCTGTGCCATTTCAGGAGCAAGACCACCGGCCGGATCAAGCAGGACAACCCTGCGTCTCAGCATTGAGAGAACATACCGCAAAAAACCGGCAATCGGTTCAGAGCGAAGTTGTCCGGCAATAAAAATCGTATCGGCATTTTTCAGCAATTTTGCGGCATCTGCCAGAGACTTTTCCGTAACTGCGTTCAGCAATTCCTGCAGCGTTGCTATATCCCGCACCACCAGATCGTGCAGAAAGCCCAGATTGCCTTTGCGTTTGTTCTTTTCCAAATCCGCATCGAGAGCGCTGATGCGTTCCCGGTATCCCGGCGCAGCAGTCGACAGTCTTGTCTGGAATACACCCTGCAACTGCTTGAAACCGGAAAACCCGAAGTGCTGCGCGAAGCGCACAAGAATCGAGGGGTGTGCGCCAACTTGTTCGGCAATCGTGTTAATCGACTGCATGGCGACTACATTTGAATTCTGCGTGAGAAACCTCGCGACTTGCTGGAACCTGTCGCTCAAAGAAGGATATGCTTCCGTGACAGCGTTGACGAAACTCTCGTAGTTCGCCAATCGCGGTTCGGATTGCTCAGAATTCTTTACCCTTGGCATGAAACAGAACCTCTTCATTGTTAGCCGCTCACGCGAGCCAAGCCAGCCGTTTAAGTCGCTGTCACTTAACAAGGAAGCACCGTGCCAGTTTGATTATTGCAATTTTTCTTATTTCGCAACATTCCATGTTCACAGCAGGTAGATCGAGCCGTGTGTTGTCCGATCTCTGAACGGTTGGAAGAACCGGTGCACCCGAAAGTGCACCGGGGACAATCAATACGGAGCGTCAGGAAAATAGTACTCTACCGCATTATCCTTTGTGATCAACGGGCTGCCAAGAACATACCGACCATTGATCGGGGCTTGCGTGGCAAATTTCATGGTCACCAATTCAATCGCGGGAATAATAAGCGTCGGTGGATAAAAAATATCGGCGTCAACCATGTCGTGCCCATCCTTGACGAGTTTAACGACCTTGTTCATGCCAGATCCGCCAAGAACGGTGACATTCTTGCGGCCAGCTTGCTTGATAGCCTCGATGGCACCAAGCGCAGCATCGTCATCCCCAGCCCACACACCGTCGATCTTTGGGAAGCGCTGCAAATAATCCTGCATAACTTCAAAACCCTTGTCGGGGTTCCAATTGGCGTATTGCATGTCAAGGACGTCGATCTTCGTGCCCTTCAATGCGGCATTGAAGGCTTCGATACGAATGTTATCGATCGCGGTCGGTATTCCCCGCATAACGACAATCTTGCCACCGTCCGGGAATTTCTTTTTGAAGTATTCCGCAGCTGCACGCCCGTACTGCGGATTGTCGCCTCCCACGTACAGGTCTTCAATGCCTTCTTCGCCCAGTCCCCGGTCGACGGTTGCAATAAAGATACCCTTGGCTTTTGCGGCCTTCACCGGTTGGGTCAAGGGATCAGATTCAAATGGCAACACAATGAGTGCATTGATGTTCCGGGCGACCATATCCTCAATATCATTGACCTGCTGGGTCGCACTGGATGATGTCGTCAGAACAAAATCGACATTCGGGAAGGCCTTCTTCATGGTGTCGATCGTTCGCCTCGTGTGGTAATTCAGACCACCAGTCCAGCCGTGCGTTGCAGCTGGTATGGAGACACCAATAACGGCATCTGCAGCATTTGCCTGTATTCCACATCCCGCGATCATCATTGCTCCCGCGACAAGAGCCGTTTTCAAACTTCTCAGCATGATAGTTCCTCCCTTATTTAGACAACCCAACCCTTCCAGACTCATGCAAAAGTCTGGCAAGCTCTTCATTAGTGACAGTGTTCGTCGTTCAGCCTTGCGAGCGATCCCGCTGCAGGAGAACTGCGATAATTATGATCGCCCCCTGGAAAGCCCCGTTGAGATAGGGGCTGACAAAGCCAGTGAGGTTCAGGATATTGCTGATGAACCCGAGGATAAGCACCCCAACAACCGTTCCCCATATGCGGCCAAAACCGCCACTCAGAGCAGTTCCGCCAATGATGACGGCCGCGATGGCTTCCAGTTCCCACATCAATCCCGTCGAGGGTGTTGCCGCGCCGAGGCGTGGAACATAAATGACCGTGGCGACTGCCACACAGAAACCTTGAATGACGTAGGTCAGGATTCGGACGCGGTTAACGGGAATTGCTGAATAAAGGGCGACATGACGATTGGAACCAATCGCGGCAACGTGCCGCCCAAACCGCACACGTCTCAAAACCACTTCGCCGATAACAGCCATGACAATGAGAACGATGATCGGAACTGCGATCCCTCCCACCTGCCCATAGTAGATTGGTCTCGCCGCATCACGCAGGGAGAAGTCCAGCGAAATGGAACCACCATCGGAAAGCCAGGTAATAATTGAGCGGAAGATGCCCATTGCGCCAAGTGTGACAATGAATGCTTCGACTCTGCCCTTCACAATCATGTAGCCATTCAGGAACCCCGCAGCTGCGCCCACAAGAATGGAGAACAGTATTCCTGCTGAAATCAGCAACCAACCGGATCCAAGGGCCCCCACCGAGTGATTGAGGAAAAGAATGGTCACACCTGCGACCAATGCGGACAGCGAGCCGACCGACAAATCCAGCCCGCCCGCTGTAATCACGAATGTAGCACCAATCGCTATGATGCCGATAATGGCACTTCGCGTGAAGACATTTGACAAGTTCTCGGCACCGAGAAAGGTACCGCTTGTCAAAGCGCCGATTATCATGAGCAGGATCAAGGCGATGAGCGGGCCCATAGCTTCCAATGTCCGAGTTATGGTCAGACCAGAGCCTGTCGGGGCACCTGCGGTATTAAGTGTGACGTCAGACATGGGTTAGCTCCTCCTGCAAGCCCATTGCGAAGCGGATAATCTCGCTTTCCTGTACTTTCTCTCCCGTCAGCTCACCGGAAATCTGCCCCCGCCGCATGACAACAACACGGTCCGATAGTCCAACGATCTCTTGCATTTCCGAGGAAATGACGACGATGGCTTTGCCTGCATCGGCGAGCCTGGCGATGATTTCGTAGATTTGTTGTTTGGCTCCGATGTCCACACCTCGCGTCGGCTCATCGAAGACGACCAGATCGGGATCTGTTGCGAGTGTCTTCGCAATCAGGATTTTTTGCTGATTGCCACCGCTGAGCGAACCAGCAGTTGCGTTATATTTCCCCGCCCGGATATTGTATTCCTTCACCGCAGTGACCAGGTCCAGATTCTCCAAGCGATGACTGATCCAATTGCGGCTACTCAGCGCTCCCTTTGTCAGCGCAATATTTTCAGATAGTGACTTGCCCAGCAGGAGGCCCTTCCCTTTCCGGTCCTCGGTCAGGTAGGCAAGCTTCAATTGCCAGGCCTCCCGCGCATGCGGCAGCGCACGGCGTTGCCCGTTGAGTTCGAATGAGTGACACGACGCGGAACGCAAGCCGAGAAGTGCCTCGAACAATTCTGTCCGCCCTGACCCCACAAGTCCGGAAATTCCGAGAACTTCCCCCTTGTGGATCGTCAGGCTGGCATCAATAACCGCATTCGCCGAGTTCAATCCGATCACGTCGACAAGGATTTCACCCCTCGTTTTTGTCTTTTGACGAACCGGATAGATTTCCGACAATGGCCGACCGACCATGGCTTCGGCCATTTCATTTTCAGATATTTCGCTTGCCCTTGCCACCCGCACAATCTGGCCATCCCGCAGCACGGCGATCCTATTGGCGATAGCCTTCACCTCATCGAGACGGTGCGAGGTGAAAACGACCGAGCCCCCCTCGTCGCGGAACAGTCGGATGCGATCGAAAAGCTGGTTCGCTTCTGTCCCCGACAAAACCGCCGTTGGTTCGTCCATAAGGATTAGCTTAGGTTCGCGCGCAAAGGCTTTGGCAAGCTCGACCATCTGCCAATCAGACACAGGCAGATCTTGTAACCGAGCACGCGGTGAAACGTATGATCCGAGTTTTGCCAAGATATCAGCGGAAGCCTTCTCCATGGCTTGGCGATCTGTAAAAATCCCTTTGGTCAGTTCACGTCCGAGAAAGACGTTCTCGGAAACGGTCAGATGCGCAGCCAAACAGAATTCCTGATGCACCATAACCACACCAGCCCGCTCGGCTTCCCGCAGAGTCTGCGGGGCACGTTTTCCTTCAAAATCCATCGTGCCGCTCGATTGGGGTGCAAGCCCGGCAATGATACGCATCAGGGTTGACTTGCCAGCACCGTTCTCGCCGACCAGCGCAAGAACCTCGCCCTGCTCGACAGACAGGTCTATCCCCTTCAGGACGGGAACATCGCCGTACGATTTGAAGAGCTGGGTGAGCGTAAGCATCGGCATCGTCAAACGCGCGCCGCAACCAGCGTCTGATGGCCGATCTCTGCGTGGTTGACGACCAGAGCCGCGCTCAAATTACCATTGAAATAATCGATAATATTGGCAGCGGCAGAAACGGCCATCCTTCGCCCGCACGCTTCCGTTAGCCCGGCGTTGTGGGGTGACAGGACTACCCGCTCGCAAGCAAAGAGCGGATTTCCGGAAACTGGCGGTTCCTCGGTGAAAACATCCAGCCCGGCAGCACCTATCCGATTTTCATTCAAAGCAGCGAGCAATGCCTTTTCATCGACCAGGCCACCCCGTGCCGTATTGATGAGGATCGCAGACGATTTCATCAAAGCCAGTTCGCGCTCTCCGATAAGTGCCTGAGAGCCAACCTTTGGTACATGGAGGGAAACCACGTCCGCGACGCGAAGACCGTCTTCCAAAGTATCAACAGGATGAACACCATGTGCTAGAATGCTTGACGGATCCTGAAATCGGTCATGTGCCAGGACATTCATTCCCAGTGCAGCGGCAATTTGCGCGAGACGGCGACCGATACGTCCAAAACCAACAATCAGCAATGTTCCGCCATCCAACTCGACTGCATCGAGCGAATTGCGATAGTTCCAATCGCCTTGCCGCATTTTCTGATCAAACAAAACGGTCCGACGTGCCGCCGAGAGCATGAGCATAGCCGCGTGTTCTGCAACCGCACGGGAATTCACGTCACCGACCACTGCCAGCGGGATTTGTCGCGCGTTAAGGGCCGCGACATCGACAGAGTCGTACCCAACGCCATGCCGGGATACAATTTTCAGATTGGGTGCTGCAGTGACAAACGCGGACGACAGCGGCTGCGTTCGGATGAGTAATGCATCTGCGGTTGGTAGATAGGGCTCGTAACTGGCTGCAGTGACATCTTCAACGTAATCGACTTCGATTCCCGGCGCATTTTGCAGGAGAGACAGCCCGTCCGCGTGGATCTTTCCAGCGACAACAACTCTTGGCATGCTCAATACCCTCCCCGGTCGAGCTTGTTTTCAGGAAGCGCGTCCGCCACGAGTTCCCTGAATTTTCTCACACTTGCATCGGCTGCCCCCGCCATAAGGCGAACGTCGTTCGAAACGGTGACCAGATCAAAGCCCCATCCAACGGCTTTTGCGGCATACTCCGCTGTTCCGTTGTGAAGAGCTGCGCGTTTACCCGCCTTGTGTGCGGTGTGGAGAATATGCTGGATCGCCGCAATCATTTCGGGCTCACTCCGATCGAAGCCGGGGGCATACTTCCTGCCTTGAAGTCCGAGCGTGAGGTCGGCTGGACCTATGTAAACACCGTCAAGTCCGGGCGTAGATAAAATGTCGTCAAGATTTTCATATGCCTGCGCGGTTTCGATCATCGCGAGGCAGATCATCTCGTCGTCGGCCTCGTTTGCATATCCCGTTCCGGTAGAGAACAGAGCCCGGCTGGGCCCGAAGCTGCGAACACCATGTGGCGGATAGCGGACGTAAGAAACCAGGCGCTCGGCTTCCTCCCTCGTGTTTATCATGGGGCAGATGACACCATAGGCGCCCGCGTCGAGCGCCTTCATGATGTCAGCTGGGTCGAGCCAAGGAACGCGAATAAGAGGTGCTACACCGCTTGCGCGCATGGCCTGCAACATCGGGACGGCGCCATCATAGCCAACGATCCCATGCTGCATGTCAATAGTGATTGAATCGTACCCTTGAGCGGCCATAATTTCCGCACTGAATGAACTCGCAATCGACAGCCAGCCATTGAGCACCGGCTTTCCATCGGCCCAGCGGCTTTTCACACCATTCTTGATCATTTGCGGATTCCTTAAACCATCATCTGTGAGAGCTTGACGTTGGAGTAGTCGAGAATTCCCTCGATGCCGCCCTCACGGCCCATCCCGCTTGCCTTGATTCCGCCGAAGGGAGCTTCTGCTGCTGCCAGGGCGAAGCTATTCACACCGACCATGCCCGCCTGCAGCCGGGCAACCGCATCACGGGCCCGCGCCGCATCCCGGCTGAAGACATAGGCAGAAAGCCCCATCTCCGATGCGTTGGCGCGCTCAATCACTTCATCCGTATTTGAGAAGGACGTGATTGCCGCAATTGGCCCGAAATTTTCCTCAGCAAGTGCCTTGGCATCGTCAGGCAAGCCCGTGATCACAGTAGGTTCGAAGAAGTATCCGGTATTCAGTTCAGCGGGACGGCGTCCGCCAGCAAGTATCTTTCCGCCCCTGTCACGCGCATCTGCAACGACTTCCTCAATAGCATTGATGCGCCGCTGATTGATCAAAGGCCCCATCTGCGTTGTCTCGTCGAGGCCATGGCCAAGCTTGAGCGCACGTGCGCGGGCGGCGAAGCCTTCTGCGAAAGAGTCATGCAGGGATTCGTGAACGTAAAACCGATCGGGCGTGACACACACCTGACCGCTATTGGCATATTTTGTGGGCACTGCAAGATCGAGCGCGCGCTCCAGATCAGCATCTTCGAAGACGATCATTGGAGCATTCCCGCCAAGTTCCATGCTCACACGCTTCACAGTTTGCGCACTGTCCCTGATCATTTGCTGTCCAACTTGCGTTGATCCGGTCAAAGACACTTTTCTGACAACGGCCGATGCCATTATCGGTCTGTAGGTATTGGCAGTAGGACCGATCAACAGGTTTGCCACACCCGCCGGGATTCCAGCTTCCCGAAGGCAGTCAAACATAATCATCGCGACGCCTGGCACCTCAACGGAGGGCCGTACAATTACGGTACACCCGGCCGCAAGAGCCGGCGCAACCTTGCGTGCTATCAAAGCTGCGGGAAAGTTCCACGCGGTAAAGGCTGCTACAACGCCAACTGGTTCATGGGTAACTTCAAGCCGTCCACCGGGCAATCTGCTTTCAATGATCCGACCGTAGATGCGGCGGGCTTCTTCCGCATACCAGCGAAATTGATCCACAGCGAGATTCCATTCACGGCCGGCCTGCGCAAAGGGTTTACCGGTCTCAAGCGTCATGCGCCGAGCCGCCTCGACTTCGCGGCGGATCATCGTGTCAGCAACTTTATGAAGTAGATCGGCACGTGCCCAGGCGGCTGTCTCGCGCCATTTGACCAGAGCCTGTTCGGCGGCAGCAATTGCTGATTGCGTGTCTTCCGCGCTTGCGGCAGGAACAATGCCGAGCACTTCTCCGTTACCCGGATCCGTGACTTCCGTGCTTGCCCCTTTCACCGGACCGGACCACGCGCCGTCGATGAAAAGCCCGTAAGATGTATACATGTCTCCTCCTCGCGGTGAAGGCCGTTTCGGCCTAGCGCCGTATGCAATTATTATTTCAAATTAGCAAATTAAGCAATTTTTATTGCTAGTCAAGTTATATTTGAATCGCAAATGCTGGGGATTTGCGCATCTGGGTTGCTACAACTTGTAAGTATAAAGTTTCACAGGGACAGCCCAGCCGTTCTGCCGAGGCGTCACAATGGCTGCCCTTGAGGCATGGGCAAACAGGATTCGTTATTAAACTATTATTGCAATATTTCATATACCGCAAGTTAAATTGCAAACCGCACCGTGACGCAAGCCGCAACCTTCAACCCGCAGGCACAATAGACATGACGTAATCCGCGATCAGCTTCAGCGACAAAAAGAGCAAGGTGATCTGAATCAGCAGATAGAAAATACCCTCGGGCAAAAGACGCGTCAGTTTGGCACCAACAAACGTTCCCGTAATTGCTGCCGGCAGCAACCATAATGCTAGCGTCGTATCAAACTTCGAGAACTGCTGGAGTTCCCAATAGGGTATTATCTTGGCAGCATTCACGATCGCGAAAAGAATGGTTGAAGTTCCTGCGAACTTCATCTTTTCAAGGTGCTGCGGTAGCACGTACATCTGAAACGGGGGCGCGCCGGAATGAGAGACGAAGCTGGTCAAGCCCGTGAGCGTACCCCAGAAGACGCCCCCGGGAATGTCTGCGGGCTTTACAGTCTTCCTGTATTTCGCGCCAAACCACGCGTTGAAACAGAACAGAATACCGACAAGCCCAACAAGCATTCCGATGAACAGACTTGAGAGGTTTGCGCTAAACATCCACCCTAACCCCACACCAGCGAGCGCTGCTGGCGTAAGGATCACGAGATTCCTGGCGGAATAATTTTTCCGATAGAGATATAGCCCGACCATATCGCTGATCACATAGAGTGGTAGCAACAAAGCTGCGGCTGTCACAGGCGATATGACCAAGGCCATAAGCGGCACAGCCAGTGTCCCGACCGATGGCAGGCCACCTTTCGACAAACCGACGAGAAACGATGCAACCACCGCAATCGCCAATATTGTTGGAGTATGCTCAATCATTCAGTTCATCCAGTCTCGCCGGGAAGCCCGCGCCAACTTCAAGATTAAAAAGCGTTCATACCGGGCGCGATGGCAGCCGAAGCTCCGTTCGTTGCCATGTTCGCAATGCGCTGACGATCTGTTCTGCAAGACAAGTCGCTACAAGTCCATCCCACGACGTTGATGCATCTTCTGAAACTTTTCCTAGCCGAAGCGCATCCACCCAGGCCTGACCTTGAACACGATATGCGTCCGCAAATCGAGGGATCCAGTTCGGCGGAAAGCCTGCCATTTCAGCATCGCCGCGTTTGCTATGCGTTAACGCCGGTTGCGCCAAGGAAACGGTGCCATTGGAGCAGACTGCCTCCGCTTGGACGTGATAGCCATAACTGGCATTCACGAAGACTTCTGCGGATACAACTGTGCCATTGTTCATTTCCAATATGAACAAAAGCGGGTCGGCAATACCGCTATTCCCAATACCGGCACAAGGGATGACAGTGGCCGAAATGAACTCAGCTGATAGCAACCACCGACAGATATCGATCTCGTGGACGAAGGCAGACGGATCGGCCGGATGGTTATGGGAAGCGCAGTACTCGACTTTCTCCCGCGATTTTCTTCTTCCATCACACAACCTCCACGGCAAGCCAAGTCCCATTCCGCGATGAGTTCTGGATGGTTTCAACCAGCGTTTGGATGCGTAGTCCGGCGCGGAAATTAAAAGGTTCGGGGCGAATGCCGGCGATGGCTTCCAGGTAGCCGGCGACCTCAATCGCCTTGAGGTCGTTAAACCCCAGCTGATGACCGGGCGCGACGCAAAAGCGACCGTAAGGCACGTGATCCGGCCCCGCCTCAATGCGCCGGAAGCCCTGTCTGCCCTTCGTATCGCCCGTTGAATAGTAATGCAGTTCATTGAAACGTTCTTGAGAAAAGGCCAGCGCCCCTTTAGTGCCGTAGACTTCAAAGTCATGCTGCATCTTTCGGCCTGTCGCGATCCAGTTTCCTTCAACGGAACCGCTGGCCCCGTTTTCGAACCGCAGGAAGGCGCGTCCAACATCATCCGTTTCAACTGATTGCATTTCGCCTTTTCCGTCTGGGCGGCTATCGATCATCGTAACGCAATCACCCATGACACGCGTAATCGGGCCGAGCAGGAATTCTGCTGTAGCCAAGGCGTGGCTGCCAATATCCGCCAGCGCACCACCACCTGCCGGGTTATGCCGGAAAGTAAACGGTCCGCTGGCATCAGCCATATAATCTTCCGCGTGAAGACCGCGATAGCCACGAATTTCCCCAAGTTCCCCACTGGCAATCATCTCACGCGCGAGACCAAGCATCGGATTGCAAAGGTAATTGAAGCCAACCTGCGTTTTTATCGACGCGCGTTCGGCCGCCTCGGCCATCTCCCGGGCGTCGGCGGCGAGTGGTGCCAACGGCTTTTCACAATAGACATGCTTTCCTGCAGCAATGGCTGCCAGAGCCATTTCTTTGTGGAAGGCATTAGGCGCGGTGATATCAATCACGTCGATCGAGGGATCGTGCACCATTCTGCGCCAATCGTCGGTTGCTTCCGCAAATCCAAGTGAGTCACGTGCTGCCTCAGCCTGAGCCATTGTGATATCGGCGATACATGCCAGTTCGATTTCATATGGCAGATCGAACACGCGCTGCGCCGCTGCAAAACCGAAGACATGGGTCTTGCCCATGAAGCCTGATCCAATGAGACCCAGCCGAAGTTTATTCTTCATGCTTTTTTTCCTTGAGATGATTGTAACGATGCCCGGCCAGGTCACCGTGCCACGCGGTGGCCTATCGCCGATATCGCCAAAGTGAGAAGCAACTGGCGGCTCCAAACCATGTTCAGTGGAGTTGCTTTACGCAGCTCGTTTTCCGGCCTGACTGAGCAACGCCTCTGTCAGTTTCTGTTTGGTCCACCCTTCCTGAACGGCTTGGGTAAGCAGGTCCTGTTGGGCTGGAGGAGCAAGTCCACCTAGAGGGGGATCGCTGTCCAGGTTTGTTGGAAATGGATAACCGTCCGCTGTTGCGGCAATGACGGCCTCGCGCGCGCGAGTTCCCAAGCTGGCGAGATAAGGAAATACGGCCAGGCACATTGCAGCCCTATCCAGTGTTTCCATGTGTTTTGCGAAGGGTGAAACCACCTGCAGAAGGTTCACAAGCCTGATCACATTCGATGTCTGGTTTGCACCCGCTGCGTGAAACAATGCAGGACTGAAAAAGATGACATCGCCTTTTTCAAGCGGAAGTTGAACGCAGTTAGCCTCAAAATAATCTCGAAACTCTTGTTGCGACGTAGCGAGATAGCCGGACAAATAGCGCTGGGAATGCGGCAGCAGTTTCGTCGTCCCGCTTTCCACTGGCATATCGCAGTGCGCAACCCCGCCCTGAAGAACGAGGCCTTGACCGAAAGCATGGACGTGGGCTGGAAACTGGCTCATCTGCTGCGTGGTCATGAAGCCAAGATGGAAGTCTCGGTGAACCGCCTGCGCTTTGCCGCCGGGGCGAACCTGATTGACCTGTGTTGCTATCTGGTAGCCTGGTCCCAACCAGGACCGGCACGCCAAATGGATGATCGGATTTGCCATGTAATGCGCATATACTTCGGGTGCACGCAGGCACAGCTTTTGCAGACTGTTCCAGATGCGATCGTTCGCGCCAGTTGCCGCAAAATGATCGCCTATCGCTGCACCCTGCGCACGTTCCTCGGCAATGATCATCTGGAAAACACTCGTCGCCATATCGAGAACCTTAGTATCAGCAAAGGCTCCCCGAATGACGATCACCCCGGGACCTTGTCCAATGGCACGCACCCATTCCGGGCCATGGACATCGTCCACGTCCTTCCCCTCGTAAATTGGAATTTTGGAGATAATCTCACGCGCCAGCGGATAGTCGGCTGCCAAAGTATCAGTTTCCACCTCTGACCGAAAATCGGAAAGATTTGTCTTCATTATCGGCTCCTCCTCAGCCCACACTTTTTAAGTTCCCTTACAAGAGCGCCTTCACGGTCGCTTTCATGGGCTTCATTCACCTGTTCAAGGATCGCAAAAAACCGTAGCTACGTTGTCGTTGTAACGACTGATTGGACCTCGACCCGAAAGAGTTCCACTACTCCCTATCCTTAATGCAATATTTTTTGCAAGTTTCTTGATTTGTCAATATTTATTTTGTAACAATCCAGCATGCGGGAGAATGGCGATGCACGATTGCGGCAATCTGATAGCTGGCTCGTAAGGGCTTAACCCTCTAAAGATTTACACCAATCAAGTATGGAAATTGTGTCGGAGTAAGAAATGAAGGCCAAACTTGGGATAGCCCCCATTGCATGGTGGAACGACGACTTAGCCGAGTTGAGCGGGGATATTTCCCTGGAGGGCTGTTTGGCGGAAGCGCGTCAAGCGGGCTTTACCGGAATGGAAACCGGCAGGCGGTTCCCGATGGATGCGTCGATCCTTGGACCAATTCTCCAGCAACATGGAATAAGTGTCTGCGGTGGTTGGTTTTCCGGGCAACTGCTTGATGGAGATATCGCAGCTGAAAAAGAACGCATCGCCGAGCAGATGGCATTGTTCAAGGCAATGAATGCACCCTGCATCGTTTATGGCGAAACAGCGGGCACCATTCAGGGTGATCGCAATGCCCCGCTTTCGACGAAGCGGAAACTGTCTGAAGACCAGATCAAGGTTTACGGCCGCAAAATGACGGAATTTGGTGAATGGTGTGCGGATCAGGGAATGCCGATCTCATACCATCATCATATGGCTGCGCCGATTGAAACGGAAGAAGAACTGGACCTGCTCATGAAGCACTCGGGCGAAGGCCTGCCGCTTCTGTTCGATGCAGGGCATATGGCATTTGCCGGTGGTGAAGTACTTCGGGTGATCGACAAACATCATAACCGCATTTCTCATGTCCATACGAAAGATGTGCGGATGGATGTAATCAACGCGCTGGACCGCACAAAAGAGAGTTTCCTCGACGCGGTCGTAAAAGGTGCATTCACAGTACCCGGAGATGGCACACTCGACTTTGTTGCGATTGTCAAAAAGTTGGCGGCCTATGGCTATGAAGGTTGGTTTGTAGTCGAAGCCGAACAGGACCCGATCCAAAACCCGCCGTTGAAGATGGCTCAAATAGGACACCAAGAACTCATGCGGGTGATGAATTTAGCGGGATACGAAGTTGAATAGGAAATGCAAACAAAGAACAGTTCCTTTGTAAATGCCGATAATCGGCAGATTGGGGTGGTTTTGATCGGAGATAAAAAATTCCATTCATAATGACGGAACCTCAAGACGATCTTCTTGAGATCGCGCTTAGCCTCACTGCCCGAACGTGACGGATTGGTCCGACATATGGGGCGGTGTTCGATGGTCTGGTGCCTGAGTAGTTTGGCATACCGCTCTCCATGCGTAAAGGCGGCTCTGACGAACCGCCTTTACGCATGTATTAGGCTAGGACCGTTTTTGAGACGGAAGATTGCCAATGGATATCAATATCCTTGGTTATAATGACGATGACCATGTCGATAATCACGATTACCGCGATGACCATTCCAATTGCCGTGACGATCGCGACGGTTGTCATAGTGTGGACGGCGACGATCACTGCGATCCCATCCATGACGATTATGCGAGCGACGATCGTTATAATGTAGTCGGCGCTTTTCCTGGTATTGGACCTGCTCGATGTTGCTTACCGCTGGCGTCGCTTGTTGTAAAACGGGACCAGCAAACGATGAGACCACCGAAGTAAGACCAACCAGTGCGACGATGAAACCGCCGGTAATTAGCGAAACAAGTTTTTTCATGATATCTCCTATCAATACGATAATGAGCTACCTGCATCTTTGTTCCTTGTTGCCGCGGGAAAAGAATCGTTAGCTCCTCGCCTGCACTTCAAAGTATACTGCAATCCTAGCCGGATTGAGCGGCATCACTCGGTGCGCTGATTGAACGTCTCGCGGACTGAAAGAGCTTAAGCATCAATCTATTTTTCCTTGAACGGCTAGCGTCGCCTTGCCATTTGAAGCGGTATTTACAGTCATGAGCCCGAACCCGGCCACCGATATCACGTCGTACCGCTACAAGGCCAATGAACATTAAACGGGCACAGATATACGGATAAGAGAAGCGATTTTAAATATTGTAGAATTTCCATTGCTACTAATCCAAGCACGTGAAATCCTTCACCGTTTCGACGTCAAGCTCATCCTAAAAATATATGGGCTATATACGTTTTTTCAAGCTTGGAGAGGCTGCAATATCTGTGCCCATTTAATGTTCAGAGCCAGGATCCTTCGTCGAGCCTGACCAGAGAGAAACTGCGCCATGCATTGGCCGCCGGGCGCTCCTGAGCAACGGCTCCCTCTTGGCAGCAGGCTTTCTTAGAGCGTCCCACCTGACAAAGTCAGCTTACCGCAGGCGCTAGTCATGGCTAAAATGTGAAAGAGGATAAAATGAAGAGACTAGCTTCCGGTGCCAATTATGTTCGATACGGTCTCGGCAAGATCGCAGTGATCGCGCTGCGGGATGGCTATATCGATATGCCCACCAGACGCTTGCGCCAAACGGGAAACCAACCGTTCAAAGACCTTCCCGACCAAGTGGAATTGGTCGGTGGAAAGCTTCGACTGTCCGTTAACGCATTTCTGATTGTTGACGGCGACGAGCATATTCTGATCGATACGGGAGCGTCGAACTCTTTGGGCCCGACGATGGGCGAACTTCTTCGCGCACTCGGGGACGCCGGTGTCAAACGTGAAAAAATCGGCACGATCGCATTGACGCACACTCACGAAGATCACGCCCATGGTTTGGTGGCTGCGGATGGTTCGGATGCGTTCCCAAATCTCCAGCGGCTTTTCGTTCCAAGAGCCGAAATCCCGCTATTCGACAAGATCGGGAGGGTTGCCCGGTTCCGCGAGCTTCGCGCACGGATCGACGATGGTTTCAAGCTAAGCCCGAGCGTCACGGCCGTAGGCGCCCCCGGCCACGAGGTCGGCCACACCACATACGAAATATCGAGCGCCGGCGAAACGCTGATCATCTGGGGAGACATTGTCCACGTACAGTCGATCCAGTTCGACAGGCCGGAACTGACATGGGAGTATGATGCCGACCAGGATATGGCCCGTTCCAGCCGTTTATCGATGCTACGCCTTGCCACACGTCCGAACGTATATGTGGCTGGAGCACATCTTGACTCTCCGGGTGTTGGCAAAGTGAGCGAGAACGGCTCGACATTCAGCTACGTTCCACTATAGAATCGCTGAGACCCACCCGAGCGTGGTAGGCTCAATTCTACTTTAGAAGACACCAATCGCGACGCCTGGTGACCGCAGTGCGCCGTCGCCATCCTTGCCGGAATCCGAGCCTTGATTTCGAACCGGGTGGATCGTCTTCGAATAGGTCTTGGGTTGCCATCGATCAACCCCGGGGTAACAGCCGCTAGCTTCGAAAAATTCCGGTGAAGAGTGCGGCGCAATCATTCCGGTTCACCAGTTTTTGCCGACAATATTACTGTTCGGGGGCGATTGACGACCTGTACAACCTCGGCAGTTGTTAGGACACGATCAATTTGGCGTGTCGTTTCAAGTACGGCGCATCTTCCATCAACAGTCGCAGGGCGGGTAAATGAGCTCGAGAACAGACCCTTGTAATATCCATACATCACACGTAGGATGTGGTGTATTGTAAAAATTTCTCTCCATTTTTTTCCGTTTATGAAAGTTAAACTCCTTGCGGGATCATCTCGACCAAACCGATCGTCGTCTCGTCAAACTGCTTTCACAGGATGCGCAGCTCGGCATTACGCGGCTCGCTGAGATGATGGAGATATCGGTGCCGACAGTACGGACGCGGCTGCGCAATCTGCTTGACCGGAACCTTCTCAAGATCACAGGACTGCTGAACCTGACCGAGCGTCCGGAACTGATTTCAGCCATTGTCGGCGTCAATGCACAAGGGCGTGGCCGGGCGCGGGAGATCGCGCGGCGCATTGCAGAACTACCCTTTGTCAATTCTGCATCCGTCGTGACAGGACGGTTCGATATTATTGTCGACGTTGTCGTTGCCGGGGATGTCGCTGACCTTTATCGGGTCACCAGCGAATTGATCCCTGCTGTTGGTGATCTGGGAGAGATCGTCCGTACGGAAACCTTCGTGGTGATGGCGTCGTGCAACAAATGGGTCAATCTGCCGGAAGGATGCTGGTCCGAAAGCACAGAGGTACCGGTAAGCGAATAGAGGATCTGAAAGATCCTGTCCGAGAAGATAGGACCCATACCAAGAACGTCTAAAAATGGACGGACATATAACAAGGAGGAACCAGGAATGAAGATTGCCAAGTTGTTTGTCGCAGGTCTTGCGATGCTCACCGCTGCCGGCGCCGCGAGTGCCGGAACGCTCGACGATATCGTCAAGCGTGGAGAATTGCGTGTCGCAGTACAGACACAAGGTCCACCCTTTTCCATGGTTGACCAAGCCGGCAAACGCACAGGAAGTTCCGTGGAGCTTGCTGAGCTGATGGCAAAGGAAATGGGCGTGAAAATCAGTTTTCTCGACTTTGACTGGGATGGGCTTATTCCGGCGCTCCTTTCCGGCAAGGCCGATCTGCTGGTGGCGGACATGACCCCGACCCTGCCGCGCGCCATGAAAGTCGCCTTCACCAAACCTTTCATGTTTACGGGCAGTACCGTTTTTGCGAAAGCAGGCAGTAAGTTCACCACGATCGACTCCTGCAAGGCAGCAGGCACCAAAATCGCGGTATTGCTGGGTGCTACCGGAGAAAAGGTCGCCAAGGCTACATTCCCCGATGCTGACATCAAGAGTTACAAGGGTGGCGGCCCTCTCCTCCTCGATGCCGTCAACAACGGTCAGGCCGATTGCGGCGTCAACGATGTCTCCGCTGTAAAGGGCCAATCGGCCGCATATCCGGCCGGGACCTTCACAGTCATGCCGGAAATGCTGTCGAAAGAGCCTTTGGCCTTTGCCACGCGTTACGACGAGCAGGACCTCCTCATCTGGATGAATCTGTTTCTTGATCAGGTCGCCATTGACGGTCGCCTCCAGAAAAATCTGGATTACTGGGTTAACTCGGACGCCTGGAAGAAGGATCACTAGGCAGGGATAGATTTGGGTGGCCGTGAGCCGGTTCTTTAACCTGTTCGGGGCCACCCGTCTGCCGGATCATCATTTGCACAGTCGCCTGAGGGATCATCCCGGACATGCTTGAAAATTTCAGCTTCCGTACCATTGCCGAGTACCTGCCGCTGTTCGCACACGGCTTCCTTGCCACGCTTTGGTTGTCCGTCGTTTCCTTTGCCGGCGCACTTGCGGTTGGGATTGTGCTTTGCGCAATGAATTTGCAACGCTCGCGCTTGTCGAAAGTTCCGGCAAAGATCTATATCGATGCTATCCGTGCAACCCCGCTGCTGGCGCAGCTTTATTTCCTTTATTTTGGTTTGCCGCGACTGGGTATCGTACTGCCGGAACTCGTTGTCGGCATTCTTGCTCTGTCGTTGAACAGCGGAGCTTACATCGCCGAGATCATCCGGGCGGGCATCCTTTCGATCTCTCGCGGGCAGGTAGAAGCAGGTATTGCATCCGGTATGACTTACACGCAGCGCATGCGCCTCGTGGTCCTGCCCCAGGCTTTTCGCGTGACCATCCCTCCTCTCCTTGGCCAAGCCATTGTGCTGGTGAAGGATTCCGCGCTGCTGTCCCTGATTTCCGTTTCCGAACTGACCCGTGCCGGGCAGCTTCTTGCTTCTGACCGCTTCATGCCGGCGGAGGGCTTTATAACAACCGCAGCGTGTTATCTCATCCTCTATTATGGATTGAAGGGTCTGGCGGCCCTGTCAGGGCGTTGGCTTGGTTCGCAGCCGATGAGGAGCCGAACATGATCTGGCAACAATTCCAAAGTCTCATCGGGAGCTATCCGCTGGCTTTGCGGGGCCTTGGCATGACTGTGACGCTGTCATTGATCAGTCTTGTTCTGGGCACGTTCATCGGCTTTGCCCTCGGTATAGTGCGGACAGGGGGCAATCAGTTGATCAGTCGGATGATTGGCGCTTGGGTCGATCTGATACGTGGAACTCCATTCCTCGTGCAGATTTTTCTGATTTTCTTCATCCTACCGGAACTGGGCATTGAGCTTGATGCTTTCACAGCTGGTATCATTGCACTGTCCAACCTTGCGGCCTGCTTCATTTGCGAAATCGTTGCCGCCGGTATCCGCGCCGTTCCAACCGGCCAGGTCGAGGCATCCCTTGCCTCGGGCCTGTCGCGCTGGCAACGCATGCGGCAAGTCGTGTTACCGCAAGCAATGCGAATGTCTTTGCCACCACTGGTGGGGCAATATGTTCTTCTTATCAAGGATTCCTCTGTCGTCTCCGCAATCGGCTTGACCGACCTCACCCGAGTTGGCTGGCTGGTGGTACAACGGGTACCCAATGGGCTGCTCGTGTTCGCCATTGTCGGCGTTGGCTATTTCATCGTTTGCTATCCGCTCATCTTGCTTGCCCGCAAACTTGAACGTCGCATGGGAACGGCTCATGGCGAGGTACAATTGTGAATTCTGGCAGATACACCATCAAAGAAAGTACCAGGCATGATTGAGTTTCGCGGTGTCAACAAATGGTTTGGAGCACTGCATGTGCTCAAAGATATCACCCTCAGCATTGAACCGCGCGAGGTTGTGGTGGTATGCGGACCAAGCGGTTCTGGCAAAAGCACCTTGATCCGCTGCGTCAACGGTCTTGAGACCACAAAGGACGGTGATCTCATCGTCGACGGTCAACGCGTCGGCGATCCGACAACGAACATGACCGATCTGCGTGCCGAAATTGGCTTTGTGTTCCAATCCTTCAATCTCTATCCGCACAAAACTGCATTGGAGAATGTTACACTCGCGCCGATTCACGTGCGGAAAATCGCTCGTTCGACCGCCGAAGCGGCTGGGCGTGAGTTACTCGCAAGAGTTGGGCTCGCCGACAAGTTCAAAGCTTACCCATCTGAGCTCTCCGGCGGACAACAACAGCGGGTCGCTATTGCCCGTTGCCTTTGCATGCGACCCAAGATCATGCTGTTTGATGAACCGACATCAGCCCTCGACCCCGAGATGATCAGCGAAGTGCTCGACGTCATGGTCAGCGTAGCCGAAGAAGGAATGACCATGATGGTTGTCACCCACGAAATGGGTTTCGCGCGCAAGGTCGCACAGCGCGTCGTGTTCATGGATGCCGGGGCCATTGTGGAAAGTGGTACACCGGAAGAGTTTTTCTCTCATCCAACGACCGATCGCAGCCGTGCCTTTCTCAGCAAGATCCTGCGCCACTGATATATTCATCAGTTTCCTTATGGTGGACTGGAAACATTGGAGGTCAAGACATATTTCGCAGCTCGGCCAAAGAGCCCTTTGACCGCGAATGGCGCCTGCAATACTGTTAAGTGTGTCTAAAGCATGGATGAGCGATGAGACGCTTCAACGAAGTCCTGCTTACTGGCGAACTTCAAGGAAGCCTTCGGATTCCGCACGATCCAACGGAAATTGGCATTGTCGTTCTCGGCTGGTCAGGCGTCTGTTCGCTGTCCAGCGTGCCAAATTTCTTGCAGCCAATGGTACGATGGCTGTTACAGTTCGATATTCTGGTGGGGACGGCCAGCATCCGGCTTTGTTGCAAACTCTTCATCAAGACGACTGCGCTATGATGCTGGCTTTCAACGAGCCGGGATGTGATTCAGCCTTACAGAGAGCAAGAGAACTGCGCCCGCGCCTGCGTGGAAGCTGTAGGACATGATTGCAATTGCTCCTGTATGGGGAAAAACCATAGTGCTGGTGTTCACCGTAGCTGGTTCGAAGTATCGGAGACATCCGGCAGACGGGCGGCCTGCCGGATCCGGCGATCAGTAGTCGCTAATCTTCTTCATGTAGCGGCGGGCTTCCAGCATGGTCTGGTTGCGGTGTGCGGCGAGCTTATAGGCGAATTTCCAGAGAGCATCGAAAAAGATGAGAGGCACCAGATAGCCTTGGAACTGTTCGTCGATTCCAGCAAGATCCAGATCCTTGGCATCGAGCACCAGTATGTTGTCCTTGTCCCCGAAACGATAGAGGAAGTCGCGTGCCCGCTCCTCCAAGCGACGGGTCTCGTCGAGGCCGATCATTGTGATGAAGCATGTATCCTTGTCGACGACTTCGAACGGTCCATGGAAGAATTCGTTGGCATGGATAGCCTGCGAATTGATCCACTGCATTTCCATCAAAACACAGATTGCAAAGGAATAGGCGGCACCATAGTTCGCGCCGCTCGCCGTCGTATAGATCACATCGCGATCCTTGAAACGCTCGGCAAAGGTCGTGAACAGATCGGCGTACCGCACATGCGCCGCCTCGATGGCCGGCTGCAGGTTGCTGAGGCTCCTTAGCAGAGAAGGCAGATAGTCGGCTCCGTCGGCAATCTTTACCAGGCCGGCGAGCAGCATGTAGAGGATGGCGTAGTTGCTATCTGCAGCGTCGATGGCAATGCCTGTCGTGTAGGACGCTTGGTAACGCAGCACGAAATCGGCCGCATCGGCGAGCGGCGATGACGGATCGAGCGTCATGCCGATCACGGTTGCACCCTTTTCCTTGGCATGTCTGGCGGCGCGCACGGTCTCGCGGGTTGTTCCCGTCTGCGAGCATAGGATGACGATGGCGTCGGCATCGAGTTTCATCGGATCGCGGCAGACGAATTCATCGCCATTGTAAACATCTGACGTGATGGTCTTTGAATGGCGGTCGAGAAAATACTTGCCCGGATGCATGATGGACAGCGAGCCGCCGCAGGCGACAAGAAAGACTTGGGAAACAGGCTTTTTCGCGAGCGCCTCAAGCGCTTTGGCGATATCCGGACTAAGGGTAGCTTTCATAGAATCCTCTTGGGTATTGGCGCCGTCGCGGCGCTGCTTTTGAAATCCGGCTGTCGAACATTCTTCCTGTCCTGGCGCGGTTGGAAGCGCTGCCGGAGGGCATTTTCATTCCGACATTGCTACCAACCGTCCCGATCATCGTTCGCGTTGACAGCTTTTACGCAATGTGCGAACGTTCTCACAACTTGTCAATCGGAAAGACTCCAGATGATCAAAATTGCTGCGATGGGCGACAATGTCGTTGATTGCTACATTTCCAAAGGCGCGATGTTTCCCGGCGGAAACTGCCTCAACGTTTCCGTGTTTATCCGGCGTTTTGGCGGATACTCAACCTATATCGGAGCCATTGGCCAAGACGCAGCAGGCAAACTGATAGAGGCCGCGCTCCTTGATGAGGGCGTGGATCTGACGAGGCTGCGCATCCTTGACGGACCGACTGCATATTGCATCATCGGCCATCGCGATGCCGACCGGGTCTTTGTGCGCGCTGACCTCGGCGTATCGATGTTTTCACCGGTCGATAACGATATCGCGTTCCTCAAGGATTTCACAGCCGTGCATATCGGGCAATCGAGCGGGCTGGACAACCATGTTGCGGCGGCGGCGGCACAGACATTGCTGTCCTATGATTTCTCGACCCGCCGCGATCCCGGTCATCGCCGCGCGATTGCGCCCCATTGTTTCCTGGCATCGGTCTCCGGCGGCGACCTGACGAGCGACGAGGCGGTGGCCGTGGCAACCGAGCTCCGTGCGGGGGGCGCAAAATGGGCTCTGATCACACGTGGTAGCAAGGGCGCGATACTTCTGGGAGCTGAAGGCCAGTTCGAGGTTCCCGCCTCCCCCGCCGAACTGGTCGATACACTCGGCGCCGGCGACACCTTTATTGCACGCACGCTTTACGGACTGGTTGCGGGTGAGACGCCTCAGATTCTGCTCTCGGCAGCCGCAATCGCAGCCGCCGAAACATGCCGCTATTTCGGGGCCGTCGGCCATGGCGCGCCGATCGCACTTTCGGGGGACGTGCCGGAGCTTCAGACTCTTTCGGCCTGAGGCGCCGTGACCGAACCGCGCAGCGCCAGCCTGTGCTTCAACACCTGGTGCTGCTCTTCGCCACACTCCCCGCCGATCCGCGCGAGAATGAGGCGGGCGGAAGCCTCTCCCATCTCGGTCAAGGGCTGCGCGATCGCCGTGATGCCAGGCTTCAGGAAGCTCATCCAGTCGAGATCGTCAAAGCAGATCAGTGAAAGGTCTGTCGGGATCTGCAGGTCGAGCGAGGTGACCGCATCCATTGCAACAGCCGACATCAATCCGTCTGCGGTAAACAGCGCCGTTGGCCTATCGGGACGCGAAAGAAGGTCCATCGTCGCCGTTCTTGCCGCCGTCACCGAATAGGTTCCCACCCGGCCGATGAGGCTGCGGTCGATCGAAAGTCCAGCCGCACGGTGCGCCTCAATATAGCCAAACAAGCGTTGCCAGCTGGGAAACAGGCTTGCGGGATCGATCGATCCCTCGATGACCCGGTCGATGAAAGTTGCCATATCCCCGAATTCCCAGCGCTCCAACTCGGCCACCATGCCGATCCGGCGGTGGCCCGCGGCAAGCAACTGCGCGACACTCTCGCTCGCCGCCCCGCGGTTGTCTAATGTCACCGAATCGGCAGGAAGCCCATTGACGCGTCGGTCTATCTGGACGATCGGGCAGCCTGAGGCAGCGGCAGCATGCAGATGGTGCGAAGCGGATGTGTCGCAAGGTGCGACGATCAATCCATCGATCTGTTTTTCGAGCAGCAGTTGCACAGCTTCGAGCTCGCGCTCCAGTAGTTCGTCGCTGTTGGTCAGCAGTACACCGAAGCCCTGGGCACGTGCAACGTCGGCGATCCCTCGCAGGATGCTGGCATAAAACGGGCTTTGGATATCGCCTGCGACGACGCCGATTGTCTTGGTTTTGCCAGTGATCAGGCTGCGGGCGAGCAAGTTGGGACGGTAACCCAAAGCCTCGGCGCTGCGGCGCACCCTTTCCTTGTTTTCCTCGCTGGTATAACCGTAACCGCCCAGAACGCGGCCCGCCGTTGCTGTGCTCACTCCAGCCCGCTTCGCAACTTCGGTAATCGTCACTTTGTCAGCGCGTTTGTCTGCCATTCCACTTTCCCGTCACTGACTGCATCAACATCTTCACCGCTGAAAATCGACCGGACCTCGGCGGGAATGAAAGCGACGAATGCGGTCGGTCGGTTTCGGATACAACGCCAGGCCTATATTTGACAGGCCCCTTTGTTGGAATTTCCAGACGAAATGGCATTCGTGAACTTTATCCCTTGACGGATGCGAAAAACAGATGCTTGTATTGTGAGAACGTTCGCACAATTGGATCACAGGTTCAATCTCCAATTTTGAGTGGCCTGTTTCCGGTGCGAACCGGAGGAGCAAATAAAGACAAGAAAGGGGAATGACATGACGATCAAAGCTCTTGCCAGCAAGCTTCTTGCCGGAACGGTTCTGGTCATCGCCATAGCGGCATCAGCCAATGCCGCGGGCGTCGATCAGAAATTGCACGGCGCAGTTCCGTCGGAATACCAGAAGAATGGTGTCAATGTGGCTGCGTTTAACGACTGGCCACCCGATGAATTCGTCGAAACCGGCGAGTTGAAGGGATGGAGCATCGATATGGCGAAGGCCATGTCGGAAAAGCTCGGTGTCGAATTCAAGTTCACGCCGACGAGTTTCGATGCCATCATTCCAGGGCTGGCTAGCAAGCGTTTCGATGCTGGTTTCTCCTCCTTTGGCGTCACCGAGGAGCGGCTTGAGGTCCTTGATTTTGTACCACAACGCAAGGAAGGAACGGCCTATGCGTTCCTTAAGGAAAAGAGCCTGGACATCCAATCGGAGAAAGATCTTTGCGGTCATTCCGTTGCTGTTCTGACCGGTGCCTGGGATTTCCAATACTTGACCAAGGTCAGCGTTGAAACTTGCGCCAAGGAAGGTGCTGCGTCGATCGACCTGCAACAGTTCACGACACAAAATGCGGCGGAGCTAGCGGTTTCGTCTGGTCGTGTCGAAATGGTCGCGGCAGGTTCGGCCAAATTGCAGTATCTTGCCAAACAGACCGGCCGCTTTGGTGTATCGAAGCTGACCAGCAATGCCGTCTTCAACGGCATCGGCGTGCGCCGTGACGATCCGCTTGGGCCAGTTCTCAGGGACGCGCTTCAAGCAATGATCGACGACGGCACCTACACGGCGCTGATGGCGAAATGGGGTGTCGACGGTTCCGGCATGCTCGACAAGGCATTGCTCGTCAATAAGGCAAACCCTGTCACGAAGTAAGGGTGGATGATCCGCTCGATTCAATATCGCGGAGCCGTATGCAGCGGCTCCGATCCTTTTCTGCCAGAGGTGCAAATGGCTCACGACAAGAAACCCCCAGCATCGGCGCGTCCCAATATTCACGAGACCAAACCGGTGCCACTGCGCCATCCATCCTGGTGGATTGGCGGGGTTGCTCTTTTGATCTTCGTGGTCATGTTCATTCGCCTCCTGGTCACGAATGAGAACCTGCATTGGGAGGTCGTCGCGCAATATATGTTCAGTGCGGAAATCCTGGCTGGGCTCGGACGCACTCTGCTGCTGACCTTCATCGCCATGATCATTGGCCTTGTAATCGGAGTGGTGCTTGCCATCATGCGTCTGTCGCGCAATCCAGTGTTCCAGACCGCAAGCTGGGTCTGGATCTGGTTTTTCCGTGGTGTACCGCCCCTCGTTCAACTGATCTTCTGGTACAATCTGGCGCTGCTGATCCCGACTGTGTCGATTGGTGTTCCCTTCGGACCTGAACTCTGGTCCGCCAGCATGAATTCGCTGATCACGCCCTTCAGCGCAGCCGTTCTCGGACTGGCCTTGACTGAAAGTGCCTATGCCGCCGAAATGATCCGTGCCGGCATTCAGGCAGTCAACGCTGGACAAACGGAGGCGGCCGCAACGCTCGGGATGACCCGCTCCCAAACGCTGCGGCGCATCGTGCTGCCGCAGGCGCTGAAAATCGTCATTCCGCCGATCGGCAACGACACCATCTCCATGCTGAAATTCACCTCGCTGGTCAGCGTGCTCGCGCTTCCGGACCTGCTTTATTCCGCGCAGATGATCTATTCGCGCACCTATCAGACCATCCCGCTGCTGATCGTTGCGACGATCTGGTATCTGGTGCTTTCAACTATCCTGACCCTTATTGAGCATTACATCGAACACCGTCTGAACGACGGCAAGTCGCTGGAACTCAGCCTTGTCCTGTCGTCCCTGTTTTACAGCAAGTTCTGGGCGCCGCGCCGCGCGAAGGTTTCCGCATGATTGCCACCATGCCTCTGCTCAATGTCGAGCGCCTCTCCAAGAGTTTCGGAACGCATCGGGTGCTCCACAGCATCGATATGAGCGTCAAGCTGGGCGACGTCACCTGCATCGTCGGGCCGTCGGGCTCCGGTAAGAGTACGCTGCTGCGCTGCCTGAATTATCTCGAAGTGCCGGATTCGGGCGTCGTTTTTCTCGACGGGAACCCTGTTGGCATGCGCTGGCACGGCGACACGCTGCGTCAGATGTCGTTCAACGAACTGGCAATCCAGCGCCAGCGCATGGGTATGGTTTTTCAGAGTTTCAACCTCTTTCCGCACAAAACCGCCCTTGAGAACATCATCGAAGCGCCGATCATCGTCCAGCGTCGCAAGAAGGCTGAAGCCATCGAGGAGGCGGTAGCGCTGCTCGACAAGGTTGGCCTTAGCGATCGCGCGCACTACTATCCGAAACAGCTTTCCGGCGGGCAGCAGCAGCGCGTGGCGATCGCCCGCTCGCTCGCGATGCGGCCAGCGGTGATGCTCTTCGACGAGCCGACCTCAGCTCTCGATCCGGAACTGGTAGGTGAGGTCCTGGCCGTGATGCGTCAGCTCGCAGAGGACGGCATGACGATGGTCGTCGTCACGCATGAAATGAGCTTTGCCCGTGACGTTGCCGATCACCTGATCTTCATGGATGGTGGCGTCATCGTCGAAGCAGGTCCGCCGAAGGAGGTGCTGTCCAATCCGCAGCACGCTCGTACAAAGTCTTTCCTCGCTCGCGTGCTCTGAGCCAGATATCCAAATCCGAAAGCGCCCCATGCAGCATCTGAATGCCGATACCGTCCATGCCCTGCTCGACTATCCCCGCCTGGTCGAGGCCCTGCGTCGTGCCCACCGCGATGGCACGATGCCCCAATCCCGCCTACAGGTTCTGAGCGACACTGGCAACGAGGCCAACAAATTCGTTTCTCTGATCGCCTGGGCGTCAGGGGACGTGATTGCGATCAAGCTTGTCGGCGTGTTTCCCGACAATCCTTCGCTCCCGGTTCCAGAGCCGTCGGTACAGGGTCTGGTCACGCTGATCAACGGCAAGACGGGCGCGCCGCTGATGACCTGCGACGGTGCGGCCCTCACCTTCCGCAAGACGGCGGCCGACTCGGCACTGGCCGTCGATCTTTTGGCCCGCAAGGATGCCGAAGTGCTGCTCGTTCTCGGTGCCGGCGGTCTCGCGCCGCACGTGATCGAGGCGCATATGACCGTGCGCCCATCGATCACCCGGGTAATGATCTGGAACCGGCATCCGCAGAAGGCGACCAACCTTTCGGAAAACCTCAGACATCTGCCTGTTGACATATCTGCCGTCGATAATCTGGACAACGCCCTGGCGCATGCCGACATCGTGTCCTGTGTAACCATGGCGACGGCCCCGCTCGTGAAGGGTGCCTTGCTCAAGTCCGGCTGCCATGTCGACCTGATCGGCGCCTACTTGCCCGAGATGCGCGAAGCGGACGATCAAGTTGTACGGCGAGCCGGCCGCATCTTCGTTGATACCCGGACCGCCTGCGAAGGATCCGGTGACGTGGCCGAACCGCTTGCCCGTGGGCTGATAACGCGCGAGCAGATCGCCGCCGACCTGTTCGATCTGTGTCAGGGTCGACATCCAGGGCGCAGCGACAATGACGAAATCACAATGTTCAAAAATGTCGGTGGCGGTCATCTTGATCTCTTCACCGCGCGCCACTTGCTTGGTCGAGCAGACATTGTCGGATGAGCCGTCGCCGCTTGCTCGCGCCAGGAAGGGTTCTGAATGGGGTGACCGCCCCTCGACGGCATCGATGTGCCAGGATGGAGACGTTGATCACCATTTAAGGGGGGCGTCCACCCCATCAGAACCATATGATCTCCCCAGGCCAAAGAAGAGCGCGGTTTAAGTGCTCCAAGGATATCCCTATCTTGGTCATCTGCCGCTCGAATGAAAACTTCCATCACCGCTCCTGTGTGAATTGCTATCATTACACTTTGGCCCATTTTCTACCTTGGCGGTCGTTCGAGCCAAGGGCTTCGTAAACTTAACCTGAGGTATTCCCCTTCTGTCCAACGGCAAGGCATTCGGCAACCATCAAGCGATGCGCCGACAGACTTAGACAACGCAAAGTAACTCCAGCTTCGGCTCACATGCCGGTTGACTGGTTCTGTTGCAAATGTTTCGTCAATGAGATGGATGTAGCGTTTGGGCTTTATCTGCAGAGTATAATCGATGTTCAAAGGCCGCCATTTCGACAAATCCGTCATCCTTCTGTGCGTGCGATGGTATCTGACTTAGAATCTGAGCCTGCGTGATTTGAAGGAGATGATGGCTGAGCGCGGCATTGCTATCGACGATTCGACCGTGCATCGCTGGGTTTTACATTTCAGCCCCAAATTGCTTGAGCGCTTCCATCGCAGGAAGCGCCACGTTGGGCGGAAATGGAACCTCGACGAGACCTACGTGAAGGTCAAAGGTGAGTGGATGTATCTGTATCGTGCCATTGACAGCAACGCAGATACGGTTGAGTTCTATTTCAGAAGAAATCGCGATCTCCAGGCCGCAAAGCGCTTTTTGCGCAAGGCTTTGGCCCGTCATGGCAGGCCAAAGCGGATCACCATTGACGGAAGTCAGACCAATCGCACGGCAATCATGCAGTGCGATGCAGAGAACCGGCTTTGGCGAGGTGGTCATCCCATCGCCATTCGCTCCAGCAAATACATGAACAATGCCATCGAGCAGGATCACCGCCGGGTCAAACGCCGGATAAAGTCCATGCTCGGTTTCAAATCCGAGCAAGCCGCTGGGATCAGCCTTGCCGGTATCGAACTCATTCACATGATGCGCAAACAGCAGGGTGTCTTTGCAACAGCGAAAACCTTATCGCTCAGACAGCAATTCGCGGAACTCACTGCATAATTGCGTCCAGTGGTAAGCCGCGCTCCCTCAAAACCGATTTTTTGCAACAGATCCCAACATTCCCTTTTACACACAAGACTTTGTTAAAGGGGCTGTATTGGTCGGCGCCCTGGCTATTTCCTACGGTATTGGCCGGAGTTCATATTCCTGAACGTCTGAGCGATGGCGGACATCGCGGCAATGATATTGCTTATTTCAAAGGACCGCAGCACCACAGGTCGTTTCAAGAGCTGAAACGACTATGCGAAGCCGCAGGCCAGTCTGGTGTTCCTTTAACGGGCGCGCTTATGAAACAGCTTGGATGGTCCTGATCTTCTCAAGCCCTCCGACAACCGGTGCAAATTGCTCCCAGACGCCTTGTGCACCGCTTTCCCATGCAACCCTATTTTCCGGCTGGAGAACTTTTCCTCCATGATCAGCGGCGGTCTTTACCGATCCGGCCTCATCCTCGACAATCAATTGGCTGAAGTAATCGGCGCCGGCGGCTGACGCGTCAAGGAAGACCTGCTTCTGCTCGGCGTTGAGGCTGCTCCAAAACGCCGCGGAATAATAGACGACGCCGGACGCCCAGACATGGCCTGTCTCGGTCAGATAGGGCACGACTTCGTACAGCTTGAAACCCGCATAGGCCGATTTCGTCAGATCCATTGCGTCGGCAACGCCCGTTGACAGGGCATTGTAGGTTTCAGTGATTGGGATACCGATCGGCGTGGTGCCGAATGCCGCCCAGAGCTTAGTATGCAGAGGGCTCTGGATAACGCGGATACGCTTGCCCTTGAGCTGCTCCGGTCGCGTGACAGGTTCCTTGGTCAGGAGGTGGCGCGCGCCGTAGTTGATATAGCCGCCGACGACAAAATTCTGCGCAAGAAGCTTCTCCTTGAGCCCCGTTCCCACCTCTCCCTGCACGACTTTGCGCACATGCCCGGCATCGCGGAAGAGGAACGGCAGATCAAGAATCTGTAACTCGGGCACCCAGCCGGAAAGCCATGACACCGTTGACTGGCTGGCCTGGATCGAGCCGAGCCGCACGCCTTCCGCGACTTCCTTCTCGCCCCCGAGCGCGCCATTCCTGACGATATTGAACCTGAACTGGCCGGGCAGTTTCGCTTCGACAAGGTCGCGAATTTTGAACCATATCCTGGTTTCCGGTTTGTCATCGCCAAACAGAGAGGCAACCGTGATCGTTCGGGTTTGAGCGGCGGCACGGCCGACAAGCGCTGGGGCGGCAAGCACTGCCGTTCCAGCGACGGCGACGGACTTGATGAAGGTACGGCGATGCATGGTCATTGGATGGCTTCCTGATTTCTAGAAAATGATGGCCCAGGCGCAGATGATCGCCAGAGCTACAAGCAGTGCGAAGAGATAGGGAACAACAGCGCGAAACAGCGCCGATGCCGGCAGACGCGTGACACCGCTGACGACAAAGATCAGCATGCCAAGCGGCGGTGTCAGCCCATGGATCATCAGATTGACGACGATGATCACGCCAAAATGAACGGGATCGATACCAGCCACCACCGCGGCAGGGAGCAGGATCGGGCCAAACAGAAGTATTGCAGCCCCGATATCGAGCACCAGACCGACGACGAGCAATATGAGATTTGAAAGCAGCAGCACGGCGATTGCACTTCCGCCGAGCGCGGAGGTCAGGTTCGAGATAAGCCCGGAAACATCGTCCACCGCCAGCAGGAATGCAAACGGCCCCGCGGTTCCGATCAGCAGTCCGATGGCCGAAGCTTCCGTCGCCGCCTGTCGGAACGCGCTGAAGAGCGAACCGAACCGCAGACGCGCCCCGATCCCGAGAAGCAGGGTATAGATCGCCGCAAGCGCCGCCGCTTCCGTCGTCGTGACGACGCCCATGCGGATACCGACAACGACGATGATGCCGAGGCCAAATGCCGGAATTGCGCCGATGGCGGCATTCCAGCGTTCTGCCCTGCCCGCACGCGGTTGCGGCTGTTGCTCGCGAACGGTGAGGTGGATGGCAACTGCTAGACAGATGGCCATCACACCACCGGCAAAAAAACCGCCGACAAGCAGCGATCCCACCGAGAGATTGGTCGCTGCGGCCAGGATCAGGAACGCGACGGACGGCGGTATGATGTTGTCAAGAACCGAGGTGGAGGCGATGATGGCGGCAGCCTGCGCCGGCGGGTAGCCGCGCTTGACCAGTTCGGGCTGGAATGTCGATGCACCAAAGGCCGCATTGGCAACCGATGAACCGGACGCACCGGAAAACAGCACGCTGGTCAAAAGTGTCGTCTGCGCCAATCCGGCGCGGCGATGGCCGACAAGCGCGGATGCGAACCGCACCAATTGGTTGGCAACACCCGAGGCCGTCAGCAATCCGCCAGCCAGCAGGAAGAAAGGAATGGCTAGAAGCAGAAACTTTGACATGCCGGTGACCGTAGAGGCGACAACGGCAGGCTCGGGCAATGTACTGCCGAAGGCAATCACGACATAGGCGGCCGCAAGAAATGCGTGCGGCAGCGGCGCTGCCACCACCAGACCTATGGCCGCGATCAATCCGAGAACAATGCTTGGAGGCCAGGCGCGCCCCAAATCGAGGTGCGGAATAGCAAAGTAAAGGGCAGCCCCGATAATGCCGGCTGTGACGATCTGCACCGCTTTGCCGTCTGCCAAGCGTTGCAGCAGCACAGCGGCAAGCAACAATGAGCCGCCCGCGCCTAGGAAGCCGAACCGTATCCACTCCGGCAGCCCCAATGTCGGTGAAACGCCGCCGAGCATTGTCATGATCTCGCTGCCGCCGAAGCTCAGGATAAGTCCGGTCAAGACGGTAAAAATATCAGCGATGGCATTGGCAACAATCCTGCCGGATGGAGGCAACAGGTCGGCAAAGACGTCAAGCCGCATGGCCAGGGCGCTGTTCAGGCTGAGAGGCGCACCGAAAGCGATGAGCGCAACGTGCAGCCACACCGACAGATCCTCCGATCCCATGAAGCCGGCGCTGAAGACGTACCGCAGCACGACCGTTGCCAGGACAACCGCGAGCAGGATGGCGAGCAAAGCGGCACAGAGCCAGCCAAGCACGGCCTCCAATCGCCTGAGCAGTTGGCTTGAAATCCGGGCAAGCCCTTCACCGGGCAGAGGTTCTGTGGTCTCGATAAGGGTCACGTATCTGTCTCTTTCGCTCAAGTGGCAAAAACTTATGCGGATTTGGCACTGCCCAGGTCTCTGTCGAACAATGTCGACCAGGTGAAATGTTTCGCCTGCGAAACCTCTCGCGTTACGTCGAGACGCGGCAATACGAGTTCGCCGAAGCGATATGCCTCTTCCAGAAGCGGCATCCCGGAGAGAATGAACGTGTCGACGCCTGCCAGCCTGTAAGCGTCCATTGTCCGTAGAACGGTATCGGGAGAACCAACAATGGCAGTCCCGGGCCCTGGGCGGACGAGGCCGATTCCGGCCCACAGATTGGACGCTATTTCGAGATCGCGCAGATCGTCCGGTTTGTGGCCGCCATGCAGCGCGCTCATGCGTTGCTGACCGACGGAATCGCTCTTGGAAACAAATCGCTGGTTGGCAGCGATCGCAGCGGCATCCATGCGCGCATAGAGATCATTGGCCGCATCCCACGCCTTGGCATCGGTCTCCCGTACGATGACGTAGAGCCTGATCCCATATTCGAGCGTCCGGCCGAGCCGGGCCGCCCGCTCCTTGACCGCGTCGATCTTCTGCCTGATCTGGTCGGGTGTTTCGCCCCAGGAGAGGTAAACGTCGACATGTTTGGCCGCAACGTCGAGCGCCTTGTCGGACGAACCGCCGAACCAGAGTGGCGGCGGGGCGATGCCGGTTCCAACGGGAAGGGCGAGTTTGGCACCCTCCGTTGAAAAATACTTGCCCTGATGGGTCACGCTTTCGCCGGCAAAGAGCCGATGCCACAGGGTGAGATATTCGTCCGCCATGTCGTAACGCTGGTCGTGCGGCAATGTCATGCCATAGGCACCCAGCATTTTGGCATCGCCCGAGACGACATTGACGAGCAGGCGGCCGCGCGAAAATTCCTGGAACGTTGCCGCCATTTTGGCCAGCAGCGTTGGCGCAATCAGACCGGGATGCACCGCCACCAGAAATTTCATGCGCTCGGTATAGGGAAGAAGCGCACCCGCGAGCACCCAGACGTCATGAGCCCCGGTTGCAAAAAGTGCTCCGGTATAGCCGAGATGATCATAGGCCTGCGCCAATTGCCGGTAATAGCCGTAGTCAACCTGACGCGAACCTTCCGGCTGCCAGGGATATGCACCATCCGGTGCGCACATGTACCAAAGTACGTTCATGACATTCTCCTCCGCTCAGACGCTGCAGGCCAATTGTCCAAGGCGGACGGGGTTCTTGAAATATCCATGGCGATACAGGGTATCGGCCTCTTCCTGCTGCTCGGCGATGATGTCCGCATCGGCCGCCACAACGCTGAAGTCCCGGGATCGAACCACGCGCTCCCACGCATCAAGGTCGGCATCGCCGGCACCATTCGCGACAAGCCGTTCGGCAGCAATGCGCGTATCCGCTGCCACCTCACGGCCGATGCGGGACAATTCCGCGACAATGCCCTGACGCGTTTCCCGGGACAGCCGGCGATCGTCCGTCGTCCAGAACAGGGAGCGGTTGGGAATTGTCGAGCCACAGCGCGCAATCAGACGAATGTCGCTGCGTTCCATCGCCTTTTCCAGACGTGGCGCCATGGCAATCCAGGCATCCACACGTCCTTCAAGCAGGGCTGGCAATGAATCTGCGGCCCCGGTCTCGAGGCGGCTGACATCCGGCAGCCGCAGCCCTTCGCCTTCAAGGGCTCGCGCCAGAAGATAGGTATGAAACGAGCCATCGATCAGGGAAATGCGTTTTTCCCTTAGATCGGCAATGGAACGGATCGGGCTGTCCCTGGCAACGAAAATACCGCCATTGGCTGGCCGCGGCGCGGATGCCGCGATGTAGGTGACATTCCAGCCAGACGCTTCGGCAGCAATCGGTGGCGTCGATCCGGTGCCGCCAAAATCAATCTGACCATTGCCGATCAGTCTGATGGTATCGCGGCCTTCGTTGTAATTGACGAACTCCGGCTCAAGTCCCGAAAAAGCATCGGGCCAGGCCTGCGCGAGACGCAAGTGCAAGTTGCTCGGATGAACGCCGATTTTCATGCTGATGTTCCAATAGGATTGAAATGACTGCTGAAAACAATTTATATTTTTATATATCGTTCAGGAAAGGCGGCCATCCCAATTCATACACAGCGGCGAGACAAGATTTCCAATGGCCCGGGAAAAGAGAGAACAATTTTGCATTCTTATCAAAGGCTGCTTTTGCGCATTGAAAGCGAAGACACCTCAATCTATCTTTTTATGAATGATGAGGGACACCAGTCATGGCAAAAACGATTTCGCCCAAACTCTGCCGCAGCGTGGGAGACGCAAGCGAGCTGCTCAAGCACATTGCCAATCCCAACCGCCTTTCGATCGTATGCTATCTGATGGAGCAGGAAAGCTCCGTGTCACATCTTGAGGAGGAGCTCGGCATTCGCCAGCCCACGCTTTCCCAGCAGTTGAGCGAATTGCGCGATGCCGGCATTATTGAAGGGCGGCGTGACGGCAAGACCATTTTCTATCGTGTCGCCGACCACAGGATTAAAAGACTGGTGCAGACACTGCGCGACCTGTTTTCCGGACTGGACGATGTTACCGGCAAGCATTCGATGAAAAATTCTGGCGGCGTCCCCGTCGATGAAATGATGTTCGACTGAAGCCGCCGTGATTGACCTTTACACATGGATCACCCCCAACGGATTGAAGGTTGCCATCGCGCTCGAAGAGTTCGGCGTGCCATACCGCATCCAAGCCATCGACATCACCAGGGGAGAACAGTTTGCCGCCAGCTATCTCGATATAAACCCCGGCGGGAAAATACCCGCAATCATTGACAATGAAACCGGTATCAAACTCACGGAATCGAGCGCAATTCTGCTCTATCTGGCGGAAAAAACCGGAAAGTACCTGCCACGCAAGGGCGTTCCGCGTGTGCAAACCCTGGAGTGGCTGATGTGGCAGACCGGCGGGCTGGGGCCGACGCTGGGGCACGCGCATCACTTCCTGACCTACCACGAGGGGAAGGCTCCATTCGCAGAGGATCTTTTCCGCAACGACACCCGCCGTCTCTATGGAACACTGGACGCGCGACTGGCTGGCCGGCCTTATCTGGCCGGCGACTATTCGATCGCCGATATGGCGACGTGGCCGTGGGTTTCACGATTCATACGTCACAAGATTGCTCTGAACGACTACCCTCACGTGAAACGGTGGTATCTTCACATCGCCGGACGGGAAGCCGTCCAGCGCGGCTATCGTGTGCCCCATTTCACCGGAGAAATTCCGCTACCTTGACGAATCCGGTGCGGTCTGGACTTGCTTCAGAGAAGTGGAGAGGTTTTCTTGAGTTGGAAGGAAACCGGAATGCCGAAGCAGAAGAATTTTACCAAGGAATTTGAGAAAGAAGCGGTGCGCCAAAAACTGGCCCATTATCAAAATGGAGACGTTGCCGCCGCACGGTACGCATTTGGCAAAGGCCGCGCAGCTTTGATCGGACCTCATCCCGAAGCGACCCAGGATTGGTACGATGATTACGGCTTACACAATCCAGACGGAGTGAATTCGAAACTCATCCAAGGATTGCTGGACGCGGCAATGGCAGACAAAGGTATGCGTAGCAGGGGGCGCCTCATGTTTGCTTTCCCACAAGCGCGGCCATATTGGGACGTCGCTATCAATCCTTATAACGGGGCAGCCATTCAACCACCGATCCTCGCCGACCGGCATAGTCAATGTGTATCTCTCTACACTCAATCCAGCCGCCTGAGGTCACGTTGCCTTGCGCAGATGCCTCTCGAGCCACAGGCTGTAACGAGACGCCGCATAACAAATAATAAAATAGATAAGACCGGCAAACAGGTAGCTCTCATCATAGAAGCCGAGCCAGACCGGATCATTTGCGGCGTTCTTGGCTGCATTCAACAGATCGAAAATACCGATAACAGCAACCAATGTGGAATTAAGGAGGATACCGGTGGCCAGATTAACGAGTGCAGGAATTACTGCCCGCAAGGCCTGCGGAAGAACGATCAGCCATATAATGGGCCAATAGCCAAGACCCAGCGCGTAAGCTGCTTCCGCCTGTCCATAGGGAACCGCGTGAAACCCTGCGCGCACCACCTCCGCCAGATAGGCAGATACAAAAAGGGTCAATCCGATTTGCGCGCGCACCAGAGCCTCCGGCGAAAACCGTGCCGGCAGCATCATCGGCACCAGCAGCATGGCCACATAGAGAATGGCGATCATCGGAACACCGCGAACGGCTTCAATATAAAGGATTGCCAATATCCGGACCCCTGCCATTTTCGAGCGACGCGCCAGGGCGAGCAATACTGCAATGGGAAATGCACAGGCAAAGCCGACCACGGATATGAGGAGCGTTAACGCCAGACCACCCCAGCGGCCGGTCGGCACTTTCGGCCCGACGACCAACCCTGCCATCAGCATCCACACAAAAACAACAACCGCTATCCAGAGATAGACGAGATGGAGCGTCCAGAAACGAGGCATTCCCGTGATTGCAAGCAGTGCAACAATTGTAACGACAGTGACTGCAGGTCGCCAGTCAAGTTCCGGAGGATACAGCGCAAATAGAATAAAGCGCAGCTTCGCACCTATGAACGCCCAGCAGGCACCTGAACTGGCGGCACAGTCCTTGGCTGTGCCTGTCCATATCGCATCAAGCAAGGCCCAGCGGACCAGCGGCGGAATTGTCCACAACAGCAGTGCAACGGTCGCGAGGGTAACAATGGCATTCACCGGCGTGCCAAACAGTCCATGTCGCAACGCGGCACAATGCTGCTGCCGTTTCATCCTGATATCCGTGCGGTTGACGATAGGGCTCATCGTGGCAAGTATCCCTGACGCTCGATGCGCTTGTTGTACCAATTCATCAGTGTCGAGACCGAGAGATTGAAAGTTAGATAGCAGATCACGATAATGGCAAGCGCCTCCAATGCCTGACCGCTCTGGTTGGCTGTCGTGTTGAGAACGCTGACAAGATCGGGAAAGCCGATGGCAACGGCCAGGCTGGAATTCTTCGTCAAATCAAGATAGCTAGACGTCATCAGCGGGATGATCACACGCAAGGCCTGAGGCAGCACGACGAGCCGCATGATACGGGCGGGTTGCAGGCCAAGAGAGCGGGCTGCCTCCCATTGCCCCGACGGCACCGACTGAATACCGCTGCGAACGATTTCGGCGATTGTGGCGGATGAATTCACGACCAGGCCAATCAGCAATGCGGCAAATTCCGGGGTCAGATTGAGCCCGCCGACGATGTTGAACCCTTTCAGCGCCGGTACGTCGATCCGGATACTGACGCTGGAAAGACGAAAAACCAACCCGATACCGATGAGCGTCAAAAGCAGTATTCCCGCACGTTCTGTCATGGTCACAGCATTTCCGCTACGCCGCCGCAATGAGAAATAGGCGCCGGAAACGATACATAGTCCCACCGAAACAAGCAGCGTTTTGAGCGATAAGTGCCCAGCCCCGATGCTCGGAACAAAAATTCCCCTGTTGCTCAAAAAGATCGCTGTGAAAATGCTGAATGCCTGTCGCGGCGCCGGCAAGGCGTGGGTGACGGCACTCCAGAAGAACAATTGCAGAAGCAAGGGCGTGCTGCGCAATGTCTCGACATAAATCCGCACCAAGCCGGCCAGAAGCACGTTGCCGGAGAGCCGGGCTATCCCCAGAAACACCCCGAGGATTGTCGCAAGAATGCAGCCGGATATGGCGATCGCTACCGTGTTCAGCAACCCGACGAGGGCCGCGCGGCCGAAGCTGTCGCTGGGCGAATAGGCTATCAGGCTTTCGCCAATAGCGAAATTTGCGCTTTGTCCGAGGAATCCGAAACCTGGCGTGATCCCGAGCCGGTGCATGGATTGAAGCATGTTCGATCCAAGCAGCCAGAAGATGGCGGCAAGGGCGAGAAAGACGCCAAGCTGCGTGACGGGATAACTCCCCCACCAGCGCAGCAGGGAAAGGCGAAAACCGGACCCTTGCGGGCCCGGAATCCGGTAGTTCAAAATCGGCGTATCTGCAGACATGATCGGGACTGCACTCAACGGAACGGCGGAGAGTACAACAGTCCCCCCTTCGTCCACGGTTGATTGTAACCGCGCTCGAAACCAACCGGCGATCCCTTGCCAATGGTGCGTTCGAAAATCTCGCCGTAATTGCCGAGTGTTTTGACAATGTTGTACGCAAACTTCGGATCAAGTCCGATGGCTTGGCCCAATGCCGGATCTGTCCCAAGGAACCGTTTGATCGCTGGATCTTCACTGGTCAGGAACGTGTCGATGTTGTTTTTGGTGATACCGAACTCTTCAGCCTGAATGGTTGCGTAGACCGTCCAGTTGACGATTTCGAGCCAGCGGTCGTCGCCCGAAGCAATAGCCGGTGCCAACGGTTCTTTCGAAAGGCGCTCCGGCAGCAATACGAAGTCATCAGGCTTCGAAAGTAATGTACGGCGCAAGGCAAGATCGGACGCATCCTGCGTCAAGGCATCCACGCGCCCTGTCTCAAGCGCCTTGAGGAATTCATTGCTGTCTTCGATGGTTACAGGCGTGAATTTGTGTCCTGATTTGCGGAAGAAATCGGCAATGTTCAACTCGCCCGTCGTTCCGCTCTGCACACCGATCGTGGCGCCATCCAGATCGCTCCCCTTGGTTATACCAAGAGACTTGCTCACGAGAAGACCTTGTCCGTCATAGAAGATGGTCGGTCCGAAGTGGAAACCAAGCTTGAACGCGCGCGTGATCGTCTGGGTAACACCCGAAAGCAGGATGTCGAACTCGCCCGACTGCAAGGCAGGCAACCGTTGCTGAGGCGACGAAGACGTGAATTCGACCTTGTCCGGATCGTTGAAAACGCTGATTGCCAGCGCCCGTCCGAACTCGACGAAAAAGCCCTGCCATTTGCCGTTGCCGTCAGGGGCGAAGAAACCCGGTGAAGTGCCGACACCAACCTTGATCGTACCGCGATCCTTGATTTTGTCCAGAGTAGGACCTGCCAGCGCGACACCACTGAACAATGTGGATGCTGCGACAAATCCGGCGACAAGCCTCGTTCTCCAGATGCCGTACCGTTTGTTATTCTTCTGCATTCAATCTCTCCTTTGGCAGAGCGTTCTTGGGTCAGGTGAGATTTGATCCTGCGATCACCCCCTGCATTCCCGCTGTCGAAAGGGTAGAGAAGAACAGTATCGGGAGGAGATATCGTTTTGCGCATGAATGACTATCTTTGCAGTAACATGCTCAAGGAGCGGCAATTTTCGGCTTTATTTCTCAAAGGGTTTGCCTATGAAGTTCCGAAACCCAATTCATCATTGCCTGACTTCATGACAGGCCGGCGAGCAGATCGCCAGATTCCAGTCTCTGGCCAAGGGCACGACAATGACCGCCGAAGGTGCCCCCTCAATGGTCAGCTTGCACATTATGGCAATGCCCTCGTCGCATCTTGGACTGCTCACGGTACAGGTACCGTTTTGAGCCTCCCCCGGCGGGTTATCAGGTGCCGGGGAAGAGCCGCTGTCGAACCGCAAAAATCCTGAGTTGTTGCTCCGAGGTGATAATCATCGGGACCACACGGCCGTTGCCGGGAAATCTTGCGTAACACACGTCCGGCCAGATTTTCTGTGTCTGGCTTTAATCTCAAAACAAAATTACCGTTATGATGAAACAATTGAAACACGGTTCTGAATTCCGGACTACCTCCTGTACTCAGGATGTGGGACATATTTGCGAAATTTTGAGCGGCGATGTTCCACAGCCGGTCAATGGAGCAGCCAGTCTGTGCCCGCAATCTCAAACCAAAATACAACAACCATAAGAAAAACAGGAGCTCTCGCAATGTGCCTTCCCATCAGCCGAACGAAATTGCTCGGCGCGGTATTCAGTCTTGGCCTGGCATTTGCCGCCACGGCGGCTCAATCGGAAACGCCTCCCAATGTTCTGGTTGTCGCGCAGTCCATTGACGATGCTGTCAGCTTTGATCCTGCCGAGGGATTTGAACTTACAACGGTTCAGTCATTCAACAATATTTATCAGCGCCTGGTGCAGGCGAACCGGGATGATGCGACGAAAATTGAGCCAGCCCTTGCTGCATCCTGGGAGATTGGCTCTGACGGGAAGAGTTTGACTTTCGCGTTGGCGGCCAAGAGCGCCTTCGCCTCTGGCAATGCGGTTCGCCCTGAAGATGTCATCTTCTCCCTCACCCGCGCCGTTAAACTCAACAAAACCCCGGCGTTTATTCTCAATGAGCTTGGCTGGTCGGCTGACAGCGTGGATGCTGCTGTCACGAAGGTGGATGACACCCACGTCAAGATCAGCTGGAGTGCAGATGTCGGACCGGCATTTGCTCTGGCGATTTTGACAGCACCCATCGCAAGTATTGTTGATACGCAAGTGGTCACGGCACAGGCCAAAGACAACGATTTTGGCAACAGCTGGCTGAAAACCAACTCGGCTGGCAGCGGACCCTTTAAGATTGCCAATTACACGCCCCACGAGGCACTCGTGCTTGAGGCCAATCCCACCTCGCCCAATGGGGCACCCAAACTGGCGAGCCTTATTATCCGCAATGTCCCTGATGCAGGTGCGCGCCGCTTGCTTGTCGAACAGGGTGACGCCGATATTGCCCGGGGCCTCGGCGCGGATCAGATTGATGCGCTCAAGCAAAAGCAAGGCATTGAGGTCCTCGCTGTTCCCTCGGCGCGGACGGATTATTTGCTGATCAACTCAAAAGCCAATGCCACACTCGGCAATCCGGCCTTTTGGGAAGCGGCCCGTTACCTGGTCGATTACAACGGCATCTCCAAGGATCTCCTGCGGGGGCAGAGCCAAGTTCACCAGGCGTTTCTTCCGGTTGGATTTCCGGGCGCTTTGACCGACACGCCATTCAAACTCGACATCGACAAGGCCAAGAAAATTCTTGCCGATGCGAAGATCGCAACACCGATCAAGGTTGACTTCCCGGTGTTCAACGACCAGCCATTTCTTTCCATCGCGCAATCCCTGCAGTCGAGCTTCGCCAAAGCAGGTATCGAACTTGACATCCAGCCCGGCGTCGCCAGCGAAATCTACGCCAAGGGCCGTTCAGGAAATTACCAGTTCACCCTGCGCTACTGGATTCCCGACTACTTCGACCCTCACTCGAATGCCAGCGCATTTGCAATCAACAAGGATAGTTCATCCAATACTGTGGCCAAGCAGGCGGGTTGGATAATTCCCGAGTTAACAGCCGAAACGCTCGCTGCCGTTAAAGAACAGGACCCGGCCAAACGCGCCGTCCTTTACGGCGAACTGCAGAAGAAAATCCAGGCAAGCTCACCCTATGTCTTTCTGTTGCAGGGCAGCGATCAGGTGGTTTTGCGCGATGTCGTAAAGGGCTATAAGCAGGGACTCAACGCGGATCAGGTTTACTACGATAGGGTCGAGAAGTAATTGCCACAAAAACAGGGTTTGTCCCTTGGTGAGAATGTGGACTCCCGTCAGCTGCGAGGCCGGCGGGAGTTGCGACTTGTATGGCGGCTCGCCAGCTGGTTGACATCGATGGCGATCACCCTGCTTGGCCTTGCTGTCGTGACCTTCGCCATGACAAGACTCGCGCCCCTCGATCCGGCCCTGCAGCTGGTTGGAGATCATGCCAGCGCGTCCACCTATGCCGCAGCCCGGGTGGAGCTTGGTCTTGACCAGCCTCTGCCGGTCCAGTTCGTGCGTTATCTCCAGGCCGCATTATCGGGCAATCTTGGCCAATCGATTGCTACCGGACAGCCGATCGTCAAGGACATTGCCCGCACCTTCCCGGCAACCATCGAACTTGCAACCGTGGCAATCATCCTCGGTGCATTTTTGGGGGTGTCCCTCGGGATTCTCGCCGCCGTGAAGCCGGGTAGCTGGGTTGACGGGCTGATCCGTCTTGTCGCCCTCATTGGCTATTCCGTTCCCATTTTCTGGCTGGGTTTGCTGATGCTTTTGCTGTTCTACGCAAAACTGCGATGGGCTCCCGGCCCTGGCCGCCTCGATGTGGTTTTCCAGTACACGATCCCATCGAGAACGGGCTTTGCTCTCATCGATACATGGCTTTCCGGCAAGGCTGGAGCTTTTCGCGATGCGATTGCCCATCTTGCATTACCTGCAACAGTTCTCGCCTTTTATTCGCTTGCAGGCATATCGCGACTGACCCGGTCCCTTATCCTGGCAGAAATGGGACAGGAATATGCGCTGACGGCCTCTGCCAAGGGTGCGGCAATCCATCGTGTTATATTCGTTCATATTCTGCCCAATATTGCCGGCGCTCTCATCACTGTTATCGCGCTCTCCTATGCGAGCCTGCTCGAAGGAGCAGTATTAACAGAGACAGTATTCGCCTGGCCCGGTATCGGACGCTACCTGACCGTTGCCATGTTTGCCGGTGACATGCCGGCAATACTGGGAGGGACACTCGTTGTGGGTGCATCTTTCGTCATTCTCAATACACTGACCGATCTTCTGGTGTCCAAATCGAAACCGGGAGATCGTCTATGACATCGAGCATTGCAGCGACGTCCAACGAAACAGGCTTTATCCGCCGATTGCTGAGATCACCGTCAGGCCTGATCGGGGCAAGCGGCGTTCTGCTGATCTTTGCAATTGCCTTGCTGGCCCCGCTGATCGCCCCCTACGATCCTATTCTACAAGAGACCGCCAACCGTCTGGCACCACCCGGAGCGCTGCATTTGTTGGGGACCGACGCTTTCGGGCGGGACATTCTTTCGCGCCTTATCTATGGCGCGCGCCCGACGATGGCGCTCTTGCTCTTCGTCATTCTCATCATGGCGCCCCTCGGCATCACGATTGGTGTGTTTGCCGGCTATTTCGGCGGCTACATCGAATCCATTCTGATGCGCCTTACCGATATCGTCATGTCGTTTCCCCGGCTGCTTCTCGCATTTGCCTTCGTGGCTATTATCGGGCCGGGCTTGATCAACGGCGCACTGGCGCTCGCCCTCACCAGCTGGCCGGCCTATGCCCGGCAAGCGCGCGTGGAGACGACTGCTCTGCGCCGCAGCGATTATCTCGCAGCTGCCGAGATGGTGGGAATTCGCGGCATTCGCCTTTTGTGGGGTCACGTATTACCGCTGGTGCTTCCCTCGGCGATCATCCGGCTCGCCCTCGATATGAGTGGGATGATACTTGCGGCGGCAGGCCTTGGCTTCCTTGGCCTTGGCGTGCGGCCACCAACTGCAGAATGGGGAACCATGGTTGCCGGTGGTACCGAGGTCATTTTTGATCAGTGGTGGGTTGCTGCCGCTCCGGGATTTGCAATCCTCATTGCCAGCCTTGCCTTCAACCTGCTTGCAGATGGATTGCGCGACGTCATGGATCCGCGCAATGACTAGACCTCTTCTGCACGTTGAAGATCTCTCCATTTCCTTTTCCTCACCGGCAGGACGTGTGGAGGTGGTCAAGTCCGTCTCATTTGAAATCAACCGCGAAATCGTTGCCCTCGTCGGAGAATCCGGTTCCGGCAAATCCCTCACCGGCCGCGCCCTCATGGGATTGTTACCGCGGCGCGCTGTATCGGCGGCCTCGATCCTTTCGCTTGAGGGACGCGATCTAAATGCCCTTTCTCCATCAGGGTGGCGAAAGCTGCGCGGCAATGATATCGGCCTTATCCTGCAGGACCCCAAGTTTTCGCTCAATCCCGCGTTGCAAATTGGACGGCAGGTGGAGGAGGCCCTTCTGCTGCACACAAAACTGACTTCTGCCGAGCGGCGGGAACGGGCACTTGATATGATGAACCAAGTCGGCCTGCCCGATCCCGTGCGCCTCTATAAGAATTACCCTGGCGAACTGTCCGGGGGGATGGGCCAGCGTGTGATGATTGCAGCAATGCTGGTCAACAGGCCGAAACTTCTCATCGCGGATGAACCAACGTCCGCGCTCGATCATGACCTTCAGATTCAGGTGCTGTCACTGCTGCGCAATCTGACAGAGAAATTGGGGATGGGACTTCTGCTCATCAGCCACGACCTGAAACAAGTCGCTCGCTATAGCAATCGCGTGCTGGTTATGCGCCACGGCACGATCGTCGATAGACTTGCTGGCAGCGACCTTGAGCAATCGCCCCATCCCTACACCCGAGCGCTGTGGAATGCGCGTCCATCGGCACAAACCTATGGAACGATGCTGCCCGTATTCAACGAGACTGATTTAAGCGCATGAGCACCGTTGTTGTCGAGAATCTGTCCATCGCATTTTCGCGAGCGACCGAAAAATTTAACGCCGTGCATGACGTGACGTTCTCGGTCGAACCGGGCGAAACCTTTGGTCTGATCGGACCATCCGGTTGCGGAAAAACATCCGTTTTGCGAGCAATTGCGGGCCTCAACACGCACTGGACTGGCAACGTAAACATACTGGGCACAGCGCTAGCAGCTGGACGGAAACTCGAAGGCGATTTGCGCCGGAACGTTCAGATGGTGTTTCAGGACCCCTATTCTTCCCTGCATCCAAAGCACCGTATCAACCGGATACTCGGCGAACCGCTGTCTATCAGAGGCGTTGCCAACAGTGATGTGAGGGTGCGCGAGGTGCTGGCGCAGGTTGGACTCCATGCCCAAATCGCCGAACGCTATCCGCATCAGCTTTCAGGGGGACAGCGGCAGCGCATCGCGATTGCACGGGCCCTTCTGCTTGAGCCAAAAGTGCTTCTGTTGGACGAACCAACCTCGGCACTCGATGTCTCGGTGCAAGCGGAAATTCTCAATCTTTTGTCTGAATTGAAGCGCACACTTGGAATGACCTACTTGTTGGTCAGCCATGATCCTGATGTCATCGGCCATATGTGCGACCGCACCGCAAGAATGGCTTCGGGGCGTATCGAAGCATTCACCAATCGATGACCTATCCCCGTCCTCCTTCGCAAGTACGTCGATACTTCCCTTATGTGGGATCAGAGTTTGAGCGACGCACGAACAGCATCAATGCCGAGAGCTCCATCGAACGCCGCTACGTCCTTGAGCCAGAGGTTTAGCCGATCAGGATGTGCTTTGATCCATTGCTTTTCCGTGGCCCGTCCGTGCTGCCCCTCGTCCAGAATCCTTCCCATAAGCTCGTTCTCGATGCGGCTATAGCCGGGTCGGCAGCGCTGCGATGCCTACAAGTGAAATCAGCGTGGCCGAGCTCCTGCCGGCGGCCAGGCTGATCGAGTTTCAAAACATCATTTGGAAACCGTGGAAACGATGTTCGGCCCAAAGGATTCAAGTTTGTAGTTCAATATATTGGCGCGAACGCCGGCAACTTCCGTCTGCTGGAACAGGAGAACGAACGGGCTGGTTGCCAGAACCTTCTTCTGCAGATCCTCATAGGTCTTGGCGCGCTTGGCAGTGTCGCGTTCCAGCAGGGCCGACTTGGTTTCCTTGGTCAGATCCGGCACATCCCAGGCATTGCGCCATGCGAGCGTCTTGTTGGTGCCCGTATCGGCATTGTCCGGATTGCTGGTGAAGGTTTCCGCATTGGAGTTCGGATCCCAGTAATCCGTTCCCCATGGGCCAATGAAAATATCATGCCCCCTCGCCCTGTATTTTGTCAGCGTCTGCTTACCGTCGCCGGGAATGATCTCCAGCTTCACGCCGCCCTGGGCAAAGGTCTGCTGCACGGATTCGGCAATGCCCGTCACCGGCTGGCCGTTGCGCACATCCATCGTCACCGAGAAACCATCCTTCAGGCCGGCCTTGGCCAGAAGTTCCTTGGCCTTCGCCACGTTGAGGGAATAGGGCTTTTCGTCCAGCTCGCCCAGAATGCCCTTCGGCAGGAAGGTCTGGTGGATTTCGCCGATGCCCTTGATCAGCTTTTCGCCGATGGCGTCATAATCGACGAGGTATTTCAGCGCTTCACGCACTTCCGGCTTGGCCAGGTTCGCATTCTTCTGGTTGAGGCTGAAATAATAGATCGTGCCCTTGGCTGCGCTGGTCGTCTTGATGTCGCTGTTCTTGACCACCTGTTCCAGATCGTTGGGCTCCAGATTGCGGGCAACGTCGATATCGCCCTTTTCCAGGAGCAGGCGCTGCGTGGCGCTTTCCTTGACATGGCGGTAGATCACGCGGTTGAGCGGCGCCTTGGTGCCGTGATAATTGTCGTTGCGCTCCAGAACGAGGATTTCGTTGGCGCGCCAGTCGCGGATCTTCATCGGGCCGGAACCGGCATAATTGGTCTTCATCCAGGCATTGCCGTAGTCATTGTCGACCACATGCTGCGAGATCAGCTTCTTGTCGACGACGGATGCAACCGTCGATGTCAGGCAGTTGAGCACGAAGCTCGGGGCATAGGGCTGGTCAACGGTGAAAACGAAGGTGCTCGGATCCGTTGCCTTGGCCTTTGCGGTGACATTGTCCGGCTTCAGGCCGAACTGGGTGAGGATGAAGGCGGGGCTCTTGTCGATCTTGATGGCGCGCTCGAAGGAATAGGCGACGTCTTCAGCCGTCAGCGGATTGCCGGAAGCAAACTTCAGGCCCGGCTTCAGCTTGAACGTATAGGTCAGGCCATCGTCGGAAACCGTCCAGCTCTCGGCAACGTCAGGAATGATCTTCGAGGCATTTTCCGGTGACGGTCTGACGAGCCGGTCATAGGCATTTCCACTGATCTCGCCGCTCGTCAATTCAAACGCTTCCGCAGGATCGAGGGTGACCAATTCGTCAAGCGCCCACGCTTCCACCAGTGTGTCCGCGGGTGTCTCCGCATAGGCTGGTAACCCAGTGGCAAGAAGAACAGACAAGCCGATGCTTGCGGGCATCCCAATTCTGCATGATCTGGAGGAGGCTACAAAATATGCCATGGGACGGTGATCCTTTTTTGGCCAAGCCTCCACAACTCCGGTTTCTACATTCAAGTAGAATCTGGACAATTGCCGTTTTCGGCCGGCGGTGATTACAAATTCTTCCTAAAACTTCCGGGATTCACGGGCTGACCCCAGGCGGCAAGACCGATATCAAAACAGGCCGGTGGGACTCCAATCAGCCGTCGCATATGTCATGTTGATATCCTCCAAGCTTCTCCGCATCACAGGATGGGAACTGCCAAAATTCCGACCAGTCGCACCATTTAGCCGTATGTGGTCACAATACCCGCTACGGTTTTTCTGTATAAACACGCCGTTCCATTTTTGAGCTCCAGGGAAAAATGCATTTCCCCGGTTGAGTGTGTTTCGAAACAAAACAACCCGGAGTTTTAACGGCCTGACATCAACTGAAATTTGAGCTTCAATATGCCTTTGGCTTGATTTGCAACCAGGGCTCGAAGCTCAGGCGAAATTGCGCCCCTTGCCGGAAAACTGAAACGCAGTCCCGGATTGACCGCTACCAGTCATGGTCAAGACATGGGACAACGTGCAAATCGGTAGGTGATGGGTTTCCACAAACCACGATATGGGCACCGGGGTTTAGGCCGAGCTTCGGCTATGGCCGCGAGCCGTCCGTTTTGAGACATCCCCGTTAGCTGGGCCAAAAAGCGAGACCTTAGAAAACTCTTTGGACAAATTTGAAAGTTGTGAGAAATTGATCAGTTGTACGCGAGGCAGAACATAAGCCCTTTTGGCTGGCATATATTAGTAAGCCGTGTTTCCCTCTCACGTTGACCAAAAACCTGGATTCTGCGCAAGGACCAGTGAGCTCGATAGCCGTGGTGACCATGGACCAACAGCGGCCATATCTGCCGGCAACCGAAGCGATCGGGATGCTTCAATAGGCAAATGCCACTGGTAATTGCGTCATGGCCATCAGCCGGCGAGAGCCAAACTTCCGTGACGGCCAATGTCCCTCTCAATCTCGCAGACCAAGTTGTCTAGCGCCGGGTTCCTCGATTTCCTTGCTCGGCGGACGACATACGCCAAGGCTGGCGGCCGAGGCAGTCGTTCAACGACAACGTGCATCTCGCCACGGATATGGCGGTCGCTCAGGAGCGCCACGCCCATGGCCGCGTTGACGGCCGAAACGATGCCGGCGGCGCTCGAGCACTCGAAGATGGTCTCGAGAACAGCATCATCCTGGCCGATGTCCAGGGCCCACTGACGGTAGAAACACTCGTCGTCAAACGACAGAAACGGAATCGGGCTGTCCCGCGGTAGCGCCAAATCCGGATGCTTCACCCAGTGAAGGTCTTCACGAAAGAGGACAATGTCGGTCGGTCGCACCTCGTGGCTGAAGACCTGAACGATTGCGGCATCCAGCTCGCCACGTTCGAGCATGGCGCGCAGAACCAGACTCATACGGACCTTGGTACGGACCGAAACGTTCGGATGCACACGCCGAAATCGCCCCAGAATTCGGGCGAGGTCGGTACACGCCGTGTCTTCGGTGAGTCCGAGGGCAAGCCTACCCGCGAGCGTGGTCTTCGAAAGGCTGAGCAGAGCCTCGTCATGCAGACCGAGGATACGTCCGGCGTAGTCGAGCAAGTCTTCTCCCGTAGCGGTAAACATCGGACCGCCCGCTTTCCGACCGAGCAGCTCACAGTCTAGGCTGACTTCAAGCCTCTTTATCTTATGGCTCACAGCCGACTGTGAGAGGCCTAAAGCGACGGCCGCTCTGGTAATGCCGCCATATTGGCGAATTGCCGAAAGCGCCCGCAAAGCGTCGATCTCGAGGCGGCGACTGTTGAGTTCATTCATGGCCATTTCCGTTTCGTTCTTTTCAGAGAGAAACTTATCACGAACAATGCCGGTCATGACACTGATTCGTGAATTGTCATGTCATCATCGAAATTTGTCATGTGCGCGTATTGTGCGATCCGCATATCAGTGGATCGTATTCCTCGCATCAGAGCGCTTAATGACCGACATTTCTCTTCCTTCCGTCACTGCGAGCCGCCATCCTCTGCTATGGCCACTGCTCGCCTCTCTCCTGATCATCGGATGGAGTTCAGGCTTCGTGGGCATTCGGTATGCCAACGAGGAGGCGAGCGTCATGCTTCTGCTGTTCTGGCGGACATTGCTTTCGGGACTGATCCTTCTGCCCTTCGCGTTGGCGATCGGGCCGAGCATATCCATGCGTGCGGTCAGAGATCAGGCCCTGTTCGGCATCATGGCCGTGTTCCTGTATCTGGGAGGCTTCGCGCTGGCTATCGAGCAAAAAGTGCCCACGGGGCTGGTCGCGCTCATCGCCGACCTTCTTCCGCTGGCGATCGCCGTCCTTTCCCAACCCGTCCTTGGCGAACGGCTGACCGCACGCCAATGGCTGGGCACTTTAACTGCCGTCATCGGTGTTTTGGTCGTGTCCGTCGACAGTCTCAGCTTCGGTACGGCCCCGGTGTGGGCATACGGACTGACGGTGGGTTCCATGCTGATATTCGCTGTCGCCTCGGTCCTGCACAGGAAACGCAAGACGCAGCATATGCCTGTCCATCAGAGCCTTTGCATCCAAACACTGATGGGTTCGGTTCTCTTCGGCCTGTGCGCGTTGACGCAGGGCAGCCTTACTCCACCAATGACCCGTGATTTTGCGGTCGGGATGATCTGGCTGGTCCTGATCGCGACGTTCCTCGCATACGCCGTCTACTATACCAGTCTGCGGCTATTCCCCGTGGCCAAGGTGAGCGCAGCAATCTATCTCAGCCCGCCCGTGACGATGCTATGGGCATGGATTCTATTCTCAGAACCTCTGACAGTCGCGATGTTCGCGGGGCTAGTGGTGACACTGGTGGGTGTGTGGATGACATCGCGCGGTTGAGCAACAAGCTGGGGCGGCCGGTATTTGGAGTTGTGCCGGCCGTGGTGCGTCAAGTCCGCCGAATGGCGGACCAATCCGGCGTCCAGCCGTGACGAGAAGCCATCGGCTTTGGCCGGTGGAGCATTTACTTTTCTAAAATCACACCGGTCAGGCATTCATTCAGATCCCGAAAATCGTTAACTGTCCACGCATGCGAAGGCAGCTTTACACCATTTTCTCGCAGGGTTTTGGGAATTAGATCTCCGTTTGGACGAAGTGTTACTGATGACACAATGACTCCTGGATAATCGAGCAGACGTTTCTTGAATGCTGTTCTCGTCAGGTCAGGTGTTGGGGGATCACTTTTATTCGCCAATGGTCCTGAACCTTTGGCATCGGTTCCGTGACACATTGTGCATCTTTCAGAAAAGAGCTTTTCCATTACCACTATCAGCAAAAGCGGATAATGATCCACAAAGCACGATAGAAAATGCAATGCTGGAAACTATTTTGAGTTTTATGAAGTTAGCTGGCGTGATGACGAACATAATTGAGTGTCCTGTTGCGACGCGCGCTAAACCGGGCCGAGAATACCTTGCCCATTCTTCGTTAAGGCTTAAGTAGCCTCTATGCTGGAGTGAGATAAATACCACAGCATCCCAAGGGCTGAGTCCTTACGATTGATCTTAATTTGGCCGTTTCTCCATTGCCCAAAGATGGCACCAATGGCTATTTCAGGGCAATGACAACTTTACCCTTGGCTCGGCCCGTCTCGACATAAGCCAGTGCCTCGTTCGCCTTCTCGAACCGGAACACCCTATCCACTACCGGCTTTATAACCCCTGCTTCTATCAAGGCAGTAATCTTGCCGAGCTGTCCGCCATTTGCCGTCATGAACAGAAAGGAATAGCTGACTTGATGGCGTTTCGATTTCCTTCGAATCCCAAAGCTCAGCAGGCGCATGACCTGCTGGAGCAACCAGCCTGAACCGTTCTGCTTGGCGAAGGCCGGATCAGGCGGACCGGAGATTGATATAAGCTTTCCGCCGGGCTTTAGCGCGCGGAGTGATTTTTCCAGCGTGTCCGTGCCAAGACTGTTGAGTACGACATCATAATCCTTCAGGACTTCCTCGAAATTCTGTGTCTTGTAGTCGATCACAACGTCTGCTCCGAGACTTTTGACGAGATCGACATTAGAAGTGCTCGTGGTCGTTGCGACCACCGCCCCGAGATATTTGGCAAGCTGGATTGCAATTGTGCCGACGCCGCCGGAACCTGCATGGATCAGAACTTTCTGTCCCTTTTGCAAGTTGGCCCGCTCGACAAGCACCTGCCATGCTGTCAGAGCGACAAGTGGGATCGAGGCGGCCTCCTCCATTGTCAGGTTTTTCGGCTTCATGGCCACGTCGGCCTCATTCATTGCGATGAACTGCGCGAACGCACCGATGCGGTCTTTGTCCGGACGTGCATAGACCTCATCGCCCGGTTTGAAACGGCTGACCTTTGACCCTACCCGAACCACAATGCCTGCCACATCGTTGCCAAGGATCAGGGGCAGCCGGTACGGCAGGATAAGCTTGAATTCGCCATCCCTGATCTTGGCATCGAGAACGTTGACGCTGGCAGCGTGAATCTGGACCATGACGTCAGTCTCCCGCAGCTCCGGCTCAGAAGTTTCGCCGAACCGCAAAGCAGCGCCTTTTGCATATCGATCGACCAGAAAAGCTTTCATGAGAATTGCCATTGTCTGTGAGTTAGCGATCCGCCGGAAAACACAACCCAGCGGTAAGTGTTTAGGCAGGAAGCTTATTGTATTTGCGAAGGTTTTTATCGACGAATGACTCGGGCAGGAAGCGGCGCAGAAAGTGAACTTGTCCTGCCACTTTTCCTACGGTGTAGCGCCTCTTGGGTGAAAATGCGTTTGCCGCCGTCACGACCACATCGGCGACCATCTCTGGCGTGTCCCCTGCTTCCACAATTTCACGCATCAGTCTTTCTGCGTCGGCACGAACGGTATCATACAAAGGCATCGGCTGATCTGCTCTGGTGAGGTTTTCCTCAAAAGAGGTACGAGTAGCGCCGGGCTCAACGAGAACGACGCGAATGCCTTGCGTGCGGATCTCGTGATCCAAGGATTCGGAATAGCCCTCGATTGCATGCTTTGTGGATGCATAGAGCGCGTTGTAGGGTGCAGGGATCAACCCGAGAATGGAGCTCATGTTGATAATTCTGCCTTTTCGCTGACGTCGCATGATCGGCAGGACCGTATTCGTTACCCGCAGGACGCCGAACACGTTTACGTCAAACAGAGCCCTGGCTTGCACTGCTGAGGATTCTTCAGCGCCGCCAAGCAGCCCAATCCCGGCATTGTTGACGAGAAGGTCGATCCGTCCAGTAAGACGTACGACCTCGTCGACCGCTTTCGCTACGGATTCTTCATCCGTGACATCGCAGACCAGCATTGTAATGCCCTGAACGTCAGCAACCTGCTTGCGGCTCGTTCCGAACACCCGGTAACCATCACGTTGCAGTGCTCGTGCGGTTGCCAGCCCTATACCAGAAGACGCGCCTGTGATCAGGGCAACGCCATGTTGTGTCTTGCTCATTTCATTGTCTCTCTTTTGGTCTGGATTATTGCCTGAGGATCATATACTATCGTTTCGATACTAAGTCACTATCAAAAAGATACCGACATGAAGAATCTTTCAGACCAGCCGTGTCTCATTGCCCGCAGCCTCGCACTTGTAGGCGATGCGTGGAGCATGCTCATCATGCGCGATGCCCATGCGGGGCTGACCCGCTTTGATGATTTTCGCAAGAGTCTGGGCATTGCGCCAACGATCCTGACCCGACGTCTGGCAGCCCTGACAGAAGACGGCTTGCTGGAGAAACGCCGCTACTCGGAGCGGCCGCCACGGGACGAGTACGTGCTGACGGTGGCGGGCCACGACTTTCTGCCGGTGTTATTTACAATCGGCGCATGGGGGCGCAAGCATCGGGCCGACGGAGCTGAAGTGACTCGGTTTTTTGACGCTGAATCCGGGACCGAAATCGACCCCGTAACCATCGACCGGGCGACCGGCGCGGAGATCGGCACCCGTCCCATTCGCATCGCTGAGCCTGAATGAGACTTTAAAGCGCGAATGTTTGCATTCCTGATCGACTTTATTGGCAGTGACCGCGGGACGGTTTATCAGCTCTCAACATAGCGCATACGGCCTGTTGATTTCTGCATCAAATTGACCCTCATTGCCACAGCGCGCTGACCCGACTTCTGCAGATAGAGGAGCATGCCGAATTACGGCTTTCACAACGAACTACTTTCCGATTTCCTCATCGACTGAGCGGCATGACAATTCGGACGCCAGCTTTGCTGCGCCTGCAATCCATCTTTCATAGAGAAGCATTCTATCTATTCTGCAGCCCTTGGCGTGTTCACTTCCAGTGCGCCTGCCGACACAGCAGGCCTGGGCACCTCATCCGGGGTCGGCTTGATGCGGAACCATGCGGCGTAGAGAGCGGGCAGAAAGAGGAGGATCAGCACCGTACCGGCTGCTGTACCGCCAATCAGCGTGTAGGCCATCGAGCCCCAGAACACCGAATGGGTGAGCGGAATGAAAGCCAGAACAGCGGCGAGCGCAGTCAGGATCACCGGGCGCGTCCGCTGAACCGTAGCCTCGATGACAGCATGATAATCATCAAGGCCCGCAGCCTGGTTTTCCTTGATCTGCTCGGTCAGGATCAAGGTGTTGCGCATCAGGATGCCAGCCAGTCCAATCAATCCGATGATCGCGTTGAAACCAAAGGGCTGGTTGAAAGCGATCAGCATCGGAACCACGCCAGCAAGGCCGAGCGGTGCCGTCAACATGACCATGCTCATTGTCGAAAGGCTCCGAACCTGCAGGATGATGACGATTAGCATGGCGGCGATCATGACCGGAAAGATTTTCACGAGCGCAACGTTGGCCTTGAGAGATTCCTCGATATTTCCACCCATTTCGATGCGATATCCGATCGGAAGCGAGGAGATCAGCGGCTGCAGCGCCGTCATGACCTGCTGCGAGACCTCCGGGGGCTGCGTCGCCTCATTGATGTCCGAGCGGATCGTGATGATTGACGTTCGATCGCGACGTTTGAGGATCGGCTCTTCAAATTGAATTTCGGAATGTCCGATCTGGTCGAGGGGAACCTGGCGGCCGTCCCGGCTCATCAGCGAAAAATCGGCCAACCGTGCCGGATCCAAACGGTTTTCGCCGGCACTGCGGGCAATGACAGGCACGTTGCGGATGTTCTCGCGGACCTGCGTAACGGGAATACCCGTCAGCAGCAGCTGCGTCTGCTGGGCTGCCTCTGCGGGCGAAAGGCCAATCAGATTAAGCCGCTCCTGGTCGGGGATATAGCGAAGAACAGGCGTGCGATTACCCCAATCACGGTTTGCCTGCCTGACATCCGGAACGCCCTTCATGATGTCGAGTGCTTTCTCCGAAATCTGGTACAGTTGCTTCGGATCAGGCCCCATAATACGGAACTCGACGGGAAATGGTGTGTATGGACCGAATACGAGCTGCGTGACGCGCACAAAGGCCTCCGGGGCGAGCCCTGCCGCTACTGCTTCCCTGAGCCGGTGCTTCAACGTCTCACGCGCCTCCGCGTCAGGGGTAAGCACGACCATCTTGGCAAATGCGGGATCGGGCAGCTCGGGTGCCATTGCGAAGAAGAAGCGCGGAGCTCCCTGCCCGATGTAACTCGTGACGATCTTCGCCTCGGGCTGGTCCTTCAGCCATTGTTCGAGCTTTTCGACGGAGGCGGTCGTCGTTTCGATGCTTGTGCCCTCCGGCAGGCGGACCTCGATGAGGACTTCGGGTCGATCCGACGTTGGGAAGAATTGCTGTTTCACTACCCCCATTCCGACGACGGAGAGAGCCATGATGATGCCGACGACGGTGCATGTCAGGAACTTATGGCGCACGGCATATGTGATAAGTTTCCGTAGTCGCCGGTAATTTGGAGTATTGTAGATCGCGTGGTGCCCTCCCTTCACCGGCTTGATCGCTGGCAGCATCTTGACGCCGAGGTAAGGGGTGAAGATCACGGCGACGATCCAGGAAACAATCAGCGCGAAGCCCACGACCCAGAAGATATTGCCGGCATATTCGCCGGCTGCTGATCTGGCAAAGCCAACCGGCATCAATCCGATGATTGTCACGAGTGTTCCGGACAACATAGGTGCTGCGGTATGGCTCCAGGCATAGGCGGCTGCCTTGATGCGATCCATGCCCTCTTCCATTTTCACCACCATCACCTCGATGGCGATTATGGCATCATCAACCAGAAGTCCGAGCGCCAGGATGAGCGCACCGAGCGTGATACGGTCGAAAAACCTGCCGGTTTCCAGCATGATGAGGAACACGACGGCAAGCGTCAGCGGAACAGCGAGCGCCACTACTATGCCGACACGCCAGCCGAGACTGACCAGGCTCACGAACAACACCACGCCAAGCGCCATCGCGAATTTCAGCATGAACTCGCCGACCGCCTCATCAATGTTCACCGCCTGATCGCTCACCTTGGCGAGCGTCATTCCGAGGGGTAGTGTCTGTGCGATCGCCGTCGATCTTTCTTCCAGAGCCTTGCCGAGATCCAATCCATTCCAGCCCTGCTGCATCACCGCTCCAAGCATGATGGTGGGCTCACCGTCGTGGCGGATGACATAGGTCGCCGGATCTTCATATCCACGCCGAACATCGGCGATGTCGGAGAGCTTCAACGTGCGTCCGGCAGCAACAATCGGTGTGTCGGCGATTGCCTGGCCACTGTTATATGCACCGTCAAACCTGATGAAGACCTGCGGGCCCCGCGTATCGATCGATCCTGCCGGTGTGACGGTGTTTTGCCGCTGCAAAGCGGCAGCGATGTCTTGCACGGAGATTCCGAGAGTAGCGAGTTTATCATAGGAGAACTCGACAAAGATCTGTTCAGTCCGCTCTCCGAGAATATTGATCTTCTTGACGCCTGGCACATGCAGCAGGTCCTGTCGGACCAATTCCGCCTGTCGTGCGAGCTCCCGCATGGGCATTCCCTTTGCCTTCAAGGCATAAAGAGCGAAGCTCACGTCAGAGTACTCGTCATTGACAAAAGGCCCGAACACACCTTGCGGCAAGCTTCGAGCTTCGTCTCCAAGCTTCTTGCGAGCCTGATAAAACTCTCCCTCGACCGCACCGGGTGGTGTGCTGTCCTTCAGTGTGACTGTCAAGAAGGCAAAGCCCGGGCGCGTTGTTGTCTCGACCCGGTCATACCAGGTCAATTCCTGAATCCGCTTCTCGAGTGGTTCGGCGACCAGATCTTGCATCTCGCGCGCCGTCGCGCCCGGCCATGCAGCGGTGACCGTCAGGGTCTTAATGGTAAAGGATGGGTCCTCTGCGCGCCCGAGCTTGGCAAAAGCGTAGACACCTGCCGCGGCCAAAAGCACGATGAAGAACAGGGTAACGGCTCGCTCGCGAACCGCGAGCGCGGAAAGATTGAAGCTCATCAGTTTACTGCCTCTGCCTGAACCGCGGTCTTGACGGCGACGCCTTCCTTGAGGAGATGCGCGCCGAGCGCCACGACCTCCTGTCCAAGTTCGATACCTGTGACAATCGCGGTTTCCCCGCCGAGCTGTTTGATCTGGACGGGAGCAAAGCGCACGGTCGAAGAGCCCCGATCAAAAACCCAGACCCCTGCGCGATTGCCGTCATCCAGCACGGCACCGATCGGCACCAAGACTTCTGATTGCCTTTCGGTGTTGGAGATTCTGATCGTTACCGTCGAGCCGAGTGGTGCCGAAGCGGCATTTCCTTCGAGCACGTAGCGCGCCTCATAGGTACGGGTCTGGGCATCGGCGGCATCGGAAATTTGCCGGAGGCGCGCAGTCCCGCCCCGCTCGGTGCCACCATATATGCCGGCTTCGGCTTCTGACCCGATCACGGGACGTATCGTTTCGGGAAGAGCGACCACCGCCTCACGCGGCCCGGCATGCGCCAGTTGAACCACAGTCTGTCCGGCAGCGACGACCTGTCCGGGTTCTCCGAGAGCCGCAACCACCGTTCCGTCTGCGCCAGCCACCAGAGTGGAATAAGTCGCTTCGTTCTCGGCAACATTCGCTTCCGCCTCGGCCGCGGCAAGCTGTGCTTCGGCCGTATCCAGCACGGCCTTGGCCTGCTCGTAACGCTGCGGGGTCGCCGCGACCCTGTCCCTGACAAGGGACGCGTAGCGCTTCTCGTCCGCGCTCGCCTGAACAAAGACCGCCCGCGCGGCGACAACCGCATTGCGTTTCGCGGTCAAGGCGAGACGCAAATCCGTGTCATCGATGCGCATCAAGGGTTGACCAACCTTGACCTGCTGGCCAACATCCACAAGACGTTCGACAATCTTGCCGGGAACGCGAAAACCAAGATTGCTCTGCACCCGCGCTGCAATCGTGCCTGTGAAAGACCTCACAGCGCCGGCCACGCGCGCAGTTTCGACAATTTTGACAAGTTGCGGCGCGACGCGGGGATCGGTTGCAGCTGATGCGTCCCGATTCGGCCACTGTGAAAAAAGAACAGCCGCTGTGATGGCGACCGCCGGCAACACAAGTGCGCCAATGAGAAGAAGCCGTTTGTGCCTCATGCTTGTGATCCTCGCAAGATTGCGCGTTACGACGCGCTTTAGATTGTGATCGAACTCTATATTCCATTTAAAGTTCGAGCGCAATCTAAATTGGGAGCAATCACGGGCAAGGCGAGTTGTCGCAGTGCCGGCAGGGCGACAGCGGGCACCTTGCGTCACGCGGCATGTGTCACGGCAATGATGGACTGAGAAAAACTTGCATAGTCATTGCCTATGGATTATAGAGTTCGAACGAAATCTAAAAGGAAGAATACCGCGATGCGTGTAAGTCGGGTTCAAGCCTCGGAAAACCGCCAGGCCGTCATTGATGTCGCAAGCCGCCTTTTCAGGGAGCATGGCTTCGATGGAATCGGGCTGAAGGGTTTGATGGAGGCCGCTGGATTGACGCAAGGTGCGTTCTACAAACAGTTCGCCTCCAAAGAGGATCTCATTGCGCTGGCATCAGCCCGGGCCTTGGAGAGCGCAACACAGCAATGGTCTGCTGCTGCGGCGGCAAAGCCCATGGATTCTCTGGGCGCAGTTGTCGCGTTTTATCTGAGCACGGATCATCAGTACGAAAAGATGGACGGCTGTCCCGTGGTCGCGCTTGGGGCAGATGCCGCCAGGCAAGGCACGACTGTAAAGGCGTCGTTCGAAGCGGGAATAAGGGCATATCTTGAAATGCTCAAACGTATGATTTCCGAAAAGGGCGATGAAAAGTCAGAGGGTAAGGCCATGGCCATTCTCTCCATCATGGTTGGTGCAATGACACTCGCACGCGCGGTTAATGACCAAACTCTCGCTCAGTCTCTCTTCGATTCAACCATCGAACAGGTTCAGAAGATTGCCGCGTCATGAGGAAGAACAACAGATGCTTCTTAAGTGAGCATTGATGATCGCCGATATCCCCGCGCAGGGGTCTGGTTTTTTGGAAACGCCGATCGAGCGTACTGTCGATATGATCCAGCTCAACATCACGGCGCTCACAGAACTAAGTTTTCTATTTGGCCGCGATATGGCCGCGCGAAATTCCGGACACATTCTTCTTGTCGCCAGTCTATTGGCTTTCCAGCCCGTCCCCACCTTTGCGGCGACGAAAGCTTATGTGTTGGCACTGGGTGAGGCATTGCACGATGAAATGCGCTCCCAAGGTGTGGTGGTAACCAGCCTTTGCCCGGGGCATACCGAAACAGGTTTTGATATTGCGGCCGGCGCAACCGTCTCGACCTTGCTGCGCATCCTCACGATGAAGCCTCGTCCCGTCGCAGCGAGTGGCATTAAGGCGCTTTCAAAAGGACGGGACAGCGTCGTTGCCGGTGTTCTGAACAACCTCGTTGTGCTTTTAAACCGACTGATACCACGCTCGATGCAACGATCGTCAATGCGAAAAGTGTTGGAATCCTAATGTTCGGTGACTCTCATTGGCTCATGTATAAAGTCGTTAAAAAACGATCGTTTGTACGCGCCGCAGACGCCTTGGAAATCTTACTTTGAAAAACCAGATAACAGGCGAGTTTGGGGCAATTTCATTGTAGCTCGAAAGTCTACAATCTTGATCAAAAGCCTGTTTTGTCTCGCCTGTTCAATACATCTCGGACAGGGTGTGGACCGCAGAACCGCTAGTTATCCCCTCCTGTTCCGAACAAATACCCGCACGAAGGGGTGGTTGCGAGTGTTTGGCATGGCAAGCAAGACATTTACACAATTATCGAACGAAATAAACACAGCTGTCGCGAACAGCCCACAGCTGCGATTTACGATGCCAAACATGGGCCAGCTGAACACCATCCAGCGTGGGCTTGAGGAAAAGCATGCCCGATTAGTCGAAGCAAAACGACGCATGGAGAGGTTGAAGAGCGAACTCAATTTGTCCGATGAAGATATGGCAAGCTTGGTCGAGGACGAATGAATGACGCGCGACGAGTTCAATGCGAGCGTTCGCGCGATACGTAGCTTCTTCGACAGTGAGAACTTTGTAGAAAGCGCCGTCTATTTGGTAGCGCTACCGCGATCAGAAGAATTCAATCGCACCAGTCTTACGTCGCTAGACTATAATGTGGTCTATGAGGCTGGCTTGTCCTTATCCCATTACAATTTCATTCTAAAAGACCTTGCATACTTTCAATTTTCGCACTCAACGGAAAGTGAATGGGCGCTGGCATATTATCCAAACCCGCGGGTGAGCGGGTCTCCAGACGCACTTGTCCAATTCAATGAACTAAAGGATGCCGCGAATAGAGGCGAGATTGACGACGAGGAGTTCTCCTCGTTAGCATCAAGCTTTCAAGTGGGGAACTACATCCCTCGGGTGCGGTTTGAATATAGCGAAAGCCAGTACAGACGCGTGCGGCACCCGGGAGCGCATTTTCACATTGGTATGTCAGGTGAGGATCGGTGGGCCTCATCCCGAAAGCTATCGCCCCGATCGTTTGGTCTTCTTATAGCCAAGCACTATTATCCAGACCTCTGGTGGAAGAATTCGAGGTTTTCGCTCGCCGAGAAGGATCAGGAGCTAGTGGGGAATATTGCAACCTGTATTGATGAAACACTTCTTACGTCAATTCGCAACGATGGAGTCTGCCAATCTTTTTCTGACTTCGAAAGGTTGACATTCCACTTCGGAGCCATGCAACCCGGGTCGGCAGCATAGCCAACGTTGGAGAAGGCCCCGCCGCAACACTCAACTGACCTAAGTCGAACTCTGCTGCAGGTGTCGATTTATAGTTCAAACTGAGACTCAGGCATTAAATGTTTTCAATAACTTGCGTAAGACGGAAGGGCATGTCGTGTCCCTTCATGTGAGACTGCAGAGGATAGGCGCCGCTGGCGGTCACGAAAAGTCAGAGGGTAAGGCCATGGCCATTCTCTCCATAATGGTCGGCGCAATGACACTCACACGCACAGTTAACGACCAAACCCTTGCTCAGTCATTCTTCGATTCCGGAATCGAACAGGTCCAGAAGATCGCGGCGTCCTGAGATATGGAAAATGGGCGCTTTTTTGGGGTTTTAAGCCGAACCTGAAACAAGCAGAGCCAGCTCTGAAGCAGATTGTCACAGCCGCCGGTTTGTCCACGGCAGAGTTTTCCAGTGTGGTAGATTTCGGCAGCAACGCAAGCAAAAGGTCCATTCATGCGCAACCTCCGGAAACCAACCAAGGTCCATCCAAGATTGCCGCATCCGGCGTTGGCGGAGGCCGATTGGGCGGATTGCTATCAGTTGCGTATCGAAAACCCTGACCTGACGGCCATGGATGCCGCCAGATTGGTGCTTGGGCATTTTCCGCGATGGGTACGGGTGCTGATGGCGATCCGGAATACACTTGTTGCGCCCTTTGGCATCAAGTCTTCTGCGGCCCATTCTCCCACCGAAATGGAAATGGTTGGCGTCTTTCCCGTCGTCAGCCAGTCCGCGCACCAAGTGGTGCTTGGCTTCGACGATCGCCATCTCGACTTTCGCGCCGTGATCGATGTCCGCAATGATGACGGAGAAAAGCTTGTCAGCGTGATGACGCTGGTGAGGCGCAAGAACCTGTTCGGTAAGCTCTACCTTCCTGCTGTCATACCGTTTCACAAGTTCATTACCTTGGCAATGATCGCCAATCTCAATCGCCAACCCTCCCCGTAAAATATTGCTTCCTAACCTCGGTCAGTCGGTTAGAGGTGATGTCAATTTACACTTGAAACGGGTCTTCCTCACTTTGTGTGGTGACCCCGTCAATCGAGCGGTAACATGCGTTCTCCAACCATGCTCCGGGTCATTTTGGCCATAAAGCGTAGACTTGATCATCGTCAATCGGTTGATCTGATCTCAGCAAAGACTTCATTATCATGGAACCGCTTGACCCAACAATTCACCAATGGAAGGTGGCGGCAGGCAGCAACTGAACTTGCCAGCGCGCTGTTGGAATTTCCTGTAATCAATTTCATGGATTTATCCTGCGGTGACATTGGCAGCCCCTACCCTTTCAAAGGCGACAGTGTGATGACAATATAAAATGGCTACCCAGATGGTCAGGCCAACTTACACGTCTTGGGGTCCTGATGCCGGAAAGCCTTGTGATGATTAAATATCAGAAGAGTATCAGATAATGAAAGTCGCTTTGATCTGGGCAGGGGTGATGTTGGCGAGCTCGACAATTTCAGTTCGACCACTTCTTGCCGACACCCTTTCGCGCGAGCAGGCTGAGCAAGAAGTCAATAGCTTGCTGCAAAAGCGCTCCGGCGAGGCATCGCGGCATATCAACCTTACGGAGGTGTTGGGTTGCCTGCCGGCATTTGGTGAGCCGGACACTGTTTGGGTATGTCCTGTCAAGTTCGCCGACTATGAACATCCCTTGGAATTCACCTTCGTCAACGCTAGCGGCGTCGCAACAGCACGCGAAGACGACGCCGACGCAGCCTGCCCGCCATTGCAACTTGCGGAAAAAGCCCTGAGGCAGATCGACGGTGATCCGACGCTTCGCGTGCGTGGCGAGGTTGATGATGGCAAAGGCCTGTTTACCAGCGATCGCGGAATGTTACGCAAGCAGAAGGGCAACTATCGACTCATGTGCCGGTATGAAATCTCAAACGCCGTTTTCGATGACCGGCTCTACTTGACCTATGTTTGGTACGGGCCGGCCGGTTATATCTTCGACAAGGATGTCGAGCGGTGGTGAGCAGGCCGCGCTAGTCAACATGGGACAAGAATAAGAGGGGCTGATTGCCTTGCGAAAAGATTTGAAACGAGATGAGTGGTAAGCTGCTTACCCCTTACGCCGTGACTATCTTCAAGCCCGGGGGCAAGCGCAATGAGGCTTGCATAAGTACCGGGCTTGGAGAACATGTCCTGGCATACCGGCCAACAACGATACATAGAACGTCAAAAGCTATAATGTCGGCACGAATTTAGATTTCAGGAGAAAAACTTGGCTTCGACCGCGATTTTGATTGGAAATGCAACCTACCAGAACGAAAATGACTTAGACTGCTGCGCCAACGATGTTGCGGCAATGCGAGAGCTGATGGAGGCGACTGGAAAATTCGACCGAGTACATGTCCGCGTCGATATCGATGCCAACGCTATGCGTGACATTGTTCGGGAAGCGCTGCCGGCTGACGAAGAGCAATCCGAGGTGTTCTTCTATTTCTCGGGCCACGGCGCGCAGGTCAACGGTGATTTCTACTACTGCGGCACCGGGTTCGACAGTAGGCGCCCTAATGAAACAGGCGTCTCGCATTCGGAGCTTCACAGCCTATTTCGCGCTTCTTCTCCCCAGACCGTAGTTGTTGTTATAGATGCGTGCTACTCAGGCGCGTTATTGGTTAAGAGTGACAGTCCACCCCCGTCTCTGATCAAAGAAGGCTTTCGAAACGTACTCCAATTTTCCTCTTCAATGGACAATCAGGTGTCAATGGGGGGAGAAACCCTCAGTGACTATACCCGCGCTTTTCTGGAGGCGAGCATCAGAAAGCAGGAAGGGCCGGTATATTATGGTGACATCTCCAACGCGATACGAGACATCTTCATCCATGATGACAGGCAGACGCCATACTTCATACACCAAGGTAGCGGCCGCGAAATGTTGGTTGATGACGTGGCGAAGCTGAGCGACTTTCGGAAACAACTCGTCCGTTTCGACATTCCAGACAGCAAGACAAAGGACGAGGAGGACACCGAGGGCGGCGGCGATCTCATCCTCGCTAATCCTCCGACTTTGACGCAACGGTTACTCGCAGCTGAGGAAAAGATGGGATCGCCGGAAGATGCGAAGAAACTGATCGATGAACTTTTCGGCGGCCTGCGGACGAAGATCAAAGAGGAGGAGTTCGCCGAGTTCTTCGGAACAGAGGTGACCGAGCACTCACAGTACTACGAGCCTACTATTGAGGAATTCATGATCCGTGTGCTTTCCCGTGAGAAGCGCCCGGATCGGCTGGTTACCGCAGAAATAAACCGCACTCGCCGCAAGCCCAACCCTTTCGAAGCGGCTAGAATCGGCCTTCTGTTCGCAATGGGTCAGGATGTGACGGAACACTTTACGCTTGAGTTGAACTGCTCGCTTGATCGGGCTCAAATCAAGGTGGTGCTGACCCCTAGGTACCGGGTGCTTCAACGGATGATTTTGGTCTTAAGCTGCGCGCCAAGTTTGGAAAAATGCTACGTTTTTGAGATGGTGACGCGCCATCCGAGGACAGACTGGGCTGCCTATGCTAGTGAAGGTGAAGAGGTCGTGAGACGATGGTACACTCTGGAGTGGGGCAGTACCACCTCATGGCTCGTCGATAAAATATGCGATGCTCTTACTACTGCGGTCAAAAAACACATTGAGGAAACAACCGGACGGTTAGCGGAGGAGTGAGCCCGTCTATGTCTGAATTTGTTTCAAGCTTGCCCAAAAATGGCGAAACTTCCGTCTACACCACACGCCGATCGATTTTATTCTGTCTATGCAGCCTGGGGTAGCTTCACCTGCAATTGACACGCGAGCGCGGTTCGCAGATGAAGTAATGGCAAGATTCCTCAGTCGTTCGAAGGATTATTCCTTGGCAACACGATCCGCCGACGCGACTATCCTTGGCTACTTCTACCAGTTCGATCACTCGATCTTCCAAGTCCTATCGCTGGCATCCAACTCGTCAAGGATGGTTGTCGAAGGGGTCGAGGATGTCGATCTGACAGAGAATGACCAGTCGCTGTTCATCCAGTGCAAATACTACAGGGGTTCGGACTACAATCATTCGATAATTAAAGACGCCGTCATAGCGATGCTGAAGCATTTCGCAGCAAAGGGCTGTCCGACCGACGGGTCGCTAAAATATCGCCTTTATGGCCACTACAAGTCTGGTCAGGACAAGCTGCCGACCCCTTACGACATAGGCTTCCTGAAAAAGCACTTTCTTACATTTACGAAGACCGGCAAGGACGACATCAAGACGACAACCGAAGTCTTCACCGAACTCGGTCTCACCGACACCCAGCTTGAGACTTTCCGGCAGCATCTGGAGATCGACCTGTACGCCCAATCCTACGAGAGCCAGCAGGCGGAAGTGGCGAAACTCATTCAGGGGTTGATCTCGGGTTCCTCCCCGGAGGACACGGATGCCTTCTACTATCCGAATGCCATCAATGTAATACAGCGCCTGGCCGTAGATCCGATAGAAGAAAATCGCGGGATCACCAAGCGTGAGTTCATTGCGAGGATGGACCGTAAGAAGGCCGTCTTCAGCCTTTGGCTAAAGGAAAAGTTCGGTGAAGATCACTACGTAAACAGTCTTCGTCGAGAGCATTTCACCTTCAAATTGAAGGTGCCGACCGCGTGGCGCATAATAGCTCTGGAGTTTGGCCCGGCTCTCGATTTACAGGCCACCGTATCGATGCTGGCGGATATCGCCTCGAAGCTCTCTCACAGGGAGTCGGCACGTATCGCGGCGTCCGATCGCTTCTGCCCGTATGTGCTGCTGCGCAACGTGGAGCCCGGAGACCTCGCGGCGTTGAAGAACGCGCTATGGAACAGAGGCATCAGGCTAGCCGACGGATATGCCTTCCTGGGAGCTGATTTCGACGCGGCCTACTTGGCCACACTGCCCAACGCAGGCAATGTCACGACGCTGAAATTCCTATCCAGCGAGGATGACATAGCCGAGATCGCCAAGCTCCATCGCGGGGTACAAACTGACATCTTCGACTTCTATATCGGCACACCCATAGCGCCGAAGATTCCATCATGGGTGCAACACCACAAAATCAAGGTCGACAGCCCGCACCATGCTAGAAAGGCCATCTGCAAATGAACGATGAAATCAAAAGCATGGCAGAGGTTATTTCGGTCTTCCCTGACCGGGTGCGAATCGCCGTCAGCGATATTGCAGCTTTTTCGGGAGGAAAAAGCCTCAAGGTGGGTTCCTATCTGAGGATCACCGATACCGAAGACGCCGCACTGATCGCGACGATCGAGAACTTCTGCCTCGAGGCGGCCAACGAAAAGGGAGTTTCACGCCATGTCATTGAGGCGCTGCCGCTAGGACTGATCAGCGACGGGAAGTTCGTACGAGGCGGGGACGCATTGACCATCCCACCGACGGGGGTCGAGCCTGCGACAGACGACGACATACGGATGATATTCCAAGACTCCGTCGAGAAAAGCAATAGCTTCACGTTTTCGGATCTGGCATCAAACCCAAGTGTGTCCGTGCCTGTCGACGGCAATAGGTTCTTCAACAAGCACATCGCCGTTGTCGGATCGACCGGAGCTGGTAAATCTCACACGATATCGAACATCATCCAAACCGCAGTGGCCTCGAAAGATGGAACCTACGACGGCCTGAACAACTCACATGTCGTCATCTTCGACATCCACTCGGAATACAAGGCAGCTTTTCCGGATGCGGGCTATCTCGACGTTACTTCACTCAACCTCCCCTACTGGCTCCTGAACAGCGAGGAGCTGGAAGAGATCATTCTGGATACGGGCGAGCGCGACAACTACAATCAGTCGTCGGTTTTCCGTCAGTTGGTCACCGTGAACAAGACCAAGCACAATCCGAAGGTAAAATCTGTTTTCTACGATAGTCCATTGAAGTTTAGCATCCATGAGGTGCTCAACGCGCTTTTCAATATCAAGAACGAGACGCTGAATTCCAAGGACGAGACGAGGTACATGGTGGTCGACGCTGCTGCCTACACGCTTCCGGCGGACGGCAAGACCGACAAAACTCATGGTATCGAGCTCGACGGAAAACAGCGCCTTGAGCTTTATTTCAAAGAAAAGTTGAAATTCCACCAAACCAAGCGCGAAAGCATCACCAGCGGCTACTATGCTGACAGCTCGCTCGAGAAATTCTTCGTTCGGTTCGAATCGAAAGTCGCTGATGAGCGGCTCGATTTCCTGTTCGGCAAGGCTGCCGAGACCGCGACCTTGGAGGGAACCCTACAAGCGCTTTTAGGATACGGCGCGAGCAAGTCGAATGTCACGATCGTCGATCTTAGCGGGGTGCCGTTCGAAGTGCTCAGCATCACGGTCTCGCTCATATCGCGGATCGTGTTCGAATACGGATACCATTACAAGGTTCTCCGCAACAAAGCGGGTGAGACGGTCAACACCGACGCGCCGATCCTTCTGGTCTACGAGGAAGCGCACAAATACGTTCCGAACAGCGATCTGACCAAATACCGCTCATCGAAGCTTTCCATCGAACGGATCGCCAAGGAAGGCCGTAAGTATGGGGTCACGCTTATGCTTTCGAGCCAGCGCCCATCGGAAATTTCAGAGACGATTTTCTCGCAGTGTAGCAACTTCCTCGCGATGCGGCTGACTAACCCTGCGGACCAGGCCTATGTTGCCCGGCTGCTGCCAGACACCTTGGGAAACCTCTGCGAAAAGCTTCCAACGTTGAAGGCCGGGGAAGCCCTGCTCATCGGCGAGGCTGTGGTCATGCCATCCGTGGTAAAGATCAGACCCTGCGCGCCAGTACCTTCTTCGAATGACATTCCATATTTCGAACTGTGGAAAAAGAACTGGGCGAATGTACCCTTCGAAAACATTAAGAAGGAGTGGCTCAAGGAATGAATGGAGACAAAAGAGTCCGCTGCACTTCAGGGGTAGGGGTGGTGACTAAATACGCTGAGTACAGTCAAAAAAGGTTTGATCGCTAAAACCATGATACTCATAAATCCTCGCCTAACCGACTATTTCGGAATCTCAACGCCACAATCGCAGTTGGATTTCGCCGTCCCATTTTTCAGTGAGGATATTCCGCTATACGTCGATCCGTTCCTTCTGTGGGCGTCTCCGTCACAGCAGGATCAAGCGCTTCACACCGCTCTTATCAGTGCCTTCAACCAACTGGGCCAGCTCTACCTGCGCGGAGAGCAAGAGCGGGCCGTGAAAACGTTAGTCGCCGCATCCGAATGTGATGAGGTTGGTCTCGGTGCGTCGGCGACGAGAAAGGGCAAACGTTTGGGAGAGGCGAAAGCGCACGAAATTCTCTCGCTGTTCAAGATCATGCCGCAATATGCAAGCGCCGGATTCCGCCACTTCGAGGAGATCCAGTTTTTCATCGACGGCATTTCGAAAGACAGAATCAGTGACATCACTTGCAGCTTCATAAAGTCGTTTCTCATTGACTACACCATCGAGCAATGTCGTCGGCATGGGATTCCCATGAAGGAACACACGCTCCTTGTCTACGACTACCGAAAAAACGAGTTCAAGCTGGAACGCGGTATCGAACTCCCTTTTCATCCAGATACGCAGGTTGCGCTCATTCTGGTGCCCAAGCGCTGGCTCCGTTTCGGGCCATGGATTTCTTACGACGACTATTTCAAAGGGCATTGCCCCCAGGATGACATCTCCCACGACACGGACAAGCTCGAGCGGGTAGACATCTTGAATTACAACCGCGCGAACTACAACGTGGTTGACGCCTATATCAGGGAAAAGGAACGGACTTTCGAAGATTGCAAGAACGATCCGCTCTTTGCCCAGATTCCAGTTGTTTCCGCACGCCGCAAAATGGCTGCGATTAAGAAATTGCCTTCAGGCAAAAATGACAACGCCGACCGCGAATACGAGAAGATGATTGGTGAACTTTTCCCGTCGCTCCTCTATCCGCAGCTTGATTTCGCTGCAGTCCAGAGTCGAACCGACAGTGGCTCGCTCGTGCGCGACCTCATTTTTTACAACTCCCAGTCTGATCCCTTTCTTAAGGGATTGTTTGACGAATATGCTTCAAGACAACTGATCTTTGAGCTGAAAAATGTTCGGGAAGTTAGCCGCGATCATGTGAACCAACTCAATGGTTATATGAGTGATAGTTTAGGCAAATTTGGCGTGTTGGTTACACGCAACCCACTGACTGCAGCCCGAAAGCAACGAACAATCGATCTCTGGTCTGGTCAGCGCAGGAGCATAATCACACTTACTGATGTCGATGTCGAACAGATGGTGGAGCTGTTCGAGAGCAAACAGCGATTGCCTATCGACGTCATTAAAAAGAAATACATTGAATTTAGACGGGATTGCCCGAGTTAGGATTGAAAAAATGGCTTTGACGGTTCAACAAGTAGAAAAGCTAGAGAAGATTTCCGGGCAGATGGATGGCCTTCACAAGGAGATTACAACGCTTGTTAAGAAATCTCCAAATGACGGCTTGAACAATTTCAAGCTGAAGTTCGTCAACGCGGTCCTTGCGGAAGCGAACGATATCTTGGGCCCGACACACAAACCGTTGGCGGATTTCGACCAGTTCGATGCGGACGATGTTCCGACCACAAGTGATGTCGCCTTTATTCTCGGCCAGTATATTGAAGAGCTTGAGCGCAAGAGGGCCGACAATATCCGACGGGAACCGCTAGGATATTGGGAATATCGGATCGAAGGCTCAAGCGCTGTAGTCCGGACAGCTCCACCAAAAAAAATACAAGAGAAAAAGTGATGTCGAATAAGTATTACACTACCGGGGAGAAAGTCAGACAATACGAAGCCGTGATAGGCGTATTCACTGAGCTTTTCAAAGAGCTGAAAGACCTCGGAAAGAAGAAGCCGGAGGCGACACTCAGCGTTAGCAAGGTAAAGCTCATCAACCGCGTTCTGGCGGATGTCATGGCTTTACTGGAAGGGGCGCCTGACCACAAATATCTTGATCTTCTAGAAAGCGATGCGCTGCCGCAGTACGGTGACGCTATCCTGATCCTGTCGCAGTACGATGGTGCGCTGAAGTCATTTTACGAGCGGCACTATGGGTATGAAAGCAGTGTGGGTCATACATGGCTCATCCAGCCTAAGACGAAGGTTTGAACGATCAAGTACTCAATCGAGCTGTTCAACGCGCTAGGTAAACCACTGCATGCTTGCATCCTTCTGGCCAAAGTCTTGGCCTGCCGGCAATTCAAGAAAAACGCCGACCCGATATTGAAGTTGCTTGCGGAAGGCCCGAAGCTTTATGAGGTCGCAGTGGCGTGGTTGTTTGTTCGTGGTCAGCTTGATTTCAACTGCTAGAATGTTCTCTTGGTTGTCCCCCCGCCGATGCACGACGATGTCTGGAAAACACGCGCGTTCGCACCACCGCATTCCATCGGTAGATTCAGGCGCTTGGCACTACCATCAAGGCCGACGCGATTGTACTCGGCATCGACACGGTGGCCGGGAAACATCACTCGCACGAACAAATGGGCAAGCGTTGCCCCGACTGCGCGCTCATTAGCATTAAGTTCAAGCAACTGGGCTTGATCGTCTATAAACATCTGAACAGCCCGGTGGAAACGACCTTGGATGTCTTCTATTTCCATATGCCCATTCTGACACAGGTAGCTTCGCTCGTCACCTAGCCATGAAGATGCGTTTTAGCGCTCACAATGCCACGGAGATTGATCCGCGCTCACGCGTAACCATGCGACAAATCTCCAACGATAAAACTAGCCTTGATGGTCGGACACGATACTTTGTATCATTATGGGGCGGCGACAAGGTTGTCGCGAATGCGTACGAGTTAACGATCCTTCTTACTGCCAAACGCGGCCTCACTACGCAGCCGTTCCATCAAAGATTTAAATCGCTTTAACCATATTGGACGAATGGCTCTGAAATGACGATCCTGAAGATCATGTCTGCAAATCCCATCATTCTATGTCACGCGTTCCGAGCCTGATCGTAAAGTGGCGCGGTTTTATAGTCTGACGATGCAGCCAACATTCTTTGGTGAGGTGTTACTCATACGCAACGGAGGACGGATTGGGACAAGAGGACAACATAAGGTCGACACAGCTCCATTCGACAAAGCTTATGAAAAACTCACCCAACAGAAGCTCCGCAAGGGCTACCGTAAGTTCCATTTTAAATGCCGACATGTACTGTTTTGCTGATCCGATTGGTGCCGACGTCTGGCCTATTATGTAATTTGACCATCCGCTTTGCGCCCGCATGCCGGACGTTAGCGTTGCATTGACATACTCTCCAAAGCGGTCGTTCGACTTGCAACACCGTTGACGCTCGTGAAAGGGTGGGAAGCGACCAGCCAGCTTTCGCGCGGACAGAGGGAGGAAGCGGTCTTCCAGTCAGGGCTCTCACATCACACGTTTGCGATAAAGAACGCCCTGAAAAACCAGCATCTGAGATTTTCTCGCGCGGATTAGGCTGATTGTCTGAAACCCGCGGCCTGTACTAAGGCGCAAGCCTTTGACATATTAGGTCTTAGGACTTACGCAGTACGTTCCCTGCCATCAACGCATCGTTTTCAGCGCTCGATCCGACCTTTCCAGGAGCAAATAATTGATCTGTAACGTGCGTCGCCCGCCCCGTGTCATCGTCGTGGGAGGAGGTATTCTGGGCGCATCGATAGCCTGGCATTGCGTGCGACAGCACATGCAGGTGACAGTTTTAGAGAAAGAACCAGAGCCCGCAAGCGGCGTTACCAAGTGGTCGTATGGTTGGGTTGGAACAGCCAGTGTGTTGCCTTCAGACGATCCGATTAACTTCGCGACGAAGCTGGATGCGATCGCTGAGTTTGATCGCCTTGAATTGGAACTTGGATCCCTGCCAATCGCGACACGTGGAGCTCTCGTTTGGTGCGACCAGGAGGAGAATACCTCGAAACTGATCGCGGAGCAGCAGAACGCCGGTGCGAGTATCCAGAATTTGGGTCGCTCACGGGTGAAAGAGTTGGAACCGCTCCTGATCACTCCTCCGCCATTGGCCGCATGGGCTCCCCATGATTTCGCCGTGGAGCCCATTGATCTGACGCACCAACTTGTCAAGGCTGCACGCGAAGCAGGTGCCGAGGTTGTTTGTGGATCACGCGTTGCGGGTATAGAAACACTGGGAAGTCGTGTGGTCGGGATACGAACCGCACTTGGAATTCTGTCAGCGGACTTTGTCATTATTGCAAATGGTGCTTCTGCGGGCTCACTCGTTGCTGAATTGGGAATTGTGCTTCCCGTTCACGTTGCGCCGGCAGTTCTCATGCGCTTTTCAGCGGAAGCGACGATCAACCATCTTCTATTGGGAGATGATGTGGAGCTGCGCCCTGGGCGATTTGGCGGTCTTGTTTCAGCGGAAGATTATCCAAGCGCAGGTGAATCAGGATTTGCTGAACTTGCAGGACGAACTGCCAAAACGATTACTCGAATGTTTGGATCATCAATGAAGCCATCACTGCGTTCCATTGCTGCAGGGTATCGTCCCATGACTGACGGGGGGGCACCGTTGCGCGGATTTGTTCCAGGCATTGAAGGGCTGTATGTAGTCGTTGCTCACCCAGGTGTTATCCTCGCACCATATCTGGGCCGACTCTCAGCTGCCGAGATCGCTGAATCAATGCAGTGAGAGACAGACAAGGTCCGTTTGCTGGGCAAGCCGGCATCTACTCCATCTGAATCGTGCTTGGATCAACTGAAGGTTCGCTGGAACACCGTCCATTTCCATGCAGTCTTAGAGGGCGTCCAGATGACCGTTAAGGAGTCGAAAGCCGCTGGACTGCTTTGCGCCCGCATCCTCGCCGTTCTCGGGCAAAGTGAGTCGTCCCGAAAGCGGCCATCTATTCCAGATACGGCGTCAGCACATCTTCGATCCATTTCATGAATGCGCGAACTCGGCGCGACAGATTGCTCCGATGTGCTACGACCAGGGATACGGCGAGCGCCCGGCGGCGAAAATCGGGTATGATCTCCACAAGCGTTCCACTCTCCAAGTAACGGTCAATTCCCAAGAGTGGCGCCTGAATCAGGCCAAGCCCCGCGAGGGCAGCCGCTTCGTAAGTCTGCGCGCTGTTGACGTGTAGCGCACCTGGCAACTGAAGCGTCGCGTAGCTGTCGCCGTCCGGATATTCCCATCCATAGGGTTTTGCGCCCAGTACCGTCGAAAAGTGAATTGTCCGATGCTCCTGACGCTGGAGATCTTGTAGCGATCGAGGAACGCCGTAGCGTGCCAGATAGGCGGGACTGGCAGCGTTGACCATGCGCAACTTGCCCAGTGGGCGGGCGATCAGCGTCTCGTCCCTGATGGGACCAAGGCGCAATACACAGTCGAACCCCTCCTGAACCAGATCGACTTGTCGATCCGTACTGGACACCTCCAGTTCCAACTCGGGATGAGCAGCCATGAAATCCGGCAAGGCCGGCACGATGGTTGTGCGCGCCACCTCGGTCGGAAGATCGACCCGCAGACGCCCGCGGAGTGCCACGCGATCGTCTGCGAACATCGAGTGTAGGTCATCGACTTCAGCAAGCAGATCGCGGGCACGGGCATGAAATGCGCGTCCGTCCTCCGTCAACTGCACGTTGCGCGTCGTCCGGTGCAGGAGCCTGACACCGACATCTTCTTCCAGCTTCCGAACCGCCGTTGAGGCCCTTCCCTTTTGGATGCCCAGGCTATCGGCTGCGCGGGTGAAGCTCTCCATTTCCGCCACCGTTATGAAAACTAGGATGGGTTCGAGATTCTGCATTTTTCGTGCCTCGGCATTGTTCTCTTTAAAGATAACAGTGAGTTCCATTCCTCGGTATTTATCACACCCAGGAGACACAGTAACCTTTGAATATGGGATCTCCTCCATTGAAGAATGACAAATGATCGAAACCATGAACCCACATCAGGTGCCTGAAACTATAACCTTGCACCGCGCCCTGTGGGCCGGTCGCATGATGAGCGCGATAGTCGTTATCGCTCTGGTGGCAGATGGCTCTATTCAGCTTTTCGCGCCGGCACAGATCGCGAACATGTTGCAGGAAACCGGGTTCGCGACGGATCTTTCCCGTCTCGTGGGTCCGATTATACTCGCCTGCGCCATCTTTTACGCCATTCCGGCCACCGCTGTCCTCGGCGCGATCCTGGTGACGGGCTTTCTGGGAGGTGCCATCTGCGCCCATGTCCGCATTGGTGAGTTGGGATCGCCGCCGGAAATCATTTCCCTGCTTCTGGGCGCGATGACTTGGGGCGGCCTCTACGCGCGCGATCCCCGAATCCGGACCATTCTACCATTCATCCATTGAACCAATAGGGGCCGTGCTCTGCCCCTCAACATCAGGAGAAAATACATGTTTTTAGTAATGGGAATCACGGGAAAAGTTGGCGGCGCAACGGCAGAACATCTGTTGGCACAAGGCAAGAAAGTACGCGCGCTCGTCCGCAATCGCGAAAAGGCGGTTAACTGGGCGGCCCAAGGCGTGGAGCTGGTAGACGGTGACTGGAATGACATGGCAGCCATCGAGCGGGCGCTCAAAGGCGTTGAAGGTGCGTTTGTCATGTTGCCGGCTGTCTGGGCGCCCTCGCCCGATTACAAAGAAGCCAAGGGCGTGATTGCAAACTATGTTGGAGCGCTCACCAAGGCAGCGCCGCCGCGAGTGGTTGCGCTTTCATCGATGGGTGCGAACAGAACCAGCGGACTGGGGATGATCACGGCCTTGTCGCTTCTGGAGCAAGGTTTTCGCAACCTGACATCTCCGGTTGCCTTCGTGCGTGCAGGCGGATTCTTCGAAAACTTCCTTTACGGCTTGCACGTCGCCCAAGGTGGAATGTTACCGGTCTACTATAATCCGACAAACCGGAAATCGACCATGGTTGGGACGAACGACATCGGAGCGGAGGTAGCGACCCTTTTGACCGGGCCAGCGTGGTCTGGGCAGCGCGTTGTCGAGCTTGGTTCGATGGTCAGCGCCGATGAAGTCGCGAAGCAATTGGGTGAAGTCCTCAATCTCGACGTGAAAGCCTTTGCGGTCCCGCGTGCAGGGTGGGCGGAAGCGTTCGAGCGGTTCGGCATCCCGAAGGGCCGCACCGGACCCGCCGAAGAAATGTATGATGCCGTGAATGCAGGATGGCTGGACCTCGGCGTCGAGGGTACGGAGCACGTAGCGGGTACAATGACCGCACGCAATGTCTTCGCGGCTGCACAGAACGCCGCCAAGGCGTAAGTCGGGGACGGATCAGGCATGACGGAGACTACCCGCTTCTGCGTCGGACGCGTCGCGGGAAGCAGTCAAAAGTTCAAGTCAACCCGAGGCGCGTCTACTCCCGCCCAATCTTCTAAATCTCCGAATAGCGGACTTTTGGCTTAGGAAAAGTCCGCTATTCGCGCCTTTTCATTTCATAGCGGCCGGACTGCTCTCGGCCGCAAAGCGGTCATTGATCGCATTAGTTGAGTTGCCACAGTGACGGGTAGATGATGATCTTCATGACTCGTTGAAAATCTCGCTCAAAGTGCCCGCCTTGGTAGTCCAAGTTTTCGTCCGCACCCCGGGCGGGTCAAATTCGAAGCAAAAATCAACAGTGTAGATGTTGCAAAGGCCAGTGGTGGCGCTCTGGCAGCGGGAGAGTACTTAAATTACCGATCGGCTCAAGGTTCAGCCCCATCGTATTCGCGACGACATACCTCGATGTGAGACAAGTTGTTCCTAATCCAAGAGTTGATTCCTTCAAGGGCACGCAAAACGCCAGCGCCCATCTCAGTCAGTTCATATTCGACCCGTGGCGGCACCTCGGGAAAGTAATGCCGCACCACCAGACCGTCCCTTTCCAGATTTCGAAGCGTCAGCGTCAGCATGCGCTGGGTAATCCCGTCGATCTCGTTCTTGAGTGCCGAAAAGCGAAGCCGATGCCCGCTCGCCAGTGACAGACGCCAGATGACTTGAACAGTCCATTTGTCGCCGAGCCGCGTGCAGATACCGTTCGACGGCATCGGCCTGAAATCTGGATCGCTCTTCGCTTCCTCACCGGACCTGCGATGGATAAGTCTTTCCATGCGTATCATCCTTGTGCCTGAGGCTGAATAATGTGCTGTCTTCCAACAGCATTCCCATCATTATATATGGATGCCCTCACTCAACACGAGGGTTCTCAAATGACAAATGACAAACATCCAATCCTGGTCTTCGGTGCAACAGGCCAACAAGGCGGAGCGGTCGCTTCCGCACTGTTGAAGGCCGGTTGGCCAGTGCGCGCGATGGTACGCGATCTTAGCTCGGCAAAATCGATCGCGCTTCGCGACGAAGGCGCCGAACTCGTGCAGGGATTATTCACAGACATCGACGTGATGCGTGCAGCAATGAAAGATGCTTACGGTGTCTTCAGTGTGCTGCCGGGGAATTTGGCCATTGAAGATGAAGTGCGCGTCGGGAGTGAAATCGCGGATATGGCGTCCGAAAGCGGCGTCGCGCACCTGGTCTATTCTTCGGGCGCCAGCGTCGGGGACGCGCCGAGTGGCGTGGCGCGTTTCGATGCCAAGGGTCGCGTCGAAGCGCATATTCGAACACTGACTGTCACTGCTACCATCGTGAGGCCGGTGATCTTTATGGAAATGCTGGCGAGACCCGGCTTTGGATTGGAAAAAGGTCGGTTCAGCTTCTTCGTCAGACCGGACCAGCCGGTGCAGCTTATCGCCGTAGAAGACATTGGTAATGTTGTCGCGGCGATCTTCGCCGACGAGATGCGCTTCGGCGGCGAGACGTTCAAGATCGCAGGCGATACTGTTACGGGCTGCGAGCTCGAATCCGTTTTTTCCGAAGTCGCCGGCCGTCCGATCGCCTATGCGCGCTTTTCCGACGACGATCTTGCCGCCAATCCCGGTTTTGCACTGATCTCCGCGAGCCTGGAAGACGGACCGCTGTCAGATCATGTGGATCTGAACTTCGTGCGTAATATCTATCCAGAGATTCTCTCGTTCCGGTCCTGGCTTTCAGGAGCCGGGCGCGAGGCTCTCAGCGACGCCCTTGGGTACGGCAGTGAGCGAGCCGATCGCCGGGTATAGGCACTTGTTGATCTGAACGGTGGTCGCAACCTACGCTTTGGAGGGCTGAATGGCGCGCCTTTTGTGGAATTGCCGCCTGCCTTTCGGCAGTTGCAGGACCAGATGCTTCATCGCCCCGGCGGCGATCGTGAGATGGTCGACATCCTTGCCCTCGTCCCATGAACGAAGGGCAGCTTTCAACGCCTGCTAATGGCCCCTTCCCGGTCGTTCGATTTCATTAGTTCAATGAATGCTAATATCACAGCGACGAAATCTGCTCCGTGACTCCCTGAAAAGCACTACCCAAGAGCGATCCATGGTCCCACAGACGTTGTTTTTATTCATTTTATTCTATTAACACGCACCTATTACCACGATAGTTTCCGCATTATGGACAAATGATCTTCATTCAACCGCGATCCAAATGCGATATTCGCCGTGTGGGCAGCTTTACGAGACTAACTTCGACCTATGGCCGTGCTGAGAGCCGATTTGCTTGATTTTTCTGCTTCTGCTCAACGTTTTAAGCCTCCCCTGCTCTATCCGCCCAGCCATTTTTGACCAAGAAATGCGTTATCGGCATATATAACTGTTCGTTTTCTTATGACTTTCGAGTTTGTACAAACCCGTTACAATAGGGGTATTTGTCGATATAATTTTGTTTCGTCGACACGTAGTCCCGATATGTCGCCCTCATCGACATATCGGGACTATTTTCGTGAAGACAGCGATAGGTGCAAATCTCCAAATTGCGTGAACAGGACAACTTGGTGCCAAGTGTCTTTAGTAAACCGTACAACAAGCGCCTTATCTGCGATTGTCGAATACAGCTCCTGTCGCTTTATAACGACAACACAGATCAAAAATCCCAGGGGGATATCAATTCAAGACCAGTCGTGGTGAAGTCGGCCATGTTACGAGTAGCAAGACGGCCGCCATTGATGCATGCAATAGCAGCAATCATTCCGTCCGGCGCTGACATCCCCCGCCCCTGCTGACTTGCGACGCCCATAATCTTGCCATACGCAAGAGCGGCCTCTTCCGTCAGTCCAAATATCCGATCAGCAAAGCGTCGCCGCCAGTCTGAAAGACCTTGCTCCAGACGATCAGCCCGTTGATCAGGTCGAATTTTCTGAATACCGTAAGCAATTTCAGCGATGGTCACAGTCGGTAAAGCAAGTTCAGCGTCGTGGCGGATCAACCAAGCAATCACGGCGGGATCTGGGGACTTCTTTAGCGTCTCCGAAATCACGTTCGTATCGAGAAAAATCACAGCTCCAGGCCCGAATGAATCTGCCGATTTTCACGTATTAGGCTATCAAGGTCTACGTCGCTGCCGTAAGTCATTGCTATACGAGTATAGAACGTCGCCGCAGGCTCGCGCCCGGCTTCCCGAACTTCGTAGGATTCAAGCGCGCGTTCAACTATATCGGCGATTGAACGGTTCTCACGTCGAGCAAGCCGGTGTGCGAGATCACGAGCTCTGGCACTGCGCACAGATAATTGAGGTTCAGCCATATCAAATCTCCTTCAAACAATAACATAGCATGATAAGCACCAGCCATCAAGATGGCTTGTGCTAGCATGATGTCTAACATAGGGGGGGGCTCGCCCAAAGCATCAGCTTGTCTGTAAGCAATCTAGCGTGGCTGAATCCAGCCCGTTAACGCTGAGAGTGAGTGCTCTATCGATCACCGCTCGTTTAAGCAGTGGGAAACACAGCACCATCATCAGCATCGTTGCCCAGAACGTCCAACCGGATGCAAACGGGTAGCTCTCTGAAAGAGGTGAAATGTAGATAAAATCCAGTGATGGAAACAGTATTCCTGCGAACAAGAACATGAGCTCTCTTTGAGTAGGTTTGGTCATGTCGGTTCCTTGTTTGAAAAGCATGCTGAGGAAAGTGATGCTGCGTCTCCAATTATTAGTTGCTTCTTTCCTCATTCCAGCTGCCCCTTGACCAGCCTGACATGGGTGCCATTGGCCCTGAGCTGGGCGAGCAGCATCGGCCAGACGGAGAATTCGCCCTTGGCCGCCTTGTCGGTGAGGGAGCGGAGATAACCGCCGGCCGAATTGATTTGATCGGCCCTTTGCAGGATGCAGGCGATGGCAATGGCGGCGTTTTCCTGGCCGAGCACCGCACAGGCCTCCTCATAGGCGGACGGGCTGACGCCGAGCATGGAGCGCACGACAATGGCCGCGCCCATCAGTTCGGACCAGCTGGCAAGGCCGTTTTTGGCATAGGCCGCTATATCCGGACAGGCCTGGCGCACCAGTCCGAGCGGAACCGGCTTTGCCTCGAAGGCTTCCGCGCCTAGCCCGGAAAGATCGACGCTGCGGCCGGACATATCTGCCGGCAGCCCGGCGGCCTCCGGCATCCTCTGGTCCGGGCCCGGGTTTTCCGCTGCCTGGTCTTCCTCCTGCTCTTGCTGCGGTTCGCTCGGCAGATCCCCGTTGTGGTTGTGCGTGTCGGCTTGGCCTTGGTCTTTTCTAAAGCCAGGTTCAAGATCAGAAGTGGATTGGGTATTTGAATTTTGTTTGTGGCGCTCAGAATGAGACTCTTTGGCGCTTGTTTGTATCAAATTCAGCTTATCCTGCAACAACTTGGAGATCTCCAGCTGGATGCATTCCAGACCGTCGACAATCGGCTCCAGATCGCGGATCGTCGCCTGGCGGGGAATATCATCAATCACACCGCGAAACGCCGTGTAGTGGCCGTTCCAGTCGATGTCAGGCATTTCCTCAAAGCCGAGCTCAATCAGCTTGACGATGTCGCGGCGCAACAGCGTCACCTTCTCCTTCATCAGCTTCAGCTGCAGCCGCTCGGCCCGCACCGTCTGCGCCATGGTGTCGAACTCCTGCGCCCGCACCACCAATGGTGCCAGCGAGAAGCCAAAGGCCTCGCCGCCCTCCCCTGCCCCCGCTGTTCTGGCTTTGCGCGCATAGCGCTTGCCGTTGGGGCTGTCCTTGCGGAAAATCAGGCCGCTTTCCACCAGCGCGCTCAAATGCCGGCGCAGCGTTGCCGGCGCCATGCCGTGCGCGCGCAGCGACAGTTGCACATTGGACGGAAACACCACCAGGCCACCCGCCTCGCTGAGCTCGCTCTGCGGATAGAACGTCAGCAGCGCGTTCAGAACCACCAGCGCCCGGTCGGAAATCCCGATCAGCGCCCGCGCCTCGCATAAGGAGCGAAACAGCTTCCATTTGTCGACCGAAGCCTCTGGATCGACGTCGCTCGCCTGCGCCTGCGTTGCCAGCATGCCAAGCGACAGCGATCGCCGCCCGAAGGGCGTCGTGAATGCATTCCCCGACTGCATCGTCTTCTACCTTTCAATAGGCAAAAGAAATCCGCTCGCCCAAACGACGCCAAAATGTCTTGACACTGATTCCCGGAAATGCGATTCTCGACCTGCTAAGAATACGAGAGAGGCCTTCCCAGACAGAGATGTTTAGGTGGGCTTTTTTCTTGTGCGGGTTCTAGTCTCCATTGCTACTTTTTTGACTGCCTGAAAGTCGAATACAGGCTGTCCAAATTATTCGAAATCCATTCACCAAATGGCTTCGCATCCCTATCTGTCAGGTCAAGTGAAAACCCCTTCGGTCTTGGCCTACTCGTTACGCTGACCAACCTGTCATCGGGAATCCAGGCTCCCTGAGCAACCACACGCTTCGGTGCTTTCTGCTTTTTTGATGACTTGATGTGATTGAGAAGGAGATTAAAGCCTTCTTGGGTTCCAGCCTTGAAGTCCTTGGATCCAATATATTCGATTGCTTTGGTCGCATTGCCTGTGATCTGCACGAGCTTTTTCAGCTCCTCCCAGCGATCCCGACCGACGCCCTTTGCGGCACCGACTGCATCCAAGACAGTCGCTGGCACCGTGTCGACGACAGAGACCATTCTGGATAAGAGGGTATCATCGATAGTCAGAGCAGACTTTACAGTCTCCTTTGTCATCCCACTGTCCATGAGTTTGCGCGCAAACAACGCTTTCTCAATGAACGAAAGATCGGCTCTCGCCGTGTTTTCCTGGCCTTGCGCGAGCACATGTTCGATATCAGCCAGCGGCTTTATGATGGCCCGAACTTTGAATCCAAGCTCTCTTGCGACCTTTGCCCGTCTGTGACCGAACACGATCATATACCGTCTGGGATCATCTGGATGGGGACGCACCAGAATAGGCGTAGATTGTCCTGAGTGGCGGATTGCTTCCCTTAGTTCTAGATATGCCTCATCGTCCTCCCCAATTCGATCAGCGATGAAGGAACCATCAAGATCGCCGGGATCAAGCGAAACGACAGTTTCTCCGTCCAGCATCCGAATAGAATTTTCAGCAAGTTCATCGAGCGACTGCATCATTGAGCGGGATGCGCCACGCTTGGCGTACTCGGATCGGGCTCCGGACGGTGAATGCGCTGGTTGGTCCTCCGCCAAAGAAGCAGTTATGCTTGCTAAAAGGTCCTTTCTAGCCATCATTGCCTCCACAAATCGACCCTAGCGTTTTGAAATAACACGTAAAATTCACGTTCTGCACGGCTGTCAAAATCATTATTTGCGCCCCCATGCCTTATGAACCAGGGAAACGATCTCCGAATTGACCAGATTCAGGCTTTCTATTGCCCGCTCGTAGGTTGAACGCGTGAACTGACTCTTTTCAACTTCATAAAGAGTTTGCTTGGTAATGCCCGCATCCGAAACCGCAGTTGACTTTAGCATTTGGCTTTTGAGCATTCGTTTGTTGAAAAGCGCCTGCAGAAAACCAACCATCTGGGCCTGCGGCCCATCTGTCGGCTCATAGCGGGTCACAAGATAGCGAAACCACTTCAGCCTAACGGCAGCGCCCGCGCCCTTGATTGACTGAAGTATTCCGCCCAGCATCAGCAGAAACTGCGACATCGACATTACGTCCAGCATCTGGGGATGCACGGTAATCAAAACAGAAGTTGAAGCCGTAAGCGACGTCAGCGTCAAATATCCGAGCTGCGGTGGGCAATCAATGACAACGACATCATAGCGATCATCAACCTCTTTCAACGCCGAGGAAATGCGGGTGAAGAAAAGCCGTCCCTCCGGTGAACTCTTATTCGAGGCCGCCAGCGGGGTTTCATATTCATACTCTTGCAATTCCAGATTTGCTGGAACGATATCCAAGCCCGGAAAATTGGTGGGGCGAATAATGTCCCGGATCGATTTTCTATCTTCGTCGTAGCGCAGCGCTTCGTACAATGACGGATTTTTATCCAGTTCAGGTTGTATCCCGTGCAAAGCTGATAGTGACGCCTGGGGATCAAGGTCGATTGCCAAAACGCGATGTCCGGTCAATGCAAGATACTGAGCGAGATGCGCTGCAGTGGTGGTTTTGCCGGAACCACCTTTAAAATTCACGACAGAGATAACCTGAAGCGCTTCGCCATGCCGACGATGTGGGACATAGCGTTTAAAGTCCGAGCGGCCATGTTTGTCGAGATACTGTCTCAGCTCAAGCATCTGCTGGGCTGTATACGAACGCCGGCCAGAACCAGACACTTCAGGAGCGGGGCCCTTCCCCTCCAAATGCAGTTTCTTGATATGGTTTTGTGTCACACCAAGAAATTCAGCAACTTCCGCAGATGAAAATTGCCGTAGGCTTTTAAGCGCATTAGGAGGATACTGCTCCAGACGCAACATGTTCAATTTATCCGAGATGAGTTCTCCTTGTTCGAGAATCTCCTCATCAAAATCGAACTGAACTTCGTGATCGGGCAGCAAATTCATATTTGGTAATTTCCGGAATAACGCTTTTCTCAAGCGATGTGCTCGTGAAGCGTGATTAATCCCCGATTCGAAAGCAACAGCAAGAAGTTTTTGGTTAACAAAACCTTAACCACTTTTCCTCGTTGTTCGATTGTTAAATTTATCTAGCTCAAGCAGCAAATTGAAAACCAAGAATTTCCTGACACATGATCTTGAGGTATCGCCATAGTATCATTACATTTTTTCATGTTCTGCACGGCTGTCAACTTTTGATTTCAACTCCTTCAAATCTGACTCTCGGACAAAACGTATGTCGAGCCACACAACGTCAGAAAGCTGTTCAAAACGATTCCGTTCCCGTGCTGTGTCCCGAATTCAGTCCTGTGGGGGAAAGGAATTTCTGATTAACAGGGTGAGGGACATCAGTACCCTAGCCAAATTCCTCCGACCAGTGTCACGCTACCTGACAAGCCCCAAATGCGCTGTCGTGTGGCGCTGCCAAACGGTCGTGGGTATGCTCCGTCCAACACGCTAGCGCGAGCGCCACTTCTTACAAAAGCCGATGAAGGCCTTTCCGATATTCTGTTGGGCAAGATCGATACCTCCCTTTGCGCACCACATCCTGAACGCGTTCACCACATTTCAATAATGGGCGTCGAGTTAGGCGCAGCTCTCGCATCAAGTCCGCCCAAGACGACGACCACCTTATGGTCTCCAGCGGAAAGCCACGATTGAGCGTCCCAACCCAGATAGCAGCTCCAATTGACGTTGGTTCTTGGCGTCTACAAACACGAACAATGAGCGGCTGATCCGCAATTTGTCGTTCTGCCAGCGCTGAAGGAGCGTTCGGAATTAAGCGCCTGGGCGGATGACCCACCCGCCGTCGGCGCGTTGCACGGAGACGGCGAGAGCGGTAATCGCGGTGTCGGCGCAGAGATAGACTTCTGCTTCACGCGATACTTGCGCATTGATCGCTGCAGCGACGCTTGGCTGGCCCCGTGTCGCTGAACCCTGTCCAACTGTCGAAGATTAACGGTATGTGCTTCTGAAGGGCGAGGCAGGCTGACCGAACAAGCCCCAGAGATACCTCACCGATGTCATCAGCGAGGCGCACACCGCGCGTTGGATCAACCCAAACATCCGACTGGCACCCTGCTACTCTCCTTCCGGAGGCTAAGCCGTGAACCCATAAACGCGAACGGCTGAGATGGGTGAAGAGCCGTCCTTTGCAATTGTCTACGGCGCAGCGGAGTATGGATGTCAGCGACACGCCGACATTTGCGAGCGATCCACGCTCCGTGGTATTCTGCTAGTGGAGGAGGGATCATGCAGATTGTCGATCATAGCCTTCAGCCGACTGAAGAGTGGCGTCCCGGCGTGTTGACCAGGATGCAGGTTTCTGCAGTCACCGACGCTGCAGCGCTCTGCATCTTCGAACAGTGGGTGGAACCGGGAGCTGGCACACGGTCTCACACCCATCCTGTCGAGGAAGTCCTGACCGTCCTGGAAGGTCAAGCCGAGCTCTGGTTGGGAGATGAAAGCGAAACGGTGTCAACGGGACAATCCGTTATCGTGCCGGCTGGCAGATGGCACGGGTTTCGCAATACCGGAAGCGCGACATTGCACATGCAGGCAATATTGGCCGCGCCAACGTTCGAGGCCTCATTCAAGGAGCATCCCGAGGTGATGACACACTGGACCACTGCAAAAACATAGTCCGCCATTTGCGATGTCCGCAACGAAGTTGTTTGCCGAATAGCTCCTTTCACATCGCACAGGATTCTGATTCAGGGCTCACCATGAGCCGATATGACCTTACGGACTTTGAATGGCGCGTGATCGAGCCGCTGCTGCCCAACAAGCCAAGAGGTGTGCCGCGTGTTGATGATCGGCGCGTGCTGAACGGCATCTTCTGCGTGCTGCGATCCGGTGCGCCTTGGCGCAACCTACCCGTGCGCTATGGCCCGCGCACCACCTGCTACAACCGCCTCGTACGATGGCAAAAGGCAGGCTTTTGGGATCGGCTGATGGACGCTGTCACCGCTGCCAATCACGGTGACATCCAAATGATCGACAGCACCTCCGTTCGCACCCACCAGCAAGCCGCGACGGCAAAACAGACCCGTTCCCCGAAGTAGCGTTTCGACTTGATAGGAATTGGGGCTTTTGCGACTATACGACTGTTGCTGCCGGTTCTCGTCAAAGAGCCTGCTTTTCAGAATCCCGTTCTTCAATGAACCGACCTTGGAAGCATCAACTTCCGAGGTCATTCTGTTTTTGTCGCATGGCTTCTCCATCAACACAGTTTGTCTATGCGAAACGAATCAGTCTGCCATTTCAGGCGGGTGAATTGCGCTTCGTGTATGCTTACACGGTCTAGCACAAGCAATACTGTGCGTTTTTGCAGCATTATGGACGTAGCTTTTGCAACGAATGCGAAGCGCGCCGGACCCGTCACGCTCGGTAGACGCCGCCGAGCTTTTCGAAGATCTCTGGCGCGATCTCGTATTGACGCGCCTTGCCGCGACCGATCGAGGTGCGGCCCCAGGACTCTTTCAAGAGGCCGCGCACGACGAGCGGATCAATCGCTTCTTGCGCCGCTTTCCTAGTCATTCCGGTCACTTCCGTAACGTTTGTGATGGTCAACGCGGTGTCCGCTTTCTGAAGGGAGTAGAGCAGGTTCATCATGCCGAGCTGACGAAGACGCGAATTTGGCGTCTCATTGGGGAGGTGTTTCGACATGATTTCGTGCGTTGTCAAGGTCGCAAAAACCGTATTGTGCCAACGGCTCTCTAATTGTCTTGGCATCTTCTTTCCTATGCGTTATCGTGTAGTATGAAAAGATGGAGAATTCGCCTCGGCAGCACGCCAAGGGCGGTTTTGACGAGGACATCGCATGAAAAACGTATTCATTCGAGCACTTTCCAGGATTTTACTATGCGTTTCATTGTATACCTTTTCGACATCCATAGCTCGTGCAGATGACTGGGGTTGCCAGGTTCTCCTATGCCTTTCCAACCCTAGCGGCGCTACGCAGTACAGCGAATGCCGCCCACCTATTGAGCGGCTGTGGTCACACTTGGCGAAAGGTCGATCCTTTCCGATCTGCAGGGGTGTTGGCTTCACCGCGTCCAAACCCCGCTATGAGCCCTATTTCTGCGACGCCGGGTTCCAGCTGGTCACCAGGACCGGCGATCGTGGGCACAACGAAGTGAGCTGCGCGGCTGCAGAGCCGAAGGCCGTCAGCGACGACGTTTGCAGGAGCGATCGCAGAGGGGGAGGGGGCGGCGCGCAAGGATCCGGCCACTTGTACTTCGAAGATGGTCGGCGGGTGTGCAAGGTTATTGTGACTGCGCGTCCACATATCAGAGAACAGCCGAGATATGTCGATGTCACCATCGACGGCGCTGGTCGCCAACGCGTGTGGTTCTAACCCATGCCGGTCGCCTTTCTCGAACTCGCACAGCAATGTGCGCCACAGATTGCTCCGGAGACGCTCGCGGCCATCGTCAGCGTCGAGAGCGGGTTTCAGCCCTTTGTGATCCGCACCAATTCCGATCGTCCGTTCGCCGAGCAACCCGAAACAAGAGCGGAGGCAATCGAGGCGGCAACAATGCTGATCGCGGAAGGCCACGACATCGATCTTGGCCTCGCCGGCATCAATTCAGGCAATCTTGGACGGTTGGGGCTTTCGGTCAGCGACGCATTCGACCTCTGCCTGAACCTGAAGGCAAGCGGGTCGCTGCTCGATGGCTATTACCAAGTAGCGCTGCAGGGCGGAGCAACGGCCGGGCAGGCCGAGACCGTGATGCTGCGATCCTATTATGGCCACGGCGACACCTTGGTCGGCGAGATGGTCGGCTACGACGGCAAGGTGCTGGCAGAACGCAAGCGCCTTGCCGAACGTCTTGAGACTATCGAAATCGCGGAAGGCAATGCGAACGAGCGCGCACCGCGGGAACGGGGAGGGGGAGGGGAGGCCATCGCCACTTCGACCGAGGCGGTCACAGGGGAGAAGGCGTTGGAGCGCACGCGGAACGCTGCCCCGCGATGGGACGTATTCAATCCAGGACGGCGATCCTCCGTCCTGGTCTTTTCCAACGAGCAAAAGGAGTGAAGAGCATATGAGCCTATCTGCACGCATCAGGCCGATCGCGACCATCGCGACGATGGCAACCGCGTTCTCACTTGCCTTGATCGAACAGAGTTTCGCCCAGACGGGCGGAATTGAGAGCGTGCTTCAGAACATCGTCGACATGCTGACCGGCAATGTCGCAAAGTTGCTGGCGATTATCGCGGTGATTATCGTCGGTATTGCATGGATGTTTGGCTACCTCGATCTTCGCAAAGCCGCGTTCGTGGTGCTTGGCATCGGCATCATCTTTGGCGCGACTGAAATCGTCAACACGATCTCCGGCGGCTAGCTGATGAGCGGAAAGATCGTGCTGGAAGTAGACACCCTGTTCCTCGCCTGCACCAGGCCGGCGATGATCGGCGGGGTTACGATGGAGGCGATGGGGATCAACATGATCTTCACGACGATCCTCTTCATCGTGGCTGGTTCGGTGGCCTATGCGCTCGTCGGTCTCGCCTTCCATGCTCTTTTCAAAGCGATCGTCAAACACGACCACAACATGTTCCGGGTTCTGCTAGGTTGGGTCGAGACGCGGGGCAGAGCGCACAACACCGGCTTTTGGGGCGGATCGAGCCTTACGCCGATGAGGCTCGTCCGGCGCTATGATGAAAGGGACCTCGGCTTTGCCTAGTACCGCCATCGTCAAGAGCCGCGAGCTCGAACCGGAGACTTTCATTCCGTATGTTCGCCATGTCGACGAGCGGGTGATCGCGCTCGATTCCCGTGCCCTGATGGTGGTCATCGCGCTGGAAGGGGTTTCCTTCGAGACGGCAGACACGCTCGACCTCAATGCACTGCATCGCGATCTCAACACGCTTTACCGCAATATTGCGGACGAGCGGCTGGCGCTGTGGACCCATATCATCCGACGCCGCGACAATGAATATCCCGACGGCGCTTTCGAAAATTCCTTCTCGCGCACGCTGAACGACAAGTACCGAGCCCGCATGATCGATGAGGACCTGTTCCGCAACGATCTCTATCTCAGTCTTGTCTGGCATCCTGGCCGGGATGCCGCCGAGCGGGTGGTTGCGTTCCTGTCGAAGCTGCGCAAGGCGCGGCGGCGTGGCGTTGAACTGGACGAGGATGCGCTCAAGCATCTTGATGACGCGATCGTCAACGTCACCGCCGGTCTGAAGCGCTTCGGGCCGCGGGTCCTCTCGTTGCAGGAACGCGATGGGCTGATCTTCTCCGAACCGAGCGAGGTCCTGCACCAGCTCGTCGGCGGCCGCCGTGAGGCCGTGCCGCTGACCGAAGGGCGTGTTTCTTCGGCGATTTATTCCGACCGCGTGATTGTCGGGCGCGAAACAGTCGAAATTCGGCATGAAGCTTCGAGCCGCTATGCCGGCATGTTCGGCTTCAAGGAATATCCGGCGCGCACGCGCCCCGGCATGTTCGATGGATTGCTCACCGTTCCCTACGAGCTGATCCTGACGCAGAGCTTCTCCTTTCTGTCAAAGTCGGACGCCAAGACGGTGATGGGGCGCAAGCAGAACCAGATGGTCAGCGCCGGCGACAAGGCGGGATCGCAGATCGAGGAGCTTGACGACGCGCTCGACGATCTCGAGTCGAACCGCTTCGCGCTCGGCGATCATCACCTGACGCTCACAGTGTTTGCCGGCTCGGTAAACGCACTTACCGACAATATGGCCAAGAGCCGGACGCATCTGACGAATGGCGGAGCGGTGGTCGCCCGGGAGGATTTAGGGTTGGAAGCCGCCTGGTGGGCGCAGTTGCCCGGCAATTTTCGCTACCGCGTGCGCTCCGGGGCGATCACCTCGAAAAATTTTGCGGCCTTCTCGCCGTTTCACTCTTATCCGATCGGCCAGCGCAACGGCAATGAATGGGGCCCAGCCGTCGCGATGCTGAAGACCGCATCCGGCTCGCCATTCTACTTCAACATGCATTATGGCGATCTCGGCAACACCTTCATTGGCGGACCGTCCGGCTCGGGCAAGACGGTTTTGCTCAACTTCATCCTGTCGCAAGGCGAAAAATTCGACGCCCGTATCGTGTTCTTCGACAAGGATCGTAGCGCCGACCTTTTCGTGCGCGCCGCTGGCGGAACCTATCTGCCACTGAAGAATGGCCGCCCGACAGGCTGCGCTCCCCTGAAGGGAATGGAACTGACGCCGGAGAACAAGGTCTTTCTGGCGCAATGGGTAGCCAAACTGGTTGATTCACAGACCCGCGAACTTTCCGTCGCGGATGTTCGTGACATCGCTCACGCGATTGACAGTCTCGCCGATTTGCCGGTCGAACGCCGCACTATCGGCGCGCTGCGCACTTTTTTGAACAACACCGACCCTGAGGGCATCGCCGCGCGCCTGCGCAGATGGGAGAGGGGAGGGCCGCTTGGCTGGGTCTTCGACAATGTCGTCGAGGACATCGGCTTGGGCGAATTCGGTGTCGGTGGCAAGTTCGTCGGCTATGACATGACGGACTTCCTCGATAATGAAGAGATCCGTACGCCGCTGATGGCATACCTGTTTCATCGGGTCGAGCAACTGATCGACGGGCGCCGCATCATCATCGTCATTGATGAATTCTGGAAGGCGCTCGCCGACGAGGGCTTCCGCGATCTTGCCCAAAACAAGCTCAAGACCATCAGAAAGCAAAACGGCCTGATGCTGTTCGCCACGCAGAGCCCGCGCGATGCGATTAACTCCCCCATTGCCCACACGATCATCGAGCAGTGCCCGACACAGATATTCATGCCGAATTCTCGCGGCAGCCGCACCGACTACGTCGATGGGTTCAAGCTCACCGAACGCGAATATGAGCTGATCGCACGGGAGCTTTCCAACGAAAGCCGCCGTTTCATCGTCAAACAGGGCCACAACAGCATTGTTGCCGAGCTCAATCTCAGTGGTTTCGGCGATGAGCTGGCCGTGCTGTCCGGTCGCACCGCTAATATTGAACTCGCCGATACCATTAGAGCAGTTGCCGGCGACGATCCGGAAGCCTGGCTTCCTCTCTTCCAGCAGCAAAGGAGTGCAGGCTGATGCATATGGGCAAATCCATGACGGCGGCCGCCGCTATCCTCGCTTTCTCGGCCGGTGTTGCGAGCGCTCAGGGTGTTCCGGTGATCGACAAAACGGCCATCCTGCGATGGGCGAGCCAGCTGGACGCGATGAAGGAGCAGTATGACGCGCTCAATCAGCAAATCACGCAAGCCGAGCAGTTGTTCGGATCGCTGAACAAGCTGACGAACATGGCCGATGTCGCATCGCTCTTGAACAAGCCGGAAATCCGCAAGGCGCTGCCACAGGATTTTGCGGCAATCGAAAGCCTGCTTGGTGGTAACGGCTCGGGCGCATTCGGCGATGCCGCGTCGAAGTTCCGCGAAAGCAATTCGACCTATCAGACGTCCGCCAATGATTTTTACGCCCAGGAGCTGGCACGCGTGCAGAACCGCAATGCCGGACAGATGTCTCTCGGCCAGCAGATCTATGATGTGGCAACAAAGCGGATCGACGGGATCGATCAGCTGCGCCAGCAGATCTCGTCGGCGAGCGACGCCAAGGACATCGCCGACTTGCAGGCCCGCATCCAGGCCGAAAGCGCGTTCCTGCAGACCGATCTCCTTCGGATGCAGGGCTTGCAGATGGTGCAGCAGGCTCAGGCCCAGGTGGAAGGGCAACGCCAGACCGAGGGCTGGCGCAGGCGGATCGACACGATGAATTCGGCGCTCTCCAAATGAAGCGCTTTGCAGTGTGCGGCATCACAGCATTGCTCGCGGCGTGTTCAGAACCGCCACGGGAGACGGTTATTTCCGTCAGCGAGTTTCTCGCCGACGGTGATTTGCGGACCGATCACATCACAAGATGCCGGAACAATTTAGGCGGCCTGGGGCAGACGCCCAACTGCCGCAATGCCGAAGTGGCCGAAGGCAAGGCCAGGCTCGATCGCATGAACAGGGCGCTGGGGGGATAGCGTGATGTATACCGTCTTCGACGTTCTTGATCGCCAGTTCACGTCGCCGCTGCAGAATTTCATCAGTTCCGGAACGAGCGGCATCAGCGCATGGGTGACGGGCCCATTGACGGCAGCACTTACCCTTTACGTGATCCTCTACGGCTTTCTGATCCTGCGCGGATCGGTCCAGGAGCCGATCATGGAGTTCGCCTTCCGGTCCATTAAACTGGCCATCATCCTGATGCTGGTGAGGAATGCCGGCGAATACCAGACCTATGTGACCGACATCTTTTTCGAGACGCTTCCCAAGGAAGTTTCCGAGGCGCTGAACACCGGCGGGGTGCCAAGTGCCACAACGTTCGACAGCCTGCTCGACAAGGGCCAGAAATCCGCCAACGACATCTGGGCGCAGTCGGTATGGCCGGTCGATCCGCTGACCGGTTTTGCCGGGCTGGTCGTTGTATTCATAACCTTCGTCGTCGCCTCGATCGGCTATGTGGTTTCACTCTATGCGCGGGTGGCGTTGGCGATCGTTCTCGCAATCGGGCCGATCTTCATCGCGCTCGCAATGTTCCAGTCGACGCGTCGGTTTACCGAGGCCTGGATTGCACAGCTCGCAAACTTCGTGATCCTGCAGGTGCTGGTCGTCGCGGTCGGTTCCCTGCTGGTCACCAGCTTCGCCACGACGTTCAGCACGGCCGATGCTTATACCGACGTGCTGATGCGTCCGATCGCGATCGGCGCCATCGGCCTAGCATCACTCTACGTCTTTTACCAGTTGCCGAACATTGCTTCCTCGCTCGCCTCCGGCGGAGCCTCCCTTTCTTACGGCTACACGGCCGCGCGTGACGGGCACAACAATACCGTGGTGCGCGCGATTGGTTGGGGCTGGAACAAGCTGACCGGCAAGAACGCTTGACCCCATGACCGTGAGGAGAGTTACCGCGTGCCTATAGTTCGAGTTATCACATTGATTGGCCTGTTAGTCATCACCTCCGGATGCGCGTCCCTGACCAATCCCCTCCCGAAATGCGATGGTTATTCGAAACGGCCGCTCAATCGCTCGATGTGGGAGTGGGAGGGAGGCAAGAAGCCATCGTCAGAGCAGCGTTCTTCCCTTGCCGCAGAGAATGGGCTCGCGCTGGCGTTCGCCTCAACGCAGGGCGATGAGGAAAGCCATGTCGCTTTCGTCGGGTTCGATGAGGCCGGCTCGCATCGCGCCTGCCAGGCGGGGTAGAGATGGTAACCACGGACAGCCTCAAGGATTACTTCACCAAGGCGCGCCGCTTCGATCAGGACCGCATGCTCTCGGCCGAACGCTCAAAGCGCGTTGCCTGGTTCGTCGCCGCTATCGCCAGTGCGCTTGCCTGTGTGTCGATCGCGGCCGTGGTGGCTCTCACACCGCTCAAAACAGTCGAACCCTTCGTCATCCGCGTCGATAACTCGACCGGCATTGTCGATGTCGTGTCCGCGCTCTCGTCAGCAGCCGCCAGCTATGATGAGGAAGTCAGCAAATATTTTGCAGCCCGCTATGTCCGGGCACGCGAAGGCTATGTTTGGTCGGAGGCCGAGGAAAATTTCCGCACGGCTTCGCTGATGTCGAACGCCACCGAGCAGCAGCGTTTCGCAGCCACATATCGCGGCAGCAATCCGGAATCGCCGCAGAATGTCTATGGCCGTTCGTCAACTTCGCGGATCGCGATCAAGTCGATCTCGCTGATCAACAGCAATGTCGTATCGGTCCGCTACACACGGACAATCACCCGCGGCGATGATGTCCGCACGACCCATTGGGTTGCGACAATCACCTATTCCTATACCAATGCCCCGATTTCCTCCAGCGACCGGTTGGTGAACCCGCTTGGGTTCGTGGCGAGCGAGTACCGGGCCGATCCGGAGGCCTTGAATTGAAGAAACGATTTATCTTTGGCGCTGCCGTTATGGCAGTGCTGACCGTGTCAGCCTCTCAGGCACTCGAGATCCCTGCCAGTGCGCAACAGGATAATCGCGTGCGCTTCGTCAGCTATCAGCCCTACAACATCACCCGCATTGTCGGGACGATCCGCTCGTCGGTACAGGTTGAGTTCGCGCAAGACGAAGAGATCGCCCATGTCGCGCTCGGCAACTCGGTTGCCTGGGAGGTTGCACCAGCCGGACACATCCTGTTTCTGAAACCGCGCGAGAACCAGCCGGCCACGAACATCTCGGTTGTGACGACGCGGCGCGACGGCTCAAAGCGCAGCTATCAGATGGAGCTGGTCGTCCGCGATGGTTCTGTCGATGCGGGGCAGAACACCTATTTCTATGTAAAGTACCGCTACCCAGCCGACGAGGCTGAACAGCGGCGCCTCGAGGGCGAGGCGCGCAAGCGCGCAACCGAGGCGGGTTATGCCGATCAGGTTCTTGGCATCCATGAACAATATGGACCGCGCAACTGGCGCTACGCCGTGCAAGGGTCGACCGCAATCGAACCGCAAGCGGTCTACGACAATGGCAAGGTGACGACGTTCACTTTCAGCGGCAACCAGCAAATGCCAGCGATCTACATCGAGAATTCGGACGGTACTGAAAGCCTGGTGCCAAAGACGGTGCAGGGCGCTCTCGTTCTCGTTCACGCGATCGGTCGGAAGTTCATCCTGCGGCGTGGCTCCGACACGCTGTGCATTTTCAACGAGGCCTATTCACCGGTCGGCGTCGATCCAGGAACCAACACCACCTCGCCGTCAGTCAAGAGGGTGGTCAAGGTTCCGGCCGCCGGCCAGTAGGGGAGGGGACAATGGCAGAACCCACAGACACAACGATCCCCGGTGAACGCGCGCAGACCACTTCCGCACGCCAGGCTAACAATAATCCGCTGGTGAAGCGCGGCGCCGTCGTGCTGGCGGTTGTCGCCTTCGTCGCCTTTGCCATGTGGTCAATGCGGCAGGGCGCCAAAGAGGAAGTCGAGCAGCCGGGATCGGGCGTGATCCGCCAGACCACCCAATTCGAGCCCGCCAAGGCAGAACCAGAGCCGGTGGTGCTTCCCGTGCCGCAAATCAAACTGCCGGCGCCCGCCATGGCGACGGCCGAAACGCCAGCCGTCGATGAACTGCTAGATGCGGCGCGGCGGGCGCCGGTCATGGCCTTCAACGGCAGCCAATCCAGCAAGCGCCAAACTACGAGCGCCGACACAACCACCGACCCCAACTTCCTCCCGGTCGATGGTATGCTGGGAGCAAGCGCCCAAGGAGAAAACGAGGATCAGCGTTTCAACAGAATGCTGAAGCCTGCGGTGCTTGAGGGCTCGAAGGCGGGGCACCTGGGCAACCGTAACTTCATCGTCGCCATGGGTACTTCGATCCCGTGCGCGCTGGAAACCGCGCTATCGTCGGACCAGCCGGGCTTCACCAGCTGCGTGATCACTCGTGACGTCCTTTCCGACAACGGCCGTGTGGTGATGATGGAAAAGGGCACTCAAGTTGTTGGCGAATACCGGGGCGGGTTGCGGCGCGGGCAAAGTCGCTTATTCGTCCTGTGGAACCGGGCCAAGACGCCGAAAGGCGTGATCATAACATTGGCATCGCCGGCAACTGACGCGATCGGACGCGCAGGCTTTGACGGCTATGTCGACACTCATTGGTGGGAGCGGTTTGGCGGCGCGCTATTGTTATCGGTGGTCGGCGATGTTGCGACTTGGGCAGGCCAAGAGCTTCAGAGCAGCAATATCGAGGCGCAGGGGACAACAAGTGCGGGTAAGGAAGCAGCCGCCATCTCGGTCGAGCAGTCGATCAACATTCCGCCGACGCTCACCAAGCACCAGGGCTCGCTGGTGTCGATCTTCGTGGCCCGTGATCTCGACTTCTCCAGCATTTATGGGCTGCGCGTAACCGAGCCGCGCAACACGATTTACGATCGTGCGGTCATGGGCGATTTTTACCCGCGATCCGATCTGGTGACGAAATAGGGCAGGGTATGGGCGAAACTTCTGATGCCGGGGTCGTCCGGCAGCTCCTCCTGCCACTCGATCGCTTTCTTAAGGACAAGAACCTCTATGAGGTTGTCATCAATCGCCCCGGCGAAGTGCTGACTGAGGGAGCCACGGGCTGGCAGCGTCACGAACTGCCGGACCTGTCATTCGACAAGCTCATGCGGCTGGCGCGAGCCGTGGCCAGCTTCTCCAATCAGGGCATCGACGAGACCCGCCCGTTGCTGTCCGCGACTCTACCGGATGACGAGCGCATCCAGATCGTGATTCCGCCCGCTACAACCCGAAACACCGTCTCCATCACCATCCGTAAGCCCTCATCCGTTCTTCTGTCGGTGGAGAATATGGAGACCGAAGGGCTGTTCGAGAACGTTGTCGTCAGCACCAATCAAAAGCCCGACGATTGTCCCTTGCTGATGGCCTATCGCAGCGGCGAATACCGTACCTTTCTTCAGGCGGCAGTCCTCGCGCGCAAGAACATCATCATTTCCGGCGCAACGGGCTCCGGGAAGACAACCCTCTCGAAAGCGCTGATCCAGCACATTCCGGAAGACGAACGGCTTATCAGCATCGAAGACACGCCTGAACTCACCATTCCGCAGCCGAACCATGTCAGGTTGTTCTATTCGAAGGGTGGGCAGGGGCTGGCAAAGCTCGGCGTAAAGGATCTGCTTGAGTCCTGCCTGCGCATGCGACCAGATCGCGTGCTCTTGCAGGAGTTGCGCGACGGAACCGCCTTCTATTACATCCGCAACATCAACTCCGGACACCCTGGCTCGATCACCACGGTCCACGCGGACTCGCCAAGTCTGGCGTTTGAACAGCTCACGCTCCTGGTCAAGGAATCCGACGGCGGCCAAGATCTCGATCGAGATGACATTCGAAACCTACTCAAGATATCGATTGATGTGATCGTTCAGTGCAAGCGCGTCAGCGGGCGGTTTCGAGTGACGGAGATCTATTTTGCCGATCACGCTCGATTGATGAACGAAACTCTATGAGCGGCCGCACAAGGAAATGCGCACCGTTGGGATTTCCATTCCAGGTCTGGTGAGCAAGGGCGAGGTCCTGACCCGATCGCCGAACCTTGGTTGGGCAAATGTGTCCCTTGGGGAGGTTCTTCAAAACAGCCTCGAATATCCGTTTTACGTCGACAACAATGCCAACGCATCGGCCATTGCCGAGTATTATTTTGGACGTGGTGTCGAAACCGGTGATTTCGCCTATATCGAAAGCGGCGTCGGTGCCGGTCTTTTACGGAATCCTTACTTCGGCGGCGCTACAGCAGGCAAGCCACATGGGATTCAACGCTTTCGGTTCGATCTTTCTGCGCCAGCATGGATATATCGAAGCGACCATCGCGGCTCTTTGGGCAATCGCCGCGATTTTTGAGATTTGCATGTTCTGGGCAGGTTCGGAGCAACTTACGTCGGTGCCGGGGATAGGACCGCTGGCAGTACATCGTAGAGCGGGCGAGATTGCCTTTCGAAATATCGTAAATTAACTTATCGAACTAAGAGATATCTTTTGAGTTTGAGATGTCGCCGGGGTATCCATCAGGTCGTACCTGCCGGAACGAAAAGTGCCTGTATTGAAAAAGCCCCGCCCAAAAACCGTAGATTTCCTTCCTTCACTCACCGATAGTGCTCGGGCAGTGCTTAAGATGATTGTGAATGATGGCCCGGCAACCAGACCGCAATTGGGCTCGGCGCTGTCATTCTCAAAACCGACAATGTCTGCTGCGGTCTCTGAGCTGGAGGCGAGCCGACTGCTAGCATCGCATGGTATTTCGAAGGGCGCCCTGGGCCGAACGGCGGTAACCTACGGACTGGGACAGCACGCAGGTTTCGTGATCGGCCTCGACTGCGGCACAACACAGATAAACGTCGTGGCTTCCAAGCTCGATGGGCAACGATTTTTCGAAACGGAAACATCTGTCAACGATGAGGGTATGAGCTCGGATCGTTTTCACTTAGCGAAGGTAAGGCAGGCTGTTGCATCCGTCATTGCCCAATGCCAGACCACGGACGGTCCGTTGAGAGCAATCGCGATCGCCCTGCCGACCATCATATCCAAATCGATGGGATGGCTGACCGAACAAAAGGTCCTGGTTGAGATGCTGGAGGACTTGTTCGAGGTCTATGACGTTCCGATTCTTCTGGAAAACAACGTCAATTGTGCGGCCCTCGCTGAATTTCACGAGGGCGCCGCCAAGGATCATTCTTTTGCCATCTATCTCCAGATCGGAGTGAAGATCGGCCTGGGGATCGTTGTCGACGGCAAACTCTTTCGCGGCTTTCGAGGCGGGGCAGGCGAAATCAGCCATATGGCTTTTCCGTGGTCGCATACTGAAAGGCCTGTATTTCAAGGATTGGAGACCTATCTGGGCGCGGTCGAACTGATCGACCGCTGCCGTCGGGATTGGCCAGGGCATGATGGAACGCCGCCGCAAACTGCGGCTGAGCTGTTCGCACGTGCAGAAACGTCACAGCACGCCAGAGCCTGTATCGAGACGCATGCAGTCGATATCGGACGTCTCGTCGCCACATGCGTCAGTGTTCTTGATCCGCAGCTTGTCGTGCTGGGCGGCGGCGTAGGGCAGAATGCAATTCTCATCAAAGGTGTCGAAAAAGCCGTTGAGGAATTGTGTTGGCCGGTGAAGATTGCCATTAGCCATCTATCCAGGAAGGCGACTGTTCTTGGTGCCGTACGACTGGCGATCGACTTTGCGGTTGGCAACTTGCTTGGGAACGACAGCGGCGCCGTCTTCGCCTATGATGCTGGCTGGTCTGAGGACAGAATCGACACCTTGCCCGAATAATCAAATGGCTGGATCGAGCCAAGGTAGCCGATGGTGTACATCGGCTACCTTGGCAGAGTCTGCCAAATGCATTCCGCTATGCCGGCGTGAGTTTTGTATCGGACTGGCGGTATCGGAACTCGCAGACTGGCAAACCGGCAGCTTCCGACAGGCTGGCGACCAGCAATTGAGCAGGAATAGCCTGCAGAATGGCATCTGCAAGACCGGCAGAAAATGCAGGAATATGAACGATAACCAGATTTTCAGTATCGTCAACGTCGGTAAGGTCGGTAATGAGCAGAGTTGGGATGCCGAACCCTGCAAGTGTGCGGGCAAGCGATACTTCGCGGCCGTTTCCGAAGAGAATGACGCCTGAATCGCGATCGTTCGGCTCCATCGGGCCATGGAGGAAATTCAATGTATCCCAATCTTGTGCAGCAACGCGAACAGCCTCGCGGATCAAAAGTGCCGCATAGCCAGCGGTGCCATAGGCGCAGGCAGAGCCAACGCAATCAATTGCCTTACGGCCGTGAAACAGCTTTGCCGCCTTTTCAACCTGCCCCTGCACACTGGCAAGGACCGCGGCGGCGGCGTTTGGAAGGGCATTCCAATCCGTGCCGGAGGCACGACCCACCTTGTCAGCCAAAAGCCCCATGGTTAGCAGCGAGCCGAGATAGCTTGTCGTGTTAGGTCCACTGTCGACGCCGCTTTGCGTGGCAAGCTTGTAACGAACGACTTTGGACAGCGGCGTGCCGGCAGCCTTTGCAATACCGTAGGTGGGCGCACTGGGTCGAATTTCCACGGCACGGGCAGGTTCGACGCTGCGCCCGGAGGCCGATAGCGCAATATAGGCATCAGCGGCATCGATCGAAGCGTCGTAAAGATCGGTCCCGGGAAGCGCGAACGCTCGGATACCCTGCGAACGCATCTGCGCGGCGCCGACATTGGCTGCATAAAGGCTGGCCCCGATCCCGACAATGACGTTCGTCCCTTGTTTCAAGGGCTCAACGTCCAGTGCCTTCAATGTGGCAGAAACGGCCGAAAGGCTTGCCTCAAGGGCAGCCGGCTGCAAGGCGATCGCCTGGCGGTAGGTAATTTCACTCATATCTTGGATTCCATATTGCGCTGTCTGCATGGAGCGGGAACAGCTTCCAGCTGTACCTTCCCAACACCGTGCGAGGTGGGAGGATGCGGCTGCGCCGCTCGCGCGGCGCAGCCGAAGGTTCTGTTACTCGTCGAGCTTCAGATAGTCGGCGAACCGGGCGCCGTCGTTGACCATGATCATTTTGATCATGTTCTCGGTGAGCTGGTACTTGCCGAAGATTTTGGCGTAGCTGCCGTCATCGATCATCTTCTGCAGCGTCGCCACGATAGCGTCGCGCAGTTGCGTGTTTTTCTTACCGACCATGATGCCCTGATAGCCGGCGGCGTATTTCGCACCTTCGACCAATGCGAGCTTCTTGTCGCCAGCAGGCTGATTGGCGAAGCTGAAGGCGGCAACCCCGGTCGTGTCCATTGACAGGTCAATGCGGCCGCTGCGCAGCGCGATCTTGATCTGGTCGTTGGACGGGAACTGCATGACATTCAGCGGCTTGTCTGCCGGGCAAAGGGTTTTCTGCTTGTCAAGCAATTCCAGCGGTATGGAGCCCTGAACAGCGCCGGCACGCAGGCCGCAGCTGTCTTTAAGTTTGGTGATCTTGTGCGGGTTTCCTTCCAGCACGACGATGCTCGTGCCTTCCAGCGTGTAGTCGATGATGTCAACGATCTTCTGCCGCTCAACGAAATCACCCATGGCGGACATGCCGATATGGAAACGTCCGGCCTGAATGCCGGGAATGATGCTGGCGAACTGCGATGGAAGCACCGTGAACTTGACGCCCAGACGCGCGGACATCTCGGCGATCATATCCTGCTCGAGGCCGATAATAGTGGTGTTATCTGCGCCGTAATAATCATAAGGCGGAGCCTGTGGCTCGGTACCGACCTTGATCTCGCCCGACGCTTTGATATCGTCGGGCAGCATGTTGTGAAGCGTCTGATCGACCTCTGCGGCCAAGCTCGATACTACAGTCCCAACGATCATCGTTGCGGCCAGAGATATCTGCAGAAGTTTCTTTCTCATCGTATTTCCCCTTTTGTTGTGCACGTGAAAGACGTGCGGCCTTTTAGAAAACTGCCCGTGGACAGAGCGGATCAGTGCATTCGCCTGAGAAATGCTTTGGTACGTTCGTGCTTAGGTGCATCGATCACCTCGCGGGCCGGACCCTCCTCAACGACCACGCCCCGATCCATGAAGACGACCCGATCCGCGACGTCGCGAGCAAAGCCGAGTTCATGCGTGACGACGAGCATGGTCATCCCTTCCGATGCGAGGGTGCGCATGACGGCCAGCACCTCTCCGACCAGCTCGGGGTCCAATGCCGAAGTCGGCTCATCGAAAAGCATTAGCTTGGGTTTCATCGCAAGCGCGCGGGCAATCGCCACCCGCTGCTGCTGCCCGCCCGAAAGCTGGAAGGGATAGGCGCGCTCGCGCCCCTCGAGATCCACCAGGCGCAACAGCTCCCGCGCCCGCGCAACCGCGGTTTCACGCGTCTCGCCCCGGATCAGCATCGGCGCCTGAGTGATGTTGGTCAGGACATCCTGATGGGCAAAGAGATTGAAACGCTGGAAGACCATGCCGATATCCCGACGCTGCCCTGCCAGATCCCTGGTGTTCATTTCATAGAGCTTGTTGTTGTGTTCGTGATAACCGATCAGTTGACCGTCAACGACGATCCGTCCGGCTGACATCCGCTCGAGATGATTGACACAGCGCAGGAAGGTCGACTTGCCGCTGCCAGACGGCCCGAGAAGGCAGACCACCTCTCCCTTGTGGACAGTCAGATTGATATCCTTCAGGACTTCCAGCGAACCGAAGGATTTTCTGACGCCAATGGCTTCCACCATGGGTTCTGTGGGGTGGGCGGGGTGTTCCATCAGCCATTTCTCCCTTCGCCCCGTAGCAGGCGCTGCACCGTCCGCCAGACTATTGGCGCTTCATTGGTGGAGCGCCCGAGGCGGCGTTCGATCAGATATTGAAGAGTGGAGGCGACCGTGGTCATCACCAGGTACCAGATGCTGGCGACGATCAGCAGTTCGATGATGAGGAAGTTCTTCGCATAGATGTTCTGGGCTCGCGTGAGCAGATCCTGCGCGGCAACGACGGACACGAGCGACGTCGTCTTCAGCATCGAAATCGTCTGGTTGCCGATCGGGGGAATGATGACCCGCAAGGCTTGGGGAAATATGATGCGTAGCATCGTCTGGGAAGGGGTGTAGCCGAGCGCGACCGCCGCTTCACGCTGTCCGTCATCAACGGCCAACAGACCGGCGCGCATGATCTCCGCCATATAGGCAGCCTCATTGAGGCTGAGCGCAAGCAAGGCGGCAATGAAGGCCGTGACGATCGCGTTGGTTTCGAGATGAAACGGCCCGATGTCGATGCTCGGTATGAAGAGCTGAATGTTGAACCAGAAGATGATTTGCACCAGTAACGGGGTTCCACGGAAGAACCAGACATAGAGGCCCGCAAGCCCATTGATGACCGGGTTTTTGGATAGCCGCATCATCGCCAGAACTGCGCCTGCAACGATGCTGATCACCATCGAGAGTATGGTGAACAGGAGAGTCAACTTGATCCCTTCCAGAATGGTCCCGTCGAACAGGTAGAGCGGAATGGTGGACCAGGCGACGTTGGGGCTGCTGAGCACCATCACTCCGAGAAAACCAATTGCGACAACCAGCATCACAGCGACAATCCACTGACCCCAGTCTCTTGCTGGAACGATTTTCATCTCATGAGCCATGCCGGGCTTCCTTCCTGTCGCAGTCCAGCTTCATCTCGCTCTCCCTCGGAATTGATTTCGGGGCTGGCCGGGTGCGTGTGGCGTCGGCAATCGACCAATCGGTTCGCCCCGCGCGAGCCTCCCGGCCAGAACGATTGCGCCAATGACGGGCGGCTCATGCAAAAGAGTGATGTCCCAGTCGGGCGCGGCGGACGAAAGTGCGTCTTTGAAGGCGCTCATAAGCCGTGGCTGTCGGGTTATTACTCCGCCGCCTGCGACGACTGTGTTGCCCTGCGCGCCGCGGTCGATCAGGCGCTGTACCGTTTCCGCCAGGGCACGCCCACCTTGCACGATTACGGCTTGGGCGATGGAGGAACCCGCCTCGGCGGCATTAAAGACGATTGGGGAAAATCGCCCAATATTGGCAGCACTTCCTTCCTCCGCGAGGCAATGGCCGATTTCGACGGGATCGGAGATCCCGATCGCGGCGAGCAAGGCATGCCCTAGTTCGTCCAGCGGCTTGCCTTGATCCAGAGAGGTGCGAATAGCGCGTGCGGATTCGCGAACGATGCCGCTGGCGCTGCCTTCATCGCCAAGAAACCAGCCCCATCCACCGGACGCCATCATGGCACCATTGCCATCGCGTGCTACTGCAATGGATCCGGTACCAGAGATGACGGAAATACCTTCTTCCTTGCCCGCGGCCGGCAAGAGCAATTCGGAATCGTTAAGAACCAGAATCGTTGAGGGAAGGAGTGCTGCCAGGCGGCTCTGAAGCGCCATGCATTCCACGTCGCTGTCGCAACCGTGAGAGCCCACGACCAGGATTGTGGGGGTGACGCCCGAAGTCTGACGGAGGATGGCTGCGACAAACGCAGCCGCGTCTGCATCTGCATCGATCCGGGCGCGCCACGCGCTAGTAGCGATCACTTTGTCAAAGTGGGTGGAACCATCCACAACGCCCAGGAGGTGCGTCTTTGTCCCACCGATGTCTACGCCGACATGCAATACCATGATCTTCCGTTCGTTCATTTCAATTTATTTCGGAAACTTACCTAACTAATTAGATTATGGCAATCCCTTATTTGCAACGGCCCGGATTATGGCAGGCATCGAGCAGTCGCCCATTCTTCGCAGCGGGAGGATCTGGTTTGGACCGCCGTGCAGTAGTTCCAGGATGAAAGTCGGAATTCCCGAGAGGTGGCGCGATCTGGCGGAACATGGAGCCATCGCGTGGAATGAAAGCAGCAGGACTGTTTTTTCCAGGAGCGCTGTTCGCCGATATCGCTCGTGGTATTCTAGTGAGCCTGTTTGGTCCGCGCGTGTTGCCGCTCGTGGCCGCGCGGCCTCTCGCCAGCATCGTTATGGGATACTCCATGGCAGTGCGTGGTATCGGCCGGCAAACTTGTTGCAGCGAACAAGACCGAGGCGGCATCTTGTCGGGAGGCGGCCACCAAGGCCGGAAAAGACTAGCGTTGCACCATTACTGTGTCGGCGCCGTTGCAGTAGCAAGCAATTGAGTTATCCGGCCTTGAGTTGGGTCAGATTAATATAGGCGACGCCGTCAGCAGCCGGTCTGTTCATACTGCCATGCTGGACGCCCTGAGGCTTGGGGGCTGTTCTGATTGATTACAGCACTATCTATGCTGGTGCTGCGGCGACAGAGTCGCGCTCGACGATCTCCGTCTGCAGGACAGCGAGGATGGCTTCTACCCGACTTCCATTCAACCGTTCGACGAGCAGCTTGGCGGCAGTCTCGCCAAGGTTGTATACAGGTTGGCGCACTACCGTGACGGGCGGTGTGGTGACAGACGTCCAGTCCGCATCGTGGAACGACACCAGCGACAGGTCCTCCGGAATACGTAGACCGAGTTCGCGGCGGATCTTGAACACTTCGAGCCCAATCACGCTGTCCGACGCGATGATCGCCGTTGGTCGCTCCGAAGACTTGAGCATCGCCGTGACGATGCGGTGCGTGCGCTCTGGCGTAACAGCACCCACGCGCACCCATTCTTCCATTCTTTCCAGGCCGGCCTCCTGGCAGACGCCGAGGAAGCCCTCGATGCGCCGGCGCACCGAGCCGGTATTGATGTCCGCGGGCGCGCGGAATTGATGATCCGGAGTGTCGCACGCGGTGAGATAGGCGATGCGGCGGTGGCCAAGTGCGATGAGCCGGCGCGTGACGCCTTGGGCGGCGTGCCTGTCGTCGGCAATGATCGTGTCGACGTCGAGCATCTCGCTGCCACGGTCGAGCAGCACAAGCGGCCGGCCGGCGCGTATAACGTCCCGGAGGTGCTCGACATCACTGTCCTTTGCCGGCGAAACGATCAAGCCATCCACGCGCTTTGCAAGCAGCGTGCGGATTGCTTCCTTTTCCGCGGCGACGTCCTCGCCCGAATTAATGAGGATGACGGTAAAGCCTGCCTGCCGAGCGACATCTGTAATGCCGCGCATAGCGAGGCTGAAAAATGGGTTCTCCATATCGCCGACAACCACGCCGATCGTGCCGGATCGTCCTGTCGTCATGCTGCGAGCAAGCTCATTGGGCCGGTAGTTGAGTGCGCGGGCGGCTTCGCTCACGGCCTCACGCACCCGGTCGCTGACGGTTCCGTACCCGCCCAGCACTCGTGCAGCCGTCGCCTTCGAGACGCCCGCCTTGTGCGCGACATCGGCCACGGTGACGGAGGAGGTTCTGGGTGGGCTCTGGTCCATAACGAATAGCTTTACAAGAGAACTTGACGACTGGCAAATACGAAGATATGAGTTGTTAAACGTGAAAGAGACCGGTCTCTTTTTAATTGAGACCGGTCTCAGCATTAAAATAAAAATCACGACATGTGGTGGCATGGGCCGGACACACGGTGTCTGCCGTCGTAGAAAAAGGGATCCGCGCGCCTTGAGACAGCCGCATAAAACATCACCAGAGGAGAATGAAACAATGAAACTTCCCAAAACGATCATGTCCCCCTTCGCCAGACTGCGCACCGCGCTTGTCGCGGTCGCCTTCAGCGTCACGATGGGCGCAGTGCCGGCTGTTGCGATTGACAATCCCTATGGCTTGCTCGACCCCAGCGTCATCAGCGTCGGCACGATGGGCGACGCCAAGCCTTATGCCTTCACTACCGCTGACGGCAACTTCACCGGCTTCGACATTGAACTCTTTCTGAACGTCGCAGAGCGCATGGGCTTCAAGAAGGAGCAGGTGATCTTTACCGGTCAGGAATTCTCCGCCCTGATGCCATCGGTCGCCAACAGTCGCTTCGACGTCGCGGCGGCCGCCATCGGCACAACCGCCAAACGCAAGCAGACCGTCGATTTCTCGGACGGCTATCTTGCGGGCTTCCTCACCGTTCTAACACCGGATGCCGGGATCAAGGACGCGGCCGGTCTTAAGGGTAAGCGCCTCGGCGTCGTTCAGGGCACGCTCCAGGAAATCTATGCCGAGAAGAACTTTACCGGCGCCGACCTCGTGAAATTCCCGGATAACAACTCCGCTGTGTCGGCGCTCAACAACGGCACGGTCGACGCGCATTTCCTCGATTACGAGGCGGCCAAGGACTATTCGGCGCGCTATCCGCAGCTGAAAGTGGCGGTCAACATTCCAAGCTTCGACGCCCCGGCTGGTTTCGTTATCCGCAAGGGCAATGACGCCCTGCGCGAGGCGCTGAACAAAAGCCTTCAAGCCGCCATGCAGGACGGCACCTGGAAAACGCTGCACGAAAAGTGGTTCCCCGGTACGCCGATGCCGGACGTATATCTTCCCAAAAAGTGATGCCACCTTCCGGTCCGACCTTGACCGCTCGGACCGGCCTTTCTTTCAAGGGATCTCCTGATGAACTGGCTTGAAAACCTGCGCCGCAGCTTCCTTGACTGGAATGCAATGGCTGAAGTCCTGCCGACCATGATCACGGTCGGCCTCAAAAACACGCTAATCCTTGCGGCGGCCTCGACGGTGCTTGGCCTTATCATCGGCATGGTACTCGCCATCATGGGGATTTCCCGCTCTGCCTGGCTGCGCATTCCGGCCCGCGTCTATACGGACGTCTTCCGCGGCCTGCCGGCCATCGTCACCATTCTTCTCATCGGGCAGGGCTTCGCCCGCCTCGGGCGCGAGCTCTTTGGCCCTTCGCCCTATCCCCTTGGTATTCTCGCGCTCAGCCTGATCGCCGGCGCCTATATCGGTGAAATCATCCGCTCGGGCATTCAGAGCGTCGAGCGCGGCCAGATGGAAGCCTGCCGCGCGCTCAGCATGAGTTACGGGCAGGGTATGCGGCTGATCGTCGTGCCGCAGGGCGTGCGCCGCGTGCTGCCGGCCCTCGTCAACCAGTTCATCGGCAATGTGAAGGATTCGAGCCTCGTCTACTTCCTCGGCCTGCTTGCCTCCGAGCGCGAGATTTTTCGCGTTGGGCAGGACCAAGCCGTGGTAACCGGTAATCTTTCGCCACTGCTGCTGGCGGGCGTCTTCTATCTCATCGTCACCGTACCGCTTACGCATGTCGTCAATGCCATCGACGACCGCCTCAGGATTGGCAAGCAGAGACCAGCAATCATCACCAGCGGGCTTGAAGAGGTCAGCGAACTCGATAGCGCCGGCCGCGCCTCCGGGGCCAGCTTCAAGGGTGGCAGCCTCGATGTGCGAAGCCTCGGCATGGCCTATGGCGAACTCGACGTGCTGAAGGGTGTCGACCTTTCGGTCAAGCCCGGTAGTGTCACCTGCGTCATCGGCCCGTCCGGCTCCGGCAAGTCCACGCTGCTGCGCTGTCTCAACCGGCTGGTCGAGCCGAAAAGCGGGGAGATTCTCATCGACGGCGAAAGCATCCTCGCAATGAAGCCCGAGCTGTTGCGCCGACGAGTGGGGATGGTCTTCCAGCACTTCAACCTCTTCCCCGATCACACCGCCCTCGAAAATGTCATGCTGTCGCTCACCGAGATCAAGGGCCTACCCAAGGTCGAGGCGGAGCGCATCGCCAAGGCTCGGCTTGCCGATGTGGGTCTTGCCAGTCGCGCGCATCACCGCCCCGGGGGCCTTTCCGGCGGCCAGCAGCAGCGCGTCGCCATTGCGCGCGCGCTGGCAATGGAGCCGGAGGTCATCCTGTTCGATGAAGTGACGAGCGCGCTCGATCCCGAGCTGGTCAAGGGTGTACTCAACCTCATGGCCGATCTCGGGCAGCACGGCATGACCATGGTCGTCGTCACCCACGAAATGGGCTTTGCCCGGCGCGTTGCCGATCAGGTCGTTTTCATGGACGAGGGACGCGTGGTCGAGGCGGGCACGCCCGAAGCAATCTTCGACAATCCGCAAAGCCCGCGCCTGCAGCGCTTCCTCGCGGAAGTGCTCTGAGCCTGGCGCAAGGAGAAAAGAATGAAAGACACGATACGATGGGGGGTGCTTGGCTGTGCGGGGATTGCGGCCAAAGCGGTCATTCCGGCGATCCAGTCAAGCCGGCTGGGGCAGGTTACGGCCATCGCCTCGCGTGATCTGGAAAAAGCAGAGGAGATGGCAGCACGCTTCGGCATTGCCAAGGCCTACGGCAGCTATGAAGAATTGCTTGCCGATCCTGAGATCGATGCGATCTACAACCCGCTTCCCAACCACATGCATGTGCCCATGACAATCAAGGCGTTGGAGCAGGGCAAGCCGGTGCTGTGCGAGAAGCCGATCGCACTCAATTGCGCCGAAGCAACGGCGCTGGAGGCCGCGCGAAAGGCCGTCGGTTTGCCGGTCGTCGAAGCCTTCATGGTGCGCCATCACCCGCAATGGAGGAAGGCGCGCGCACTGATAGCGGAAGGACGGCTCGGTGATGTCAGGGCTATCCATACGATCTTTTCCTACTATCTCGACGATCCGAAGAATGTGCGCAATCAGGCCTCGATCGGCGGAGGCGGTCTCTTCGATGTCGGGTGCTACGCCATCAACACCGCGCGCTTCCTGTTCGATGCCGAGCCGCTTCGGGCCATCGCGCTGATGGAGCTGGATCCGGCTTTTGGCACTGACCGACTGACGAGCGGGCTCATGGAGTTTCCCGGCGGGCGACAGCTTGCCTTCACCTGCGCCACGCAACTTGCGTTGACCCAGAAGGTGACCGTTCTCGGTAAGCGCGGGCGCATCGAAATCCCCATTCCCTTCAATGCGCCGACCGATGCGGCAACGATGCTCCTCATTGACGACGGCCGCGACCTTACCGGGGGCGGGCGCGAGGAAATCGCCATCGAACCGGTCGACCAGTATCGCGAGCAGGCCGACGCCTTCGCCGAAACTGTTCTCTCCGGCAAGCCGCCCGAAGCGGGGCTGGACGATGCGATCGCCAACATGAAGGCGATCGACGCCCTCATTCGCTCGGCTGCGAGCGGCCACTGGGAAGCGCCCTGACCCTTTCCCGATCTTCATGACCAACGGATTGAAAGACACGACCATGAAAAATAGCACCATCACCTCGGCGGTCATCATCGGCGCCGGCATTTTCGGCGTTTCCACCGGTGTACAGCTTGCGCGGCGCGGCATCCGCGTAACGATCGTCAATGACGGCCCGCCCGCGAATGGCGCCTCCGGCCGCTCGCTTTCCTGGCTCAATTCGGCCCGCATGCGTTCCGAACCGTATCATCGCCTGCGCATGGCGGGCATCGATCGCTATCGCACGTTTTCCGCGCGCTTCCCGAGTGCGGACTGGCTTCGCTTCGAAGGGGGTCTGACGTGGGACGCCGATGGCCAAGGCAACGAAATCGATGCCGCTTACCGCTATGAAACCTCTATCGGCTATGACGCGCAGCACCTTGCGGCCAGCGACATTGGCCGCGTCACGCCGGGCCTTGACGCGCGTGCCATAACCGAGGCGGGGGCGATCTTCAATCCCGGCGAGGGTTGGGTCGACCTGCCAATCCTGATCGGAGTGCTGCTGGAAGAGTTCGCCACCCTTGGCGGCACACTCGTGACTGACCAGGGGGCGGCAAGCGTCATGATCGAGGGCGGCCGGGCGATCGGCGCCGAGACCGCGACCGGCTCCCGTTTCACGGCCGATGCCGTCGTGCTCGCCACGGGGCCCGCCGTGCCGAAGATGGCGAGGGACGTCGGGCAAACGATCGGCGACGGAACCCCGATCGCCCTCCTGGTACAGACAAAGCCGCTCGCGCATCCACTGCGCGCCGTGCTGAACACGCCGCGCGTCGCCGTCCGCCCGGCGCCAGGCGGCACGTTCTCACTGGATGCCGACTGGGCGGCAGACGAAGGGGTGAGGGTGCGCGAGGACGGCAGCTATGACATCGATGACAGGGTTGTCGAAGCCCTGTTGGACGAGGCCTCGAAGGTGATGGAAGGCAATCCGAAACTCGAAGTCGCCTCCATCGGCGTTGGCGGCAAGCCTATTCCGGGTGATGGCGAGCCTGTGGTCGGCGCGCTGAAGGCGATCCCCGGCTACTATGTCGCCTTCAGCCACAGTGGGGCGACGCTCGGATTGATCGTGGGCGAGCTGCTTGCCTACGAGGTTGCGACGGGGACAGAACATCCCATGCTCGCCACCTTCCGGCCTGAGCGCTTCTCGGCGCAATAGTAAGAAGTGATGGTTGCGCTTCAACAACAGGCATCTGCGGTCGTCAGGCGGCAAATGCCTGTTGCCTTTTCCTTGGCGTTAAAGGCTCGCAATTGCGTGATCCGATAGTGCGGCGCAAATTGGACGTTTCAGAATCCGTCTCCGCCACTTGACATATCGGTTCGATAACTGTTAGTTTACCTAAACGTTTAGGTCGCCAATTGGAGGATGATTTTGGCTCGCTCGACAATGCGCGATATCAGCCGCGTCACGGGGTTTTCCGTGTTCACCGTCTCGCGCGCGTTGGATGGCGGAGAAGGGGTTTCCGAACAGAGCCGGGAGCAAATCCTCAAAGTGGCGCGAGACCTTGGTTACGTTGTGAACCGGGCAGCGCAGGAACTGCGGCGGGCAAACCGCGATACGGTCGCGGTGATCACCGCAAGCACGTCCAACTCCTATTATCTCGATCTCATGGGCGGCATCCAGCAGGCACTCGATCCGTCCGAATGGACCGTGATCGTCGGCGACGTGGCGGTGGACGGTTCCTACGATACGCGCCTCGAGGCGCGCATGATCCAGCGTCTCATCGAGTCCAGGACGGCGGGTGTGATTTCCGCGTTGACGCTCCAGCCGGAGCATACCGAGCTTCTGGCGAAATGGGATATTCCGGTGGTCTTCGTCGACTCTTCGCCGCCCCCGGAAGCCGCGCATTTCCCGAGCGTCACGACCAACAACCACGAGGCCAGTCTGATGGTGGGCCAGCATCTGGCCGGCCATGGCTATAAGGACTGGCTGTTTCTCGTCTATCCCTCCAAGTGGTCGTCGCGTTTCGGTCGCGAGAGCGGCCTTTGCGAGGCCGCGCGCCTGGCTGGCGCGAACCTCGTCGTGCTGGAGACTGCCAACGATGCGGCATCGGCGCGCGAAACCCTGGCGCGACATCTCGATACCCGCGCTGCGCTACCCCATGCCCTGATCGCCGGCAACAATCCCTTGCTGCTCGGGGCGATGAGCCTGCTCAGAGAACGGGCGGTCCGCATTCCCGACGACATAGCGGTCGTCGCCTATGACGAATTCGCCTGGTCCGCGCTCACCAACCCGCCGATCACCGTGCTTAATGAGCATAGTGGGGAAATTGGCCGTAGGGCCGCCTTGATGCTGCGCGATATCATCGAGAAGCAGGAAGTCGCGGAGTTAAGGGGAAAATCGCCGAGCCCCGTCTATCTGCCCGAACATCGCCAGCAGGTGTCCGCGCGCTTGATCTTGCGGCGTTCGTGCGGTTGCGTACAGAGCGAATGTGCAGCCGTCACAGACAGTTCCTTCCAGATAGCTTGAGAGGAAAACAATACTCGATATGGGGAATTTCCAGTGCTCGAACCTAAACGATTAGGCTCACCCGGAAAATAGAAATCGCGGTGATCGTCGCGATCGTTTTGTCAGGAGGCCGCCCGTCACATCACGGCAGGCGATCGAAAATGGAGGAAACAATGCAGTTCAAAACCTATTTGCAGCTTGCGGCAACGGCATCTGTTCTGGCGCTCGGCGGCCTGCTAGCATCCCAACCGGCAGCGGCTGCGGACGCAAAGAAAATCGAGAAGATCGGCCTGATGGTGCAGGACATGTCCAACCCGTTCTTCTCCGCCATGACCAAGGGCGCGGAAGATGCCGCCAAGGCGATCGGCGCGACGGTCAACACCCAGGATGCTCAGCTCGACCTTGCCAACCAGAACACCCAGATCGACGCCTTCATTCAGCAGGGCGTGAACCTCATCGTCATCTCGGCTGTGGATGAGGCCGGCATCGAGCCTGCCATCGTGCGCGCCAAGGAAGCCGGCATCATCGTGATCGCGGTGGATACGCCCGCCAAGGGCGCCGATGCCGTGATCATGACCAATGCGGTGCAGGCGGGCGAACGGTCCTGTGACTACCTGTTCAAGCAGATGGGCGGCAAGGGCGAGGTGCTCCTGGTGGACGGCACGCCGATCCAGACGATCATCGACCGCATTGCCGGCTGCAAGACCGTCGCGAAGAACTATCCCGACATCAAGGTCGTCGGCCAGCAGGCCTCGAAGAACGACCGTGCTTCCGGCCTTGCCGTTACCACCGACATGCTGACAGCCAATCCCGACGTTACCGGCATCTTCGGCATGAACGACCCGTCGGCGCTCGGCGCGGTGCTCGCCGTCGAACAGGCCGGCAAGGCGGGGCAGATCAAGGTATCCGGCGTCGACGGCAGCCCGGAAGCGGTAGCGGAGTTGAAGCGCGAAGGCTCGCCTTTCACCGGCACGGCGACGCAGAACCCAGCCGAGATGGTGCGCCAGGCCGTCAAGGTTGCGCAAGCCATGGTGGCCGGCAGTCCGCCCGCGGAAAAGACGATCCTGATCGAGAGCGTGCTCATTGATCGCCAGAACGTCGCCCAGTACTCCGGCTGGTAAGAAGCGAGCGACCGGCCCCCAGGCGGGAAGCGGTCTTCTCCCTCCGCTTCCCGCCACCCATTCGAGGCAAGATAGCCATGTTCCATCCTTTGTTGACACTTGAAGGCATCTCCAAGCGGTTTGGCGCGACGCTCGCGTTGAACGACGTGCGTTTCGATCTCCATGCGGGAGAGGTGCACGCGCTTATGGGCGAGAACGGCGCCGGCAAGTCGACCCTGATGAAGATTCTCGCCGGCAATATCGAGCGCGATTCCGGCCGCATCCGCATCGACGGAGGGGAGGTCGATATCCGCTCGCCGCGCGATGCCGCCCGCCACGGTATTGCGATCATCCACCAGGAACTGAACACGGTGCCCGAAATGACGGTCGCCGAGAACCTCGCGCTCGGCCGCGAGCCAAGGAAGCGGTTCGGCATGCTCGACCGGGCTGCCATGGAAGAACAGGCGCGCGAAAAGCTGGCGCGCATCCATTCTTCCATCGATCCCCGCCGCAAGCTGGGCTCGCTCAGCGTCGGCATGCAGCAGATGGTGGAGATCGCCCGTGCCGTCGGCGAGAATGCGCGCGTGCTGGTTCTCGATGAGCCTACCGCCGCGCTCTCGCGCGCAGAGGCACTGGAACTCTACAAGCTCATCGCGCAGATGCGCGCGGCCGGCGTCGGCATGATCTACATTTCCCATCGCATGGAGGAAGTCTGGCAGCTCGCCGACCGCGTCACCGTGTTTCGCGACGGCACCTATGTCGGCACGGGGTCGCTCTCCGAGATCGGCCCGGCGGACGTGGTGCGCATGATGGTCGGGCGCACCGTCGCCGACCTCTATCATCACGAACCGCGCGAGGCGGGGCGCCCGCTGCTGACAGTCAGGGGCCTGGCCGGCCATGCGGTCGGGCCGGTGGACCTGACGGTGCATGCGGGCGAGGTCGTCTGCATGGCGGGCCTCATTGGCTCCGGCCGCACGGAGGTCGGACGACTGATTTTCGGCGCAGACGCGCGCAGCCAGGGCCATGTCGAGATCGACGGGCGCAAAAGCGATCCGTCCGATCCCACCGAGGCGATTGCCGACGGCGTCGGCATGGTGCCGGAAAACCGCAAGGAACAGAGCCTCTTCCTCGATCATAACGTGGAGGACAATGTCGCTATCAGCTCGCTTGATCGCTTCGTTTCGGCTGGCGTTATCCGCCGGCAGGAACGGCGCTCGGCCGTGCTGGGCGAGATGGAGCGCCTGCGCCTCAGGCTCAATGCCGTCAACCTGCCGGTCAAGGCACTGTCGGGCGGCAACCAGCAGAAGGCGGCGCTGGCGCGCTGGCTGCTGCGCGATTGCGACGTCTTGATCCTCGACGAGCCGACACGCGGCGTCGACATCGGCGCCAAGCGCGAGATCTACGAGCAGATCGACGGCCTTGCCCGCGCGGGCAAGGCGATCCTCGTCATTTCCTCCGACCTGCCGGAGGCGATCGGCATCAGCGATCGCCTGCTCGTCATGCGGCAGGGACACATCGTGGCCGAACTGGAATCGGCAAGAACCTGCGAAGAAGAAGTGATGCTGCATGCCACCGGCACGGCGGCGACCGCAGCCAATACGGGAGCGCAAGCATGAACAGCCAACAGACAGACGTCGTGAACCCGGCAAAGCCGGCCCGCGAACCCTTCGACTTCGCCCGGTGGTGGGACCGGGTCGGCATCCTGATGGTGCTGGTGGCGCTCGTCCTCCTGATGGCCGCCATCGCGCCCAACTTCAACCGTGTCGACAATCTCCTCAACATCGCCCGCGCGATCTCCATCAACGCCATCCTCGCCGCCGGTATGACCGTCGTCATCCTGACGGGCGGGATCGACCTTTCGGTCGGCTCGACCATCGCCGTCTCGGGTGTCGTCGCGGTGATCGCCGCCATTGCCGGTGTGCCCGCGCCGCTCGCGGTGCTGCTCGGCATGGGAGTGGGCGCGCTCTGCGGCCTTGTCAACGGCTGGCTCACCGCTTATCTCGCGCTCGCGCCCTTCATCGTCACGCTTGGAACGATGACCTTCCTGCGCGGCCTTGCCTATACGATCACCCACGGCCAGCCAATCGTCTCCTCCAGTCTCAATTTCCGCGATCTCGGCAACGGCTATGTCGGCCCCATCCCCGTTCCGGTCATCGTCATGATCGCCGTTTACGCCGTGGTCTGGTTCGTGCTGGAACGCACGCGTTACGGCCGCCACGTCTATGCGGTCGGCGGCAATGCGGAGGCCGCCAAGCTCGCAGGCGTGCGGGTCAAGCGTGTCGTCACCTCCGTCTATGTGCTGGCCGGGGTCTGCGCGGGATTGGCCGGTGTGATCTTCTCGGCCCGTGTCATCTCTGCCCAGCCGACGGCCGGCACGGGATACGAGCTCGACGCCATCGCCGCCGTGGTGCTCGGCGGCACCAGCCTTGCCGGCGGGCGCGGGCGCATCGTCGGCACGCTGATCGGCTCGGTCATCCTGGGCGTCTTGAGCACCGGCCTCATCCTGCTCAACGTGCAGTTTTTCACCCAGCTGCTCATCAAGGGCGTGGTCATCATCCTCGCCGTTGCCATCGACAGTCTGAAGCAGCGTCCGCTGTTCATGCGCTCCGGCGGGCCGAAGACACCCGGCAAATCCTGACCCCTCCCATCCTGCCCGCATCGGCGGGCAAGCCCTTGCATCGATAAACTTCGGAGACATGCCCATGGCCCATTCCACCCTGATCACCGACCCGCTCGACGGAGCACGCGACCATGAACCTGTCGTGTTCACCGTCAAAGCGGAACTCAGCGAACCGCTCTGGTGGGCGCGCGACGACACCGGTAACAAGGTGCTGTGCCAACGCCTCGAACGTGGAGCCGTCGCCGGAGAGACGCGGTTCGTCGCCTGCGTCAGCTTCACCGGGTCTTGCCGGCTGACGCTGGAGGCACCGTGCGACACTGCGAGCGAAAAGCCGGCCGGCATCGCGCGGCTGGAGGGCAGGGAAGCTGATTGCTTCGTGCGCCTCGATACCGGCGCCTTCGACCTCGAACTGTGCTCGGGCACCGCCAAGGGCCTTGGCTCGTCGAAATGGGGTATTCGGCATTTCAAGGCGGTTTCGGACGGCGTCGAACTGCTGCCCTCCGGCAACAACGCAATCGGCGGTTTCTACGGCCCGTTCTTTACGCCGGAAAACGGCCTGATCAACCCCCCAGAGCACACCACCGTGCGGATCGAGACGCTGGAAAAGGGGCCGGTCCTGCACCACTACCGTATGCATGGCGTCATCCCGGACGGCCTGCTGGAGGAGTTGAAGGGCAAGCACTTCACCATCGACTGGACGTTCACCTATGGCACGCCCTTCTTCCAGCGCCGCTACGTCGTGGATTCCTTCCAGACCGTCATCAACGGCCGCTCCGTCACCGACAAGATCACGGTCGGCGACGAGTTCGAGGGCGGCAAGGGCGAACTGGTCTTCGACCGTTTTGCAGCTTTCGGCGGCACGCGCTACCGGGCGGGCGATCCTTATGCGGGCGACCTCGTCGACATGGTCGCCGACACCGTGGCAAACTCAGGGAACCAAAGTCGGAAGTTCGAGGAATTCCGATCCCACCTGGAGGATATCGAATCCGCCCACTGGGACCTCTACTGGCGGCTCTTCTGCGCCTGGGAGGGCGTGCTCAGCGAGGCCGAGCTTCGCAAGCGGTTGGCGAAGGTTCGCGCCAGCGCCCATGTGAAGGCCGATCTCGGCGAGCGGCCATGGATCCTCACGGATCAGCCCGTCGACGTCTCCGCCGTCCCCCACGAAACCATCTTCCCGGGACCTGCCGACAAGACGGTCGAGTATCACGAGGCGAGCGGGCGGGCCATGATCTGGTGGACCTCGAAGCCCTCCGGCGCCTTCCAGATCGTCCAGCGCCGTCAGTCCGGCTGGGTCAACTGGGGCAGCAACGGCGAGAACGAGTGCCCGGAACTGCCCGTCGGCGTCAACATCAAGACCGCCTACGGGATATTCGCTAACCGGTGGAAGGAGATTGCTCTCCAGCTCGAAACGCCGCCACGGATCAAAACTGGCTCATAGCATGGGCCTCTTTGCGAAGGCACAATCACGATCTCCACATGATATTCTGACGCCCTAATTATCCGCGAACTATGGTTTCAAAGAGCTTCAAGGCAGCATCCAAATCCCGCTTGCTTGATGACCCGCGGCTGCGCTCAAAGCCGAAGACATGGACGCCTGGCTGTCCCGGCGGATTGAGACTGTCCAGTGAGCCTTGCAAGTGCGCGTCATACGAGAGGACCATGGTGCGGATCTGACCCTTGCACCAGGGTTGGTCCTCAAGTCAGGCACAGAGTCATAACCGTCAGTCTGATCCGAGACGTACTTGACGAACTTGCCCTGCGAGCCCGCATGGTCAAAAGCCGGGCACTGGACTTGATCGTTCAGCCGCAGTGACGAAATACGTTCACGGACTTTGGCCAGAATGTCAGAATGAGTAACCATCCAGGATGTCACGTTGTATCGCTGCGGCGGCTTTTGGGGGATCTTTCGCAACTATCGCATCATAGACTTCACGGTGATGACGAGCCGCGCTTTGAAATAACACATCGTTGGGCACAGACCGGCGGACCGATGGTCCAATATGCATCCACAGTGGCTCCAGGAGGTTGCCGATGAACGACAACCGGCTCATATCGGCGACGAGCATATGGAAGTGATAGTTCGCCTCTAGAAAGAGGTCGATATCGTTCGTCTCGGCCGACCTTACAATATCGTCTACGTGCGAGCGGAGAGCGCCGAGTTCCTCCTGTGTTCTCAGCAACGCTGCGCGTTCGGCCGCGGCGCCTTCGAGAATAGTACGCAGAGTGCAGATGTCCTGAAGTTGCTTGGAGCTGAACTCCGGCACCATCATCGTGCGATTGGGCATCGAGACGACGCAGCCCGTGCTTTCGAGACGCTGGAGTGCGTCGCGGACCGGCATGAGGCTCGTGCCGAGGCTCTTGGCCAAGATCCGCAAAGGCAGCTTCTGCCCCGGCACGAAGCGTCCCATCATGAGATTGCGCTTGAGGCGCGTGTAGATTTGCTCGTGAAGCATCTCTCGGGAAACCGGGGATAAATCAGGTTCTTGCACGGATGCCGTCGATGGTTCTGGGTCAAAGTTCAAGGTTGAGTGGCTCCATTCGGGAGGTAAATTCGTTATAACAGTAAACGGAGCTATTGACAGCAAAATGATTGCGGGTAAAGTTGCCTCATAAAGTGTTATAACACTAGACGGATGAGGGCAACGATGATCACGCTGAACTGCGACATGGGGGAGAGTTATGGCCATTGGCGCTTCGGCGACGACGCGGGGATCATGCCTTTCGTCGACTGTGCCAACATAGCGTGCGGCTTTCACGCTGGAGATCCGTCGACGATACACCGCACCGTTGAACTCGCCGTATGCGAGGGCAAGAAGATCGGCGCGCATCCGTCGTTGCCGGATCGGGAAGGCTTTGGCCGGCGCGAGATGCGTCTTGCGCCAGACGAATTGCGGTCCGCTTTCATCTATCAGATCGGCGCGCTTTCCGGTTTCGCCCGCGCCGCCGGCACGCAATTGAGTCACGTCAAGCCGCACGGCATCATTTACGGCATGGCGGCCCGCGAGATGGCGCTCGCCACTGCACTCGCCGAAGCGGCGAAGGCCTTCGACCTTCCTCTTTTCGGCATGGCGGGAACCATGCACGAGAAAGCGGCGGCAGCTGTCGGCACGGTCTTTATCGGGGAATTCTTCGCCGATCTTTCCTATGGGCCGGTCGGCGAGTTGATCATTCCCCGCACGCATGCGGCTGTCGATGTCGAAAAGGCGGCGATTCGTCTGGAGCGCGCTGTGCGCGAGGGCACGGTCGATGCTGTCGACGGAACGGGTCTCGAAATATCCTTTCAGACCGTCTGCATCCATTCAGACCCGCCGAATGCGCGGGACGTTGCGGCGGCTATGCGCCGCGTACTCGATACCGCGCAGCGGTAAACCATTCGGGCGAAAGATCCGAAACCAAGAAAAAAGAAACCTTTCAGAGGATTGGAACATGAGAAAACTTATTGTGAAGGGCATACTCGCGCTGATGGCGGGGGGAGCCTTTGCGGGTGTCGCCCACAGCACGGAGGCGGTCACCAGCTTTCCGGTACAGCTTGTCGACGGCGACAAGAAGACCGACGCGGACTGGAAGCTCCTCAAGGTGGAGGAAGTGACCAAGCCGTGGAACATCTGCGTGCTGTTTCCGCATCTCAAGGACAGCTATTGGGTTGCCGCCGACTATGGCATCGCGGACGAGATTCACCGCACCGGAACGGCGATGACGCTCTACGAAGCGGGGGGCTACACCAATCTCTCCACGCAGCTCAGCCAGATGGACAATTGCATTGCGCAGAAATTCGACGGCATCATTCTAGGCGCCATCAGCGCCGATGGCGTCGGGCCGCTGGTCAAGAAAGCGACGGACGCCGGCATTCCGGTGATCGACTTCGTCAACGGCGTCAACGAAAAAAGCGTATCCGGCCATGCGCTCGTCAGTTTCTACGACCTCGCTTATCAGACCGGAAAATACATCGTCGAGCAATCCGGCGGCAAATCCACCATCGTCGGTTTCTTCCCTGGTCCGCAGGGAGCGGGATGGTCCGACGATGCGGTGCGCGGCTTCACCGACGCCATCAAGGGCTCGAAAGTCGAGATCGCCGTGACACGGCGTGGCGACACCGGCCTGAACGTTCAGCTCGACATGATCACAAATGCCCTGCAAACCTATGACAACCTCAATTGGCTGGTTGGTGTGGACATCGCCGGTCAGGCCGCGGCGGTCGCGGTGCGCAACGCCAATCTCGGTGGCAAGATCGACGTCGCCGCGTTCGACATCATTCCACCGGTCTATGACGACATCGCGGCTGGAGCGGCCAAGGCGTCGCCGACCGATTTCACCGTTCTTCAGGGCCGTCTCGCCGTTGACATGGTTCTGCGTCTACTGCAAGGCCAGCAACTGCCGGCCAAACGCGTCGGCCCGAAGCCGGAGATGGTGACGGCGGAAACCATCAAGTCGTTCAACAAGACCGATATGTTCGCTCCGGCGGGCTACAAGGTCGAGTTCTCCATCGAAGCGACCAAGAAATGACGGTCGTCGGCGATTTCAAGGAGCGCGAGGTTTTCGCCTCGCTCTCCGGGGTTTCGAAGTTCTATGGAAGCTACGCCGCACTGCAAGACGTCAGCATCACGCTGAGATCGGGCGAGGTGCATATGCTTCTGGGAGAAAATGGAGCAGGCAAATCGACGCTCGTTTCCCTCCTGACGGGAACGAACCGGCTCAACAAGGGCGAGCGCGTGCTGTGCGGGCGTGCTTGTCCGAACCTGACGCCCCTGGAGGCGCGCGAAAGCGGCGTCAACACCGTCCTTCAGGACTTCGGCTTGGCGCCTTCGCTGACGGCAGCCGAAAACTATGCGCTCGGACGCGAGAAGACCCGGAACCGGCTTCTCGACAAAGCCGCCATGCGTGAGGACATGGTGAATTCGATGCGCAAGCTCGGCGTCACCATCGATCCGGACGCGCGCGTCGATACGCTGACCCGCGCCGAGCAGCAGCTTCTGGAGATCGTGCGTGCGCTCGGCGGCAAGGCGGGGGCGTTGATCCTTGACGAACCGACGGCCACGCTCAGCCACGACGAATCCGAGCACCTGTTCGCCACCGTGGATATGCTGAAGAAAGAGGGTTGGGCGATCCTCTACATCAGCCACCGCATGGAGGAGATCAGGCGTCTCGGCGATGTCGTGACCATTCTGCGCGACGGACGCTTCGTCGGGTTTCATCGCCTTGCCGACGTCACCAACGAGCAGATGATCGCCGAGATGGTCGGGCGCGAAATGGCGAACTTCTATCCAGACATTCCCCGCAATCCGGGTGCGGTGGCGCTGGAGGTCAAAAGCCTGTCGTCGGGCCGCAAGGTTGACAACGTGTCCTTTACGCTCCGCACGGGCGAAATCGTTGGGCTTGGCGGGCTGGTGGGCTGTGGTAAGGCGGAGGTCGCGCGCGCGATCTTCGGCCTGCAGGAGATCGATGCGGGCGAGATCGTGCTTGCGGGTGAAACCGTCCCGTCGCCGACGCCAGCCATCATGCTCGACCGAGGACTGATCTATCTGCCGCAGGACCGGCGAGGAGAGGCGCTCGCGCTCAATCGCTCCATCGCCGAAAACATGGTCATCGAGGTGCTCGGACAGGTCGGCTCGGTGCGGGCCGGTTTTGTGCGGACCTCGGTGCTGGGCGATCTCGTGAGGGATCTACTCGTTCGCCTAAAAGTCCAACCGGCGGAGCCTGACAAGCCGGTGCAGGAGCTTTCCGGCGGCAACCAGCAGAAGGTTGTTCTGGGCCGGGCGCTGAGCCGCGAGCGCAAAGTCTATATTTTCGACGAGCCCACCGCCGGCGTCGATGTCGGCGCCCGTCTCGATTTCTACAATCAGCTTCAACGGCTATGCGCGGATGGCGCGGCGATCCTGCTTATAAGTTCCGACCTCCAGGAGCTCGTCCACCTCTCTCACCGGGTCTACGTCATGCATGAGGGTTTGTGCACGGCGGAACTGGAAGGAGACGACATCAATGAGAATGTGGTGATCGCCTACGCCTTTGGTGAGACGCCGAAAGAGGATATTCAATGACACAGAACCGATCTCTCGCCGGCGCCGCTCCTTCGGTGGGCGCCAACGCCGTTTCCAAACTGCTGACGTTCGGCGCGCTCCCCGTCGTCCTCGTCATCTGCATCGTGGTGTTCCAGATCGGAAATCCGCGCTTCCTGAGTTCGGCCAACATGCTGAACATGCTGCAGCAGGGCGTCTTCCTGATGCTGATCGCCTTCGGGCAGATGCTGGTCCTGCTCGCCGGCGGCTTCGATCTCTCCGTCGGCGCGGTCGTGGCGCTGACCTCCGTCATCTCGGCGCAGGTCATGGTCGCCGTGTCGCTCGCGTATCCGGAGGCGCCCGGCCTTGCCATCGCGGCTGGCTTCCTCTCGGTTATTGTCGTCGGCGTGGCGTGCGGGTTGGTCAACGGGCTCGGCGTCGCGGTGCTGAAGGTCAACGCCTTCATCGTGACGCTGGCGACGGCCTCGATCTTCCGTGGCGTGACGCTCGTGATCTCCCAAGGGCTTCAAGTCAGCGGCCTGCCGCGCGATTTCGTCTACGGTATCGGGTCCGGTTTCTTCCTCGGTCTGCCGATTTCCGTCTACTTCGCTATTCCGGCGCTGGTCGCGGTCTTCCTGTTGGTGCGCCACATGCGCTTCGGCCGCTACATCTACGCGATCGGCTCGAACATCCGCTCGGCGGTCGTGGCAGGGGTCAATATCAACCGCTACCTGATCGCTTGCTATATTCTGTGCGCCACCATCACGGCCTTTTCCGGCTGGTTGCTGACGGCGCGCGTCTCCTCGGGCGAACCCATGCTCGGCGGCGAATTCCCACTCAACTCGATTGCTGCTGCCGTCATTGGCGGATGTTCGCTGCGAGGCGGCGAGGGGACCCCATTTGGCGTGTTCATGGGCGTGGTCTTCATCACAGTGCTGGCCAACGGCATGGACCTCCTGCGTATCGGTTCGAACTATCAGATGATCGTTCTCGGCATCGTTCTCGTCGGCGCCGTGGTGCTGGATCGCTACCGGCTCGCCAACGCGGCGAAGCGCTGAGGACACGCAAACCTGCCGGAGGCGTGCATCCCGTGCCTCCGCCACCCGACCGGCGTCCGTGCGGACGCTATGACGAAACAGCATCAATGCGGGCGCGACTGCGTCCGCCGGGGTCCGTGTGTTTAACGGAACACCCCGGAGAGGAACCCACTATGGCGAACCAGCTTTCGAATTCCCTGGCGCATGCGGATATATCGACGACCCTGCATCCTTACACCGATGCGCGCGCTCATGAGCGCCAGGGACCGATTATCGTCGATCGCGGCAAGGGCATCTACATTTACGACGACGCGGGCAAGGAATACATTGAGGGTCTGGCCGGCCTCTGGTCGGTGGCGATAGGCTTCGATGAGCCGCGCCTCGTGAAGGTGGCGGCCGAGCAGATGGCCAAGCTGCCCTACTACCACACCTTCAGCCATAAGGCGCACGAACCCTCGATCCGCCTGGCGGAGAAGATCGTCGAGATGACGCCGGAGCCGCTCACCCGCGTCTTCTTCACCAACTCCGGCTCCGAGGCCAACGACACCGTCGTCAAGATGGTCTGGTACATGAACAATGCGTTGGGGCGGCCGAAGAAGAAAAAGTTCCTCGCCCGCAACCGTGCCTATCACGGCATCACCGTCGCCTCAGGCAGCCTGACAGGGCTGCCGAACAACCATTCGGACTTCGATCTTCCGGCAATCCCCGTCCGCCATCTGACCTGCCCGCATCACTATCGCTTTGGTCTTCCGGGCGAGACGGAGGCACAGTTCGCCGAACGCCTGGTCGCAGAGGCGGAAACGGTGATCCTCGAGGAAGACCCGGAAACCATCGCTGCCTTCATCGGAGAGCCGCTGATGGCGGCAGGTGGTGTGATGCCGCCACCGGCCGGTTACTGGCAGGGGATCGAGGCGCTGTGCCGCAAATACGATATCCTGCTTGTCACTGACGAAGTCATCTGCGGCTTCGGCCGCCTCGGCACGACCTTCGGCTGTGAGCATTATGGCTTTACGCCTGATATCATGGTCGTGTCCAAGCAACTCACCTCCTCTTATATGCCGCTTGCAGCGGTGGTCTTCACCGAGGCGGTCTATGACGCCATTGCGGACAATACGGCGAAGATCGGCACGTTTGGGCACGGTTTCACGGCGTCGGGCCACCCTGTGGCGACCGCCGTCGGATTGGAAAACCTGAAAATCATTGAGGAACGGGACCTCGTCGGCAATGCCGACCGCATGGGCCGCGTGTTCCAGAAGCGGCTTTCGACGCTCGCCGGCCATTCGCTTGTCGGAGAGGTGCGCGGGGCCGGTCTCATCGCCGGCCTCGAACTGGTGGCGGACAAGGCCACGCGCCGTCCGTTCTCGATGGCCGGTCGCGCCGGCGCGCGGGTTTTTGCGGCGGCGCACGAGCACGGCCTGGTGGTGCGCGCCATCGGCGACGTCGTTGCGCTCTGCCCGCCGCTCATCATCGACGAGACCCAGGTGCACGAACTGGTCGACCGTTTGCAGAAGGCGCTGGACGACACAGCCCGCTGGTGCCTTGCCGAAAGCCTGAATTAACGCCGCGAGGAGAATAACGTGATCTACGAACAGCCGAGATTTATGCCCGCGGGCGACAGATACCTGCTCATCGAGTTCGGTAACGAGATGAACCTCGACCTCAACTTCATGGCGCAGGGGCTGGCCTCGGCTGCGGCGGCCGAAAACATCCGTGGCGTCATCGAAACTGCTCCGTGCTTCGCCTCGCTGCTGGTCCATTACGAGCCGACGCTCATCGGCTATGACGACGTCGTGCGGGAATTCGCCCGGCTCGCCGCCTCGCTCGGTTCATCCGAGGATATCGAGCTGAAAAGCCGGCTCTTCTACCTGCCAGCACTCTATCTCGATCCGTGGACGAAGGCCTGTGTCGAGGATTACTGCGCGAAGATCACCAAAAAGGTGCCCGATCCCGAGCTGCTGGTACAGGAGAACGGACTGGAGGACGTCAATCATCTGGTGCGCCTCCATTCCTCGTCCGAATATTGGGTGGCCTCGCTTGGCTTCTGGCCGGGCCTGCCCTTCCTCATGCCGCTCGATCCGCGCGCGCGCCTGACCGCGCCGAAATACAATCCTCCCCGGACAAACACGCCCCAGGGGGCGATCGGTCTCGGCGGGGCCGCAAACTCGATCTATCCCGTCGCAACGCCGGGGGGCTACCAGATTTTCGCCCGCACGCCGGTGCCCATATGGGATTCCACAGGAAGGCGTCCGGCCTTCGGGGGTGGCCTCTGCCTGTTCCGGCCGGGCGACCGTATCCGGTTCGTGCCTGTGACGCGGGAGGAATACGACGCCACCGAGGCGCAGGTGAACGAGGAGCGTTACGATTACACCATCGTCGAATACCAGAAATTCGTGGTGCGCAGCTATAACGGCTGGATTGCGAAGGTCGGTGGCGGCGCAAAGACGGGAGCAACGGCATGATCAAGGTTCTCAAAGCCGGTCTCGAGACCTCGATTCAGGATTATCCTGGCCGCATCGGCTACTGGAACCAGGGTTTTCCGCCATCCGGCCCGATGGATAGCTGGTCCTTCCGGATGGCCAACGTGCTGGTCGGCAATGCGCCTGGGGCAGCAGGGCTGGAGTGCCAACTTCTCGGCCCGACGCTGGAGTTCGGAGCGGACATGGTGATCGCCGTAACGGGTGCGGACATGCGGCCCACGCTGGACGGCGAAGCGTTCCCGATGTGGCGCTCGATTGCCGTGAAGGCTGGCCAGACGCTGGCACTGGGCGCAGCGCGGACCGGCGCGCGTACCTACATCGCGGTCGCCGGTGGTTTCGACAATCCACCAATGCTCGGCTCTCGCTCCACCTTCAACAAGGCGGGCGTCGGCGGCATCGACGGCCATTCCGTGAAGCCGGGGCAGGAACTACCTGTCGTTGTGGCCGAAGGTACGCCAGGCCTTCTCGTGCCTGAAGCGCATCGTCCGGACATCCGTACGGACCGCAACTGGACCGTCGAGGTCTGTGCCGGCCCCAACGACGACTGGATCGACGCGGCGGGCCAGGAGCGCTTCCTGACCTCCGCCTGGACGCTTTCGGCAAAGTCCGATCGGACCGGCTTCCGCCTGGAGGGTCCGGAATGGACCTTTGCGGAAAGGGCCTACAACAAGCCGAAAGAGCACGGATCGCTGCCGTCCAACATCATCGACCATGGCTATCCCATGGGTGCGATCAACCTTGCGGGACAGACGCCGATCATCCTGGTCAATGACGGCCCGTCGATGGGCGGGTTCATCAACCCCTACACGGTACCGTCCGCCTCCTTCTGGAAACTGGGGCAGGCCAAACCGGGCGAGCAATTCCACTTCCGGCTCGTCAGCGTGCCGGAAGCCCAACGCATGGCCACGCAGATCGCCGCACGCTGCGTGCCCGCAAATCTCGTAAAAGCTTGAACGACAAGAGGGAACACAAACATGGTCAAGCAGCTTCTCGCGCCCCTTCCGGGCATCTTCTATCGCCGCCCCTCGCCGGACGAAGCGCTGTTCAAAGAGGATGGTGATGCCGTTGCGGCCGGCGAAACCGTCGCGCTCGTCGAGGCGATGAAATCCTTCTTCCCGATCGAGGCGGAGACGGCGGGGACGAGCCTGCGCTTCCTCGTCGAGGACGGCGCGGCCATCGACGCCGACCAGGCCGTGGCCGAGATGGAGTAGGAGATATGACCATCCGATCTCTCTTCATCGCCAACCGCGGCGAAATCGCGGTGCGAATCATCCGCGCCGCCAAGGCGCTGGGCATCCGGACGATCCAAGCGGCCAGTGAGGCCGATGTGGATTCGCTGGCTTGCCGCCTCGCCGACCAGGTCGTCGTCATCGGTCCGGCTCCAGCCACCAAATCCTATCTCGACGTGGACGCCGTTCTTGCGGCGATCCGCGAGAGTGGGGCTGATGCCGTGCATCCAGGTTACGGTTTCCTCTCCGAGAATCCGCGTTTCGTCGCTGCCGTCGAGGCGGCGGGCATCACCTTCGTCGGTCCCGACGCCTCGACCATTGCAAAGATGGGCGACAAGGCCATGGCGCGGACCGAAGCCGTGGCGGCCGGTGTGCCGGTCGTGCCGGGCAGCCAAGGGCGCATTGGCGATCTCGACGACGCGCGCCGGCAGGCCACCCGTATCGGCTATCCGGTGATGATCAAGGCCAGCGCCGGCGGCGGCGGGCGGGGCATCCGCATCGTCGAGGACGAGGCGTCGCTGGAAAAGCTGGTGCCTCAAGCCATGGCGGAGGCGCGCGCTTCCTTTGGCGACGACGGCCTCTATATGGAACGCTACATACAGCGCGCGCGCCATGTGGAAGTGCAGGTGCTGGGCGATGGCACGGATGTTGTCCACCTCTTCGAGCGCGAATGCTCGCTGCAGCGCAAACGCCAGAAGGTGTGGGAGGAAGCGCCGGCGGCGATGCTGCCGCGAGCGGTGCGCGATGCGCTTTGTGCTTCCGCCGTCGCACTGGCAAAACGCGTGAACTACCGCAATGCCGGCACGCTGGAATATCTCTACGACAGCGACACCCAGGAGTTCTTTTTCATCGAGATGAACACCCGCATCCAGGTGGAGCATCCCGTTACCGAGGCGATCACCGGCATCGATCTGGTGCAGGCGCAACTTCGCATCGCCGGGGGCGAACGCCTCTGGTTCGGACAGGACGACGTCGTCCAGCGCGGGCACGCCATTGAGGTGCGCATCAATGCCGAAAACCCGGCAAAGATGTTCATGCCCTCGCCGGGCCTCGTCGCCGCCTATGCGCCGCCGCAGGGGGTGAATGTGCGTTTCGATACCTTACTCTTCGAGGGCTATCACGTCGCGCCTTACTACGATTCCCTTGTCGGCAAGCTGATCGTCTGGGCCGAAGATCGCGCGGCTGCCATCGCCGCCTTGCAAGCGGCGCTGGGCGACTTGAAGGTCGATGGCATCAGCACGACCGCGCCGCTGCACCAGGCGCTCGCCAGGGATAGCGACGTGGGCGAGGGGGCCTTTCACACGGCATGGCTGGAGGATTGGGTTGCCTCCGGCAAATGGCAGGGCGCCAGCCGGTAACCGGCAGGGCCGCCCTGACCGATTGAAAAGAGAGACGTGAAGTGCGCGGGCCCGACCGGCCCGCTTCCTTCCCCGTCAAACGACCGAGATCCGACTGATTTCTCCTGGCCTTTCGCCGGCTGGGTAGAATTTTTGTCGCCGGCGTACAGGAGAGACGAAACATGAAGACCTATTCAATCGCCCTCATTCCCGGCGACGGTATCGGGACCAGCGTCACCGAAGCCGCCTGGACGGTGCTGCTAAAAGCGGCCAGCGATAGCTTCCGGCTGTCGGGCACGATATTGCCGTGGTCTTGCGCCTTCCATAAGGAAACCGGCGCGATGATGCCGCCTGACGGTATCGAGACTCTGCGGGGATATGATGCGATCCTTCTGGGAGCCGTCGGCTGGCCAGCGGAGGTTCCGGATTCCGTTTCGCTGCATGGCCTGCTGCTGCCGATACGCAAGGCCTTCGTGCAATACGCCAATATTCGCCCGCACCGCCTGCTGCCAGGTGTCGAGGGTCCGCTGAAGGCCAAAGGCTTCGACATCCTCTGCATTCGCGAGAACACGGAAGGAGAATACTCCGGTGCGGGCGGGCGAGTCCACCAGGGCACCGCGGACGAAGTCGCGGTGGAGACCTCGATCTTCACGCGCACCGGCGTCGAACGCATCCTGCGCTTTGGCTTCGAGCAGGCCCGCGCTCGCCGTGGCAAGCTCGCCTCCGTCACAAAATCCAATGCGCAGAAATATTCGATGGTGTTCTGGGACGAGATCACCCGGCAGCTTGCGGCCGAGTATTCCGACGTGGAGGTCGTGAGCTATCACATCGACGCGATGGCGGCCCGCATGGTGATGGCACCGGAAAGCCTCGACGTCGTCGTCGCCTCGAACCTCTTCGGCGACATCCTGACCGATCTCGGCGCGGCGATCCAGGGTGGCCTCGGCTTTGCCGCCTCCGCCAACATCAATCCCGACCGCAGCGCCCCATCCATGTTCGAGCCCGTCCACGGCTCCGCACCCGACATCGCCCATCTCGGTATCGCCAATCCGATCGCCGCGATCTGGTCCGGCGCCATGATGCTTGACCATCTGGGAGAGTGCGAGGCGGGCGCTCGTGTCATCGCCGCCCTCGAACGGGCGACGGCACAGGGCATCGGCGTCGTTCCCGGCAGGGACAGCACACAGACCATCACCGCCGCAGTTCTTGCGGCACTCGACTGACGAAATGGAGACTTCGACATGACGGATGAAACCTATAACGGCCTTCTGCTACAGAAGGGCCTCGTCGACGGTACCTGGACGGGAGCTGCCTCCGGCAAGACCGTGGACGTGCACAATCCGGCAACCCAGGCCGTGATCGGTTCGGTGCCGGACATGGGGCGGGCGGAAACGCACGCCGCGATCGAGGCCGCCGGCCGGGCCTTCGGTCCCTGGAAACGCAAGAGCCATGCCGAGCGCGCTGGCCTCTTGGAAACCTGGCACCGGCTGATCCTCGAAAATCTGGAAGACCTCGCGCAGATACTCACCCTGGAACAGGGTAAGCCGCTCGACGAGGCGAGGGGCGAGATCCGATACGGCGCTTCCTTCGTAAAATGGTTCGCGGAAGAGGCGCGACGCATCGGCGGGCACACGATCCCCGCACCGACGGCCGATCGCCGCATCCTCGTCCTGAAAGAGGCCGTCGGCGTCTGCGGTGTCATCACGCCCTGGAACTTCCCGAGCGCCCTCGTTACCCGTAAGGTCGCGCCGGCGCTCGCCGCCGGCTGCACGGTGGTCGTAAAACCCTCTGAATTCACTCCGTATTCGGCCATCGCGCTCTGCGCCCTTGCAGAGCGCGCTGGCATTCCCGCCGGCGTCATAAACGTCGTCACCGGCATGCCGGCGGATATTGGCGAGGAACTGATGCGGAACGAGACGGTGCGGAAGATTTCCTTTACCGGCTCGACCCGGGTCGGCTCGCTGCTAATGCGCGGCTCGGCCGACAATGTGAAGCGGCTCTCACTGGAACTCGGCGGCAACGCCCCCTTCATCGTCTTCGATGACGCCGATCTCGATGCCGCGGTCGAGGGAGCGATCGTTTCCAAGTTCCGCAACGGCGGCCAGACCTGCGTCTGCGCCAACCGCATCCTCGTCCAGGCCGGCGTCTACGATGCCTTCGCGCAGAAACTCGCTGCCCGCGTCGACGCCATGACCGTGGGCGACGGTAGGCAGGCCGGCGTCTCCATCGGCCCGATGATCAACGAGGCGGCCGTCGCCAAGATCAACCGTCATCTCAGCGACGCCCTTGCCAAGGGCGCATCGATCCTGACGAAACCACGCACGCTGCCGGCAGGCTCGCAATATGTGGCGCCGGTCGTGCTGGGCGGGGCGACAACAGCCATGGAACTGTCGGGCGAAGAGACTTTCGGCCCTGTCGCCCCGCTCTTCCGCTTCGAGAATGAGGAGGAGGCGGTTGCGATCGCCAATGGCACCCCCTTCGGCCTCTCCGCATATTTCTACACGGAGAGCCTCAAACGCGCCTGGCGTGTCGGCGAGGCGTTGGAATTCGGCATAGTCGGCCTCAACACCGGCGCCATCTCGATGGAGATCGCTCCCTTCGGCGGTGTCAAGCAATCGGGCCTCGGCCGCGAGGGCGGGCGGGAAGGTGTTGAGGAATACCTCGAAGCAAAGACCTTCCACATGGCCGGCCTCGGCTGAGACGATCCCTCATTTCAATTCTCAACATTCGTTCAAGGAGAAGCAGCATGGCTGCAAGCGAAAGAACAACCGAGGAACTACTGGCGGCGCGCACGAACAACATCCCCCGCGGCGTGCTGACGGTCCATCCGATCGTCATCGACCGGGCAGAGGGGGCCTATGTCTGGGACCGGGAAGGTCGCCGCTATCTCGATTTCGTCGGCGGCATTGGCGTGCTCAATATCGGCCACAATCATCCTCGCGTGGTGGCCGCCGTCGCCGAACAACTCAAGCGGGTCACGCACACTGCCTTCCAGGTTGCCGCCTACGAACCCTATATCGCGCTTGCCGAACGCCTGAACGGGCTGGTCGGAAAGGGCGAACGCTACAAGACGGCATTCTTCACTTCCGGCGCGGAGGCGGTGGAAAACGCCATCAAGATCGCCCGCGCCCATACAAACCGCCCCGGTGTGATCGCGTTCCGCGGCGGCTTCCACGGCCGCACTCTGCTCGGCGCGAGCCTGACTGGCTTCGCCCAGCCCTACAAGCAGAATTTTGGCCCCTTCGCCGGGGAAATCTACCACACCGCCTATCCCGATCCCTATCGCGGCATCACCACAGAGGTCGCGCTGCGGGCCTTGGAAGACGTCTTCACGACGCAGGCAGCGCCCGATCGCGTGGCGGCCATCCTCATTGAGCCCGTGCAGGGTGACGGCGGCTTCCTGCCCGCGCCGGCGAACTTCATGCAGGCCTTGCGCGAGATTTCGACACGGCACGGCATCGTACTGGTCACGGACGAGATCCAGACCGGCTTCGGCCGGACCGGTACTCTGTTCGGTTTCGAGAATTCCGACATACAGCCGGACCTCGTTACCGTCGCCAAGAGCCTTGCCGGCGGTTTTCCGCTTTCTGGCGTCGTCGGGCGGGCGGAGATAATGGACGCACCTGCGCCGGGCGGTCTTGGCGGCACCTATGGCGGCAATGCCATTTCCTGCGCCGCCGCGCTCGCGGTTCTCGATGCCTTCGCTGAGGACGACCTGCTCGAACATGGGCGGACGCTCGCCGCGAAACTGCAAGCCGGTCTTGAAGACCTTGCCAGACGGCATGACGCAATCGGCAACGTGCGCGGCCTCGGCTTCATGCAGGCCATCGAGTTCGTCACCGACCGGAGCAGCAAGACGCCGGATCCGGATCGCTCACAGCGGGTGGTGGATGCGGCACGCGAGCGCGGCCTTCTGGTGATCAAATGCGGGGTTCACCGCAACACGGTGCGTTTTCTCGCACCGCTGGTCCTATCCGAAGGGACCCTGGACGACGCGCTTGTCATCCTCGGTGATGCGTTGAACGCAACCGCGGCACCCCGTTCGGCGGGCTGAACAGGCCGGCAGCGGCATGGCGTCGTGGGCCATGCCGCATGCAGGCGATCGTCCCGGCAAAACAAATTTTCCCAGCCCTGCCGGAATCTCCCTATCTTGGCCGTCCTTGCAGCGTCAACCGCTTCAACCCGGAGGTTCATCATGGAAAACGCTCAAACGGCCTGACAGACTGCCGCCATTCTCATTGCCCGCATTATCTTCGCCGCTGTCTTTTTGATGGCTGTCTTCTTCAAATTCATGGATATGGGCGCGACGGCAAGCTACATCGCCGCCGCCGGCTTCCCGTTCCCACTGTTTCTGGCCTGGTGCGCAGCGATCCTCGAAATGCTGCTGGTCATTGCCTTCCTGACCGGCGCCGTTTTCACTCCGGCGGCGATGGTCGCGGCCGTTTACGTCATCTTCCTCGGATTTTCATTCCACGGCCCGTCGCACTGGGCCAGCAACCAGGCCGAATTCGGCTTCTTCGTCGACCATTTCACTTTTGTAGCCGGTTTGTTCTTCGCCGCCGTGCACGGGCCGGGAAGCGTGCTTGCGCTTGGAGCGGGCTGGCAGGGCAGGGCCTGAGCGCCGAGCTTGTCATAGCGTGTGGCGACGCATCGGAAGTGTTTCAACTTGGAGAAAAACCGCTCGATCAGATTGCGCTCACGGTAGAGCCTCCTGCTGAAGCGGGGTTTCCAACGCCGGTTTGCCCTTGGACATACCCGTAAATGGTCCTTTGCGATGTTCTGCGACCCGTGACAAAACCGCAAGATCGGACGAGCCCGTTGTGGTCATTGGCGACTAGCTGGAGCTACCATGCCAGGAGGCGTTGTCAGGTTGTCTGTAGCTCAACGGAGAAATCTTCTACACATTGTGAGTTCTCGGCCAAGCGCGACTTGCACGCTTTTGAAGCTAACCCGCACGCCGTCTCTGCGCGAGTAGTTTTTGCCGGAAGACTTCTGCTGGCGTTTTGTAGCCAAGGCATTTGCGCGGTGTGGAATTCAGCCTGTTGCAGATTTCCGTGAGATCACGGTCGCTGATCGACAGCGGATCAACCTCTCTCGACAGCCATTTCCTGGCCCGTCTGTTGGTGTTCTCGACAGTGCCTTTCTGCCAGGGCGACTGCGGATCGCAAAACCATGTTTGCGTTCCGATGCCGGCCTGCAGGTAGGGCCAGTCAGTGAACTCGGTGCCGCGGTCGAAGGTGATGGAGCGGCGGGCAAAATGGGGCAGGGATTGCAGTGCTTGGATCAGACCGTCCATGACAGGTTTCGACTGCCGATCGTTGTTGCGTAGAAACACGGCAAACCGGCTGACGCGTTCGACCAGAGACGTCACATTGGCTTTTCCGAATTTCTTGCGAAATTGGATGAGGTCACATTCCCAATGCCCAAACTGTTTGCGCGTCGCCACGACATCCGGGCGGTGCAGGATATTGACGTCCGGGCTGAACCTGCGGCCATGACGCCGTCTGGCATGCCTCGGCCGCCGCCGGGCACGGTGTTCCGGCAGGTGCCGCCAAAGCTTGATCGCATGACCGTCCGGTGAATAGGCGAACTTGTAGATCGTCTCGTGGCTCACACAAATCGGATGCTGCTCCAGCTGCATCCGACCGGCTATCTGTTGCGGTGACCAACCATGAATAATGCGCTCGATCACGGATTGGCGCAGATGCGCGAACCGTGCCAGTTTGCGGAGCTTGGCACGTCGTTCACGTGCCATGTCGTTCGCCGTCACACAGTAATACCCGTTAAGTTCGGGCATTTGCACGTCGGTGAAGGTATTACGCCTGAGCTCACGAAAAATCGTCGAGCGATGACGCCCAAGTTTTTCAGCAATGATGTCGACCTTGACGCCTGCCGTTCGCCAGTGAGCGATCTTGCGGCGTTCATCCATGTCAATCTGGGAGTAGGTGCGTTCCACGGGCGATTCCTTGCATTGGATAAACCATTGTTATCTATTGCAAGTCGCGCTTCATCCTTGAACCCACCCGGCTACACCATTAAGATCGCATAAGATATATTATGGAACTGTTAGCCAGCCTGACCCACGCCATACCAATCAGGCTCGCCGCCCAATTCCGAGATCGCCTGAGCCAAGCTCGCCACAAGCTTTCCTCTCAGAGATTCCTCCATCGTGCTCAGACTTGTAGTGATGGCCTCGCGCCAGGCCTCACCACGATCCCAGGCTTCCATGAATGTGTCGGCCAAGGCCTCCGTCTGGCGGGAGTCGATCAGGGCCTGCATCAAAATCTGCGCCTGCAAACGATCCTTGCGGCTCTTGGCTGTTCCTTCTATATCGGCGCGCCGTCTCGACCCGACAATGAGTTTGTGAACGGCATAGCGTTCGGGCGCGGGCACGAGAATTGATACGCCCGATGCGTGCAGCAGCGTGGCACGTACAGGCTGATGGACGAGAAAGTCCAGAAAGCGTAGTGGTTCGGCAGCAGCACCACCGAGAGCTGGCATGGCCGAAGGCTTGCCACTGTGTTGATCCGAGCCTGTATTGGGTGTCAGGAACTCCACCTTGTAACCCGAACGGCTGGTGAATTTAGTCGATTGACGGCTGTCCGTCTGGTGCGGAATTTCCCGGAATGTCGGATCCACTTTACGCAGTACGTCAAGGATCGGTGGCAGCGCATCACCGACAGCGGCGGAGATGGAGTGAAACTGGGCAAAATCGGCATCCGCCGTCTGCAGTGCCGTGTTGGGCAGGCGCATGCCAAGGACGGCCGAGTAGCATTGAAAAGCAACCGTGCCGATGAGAACACCGCGCAACCGGAAGAAGCCTGCGTCTGCCAAGGTTTCGACGACATCGCCAACGAACCGTTCAGGGCGCGGAAGGTAAGCCTCGCGCACCAGTGTTGATACGATCTTGCGACGTGCTCGTGCATCCGCCTTCAAGTCCCTGAAATTTTCGACGCGACGCGTAATCTCCGCATCATCAACTGGGCCGACATAGCGACGGTGCTTCCCTCCCCCCTCTTTGGCCGTGTCAAAGTACCAGTATCGCCGTTCCCTGCTCTGCATCGAGACAAAGCGGCCATGGATCGGAAAGTCACTGGTGAATGATGCATCCAGTGCACGCTGGGTCAGTTCGGAATAAAGCACCTGGTACGTGTGATCGAGCTGTTGCATAGTCGTTATTACCATTCTTGTGAGATTGGTAATATCACGTTTCGTCACCGCTGTCATTACCAATTCTGCGAAAGTGGTAACAACAACTCGCCGGGCAATTAGGCTTTACCGTCGAGCATGATGACAATTCCGAACCGGAAATCTGGCTTGGCACCTGCCTTGGAGAATTTCCGACGCTTGAATCCCCTTATCGAGGAAACGAGGTCACGCGGCTACGAGATTTCCTTGCTCTGCCATGTCGATATGATCGCCATGCTGGCCGAGGCAGGCCAGAAGTCGGAGCCGAGTATTAGCGAACGTCTCGGTTGGTTTTTTGAGAGCGGATTTGTTGGAAGAGGTGTTGTTATTATTGACAACGATCCGACGTGTTGTTATTGATAACAACATGAAGGCCAAGCTGATTCAAAGAACGCGCAGAAATATCGATGATGCAACGTTTTTCGAGGTTGTTTTGTGGGAATTGCCAGATCCGGCCCCCGGTAGCGAACATCGGTTCAAGTACAGGCTGGCCCTCGTCGTTAACAGTGAATGCGTTCTGCGCTGCGATAATGAACGGGCAAAGGCGATCATCGGTACATCGGAGACCGAGAAGAAGCCATCGAATTTACATCGCTTGAAGCTTTGTTCGATGCCTTCCTGGCTGACATGGAAAGGATACTCGCATGAACACATTGGTTATACATTTGAGCACAATAGCCGATATTAAGGCCCGCTTTGTTGCGGCGGGAAAGCTCGCCCTTGAGGGCAAGGCGGGCGAGGCGGTTCCTTCGGTAGAGTTCGGCAGTTATGACGATATGCACCGGGTGCTTGCCCCCTCTCGTCTCGCCATCGTCAAGACCCTTGCTGGACAGGGTGCTTTGTCGATCCGCGAAGTTGCGCGGCGCGTTGATCGGGATGTGCAGGCCGTTCATAGAGACATCACCACTTTGATAAATTCCGGTGTCATCGACCGCACCGATAGCGGCGTCGAGTTTCCCTATGACCGCATCCATTTCGAGTTTGATGTGAGCGCAGCTGCCTGAAAGAGGGGCGCGAAACCCGTGTTTTCATGCGGTTCCAAAGTGGCAGTTTGCAATCCTTACGCTGCGTGCGATACGGCAGTCCCCGCCCTGGCGCGAAACCCTAAGGGTTCTCCTCTCCGCTCCGCTGCGTTCCGACCGCTGCGCGGTGCAATTGGCAGTTCCAGACGTGATCGAGCTACGCGATTGCGCACAACCACTTTGGCGGAATTGCCCATGCAAAGGCTCGTAACCTTCTGCCAACAAACCGGCCGCCACGTGGCAAGTCATATGCCGAACCTCCCTGAGCGGTCAGCGCGGATAGGTTTCCAGTCCACACGCGCTGCACCATGTCCGCATAGATAGTTTGAATGGCGACTGGCAATTCATCAACTTTTGCCACTGGGGCTCTATTGTAGGCAAGTTTAGTGAATTGCCTACAACAAGCTTACGAATGAGGTTGGCGAGCTGCTGGTTTAATTGTGGAGCTTATGTTCAAGGGATGAAGCCAAGCCTGAACGGAGCGCGATACCGTCCCCTTCGACCTCCTGATCGAAGCGAAGGGTCATCAAGACGCCCTCGGCATTTATCGAAGGGCCGCGGACCCTGAGGTCAAGATCGCGGGCAAGAGCCGAGTAGCCAGCTTTTGCTAGCATGTCCAAGAATGTCGCGGCAATTCAGTTAAGGATGTCCCGGTGATTTGCGACGGGCATGAGATGTGCTGCTATCCTGGGTAAGACTCTTGATCATGACCTGTAAACATGGCAGACCGGTTTGCAGTCTGGCTCTGCCCGAGGGTGTTGAGAATCCTGTAAGGAAGCGCACTGCATCATGATGAAATCCAGCATCGCTCATCTGCCTGAACGCAAACAACGCGAGCTTGGCCGCATTGTCGAAATCATGCTGGAAGAATTTGAAGATTCCTTGAAAGACACAACGGCTGATTTCAAGAAGAAGGGCCGCGTTCTCAAAACCATTCTGTTTGGATCTTATGCCCGCAACGATTGGGTGGATGAACCCCACACCATGAAGGGGTATCGCTCGGATTACGATTTGTTGATTATCGTCAACAACAGAAAACTGACTGACTTTGCCACCTATTGGTACAAATTCGCCGACAGGCTTTTGCATGATAAGGGTGTCAACACGCAGGTCGGTTTCATCGTCCATTCACGGCGCGAGGTGAACACGGCATTGCGAAAAGGCCAGTATTTTTTCTCTGATATCCGCCGCGAAGGCATAGTACTTTACGAGCTTGATGACGAACCATTGGCGGAGCCAAAGCCGCTCACACCTTTGGAAGAATACAAGGTAGCGAAGCAACATTTTGCAAGACTACCCGACGCACAACGATCTCTCGAAACAGCTGCATATCAGATCGTACGATCGATAGATGATGTAAACTGGATAAAAGACGCCGCCTTTGCCACTCATCAAGCAATCGAACGATTGTATTCGACCGCTTTGCTCAGCTTGACTAACTATGCCCCACCTTCCCACAACCTGAATTTCCTGCGAACAATGGCGGAAGGGCGTGACCGGCGCCTAGCCGAGGCCTGGCCGCGCGATCAACAGCGGCATCGCGCCTGGTTCAACACGATCAACGAAGCCTATGTGAAGGCTCGCTATTCAGAGCATTATGAAATCAGCGAGGAAGCCCTCAACTGGCTCGGGCAGCAGACTGCAATCCTCCACAACCTCGTGGAGACAATCTGTACGGAGCATCTGGAAAGGCTTAAACAAGAGGCTGGTATATAACGTCGTCGAACCAATGGCAGCAGAGATAGACCGGCTGTTCCCATAGCAGATCTATGTCATTAGGGTACGCTTGACACCTCAAGGAGGTAGCCGTACGAGCGCACCGTTTTTATAGGGCAACGCCGGCCCCGACCGGTCTTCAGGGCTTTTCTCAACCGGCTAAGATGAACATCCACCGCTCGTAAATCGACGCCTTCATTGTCCGGCCAGACAACGCCGACCAATTCTTCCCGACTGTGGACGCAATTGGGATAATGTAGCAAATGGCAAAGTAGCCGAAATCCGATGGGTCCAAGGTCAAGCCTGCGTTCCTTGAAGGTCGCACAACGCGCGTCGAGATTGATCTCGAAATCACCTTGACGCAAAATTTGAGCGGCGCGCTCAGGATGGTACTTCGGGACATCATCATCAACCGGAGTGATCCCGTGAAGAAAGTGCAGTAATTTATCTGGCATCAGCGGCCGGACAAAGCCATCGTCGACACCGGCCTTTATCAATTTGACGAACCGATGCGCATCATCGGGACTTAACAACGCCGCTATAGGAACACGTTCGGTTGCCTCCTCTGATTTGAACCGCCGACATAATTCGATAGCAGTGTCATAATCGTCGCAGCAGTCAACGATGATCGCATGGAGACTGTTTTCGCAAAAAATGCGCCTCATCTCCGACAGTTCTGTCACCACGGCGCTTCCATAGCCCTCAGCTTCAAGAACATATTTTAAAAGCAGATAGAGCTCAGGATCGTTTGAACAAACTGCGACTGTTGGCTTCACCATCAAATTGACATCCTTCGATCAACCGCAGCTATTTTATGGGTTCCCGAAAGTGACTTCCTGGAACAGGTGCGCGAGTTTGATCTACGTCAGGGAGCAACAAATTCGCCACCATTGATATCGATGGTTGCGCCATTGATGAAGCCCGCAGCTTCACCGGCAAGGAATGCGACAAGCGCTGCAACCTCCCCCGGTTTTCCAAAACGCCGCGAAGGAATCCGCTCAAGGGCCGCCTTATTTGACGGTCGATCGGCGGGCCCAGACATGTCGGTCAAAATGCGCCCAGGCGCCACAAGGTTGACCGTAATTCCATGGTTTGAGTACGGCTCGATCAAGGCCCTTGCCAAGCCGGACAACGCGGCTTTCGAGGCCACATAACTTGCCCCAGCAATTTTGGGGCGGCCGCGGGCTGCTACCGAGCCGACAAGTACGATGCGGCCAAATCCGGCTTCCACCATATCTCGCACCACAGCCTGACAGCATAGCATCGCGCCGGTCAAATTGATGGAGATCACTCCATTCCACTCGCTGAGCGCTATACCGGAAAATGGCAGGGCACCATTTGCGCCTTTTGGCGAAACTCCGGCATTGCAGACAAGGATCGTGGGCGCTGCCCATACTGCCCTTAATTCGTCAAAAAAAGCTGTGATCGCCTGGGGATCTGCGATGTCAGCGGTGCGGGCAAAAACATTCTCCGATCCAAATTCCTGGCCGAGGGCTGCGCTTGCCGCGATGACATTGTCCTCGCGCTGACTGAAAACTCCGACCCGATGTCCAGAACGTAACAGGGACCGGGCCGTTTCAAAGCCAATGCCAGTAGTCCCACCAGTAACGACTGCAACGCGCGACTGTATTCTGTCCATTATGCCGCCACCCTGTCCATCGATGCAAACAAGGATAGTGGCGGATGGGCCCCCGGATCGGTCATGACTTCGAGCAATAGCGGGCTTTTACCCTGCAACCCACGCTGCAATTGCCGGGTCAGGTCTGAAGGGTCACTGATGCGCACTGAGGGGCAGCCGCAAGCCTGCGCGATAAGCGTGTGATCCACATTGCCGAGATGACAGGCCGTGGTGTATTTGCCAAACTTGACTGTTTCCGCATCACGCTGAAACCCCAAAATCCCGTTGTTGATCACGACGATCGTCACGGGAAGTTGTTCTCGCACCATCGTCTCGAGTTCAGCCCAACTGTGGCCGAAGCCCCCGTCGCCGACAATGCAGATCACCGGATCGTTTGGTCGCGCGGCTTTGGCGCCAAGGGCAAGTGGTAAACCCCATCCGAGCCCGGCCAGACCGCGGGGCGTTATGAATCGCATACCGGGCGCCAGGGCCCGCAATTGTCCGGCCACCCACATTGACGAATAGCTTGCGTCTGCAACGACCACGGTTTGCGGCGTAAGCAATGCCTGCAACTCCGTCATGATCCGTTCGGGCCGCACCGGGGAGGATGAAGAAAGTGCATTGCTCCGATTATCCGTTTCAAAATTGTCCCAGTAGGACGCAATCTGGTTGATCACCCTTTGACGTGACAGGGCACGCAATGTCAGGTCGCCATCAATTAGGATTGAGCGAAGCACCGTCAATGTCTCACGAATGTCACCTGCAAGACGCAGCGCCTCATAGGTTCGTCCAATCTCGGCAGGATCAATGTCGATGTGAATAATTTTTGTACCTTTCGACAATTGACGCCAACTGTCCGTGCCATTCTGGTTGGTGCGGGTACCTGCAAGAACCACGACGTCGGCATCGGCAACAAGAGCTGCGCTATGACGGCCCAAAGAACCGGGTCCGACCAAAGAGCCAAGCACCCCGGCAGAAAGGGGATGGTATTCATCGACAGCCCCCTTTCCCATATTGGTCGTCAGAACAGGAACGCTGCAATCTTGCTGAAGTGCGGCAAGCGCCGCTGATGCACCACTGCAATGAACCCCGCCCCCCGCAATAACTACCGGCGCGCGGGCTGCACTGATGAACGCCGCCGCTTCCAAAATCAGGGAATCCTGTGGACGAGGACGTTCGAGCGGCCAACTTCCCAATGCGAGGGTTCGCGCAAAGGTGGGTTCAGGCACATTCTCACGCAAAAGATCGGCTGGCAGAATGAGAGCTGTCGGACCCGGCCGGCCCGATCCTGCCACGGTAAACGCGGCATCGATATAATCATCGATCCGTTCAGCAACAACGACCTTTCGAACCCACTTGGTGCAAGGCTGAAAAAGCGCAACGTGATCAAGTTCCTGAAACGCATTGCGGTCTGCCTGATCGCGTTCAACGTCCTGAACAAGGGCAACAACAGGAATACTTGCCTTTAATGCCTCTGCCAGGGGCGGAACAAGCAAAGTGGCAGCCGGGCCATTTTGAGCGGCGACAACGGCGATCTTGCCGCTGCAACGCGCATAGCCGTCTGCCATGGCGCCACCCATATTTTCCTGGCGATAGGCGATCTGACGAATCCCCAGTTCCTCCGCGGCCAATATGACGGCAGACGGTAGGCTTTGCGCAAATATGTGTGTGACGCCATGGCGTTTGAGCGCGAGTGCAATGCGACTCGCAGCGGTATGCTGACTATTGCAATCCATCATCATTTCCCGGGGTGAGGTTCAACGAATGACACTGAGGAAATCATCAAAGGTTCTGATGACTTTCTCAATGTCGTCTTGCGTCATAACGGTCGACAGGCACGCCGCTGCTCCGTTGGGCAGAAAGATTCCCTGCTCGAGAAAAAATGCGGTAAGGCCTGTCATTGTCGCAGCTTCCTTTGCATCCATATACGCTTGCCGAAAATCCCTCGGGATTGCCGGTTTCGGATGTATACGGAAAAGTGAAGCATCGCCGCTGACAGAAAACGCGGCTTTGCGGCGCCTGATGACCGCGCCAAACCCTTCTCGCAACTGTTCGCCCATTGCTTCGAGCTGGTCGAACCTTGTTTGTGTCATGGCTTGCATCGCCACGTGACCGGCGATCATGGAAATCGGGTTGGCCGAAAAAGTACCGCCCTGCGGCAGAGATGGCTTTCCGTTGAGTGCGCTGAAGACATCCATGATCTCTTTGTGTCCGCCGATTGCACCAATGGGAAATCCGCCGCCGATGATTTTCCCCAGGGCGACAATATCCGGCTTCAGCCCGTGGCGGGCACTGGCACCCTGAAATCCCTGGCGCAGATTGAGTACTTCATCGGCAACAATGAGAATATCGTGCCTTTTGGCCACGCGCATCAGCATCTCCAGAAATTTAGGATCTGGACGCAATAACCCGGCTCTGCTTGGCATCGGGTCTATGAGAATGCAGGCGAGCCTGTCCGCGGCCTCGCTCAGACGTCGTTCCGTACCGGCAGTATCGTTTAAACGGCATACGACCATATCTTCACTGACACATTTTGGTGTGCCTCGATAGGTTGGTACCGGTGACGGTTTATCATTAGGACCCCAATTGGAGGGCGCATTGCCCTGCCCGGCCTCGGCCCAATCGTAGGCACCGTGATAAGCGCCTTCGATACGCGCGACACCGGGTTTGCCGGTAAATGCTCGTGCTGCCTTGATGGCAAACATCACCGCTTCTGTGCCGCTGTTGACAAATCTGAGGCGCTCCACAGCGGGAATGCGCCCCGTGAGCAGTTCGGCAAGTGCGATCTCGCTTTCCGTCGGATTGGCAAAACAGGTGCCACTTTCAAGCGCCGTCTTCACGGCGTTGATCACTGGCCTGAAACCATGGCCGTGAATGAGCGTCGTGAAATTGTTGTTTAGATCGAGAAATTTTCGCCCGTCGGCATCGATCAGAAAGGCCCCCTCTCCGCGCGCGGCATAGATCGGTTCGGGGTGCCTTTCTACAGTTGCTCTGGTGGTGCCATCGGGGAATACCCGCAGTCCGCGTCGATAAAGACGTGCCGATAAAGTGCGGTGTTTTAAAGCGCCTGTTTGTTTAACAGCCTCGCCAACCATGATTGTGGCTCCCGTCAATGCGCATTCTCACGCTTGCTCATTTGTTGCAACAAAAAGCATGAATATGACGATGATGCAACAAAAATGTCGCGAATGGATAATTTTAGGGCATTTTGTCGGGATAGTTTGCCTTTTTCAGTCTTCGGAATCCGTCGCGAATATCACTTTCTATCGCGGCACGCAGACTGGAACCGTCACGCTCGGCTATCGCTTCAATCGCAGCGCGGTGATTGTGAACGCCGTATTTGGCTTCCGCGAACTCAGGGTAAAGGTTGTTGAAAGATGCACCTATTCGAAGCCAAAGCGGCTCGATGATGCTCAGTAAGTGAGGCATATCCGCCATCCGATAGATGAGAAAATGAAATTCCTTGTTGTGCCAAAGGGCATCCGTGTAACGCCGTTCATCAAGGGCGGCATTGATCAGCGCTTGAATTGCTTCAAGCTCTGTCGCAATTTGCGCCGTACCATGCGCGGCAGCCTTTTCGGCAGCCAATCCCTCCAACGCCAGACGGATCAACGTAATTTCCTCGAGCGACCGCGCATCAAGGAATGGCACGATGACCGTTTTGGGACCCGTATAGACAAGCGCGCCTTCCAGTGCCAGGCGGTTAATCGCATCGCGCGCGGGGGTAGAACTCACCCCAAGCGCCTGCGCTGCGGCGCGAACAGTGAGCTTATGCCCGGGCTTGAACGCCCCCCGGATCAAACGCTCCTTCAGCGTGTCGTAAGCAATATCACCGAGGCGAGCCTGCTGCCTGCCCGCGCCCTCTAATTCCGGCGATGCACTCATTTCGATTTTCCCTGCGTTGACATTGTGAATATTTTGTTGCATCAAAATGACGAAATCATGTGATGCAACATTTGTGTGACATCACTTCGTCATACCACGTTCTGATACCTCCGTCGCTTTGGCCAGTAAAAATTTACAGACAAGCCGGTCCGAGATGACGTTTTGGTCTCATTTATTCGCCGATGAATACGAACCATCCGAAATTAGACCGCCCGCACGCTCTGCTCAGCCGCCCCATATTGACGACAAGGCGATCAAACATGCTGGAAGAAGGAGACAGGAATGATCGGACGCTCGCTTACCCTCAAGGGGCTGCGCAAACAATACAATCAAACTTTGGCGGTCGCCAATGTATCGTGCGAGATCAAACGTGGTGAGTTCCTGTCAATTCTCGGCCCATCAGGTTCAGGCAAATCAACGCTGCTGACAATGATTGCCGGCTTTGAGACACCCAATTCAGGTTCGATTGCAATCGGCGATGAAGATGTAACATTTCTTGCGCCTCATCGCCGCAATATTGGCATGGTGTTCCAGAAATACGCACTGTTTCCGCACATGACGGTTGGACAGAATGTCGGCTTTGCCCTGCGCATGCGGCGCTTTGGAAACGATGAGATTGTCCGGCGCGTGACGCACGCACTGCAGCTCGTTCACCTTGACGGTCTGGATAAGCGATATCCGAACGAATTATCAGGTGGACAGCAGCAACGTGTCGCCCTCGCCCGCGCGCTTGTTTTTGAGCCGCCCGTGCTTCTTATGGACGAACCGCTCGGCGCCCTCGACAAGAACTTGCGAGAAGCCATGCAGCTTGAAATCAAAACGCTTCAGGAACAAGTCGGTGCGACCGTCATCTACGTCACGCACGATCAGGATGAAGCACTGACAATGTCTGATCGCGTCGCAGTCATGACAAATGGCACAATTGCTCAAGTCGGCAGCCCACTGCAGCTTTACACACACCCGCAAACGACTTTTGTCGCTGAGTTTATAGGCAAGATGAACTTCCTTGAAGCTGAGTATCTTGGATGTGAAGCAGGTCTGGCCGCCATTCGCCTTTCGGACACATCCATAATCACAATGACGTCGCAGGATTGCACGATACAGGCACCCTTGCAAAGCGGCGACTTGGTTCGTGTCGCCGTACGTCCCGAAAGGCTGAAACTCGTCCAGCCGGAACAGGCAAAAAACGCCATAGCCGGGCACATTGAGGGAAGTATTTTCGTGGGTGCTTTTCGCACCATTCTTGTCCGGGTCGCGTCAAGAGGAAATCCTCTCCTGCATGTACATGTCTCGGCAGCCGACCCTTTGCCGTTCGATCGAGTTGGTGACGCCGTCGCTCTGGTTCCCGACGACGGTGCACTGCAAATCTTTCTGACAACAAGGAACGATTGACATGTCTGGAACCAGCAAACATTCAATGAAAATGGAACCCCCAATGCGACAACGCTGGTTTGTTCCACAGTCCTCCAGCCACTATTCGCCTGTCGTGGCACTGGCGCTCTTGCTGCCACTCTTCATTCTATTGTTCCTCGGCTTCGTCTATCCGATCGGCTATCTGGTAAAACTTAGCCTTTTCAGCCCCAACCTCGATTTTTCCCAATACAGACGAATATTTGCTGAGCCGCTCTATCTTGAAGTTATGCTCCGAACGGCAAAAGTGGCATTTGTCGTCATGTCAGCGAGCCTCTTTCTGGGCTATCCCGTCGCTTATGCGATGGCGCGCATCAAAGGACGACTTGCAACAGTTGCGACGGGGTGCGTGTTGGTTGCGCTTTGGTCTCCCGTCCTTGTACGATCTTATGCCTGGATTGTTCTGCTACAGCGCAACGGCGTCATCAATCGCGCCCTCAAAGCAACCGGCATCAGTGATACTGGCTTCAAGATTCTTTATACGGATGGTGCCGTCATGCTTGCTATGACGCACGTTCTCATGCCGTTCATGATCCTGCCCGTCTTTGCAACGTTGCGTTCGATTCCAAGCGAGTATGTACAGGCGGCACGTAACCTTGGAGCCAGCCCTGCCGAAGCTTTTCTTCGCATTACACTGCCCTTGAGTTTGCCAGGCGTATTTGCCGGATGTGTCATCTGTTTCATTTTGGCCCTGGGCTTTTATGTGACGCCAGCGCTCGTCGGCGGGCCCGGCTCATTGATGGCGGCAACGTTGATCGGCCAACAGGTAGCGGTTCTTTTAAACTGGCCCTTCGCCGCAGCGCTCGCAACCGTGCTTCTGCTTCTGACATTACTTCTCGTTCTCGTTTTCAGGCGGGTACTTGCAACCAACAGGGGGTTTCACGGTGTCAACTGAACAAGGCATAATGCCGGATCGTGATGACCACACAGGTGTGGCGGCCTCGATAGGTTCTGGCGGTGCACCAGGTCGCCAAGTGGCAATGATATTTGCCGCGAACTTCACAATCGGACTGATTCTGCTGTTTCTGGTGCTGCCTACACTCATCGTGGTTGGTATTTCACTTGGTACGGCTTCTTATATAGAGTTTCCGCCTACCGGAATAAGTTTACGCTGGTATCAGGCATATATCAGCGATCCTGCTTGGATGGCGGCGACATTCTTCAGCGTCAAAATCGCCTTGGCGACAACAGTTACAGCGACCTTCGTAGGAACACTGGCGGCTATCGCTCTGGTGCGCGGCAATCTACCGGGGACGTCCGCGATCCAGGCTTTCGTCCTCGGCCCCCTGATTATTCCGCACGTTGTGTTCGGTGTTGCACTTTATCTGGTTTTTGCACCGCTGCATTTGACCGGCAATCTCCTTGGTTTTCTGATTGCCCATACGGTGCTTGCTGTCCCCTATGTCGTGATCAGCGTTATGGCGGCATTGCAACGGTTTGATTCCGCACTCGAACGTGCAGCGATGAGCTGTGGTGCCAATCGGATGCAAACCTTTTTCCACGTCACATTTCCCAACATCTTACCGGCCGTTTCGACCGGTGCCGTGTTTGCTTTCCTGTCCTCGTTCGACGAGGCGACAGTGGCTTTTTTCTTGTCGGACGTCGGAGGCAAAACGATCAGCAGCAAAATGTTCGAAGATATCGACTTCAACCTGACACCGGTCATTGCGGCCATATCAACTGGACTGGTCGCAGTCTCCTTCCTGTTGATGAGCCTCATCCATCTGACAAAACGCCGCTGAACGGTTGAGGCGGTTCTCATTCATTCCGGTTCCAGCCAAACGAAAGGAAATCGTCGATGCTATCAACAATACGAATGAGGTCATCGGGGGCAAGATGGCGGCGGGCGCTGTTCGGAACGTGGCTGACATTTTGCGCAATGGCTGACAGCAAGGCAGCGGAAAATGGCCAAGTGATCATTGCAACAACCGGTGGTGCCTATGAACAGGCACTGCGCAAGGCCTGGTTTGATCCCTTCACCAAAGAAACCGGGATAACCGTCGTTACTGTGGCAGGGTCCAATACACAAATGCGCGCCAAGGCCGCCGCAATGGTGCTGGCCGGCAACGTAACGTGGGATCTCTATTTGCAGGGAGAAATCCAGGCAAGCTCCGAACAACATCGCCAATCGGCTCAAGACTTGAGTTCCTTTTGCAGGCAATTTTCTGAACGCAAGGATTTACCCGTCGATGCTTGTGTCGCAGCCGGCGTTCGATTGTTGTCGAATGCCACGCTGCTGGCGTTTCGCAACGACGCATTTGACGGCAGAGCTCCCGAAAGCTGGTCCGATATGTGGGACACCAAGCGTTTTCCCGGCGGTCGGTCATTTCCGAATTTTGATGATCCCTGGCGCGTCATGGCTGCAGCACTCCTTGCCGATGGGGTACCCCGTCAATCACTTTTCCCACTGGATATAGATCGCGCCCTTGCCAAGCTGGAACATATACGTCCGGCAATCTCATTGTGGTGGAAGAGCGGAGATCAAAGCGCTCAAGGGTTTCGCACTGGCGACTATGCCTTGGGGCAAATTTGGCTTACACGCGCCCAAGCGCTGAAGAGTGAAGGCCAGCCGATTTCCTGGACCTATAAGGCCTCGTTCCTTGTCGCAGACCGTATCGCACTGATCAAAAATGCGCCCAACCAGGAAAATGCATTCAAGCTTCTCGCCTATTGGCTGAATTCGCCTCAGGCGCAGGCAAACGTGTGTGAGGCACTGTCATGCACCCCTCCCTCCAGTATTGCTGTTGAAATGATGTCGCCGCGAGCGCGTGCAAGCATGCCCAGTCCTGAGGAAATCAAAGACTATATTGTCGTACCAGACGCCAAATGGATCAATGAAAATGCAGCCGAAATGCTGGAGCGCTGGAATGCCTGGATCCAGTGAAACCACAAACGAGATGAGGGAGATATGAAAAATGAACAACCGTACAGTCAGCGTTTTGGTTGGACGCCTCTGGCATGAGTCAAATGGTTTCAATCCCAACAACACCATGCGCGGCGACTTTCAAATTGTTGAGGGCGAAACACTTCTCAAAACCGTCGCTTCATCCAGGTCAACCCTTTCAGGCATCGTCACGCGCCTGCAGGGGCGGCCGCATGTGCGTGTTATTCCCAGCATATCAGCAATAGCCGCGCCAAGCGGACTTGTTGATCATGCCTTCTATGAGGACGTCAAAGCAAAGCTGATCGCCGACGTCAAACTCCACAAACCCGATGCCATTGCCTTGGAACTTCACGGTGCGATGGCAACGACGAAGCTTGACGACGCTGAGGGTGATCTACTCGCATGTTTGCGCGCCAGTCTGGGCAACGACATTCCAATCGGCATTGGCCTTGATCTGCACGCTCATGTCACGCCAACAATGCTTGAAGCCGTAGATATATGTATTGCCTGCAAGGAGAATCCGCATTCCGATGTTGTCGAATGCGGGCAGAAGGTTGCCGACTGTTTGCTGGCCGTTGTGGAAGGTATTTTGCGTCCCGTAACGACGATGGCCAAAATTTCGATGATCCTGCCTGGAGCAGCGGAAACGGCGACGGGCCCTCTTTTCGAAATTCATCAAGAAGCCAGACGGCTTGCCGACACAGACGAAACCATCTGGGATATCTCGCTTTTCAATGTGTTCCGGTATTCAGATGACGCCGATATCGGCCAAGCTGCCGTGGTGCTTACGAATGGTAAAAGTTTGGGCAGCGAGATCGCCGTTCCACTCGTCGAAGCCTTCTGGCACAAACGCGATCGCTTCCAAGATGATCTCAAGTCCATTGATGATGCGCTATCGATGGTTGCCGCGAGACGTGATCCACTTCCACTTGTTTTGGCAGATATGGGGGATCGTGTCCTGGCCGGCGCCCCGGGTGACAGTACTGCGATCCTCAAAGCCGCGCTGGACGGGTCAGCCAAACTGCGCGGCGCCATTCCTGTGACGGATCCCCAATCGGTCGAACGCGCTTTCCAAGTTGGCTTGGGTCAATCGATCTCCCTTCAGCTTGGCGGCAAGATAACCCCAAGCTTTCAACCTCTTTCCATCAAAGGACAGGTCATCAATCTTAGTGATGGCAACTTTATTCTTGACGGTCCGTTTCAAGGAGGAGAACCGAGTGCGTTGGGCCCAACAGCCACGATTCTGATTGACAAGCGTCTGAGCGTTGTTGTCACCTCAAAACCGGCTTTCAGCCACGATCCCGCAGTCTTTACCAGTCAAGGCATTGATATTCATGGGCAAGACTTCCTTGTTGTGAAATCCGGCTATCATTTCAAGCTCAACTTTGCGGGACGGGCCACTCCTCTTCTTGTCCGCAGCCCGGGCGTTGGCTACTATACCAAAGGCTCATTGACCTACCGAAAAGCTCGCTTTTGGCCAGAACATGATAGCGCTGATGTCGACGTTAGAACTCAAACCTTTGCATGAGAAGTACGATCTAGCGATGTTCCGTTTCATGCGGTTGGCGCCTGTAGTTCGTACCGGCGATACTCGACGCTGCGATGAACGGTCGTAGCCGCGTAATTAAAACCAAGCTTCTCCAGGACGCGTGAAGATTGCGTATTGGCAGGCCTCACCAAGCCGACCAGCTTGTCTATCTCAAAGTGTGAAAAAGCAAGATGGACAATCTGCTCGGCTGCCTCCGTCGCCAGTCCCCTGCCTGAGGCCAGTGCGGTAAAGCAATATCCGATTTCAACACTCACCTCATCAAAATAGCGCAAGCCGCAGCGGCCGACAAAGCCGAGATCACCTCCTGTTCCCTTTTCATAAACGATGAAAAACCCGAAACCATATTCTTGCCATTCGCGCAGGTAGAGTGCCAACCGTTCATCTGACTGGGCTCTCGACATCGCAGTGCCATTTGATGTCAACCGCACCACAAGAGGGTCGCAGTGAAGACAATAGAGGTCGGCCCCGTCAGATAAACGCACAGGGCGCAAATAAAGCCGTCTGGTTTCAATCAACAAGGTCTTTCCCCTTTGCTGGATACGGCTGAAACAGCCCTTACAAGCGATGCGGATTGTTCACCAGACTTGCAGCCGCCATTTGGACAAGGGCTTTGCCAAGCGCATTGATTTCCGCTTCTGTATGACCCGCTGTCGGACAGATACGAAGCCCCGCTCTTCCTTTCGCGACTGTCGGAAAGAATATGGCCGACGTGTAAAAACCCTGCTCCAGCATGAGTCTCGCTGCCCCGATCGTTGCCAACTCGTCGCCAATTTCCATCATCCTTATAGGCAAGTCAGAGCGGGTGATCGGCGTAGAAAATAGGCTATCCAGGAGCCTGGTTCTTTCTCGCAACCGTTTTTGCAGCACGTTCAGTTCGCTCGAGCGGTGCAAGGTCTCAGAGGCCATGGCCGCGCCAATTGCTGCCAGATTGAGCGAGGCGGAAAATGCGTGTGGCAGTGAAAATCGCCGAAAAAGCTCAGCCTGACGCGGCGTGCCCAACATTAATATACCGCCCGATGCACCAAACCCTTTGCCAAGGGACGCAGCAATAATTGTCCGCTCGCCAAGTGCGCCAGGGATGTGCGAACGCGCATAACCTTCTCCCCTTTCGCCAAACAGGGAAATTCCATGGGCATCATCAACATACAGGAAAAGATCATACCGCGCTTGCAGTTCAAGCAGTTGTTCGAGAGGCGCCGCCCCTCCCATCGAATAGACCCCATCGCATATGTAGACGACACAGCGATTTCCACGGCATATCGTCTCCAGCGCATCCAGATCATTGTGCTCGATTGTTCGAACTTCTGTTTCCTCGGCAATTGTTCCTTTATGAAATGCAAGAGTTGCGTGCGCCAAACGGTCGAAGACCATGATGGGCCGGTTGTCATTTGTAAGATGGCCGGAAGCCAATAGGGGCAATGCGCCCATATTGGCTGCAAGCACCGTTGAATAGGCGATGACATGTGCGGAAAAAAGACTCGACAGCGCTTCTTCAAGCTGTCCGAGCAGTTCAAAATTGAGACGCGTGCGGGCACATGACCAATGCAAGGCGCCAGATTCTTGTATTGCGCTCAGTGCGCCTTCAATAATTTTAGGATGGTTGTCCAGGCCAAGGTAGGAACACCGGACAAAATCCACAATCCGGCGGCCTTTACCCTGGCCAGTCGATAACTCCACCGCCCTGCCGGCGAGCGGTCGGGCGTAAACGGCCATCAATCCTGCAACATGTGCCGCGGCAAAATACGGTTCAGCGTAGTCAACCAGCTTCTTTGTATTGCGATGACGCGAGGCTGGTTGCAGCATATCGTTTTGTTGGTCTGCCATGTCTTCCCCCGAATTGGTTGACGAGCATGCGCATATCCATGAAAACACGCGCACCGGGCTGGTCGCGACCTCGGACTATAAGGCAGCTACCGCATACATAATCGAGGGATGGGAGACAAACTGCTATAAACTTCTAAAGAAATTATGTGAATATTTTATAACATACTCAACAACATACGTTTTAATCTATCCTTATTTCAGAATATTAACAAAAAAACTTTAACTATAAAACTAGATATTACTATTCTTATATCAAATTATCCATCGAATATCCTGCTGAGCGCACCGTACGAATATGATGCTTACCGGTTTCTTTTAAAAGTGATCTTCGCAATCTTCCAATGTGAACGTCTACCGTTCGCAGCTCAACATTTATGTTATTTGGCCATGCGGCACGGATCAGCGCTTCTCGACTAAAGACCCGGCCAGGCAGTCTCGACATCTCGCATAAAATCTTGAATTCTATGGGACTGAGCGGAATATCTTTGCCATCGGCTCCTTCGACGCGGTGCTTGTCTGCCAGTATTCTGATAGTCCCACACAAAATAATGTCCCCATCTTCCGGTTCGAAGCCGATCGTGACCGGTTGACGCAGGAGCATCGAATGCAGACAGGTATGTAGCCACTGAGGTGCGATCGGACGCAAAAAAGCTTCATCGACACCGGCTTTAAGCAGTTCAAAGTAGCAGTCTTGGCATCCAGGTGCGGCAATTCCGATAATGGGCACGCCCCTTGCAGTTTCGTTTGACTTGAGCTCGGAGCAAATTCCAGGTGCAAGGCTTGAATTCGGCTGACTATCAAGAATAACTGCCGAGATATCGCGGGCTTCGGCAAGTGTGACTGCCTCTTCGATGGTTTCAGCTATTTCACATTCAAAATTATCGCCTTCAAATATATGCTTTATTACCAGACAGAACTCTGCATCGCGCGAACAGATCAACATCAAACGAGACATATTTTCCTTCCTGTTTGGCTTGAAATGTCAGAGAAATTTAAACGTTTCAATGGCAATTCATATTTTGTTGCAACAAAATATCTTAATATGTAGTGTGTTAAAAGTTATATTTTACAAGGAGGACCACATTATACGCGTTCCGCGGCCTTGCGAAATACCGTTTCGTCTGCCTTGGACCTGAAATTGAACATCGTAAAGCAAAGGGTATTGTACCCACTTCCGCGTTTGAGCGGCTGAACACCTCGACCGCCAGGGACGACACGCAACGAACAGGGCTAATTCCCTGACGTGTCTCACGCAACCGTGATGGAGAACGTCCGGCAATCGAGAAAATCTGCCGGCTTCAAGCGGGAGCCCGACATGTTTAGATGTACTTCGTCACTGACCGATAATGCCAACTCGGTTTGGGACACCCATGATGCAGATGCGGCCGTGACGGCCGCCAGGTCACTGTATGGAAAAAATGCGAGCCTAGCAGCAGCCTGGTGCGCGTTGGCCGCGCGTGGCGATGGCCGCACTGCTGATTATCGGTTTTGGTTCGATATTTTTGAGCGAATCCGCAATGAGGATATTGCCGCACGTGACTTAGCAATGCACTGAGGTGGGACGGCCCGCACAGGAAACATTGGGGCAATTATTCTGCTTCTTCGCAAGTTTTGCAAAGTTGGCGCTGTATCACCGTAACCAGTGCGATAGCTGTGCATACTCGCCTACAATATCTGTGTCGTCGAAAGTCATACAATGCGCATTCTTCTAATTCTTGGGGCTCTCGTTGTTGGAACGATTGCAGGTGTTTATTTGTTTGGGATGATCTGGCGGACAACTGCTCCTGAGGGCGCATTGGCGATGACCGTTGGTGGGGGTACCCCGGTTGTTCTCGGCGCTTTGGCGTTTCTCGGCACAAAGACGGCCGACGGCCAGCGACCAAGCTTCCGCGATGTGCGGACATGGCTCGCTGTATTAGGTATAGCAGCGGCCGCAGCCGGGATTTTCGTGCTCTTGATCGTCGCTCTTTTTCTGGTGGTCCAGCGAGGCTAGAGAGCCCATCTCAAAGTGAAGTGCTTGGGAATTGTGGTCCAGGCCTGGCGTTAGCCTCCAGCTTGGATTCGAGCCTTTGAGGGCATCGAAGTTCTTGCTCCACCAGCATATTCTGCTGGCGTCAAATAGCCAAGGGCCGTGTGAGGCCGGCTCTCATTATATTCCTTTCTCCAGTCCTCAATCCGGGTCTTTGCTTCGGACATCGTTTCGAACCAATGCAGGTTCAGGCACTCGTCCCGCAATGAGCCATTGAAGGTTTCAATAAAGGCGTTGTCGGTCGGCGTGCCTGGGCGCGAGAAGTCTATTTGGACCTTGTGGTGATAGGCCCAAAGATCAACCAGACGGCCCGTGAATTCACTGCCATTATCGGCATAAAGCCGTTCCGGAGCCTTGCGGGAACGGCTCAATCGATTGAGCACGTCGACCACATGTTCTGCCCGCAGACGATGGCCGACTTCGATCGCCAAAGCTTCCCGGGTAAAGACATCGACAACTGTTAATGCGCGGATCTTCTGTCCGTTCGTGAGCTGGTCATGAACAAAGTCCAATGCCCATGCCTGATTGGGTTTCAAAGGCAGGACCTTTTCTTCCCGGTGCGTCGCCATCTTCCGGCGACGCGGTCTTTTCGTTTTTAAAACAAGACCTTCCTCACGATAAAGCCGATAGATCAGATTGCGGCCTGCAGGCCAGCCTTCACGCCGCAGCATGACATGAACACGTCTGTACCCATAACGAATGCGCGTGCGGACAATCTCATGCATGCGCTGGCGAAGCTCCGTTCGAGGATCACGCCGGCTGGGTTTGCGCTGGGTTGAACGATGCTGGCATGTCAGAGCACAGGCCCGGCGCTCGCTGTAGCCGTGATATGCCGTCACATAGGCAACAACCTGTTTCATGAGCGCTGGCCCGGGAACTTTTTTGACAGAACATCCTGCAGAACAGCTTTGTCCAAACTCAGCTCCGCCACCAGTTTCTTCAACCGCGCGTTCTCTTCCAGAACCTGTTTGAGTTCCCGCACCTGATCGGATTCAAGCCCTGCATACTGCTTCTTCCAGCGGTAAAACGTCTGTTCCGATATGCCGACATGCCGGATCAGATCGGCAACCGGCAGGCCAAACTCCGCCTGCTTCAGCACTGAGACAATCTGCGCAACAGAAAAACGAGGTTTCTTCATCGGTAGTTCTCCTTATCAACATCACAAACTGAACCGGAAAACTAACAACAAACATGGACCACTCTAAAAATGTCACCTCAAAAGGCCTTGGATTTCCGCGGCTCAAGCAATATTTCGCCTTTCTGTGGTTAAGCTGTTGGATCGCCTTTTCGAGAAATATAGCTGAGGAAACAACTGATGATCGCAACCTACATCGATGAATTCATTATGCTCTGCGCTGGACTGTGGATGACAGTGGTAGGCTGCGGATACCTGCCCTTTCCGACTTCAAATCAGGGCAACCAAAACGCTTGGCTCACAAGCCTAGTCGCTCATTTCAAATGGATGGGACCATTGTTGATAGCCATAGCTGTCATTCTGGCTATCGCCTCAACAACTTGAGTCACTTGCCCGTTGCGTCGAGCGGCTGGAGCGCACTTTGGCAAAGGGCACCCAGTGGGGTGCTGCCGTCGCCCCGCTGGTGGAGACCGCAAGGCAGAGGCTGCCGCTAAACAGAAGAACAAGCCGGACGAATTTGAGTCCGGGGCGTTCGCCCAAATCATTGCCGGAGCATCTCGCCGCCGACGGTCGCTTCCGTGCAGGCGGCGTGCTTGGCCGGGAACCCAGTTGAATGGTCGTCAGCCGGATCGGTCAGGCCGACCCTTTCATCTGTCGTTATCTGTTAATGCCTTTTGCCTGGCTGAGCGCCCGCATCTGGCGCTCGGCGATGATGTCCTGCGCACGGTCGGCGCGAACTGCCTGTTGCAGCACTTTCAGCTTGGGCTGCATTGCCTCGAAGATCTTGCGCTGCGCCCCCGGCACGCGATCGATGACAGCCTTGTCTCCGCGCCCAACGGCATTCGGCCCGAACCGTGCATCAAGCGCCTTGCTCGCGGCCGCGAACTCCGCCCGCACGCAAGCGTCGAGCCCGCGGACGAGCGATGTCATAGCCTTCGGCGATTTCCCGACGGCGGCCGTGAGGCGCGCAAGTTCCGTCTCGGCGCGCCGCGACAATCCGGGCACCGGCACGCTCATGCGGTTTCTGTCGGCTTCGACCGCGGTCTTCTCCGCATCGAGTGCCGTCCGCCAGGCCTGCCCCATCGAACGGACCCTCGCACCGACTGTTCCAAGAGCCTGCGCGGCCGCCTTGCGTTCCTTTCCGGGCGCCAGCAGGCGGTCCAGGATCCGATCGGAACCGCGCAGAGCCCCATAGGCGGACGGCTCGTTGGCAATCGCCCGCGCGACACGTTCGCCATCCACGCCCTTGGTGAGAAGGTCCTCGATCGTCGAAAGCGAAGTGGCCGGATCGCGCCAGATGCGCTGCGCCACCTCGGCCAGCGCTGCGCGCTGCTGCCTGTAATGACCAACCTCCAGCGCACGAAGCCTGGCCTCCTCATCGATCGAGGACTTGAACTCGGTCACGGCCGCGAGCATCGGCAATACCGGCGGCCTCGACATTTCCGGAGCGAGCGCCGGATCGTAGGCGGCCGGCGCGACAATGCGGGATGGGTCGCGCTTTTCGGCGAGATACTGCATTTCGGTGAAGCGCCGGATTCTCATGAACAGCGTCGCCAACTCGTCGCGGCGTTCCTGCGAGATGCCCTCCGGCATGCGCTCGGCCATCTGCTTTTGCGCATGTTCGTCAGCCTTTGCGGTGAAGGCGCTCCAGCCGAAACGGGCGGTCAATGCTTCGCCGACGGACTTCATTTCCTGCACCAGGGAACGCTCTTCGGCGGCATAGGCGAAGGCGGTCTTGTAGGCACCCTCCCCGCCCTTGTCGCGCACCGCCTCAATCTCGTTCAGCCGTGCCATGGCGTGCGGTGACAGCGCGGGCACCGACAATGACATTGCCGCCCGGCGTGTGTGTTCGCGGCTCTCAAAGCGGCTCTGATCGCGCTTGAAGCTGTCGGCGTGACCCCGCGCCAGCGGTATGAGCTCGGCCATGGCCGCGACGGCTCCGGCCCGTTCCTTGCGGGCCACCTGTCCGTCGACCAGGCTGGCGCTACCGCGCATGACGCCGAACATCGATGGATCGTACGCAAGATCGTCAACAAGCCGGCGCGGATCGATGTCGCTCTCCGACGCTCTTTCATTCAGCCGCGCGAGTGCCGCCTCGGGATCGCGATACATGCGCTCGAGCACGGGAAACAGGATCGCCTCGCGCTCCTTCCACCGGGCCGAGGCCAAATGCCGGAGGCGGGCATCCTCCTGCAGCGAACGGACAAACTTGTCCTGTGGCTCGAGCAGATATCGAGACGTGTCGGGAACAGTCGCAGCCTGCACAGACGCTTTCGCCCGCGTGAGCGCCTCGTCATCATAGGAGAGGTTGCGCTCCTTCTCGATGGCGAAGCCGAGCGCAACACTGGCGCGCTGCCACAAGGTCGCGACACGATTGCGCTGCGCGGCAACCCACGACAATTGCTGCTCCATCCCCGCTTCCATCCCGGCCGCAATCTCGGCGGCATGGTCCATGTTCCGCCGTCGCGCGAAATCGACAATCTGCGCCTGGTAGCCCTCTTCGCTTTCGTAATCGAGGGTGGTGGTCTTGGCGCCAGAACGCGACAGACGCTCAACCAGCTGTTTGAACAGGTCGGGGCGATGGGCTTCCTGCTCGATGCGCTCCTGCCGGGCTTCCGCGGTTTCGACCTGCTCGGCAGTCCAGACGTTGCGCTCGACCTCGCGTCTCTCGACCTGCTTCTTGCCCGTTTCGGGATCGAGGATCGGCACGTTGATGGTGATTTTCTCCACGCCGTCCTTGCGCAAGGTGACCGTATCGCCAATCTCGACGCCGCCAGCCAGGATCGCTTTCGGCAGACTGACACCCCAGACGCGATGGACCGCCCCATCATCGCACCGCACATCGGCGTAGGGACTTTCCTTGGCCTCGACGTCGCCGCGATAATGGGTCTCTCCAATCTCGACCAATTCGCCGGTGACGCCCGCGGCGTGATCGACACGCGACCTGTCGCCCCATTGCTGGCGCGGCGCAAAGTCGTCCTGCGCCATATAGAGATCGGCGCGATCGCGGTGACGGGACATCGCGACATAGGCGAGGTGCTGGTCCATCATGCCGGTGGCAAGAACGAACGTCCGGTCGACCGTCGCGCCCTGTGATTTATGCACCGTCGCGGCATAACCGTGATCGATGTTGCGATAGGTGCCCTGGCCGAATGTGACCTCGCGGCCTGCATCGAGCTTTACGGTCAGCAGCGGGTCACCGCGTTCGGTTGTTGTCGAAATGACCGTGCCGAGCATTCCGTTCTTCACATGCTGGACGCCCAGGTGCTCGGCGCGCCGCTCGAAGAAGCGGGCATTCTCGAGGAAGATCATGCGATCGCCAACCGCGAATTCGCGCACGCCCCGTTCCGTCTGGAACGTACGTTCGTCGCCGAGCGCTCCCTGTTCGGCCATGACCGTGCGGATCGCCCTGTTGAGTGTCATCACATCGTCATTGGTCTGCGCCAGAACGAGCAGCTCGGAACCGCTTAAAGCGCGGTTCCCGGCAGCGGCTTTCGATCGGTAGTCCTCGCGCGCCAATCCCCAGTCTGCGACGATCCGTTCGATCGCGGCATCACGGGTTTCGACGTCAACAACCCGGTCTCTCTGGGCATAGGCGTCGAGCGCCTCCTCGACCTTTCCGCGCGCAAACAGGCGCGAGGCATCGCGCGCCCATTGCTCGCGCTGCCGGCGCACGCCCGTCAACTCGGCGAACCCGATCCGCTCGACGATCGCCCGAAAGGCCGCACCCGCCTGGATCGGCTGCAGCTGCATTGGATCTCCAACCAGAACGGCCTTCGCGCCGGCGTCTTCCACGATTTTCAGAACCCGCGCCAGCTGCTCCGACGATACCATCCCCGCCTCATCGACAACCAGCACATCGCCTGTTTGCAGCCGGTCCTTTCCGTCGGCCCAGGCCAGTTCCCATGCGGCTAGTGTGCGCGATCGGATCCCGGAACTGTCTTCGAGACCTTCCGCGGCCTTGCCGGCAAGAGCGGCGCCAATGACGCGGCGGCCATTGGTCTGCCAGGCAATCCGCGCCGCGTCGAGAAGCGTCGATTTGCCTGCACCTGCAAGTCCGACCACCGCAGAAATGCCGCTGTCACCGGTCACGTGCCGAACAGCATCCACTTGTTCCGCATCCAGCTTGAACGGTCGTTCCGGGTCCCGCGTCTCGACTTTGCGAATGGCGCCGTCGACCTGTTTAGTCGCCACGACAAAGCCGGATCGCCGCGCCAGCGCCGAGGCCGACTGCGCCATGTCATATTCGGTCCGCAGCAGGGCGCGCGTCGTAAAGACCGCGACCTCTGCCACCTTGCCGCTATCAGGATCGATCTGTTGCGGCCTCAGCACGACCAGGTCGGACGACGCCATCAACTGCGCCCGGATATTTGCGAAGACCGTTGGATCCTCGACGCAGCGATGCAGCGCTTTCGCGATCTCACGCTCATCGAAGGTCGAGCGTTCGCGGCTCAGCTGTTTCAGCAAAAGGCCCGGCTCGTCAGCAAGACGATCCGCCATTTCCTGCCGGCGTGCCAGGGCCGCCGGTGCGAAGTACATCTCCCGGCCGCCTCTCGCCAAAGCCGCCTTGGCCGGTCCGAGGTGACTTTGCGCGATACCGTCGAGGCCCTGCGCAACATAACTGCGACCGTCGAGACGGATATCATGCCCGGCAAGCGCCAGATGCTTGGTGGCGGTTTCGGCCCAGCCGATCTTCCAGGCCTTCATGGTTTCCTTGTCGCCAGCCCAGAGCCGATAGACGATCTTGCCCTTCGGCCGATCGGGCGTGACGACGCGCAGCGGCTCACCGTCATCGCCGGAAACCGCTATCTTCTTCTGACCGAACCCGTCATCCGTCAGTGGCCGCAAGGTCGTCATCAGGTGGATATGCGGATTGCCATCCTTGTCGTGATAGACCCAGTCCGCCACCATGCCCTTCGATGTCAGGTGATCACGGACGAACTCCCGCACCAGGGCGATGTTCTCTGCCTTCGACAGTTCCTCCGGCAAGGCAAAGATCATCTCACGGGCAAGCTGCGCATCTGATCTTTTCTCAAAAACATCGACGGCGTTCCACAGCACCTCGCTGGCGCCGGCGATCGGCCGGCCATCGATCATGGTGCGCAGCCAGGCCGGGGTGTCATCCGGTAGCGCCAGTTCCTCATGGACCAGCTCGGACTTGCCCCCCTCATAGCGAAAGCTGGTGCCGGTCTGCTCGTCCACCATCCTCGTACGATGGCGATAGGCGGCGGCCGAGACGACGCTGCGCCCCGCCCCGCGACCGATCACCTGTGCCCGTACGAACATGATCGCCATGCGATCCAAACCTCTCCCAAGCATGTCGCGCTCCGCGACGTATATTGCGCCCTCGAACAGATCGGACCGCAGGCCCGATGCCGCCTTGCGGGATGCGCCCTTCCGGGCGCAGGCCAAAAGTGAGCCGCACGGCTAATGGAAACTAGCATCTTTTACTATGCGTTTATATACTGTATAACTGACCATTAGGAAGAATGCGATCGAAAGGGAAAACAGAAAATGCGCGCTAAATCATCACTTTCCGAGATCGATGACCAGATCGAGAAACTACGCGAAAAACGCCGGTCATTGCTGACAAAGGCCAATGAGCGATTTGCGCGCGCCGCCGCCAAGGTCGGATTGGCAGAGCTGGAGATTTCCGACAGCGAACTCGATGCCATCTTCGGGGAGATCGCCGCGCGATTTCGGCACGGCGTCAAGAGGGCGCCAGGGACATCTGCTTAGGCGCGTCGACCAACGCATCGTGGCCCTTGAGCGGAGGCGGCGGAAGGAAATGGCGGATGACCGGAAAAAGGACACGCGCCAAAAGATCGCGCTTGGCGGTCTGGTCGTGAATGCAGGTCTTCGACAGGCCGACCGCGCGTTTCTCCTTGGGGTGCTCATGGAGGCTGCGAGTATTCGCGTTGGATCGTCGGAGTACCATCGGCTGAAGGCCATGGGCGGGATGGCCTTCCAGGCGGACCGTCTCAAAGACACGCAGGCGAGGCAGCCGCTATCGCCTTCAAGAGACGATCACGAAAAGGCCGCGAACGAATAGCAGCGGATAGGAGGATCCCGGTATGGCGTCAAAGAGCAAGGTCAGGACGGCGCTGCTGTGGGCAATCATGCCCCTCGGCGTCACGGTGATCGCGCTGCTGATCACATCGCAAAGATGGTACACAATGGCGGGCGGCTTTTCACCGCAAACCGCCTATTGGTTCCTGCGCTCTGCCCCACTGCCGAACCTGCTCTTCGGACCCATAGCGGGCCTGATCACGGTCTTCGCGCTGCCGCTCCATCGCCGCCGTCCGGTCGCTATGGTGAGCCTGATCTGCTTCCTCGGCGTCGCCGGCTTTTATGGCCTGCGTGAATATGCGCGGCTGTCCCCATCCGTCGAGAGCGGCGTGGTGACATGGGATGAAGTGCTGTCCTATCTCGATTTCTTCGCCCTCATCGCCGCAGCCGTCGGTTTCGTCATCGTCGCCATATCGGCACGGATATCGGTCGTGGTGCCCGATCCCGTTAAGCGCGCGAGGCGCGCAACCTTTGGAGACGCGGATTGGCTCACTATGCCGTCGGCCGGAAAGCTGTTTCCGGCCGACGGCGAGATCGTCATTGGCGAGCGTTATCGCGTCGACAAGGAGTTGATCCGGGACGTGTCGTTTGATCCAGCCAACCGGGAGACCTGGGGCGGCGGCGGAACAGCGCCGCTGCTCACCTACAAGCAGGACTTCGATTCCACCCATATGCTGTTCTTTGCAGGTTCGGGCGGTTTCAAGACAACGAGCAACGTCGTGCCGACGGCGCTCCGATATACCGGACCGCTGATCTGCCTCGACCCGTCGACCGAGGTCGCGCCGATTGTTGTTGAGCACCGGAGTCAAAAACTCGGCAGACAGTGCATGGTGCTCGATCCGTCAACCCCGGTGACCGGGTTCAATGTTCTCGACTGGATCGAAACGTCCAAACACAAGGAAGAGGATATCGTCGCGGTCGCGCACATGCTGTTGTCGGAAAGCGCGCGTTTCGAATCCTCGACCGGCAGCTATTTCCAGAACCAGGCGCACAACCTGCTGACGGGATTGCTCGCCCATGTGATGCTGTCGCCTGAATATGAAGGCCGGCGCAGTTTGCGCAGTCTGCGCCAGATTGTGTCCGAGCCGGAGCCATCGGTCCTGACCATGCTCCGCGACATTCAGGAGACCTCGAAATCGACCTTCATTCGCGAAACGCTGGGCGTCTTCACCAATATGACCGAGCAGACTTTCTCGGGTGTCTATTCGACCGCGTCGAAGGATACGCAGTGGCTGTCGCTCGACAATTATGCGGCTTTGGTCTGCGGGCGGGCGTTCAAATCGAGCGATCTCGTCACAGGCGAAAAGGACGTGTTCCTGAATATCCCGGCGGCGATCCTTCGTTCCTATCCGGGGATCGGTCGCGTCATCATCGGATCGCTGATCAATGCGATGACGCAAGCCGATGGTACGTTCGCCCGGCGTGCCCTGTTCATGCTCGATGAGGTCGACCTGCTTGGGTACATGCGTGTTCTCGAAGAGGCGCGCGACCGAGGACGCAAATACGGCATCACGTTGATGCTGATGTACCAGTCCGTCGGTCAGTTGGAGCGGCATTTCGGGAAAGATGGCGCGACGTCATGGATCGACGGATGTGCATTCGCTTCCTATGCCGCGATCAAGGCGCTCGAGACGGCGCGCAACCTCTCGGCGCAATGTGGCGAGATGACCGTCGAGGTTCAGGGCAAATCACGCAATGTCGGATGGAGCAATTCCACCAGCGGGTCGCGACAGTCCGAAAGCCTCAACCTCCAGCGCCGGCCGCTGATCATGCCACACGAGATCACCCAGCAAATGCGCAAGGACGAGCAGATTATCATCGTGCAGGGTCACGATCCCATCCGCTGCGGACGGGCGATCTACTTCCGGAGAAAGGACATGGATGCCGAGGCCAATCCAAACAGGTTCGTCAAGACTTCCGCCTAGCGGAAGGACGATAGCGGTCAAATGGATCTTCCGCGCCCGGTGGCGCGAACCAGTCGAGAAACAGATTGTAGCCGACCGCAAAAGCGAAGAGGCCAAGTGCCGACAAAAGGATGAACCACCAGGGCATCGGTGCGGTGCTCGGCTCGATGAAGACGCCGAGCGCCAACAGCAGCATGACAATAGCGGCAACAAACATGAAAGCAGTGAGCGCCCGAAACGCGCAAGCGACGAAGTAGAGGAAATGCCATGCGGTATAGAAGCCGGCCCGGCCGATCGCCTCGAGCACGTTGAAGGGCAGTGCGATCAAAAAGGGCATCGAGCGCAACGTCGCCTGCGGTTCGCCAGGGGCAGCGTGGACGGTCTCTCTATCGCAGTGTGTGGGATCTCGCATCAATTACCCTTTCGCGGAGGTCTTCACTGTACCTGAAATCGGAAGAATTTGAATCGACAAAACCTGGCGGCGCAAAGCCGGTTAACGCGTGATGGGGAGGACGTCTATGATGACGATTGCTGGAACCGCGAGACGATGAGCCGCCACCTCAGCATCGGCGGGATCGATATTGACGTGGATGGGGCCGCGCTCGAAAAGCGGCTGGCGGATGCCTTTTCAAATCGTGAACATCCGCTTTGCCTTTGCGGGGCGCAAGGCGTGCCGATGTATATCGCGCGCCTTGGAGAGCGCCATATCCTAAAACGAATGCCGGGCACCGGATCTCGGCACGAGCCAGACTGTGAATCCTATGAGCCGCCGTCCGGCCTGTCGGGCCTGAGCACAGTCGAGGGTGAGGCGATCGTCGAGAACGTCGAAGACGGCACGACGGTACTGAAGCTTGGGTTCAGCCTGTTGAAGCTCGCGGGACGGACCGCGCCGGCAATCGGCGACAACACCGAGCCGGGTGACGTCGGGACCGATGGCGCCCGATTGTCGTTGAAGGCGATGCTGCATTTCCTGTGGGATCGGGCGCAGTTCAATCGCTGGCGTCCGGCGATGGCCGGTCGGCGCAACTGGGCGGTGATCCGAAAATTCCTGATCGAGGCGGCGACAAGCGCGAACGCAAAGGGAAAGCCGCTTTCGGAGGCACTCTATATACCGGAAATGTTCGACCCGGAGCGTGCCGACGGGATCGTCCAGCGGCGGCAGGCATTCCTGAGCAGAGCGGTTCATTCGCAGGGCAATCGCCGTTCACTCGCGATCCTGATCGGCGAGATAAAGGAAATCCAGCCGACGCGGGGCGGTTCGAGGGTGATCATCAAACACGCCCCGCGTTATCCTTTCATGCTTGCCGATGACGCCACCCGCCGGATGAACAAGGTCTTCGCCCGCGAGCTCGCGCTTTGGGACGCGAGCCCGCAATCGCATCTCATTGCAGCGGCGACATTCGGCGTTGGCGTCTCCGGCATCGCTGCAATCGAGGCGATTGCGCTGATGGTGGTCAGCGAACGGTGGATACCCTTCGAGAGCCACTACGAGGGCATCCTGCTCGACGCGCTCACGAAGAGTGGCTCGGCGTTCGTGAAAGGACTTCGCTACAATCTGCCGCCGACGCAGCCGATGGCAAACGTCATACTGACGCGCGCGAAGGCACAGCCTATCGCGATGTATATCGTGCCCGATGATGCGGACGGCGCCTATCGCGAAGTCTTCGATCTCATGATTTCAGAAAGCGGGATGGCTTCCTGGACATGGGACATCGCGGGAGGACCAATGCCCGATCTTCCCCTATGAGCGACGGCTGAACGCCGCGAGAGGTTCATCATGCCCATGCGCGCAGACCTCTTGGGGATTTCGGGAGCGCCTTGGGCGCGTGTACAGACGTGCTCCAAAGGGGTCTCGCCCAGCCCTTGCCTTCCAATAGCAGGCGACAATCCGTACTGAAACCGATGCACCGGATCCATCACTTTAATGAATCGGTCGAGCCGGACTGATTCATCAAAGTCGTTGGACCTCACTTCCAAAGGAAGCGAGACTCCAGCCATGGATCATGAGGAAGCACGCCCGGTTCACCTCAGACGTATCGACCCGACGCAGAACATGCGGCGCTTCTACACGCTCGAGATCCAGCCGACTCTGTTTGGCGGCGCATCGGTCATCCGCAACTGGGGCCGGATCGGCACGAACGGCCAGTCGATGGTGGAGACCTTCGATACCACAGAGGATGCCATCCGCTCTTCGACGCGGCTCGAACGGTCGAAGCTCCGGCGCGGATATCAGGACAGCAGCACGGACTGAAGCAGGCACACCATGTCGATCCAGCCGACTTCTGGACAATTCAGAAATTTTTGCTGGATACCGAGCGCCACTATCGCTTCCGGCCCTATTGGCGCCGTATCTTCATTGCCATAGAGAATGGATAGATCCACCAAACAGGAGACTTACTTTCTATGACGACAGCAACCGAGATTGCGGACAAGATCGCCGGTGAGCAGAACCTGGCCAAGGCGCAGGCGAAGACCATCGTTGACAGTGTGTTCAAGCAGATCACTGAGGCTGCGAAGGACGGGGCGGAGACGAACATCCCCGGCTTCGGCAAGTTCAAGGTCAAGGAGAAGGCGGCGCGCGAAGGCCGCAATCCGGCGACCGGGGCAACAATGCAGATCGCCGCATCGAAAGCACTGGCGTTCACGCCCGCCAAGGCGGTGAAAGACGCGCTGAATGGCTGATGCCGTCGAGCGCGTCCTAAGCGCGATGCCGCCTGGTGGGGCGGCTCGTTGTTGAAGATGCGTTCCTGCTCGTTCCAAATGGCTTCGCGCTCTACCAGCCCGAGTTCCAGTTCGGCCTCGACTTGCGGCGCCGCGACGGATCGAAGTTGCCCATTTCGGCGCGCAGTTCCTCAATGTGTTGATCGATCGATCATTAGTCATCTCCTTGACGTCGGTGAAAGACGACACCGGCGGTCATGGTGGGCGGGAGACGTCAGGGACCGCGGTAGCGACCGGCGGAGCCGGCGAGTGGGGGAGCCGAAACGCGTTAGCATTTTGGGGCACCACGAAATTCTTGAGATCTTCGGATCGCCATGGCATCCTCGGACGATCTGAGCAGACTTCCCCCACCCTGTTGGCACCAAAAAGCCGGGAGCAGGCTCGATGCCTGTTTCCGGCTTCCTCTTGCGCACGAGGAACCCCGCCTTGCGGCGGGGCCTCTTGCCGGGACGATCAGTCCCGGTTGGACCGGGACCAGATCAGTTGGAGGCCTTCCTCGCCTTCCACTTCGATCAGGGTGGCGTAGATCGGAGCGGGGAAGCTCGGGTCGTCCAGCTTGACCGAGAGATAGTCGCGGCCCTCGTTAGAGAGCTTCTGCCAGGCCGCGCCGAGTTCGACAGCACCGGAGAAGATGCGGAAGTGCGGGCCCTTGTCGGAGGGATTGTCGATGCGGACCAGCTTGGCCTTGACGTTGAGGTTGAGGGTCTTGATCGAACCGGTGAAGCCGTTGCCCGTGGAGGTGAAGGTGCCGATGGTAGCCATCTGTCTTGTTCCTTTGTTGCTCGGGCCGCGCCTATCGCGACCTCGATGACGGTTGACGGATCGGAGGCGATCGACTGGCACCTGAAAGGCTGGAACGGAGTGGAAGGCGGCCGGGAGAGACTTTGTTGGTCCGCGAGGAATGGCGGCGCAGACGCCAGGGGAAGAAAGTCGCGAAGGCCGTTGCCGGGACCAGATCGAGAGCCCCTTGCGGGATCGACCTTCGATCAGACCAGTCACATCGAGGACGCAGATGGACGTGGTTTGTTGCGGGAACAGGAATGAAGACGTGCGCTCCCTCGTCGGCGTTCGCGTCGTGCGACGGCGCCCGTTCGAGGTGTCCGTCTCCAGCGCATGGCAGGCAGCTTGGACACCCTCCCGGGCCAAGAGGCAGGCGCGTGTCCAGTTTCCCTCACGTCGACCTCGCGCAACAGGGACGTCATGGAAAGTCGGCAAGCGAACCGCGCGGCGTCAATTACCAGACTGGCCCAGGCATTGAAATCAAGATGCGACACGGGTGCACTGGGAGGGAAGTACCAGCAGTTGCACATCAGGCTCCCGCTTCAACCGGGATTGGCGTCAGGTAGACGCGACGGTACAGGCGGGGCGTTTCGGGCTGGCTTTTTCCGTCGAATGACGATCTACCGGGTTGGGAACATGCCCCGTCCGCCAGAAAAGCGGAGCGTGCCTCTTCAGGAGACCGTGTCGAGATCGGTTTTCCGAAATTCATCGGCTGTAGCCAGAATCGGGACCTTGAAATACTTCGCGCATGCGTAATGCAGGAAATCGCCAAGGTTGAGGCTGTGGCGGCCGAAGCGATATCGGTCGGCTGCGGACAGGGCGAGCCTAGTGGTATCGGGAGCCAGAGGCAAGTCGCGCACCTCGATCCCGCGTTCGTCGAGGAATTCGCCGACAATCGGCTGCACCTCCGAGACCGCAAGACCGAACTTGTCGGGGCGCGCGAGACCAAGGACCGCCTCCAGCACGACAATTGGCGAGGTGAAGGCTGCCGTCCGGGAAGCGATCGCGTCGGAGACCGCTGTGCTTCCGGCCCACCGGATAGCACAGCGATGATCGCGAACGCGTCGATGAACATCACTCCGTCTCCCACATCTTGTCGGAGGCCTCGCGCGGAAGCGGCTTCTTCGCTGCCTCGCGCAGGGACACGCCATGCTTTTGACGAAGACGCGCCGCGGTCTGAAGCGGACTCTCGGCATCACGGCACCGCTCGATCGCCTCCTTCACGGCAATGACGATGGCGTCGGTTATACTGACACCGGCCATGTGGGCGAACCTGCGCGTTAGCGCATCTGCCTCGGGATTGTTGACATTGATGGGCATGGAAGCCTCCATGTAGATTATGTTGGCCTTTAATGTAGATGCTTCCATCTACATTAAAGGCCCGGAAGCGGAGAGGCGGCTGCCGCCCCACCATTTTCAGGCACTCGATGAACCCCGCCTTGCGGCGGATCAGGGAGAGCGGTGCGCCCTCCCCGGCGTGGATCGGAGCATGCGGCATCACGCAGCCCCCGCGACTTGTACCGCTTTCGGCTGGAGATCATGCAGATAGTTCGCCGCACGCTGGGCATGAGCGGCGGCGGCAAATATGAACCGTTTCTCGTTGCGGAGAATTTCGAGCCAGCTCGCAAGGTAACTGGCATGGTCGGGTCGCGGCTCCAGTTCGGGCACGATGCCGAGATCGGCCGCCAAAAAGCAACCTCCGAGGTCGGCGACGAGCTCTTCGTGGGCGCGAAACGAGCGATCCTTATGATAGCGCGCGAGGTTGCGATCAAGTCGTTTTTCAGCGCCTACCCAATGAGTTAGCTCGTGTCCAAGGGTCGCATAGTAACTCGGCGCATCGCGAAAACTCTCGAACGGCGGCATTTGGACGATATCAAGGGCTGGGTTGAAATATGCCTTGTCACCGCCGTGACGGATGGAAGCGCCGGTATTCGCAAAAAAGATATCAGCATGTTCGATCCGTTCGACCGGATCGGCCACCGGCGTGCAATTCCCGTAATACTGCGCGGGAAGGTCCTCGATCTGGTCGGCGCAGAACACCGTATAGGCCTTGAGGAAGGGAATGCCGCGCTCGACTTCCTCACCACGCGCGTCGGTTTCGGTCCGGGTGAAGCGACTGACATAGACGACCATCGAGCCGGTCTCGCCCTTGCGGACGTGGCCGCCGAGCTCGACGCTCTGTTTGAACGTCATCCAGGTTGGGGAGACAAAACCCCTTGCAACCTTCTCGGACCAGAGAAGCAGCGTATTGATCCCCTGATATGGCAGTCCGTTGTGTCGAAGCGGCCGCGTGAGGCGGTCACCAGTGGTCGCCGCGCTCCAGGGCTTCACCCACGGACGCACGCCCTTTTCCATATCCGCGACGATGCGATCGGTGATTTTCGCGTAGATGTCGACGCGGGGCTTGTTGGTCTTCCTGTCCATTTTCATAACCTCCATTCGAGGCCGCGCCACTCGCGGCCGTCACGAGGTCCGCAGGCGCAGGACCGCAGGTCCGCGAACCCGCACGAGAACAAGGAAGGAAGGGAGATATCCATGCGGGCCGTAACGTCAGTGGAGGACGGCGCAGCCGTTTCGGGGAACGAGGACCGAAGCAGGACCAACATTCGTGACGGCCGCGAGTGGCGTGGCCTCTTTGACCGCTTGCTTTTGGTTCAAGTGCCTTGGCACACGCAAAGGAGCCGGCGTCCAAAAGGACGCCGGCCGTTGTGAGAAGATTGGGCGGAGCCGAGGCTCCGCCCAATGATGGTTAGCCGAGCGCCGCCATCTGGAGATCGGCTGCCTGCCGGCTGACGGTCTGGCCGGGGTTTTCGGGCAGACGCTCGTAGGGCTTCCAGCTCTCGCCGACGATGTGCTCGTAGGCGGCGACGGCCCCCTCTGCCGCCATGCGCAGCGCGTGTGCCTGGAGGCCCATGTCTGCGGCGAATTCGCGTTTGCGTTGGGCGTTGCTGTCGAAACCAACAGGGCCGTCGAGGTCCTCGTCGCGGATGTCGTTGGCGAGCTTGGCCGTGGCATCCCGGGCCTGGGTGACGGCTTTCGAGTAGAACTGGCCTGCCCCGTAGGCGGAGCCGACAAAGGAGCCGACGATCCTTTGCAGATGGATTTGCATGGCCTTTTCGGAAAGCCCTTCGGAGAGGGTGTCGGCGCCTTCGGTCAGGCTGCGCTCGTGGAAGTCACGGATGCCGTCGCTGTCGAGGACAGGAAGGCCGAAGCTCTCGGAGATGAGGGAGGACTGGTTGCCGTCCGGGCAGCAGAGCCGGACCATTTCGAGGGTTGTTCCCTTACGGAGCTGGACGACGCGAGCCTTGGTCTTGGTGGAGCGTGTTGAACTGGACATTGAGCTTACCTTTCTAGCGATGCCCTTCAGGTGATCCGGCCCTTTGCCGGTCTTCCCTGCGGGTGCGGTCAAAAGGAACCGGCGGTAGCTGGACATTTCAGGGTCCGGGATCTGCCAGGCGAGCAAGGTCGGCTTGCGGACAAGCTGGGGCCCGTTCTTCACTGGCCCTTGCGAAGGGCGCGGGCAGGCCTTGGCGAGATCGGCGGGTTCCGGCCGCTTCGCGGCGCGTCAGCGGCCTTGAAGAGGCCAGCGGCAGGTTCAGACCGCAGCAAATCCGCCGGGAAGACCGGCACGGGATGGTCAGGGACACCGGCATGCGGAAGACTAGGCGTCAGTTCGGCTCGCGCCGTCCCAGGGCCATGACTTGCGGCAGTGAACGGCGGGGCGCGGACGATCGGATGGTCCGCCGCTGGACGCGGATGTCGCCACTCCGCAACATGCCAGGTCTTTGGCAGAGTCTGCCGCTGCCATTACGGATCACGCACAAAGCGTTTCCGATTGAAGTCGCTCCCGCGGCACCGTTATCGCGCTTTCCTGCCGCGACAGCTTGCGCAACAAGGCGTCGATGTCCGGTTGCCGCGCGGCGGTAATGGCAGCGAGGTTGGCTCGATACCGTTCGAGGAATGCGCCTGGATCAGGCGCCTTTCCGCGACGCTATCCGCATTGCTTCCGGCCAAGCTGCGGTATCAACGCAGTCATGCGCCGAGTGATGTGCCAGTCTGCCAAGCACGGAGCTTGTTGCGATGCCGCTCGGGCGGACGGGGCGTCTCGTCCGACCAGGCGATGATGGATCCAGTTGGAATATTAAATATGAGATGCGCGGACACTTTATCCTCCATGAGCCGTTGTTGAAAACAGAACCGCCACCGGCATCGTGCCGGCGGCGGGATGATCGTTCGGAAGGAAGTGTTGGATGCGCCTATTCCGCGGCAACCTTGTAGGCCCCGACCTGCTCGTCGGGGAGGTTCTCTTGCCGTGGGGCGAGATCCCCGTCGACGAAATCATGCGAGGGCTCGATGACGGCATCGCCGTCGAGCTCGTCCTGGTCCTCCGGCGTGGCGCCGTCGGGCTGTTCGACCCGCTCATGCTTCTTCAGCCAGGAGCCGAGCTTTGCCGGATCAGGCGCGAACAGCCCTGCAGGATGGACGAAGCGGCCCTCCTTGTAGTGCTCGACCAGGGCCGCACGAGTGTCCTTGACCTTCTGCCGCGGCAGGATCGACATGTCCGCGCAGGACGCTTCCAATGCTGGTCGCGACAGGCACGAGAGGAACTCCTCGATGCCCATGTTCGGCAGGAAGGTGTTCGCGCCGATAACATCGCCGGCGACGCGCGAGACCACGCCGCTGTCGGAACGATTTTCCCTGCAAGACAGGACGTCTATCAAGAGCGAACGCACAGCGACCCGAAGCGTGTCCATATCGAATTCGAGCTTTCCGTCCTGGTCGAACAGGTGCGCGGCATGTTCGCCGAGACCCGCCGCCCCATGGCACGAGATGTCGCTGGTTCCGGATGCCACCGTGACGTTCTGCCCGGCGAATGCGAGGACCAACAACGCCAACAGCGTGTCATCCTCGATCGGTGCTCGAGAGAGCGCCTCGTGCAACGCATCGGTGCGCAGGTCACCTATCATCTCCATACCCTTGCGGGTGACGTCGGGCCGCGTGTTCACCACGATCGGAGCATCGTCACCCTCGACCGATGACGGCTCGCCGTTCTTGCCCTTCGGCTTCTTGGCTTCCGGCATCCGATAGGCCACCGACTTCACCTTGCCGTCGCGATCGAGATACATGGCGGTATGGTGGGATTTGCCGGCCTTGCCATGGACGCGTTCCGCTTTGGGCGGCAGCTTCGGGTCCCCCCACTGCCCAGCCTCGACAATCACGCCGCGCTTGGGCAGATTGTTCGCCATCCATTCCTGCTGCGCGCCGAGGAAAGCTTCGACATTCGTCGTGTAGCGGCTGTCCTCGTCGGCAGGCGCGAACAGGTCCTCGACCCATGCGATGCCATAGGCCTGCGCCAGGTCGTCGCCGAAGCTCGCCTCGCGCGCATACATGCGGATCTTCTGCAGGCCCTGCGCCACGCTCCACCAGGAAACCTGCGGGTCGGCCTTGGACGGCTTGTGCTTTTTCCAGACCTCTTTCTGCTCTTCCGGCGAGGCCGCGGCGATGGTGCGCAGCTGGCTCTCGTTGGGCATGTCGCCCTTGGCCATCTGGTCGAGCATCGCCGGCAAGACATTGGCGAGGAGACGCAGCTTCCGGATCCGGCGCACCGGCAGGGCCAGAGCGGTCGCGATCGCTTCCTCGGCCCAGCCAAGCGCGACGAGGCGTTCGATTGCCCGCCACTGATCGACGGGATTGAGCTGTTCATGCGCCAGCGTTTCGACGAGCGAGCGCATCGCCCCGCCATCCTCGGCGCGATCGATTACCAGAACAGCGATTTCTTCGAGGCCAGCGGCGATAGCCTGTTTCACCCGCCGATGACCGGCGTCGATGACGTAACCGTTGCCGCCCTCCGTTTGCGGAGCCACCACGGGCGGCTGGACGATGCCGACGGCGCGGATCGTCGCCAACAGCAACGCGTCCGCCTGCTGGCCGGACTTCGAGCGCCGCGCCTTGTCAGGGTTTTCGTTCAGCGCACGCGGATCGACAAATTTCAGTTCCATCGGAATGCTCCTTCAAGGGGTTAGCAGACGCCGCCACTCGCGGCGTCCTTTTTCATCTTCTTCTCGAAGACCCCTCCCGGCCCGCGGAGCGGACGGGCCGGTGCAACTGCGGCCGAGCATTCCTGCCGTGCCGATCAAGCGGGGCTCACGGCCCTGCGCGGAGCGAACGGCCGGGATCGCGAGCGGCGCGGTTGAGCGTCGGCGTCAGCGGCCTGCTCGATCTGTGAGCGAATTCTTCAATTCTCCTTCTCACGTCTTCCTTTCTTTTCACCAAATCCGACCGGGATGGCGAGCAGCACGATGCTCCTCAAGCGCTGCGGACGCTGCAGGCACCTCCTTCCAAGGCAGGTTGCCGGGCGAGAATCTCCGCCCGGCTCGACTTCCTGTCAGCCTTTATTTATGCGCTGAAACCACGATCTCGATAATCGTGTCGCCTCCCAAATCGGCAACGCCGACGGTGGCGCGGGCCGGCAGGTTTGCCGGCGACAGCCATTGCTTCCAGACGGCATCCATCTGCGGCTTCTTGCCGAGATCGGTAACGAAGATGCTGGCCGTCAGAAGCTTCGTCTTGTCCGTGCCGGCTTCCGCGAGATAGCGGTCGAGTTTCGCAAGGATCTCGCGGGTCTGCCCGGCCATGTCGAGGCTGTCGTCGTCGCAGGTCGTGCCCCCGACGTAGACGATGCCATTGTGTTCGACGACGCGGTGCATGATCGGGGTTTGAAGGAGACGTTGGACCATTTTTCGATACCTTTCTGGTTCAGTGTTCGGCATGACTGCCCGTCACGGCATAGACGGCCTCAGGCGTGTGGGGGAGCGCCGCGATTTCCGAGAGCGGCACGGGCTTGATCGGCGGGCGCAGGCGATAGGTGCCGACATCGGCCTGAGATCGCTGCTGCGCATCCGCGAGGAGTTCAGTGACGGTCGCCGCGCACATGCGGCCCTGGCAGGGGCCCATGCCACAGCGCAGCATGGTTTTCAGCTGGTTCGGCCCCGCAACCCCGCGGGCGGCGGCCGCGCGGATGGCGCCGACGGAAACCGCTTCGCACCGGCAGGCGATGACGTCGTCATCGGACGGCGCACGGAATGACAGGGCCGGCTCGTAGAGCACGTCAATGAAAGCCCGGCCGCGCAGCGATTTTTTCCGTTGCCGGGCATAGTTCTGCAGATCCTCGGACGGCTCTTTGTCCAGAACCTCCAGCCCCGCCGCAAGGCCGGCAATGCGCCCGTCCAGTTCCGCGACGACGGCTCCGCCGATGCCATTGCCATCTCCCGCAATGAAAATCCCGGGCCGCGTGCTGCGGCCCACTCCATCGATGACCGGTACAAAGCATTTCTGCCGATCGTACCAATCCATCTCGCATCCAGCGGCATTTGCGAGGTTCGTATGCGGAATGATCCCCTGATGGAGAAAGACGGTTCTTGCCGGCAGCGAGAGCGTCCTGCCGCCGGTCGTGAATGTCACACCGTCCGCCCGTTCCTTGCCGGTAATTTCGAGCGCCGCAACGGAGCGGAATATCCGAACCGCTCGTGTTACCTTGAACAGCAGGCCGAGCCCTTTCCAGGCATAGGGGGAAGCCAGAAACGAGAGAAGATGCGGCGCCGCCCGAAACCAGTTGCGGGGCGGCGTGGTGTCGAGGATCGCTTCGATCGTGCCGCCGGCGGCGAGGACCTGGGAGGCATAGAGATAAAGCAGCGGCCCGGAGCCGGCCAGCACCACTGGCCCTTCGGGCAGGAGGTCGGCGGATTTGAGCGCGATCTGCGCGGCACCGATGGACATGACGCCCGGCAGCGTCCAGCCTCGCACCGGCATCGGCCGTTCCGTCGCGCCTGTCGCAAGGATCACGCGCTTTGCGTGAACGATCCGGCTGCGGCCGGAAACGGAGACGTGCAGTGCTGCTTCTTCCCATTGTTGCTCCAGGCTCCAGACGCCAGCGGCGGGAACATAGGTTGCCGCAGTCGCGGAAAACCCACCCCAAAGGCCGCTGCCGCGCCAGTAGTCATCGCCGAGATAAGGGCGCGCAGCGCGCGTATTGCGGGTGATAGCGCGATAAATCTGGCCACCAGCTTCAAGATTCTCGTCGAAGACAACGGTGCTGAGGCCAAGGCTGACGCATTCCGTCGCGGCAGCCATTCCGGCCGGACCGGCGCCGACGACCCCGATGTCATAACGCGCGGCAAGATCGTCGACGTTGTGGATCATCTCAATTGTCATCGCCCGCCGCCCTCCATCGTCCTCGCCCCGCTTTGCGAGGAAATCGTCATGCCGTCGCGGACGGGAACCATGCAAGCCTGGCGGTTCTGCACGCCGTCGATGGTGACGAGGCACTCGAAGCAGATGCCCATCAGGCAATAGGGTCCCCGCGGCTCGTTGCCGACGACGCTGCGGCGTACCGCCGTCATGCCGGCGCCGAGAAGCGCGGTGGCAACGCTTGCCGTCGCATCCACCTCGACGGATTTGCCGTCAACGATGATCGTTGCCCGGTTCTCCGGGCTATCAATGCTGCGGAACATGGAACCTCCGGCCAGAAAAGCGGCTATCGGCAACCAATGCACCGCGGCCGGCAATTGCATCGGCGACCAGAAGCCCGTGATTGGCAGCCAGCGTCACGCCGGAATGGCACATGACCACATAGGCGCCGGGATGGGTGGGCGATGCCTCATAGATCGGCAGCCCATCGGGCGTCTTGACCCGGAAACCGGCCCAGCTGCGCAGCACGTTCACTTGGGCCAGCTGCGGAAAAGTGCGGACCGCGCGGCTTGCCAGCACGGTGCTGATATCCTGACGGGTGGCGATGAAGCTGGTATCAGCCTCCTGGCTGTCGCCGATCATCACGCCGCCCTCATCAGTCTGTCGCAAGGTGGTCGAGGTGTAAGGGAAGAAGGGCTTGCATTTCTCCGTCACGAGGATTTGTCCCTTGCTCTCAAGCGTTGGGGCGGACAGGCCGACCATCGGCGCGAGCTGCGTATTGCCGTTCCCGGCCGCAAGCACCACCCGCCCGGCGAACACTTCGCCCCACGCGCCTTTGAGCAGAAAGCCGCCGTCTTTCGGCAGAATTTCAGTGACGTCGCTGTGGGCGCGATAGTGAGCGCCGAGATTGATCATGCCGGCATGCAAGGCCCGGAAGAGACGCAGGGAATTGACGTCGCCATCGAGCGACGAATAGATGGAGCCGATGACATCCTTGCCGATGGAGGGAACCATGCGCGCCGTTCCCGCGTGATCGAGCAGCATATGCTCAGGCGCATCCTCGCCGAGTGCGGCGGAAACCGACTGGAGTTCCCCGGCCCACATCGCCATCTCGCTGTCGCAAAGCGCGAAAGTGAAACCGCCCCTTTGCCGGAGGCCGACATCAATGCCGGAAGTCTCACGCAGTTGCTGCGCGAAGGTAGGCCAAAGCCGGGCCGAGCCAATCGTCCAGCGGGCATAATGGGAAGCGCCGATGCCCTTGCCTTGAACCCAGATCAACGCGAAATTCGCCCGCGATGCGCGGTGCGCCAGGTCTTCTCCGTCGAGAACGAGCGGAGACAGGCCCTTGCGCGCCAGGCCCCATGCAAGGGCAGCGCCAACGAGGCCGCCTCCAACGACGACGATTTCCTGATCGGGTAGGTTTCGCATACCGGTAATCTGAGACATTGAAGGAAGGGAAAGAGCGTCCACCCGCAAAGCGGATGGACGTGTGAAATCGTCAGTCCTGCGGGCTGACGTCGAGCTTGAACCACTTCTTGGACAGGGTCTTGATCGTGCCATCCGCCCGAGCAGCTTCGATCGCCGTATCGAAATTGGTCTTCAGAGCGGTGTCTTCCTTGCGCAAGCCGATACCGATCATGCCGAACACCTTGCCGGAGAACAACGGGCCGGAGAGTTTTGCGCCGGCCATGTCTTCCTTTTCCAGCGCGGCGGAAAGCACCGTTGCGTTGGCAACAATGGCATTAAGACGGCCGGCGACCAGATCGAGATTATGCTCTTCCGTCGTCTTGTATTCCCTGACGTCCGTTCCCTTGAAATACTGCGTCATAAAGGAGGAGGCAGTGGTCGAGCCCTGCACGCCGACGGTCTTGCCGTCGATCAGCTTGGCGATCTCTTCGAGAACGGGCTTGGCGGCGTCTGAATCTACCGAAAGCGGCTTGCCGGCCATTGGCAGGTTGGCAAGATCGCCGTCGGCGAGGACGGCGAAGGAATTGATTGCGGCGGCATAGGGCTTCGAGAAGGCGATGACTTCCTCACGCTTCGGCGTGATGCTCATGCCGGCCATGATCGCGTCGTACTTACCGGCCGTCAGGGAAGGAATGATGCCGTCCCAGTTCTGGGCGACGATCTCGCAGTCCTTGTTCATGCGTTTGCACAGATCGTTGGCGAGATCGATCTCGAAGCCTTCCAGCGTGCCGTTGGGGCCGGAGAAATTCCAGGGGGCATAGGCGCCCTCGGTGGCGATACGAAGCTTGTCTGCGGCGTGGCTCGGCTGCAGCGAAATGGCAAGCGCCGTGGCAGACAGGATAAGGGTCAATTTCATGCGTTCACCTCTGTTTATTCTCCGGTCTCAATGGGCGTGCTTCGAAATGAACTGCCGGAAACGTTCACTGCGAGGATTGGTAAAGACCTCCGCCGGCGTGCCGTCTTCTTCGATATAGCCCTTGTGAAGGAAGACGACGCGGTTGGAGACATTGCGGGCAAAACCCATTTCGTGCGTCACGACGAGCATGGTGCGGCCTTCGGCGGCGAGATCCTTCATGACCTTCAGGACTTCGGCGACCAGTTCCGGATCGAGCGCCGAGGTCGGCTCGTCGAACAGCATGATCTTCGGATGCATGGCGAGCGCCCGAGCAATGGCCGCCCGCTGCTGCTGCCCGCCGGAAAGGTGGGACGGATAGGTGTTGCGCTTGTCGGCAATGCCGACGCGCTCCAGCAGCGCCTCGGCCTCGGCGATGCAAGCCCTGCGGTTGCGATGCTGGACATGGACCGGCGCTTCGACGAGGTTTTCCAGGATCGTCAGGTGAGACCAGAGATTGAAGGACTGGAACACCATGGTCGCCTGTGAGCGCAATCTTTGAAGCTGGTGCCGGTCGGTCACGCGTGCCGGGTGGTCCGGCCGCTGATCCAGTTTGTATTCTTCGCCAAAGATCGAGACCTTGCCGGCATTGGGCACTTCCAGCATGTTGACGCAGCGCAAGAGCGTCGACTTACCCGAGCCGGATGCGCCGAGGATGGATATGACCTCCCCCTGCTCGGCCTTCAGCGAGATATCATGAAGCACCTTGAGCGAGCCGTAGCTTTTTTCCAGGCGCGCGATCTCCACCGCCGGAATGCTTGTCTGAGCTGTCATGCTTGTTCTCCGGTGACGGCCTGATGCGGGCGTCGGTCGCGGGAAAGCTGGTACTCAAGAAGCCGCAGCAATCGCGTGATACAGAAGTTCAGAAGAAGGTAGATCGCGCCGGCCGCGATGAAGATCTCGACGGGCCGGTAGGTGGCCGAGATCAGCTTGGCAGCAATGCCGGTAACTTCCATCATGGTGATGGTGGAGGCGAGCGCCGTCGATTTCACCACGAGGATCAGTTCGTTCGAATAGGCCGGCAGCATTAAGCGAAATGCCTGCGGCGCGATGATCCGGCGCAGGAGCGTAAGCCGGCCCATGCCATAGGCCCTGGCCGCCTCGATCTGACCGAGCGGCACGGAAATGACGCCGCCGCGAATGATTTCGGCGCTATAGGCGGCCGTATTGAGGCAGAGCGCCAGCGATGCGCACCAATAGGGCTCGCGCAGGAACGGCCAGACGAAACTTTTGCGCAGCTCTGGAAACTGGCTGAGCCCGTAATAGATGATGTAGAGCTGCACAAGCAGCGGCGTGCCGCGGAACACGAAGATATAACCGCGCGCCAGACCATCGAGAACCCGGTTGCCGGAGAGGCGGAAGCTCGCCAGAAGCATGGCGAAGAGCGCACCTGACATGACCGAAAGCAGCGTCAGCTGCAATGTGAGCGGAATACCCCGACAGAGCGCCAGTACATTCTTGGCGAAGAAGGACAGGTCGAACAGGTTCATGACGCCCTCCGGATGCCGCGCATCGCGCGCGTTTCAGCTGCCCGGAAGGCTGCACCGGAAACGAGACTGATCAGCAGGTAGAGCACGCCCGCCGTCAGGAAGAAGGTGAAGGGCTTGCGGGTGGAGCCGGCGCCGATCTGCGCCTGACGCATCAGCTCGACCAGCCCGACGACGGAAATCAGCGCCGATTCCTTCAGCACCAGTTGCCAGACATTGCCAAGTCCCGGTATCGCAAAACGCGCTGCCTGCGGCAGAATGATGCGCCGGAAGCGGAGGAGCGGACCCATGCCATAGGCCTTTGCCGCCTCGATCTCGCCAAGCGACAGCGCCAGCACCGCGCCGCGAAAGACTTCCGCCTGATAGGCACCGGAGACGACACCGATTGCAAGCGCGCCTGTCAGGAACACCGGCGCGCTGACGAACCCCTCGGCGCCGAACAGGTGGCCGAGTTCGGTGATGACGGTGCTGCCGCCGAAATAGAACAGGTAGATGACCAGAAGATCGGGAATGCCGCGCAGCGTCGTCGTATAGCCATCAGCGAGATGGCGCAGCGCCCCGACCTGAGACAGCGAGGCGGCGGCTGAGAGCATGCCGAAAATCGAGCCCATAACGAAACCGGCCAGTGCCACCGCAAGCGTAACGACCGTGGCCCGGAGCATATCGATGCCCCAGCCCGTCTCGGCAAAGCCCATCAAGTTGAAATAAGCGCTCACGCCCTCACCCGTCGCTGGCGCCGGTGACAATGCCGGACGCGTCTATGGGCTTGACTTTGACAGCAGCGGCTCCATACCGTCAAATTCGAAATTCAGGCTAGAGAATAACTAAATATTATGGTGGTGCCGATGAACCTTCGACAGGTCGAAGCCTTTCGGCTGGTCATGCTGACCGGCAAGATGACCGCCGCAGCGGAGTTGATGGCGATTACCCAGCCCGCTGTGAGCAGGCTGATCCGCGATTTCGAGATCGATCTGAAGCTGAAGTTGTTCGAGCGGCGCGGCAATCAGCTCATCCCGACGCCCGAGGCCACGACGCTGTTGAGGGAGGTGGAGCGTGCCTATGTCGGGTTGAACCGGATCAGAGCTTTTGCTGAGGAGATCGGCCGGCAGAATGCAGGCATGTTGCGCATTGCCGTGATGCCGGCGCTCGCCAACGGCATCATGCCGCGCTATCTCGCCCGTTTCCTGAAGGACCGTCCGAACATCCATGTTTCCCTGAGCGGCATTCCCTCGACGATGGTGATCGAGGCCGTCGCCTCCGGTCAGGCCGATCTCGGCTTTGCCGATGGCCCGCTCGACCGGCCCGGTTTCCTGACGGAATCCCGTCCCGTCGCCGCTGTTGTCGCCATGCAGGAGGGTCACCGGCTTGCCGCCTCGCCAAGGATCAGACCGGCCGATCTGGAGGGCGAGCACATGATCACGCTGGAACCCGGTACCCTGTTTGCCATGCGCGTGGAGGTCGCCCTCGCCGGCATCCACCGGGCCTCGACGATCGAGACGAAGCTTTCCCATACGGCCCTGACGCTGGTTTCGGAAGGTGTCGGCATCACGATCATCGACCCGTCCTCGGCAAGTGACTACCAGAACCGCGGGGTCGTGGTTCGACCATTCTCGGAATTCGTGGATGCCGGTTTTCTCGCGATCCGCCGTAGCGACGGCACGGATAATCAGCTGGCCGAGCGCTTCATCAACGGGTTCTGGGATTACCACGAAACCCTGCTTGCGCGGTTTCAGGAGGCGAATCGGGTATAGGCGCGGCGGCAGTCAGTCCGCTCTGGATACCATCAGATCGTCGAGTTCGAGTGGTATGGACGACATCGGCATCTTGCCGAGCCGCAGAAACAGTGCCGTCAGCATGTCTGACAGAAGATCGACGACCAGCGGCGATTGCCGCTGCTTGGCGGTCAGCAGCCATAGATCGACCTCCTCGACCGGCTCAATCAAGCGTCGCACGATCCGCCTCTCGTCAATGTCGAAACCGACGAAGGGCGGGACGATCGTCACGCCCACGCCTTGCGCCACCAACATCGCGGCAGTTTCGGAAAAAGGCACTTCGATCCTGCCCTTGGTCGGTGCGCTGTGGATTTGAAAGACCCTTTCGGCCCGCGTGAACGAACAGTCGCTGGAGGGCAGAGAAATAAAAGTTTCCGAGCGGATGTCGCTGATATGCAACGCCTGTTTCTTCGCAAGCGGATGTCCCGCCGGCAGCATGCAAACGAGCGGAAAGGTGATGAGACGCCGGCTCGCTACATCGGGGTGCTCAACGGGGATGGTGGAGAGACCAAGATCGACCTGCTGGCTCGCGACCAGATCGATTATCTGCGGCGAGGTTCGCGACAGGACCTGGATGCGCAGATCAAGGCGGTTGATATTCCGCGCCAGAATGAGCGGCAGGAACCTGATCGAGAAGGCAGGCGGGGCCGCGATGCAGATTTCGCCCCATTCATGCTCGCGAATGGCCCGGGCAACCTCCTTGATCCGCTTGGCGCCGCTGAAGAGCTTCGAGACCTCCGCCGCAAGCGCCTGCGCCTCCCGCGTCGGCGCGAGCTGGCCACCCCTGCGCTGAAACAGCAGGAAGCCGCAATCTTCCTTCAAGGCCTTCAAAAGCTTGGAGATTGCCGGCTGGGTAATGCCGAGCCGATCGGCCGCCCGGGTCGCCGAACCCGTCTCCATCACCGCATGGAAGGCCTCGAGCTGGCGAATGTTCATCTCAAGGCTCCATGAGTTTTTGTTATAATAGTGCTCCGATTTGATATTTGACAATCATTTTGTTTCGCAGCCCTATAGGCTCGGGTCGAGGCTAGGACACAGCTGGCCGTTGCCATCCCGCAGCGACAGCGCAGGTCCCTGAAGCATTGGAGGAATGCGAAACATGAAGCGATCACTCTTTCTGGCTGCGTTGCTGGCGGGTCTTGCCGCATCGACCGCGATGGCGGCGCCGCTGACGGTGTGCATCGAAGGATCACCGGACACCTTCAATCCGCAGCTGACGAGCAGCGGCACGACGGCAACAGTGCTGGAGCAGATCTATGATGGGCTCGTGGCGGTCAAGCGGGGCGGTGCCGACATCGTGCCATCGCTGGCCGAAAGCTGGGACATTTCGCAGGACGGGCGCACCTACACGTTTCATCTGCGCAAGGGCGTCAAATGGCAAACCACGGCGGATTTCACGCCGACCCGCGAATTCAATGCCGACGATGTCGTCTTCACCTATGATCGCATGATGAAGCCCGACCATTCTTACGCCAAGGTGAACGGCGGCAGTTACATCACCTTCTACACCAAGCTTGCCGATGCGCTTTCGAAGGTCGAGAAGATCGACGATTACACCGTCGCCTTTGTTCTGAAGCAACCGCTGGCGCCCTTCCTCGGCATCATGTCGCACGGCTCGTTGATGATCACTTCGGCTGAGTATGCTGACAAGCTCCTGAAGGCGGGAACGCCGGAGCTCTTCGACCGCAACCCGGTCGGCACGGGCCCGTTTCAGCTGCAGGCCTACCAGACGGATTCGATCGTTCGCCTCGTACCCTTCCCGGAAACATGGGGTGCGTTGCAGCACATCGCCGAACGCACGCCGATGGTGGACGCGATCGTCATGGCGATCAGCCCGGACGCTTCAGTGCGGGTGCAAAGAGCGTTGGCCGGCGAATGCCAGATCGCCTATTTCCCCAATCTTGCCGACGCGCCGATCATTGAAAAGAGTGAGAATCTCGATCTCGAGCGGGTCAAGATTCCGTCGACGGGCTTCATCACCTTCAACTTCGGCATGGACAAGTTCAAGGATATCCGCGTGCGCCAGGCGCTGGCGCAGGCCATCGATATCAAGCCGCTGGTAGACGTGGTGTTCAACGGCATGGGGCATGAGACGGGCGCGCTCGTTCCGCCGGAGCTGTGGGGCACCGCTTCGGACCTGAAGCCCTATGCCCATGATCCGGCAAAAGCCAAGGCGCTTCTTGCCGAAGCCGGCTATCCCGATGGTTTCGAAACCAAGATCTGGGCCGTCCCGGTATCGCGCCCCTATATGCCGAATGGTCGCCGCGCGGCCGAGATGATCCAGGCGGACTGGGCGGCGATCGGCGTCAAGGCCGAGGTCGTCAGCTACGAATGGGCTGAATATATCAAGCGATCGCGCGAGCACGAACCGGAAGTCGGCATGTTCGGCGGCATTTACGATTTCCCCGATCCGAGCCAGATTCCGAACAACTATTTCGGCTGCAATTCCGAAGGCAAGCCGAGCCCGTCCAATATCGGGGCCTGGTGCAACAAAGATTTCAATGGTCTGATGCAGCAAGCCGGAACAATCACCGACAGGACCAAACGCACTGAGCTTTACGAAAAAGCCCAGCACGTTCTCTATGACGACGTGCCGGCCGTCATGTTCGGCAGCTCCGACCAGCTCATGGCCGTGTCGAAAAACGTCAAGGGTTTCGTACCTGCGATCTTCGGCACATCCCGCATGTCCGGGGTAACCGTCGAATAGACGCCCCATGCAGATCAAGCGACGGGCCAAAAGTCCGCCGCCTTGGCTCCACAAGTGAGGAAGACCGAATGCGAGCAATAGTCATTGGCGGCGGCATGTTTGGCGCGAGCGCCGCCTATCATCTGGCCCGAGGCGGCGCCGATGTCACCATTTTCGATCACGTGCATCCAGGCAAAGCGACACTGGCCGGCGCCGGCATCGTCTGCCCCTGGGCAACGCAGATCGAAGATCCCGAATGGTATGCGATGTATGCGGCTGGCGCTCGTTATTACGACGAGTTGATCGCCTATCTCACTTCGGTCGGCGAAACCGATCTCGGCTATCGCAAGGTCGGTGCTCTCGTGACCTCGACCAATGCGGATGACCTGAAAGCCGCCGGCGAGCGCATTGCGCGCCGCGCCGCGCAAGCACCGGAAGCCGGCGACGTCCGCTTCCTGACGGCTACGGAGGCCCGCGCCAAATTCCCGGTTCTGCGCGAGGATGTCGAAGCCTATTTCATTCCTGGCGGCGCCCGTGTCGATGCGCGGGTTCTTTCCGCCGCAATGATCCGCTCGGCGGTGGCCCATGGCGCGCATTATCACAACGACTTCGTGACCCTGGAGTTGACCGGCGACCGAGTTCGCTGCCGCAACGGGAAAGGTGAAACGCTGGCCGCGGATGAGATCATCGTTGCCGGCGGGGCGTGGGCCTCGCAGATTCTCGAACCGCTCGGCTTTGCCCATCCGGTCCAGCCACAGAAGGGGCAGATCATCCATCTGCGCCTTGCCGGTGTGGACACCGCCAACTGGCCGGTGCTGCTGCCGATGACCAGCCACTACATGCTGGCCTTCGACGACAGTCGCGTCGTCGTCGGCGCGACGCGCGAGACCGGTTCCGGCTTCGATTACCGCGTCACGGCCGCCGGACAAGCCGAAGTGCTGGCGGCCGGGCTCGATATCGCGCCGGGGCTGGCATCGGCCGAAATCATCGAAACCCGCATCGGTTTTCGCCCAGCCGGCCCCTCGGTCAAGCCGATCTTCGGGCGCGTTCCCGGCGTTGAGGGCCTGAGCATTGCAAACGGCCTGGGTGCAGGCGGCATCTCGATCGGCCCCTATGCCGGAAAGCTGCTGAGCGACATCGTTCTCGGCAGGACGCCGGAATTGCCGGTTGCCGCTTATGCGCCGCAGGCCCGGGCATAACCAGATCTAAAACCAAACCGGATCGAACGGTGTCCTTTGGGCATCCGTCGGCCGCCTATTGTCTGAAAGGTGAGACACAATGATCAAACGCCACAGAAAAGCCCGCATCATGCACGGCGCCGTCGAGCGCAACGGCCTGCTCTTCATCGGCGGCCACGCTGCCAACAATATCGATCAGGACATGGAAGGGCAGACCCGCGAAGTCTGCGCCAAGCTCGACGCCCTGCTGGCCGAATGCGGCTCCGATAAGAAACACCTCTTGCAGGCACGCATCTACATCACCGATATGTCGAAGAAAGAGCAGATGAACACCGCCTGGCTCGAATGGCTGGAGGATGACGATCTGCCATCGCGGGCAACAATCGGTGTTGCTGACCTGGGCGACCCCCGCCGCCTCATCGAGATCACCGCGATTGCCGGCGTCAAGGGAGCCTGATCCTCCCGCAATTGACCTCAGCGCGTGGCGACACACGTCAGCCGCCACCCGGCAGCAGTTTACGCAACATAAATGTAGCCATTATTCCTGCCGATCAGTGAATTAAGAACGACCAGTTCTCAAGCACACCATCCTCGTTGCAGGTGCTATGTCGATCAGCGTAAAGCATACCAATCTACGACATTTATGCACGGAATATAAGCATCATTCGAGGGGGCGCTTTATCCAATTCGGATATTCGTTTTGTACGCTGACTGTGAAAAGGTTGCATGATTAAACTCTTGTTTACAATGAAATGTCAGGCTGACTCCGCTGAGACCAAGAATCAGCAGCATAGTCCGGTCCGCTTTGGTATCGAGTAACTGGCGGGCCGGATTCTTGAAAATGTTGCGAACAACCCTCAGATTTTCGAGTTTCACTTTTGCTGGCTCGTCGGCGTGCTGCTTGATGCGGCGGAGATTTCTTCCCGCCGGATTTCATAGGTTGCCCCGGACCACGCCGCGTCAAGCATCCATCAAGATAATCCAGGAAGTGGGAACCAGACTTTTTGTTCATCGATTCACTGGTGTCGAACATGCATTGAACATGTTTCAAAAATGCGGTGTCACTAAGCAGACACGGGCCGTATTCTATTGTTCCGATCTGACTGGACTCTTTTCCAGGTATTTGTAATCGTTCATTCCTGTCGGGACGTGGGGTATCAAATAAAAAGAAATGATCCGAGATGGAATTTGTCGCGACCTGCTTCAATATGCAAATGACGTTTCGTCTCCTCTACTCGAGGACAAGAAAAATCTTCTTCTGGAGGCGGCGAGGTCAATCGCATGGGGCTCAAACCTGTTGGCTCTCTCTGGCGTGCGTATTGAAGAGAGCAATTTAGCGGTAAGGCTCGACAATTTCGCGTACGGCATAGAGTTTCGATATGGCGACGAAACAGCTGCCATAATGCAGGAGGCGGCAACAGCTTTAAGACGCCTACGCCTAATGCTCGGATTGAAGAATGAAGACCTCTGATACGCGACGGACTTTTGGATAATGAGTCCTACTGTTGCATTAAGTGAACTGCAGGCACGTCCGTCTTGCGTTATTAGTATTTTGCCTCGTTTACCTACCAGGCTGCGAGTCCCGGCACCCCACAATACTCTTTGCCGGGGCTCGTTCATTCCCGCCTTTGGCGGCCCTGTAAAGTGTTGCGCATGCAGCATGCATACCAACAGCATCCTTTGCCAAAGCGCCTATTATGCCGACATGTCTCATCCCGACGATGAACGCGATGTTGCCATATGGAGCGGGTGCCACTACTGCTGCCGCCAGAACCCGGCGCGTGACGGAGTTGTCCATTGAAAATCACGGGCCTCGGGATGTCGGGCAATTACCGCGATCGTTTCGTAGATTGCCAGACAGCGATCGAAGAAGTGTTTGTTTAACTTGTTAAAGAGCCTAAGCGCGCCAAGGGCACCATGAAGAAGTACTGGCTGCCATAAGTGCAGTGACCGACACCACGGCACTTGCCCTGGATACCAGAGTGTTGATTTCCACTGAGAAGTGACCCGGCATTGGTGTGCCCCCTGGAACTGGACCAACGAGGCGTTCCTAACTAAGCCGCCTATTGGGCAAGTTGGGTTTCAAATTTTTCCGGCGATCGATAGCCGAGCGCCGAATGGAGCTGCTGACCTCAACAAGAGCGAGGCACAGAACACCCTGGCCCGCGCCCTGTTCTTCAACCGCCTCGGCGAACTTCGCGGCAGAATATTCGAAAGCCAGCTCTATCGCGCCTCCGGCCTGAACCCGCTGATCAGCGTCATCGTCTACTGGAACACCCTGCATCTCGAACCGGCATTCGCAAATCTCAATCGCAATGGCGTGCCACTCCGCCGGAGGTTGTCAAGCATATCAGACCCACCGGCGACCCTATCTGGACCTCAACTGAAAACCTCGATCTCAGGCCGCTCCGGAGCGAAACTTCAATCCTCGCAGTTTGATCAGCCTATGTTTTCTAATGTCGAACAGCTTCGGCACTTTCGTGTCGTAACGCCGACCTGCAGCTATGCGAGAAAGCTCAGCCACTCAAGTCAGTTCAAATAAATGTCTCCTCAAAGCATATATTCGTTATCAATTCACGATACTCCAATATGATTAAAACTGTACTTTGGCTTCTCATTCTTCAAGACTGCTGCGACATCGGCAAAGACCTTGTTCCGGACTTCCGCATAGGACTGCTTCGAATAGTGCGCCGCATGGGGAGAAAGCAGAAGATTTTCGACCTTCAGAAGCAAATTGTCTGCACTTGGCGGCTCCTGCGCGAGCGTATCGATGCCTGCCGCGGATAGATGCCCGGACGTCAGAGCATCTGCGAGCGCTGCCTCATCCACCAGTCCGCCGCGGGAAACGTTAATAAGGATCGAACCCTTCTTCATGTGGGCGAGCACGTCTTTCGAGACGATATTCCTCGTCTCCGGCGTCGCGGGGATGTGAAGCGACATGATGTCGGATTGCGCCACCACCTCCTCGAACGATGCAGGTTCGGCACCGGCCTCGGCAATGCGTTCCTGTGTCATATAGGGATCATAGGCGATGATCTTGTAACCAAACGCCGCGGCCTTACGCCCCGTCATACGACCGATCTGGCCAAAGCCGATCAATCCGAGTGTCTGATGCGATGGCCGAATGATGCCCACGCCGTCTGCCATTGCCTGCCAGCGTCCGGCGCGCACGGCGGTGTCGTAGTGCTTCAGCCGGCGTGCGAGCGCCAGCATCATTGCGACAGCATGGGTGCTGACCTCATCCAGGTTGGAATCCGGCACGTAAGTGACTTGCACCCCTGCCCGCGTACAAGCCTCGACATCGATGGAATCCAACCCCACGCCAAAACGGCCGATAACCTTGAGCTTCGGCAACGCCCTGACGACACGCTCGGTCACAGGTTCACGAAGGATCATCAGTGCATCTGCGTCGTGGCAATGCTTGATCAGATCGTCTTCGGTCAGCAAGGTCTTTTCGACAAACTCCGCATCAAGGCCTGCAAGATAAGTGAGCTGTTCCGGCTCGACCGTGAGCAGGCCATCGCACTTGACGATCTTCATGCGGATTTCCTTGCATTTTCAGTGACAGCCGCACGCGCTTGCAGGATGCCTTGCGCCATGGCGGCCCCGAGAAACATCGTATCGCTTGCGAGCAGGTAAAATGAGATACCCTTGCGGCTCCACAAGGCGACATCGCCTGCATCCGGGCGAAAAATGCCGACAGCCTTGCCCGTCGAAAGCGCTGTTTCAGTGATTTTTTCGATCGCGGTAAAAAGCTTCTCCTGGCCATTCGGCCCCATCGCGTCGATGGAGACGGACAAGTCGCCAGGGCCGACGAATATCACATCGACGCCATCGATAGCGGCGATCTCTTCAATATTGGCCAGGCCTTCCGCGGTTTCGACCTGGATTGCCAGAGCGATCGCATCGTTCGCCCTGGTCAGGTAGTCCGGGATACGATAGCCATAGGCAGCGGCACGGCCTGGCCCCACCCCTCGTGCGCCGATCGGCGGATAGCGCGTTGCCTGGACGGCGGCGCGTGCCTGCTCAGCCGTCGAGACGCGCGGCACGAGAACGCCATGCGCACCGGCATCGAGCACTGCCGCAATCGCTTCCGGAGCATGTCCCGGAACACGCACCATTGCCGGAACGGCATGGACATCGCAGGCCCGGATCAGATCCTCGATGCGCTCGCGGCTGATTTGCGAATGCTCCCAGTCGATGCAGACGAAATCGAGGCCAGACGCGGCAGTCACCTCGACTGCGACGGGATGGGGGATAGCGGAAAACGTCCCCATCAGCGGTGAGCGTGCCTTGCAGCGCGCGCGAAAACTTTCCATGAATCTAATCCTTTAAAAGAGGCCTTCGAGAGCGAAGACAACTACCCCTCTGCGCAGGCTCAATGGGCAGCGGCGAGTTGTGCTGAGCGCTGCCGCGCCAGACGAATGTTGACAAAGCTCATCAGACCACCCGAGAGAAGAAAAGCGGCAGCGACGAACAGCGCATATTCATAATTGCCGGTCGTGTCGCGAATGATCCCGAACAGATATGGGCCAGTGAAGCCGCCGAGATTGCCGAGCGAGTTTGCCAGCGCAATTGCCGCCGCGGCCGCGGCACCCGATACAGCCGGTCGCGGCAATGCCCAATACGCGCTCCCACCAGCATAGATGCCTGCAGCCACGCAGCAGAACGCAAACATCGACAGGATCGGGTTTGCCGTCAGGGCACCGATGACAAATCCCATTGCGCCGACGGCACAGGGAATAAGCACGTAGAACAGGCGATCATCAGTATACTTCGTGTAACGGCTCCAGAAGTAGATCGCGAGAGCGGCAGCGACATAAGGCACGGCAACGACCCAGCCCACCATCGACGTCTTGACACCCAGTTCGCGAACGATCTGCGGCAGCCACATGTTGAGCGCATAACCGGTGGTGAGAATGAGAAAATACTGGAATGCGAGAGCAAGCGTCGGCAGATCCTTCAACGCAGACATCGGGGATGCATGCCTGGCAGCAGAATCACCTTCGGCCAGCAATTGTGCGCGCAATTCACTCTTCTGGCTTTCGTCGAGGAATGTCGCGTCCTCGACGCGATCAGGCAGCCTGAGGAAGACGATTATGCCGAGGATAATCGCAGGTATGCCTTCGATGATGAACATCCAGCGCCAATCAACGGCCTCGATCAACGCGGTCGACAGCGGCGCGCCAACCGCATTGGCAATGGGACCGAAGGCAAAAAAGATTGCCGTCGCGCGACCGATATCGCGTTTCGTGTACCACTGATTCAGATAATAGACGACACCAGGAACGAAACCGGCTTCGGCGAGCCCCAGCAGAAAACGGACAGAATAGAACGAATACGGTCCCTGCACGAATGCCATGGACATGGACAGGATGCCCCATGTGAGCATGATACGCGCGATCCATCGGCGAGCGCCGACTTTCTGTAGAATGAGATTGCTCGGAATTTCGAATGCGAAATAACCGAGGAAGAAGATGCCAGCCCCAAAACCGTAGGCGGCTGCTGAAAGACCAATGTCGGCATTCATTGTCAGTGATGCAAACCCGACATTCACGCGATCCAGGATAGACACGAAAAAGCTAATGCCGAGCAGCGGCATTATGTTGCGGGTCACTTGTCTGGTAATGTGCTCATTCATAATTTCCCCTCCATTGGGAATCGATTTTTCGAACTGTTCCCGATATAAAAGTGTCGACATTATTCTTATTACTGTCGACAGTTACAGAAAAGATGGACACATGTCTAACGAAATCGTGCTTGCAGATGACCTCAACAACCAGCAGTTGCGCACAGGCGACATGGTGCACAGCCTAGCTGCCTATCTGCGAGAGAAGATTCTGAGCGGACAGCTTCTCGCGGGTCAGCGAATTCGCGAATCAAGCATTGCGGCAGAGCTGAATGTCAGCCGCGCGCCACTGCGCGAAGCACTTAGGCTGATCGAGAGGGGTGGCCTGATCGAGAAGTCGCCGAACCGATCCTATGTCGTTGCCAGCTTCAACGACCGCGATATCTTCGAGCTTGCGACTTTGCGTACGGCACTCGAAGTGATGGGCGCGCGGCTGGCGCTTCAGAGAAGCTACACGCCATCCGCTCTGGCGGCAGCCATACCCGACATAGCCACAGCCGCCGACAAGCACGATCTTAAAGCATTGGCGGCGGCGGACCGGCGATTCCATGAAGTGCTGGTCGAATGCGCGGAGCACAAGCGTTTGCTGGAATCCTACCGCGCCTTGCAGGACCAGATCGAGCTTGCGATGCTTAACGTGCAAAAACACGAGCGCAACATCTCTGAAATAGCGGACCGTCATACTCGGTTGGTTGCCCATGCCAAGGACCCGGATCGGTTTGTGGAGGAACTCTCCCGCCACATTCGCGAAGGAATGGGCGTGAGCGATATCTCCGTTCTGACCTAATCAAATGCTTTGGCCGCCATCAACGTGCGTAGCGACCAAAACACCTTTTCCGGCGTCGTCTCGCAGAATGGACAAATGCACGCTTGCGCTGGGATACAGTTTTTCATCAAGGAAGCAGGCGACTATTGGTCCGCAGCCTACCACTACTTTGGCAGATTAACCGGCCATTAACGATGAAGCCATCTTTGGAGTGAACCCTTGGAGCTGGACCAGCGAGGCGATCGAAACTAAGCCGCTTGCTCGGCAATTTGGGTTTCAAATTCCTCTGGTGATCGATAGCCGAGCGCCGAGTGTAGACGCCTGGAATTGTAGCCCGTTTGATGAACAGCGGCGACGGGTGCAGGACGGGCGTTTCGTCGATCTTCTCTGACGGTTCCTGAAGGCAGGGCACACTGATCGTGGCCTGTTCACGGCCTCCAGCGAGAGTGTTCCGCAAGATTGCCTTCTGTTACCACTCCTAAGGTAACCGCATTTAAATTAGCTTCTCCATTTAACGTGTAACGGGTTTTGAGCCACTGCAACTGCTAAATACTTAGCCCTATCATATCATACGCAAATAGCCTCAACTTCTATTTCGACTTCATAGTCCCCAACCAGACTACCCGCCTGTAGCAGGGTGTTTGCCGGAAGAACATCAGAAAATACCCTGCCGTGCGCCCGCGATACCGGCTCCCATTTATCAACGTCCCGCAGATAGACACGGGTTCGAACAACGTCGTCGATTGCGCCACCCAATGCGGTAATTGACGCTGCTATCTTGTCGAGAATATAGGTCGTCTGCGCACCGGCATTGCCCGGCGCGATGCATCGATCCAAGGCGTGCGTAGCGGTCGTACCAGACACAAGAATTCTGTCGCCAATACGCACGGCACGGCTGTAGCCGGCCAATGGCTCCCAAATACTTCCCGACGATACCCGCATCCGACCCTGCTTGCCGGGAACAGGCTCAGCTTTGAATATTGATGGGATAGCATCCAGGTGATGGCTGAGATCACCCGACGCGGTTAAAAACGGCGGTTTCCTGTATTCATCACCACAATCACCGGGGATTGGCGACGTTGCAGCAAAGGCCACCTGGAGTAACGCCTTGTCTTCCTCATCCAGTACGAACTGAAAAACATTGAGATTATTGTCGCGATGCTCGCTTTTCCCCAATCGGGCGCCAATGATAGCTGCAGCAACTGCCTCATGCTCCAAGACCCAACGGCTTGCAACATTGGAAATCGAGACGCTATGTTTCCTCGCAATGGAAGCAACTGCTCTGAGAACATCCTGATAGGCTGCCCAGCCACCAGCCACGTCGATGAAACGCTTATATTTCGAGCCGCTCCAGTCTGGAATCGATGCAGGCTCGGGCTGATCCAGCCATTTCTCCGAGAGAAACCCACCGCACAAAGTGCCGTAAGCGAGCAGCTTGACGCCAGTGCTTGCACAAAGTTCAGAAAGAGCGCCTGACGCCCGACGATCAATGAGTGAGAAGGACACTTGATTGGTAGCAATCTTGATACCGTCAGCCAGGGCTACAGCCAGATGCGCCGCATCAAAATTGGTGAGCCCTAACGCTTCAATCTTGCCCTCCTCCCGCATCTTTTCCATCTCATGCAGGGCATCGATCCATGCGGGATGTTCGAAGGTCCACCAGTGAAATTGCAACAGGTCGATCTTTTCAACGCCAAGGCGTGACAGTCGCTCTTCGATGCCGTCGCGCACGATCTGGCGGGTCATCGGACCCGGCTCTGGACACCATTTGGTAAAGGCTACCGGTTTTTTATCAGCGCTTTTGTACCGGGACAGCAACTGGCCGGTTATCAATTCAGCACTACCGTAGTGATCAGCCATATCAAACGTATCAAAGCCTGCCTCGGCATAGGCTTGCAAAGCATCCGCTCCCTTGTCAGGATCGATGAGAGCGCCATCTTTCTCAATATCTGCAATCTGCCATAGGCCACAGACCAGCCGGCTGATTTCAAGCTTTTCTGTCAAGGCGGTGCGTTGTGAAATGGTGGTCATGTTCAATCCTTAGAACGCAAGCTTGAAGCTGGCTCAGCATTCTTGCTTTTGGTTATTTTCCCGATATGCCGCGATATTTGACGCACTTCGCCCAAAATGCCTCTGGGGCGAAGCAGCAGGATGAGGCAAAGCCCAACGCCAATCATGATGATCTGCAGTGAAGCTGCCCGCGCCTGTTGTTCTGGTGGAAAGAATGCGGAAACAGTAGCAGCCGATGACGCCCAGATACCCCAGACCAATATAGCGCCAAGTATGGCGCCACGGTTGTTGCCGGATCCGCCGACGATCAACATGGCCCAAACCTGAAACGTCAGGATGGGCATATAATTATCCGGTGCGATGAAGCCGATGAAATGCGCCTGCGCGGCACCCGCAAGGCCCATAATCGCGCCACCGATTGCAAAGGCCTGCAAACGGAACCGGGTCGGATTTTTGCCAAGCGCCTGCGCCGCTGTCTCGTCTTCACGGATTGCTCTGAGTACTCGTCCCCAAGGACTGCGGACGAGATGCTCCAGCGCCATATAGAGGACGAAGACGACAGCGACCAGAAGGCCCGCGTTGGAAAGTCCGAATGCAAGCGGATTACCCGCGAGGGTAGCAAAAGGTCGCGGAATAAACCCCATTCCAAAAGCACCGCCCGTCAAGCCTTCGAGATTAAGAACACAAAGCTGAATTGTTACAGCGACGCCGAAAGTTGCGATGGCAAGATAATCGGCGCGCAGCCGGATCGTCAGAGCGCCAATGAGATATGATATAACGCCGGCAGCAAGGGCTCCCCCAAACCACCCAACTGCGATCGGCAATTCGAATCCGCCAATACGTCCGACGGCTTCAGGCGTGGTGAGCAAAGCAGACGTATAGGCACCGACAGCGACGAAACCGGCGATCCCCACATTGAAAAGACCAGTTTGCCCCCACTGTACGTTCAGTCCAAGACCCATGATGGCATAGGTCAGGGCCATGGTCAGGAAGAAGGCGCCATAGGCGACGAGATCGAGGATCATGCTTGCCTCCCGAATAAGCCGCGCGGACGTATCAGCAGTACGGCGACAAGGATCAGGAAAGAAATTGCCGCACGCCATTCGGCCCCGATAAGTTGTACAGCGGCAGCTTCGGACAAGCCAACGATCAGGCCAGCCAGCATTGCACCAGGCACGCTGCCGATACCGCCCAATATGGCAGCAGCGAACAGTGGAAGCAGGAGATCATGACCGAGATACGGCCTGATCTGAACCAGAAGGCCGGCCATCATGCCGGCAATGCATGCCAAGCCTGCGCCCACAATCCAGACCGCCTGAATAACCTTGCGAACATCAATGCCGACAACACCCGCAAGAGCCGGATTCTCGCTGACAGCCCGCATCGAACGTCCAATGGCCGTGCGGGTCAGCAGAAGATGAATCGCCACAACAGCGATGGCTGTCAAAACCAGAGCGAGCATCTGGTCTGGCGTTATCCGCAGTCCGCCACCGATGCTGACCGCAATCTGCAAAGACTTGGTGAAGTATGCAGGTTTCGAGGTGAAGATGAACTCGAGCAGACTTCTCAACGCCAGAGAAGCGCCGAAACTCGCCATAACCATAATAATGACGGCACCGCGCTGCGCCCTGAGCCTTCCGAACAGCACCGCATCAAGCAGAAGGGCAAGCATACCCGTGAGCAAAATCGCCAACACTCCTGCAAGCGGAAGGGACCAACCAAAGGAAAAAGGGCCGACCGGCGTCTTCAACGCGCCGAAGAGAAATCCAAGGGCGGCGCTTAACGTATATGCGATGTACGCTCCCCAGGACAGCAATTCACCGTGGGCAAAATTGGCAAAGCGAAGAATAGAATATGTCAACGTAATGCCGATTGCCCCGAGACCAATCATTGACCCGGCGATCAATCCATCCACGAGGAATTGCGGGTTCACGATACACCTGCCTTTCGGGCCGCCGACCCGCCAAGGTAGAGCTTTGCCACGACCGGATCATCGGCAAGCGTCGCGGCAGGCCCCTCATGCCGGAGTTTGCCTTCAACGAGAATGATCGCGCGATCAGCAATGGCGAGCGCCGCTCGCACATTTTGCTCCACGAGAACGATCGTTACGCCGTTTCTGTTGATCTCTTGAAGCATCATGAAAACATCGGAGACGATCTTGGGCGACAGACCTGCGGATGGTTCGTCCAGGATAAGGATCGACGGATGCACAATCAGTGCACGCGCCACCGCAAGCATTTGCCGTTGGCCTCCGGAGAGCTGTCCGGCCAGACGTGATGGCCGGGCGGCCAGATCGGGGAATTGCTCATAAAGCATCGCGATGCGTCGTTCACGCTCTGCTTTCGGTGCCATTGCCGCAGCCAAGAGCAGGTTCTCGTGGATCGACATCGTTGCGAAAATATTCTCGGTCTGCGGAACGAAGGCAAGTCCGCGTCCGATCTTTCCATGAACCGGCACTGCCGTGATGTCTTGACCGCTCAGATGAACCGCTCCTGCATGAATGGAAACCAGACCCGCGATTGCCTTGACGAAGGTGGACTTGCCCGCTCCGTTCGGCCCTAGCAACACAACGAGTTCTCCCGCCATGACCGAGAGATCAACGCCGCGCACGATCGGCATATCAGGCTCATAACCGGCAACGAGGGATCGCGTCTGCAGCGCTGGTATTGGTTTCACGCCATCCGCCAAAATCATGCGCTTCCTCCCAGATATGCCTCGATCACATCAGGGTTGGACGCGACATCTTCGGGCGTTCCCTCGGCAAGGTGTTTACCTGCAGCCATTGCAATCACGCGACTGCAAAGACGCGATACCATATCCATGTTGTGCTCGATCAGGAGTATGGATTTCCCCTGTGAATTGAGCTCCTGCACACGCTCCATAATCGTTTCCAGTAGTGCCGGGTTGACCCCCGCGGCTGGCTCATCCAGCAGAATTGCGGTTGGATCGGCCATCAATATCCGGGCGAGTTCCAGAAGCTTGCGTTGTCCGCCCGAAAGCACCCGCGCCGGTTCGTTTTCCAATTGTGAAAGCGTAACGAATGAAAGAAGCGAACGCGCTTTTTCGACTGCCGCCTTTTCTTGACGGGCCACTCGCCGTGGAGCGAAGAAATTGGAAACCAGGCGTTCGCCGTCCTGTTTTTGCGCGCCGGTCAGAACATTTTCCAGCACTGTCATTTCGGCGAAGGGACGCGGAATCTGGAACGTGCGACCCACGCCGCAGGCTATTCTCAACTCTGGTCTATCTTGCGACACCTCCCGCCCTGAAATCCATATTGCTCCCGACGAGGGTTTAAGACTTCCGGCAATCAAATTGAAAAGCGTCGTCTTTCCAGCTCCATTTGGACCAATCAACCCGACCATTTCACCGCGTCGCAAAACGAGCGACATATCGGCGACGGCTGTCACCCCGCCAAAACGTTTACCAAGTTGGCGCGCTTCAACAACAGGGTCGCTGCTTGGGGAGAACCTTTGATGATGTGGTTCGGTGCGCGTCTGCATGAAATTCTTCTTGAACAAATATTTGATCGGTGATGTTTGATCAAACTTTACGGATCAACAAAAAGCAAGTAGAAATTATGGGAAGACCCAAACTACCTGACACAACGAGAAAGCCAGTGCCATGTCTGAAGATGCCCGCAACTGTTCCGCCACTTCGAACTGGATCGTGGCATGACTTTGGATGAAGGACTTTCACCCGTCGGCCGCGAAACGCTCCATGAGCGCGTCTATGCCCAACTGCGCAGGTCCTTGATCAATGGCATGTTCGACGCTGGAGATTTCCTGCGCATTGTTGATCTTGCCGAAAAACTCCAGACAAGCACGATGCCCGTTCGAGAAGCATTGCGCCGCCTTATCTCGGAACAAGCTCTTGAGGCCCTGCCCAACCGCACGGTTCGTGTGCCATTGATAACCCGGGAACGGCTCGACGATCTCGCCAATGCGAGAATAATGATTGAGGGCAAGATGGTCGCCCTTGCCATCCCTCATCTCACTGCAGAAGACTTTGATCGTCTTCGTCAGATCAACCACAACTGCGACAAGGCATTCGAGGAACACAGCGCAGATGTCGGATTTCTAACATCCGAACTCAATCAACAATTTCACTTCCATATCTATCACGCCGCGCGTTCGAATGTGCTTATACCCATCGTCGAAAGCCTATGGCTGCAATCAGGACCGTATATTCGCACAGCAGCCCACATTCATGAGTGCCAAGGGGGCAAAGCCGCCACCAATCATCATTGGGCTCTGATCGATGCCCTCGAACGCCGAAACGAAGATGCGGCTGTTACTGCACTTTCCAACGACATCGGCCGTTCATTTGATCTTATCCGCGGCACACTGGACACCAGCGCGGCATCAACAACAGAGGCTGCCCGATATGCCTGAAGATAAAAAAGCCATACACGATCTGTTCGAGCTCTATGACCTCAAAGTGGAGGTGGTCGTGCCGGATGGCGGTGTCATTTACTGCGGTGCAAATCCCGGCGATCATTTCGAATTGCGCGGGGAAATGCTTCACCTGCCTGCTGGTCAAGGCTTCTCCATCTACTCATTGTCGTCTGTTATGCCATTGCTCGCGGCAAAACAGCGGCAGACACACCCCAACGACTGGATGACAACCGACGCCGAGATTGCCTGCCCTGACCCGAACTGCTCAAGCAGGTTGCGCATAACGCGCCTTGGCTTACGGCGATTCAGCCATGCTGAAACCACGGCTGTCCCCTTAAAGAACGAATAGGTTTGGTTCATGCAACGCATAAAGCTTGCCGAAAACTATGAAATATCGCGCGTGATCCGCGGCGGCTGGCAATTGGCTGGCGGGCACGGCGCAATCAGCGCGGACGATGCCATCAATGATATGGTCGCCTTTGCCGATGCTGGCATTACCACCTTTGACTGTGCCGATATTTATACCGGCGTGGAGGAGCTCATCGGGCTCTTCCGGCTGCGTTATCGAGCCCTGAGAGGACAGGAAGCGCTAGACCACATCCGCGTCCACACGAAATTCGTGCCGGACCTTGAGGTGCTGCCACACATCGACAAGGCGTATGTCGAAAGCGTCATCGATACGTCGCTCAAGCGGTTGAATCTCGATTGCCTTGATCTCGTACAGTTTCATTGGTGGGACTATGATGTTCCAAAATGGATCGAGACGGCGCAGTGGCTGCTGGAATTGCAGACGGCTGGCAAGATTTCACAGGTCAGCGGTACAAATTTCGATAGCGATCACGTTCAAGCGATCATTGAATCCGGCGTGTCCTTTACCTCTATGCAGCTTCAATATTCCTTGCTTGACCGGCGGCCGGAGAAGGCAATGGCTGCCCTGGCAGCCGAACACGGTTTTTCGCTTCTCGGTTATGGCACCGTGGCGGGAGGATTTCTCGGTGATCGCTGGCTCGGCCAACCAGAGCCGCCCCACCCGCTCGAAAACCGATCTCTGACCAAATACAAATTGATCATTGATGATTTCGGCGGTTGGGACTTGTTCCAGCATTTGCTTGCTACCTTGCGCATCGTCGCGGACCGACATCACACAGATATAGCGACCGTCGCCAGCGGCTACATGTTGACGAAGCCTGGGGTTGCAGCCGTAATTGTCGGGGCACGCAATCGCGATCACCTGACAGGCAACCTTGCGATATCGGAGCTGAAACTCACAGCTCAAGATCATAAGGATATCTGTGCCGTGCTTGGACAGGCAAACGATCTGGATGGTGACGTATACACGCTGGAGCGAGATCGCGAAGGCCGCCATGGGAGAATAATGAAATACAATCTCAACAAAGGGGAATAAAATGCGGAAAACGCTACTTCTAACGACTTTTCTAATGACGGTATCCATATTGAACGCGCCTGCCCATGCAGCCGATTGTGCCATTACGGTCGGTCTTGTCATGGAACTTACCGGACCTGCCGGCGAGTACGGTCAGGCAGGTGCGAAGGCCGTCGAGATGGCCTTCAAGGATTTCAACGATGCCGGCGGCGCCAACGGATGCAAGCTCGTTGCTGACACGCGTGACAGTCAAAGTCAGGGAACTGTTGCCGTCGATCAAGCCACGCAGTTGGTCAATATCAAAAAAGTTCAGGTCATCATTGGCGGCATCATCTCTTCTGTCTCCATCCCGATCCTGACGTCGGTCACCGCACCCGCAGGAATTGTGCAGATCTCCCCCGCCTCCTCCTCGCCCACACTGACGGAGCTTGGCAAACAGGGAAAAACGAATGGTGTGTTTTTTCGCACCATCACATCCGACGCGCTGCAAGGAACAGCGGCGGCAAAATATGCGTTGGATCAGGGTCTGAAGAAGATAGCGATAATCCACGTCAACAACGATTTCGGCGTCAATATGGTTCGCGAATTCAACGCTGCCTACAAGGCACTCGGAGGGACGATCACCTCGACGACCCCGTACAACGAGAAACAGGCGAGCTACTCGTCCGAAGCCAGCGCGGCCATGGCTGGCGATCCGGATGCGCTTTATCTCGTCAGCTACCCCGTGGATGGCGCCACCATCGCGCGCGCATGGATCTCGGGTGGAGGAAAACAAACATTTCTGCTAAACGACGGTATGAATTCAAAGGATTTCATTGAGAGTGTCGGGGCGCAATATCTGGAAAACGCCTATGGCACGTCTTCAGGCACCAGCCCCACAGCATCCACGGAATACTTTAATACCCACTTTGAAACCTTTTCCGGCGGTATTGCGCCAAGCGCACCTGCGGCAGACAGATCTTACGATGCTGGCGCAATTGTTGCTCTCGCCATCGCCAAAGCAGGCAAGGCGGACGCCGCGGCAATCAAGATTGCTATTCCGCAGGTCGTAGCGGATGGCGGAGAGCCCGTTTCCGCTGGCAAAGAGCAATTCGTTAAAGCGCTGAAACTCATCAAGGACGGCAAGCCGATCAAGTATGAGGGCGTCATTGGTCCAGTCAATTTCGACCAGTATGGCGACATAACCGGCCCGTTTCGGCTCTGGAAAATCAAGGGCGGCGAAGTGACGACCGTCGGCGAAATGAGCGCAAGTGACATTGGAAAAATCAAAGCTGAAGCCGGGAAATAATCATTCCCACAAGCGCCGCTTGTAATGAACTGCAAACGGCGCTTGACCGGAACTCCGCCAACCCCAAACACCCCTCTGTGATGTTCTCTTCAGGCCCGCTTTATTGAGCGTATAAACCAATCCTCGGAACTAGTCGGAAGAGAATAATTGGAAACGACAGAGATTAGCAGCCGCAGTAATTTTGCGCTTTGGGCAATCCAGCGCGCACAGGAAATCGTAATGATCGAGGGCGCTTCCTTTGCAATCGCTGCACGCGATATGAACGAGGAAAAGCTCGCGGCAACCGCCTCAACGCTTGGCAAGGCTATCTGAGCGGTTGGTGTTCAGCGAGGTTTCGATGCTTTGACGGAATCGAGCGGATTTTGATCCAGGGGATTGCGCAGGGCTTTGGACCACTGTGTCTCGCAAGTCCACCTCAAGAATTTCCACGCCCCGAGCTGGGGAAGCGTATGAATGACACTCACAAAAAGAGCCTCAAGACCTTTCCGTGCGATGCCTTGAGCCAGTGCCGCATCGAGGACGGCAGCACCAATCTCTATCTGCAAGAACCTCGCGTCATCGGTGATTTCCTCAAAAACGTTGAGCCACGTTACAACGTGGACGCAGTGTCACTGCGGGCGGCAGAACGTGTCGTTGAAGTCCAGATCGAACGCGACGCACATTTGATGAGCGATGAGGCAAAGGCTTTTGTAGCGATTGGAACAAGTTTCGCCGAACACGACACCGTCAAACACTCCAGTGGTGAACATGTCCGTGAGAATGTCCACGTCAATTCGACCGAAGGCTTCAATTCACGTATCAGACACACCATCGCTGGCGTTTTTCATCATATCAGTGCAGGTCATGTGGATCTGTATTTTCATGAGATTGGTTTTCGTTGGTCACAGCGCATTGTCACGCGAAGTGCGGTACGAACATCACGCCACGGGCGGGAAATCAGACACATACATTGGTCACAGGTCCGGCCTGCTTTACAATTGCTGAACGTTTTTCGCTCCGCCACAGGGCGTCAAATGCCCCGCAGTCCAGATGGCGGTCTCATTATCAAATCAACGGTTGCTGTCTTTGGTTGATAAAGGCCGCGTGTCTGGGGGAACAGTTCTTGTTCTGCCCCCTTTCCCAAGGGGTTTCGGGATGGTACGGGATCGGTGACAGGAATGCGACGGACAGAGGTTCGATATGATGTTCATGGCCTTACATCTCATCGTCGTTGCGGCGGCCGCTACGCACATCCTCCTGCGCCCGCATCGCCAGCCGGAGTCGCGCGCGGCTTGGCTCGTGCTTGTCCTGACGCTGCCCTATCTCGGCGCACTGGCCTACCTTCTCCTCGGGCAGACGAGTGTCGGGCGCAGACGGGTGGAGCGGTTGAAGGCCGCCTTTTACGGCCTGCCCCGCCCGGAAGAGGCACCGGGCTGGCCCGCCGCGCCGCTGGCGCCGGACAAGCACGAGGCGCTCTTCACCGTCGGCCGGTCGATCAGCTTCTATGTTCCCGTCGGCGGCAACAGTGCCCGGCTGATGGAGAATTCGAACGCGGCCATCGATGCGATGGTCGCGGATATCGACGCGGCGACTGACCATGTCCACCTCCTGTTCTACATCTGGCTTTCCGACCACAACGGCACCAAAGTCGCCGAGGCGGTGCAGCGCGCGGCGCGGCGCGGGGTGGCCTGCCGCGTCCTTGTCGACGATCTCGGCTCGCGCGATCTGGTGCGCGGCCCGCTCTGGGAGGAGATGGCGGCGGCGGGCGTGGAGGCGCGCCGGGCGCTGGTGATCGGCAACCCGCTCCTGCGCGCGCTCACCGGCCGCATCGACCTGCGCAACCACCGCAAGATCGCCGTCATCGACAACCGCATCACCTATTGCGGCAGCCAGAACTGCGCAGATCCCGAATTCCTGCCCAAGGCGAAATTCGCGCCCTGGGTCGATGTGCTGATGCGCTTCGAGGGGCCGGTGGTGCGGCAGAACCAGCATCTTTTCGCCAGCGACTGGATGGGCAACGGCGGCGGCGATCTCGGCGATCTCCTGCGCCGGCCGATGGCGCAGGCAAGGCCCGGTTTTGCCGCGCAGGTGGTCGCGACCGGACCCACCTTCCGCAATTCGGCCATGCCGGAAATATTCGAGACCCTCATCTATGCGGCGAAGCGCTCGCTCTTCATCACGACGCCCTACTACGTGCCGGATGCTGCCATGCAGGCCGCGCTCTGCGCCTGCGCCAACCGGGGCGTCGAGACGACCATCATCTTTCCCGCGCGCAACGACGATTTCGCCGTCGCGGCCGCGAGCCGCAGCTATTATTCGGACCTCCTTCACGCCGGGGTGACCATCTTCGAATATGAGGCCGGGCTTCTCCACGCCAAGACGCTGACCATGGACGGAGAGATCACGTTGATCGGCTCGGCGAACATGGACCGGCGCAGCTTCGACCTCAACTACGAAAACAACATCCTCGTCGAGGACGCGGACCTGACCGCCACCCTGCGCACCCGGCAGGAGGCGTTCCGCGCGAAAAGCCGCCCGATCCTTCGGGAGGACGTGGAGGGATGGACCGCCCTGCGCAGGTTCTGGAATAACGGGCTGGCGATCGTCGGACCGGTTTTATAGGTTACCAGATCGGCGCCGCGCACAAGGGGAACCGAATTCGCTTCAGCCGGGACCGGATGGATTCGTGAGTTGAGGTCAGGCAGTCATTGGACGAGAGCCCGGCGATGGCAGAATGGATAGCCTGGTTGCGTTTGTAATATTCGAGGCGGTTCCCGGCCGCATAGAACGCCATCATTTCATCATGGAGCTTGCGGACTTTCGAAATGTCCTTGTCAGACGCAATCCGGCAAGCCAAACGCGCCGCTAGGGTCTCAAGGGCGATGAGGACATCGAGCATGTTTCGAACATCCCGCGTGGTCAGTACATGGACATCCGTCCCCATTCATCATTGGGTTACAGATCACCTGCACCCGAGGCCATCGTCTGGTCGCCCCAAAATGGGACAGCCTCAACGCCAGTGATGGCAATCAGACCAAGTCTCCACTAACATTGAACCCGGATCGCCTCATGGGGCAGGCCAGCAACGAAACTCAACAGTCTAGTGTCATTTTGGAATAGCGATCCTATACCGCCGCTTTAAAAGAACAGCGGCAAGTGCCAGTACCATCGTTCCAACAATAAACAAGAAGGCAGCAGCCGCAATTGCAGGGCTTATATTCTCGCGGATTGTTGAGAACATCTGCCGTGCTAGGGTTCGCTGATTAGGACCGGCGACAAACAGTGTCAGCACGACTTCATCGAGAGATGTGGCAAAAGCAAGGACCCCTCCCGACAGAATGCCTGGCAATGCCAAAGGCAGTGTCACCTGACGAAATACTCGTTGCGGTGAAGCTCCCAGACTTGCGGCGGCAAGTTCCACACGTTGGTCGATCCCTTCCAAAGCACTCGATACGCTGACGAGCACAAACGGCATGGCGACGACAGTATGAGCAACAATCACGCCGATGTAGCTGTTTGCAATATTCATGCGGACAAATAGAATCTGCATTCCAACGCCCAATACAACCGCTGGCACCACCATGGGTAGGAGAAACAGGGTTTTAACTGCTCCCGTGAAGGGAAGTATGCGGTGCCTCAGGCCTAGAGACGCCGTTGTTCCGAGAAACATTGCCAGCAGGGTTGTGGCACTGCCGACAATCAGACTGTTGAGAATGGCCCGACGCCAAGCATCGGCAGTCGCCAACTCCTCGAACCAGCGTGTGGAAAAAGCTGGGATCGGGTAGTTCAGGAAAACACTTGAGGTAAAGGCCAGGGGGAGGATTGCGATCAGGGGAGCGATCAGAAAGATAACCACCAATCCGCCAAATATGATTTTTGTCGTTCTGAACATAGATTATGACCTCCTCGTATTATCGGAAGACAACCGGCCATAAACGGCATAAAGCGCGATTGTCACGACCAAAAGGACAATCCCCAGCGCGCCAGCCATGCTCCAGTTTGCAGTGCCCGTCGCGTAGAACGCTATGACCGAGCTTATCATCTGATCACCGGGACCACCAATGAGCGCTGGCGTGATGTAGTACCCGATCGCCGACATGAAAACCAAAAGAGCGCCGGAGGCAATTCCCCTCAGGCTAAGTGGCAGCATCACCCGGACAAACGCCCAGATGGGCGGTGCGCCCAACGATGCTGCCGCAGGCATCAAATTGACGGGAATGGTTACCAGTACACTGTAAATCGGCAGAACCATGAACGGTAGGAGCACATGCGTCATCGCAATGACAACACCTGTCCTGTTGAAGATCAGCGGCACCGGCGTGTTCACGATACCAAGGGCAAGCAGTACCTCGTTGATCAGTCCCTTGTCCTGTAAAACTAGGAACCACGCGGCAGTGCGGACCAGAAGGGAAGTCCACAGAGGAAGCAGCACAGCGCCCAATAGCAGCTGGCGTTGCCAGCCACTGCAAGAGGCCATCAGCATTGCATAGGGAAAGCCAATGGCGATGCATGCGGCGGTCACGATCATCGCAATCCACAATGTACGCGCCATGATCGCACGATTGGCAGAGACCTCGGAAGATACGGTGGTGATATTTCCGGCGTCGTTTCGGGTCAGATCAACGGCGGCCAATAGATTTCGGTCGGTGACCGGAGACAAAGCCCCGACTATTGCGCGCCAAAACTCCGGCTTTTCCCACCGGGGGTCGATCTGCGCGAGGTCTCTTGTGTCGGATTGATCCTGAATGGCCGGTAGTGTTTTGGCCATCAACGTCCGGAAACCGGATTGCGCACTGTTCAAACGCCGCACCATATCCCCGACGGCCTGCGCATCCGTTGCATTTCGCAGATCTCTGATCAGTGCGCTCTTCATTTCAGATGACGGGGCGGATGCTTTATCCCATGTGCTGGATGCACTTGCCGTTTGCGGCAGCAATCGGAGCACGGCGGTATCGGACACCGCCTGGGACATCATCGTAACGAGAGGCCAGAGAAAGAACAGGAAAACAAATAAAAACAAAGGAGTGATCAATCCCGCCGCCCTGACCTTCGCAATAGTGCTCGATCCGGTCATTGTGCAATCATCCAACAGTCCGATGGCTGGAAACAGGCGACAACAGGGGCACCGGTCTCCCATTCAGGTGATCGACGATCAAGCCTTACGACAAAGCGGTGCGCATCCTCATTCAACTGCACCCGCAGATGGTCACCCTGGTAAACGCAATCGCTTATGGTGGCTGACAGTGCGTTTGATCCCGCCGCAGATTTGTTCAGCTCAATCCGTTCGGGTCTGATGGAGACGAGGATATTTTCACCAGGTTTGGTGATGCCGGACGATCCAACGACAATCGAACCGCCGCTTTTCAGCCGGACATGCGCTTCAAAACTGTCCACGCTTTCGACCACCCCCTCAATCAGATTTGTTTCCCCAACAAATTCGGCGACAAAACGGGTTTCAGGTTGATCATAAATCTGTCGCGGCGTGCCAATCTGCTCAATCCGGCCCTTGTTGAAAACCGCGATCCGGTCTGACATGGTCAAGGCTTCCGATTGATCGTGCGTGACAAACACGATCGTCAGCCCAAGCCGGCTATGCAAGGCGCGAACATCGAGTTGCATCTGTTCCCTGAGCTGTTTATCCAGAGCGCCCAGAGGCTCGTCCATAAGAACTACACGCGGTTCGAACACCAAAGCCCTCGCCAGTGCTATTCGCTGCTGTTGACCACCTGATAACTGGGATGGACGCCTGTCACGCAGGTTGGCCAGTTGCACCATATCGAGAGCCTTCGTTACCTTGTGAGTTATCTCCGCCCTTGATAGCCCCCGCATTTTCAGCGGGAAGGCAACGTTCTCGCTCACGCTCATATGGGGAAAGAGAGCGTAGTTTTGAAAGACGACCCCCATATCCCTTTGATAGGTCGGCACATCGTTGATAGGGTCTCCGTCAAGCAAAATCGTACCACTCGACGGCCTTTCGAAGCCTGCCAACATCATCAGCAATGTCGTCTTTCCTGACCCTGATGGCCCCAAAAGACTGACAAACTCGCCCTTGGCTATATCGAGATTCAAATTATCAACGACGCACAGCGCACCAAATGATTTGCTGATCTTGTCAAAACGAATACGGAAGTCAGTCACGGCTTTCTCCATATGGCTCCCGTGCGCGCAAATCTTTGCACGACAGAGAGGAAAGCAAACTGCGAACCACCCGAGCGATTGACGCGCTCGATGTCAGCATGGATGGTATCAGATGGATCATAAAATCCACAGACGGGTGCACAGCATCCGTCCGTGGATTCGAATACAAAATCTTATTTTGCCAACCACGCGTTGAAACGCTGCGTCAGCGTTTCAGAATTATCGATCCAAAAATCGGTATTCAATGAAATAGCATCGGTCATATTCGCGGGCGCGGTTGGTAACTCTGCCTGTTGTTCAGCGGACACGCTGGAAGCAGCTTTTTTGTTCGGCAGACCGTATGCAACGAACTGTGGCAATTTCGACTGGTTTTCCGGTTGGCTGGCAAACTGGATGAACTTCTGCCCGGCTTCCTTGTTTTCCGCATCCTTCAAAATGACCCAGCTATCGACTGCATATATACTACCAGGCCAAACGACCTTGAACTTACGCCCTTCCGTCTTGTTGATGCCGGTGATACGGCCATTATACGCTGAGGCCATTACCACTTCGCCCGATGCCAGCAATTGCAATGGCTGAGCTCCGGATTCCCACCAAACAATATCGGGTTTGAGTTCATCGAGTTTCTTGAACGCGCGATCAATACCTTCCGGTGTTGAAAGCACATCATAAACTTCTGCCGGTTTGACGCCGTCGGCAAGGAGGGCAAACTCAAGCGTATATTTCGGGCCTTTGCGCAATGAGCGCTTTCCCGGAAACTTTTTCACGTCCCAGAAATCCGCCCATGACTTTGGTCCGTCCGCAATTTTCGCGCCATCATACGCAATTGCAGTGGACCATACGATGGCACCCACACCGCATTCGCCAACGGCGGAGCGAAGAAAGGCATCCTTGCCACCAAGCTTATCCCAATCGATTTTCTCAAAGAGGCCATCAGCACATCCAAGTGCAAGCTCTTCCGCCTCCACTTGAACGACGTCCCAATTGGGTGAGCCAGCTTTCACCTTGGCCTGAAGCACCCCGATACCACCGTCCCAAGCTTCGTCCAGAACAGGTTTACCGAGCTTTTCGGAAAAGGGTTTGAAATAAATCTGGCGTTGGGCATCTTGATAATTACCACCCCACGAGACCACGGTGAGGTCTCGCGCGTTTGCCGGGAATGCGGACAGCCCTATTGTGGCCAGCAGCAACCCACCCATCAAAATTGTATTCTTTGCATGTTTCATTTTATTCCCCTTCTTGTTTAACCCGGGCTTTTGCCTCGGGGCATGCTTCAAAAACCAATTACTCCTTGATCGAACCCGCTGGCAGTCCCGCAAGTGTCTCATTCAACGCATGTTCAAACCGCGCGAGCAATTCATCAACTTCAGATTCATTGATGATAAGCGGCGGACAAAAAGCCAATGCATCACCCATGTTGCGACTGATCACACCAGCCTGCTGAAGCGCCGTGTTGGCAAGAACACCCAACTGTCCGGGAGCATCAAGTCCGCATTTTTGCCGCTTGTCAGTCACAAGCTCAACCGCTGCAATGAGCCCGACACCTCTCACCTCTCCCACGAGCGGATGCGTTTGCAGTTTCTGTAATCCCAACCGTAAGCGTTCACCAACGACGGCGGCATGTGCCACCAGATTATCGTCTTCAATGATACGGATGGTTTCAAGTGCTACAGCCGCCGGTACAGGATGACCACCGCCGGTGAAACCATGTCCGAGGGTCCCTATTCTGCCACTTTCTTCCATGATGGGATCAACCACCCTGTCGTTGACAAGAAGCGCTGACGCCGGGAGATAAGAGGATGAGAGCTGCTTGGATAGCACCATTATATCGGGCTTCAGATTGTAGGTCTGACTGCCAAACATGTTTCCGGTACGCCCAAAACCGCAGATAACTTCATCCGCTACCAGAAGAATATTATATTTCTGAAGGACGGTTTGGATTTTGTCCCAATACGTTCGTGGTGGCACCACGACACCGCCCGCCCCCATCACCGGCTCTCCAAAGAAAGCAGCAATCGTTTCCGGCCCTTCCGCAAGAATGACGCCTTCAAGCTCCTCGGCAAGCCTGCTTGCAAACTCTTCTTCTGTTTCCCCCGGCAGCGCTTCTCGCCAATAATGCGGGCATGTCAGCCTCAGAACCCCCGGAACGATAAGATCGAACGATAAATGATTACCAGGAAGGCTGGTCAGACAAGATGAGGCAATTGTGACGCCGTGATAGGCTCGATTGCGGACGATGATCTTCTTTCTGTTTGGCTCACCAAGTGCATTTGAACGATACCAGATCAATTTAAGCGCTGTGTCGATTGCCTCGGAACCCGAGCTTGTGAAAAAGGCCTTGCTCATAGGTACGGGTGCAATTTTGACAAGCTTCTCAGCAAGATCGACGACAGGCCCGTGCGATTTGTGCGTAAAGGTATGGTAGAATGGAAGCTTCTCCATTTGCCGGGTCGCAGCATCAACCAGCCTTCTTTCGCTGAAACCCAGGGCAGTGCTCCATAAGCCGGCCATGGCTTCGATGTAGTCATTTCCGGCGGCATCCCTGACGTAAATGCCTCTGCCGCTTTCAATCACCAGCGGTCCAACGTCCTTATGCTTGATTGCATTGGTGTAGCCGTGGAGATGATAGGCTATATCACGGCCTTCAATCGAATTGGGTGCGGTTTGCATTCTGGCTTTCCCCTATTTGCTCTCCACACTTAATGATGTTTGATGCATCATTTTTCCTAAAGGTGGATGTGTCAAGACATAATTTTTTCAACGTTGGTCATCAGTCCAATGACCAACCCGTTCAAGCGGATGTGTATGCGGTTTTAACGCTCGTGTAGAACTCGCGGGCATAGGAGCCTTGTTCTCTGGGTCCGTATGAGGAACCTTTACGCCCCCCGAACGGCACGTGGTAATCAACACCTGCGGTTGGCAAATTCACCATAACCATCCCTGCTTCCGAGCGATGTTTGAAATCTTCGGCATATTTAAGTGACGTGGTGCAGATTCCAGATGAGAGGCCAAATTGCGTGTCGTTAGCCGTCTCCACGGCCTCTTCATAATCTTTGACCCGTATAATGCTTGCAACAGGCCCGAAGATCTCTTCCCGATTAATCCGCATCCGGTTGTCAGTCTCAACGAGCAATGCAGGTGACATATAGTGTCCAGAATGGTCACGCGTAAGCCGCTCCCCACCAATCGCAAGCCGAGCGCCCTCTCCTTTCCCGATCTGGATGTACTCGATGTTCTGGGCCAGCTGCGCAGCGCTCACGACTGGCCCGATTTCGGATTGAGTATCCAAGGCGTGCCCAACTTTCAGCGCTCCAAGTTTCTCTTCTACGGCTTCGACAAAGCGATCGTGAATGCCATCCTGTACAATCAACCGGCTCGATGCCGTGCAACGCTGCCCGGTCGAAAAGAAAGCGCCGTTGACGGCGGTGTTGACCGCAAGTTCCAGATTGGCATCATTCAGGACGATCAGCGGGTTCTTGCCACCCATTTCGAGCTGGAATTTCTTGCCGCTCTCGAAACTTGCTGCACCAATACGGCGTCCGGTCTGAACCGATCCTGTAAAGCTGATTGCGCAAACTTTGGTTGAATCTACGAGTGTCTGTCCGACCGTTGAGCCCGAGCCAATAACGAGATTGAAGACGCCCTCTGGAAGTCCGGAACGTGATATGATCTCCGCCAGTGCCCAGGCGGATCCCGGGACAAGTTCCGCGGGTTTGAAAACAACGCAATTGCCATAAGCCAATGCCGGCGCGATCTTCCAGGCAGGAATTGCTATCGGGAAATTCCAGGGGGTGATCAATCCTATCACCCCCTCCGGTTCCCGAACGACATCAATGTCCACTCCGCTTCTGACGGACCTGACCCGCTCGCCATTAAGGCGAAGCGCCTCTCCTGCAAAGAACTTGAACACACGGCCTGCACGGACGACTTCGCCAATGCCTTCGACGAGTATCTTGCCCTCTTCGCGCGACAGAAGCGTTCCAAGCTCTTCCCGTCGAGCCAGAATTTCGGTGCCTATTCTATCGAGAATATCCGACCGAACTTCAGGATTTGACCGGGACCATGTTTTAAATGCCGTAGCGGCGGCGTCGATGGCAGCGTCTGCAGATGGACGATCGGCGGAAGCGTATTCGCCTATCACATCATTTGTATCACTGGGGTTGATGTTCCTAGTAGCAGCGCTGCTTTCCTCCCATGCACCGCCAATGAAATTCCTGTTCTGATTCAAGCCGATCCTCCACCGTTAAAATTGACGTTCAATTGATCTTCGTGTCGAAGAGTCGATCCGCGATCATACGGCCAATGGGAATAGCCGATGTAGCGGCTGGCGATGGTGCGTTGCATACATGCAGGATGCGATCGGAGGACTTAAAGAGAAAGTCATGAACAAGCGTACCATCATTCATAACCGCCTGCGCACGGATGCCGACGATGGGGCTCACAAGATCTTTGTGTTCAAGCTCCGGACAATATTTTTGACACTCGGCAAGATATCGCTGCTTCGATATCGAGTTGGAAAACTCGCCGAGAGCCGATCGCCAATTCTGCTTGGCCATGCGCCAGAATCCGGGAAAGCCAATCATCGCACCGATGTCTTTCAGGTCGATGCTTCCCTTCTCGTATCCTTCACGGGCAAAACCTAAAACCGCATTCGGGCCAACCGTTATCCCGCCATCGATAGTTCGCGTCAGATGAATGCCAAGAAAGGGCAAATCAGGATCAGGAACGGGATAGATAAGGTGTTTGACCACCTTCGCCTTGGCTTGCGGCAGGGCATAATATTCTCCGCGAAAGGGTACGATCCTGTGTTCAATTTTCTGACCGGCCAAACGCGCAATTCTATCGGATTGCAATCCCGCACATGCAATAAGTTTTCGGCAGGAAATTGGGATATCTCCTACCCGAATCTCAATGAATTGCTCGCCTTCGTTGATTGCCGTTACACGCGAATTGCAACGGACCTCGCCGCCATTGCGTGCAAATGCCAATGCCATCGCCTGAGATACCTTTCCGTAATCAACGATGCCAGTGGAAGGGACGAGCAATGCGCCCTTTCCCGTCACCCGAGATTCAATGGCCTGAAGCGCATTTTTGTTCAGTCGTGTCGCCGCTATTTCGTTTTGCACAGCGCGCTCTTCGAGCTGATTCAAACGGTCCAGTTCAATATCGTTCGTCGCGATGATAAGTTTGCCGCATTCATCAAATGTGATAGCATTGTCCCGGCAGAACTGCTTTATCGCTTCAGATCCTTCCCGGCACAAACGGGCTTTCAGCGAGCCTGGTTGATAGTAAACACCGGCATGAATCACCCCACTATTGTGCCCTGTCTGATGACCAGCAATTGCCGCTTCCTTTTCGAGAACCAACATGTTGGCGGCAGGCTCCCTTGTTTGAATGGCGAGAGCCGTGGCGAGTCCGACAATGCCGCCACCGATAACACAGAAATCATAGATCATGGCTATCAGCCTTCAAATATGGGATCAAACGTGTTGCCCGCCATTGATATGGATTTCCGCTCCGTTGATGTAGGACGAAGCCTCTGTACAGAGGAAATAAATGGTCTCGGCGACCTCTTTGGGATCTCCCAGACGCCCCATAGGAACTTCGCGGCTGACCAGATCGTCGGTACCGGGCGAAAGGATCGACGTCTCGATCTCACCTGGTGCAATCGCATTGGCACGAACACCTCTTGGACCAAATTCATGCGCCAGTTCCCGCGTCAGCAACCCCAATCCGGCTTTCGAAGCCGCATAGGCCACACCGGCAAAGGGGTGAACACGCGTCCCTGCAATCGAGGTGACATTGACGATCGACCCCTTCGCTGCCTCAAGTTCTGGCAACAGCGCACGGGCGAGCAAAGCTGTCGATACAAGATTGACATTCAGCACCCTTGTCCACGTTTCCGCATCGGAGCCAATGACGCCCAAACGGCTACCCTGCGGTCCTTTGGGCGATATGCCGGCATTATTGACAAGCGCGTGGAGTTTACCGTCTGGCAATCGCTCCCTCACAGCAGCAACAAGCGATGGAATATTGCCCAGATCGGCCAGATCAGCCTGGATATGACTTTCTCTTGCGGACGGCCATCTGCATTCCTCGGAGAAAGGCTGCCGCGAAACCGTGAGAATCCGCCAACCCTTTTCCTGAAACAGTTTTACTGTGGCATGGCCAATTCCCCGGCTTGCGCCAGTTAGCAACATATATCCCGCAGCCATTCCCAATCCGATCTCAATAAGATGTTTGATGCATCATATTTGCTTTTCAGCATTGAGCAAGCGATTTCTGCTTTTCTATCGCATCAGAGAATGGATTTTTCCTCGAACATCGCGATGTGCTTAAGAATGCAATGCGTGCCCTGCTCGATATCGTCCATAATAGCGCGGGCCGCAGCGCCACCATCGCGTCGCTTCAATGCATCAATGACGGGATAGTGATAATCAATCATGGTACGTCCGCCATCCAGGTATGCGTCAGCTATAAGAGGCCCCATCTGCAACCAGAGCCGTCGTAATATCCCGTAGAGTACAGGCAGTTCAGCAATGGTGGACAACTGAAAATGGAATGCCTGATTAAGCTCCGTTCCTCTGATCCTATCGCGCTCCGTCAAAGCCTTCTCATTTTGAACCAATATATCGGTCAGAAGTTCGATATCGGCTTTCGTTGCCAACTCAGCGGCAGTTTCGGCGGCTAATGCTTCAAGTTTAAGGCGGATAGCGCGTATCTCCAGATAGCGCGTCCTGCTCACAACCGGAATTCGAATATGGCGCGCGGATTGGAACTCGATGGCGTCGTCGTGGGTCAGCCGTATGATCGCATCGCGTACAGGCGTCACACTCGTTCCAAGCTGTTCAGCAATCTCCCGAATCTTCAAACGATCACCAGGCTGAAACTGGCCTTTGATCAAAGCATCGCATAGTGTGGCATAGACAGTGTTGCTCAGATTATCATGGTCCAGAACAGGTAAATCGGACATTGTGGGCGCCTTGGTACAATCACTCATTTCGTTATAAGTTGCACCTTATGACTGTATTTGATGCATCAAGCAACATAACCGCACTAAATGGGAGCCATATAGAAAAGTTGTAGGGCGGCAGGTGGCTGAACAACGGCTATTTGTAGATTTGCGCTGAGAAGTGACCCGGGATATTTCCATTGAGAATTGGCTCTGACTCATATGTGGAACGGCCCAGATGGCAAGGGATTGAGTGCGTGGATTCCTGTTGGGTGCGCGGTCATAGGTCCAACCTGTTGATGCGGTTCTCATGTGACCGCTGACCATGATGGTATCTGCGATGCCGAACGCATGATCAATTTTGCGCGCTCAATGGCGCACTGAGTCAGACGGTCTGATCGGCATCGAGGTGTCACCCCCAGGGTAATCACGCTTTCGTACTTGCTGCTCTATCCCGACGCCGAGACACCAGGAATTCTGTTCCTACACCTTCGCCATGATCGCCGGCGCTTGGTATGTGCCACCCTTGACGAGAAGCGCCAATATGGTGCGCGCCACCTTGAGTTGAAGTTGTTTCCATGCTACATAGTCATTATGGTCATAGTAGTCAAAGGAGTACCCGTCATGGGTCCGCAGACCAAATCATCAACGCCAGTCTGGACCGTTGCCGGCGCAAAGGCGCACCTTTCAGAGGTGATTGAACGAGCCCATCACGAACCGCAAACGATCACGCGAAACGGCAAGCCAAGCGTAGTTATGGTCTCTGTGGAAGAATGGGGACGGAAGACCGCTCGCAAAGGGAATTTAGCCGAGTTTCTGCTGTCCTCGCCCTTACGAGGTGCCGACATTGACATCGATCGCGAACGCGACGAACCCCGTGACGTGACCCTGTGAACCTTTTACTCGATACGAACATCCTTTCAGAAGTGCGGCGCCCGCAGCCCGAATTATCAGTTCTGAACTGGCTCGCCGAACTTGACGAAGATCGAGCATTCATCAGCGTCATCTCACTGGCTGAAATCAGGCGCGGAATTGCATTGTTGGAGCAAGGACGCAAGCGTGACGCACTGGCTGATTGGCTTACGAATGAGCTAACCGATCGCTTTTCGGGACGCTTACTTCCTGTTGATCAACAGGTAGCAGTCGCCTGGGGCGATCTGATGGCTGCATCCAAACAGCGGGGGTACGGTTTAGCCTCAATGGATGGATTAATTGCTGCTACAGCACTTATCCATAATTTGACACTCGCCACTCGCAACGTGAAGGACTTTCAGTCCCTTGATCTGCAGATAGTCAATCCGTGGGCCCTTTCCTGACTGCATACTGTTGATTTCCACTGCTCGCGATCTCTTGGTCCCAGATCACAATAGTCGCCGCATCACCGCGATTCTGCATCGTGCGGGTTGGGTAGTGAATGTGAAACGGGTAGAACGGATATGGAGGCGTGAGGGGCTCAAAGTTCCACACGGACAATTCAAACGCGGCCGTTTGTGACTGAATGAGTGTTCGTGCATCCGGCTTAAGCCGGAATATCCCAGCTTGATTCTCCGTACACGAATAGTTTCGCAGACTTAATGTCCGACCGAGCTTCTTTCGCCTCTGCCGGAGGCTCTTTGTTTAACACCCCGCGGGCTGGAGATTGCGAAGGTCCGCTTTGGGTATCCGGCGCATAGTAAGCGACAAGTTGAGGCCGTTCAGGGGCGTAGTTCCGAGGCATGCTGGCCTCAATTTTCGCTGCTGGACCATGCGTTACCAGTGATTTGACACGAGAGCGGATCAATCCCGACAGGGGATGAACGCAATCGCCTTGATTTCAACCAGCAGGTCGGGATGAGCGAGTTCAGCTACACCAATCCTTGTCCATGCGCAGGAGCCGCGGGGAAATACGCGGTTCTTTACTGTCCGAAACAGATCCATATGCTCGCTCATGCACACATGATAGGTGGTCATTTCAACCACATCCTGAAAACTGCAGCCAGCGGCAGCTAGGACTGCCGCCAAATTATCCCAACAGGCTTCAAACTGCCTTTCCGGACCCTTAATGACTTCCAGATCAGCTGTGCGTCCGATCTGTCCGGCACAGAACAGCACGTCGCCTGCCCGTACAGCCGGTGCGTAGCCAGCGCGGTCGACGAGAAGCCGCATGCGTTCTGGAATAATAACCTCATGCTTGATCATAGGCATCAACTCCGGGAATGTTACCAGTGGCTTATGCGCCAGACTTAAAGGACCGCAAGATGTGCGAGAACGCCTCCTTCGTGGCAGCGATCTGTTCTGGCGTATGGGAGGCAGACAGATACATGAGCCCACGCGGTAGCGGGTTGAGCCCGTTCAGAACGCATGCCTCGGTCAGTTTCACCACCTTGATCTTGTCGGCCTTGGCGAGGTCATCAATCCGATCGAGCCGCCGCATGCCTGCGAACAGTTGGATGGCCGAACCAATACGGTTCGCACAAAAATCAAGATCGAGCGCGCGGGCCTCGGTATTAAAATGGCTGGCGATGTCCTCACCCTGCGCCTCCATACGCGGGTAGATTTCCGCGGCATGCGTACGCAGATATTCCACGCAAGCGACGGCCGCGCCCACTGAAAGCGGATTGCCGTTGAAGGTGCCACGATGCAGAACTCGACCGTCTACCAACGGCGCCATGACGGCTCGATTGCCTGTGACGGCGCTGATTGGCAGGCCTGCGCCTAGTGCCTTACCCAATACTGCCATGTCGGGCGTAATGCCATAGACGGCCTGCGCACCGCCAAGCCCCAAGCGGAAGCCGGAGATCACTTCGTCGAAAATCAATACGGCGCCGTGCCTTCGCGTAAGATCGCGAGCGACCTGCAGGAAGCCTGCCGGCGGCGCAAAGCAGCCGGCGTTGATGGCCGCGGCCTCCAGAATGACAGCAGCATATTCGTCGCACAAAACCGACGCCAACGCATCGGAATCGCCCCAGTCGACCAGCGTAACATTATTCGCCGCCTGCGGGTCCTGCCCTGCCGAACTCGGCCCATCATTGCCTGGATTGTTGGCGATGTGAATATTGTCGAACCAACCATGATAATTGGAACGGAATTTGACGATTTTGGTGCGCCCGGTCACCGCACGCGCGATGCGCAGTGCAAGCTGCACCGCCTCTGTGCCGCTGCTCACGAACGATGTCATTTCAGCGCAAGGCACCGTCTCGGCGATCAATTCCGCGAGACACCCCTCGCTGGGGTGGACGCTCGCGGTGCGGAACCCTTTGTCTATTTCAGCTTTCAGCCGCTCGATCACCGGCACCGGACTGTGGCCGAGGATGAGTGGTCCATAACCCATCGTGTAGTCGATGTAATCATTGCCGTCGACGTCGGTGACGACAGCGCCGCGAGCATGCTCGATCGCCAGCGGTACAGGGCGCTGCGCAGCGCGGGGCGTTGAGGAGACGCCGTTGGCAAGATACTGCGAGGCATAATCGCGATAGCGTAGTGAGCCGGAATAGGCGGCTTCGGCGGAGGGAACGATTGCGCGGCTCATAATAGTCATTCTTTCATATCGTGGATTAGAACATGTCCGGAAGCGGTGCGCCTCGGGAGAGGTGTATTAAAGCCAGCGATCGAGGGGCCGAAGCCTCCTCAATGTTCGCCGGCCCAGAAGACTATGCGGCGACGGGCGATACCGACGATGGAATGCATGGTCATTCCGATGGTTGCCAGCACAACCAGAACAGCGAACATGCCTGCAATGTTGAACTGCTCGTTGAATTGCAGGATCATTTTGCCAAGACCCATCTGCGCACCGACGAACTCCGCAACAATGGCGCCAACCAGTGCAAAGACTACGCTCAGACCGAGACCGGCAAAGACATAGGGCATGGCATTGGGTACGCGCACCTTCATGAGGATCTGAAAACGATTAGCGCCAAAAGCCTTCAGCATCTGGATCTCGTCGCGCCCCGAGGCTTGAAGTCCAGCAATCACGTTAACCAACATGGGGAAGAAGGCGATCAACCCGGCCATAACGATCTTTGAAGCGAGCCCGTAGCCGAACCATTGCAGGAAGATCGGCGCAAGCGCCACGCTTGGAATTGTCTGAAAGGCGACAATGTATGGCATCAAGCTCAAGTCGAGCAATCGCACCTGGGAGATCAGCACACCCAGCACCACGGCGATGATGATGCCGAGGAGATAACCCATGAGCACTTCATACATGGTAACCCAGAAATTGGCCCAGAACACCGGGCTCCCCAGCAGAGACCAGAGTTGCGCGCCAACGACTGAAGGGGCAGGCAACACATAAGCAGGCGTGCCGCTCGCCCAGACATAGAATTCCCAGCCGCCTGTCACCAGGAGGAAGACAAGAATGACCAGAACGGCCTGTACCAGTTTGGAGCTATCGCTTTGCATCGGACTATCTCGCTGAAATGGGCTTGGTATGGTGGACCGACATGTCAGTCGATCATCGAACTGTCATTGAAGTGGCCGCGAATGCGGGCCAGCACGTCTCCGGCCCGCGAAAGATCACTTAACTTGCGTTCGCGCGGCAGCATCACCGGGATCACCTCGCTGATGCGGCCCGGCCGCGGGCTCATCACCACCACTCGATCTGCGAGGAATACAGCTTCCGGAATGGAATGGGTGACAAAGACCACGGTCTTACCGCTCCGCATCCAGATGCGCTGCAGTTCGGTGTTGAGAAACTCGCGCGTCATGGCGTCGAGTGCGCCAAACGGTTCGTCCATCAAAAGCACCTTCGGGTCACGCACCAGAGCGCGGCAGATACCGGCTCGCTGACGCATACCGCCCGAAAGCTCTCGCGGATATTTGTTTTCGAATCCTTTGAGGCCGATCATCTCCATTAGCTCTAAAGCACGTTCCGTGTACGTCTTGCGATCCAGCCGCATTAATTCCACCGGGAGAAGGATGTTCTGCAGGATCGTGCGCCAAGGCAAAAGCGTCGGTTCCTGGAAAACCACTCCGACCTCTGGCGCAGGCTTGATGATTGCCTTGTCGCCAAGACGCGCCTCACCGCCAAACCGACCTTCCAACCCCGCCAGTATTTTCAGAAGCGTGGTCTTGCCACACCCGGAAGGCCCAACCAACGCAATGAACTCTCCGTCAACAATGTCCAGATGAACCTTGTCGAGGGCCACCGTGACGTCGCCAGTGCGCGTGTGATATTGTTTGGTCAGCCCGTTGATCCGGATCAGCGGTGTGGAAATACTATTCATCGCCATGTCTTTCAGTCGATGTCTACGGCATTTGCGCTCAGGGTGCGAAAGAGACGTGCCGCAAAATGCGATCAAGGAGGAAAATGGAGCGGCCCCCCGGGACGTTTCCATCCCGGAACTGCTCCATGTCCGGTGTCTTACTTCTTCTCGACAATCGATTTTTCGTCGAAATCATAGATCTTCGGCATTAGCGAGCCGTCCCAGATCTGCGCCACCGTCAGCTTCTTGTCCGTTTGTCCGGTTTCGTGAGCAAAGCTGAGAACAGCATCCCAACGTTCAGCGGGCAAGTTGAGCCACTGACCCCAGCTCGCCGGATCCGCCTTGCCGGATGGAATTGAATCGCCCAACGCGATCTTCATGGCCGCTCCCGTATTCTTGGCATCCTGGCCGTTCGGGTCGCTCGCGCCAGCAAGCTGCGGGAATTCGGCAAAGGAAAGCTTCAGCGCGCTTTCCGGATAAAGCTTGGTGTAGATGATACCCTTATAGGCAGCGCGGGCAAAAGCTGCCAGTTCCGCCGGCTTATCCTTCAGCGTTTTGTCGCTCGTCACCATGGTCACGCTGAAGAGCTTGGTCATCTCGTCTGGGCGCTTCAAGAGATTGAGTTCGACGCCGTTCTGGCTCATCACAGTGAAGCTATCGGAATAGCTGTCGATGGCATCGACCTGATCGGCTTTGAGCGCGGCAGCAGCCCGCGCGCCCGCGCCGACCGGCACGATGGTCACGTCGGTTTCCTTGAGGCCGGCGAGCTTAAGATTGGCACGCAGGTCGGCATATGAGGCAGAAGCAAGGCTAATCACGCCGATACGCTTGCCCTTGAGATCGGTCAGCGACTTGATGGACGAGCTCTTAGGCACGCCGATGAAGTACGGCCACTGCACAGTAATGCCGGCGAAGGCCTTAAGCGCCACGCCCTTGTCGATGGCCGCAGCAATGCTGGCCGATGAGGCATAGCCGATATCGGCCGAACCAGAAGCAACCGCTTGAAGGGCCGCGGTTGAGCCATCGGTCTGCAGGATGGCCGGCCTCAGCTTTTCCTGATCGAAATAACCGAGCTGTTTCGGTACGGCGTAGGTGAATGTTTCCTCGCCGGCGGTGATGGTATTGCGCGCAAGCGCCAGTGTGAAATTGTTGTCGGCCGCCTGAGCGCCGGCCGCGATGGAAAGGCTAAACGCGAGAGCGCTGAGAATAGTGTGTTTCATGGCAGATGGTCCCCTTTTGGTTTCTTTGGGTTGGTATTTATTCATTTCAGCAGGGCCGGCGGCGTGACCGCCCGCATCCAGGAAGACGGCTCGCCCCAGTTCGCCGTCAGGCTCCATATGCTGCAAATGTTGGATGCAAGGACCGGAACCGCGATTTCGCGCCCAGTCGCGGCCAGCATATCGATGGTGCGCATTCCCGTGCCGCTCAGGATGATGGCGCCATCGGCCGCGGCATCCAAGCGCTTCAGCGCATTGCCTATCTCTTCCGGTGTTACGTGATAGGCAACGAGCTTGTCTTCGAATTGACTGACACTATGCACTCCATAGCCAGCATCTTCCCAATATCGGCAGGCAAGCTGGGTCTGATGGTTCGGATATGGCGACATCAGGCTCACCGTATTCACGCCAAGTCTCTTCAACGCCTTGTCGATGGCGATCGTGCCGGTTTCGACCGGAATACCTGCCTTGTCGGAGAGCCGATCACAGAGCTCGCGATCTCCCGTTGGCGACAGCCGGTATTGGGAACCGGTGAGCGCGATGGCGATAGCGTCGAGCTTGAGCGATCCAAAGCCCTTGATCATTTCAGGGAAACTGTCGACATAGCCGCGATTGCGGTCATCAAGATCACCTGGCAATACCGGTAGCCGCATAGTGTGCAAGGCGACATCGGCGGGCAGCAGGACCGGATATTCGATTTCAACCGTCGGATTGGCCGGAGGAACGACGCCACCGAAGCGGAACTTGGGAACGGGAAGCGGTGGAAGCTGAACAGTCATTGAAACGGGTACCTCAACTTTTTAAGGGCGCGTTGGGAGGGCGATCATGTCAAGCATGGCGGTCTGCGCCAGATAGGCGCTGGCCTTGGTCTTGTCCGACAAAAGGCCGTTGACCTTTGCGATCCAGGCCTTTTCCTGCGAGACCATTGTGTCAGTGCGCGGCAAAAGCTCGTCTCGGCTGACGCGATGACGCTCGGACGCCGTCCGGTCGAGCGCGTCTCGGTCGCCTTGGTCGAGCGCCTCAACCATGGCGTTTGCGATAGCGAAGCCGTCGTGGATGCCGCAGTTCATGTTCATGCCGCCGCGCGTATTGGTAAGATGCAGCGCATCGCCCGCAAGATAGACATTTCCAACTGAAGCGCTGGAAGCGAGGCATTTGCGAGCCGCATAGCAATCCTTGTCCACCACAGTCGGCATATAGAAATCGGGTATGAGCGCGCGCAGCCGCTCCAGTGCCCATTCGTCTGTGAGTGCCGTTTCTTCCGAAATCCCTTCCGGCACGCGCAGAATCACGCGCCAGTTATCCGGCATGTGTAAAAAACTGACAGAATGAGTTTTGCCGACCAGATAAGTCACCGGACCGATGTCCTTCACCACATCGCGGATGCTATCGTCGGTCCTGATCCGCAACTGAAAGCCTGGATAGGGAGAGCCGTCGAAGCGGATTCCTGCGGCTTGGCGCACGGCGCTGTGGGCGCCGTCCGCACCTAGCAGAAAACGGGCAGCGACGGTCTCTTCCCGTCCATTGCGGTTGATCGTGACCGAGATGCTATCGCTGCGATCCTGAAGGCTGGAACACCCGGCATTGAAGCTGAAATCGACATTTGGAAACGTACGCAACCGCTCCAACAGGATCGGTGTCAGCACCGACTGCTCCAGGTGCTTGCGGAACGGAAAAGGCGTTACATCCTCAAGCAGCTTGAACGTGAGCTCGCCCAGAATGCCGCCTTCGGTGGTGCGGTATTGCTGACGGTCAATATGGAGTGCCTGTCGGCTGAAGGCATCATACACGCCCACGCGATTGAGAATATCGAGCGTTGGCGCGTGGAAGGTGGAGGCCTTCGATACCTGGTTGAGTTCGTCGCGCTTTTCAAATACGCCAACTTTCAATCCCGCCTGGGCCAGAACAAGCGCCGACACAAGCCCAACTGGCCCGGCTCCTGCCACTACAACATCATAATCCAACATGTTCCGATCTTTCTGTTTGTTGTCAGCGACGGATGAACGGGTTCGGAATGTTGGTTTCCGTGGAAATCCAGACACTTTTCAACTCCATATATTCACGCATACCGGCGATACCGCATTCACGCCCGACACCGCTCATCTTGAAGCCGCCGAAAGGAGAGGTAACGCTGGTGGAGCGGTAATTGTTGATCCAGATCGTTCCGGCGCGCACGCGGTTGGACATGTTGATCGCCCTTCCAATGGATTGGGTCCAAATACCCGCGGCAAGTCCGAACTCAATATCGTTGGCGATCCGCACTGCATCGTCTTCGTCCGTGAAGCGGATGATTGAGAGGATCGGACCGAAGACCTCCTCCTGCGCGATGCGCATCTTGTTGTCGACCTCGATGAACACTGTCGGCTCAAAGAACAAGCCGTTCGGGCAGCCGGGGACATTGGCCGGCTTACCACCGAGCGCAAGTTTCGCGCCATCGGCAAGGGCAATGTCCACATAAGACTTCACCTTTTCGAATTGTGGCTTGGTCGAGATCGGTGCAATTTGCGATTCTGGATCGCCCGGATGGCCAAATTTGGCTTGCTTGACCATGTCCAGAAGACGGGCAACGAAGCCGTCATAAATGCTGTCCTGCACAAGAAGGCGGGAACCCGCGACACACGTCTGGCCGGAAGCCGCGAAAATACCGGCAATTGCGCCTTTCAGCGCGTTGTCCATGTCGGCATCCTCGAAAATGATGTTGGGTGACTTGCCGCCGAGTTCCAATGTCACCCGCTTCATGTGCTTGGCGGCCTTTTCGTTGATCATCCGACCCGCGATCGGACCGCCGGTGAAAGCGATGCGCTCCACGTGCGGGTGAGTGACGAGAGCATCACCTACTTCCGCGCCGAGCCCGGTCACAACATTGATAATGCCCTTAGGGACCCCTGCCTTATCAAAAATCTTCATCAGCTCGATCAGCGAAGCAGAGGTGAATTCCGATGGCTTCAAGACCACCGTGTTGCCAGCTGCAAGCGCCGGTGCGATCTTCATGCTGGCGAGAGGCAGCGGTGAGTTCCATGGCGTGATGCAAGCCACCACGCCGAGTGGCTCATATTTGGTGTAGTTGAGGACACCCGGCTTGTCTGTGGGGATGACCGACCCTTCGATCTTGTCTGCGAGGCCACCGTAATAGTAGTAATAATTCGCCATGTAGCGCATTTGCATCGACAATTCGGCGATGAGCTTGCCGTTGTCGCGTTGCTCGACATAAGCGAGCCAGTCGGCATTTTCCGTGACCAGATCGCCAATACGCCGCAACATCGCCCCGCGCTGACTTGGATTCATTTTTGGCCACTCGCCTTCGTTGAAGGCCCGATGCGCTGCTTTTGCCGCGCGGTCGACATCGCCCGACGTGCCACGCGTGATGCGCGCCCACACTTCGCCGGTCACCGGATCGACGGATTCGATGAGGTCGCGGCCGTCCGTGGCAGTGAATTCGCCATCGATATACATGCCGTAGAGACGCACGCCGTCCACGTCGATCTCGGTCTGCGGCAAAGTTGTTTCAGGTGGTGTGGGCGTGAAGGTTATGGTCATGGTTCATTTTCTCCCAATGATGGGGATGTCTTGTTGAAGGCAAAATCAGTCGCGCTTCGGCAGATCACGTAGGTAATCAGCGACTTCACCGGTTGGGATGACGTCTGCGTACTTGCAATTGAGATCGAACAGGTTAATGGCGTGGCTCGCCTCGAAGCGGTCGAATGCGGTTTCTTCTGGAATGACCACTTTGAAATTAAATGAATAGGCGTCGACGGTGGTGGCGCGCAGGCAACCGGAAGTCGTGCAGCCGACGAGGATCAGTGTGTCGACATCGAGGAAATTGAGCTGACTCATGAAGGTCGTGCCGAAGAAGCAGGACGGCTTCTGTTTGGAAATCAGCATGTCTTGCGGGCGCGGCGCGAGTGGCCCCACAGTACGGGTATCATGGGTTCCAGCGATCACAGTTCTCTCACCGCCGCGATGGTTTTTGGCAACTTGCACACCGCTGTCCAGGAGATCGGGACGCCGGCCACTTTCGGTGTAGAAGATCGGTAGGTTCTTCTCGCGCGCCAGTTCCAAAAGCGGAACAATATGCTCAACCGCCGCCCAGGCCTCGCGACCGCAATGAGTGCGATACTGCTTCAGTCCGTCCAGGATGTCCTGTGGGGTATCACCGCAGAAATTATACTGGACGTCGATGATGAAGAGCGCCGGCCGCTTGCCAAACCCACCGCGTTTTCCATAGCCGGCGGCTTTGAAAACCTGCTTGTCGCGCTCGGTCAGAAAGCGATCCCATATTCTCGTGTTCTCAGTCATCCTACAGCCTATGCGGTTTTGAAAGTTGCGAATGGGTCAAGCGTAGCGGTTGAGATAGCGGCCCCAGGGTGCTTCGCGCGGTTTGTCGGTGATCTTGCCGTCGAGCATGACGGTATGGCCTCGCACCAAAGTGCGCACCGGCCAACCTCTCAGCGTCATGCCCTGGTAGGGCGAATAGTCGGAAAAGGACTCAGAGACGGCATGATCGACCGTGCGTTCAAGGTCGGGATCTACAATCAGCAGATCGGCGTCCTTACCGACCGCGATGCTACCTTTTGAGGGCATGTTATAGATCTTAGCCGCATTTGCTGACGTCAGTTCGACGACGCGCTCGAGCGGCAGCCCGCGGCGATGATACCCCTCATGCAGCATTAACGGCAGTAGCAGTCCGGAACCAGGGAACCCGGCGCTGGCGCTCCAGATGTCCTTATCCTTGGTTTCCCGCTTGCGCGCTACGTGATCGGAACCAATGGTCGTAACGGAACCGTCGAAAACCCCTTCCCACAAGGTTTCGATATCGGCCTTGCTGCGCACTGGAGGGTTGACCTTTGCGAGGCTCCCCGCTCGCCACTCGTCGTCCATGATCAGATAGTGTGGGCAGGTTTCAACATAGATCGGCGGTCCAAGACGACGTTTGCGCATCTGGCGCTGCTGGCGCACGATTTCCAGCGACTCGCTGCTACTCATGTGCACGATATTGACCGGGGTATTCGTCTGCGCCGCGAAATAGCAGACGCGAAACACATTTTCCGCCTCGAGAAAGCCGGGGCTTTGTTCGTTCCATGCCTTGAGATCGTTGCGACCAGCGGCCTTTAACGCGGGGCGGAGCGCCGGAATAACCTCAACATTCTCACAGTGCACGCCCATCACCGCGCCGGGAATAGCGGCAGTCGCCTTGAGTGCGGTGTAAAGCAGCGCGTCATCGATCTCAGTGAAGCCCTTGGCGGCCCCGGCGGCACCCTTGTACATCAGATAGAGCTTGAAGGAGGAGACGCCGAATTGGCGCGCCACCTCGTCGAGCGTCTCGACATGCAGCTGGCTGGTCAGTCCGAAATGCAGACCGAAATCGATACAGCTTTGCGTTTCCGCGCGTCCCTTTACCATTGGAAAAGATTCACGCAGATCCTTAGAACGGTGGAATGACAAAATAGTTGTCGTGCCGCCCAGCGCCGCCGCGCGCGATTCGGTCTGGAAATCGGTTTCGGGGTTACCGAAGTCGAAATGCACATGCGGGTCGACCACGCCAGGCAACAACCATAAGCCCTGACAATCGATGGTTTCGCCCGCACTCAGATCATCGGCCTTGTCAGCGATGATCGCAATGCGGCCATCTTTCACTCCGACCACGCCAGGGATCAATCCGCCGCCCGGCAGAGCCAATTTCGCATTTTTGAGAACCAGATCAAGTGTCATCGCCTTATCCATTATTGCCGCGCCCTGAAGGCGAAAAATCTGTTAGGACCCGCCGGAGTATGCCACCCGCCGCCAGAAGCCGGCGCTCGGCCTCCGTGAGGAGTTGTGGCTTAGCTTCGAAAACGACGGCCCCCTTGTCGCTGGTCGCCGTCACCTGAACCGCTGTGCCGCTACGCACAGCATCCATGATGCCTTGGAAGGAGAAGTTCTCACTCCCGTCGAGCCCAAGCTGACGCCAGCCTTCGCCCGGCAGGAAAGTCAGGGGCAATATGCCCATGCCGACCAGATTAGCGCGATGGATGCGCTCAAAGCTTTCAGCAATCACAGCGCACACACCAAGAAGTGCGGTGCCCTTGGCCGCCCAATCCCGGCTCGATCCGGTGCCGTATTCTTTCCCGCCCAGCACGATCGTCGCGACGCCTTCCCGCTGATAACGCTCGGCTGCCTCGAAGATCGTTGTAACTTCGCCATCTGGGAAATGTCGGGTGAAGCCCCCTTCCACATCCTGCGTCAGTGCATTTTTGATGCGGATGTTCGCGAATGTCCCGCGCTTCATAACCTCGAAATTGCCGCGCCGTCCAACATAGGTGTTGAAGTCCGTTTGCGCGATACCTGCAGCTTTCAGGTATTCTCCAGCAGGTGTATCCAGTGGAATTTCACCGCTCGGCGAAATATGGTCCGTTGTCAGCGAATCCCCGAAAGCGGCGAGTACTCGCGCTTGGTCGAGCCTCTTCACCAGGTCAACAACCGGGTCGCACTCTGTAGCGTCTTTAAAGAAGGGCGGTTCGACGAGGTAATGCGAATGGCGGTCCCAAGGGAAGAGTTGACCGTCCGCCGCGTCAAGCGCGCGCCATGCGGCCGCGCCAGCGGCTTGATGGCCGTAGACTGCTGAAAACAGACCCGGGTCGCTCGCCACGGATAAAAGCGCCTCGATCTCCTCGCAAGAGGGCCAGAGATCGCGTGCATAAACCGGCGCGCCGTTGGCGCCGTAACCGACTGGCTCCTGGTCGAAATCGATGTCGATGCGTCCGGCCAGGGCATAAAGCACGACAAGCGGCGGCGCACCGATATAATTGGCGCGAACGAGCTTGTGAATGCGCCCCTCAAAGTTGCGATTGCCCGACAGTACGGCGGCGGCCACCAGACCGCGGCGCTCGATAGCGTTCGCCACTTCGTGTGGAAGGGGACCGGACTTGCCGCCACACGTCGTACAGCCGTAGCCGATAACGTTAAAGCCGAGTTCTTCGAGGAAAGACAGCAGCCCTGCCTTTTCCAGATAGCTTGTGACCACGCGGGACCCGGGCGCCATCGAGGTTTTGACCCACGCGGGAACTGTGAGGCCGTGCTCTACCGCCCGGCGCGCAACGAGGCCGGCGGCTATCATGACGGTGGGGTTGGAGGTATTGGTACATGAGGTGATCGCCGCAAGCGCAATGCTGCCGTGACCGGGCAGTGCATCGTTTGTATCGGAGTCCGTAAGTTCGGCACCAAAGCCATTCTGCAAGAGCGGTAAGGCCAGTTTCTCACGAAAATCGTCCGCGACGCGGTTGAGTGGCAAGCGATCTTGCGGGCGTCGAGGACCGGCAAGGCTCGGCGTGGCCTCAGAAAGATCGATGTTGATGATACGGTCGTAGCCGGGGCATTCAGCGGCATCTGCGCGCCATAGATGATTGGCCTTACAATAGGCCTCGACCAGATTGATGTGGCTTTCGCTGCGGCCGGTCTGACGCAGATAGACCAGACTCTGAGCGTCAACCGGAAAGAAGCCGCACGTGGCACCATACTCGGGAGCCATATTGGCAATGGTGGCGCGCTCAGGCACAGTCAGATGTGAGACCGCCGAACCGAAATATTCCACCATGCAACCAGCAACACCGGCTTCGCGCAGCCTCTGCGTGACGAGAAGAGCGGCGTCCGTCGTCATGGCGGGCGGACGAATGCGGCCTGAAAGTCGGACACCGACGACCTGCGGACGCGGGAAGATATAGGCCTGACCCAGCATCGCCGCTTCGGCATCCATCCCGCCGACGCCCCAGCCGAGAACGCCGAGGCCTCCGACCATCGGCGTATGGGAATCGCCGCCTATTACGAAATCCGGGAAAGCCCAGTCGTCGCCATTCAGATTTTCCAACGCAACCACGGTTGCAATGCTCTCGATATTAACCTGATGGATAATGCCGGTGCCCGGCGGATGGATGCGCAGTCGACCAAATGCCTGTTGGGCCCATTTTAGGAAGGTGTATCGCTCAGCGTTCCGCTCCAGTTCGCACGCAAGATTTCGCCGCTCAGCTTCGGCGTCGCCCCAAAAATCAACCTGCAACGAATGATCAACAATCAGATCAACAGGGACAAGCGCATCGACCCCACAGACGTCACCGCCGGCACGATGGACGGCGCTGCGCAGGGCAGCGAGATCCTGCAACGCCGGCAAGCCGCTCGAATCCGGCAAAATGACTCGGCTCACATAAAGCGGGAGTTCCGCCTCTCCGCATTCATTCAATAGAGCGGAGACATCTGCATCAGATACCGGGCGCCCCAACAGCCGGCTACGATAGAGATTTTCAAGCAGGATGCGGTGGACATAAGGCAGGCTTCTGATGGATCGGCCGTCGGCTTCCGCGGCTTGTGCCACGTCCGCATAACGGATCGAGCGCCCCATCCATTGAAATTCCTGCTGCATTGCCTTCGTTCCCTGCGGCTCTTGTCCGTCGTTGTCCAATTAAGCGATGCAGTTGCTAAAATGTCAACACTTTATATCGCTTTAATTTGTAATAGCCGATAAATCGTCAAATAGTGTTGACACTATGACGATATGCGCCTAAAGAGTTGACACTTTCACCCAATCAACCCATGGTGGCTGCAGTGCTGAAGGGAATTTGAGGAACCTATGACCATGAGCGTTCAATTCGAAGCAGCAGTCAGCGAGGCGGGAACGCCGCGCTCCGACATGGTCTATCAGGCAATCCTGGACGCGATCTACCAAGGCCGCCTGCCTCCTGGCAGTGTCGTCAATGAGGCGACGCTCGCACAAGAATTCGGCGTCAGTCGCGGCCCGGTACGCGAGGCGATCCGTCGCCTGCAGGGTGTTCAGCTCATCACTCGCGAGCCTTACATCAAGTCCCGCGTTGTTACCTTGAACGCGACGACCGCGCGCGAGCTTTTCGAATTGCGTATGGCGCTCGAGGGCATGGCTTGCAATATCGATGCGCGACGCATGACTGATATGGAGATCGACGCATTGATCTCCGAACTGGAGCGAAGCCGCAATAGCTATGCTGCAAACGCCACAGCGGAAAAAGGCGTCTTCGACTTCCACGAGAGGATCGTGCTCGCCTGCGGCAACGCCCGGATAATCAACCTCCTGTGCGGGGACCTCTATCACCTGTTACGAATCTATCGCCGTCATTCCGGCGCAGTCGTCGAGCGCAAGGAGGAGGCCTATGATGAGCACTGGCAAATCCTGCGAGCCATCAAGGCACGCGATCCACAATTAGCAGAATCATTGATGCGCTCACATGTGCGGAGGGCGGCGCGCAATCTGTTTGATCATCTCGACGGCGAGAATCTTCCCGACATCTGACCCATTGCTAGACTTGGAGTGCAGCCTTTATGACCACAGGTGCCAAAAAATTCCGCGAGATCTTGAGATCGGGAGAGTTCATCATCTCACCCGGCGTCTATGACGGCTATTCGATCCGCCTCGTCGAAGACGCCGGCTTTAAAACCGCCTGTACCAGCGGCGCGGCAATTTCTAACGCTTTGCTCGGCATCGCCGATATTGGGGTCATGGGGCTAACGGAAAACGTCAACCATTGCCGCAACCTTGCGCGTTCCGTATCGATTCCGCTGACCGCGGATGCTGATAACGGCTACGGCAATCCTGTCAACGTTTATCACACTGTCAAAATGTTCGAGGAGGCCGGCGTCGCCGGCGTCAATCTCGAAGACCAGGTCAGCCCCAAACGCTGCGGCCATATGCCCGGCAAGGCCGTCGTGACGCCGGCCGAAATGGTCAAGAAGATCGAGGCGTCCTGTTTGGCGCGTCGTGACGACGATTTCGCCATTATTGCGCGCACCGATTCCTTGGCGATTGAGGGGATAGAAGGCGCCGTTACACGCGCTCGGGCCTACGCCAAAGCGGGTGCCGATATGATCTTTCCCGATGCCGTTCGCAACGAGGATGATATCAAGCGTATCGTTGATGCTGCGGGCATTCCTGTAACTATCAACATGGGCTTCGGCATCCGGCATCGGCCCACAACCCCCCTCATTCCGCTGCCACGCCTCAAGGAAATAGGTGTGCGGCGCGTTAGCCTGCCGCGGATGCTGCCCGCAGCGGCCATCCATGCGATGACAACAGCGCTCTCCATCATGCGGGAAGTCGCCGAAACCGGGCTGCCCGTCAATCGGGAAGATCTCTTGGTCAGCATCGAGGACATCATGAAGGTGATGGACTATGAGGAAATGCGGGCACTTGAGGCCAAGCTAACCACCTTCGATGTCGACGCCGCGTTTGGATAGTTCCCACCTCCTCGGCAATCGTTCCCTCAGGTCCGTTGCCGAAGCTTTTTCCGCAGCGGACAGGTCTATGTTGAATCCACGTGATGGGATGTACTAAACTCGCCTCGTCCGTAAATGATGAGAAAGCGAGTCAAGCCATGTGGAACCTCAGCGCTCCCTATAAGCTGACTATTCAAGAGGTCACCGTCGATACGTCGCACAACCCGGCACAGTTGAACGTGCGCTACGAGGGCCAAAATGCCTCGGCGGTAATCAGCCAGTCCCTCGACGGTGTCGGCGTTCCCGAGCTGATGAAGGCATGCGAAACCATCGCTGGCCGAATCTTTCACGACGAATTCCGTCTGAACAATGCGGTGGAGATGACTTTCACCCTGCGCGACGAGCAGGGACTGTCCCTCCGGCACACACAACCTGCCCTCTACATTCAGTGCCCGCTGACGATGTCTATGAAGTGGTCCTGCCTTCACCTCAGCAATACCTACAAGACCATGACCACGCTTGGTTTAATCGAACTCCCCTCTACTGTTCCACTAAACGGGGATCGTATCGCCGTGAACAGGACCGCACGTGTCATAATGGATTCTATGGCCAACGGTGTAGAATTCATGGGCAGCTTGATGCGGATGCGCAGCACACTGGATCACGAAGCAGCTAAATCCGCGGCGATCAGCCTTCCCTAGAGCAAACGAGCGGAGCTATACTGCCTTTACCCGTTGGTCGTTTCGGAATGTTTTGTTGCCCGTCGGCTTTCAGGGAGCCGCAACATCATTTTACGTGCGCGTGCTCGCTAGCATTCAACATGATGTTCCCAATGGGCTGTATGATTTGTTGTTCTGATATCTTATAATGAATGGTACCTTGATCGGTTCTAATGCCCAAATCAGAGTTCACATGAAACCTGCGAAACCATTTGTCGTTGAAATAAAACGCAACGGTCGGCGAATTGTCGCCCAGGATCGACAACCGCTTTGGGACGCTCAATTGCTCAAATCGGCAACTGATGCTGTCGAGGATAGTCAAAAGACGGATGCTCCCAGCACCGCATCGACCAAGATCAAACGACCTGCAGATCGATAGCACGCAGCGATGTGTGCTCTTCTCCCAACTATCAAGAATCCTTGCCGCACAGTTTTCGTTCACAAAATTCAATTTAATAATAAGCCGGACTTACGTCCGACCTATTTATTTGCCCGAAACCGACCATCATCAATAGGTGAGCTGCGTAGAATTACTGGGTGCTCAGCTTGTCGGCAGACGCTTTACCTGTCTTACGATCCTGCACGAGCTCGTAATTGATCTTTTGGCCATCATTGAGTGAACGCAATCCAGCCCTCTCGACGGCAGAAACATGTACGAATACATCTGCCCCTCCGTCATCAGGTTGAATGAAGCCAAAGCCCTTTGTCGAATTGAACCATTTAACGGTACCTGTAGCCATCGTGTATCCTCCGCATGGCAAAACACTCTTCATCGCGCATGTAGCCCGATGCTCTTCTGCTGATTTCCGGGAAACAACCGGCCTTCAAAGGGTTGGTGCGCGACAACAATCCAACGATCCAAAAACTCAGCGCAGTTATCATAAGATCAGTTTATCACTTCATCAATCCGCTGGCGGCGAACTCGCCTTGGCACGTCTGCATGCGATTGGAAGGTATCTCCCCGAACAACTAGTCTTCGGCGTCACTCCTCTCGTCCGGTATGGCGGATTTCTCGTGCGCGCCAACCGACTGTTCGTGATCAGCGCTCTGGGCAGGCTCACCTGTATCTCCAATCGGAGCATTCGACGCTTTGCTTGGTTCCTCGTTCTGCAAGACACGCAACTTGTTGGTAGCAGCAGTAGAAAGATTGGACCAGATATCAGCGAGCCTGTCGGCTGCACGACGGTAAGACTCATCGACCTCCTCCAGCTTCATCATTTGCAGCACCTGATCAAAATCCAATGCGCCCTTGTTGATAACCGCAAGCAGCCGCGATGCTTGATCAGCTTGAAGACCGGGCCGCTCCAGCGCGTTGGGAACTTCTTTTACCAGTCGCTGCATCAAGTCAGCGTGGCCTTTCAGTCTTGGAAGCCAGTCGAAACTCATCATCCGCCTCGATCACAAAGTTTCAGCTCTACCCGACACTATAGATGATGGAAGGCTCCTCCACCATCAACACCTCAATGATCATAACCGAGAGCTTACTCAATGAATTTGCCAGAACGCATTAGCGACTACTATTCGCCGACTGGACGGCATCGAGAACATGGTCAAGGATCTCGACGCCGTCCAGTCGTTGGCGCGTCATACCGGGACGGTCATATCCATGACCTCTCTTTGCATGGAGATCCACAGGATGCTTGTCTCGTCAGGTCTCGGCGCGGCCGACAACGCTGCACTCATGCTGATTTTACGACGGCCCACGAGCATAAAAGGTTAAGCAGAAGCTATTCTCGATATCAGAACAATGCGGCAGTACTCTTGAGCGTATTCCAGATACCCCACAGGATCGGGATGCCCACGGCCGCCCAGGCGAGCAGCGCTTTGCCATCAAGGCCACCCCTGCCAATACCGAAGGAGCCGGTCGGGCCAGTCTGCGCGGCCGCGGATTTAGCCTGCAGCGCCGTCACTTCCTCATCCAACATGAACCACTTGTCGGCGAGCGGCTTGACCCTTGAATTGGCGATTAGGCCAAGCACCAGCATGCTGGCAAGGATGTACATCGTGAAGTCGTACACCTGTGCCCGCGGCACACCGGCCGCGAGTTGGAACTCGCGGATGTAGTTCACAAGCACCGGGCCGAGGATGCCCGCCGTCGCCCAGGCGGTCAGCAGTCTGCCGTGAATGGCGCCCACGAACTGTGTGCCGAAGATGTCCGCCAGATAGGCTGGCACAGTCGCAAAGCCACCGCCATACATCGACAGGATCACACAGAAGATGCCGACGAATAGAAGCTGATTGCCGGAATGTGCCGCCGTCGGGGCCAGAGCATAGAGTACGATGCCAAGCATAAAGAACGTGTAGTAGGTATTCTTGCGGCCAATTTTGTCGGACGCCGAAGCCCATAAAAAGCGCCCCCCGATGTTAAACAGCGAGAGAAGCCCGGCGAATCCGGCCGCGATCGCGGCGATTGCCGCCTTTTGCTCAGGCGAAAGATCATTGAAGGCGAGTTCCGGGTGACCGAGCAGCCGCCCACCAAAGATTTCCTGAAGCATCGGCGACGCCATGCCGATCACACCAATACCGGCCGAAACATTGAGGCACAGGACAAGCCAAATCATCCAGAATTGCCTGGTCTTGTGGGCATCGCGCAAATGCACGTGGCGCGTGGTGATCATCGACGTCTTGGCGGCGGCCGGCGGCGTCCAGCCTTCCGGCCGCCAGCCCGCGGGCGGAATGCGGTAGCCGAACGCTCCGCACATCATGAACAAAAAATAGATGCAGGCCATGACGATGAAAGTCTGCCACACGCCGGCCGTATCCGGAGTCTTGAAGAGGCCCATCAGAAGATTCGCCAAAGGCGCGCCGATCATCGCACCGCCCCCGAATCCCATGATTGCCATGCCTGTGGCCATGCCACGCCGGTCTGGGAACCATTTGATAAGCGTGGAAACCGGCGAGATATAGCCGAGACCGAGGCCAACCCCGCCAATGACGCCCGCGCCGAGCCACATCAGCCACAGCTGGTGGAAAATGACGCCGACCGCAGCGATCAACATGCCGCCGCACCAGCAGCACGCCGCCACGACGGCAGCCTTGCGCGGGCCGACCGTCTCAAGCCAGCCGCCCCAGATCGCTGCAGAGCAGCCGAGCAAAACGAAGAACAGCGTGTAGATCCAGCCAAGGTCGGACACACGCCAGTTGCAGCTTGTGGTGAACAGCATAGAGATAAGATTCAGGTCGGTGCATCCCGCCGGTTGTTCTGGGCCGAACAGTTGCGACAAGGGCAGCCAGAATACGCTGAAGCCGTAGGCCATGCCGATGCAAAGGTGGATCGCCAATGCGGCTGGCGGCACGAGCCATCGATTGAACCCTGGCTCGGCGATAATTCTTTCTCGATCCAGGACACCGGCCCCGGTTGGCCGGTCAAGCACATCAGCGTCAGTCGTCATGGCAATCCTCCCTCGTGTTTGCCGCCCCACGGCAGCAGTCCGTTTCACGGCAATGCAGATGCGGGTGGGTTGGCTCGGGGACCGCCCTCAAAGTCCTTGGCGCAAATCGGCCCACGCGCGGCCCTCCACTCTTGTCAACTTAAGCAAGCAAAAGGCGTGCCAGTTTAAACATTCAGAAATATCAATGAGTTGGGCGCCCTCCCATATTGACCAATGACAGCATGTCCACGATTGCCCGGACAGGCTGTCCCTCTGGTCCATACGGACGTCGGGAGGCTTCGCAGAAAAGGAAAGCTTGGGAAATCGAGACAGTTCTTGGAACGTGACGGCCAACCGCATTGAACTGGCGCGCAAACCGGCGCCGAGTGTGGCTTCCAACACCAAGCGGTAATTTCCGGGATCGGCCGCGGAAAACGAATATCGTCAGGCGAGCGATCGCTGGCCGAGAACAGGTTGGCAGCTGTTGCGCCGGCAGAATCGCCGCCTTAGGAGGTTGTGCAAATTGATGTGTATGCCAAGGCCTTGTCGAACTTAGTCTTACCCGGGCTTTCGTCGGCGGTCACGTCGATCGGCTGGCTAAGTTAGTCCAAGCAGTGCCCGTGCCTCATCCGCGCTATTGGCGACGAGCGCCCCAGCGGGGCCCGTCGTTGACGCTTCCGGCCAGAAGATAGTGCGCATGCCCGCAGCGAGCCCCGCCGACGCACCGGTAAAACTGTCTTCCATCACGGTCGCATCAGCCGGATCGATTTCGGCCAGCCACGCCGCGCGCAGGAACGGCTCGGGATCGGGCTTGCCTGCTCGAACGTCATTGCGGCTCACGGTTATCAGGCCGGGATATTGCAGGCCGACTGCACGCAGATTGGCGTCGACGATCAGCCGGTCGGAGTTCGATACCACCGCTTGCTGGACGCCAAGCGCTTTCAACTCGCGGAACATCTCAAGAGCGGCTGGCCGTGGCCCCAAAGTGCTGGCGTGTGGCAGATAGTGTTCGTATTTGCGCACGATCCACTCGTCGAACGGCAAGGCCAGCCCGAAATCGTCACGCAGCATCTGGTAGACCGGCCGCGCCGCCCGTCCGAGCACGCGCTCATGCAGATCGGGCGGCGGCGTTATGCTCAAACTGCGCAGCGCGGATGCCAACGCCGCGGCATGCAGCGGCTCGCTATCGACCAGCGTGCCATCCATGTCCCAAAATACTGCTTTCGGCGTCATCGGATTGTCCTGGGTTCGTTGCGTGGGACTCTACGAATGGTCATAAGGTGTTTGAACCGCGAAATAAACCGCAGTTCCAAAGTATCGGCAATGCTGTCACGCGTGACGGCCATATTGTCCCTCCATGGTTTGAATTCAATCATCTCCTGCGGTGTAAGGGCGTCCGGGAATGGCGAAGATGGAGACAGCCCGGTCTTCACCTACAGCCCGCCCAGGGCATTAACAGCAAAGGCCAAAACACCCATATTGAAGACGAACGCAGCCATACAATGTACTGGGTCGCATACTCATTAATTTTGTTGCCGCAGAGAAAGCCTCGCCCACGGTTGTGAAAATCTGGCTATGAGCTATTCCTGCCTTGCGACTTTCGTCAAAGAGCGCCGGTAGTGCATAGCAACAACGCCGTTGCGGAGCGGCTTCGCCGAAACCAATTCGAGCTGGCGCGCGCTCGGCAAGCCGCTCTCGTACAGAGTGGGGCCGTGGCCGACGATCCTGGGGTGAACGAGGAACTTGTACTCGTCGATCAAACCCAGCCGATCTAGCTCAGCCGCGAGCTTGCCGCTGCCGAGGAGCACGCCCGCCGGGGTCGCCCCCTTGAGATTCTGCACGCATGTTCGCAGATCACCGGCGATGTGGTGGCTATTGTTCCACGGGAAGTTGTTTCGCGTTGACGACACCACGTACTTCGGCTTGGCATCCAGCTTAACCGCCCACTCGCGCATCGGCGGCGGTACCTCCGCTTCGCCGCGGGCGACCACTGGCCAGTAGCTCTCCATCATCTCGTAGGTGACGCGGCCCCACAGCATCGCCCCGCTCTCGTCCATGAGGCGAGTGAAGAAGGCGTGTGTCTCGTTGTCGGCGATTCCTTCTTGGTGGTCGACACAGCCGTCTAAGGTGACGTTGGTGCTGAAGATCAGTAGTCCCATGCGACAAGCATACAATCTTCCGATACCGTAGTCACGCGGTTCAGCTGAGGCTGTTGCCGGCCGCAGAACAGCCACTCTAGGTCGCATGTCCATAAGCGATAGGCAAATCGGCTGAAAACTGATTCAAACTCCGAACGGAGTTTACCATGGCCCACGGACGTTATGATCTGGCTGAGTTTAAGTGGAATGTGATCAAGCCGCTTTTGCCAAACAAGGCGCGGGGCGTTCCGAGGGGATGCGCTTGCCGATTGGCGGCAAAGAGGTGTTTTTTGTCATCGTGTTTTATCCTCCGCAAACACTGCCTTCCTGAAGAGCATTGTACAGTCTGGGTAGCGAACAGCGTAGCTGTCTCCGAGGTCTTCGAAGCCTCAGCCGTCTATTACCCCGAGCGTGTGAAGTTCGGCCAAGATCGGGAGCAATGGAAGCCCGAGAATGGTGAAATGATCTCCCTCAATCTTCTCGAAAAGCTGGATACCCTCCCCTTCAACCCCATATACACTCACACTTTGCAGTGCCTTGTCGCCCACGCGGGAGAGGTGGCGACCTATGAAGCCGGGATCAAGCTTGCGCATGGTGAGATTGGCCACGCCGACATGACGCCATATGGCCACGCCGTCGCGCGCGAGTACTGCGGCGCTGTTCAGCTGATGCGTCTTTCCCGAAAGCGCAAGCAGACGTCGCCGCGCAACCTCCATATTTGTCGGTTTGTGGATGATCTCATCACCCCGTGATAGCGTTTGGTCGCACCCGAGAACCAGAACGCCTGGCTGACGTCTGCTCACCTCTGTCGCTTTTCCCTCCGCCATGATCAAAGCGACATCTTCTGGCGAGGTGCCACTGTCTTTGAGTGGTGCTTCCGCGGCCCGCTCGTCGAAATTGGCCGGCACATCCGCCACGGCGACGCCAGCCATGGCCAAAACCGCCTTTGTGAAAGGACTGCCTGAAGCGAGAATGATAGTCTCAGTCATATGTTTGGTTTCCTTTGCGTTGGCCGCCATAACTCGATGGTGCATGCTGGCGCTCGCTGCCACCCTCATCTGGGAGGTGAAGCTTCGGGACGCAATTTTATGGGCTCATTTCTGACGTACGTCGTTGTTTCCTGAAGGCAGCTCGCTTTGCGACCCCCCACGAGCAATGCCGACCTTCGCTGGACGCAACGCGCGCGATCCGATGGAATATCCGGGCTCTACGACCTTGCTGACAGCGCCATCAGGTAAAGAGGTGTCAGGCACTTCGAACAACGCTTCATGGAAGTGCGGGTCAAAACGCTGGCCGACCGGAGAAAGCTTCTTGATACCGTGCTTCTCGAGGACGCGCTGCATCTCTTTCTCCGTCAGCTCCACACCCTCGATCAGTGTCTTGATTCCACCTTCGCCCTGGCGGGCTTCAACAGGGATACTGGCAATGGCACGCTCCATATTGTCGGCCACGCTCAGAATATCTGCGGCAAACTTGGCAATCGCATACTGGCCCATATCGTTGACATCTCTCTCGGCACGCCAGCGTACATTCTCGACTTCGGCCAATGCGCGAAGCAACCTGTTTTTCAACTCGGCATTCTCAGCCTCTAGCTTCGCAAATGCGTCGTTGTCGCCGTCGCTATTCTCGTTTTGATGGATTTCGCGGCTGCCAGAATGATCAGGAGCGATTGCCTCACCCGGGCGGTTTTCAGACGCCTCCGCCCGCGCAGCTTTATCGGCTGCCTTTCGACGATTTTCGACTTCCAATTTGTTCTTTTGAGTCATTTCATCTCCCATCAACTTGTTCTTATTCTTGGCAACACCCTGCTGTCCGGTACCCCAAGGAAGTGATGCACAAAACAGTACTCAAATGATCCGCCCCAATTCAGTTTGCAGACATGATTTTGACTGACTGGTTGAATCCGATGATCACAATCTGCCGATGCCAGTCCCGTTCTAAACCTCTTCCTTAAGCCGCAGACCGAATGCCAAAACCGCGTAGCCCTGGAAAATCAGATCGATAGACAGAACCAATCCAAGCAACCACAAGCTGTTGACTGGCCAACCCAATAGAAGAATAAATCCTGCAACTGTCGTGCCGACGCCGGACACAACGATCCAGCCCCAACCATGTTCATGCCGCGCCATCATGCCGAGCCAGAAGCGCGAAAGGCCGGACGTCGTGATCAACATCCCCAACAACAACGTGAAGACAAACGTCGCCAAGAGCGGGTTTACGAAAGTCGCAACACCGGCTGCAGCATACAGAACGCCGCTTAGAACCCATAAGAAAAATCCGCTCCAGGTCTTGATGCCAAAGGAATGGATGATCTGCACAACACCTGCGACGAGAATGAGCACCCCGACATACTCAATCGTCACTATCGTAGCCAAGAGCAAGTTGGTGATTGCAAGCGCACCTAGGGCAATGAAGATCATCCCGAGGACAACAAACCATCTCCATTTAGTATGCATCTCAGCAAATGTTTCTGAAAGCGCTTTGACTTGATAAACATTCGTCATGAAACATCCTTTTGCTTGGTGAGTGGTTTCTTAAGGCTATCCACATGAGAGTGCCTTCATCAGACAAATAGGAAATTCATCTGATCGGTCTATGCGAATAGCTATCTCCCTTCTGTGGCAATCCTTCATGCCATATGAGATGAAAGCAAAAGGCGTGCCAACATATAAATACTCATTATATCAATGGCTTAATGTAAATCCGCTTTGAAATTGGGACAATCTGTCCAAGCCACCTCGGACAAACTGGAAATCGCGACCTATCCCGCTTTTAGATCGCGGTGTCGCCAAACCGTTTGCGCCGCGCGCGCTCGAACCGTTCCAGCGTTTGAGGTTTCACAAAGAGTGCGACGACATCGGGATGGGCCAATTGGACCCGCCTTTCGATCGCCGCGACACAAGCCTCGATTTGCTCGGTACAGAGCGCGCCATCGAATTCAATGCTGAGCGCAACCACTGCCTGGTCGGGTGCGAGCTGTGTCGTCAATGCGCTGTTTGCATGAATCACGCCCGATTGTTCCTGGGCGATCCGGCAGATTGCGTCGACGAGAACAGGCGTCGCACGTTCACCGATCAGCAGGCTTTTGCTCTCGATCGCCAAGAGAAGCGCGGTGAGTGCGAGAACAAGCCCGATCAGGATCGAAGCGATGCCGTCAAGGATTGGCTTCCCGAGCGTGTCGGCAGCCGCGATGCCCGTTGCGGCAATGGCGATCCCAATAATGGCGGCGCTGTCTTCGAACAGCACCATGAAAGCAGGCGGATCCTTGCTCTGCCGGAATGCTGCCCAGAAACTCAGCCCCCTTCGGACTTTCGCGAAGGTTCGCCATGCGACAATCCAGGACGCACTTTCGAACAAAAAAGAAAGGCCAAGGACGATATAGCTTACCGAGGCGTGTTCGACCGGTTGAGGGGCAATGACATGTCGAAGCCCTTGATATAACGAAACGCCCGCCCCGAGTGCGAATAACTGCAGGGCGACGATGAAACTCCAGAAATAGAGCTCCCGACCAAATCCAAGAGGATGCACGAGATCCGGGCGCCGGGTCGCGCGACGATAGCCATAGAGAAGCAACCCTTCATTGCCGCAATCGACGACCGAATGTACAGCTTCGCTAAACATTGCGGCGCTGCCCGTGATAACGGCGGCGGCAAGCTTGATCACTGCGACAGCAATATTACCAGCCAAAGCGGCGTAAACGACAAGTCTCGCCGACGGCGGTTGGTGTGGAGGCGGATCGGATATCATGATAGACAAAAGATTCTCCCGAATTTCAAAAAGTCGGGGTATGCGCCTAGCTGCTGCAACCCTCTTATGGCTCGAAATTTCTGTGGCTTATCTTGACCTCGCGCACAGTGCGAAGAACGATGAGGTTATTCTTTCTTGACAAGATCGAATGCGACTGAGTTCGATGGATCTTCGACAAAGACGTCGATAATCATGTCTTTTTCCGCCGACTGATGCCCGGTTTCCGGCAAGCCAAACGCTTGGTCCTACTGGTCTGCAGCGGTCTCATTGTTTGTTGTCTGCTCCGGCAACTGCGGTTTTCCATACTCAGATTGAGCCACTGGATCCACGTGATGAAATGGATACAGTTCCGTGCCGGCCGGCATGGTTTCGACATAAAGGGAACGACTCGGGAAGGCGAAAACCGACCCAGCCTTTTCGACCAAGTCCTTGATGGCGTAAGTCAGCGCCTCCTTGATCGCCAGCCATTCGCCCCAATCAGTGGTGCGGGTAAAGCAATAGACCATGATGTCAATCGAGGAGTCGCTGAAGCTGGCGATGCGCACGAAAGTCGGCGCTTGGGAAGGCTGGACGAAGTCCTCGTTGCCTTTGATGTAATTCTCAATGCCGTCACGGATCTGACGAAGCTGTTCGACCGTGGTGCGATGCTCCAGGCCGACGATCCAGGAGATGCGCCGGTAGGTCATCTGTGAGAAATTGGTTAGGGCATTGTCTGCCAATTTAGAATTGGGGACAAATACTGGAGCCAAGTCGAAGCGGCGCACTTTTGTCGTCCGCAGACCGATGGTTTCGATTGTCCCTTCAACGATTCCATCGACCAGAATCCAGTCACCGTTCTGGAACCGCTGCTCACCGATGATGAAGATGCCGGCGATCAGATTCTTGAAGAGATCCTGCGCTCCAAGCGCGACGGCGACCCCAACGAGCCCAAGTCCCGCCAAAAAGGGACCCACATGGATACCCCAGATTTCGAGAATGATCGCGCCACCCAACGACAAGAGGAGGATCTTGGCCACTCGCACGGCCCAGCCGATCATCGTCCCGCTAAAGACCGCGGTGCGAACTTTGAGAAGTGAACATATCGGTGTGATGATCTTAAACAACGCCCAGAAAATCCCGAACACAATGAGTGAACGATTAACCTCGGCAAAAACCTCCTTCACTCTCGGGGAAACGCTCAAGAATGCTGATATGATGAAGATGGCAATCATAATCGGCACAAAGCGAAGGGGCGCAGCCAGGGCTTCAATAACCCCGTCGTCGAGCGTGCTCTTTGTCCGCTTGGACCAAAAACGGATTTGCCGCAACGCTAGATATCCGAACAGCCGTCGCACGATCGCTGCTATCGCCAGTATCAATACAGCAAGAGTAACCTGCCCAATTGTGACCCCAGCAAAACTGTGATCCCACACATTGTCGATGATCGTTCGCATATCTGAAAAACTCTGAATTATGGTTTTAAACTCCATTTGAACCAATTCTCGCAGGTTATTGAGTTTGCCCGCTCAGATCAGCGCTATTGGCCATTCAACCGGGGGATCACCGCCAATTGGTCTCAGCCCAACAGCGCCTGATCCGGTGTTCTCAGCCAGATAGCCACATTCGGATCACACCGGCGACAAGGCCAAGCGCGGCAACACTCGCCGCCCAGATTGCACTCATCCAGGCAAGTCGCTTCCAAAGTGGAGCCTGAGCAGCCATCAGTGGTAGCCATGGATGCCGGCCTTGCCCCGGAACACCCAGTAGGCCCAGCTTGTATAGGCAAGGATCACAGGAATGATGACAAGCGCGCCAAACAACATAAAGATCTGGCTCTGGGGCGGCGCTGCCGCGTCCCAAATCGTAACTGTCCGAGGCACGATATAGGGATAGATACTGATCCCCAGTCCGACAAAGCCCAGCAGGAAAAGCGCAAGGGCCATCAAGAAAGGCGCACGTTCGAATTCGCGTCGCAAGCTCCAGAAGAACGTCACTGCGCATATAACCACCAGCAATGGCACCTGGGCGGTAAGCAAGACGCCCGGCATCGCGAACCAGCGCCGCCAGTAGTCGTAATCCAGGAAAGGAGTGGCCGCACTGACAGCCGCGAGTGCAAGAAGCGTCGTTGCACCAAGCCACTTTGCCGCCCGCCGCGCATGGACCTGGCTCGTTCCTTCCGTTTTCCAAATCAGCCATGTCGCACCAAGCAATGCATATCCGATCACCACGGCGATGCCCGTCAACACACTGAATGGGCTTAACCAATCCAGCCATCCACCCGCATAAGCGTCATTCTCGACGTGAATTCCCTGCAAGATCGCGCCAAGGATCATCCCCTGCGCCAAGGCCGCAACCAAGGATCCCAACGAAAAGGCGAGATCCCATAGCGGACGATGGCGCGGATCGCGCCACCGAAATTCGAAGGCAACACCGCGGAAGACAAGACCAAGCAGCATCGCGACCATCAGCGGATATGTCGCCGGGAGAATGATCGCATAGGCAAGCGGGAATGCCGCGAACAAACCGCCACCGCCCATCACGAGCCAGGTCTCGTTGCCGTCCCAAACCGGCGCGATTGAGTTCATTGCCTGGTCGCGCTCGTCGCCCACGGCAAAGGTTGGAAACAGGATGCCAATGCCAAGATCGAAACCATCCATGACGACATAAGCTAATACAGCGAAGCCAATCACTGCACCCCATACGATAGTAAGATCTATGTTTTCCATGATGCTCAATCCTTACCCGAGAAAGGCGCAGCGACGCTTGGCGCGGGAGTAATCCCGGCCGCCCGCTGCGGCACCGGCGGCAGTTCCGTTTCCCCCCGTTGGGGTGGCTTTGACATCAGGCTCAACAGATAATAGGTGCCTGATCCGAAGGCGAAGAAGTAGACCACGACAAATGCCAGGAGTGACGCTGCGACTGCCGGCGCTGCCAAGGGCGAATGGGAATCCGCAGTTCGCAGCAAGCCATAAACCGTGAAGGGTTGACGTCCGACTTCGGTCGTCACCCAACCTGCAATCACGGCGACAAAGCCAGCAGGCCCCATGGCGATGGCCGCGCGATGCAACCATGGCCAGTCATAAAGCTTCTTTCGGAAACGGGCGAGCAGGCTCCATAGTCCGATTCCGAGCATGGCAAATCCAATCGCAACCATGATCCGGAAGGACCAGAAAACGATGTGAACTGGTGGCCACTGATCGCGGGGAAAATCGGCAAGACCGGGAAGTGGCGCGTACGGATCGTGTTTGAGGATAAGGGAGCCGATATGAGGAATCGATACTTCATAGCGGACGTGTGCCTCATCGTTGCTCGGAAGACCGAACAGAATGAGCGGCGCGCCATTCGGGCTAGGCTGATAGTCGCCTTCCATCGCCAGAACTTTGGCTGGCTGGTGCTCAAGCGTATTGAGACCATGCGCGTCCCCCACCAGAATCTGGATCGGAGCGACGATCGCGGCCATCCACATCGCCATCGAGAACATCTTACGCGCACCAGGATTGGTTCGGTCCCTGAGCAAGTGCCAAGCGCCGACGCCGCCCACGACAAAAGCAGTGGTGAGATATGATGCGACCACGGTATGAACAAGCCGATAGGGGAAACTGGCCGTGAAGATGATCGGCAGCCACGAACCTGCCGGCACAAACTGTCCGTGATCGTTAATGGCAAAACCCGCAGGCGTTTGCATCCAGCTGTTAACGGCGATAATCCAGGTTGCGGAGATGACGGTGCCAAACGCTACCATACAGGTGGCAAAAAAATGCAGCGCCTTTCCGACTTTGTTAATTCCAAATAGCATCACACCAAGAAAACCGGCTTCCAGAAAAAAAGCCGTTAGAACCTCATAAGCCATGAGCGGACCAAGGACGGGACCCGTCTTGTAAGAATAAACCGACCAATTTGTACCAAACTGGTAGGACATCACCACGCCTGAAACGACGCCCATTCCGAATACGATGGCAAATATCTTCAACCAGTAGCGGTAGAGATTGGCGTAGACGCCCTGCCCGGTTTTCAACCACAGACCTTCGAGCACCATCAAATAGCTCGCAAGTCCGATCGAAAATGCCGGAAAGATGAAATGGAAGGAGACGGTGAACGCGAATTGCGCGCGTGCCAATATGACCGGATCAACCTGTTCGAGCAAAGCCCCTTCCCTCCTTCAAGAGTACAGAATCTCGTTTCCCGCAGCGTTAGCGCTGCGGGACCTTGTGTGCATTTTTGATGCCTTATCCGCTCAGACCATGACGACGCGAACGGGTATGGATTTAGCTGCTGGCGTGCCACTGATCCTGTCGTAATAGCCGAGTGGCAAAAGCGGATTGAGTTCAGGATAGTACCCCGCAACGGATCCGCGCGGCATTGGATAGTCCAACACCGTCAGGCCATCGACCCGACGCTCAACACCATCATCACTGATGGTCTCAAGTGCGATACGCGAACCTGCGTCCAAGCCTCTGTCGGCACGATCCTCCGCATTCATGAAAAGAATCATACGATCGTTATAAACGCCGCGGTATCGATCATTGTAGCTGTAGATTGTCGTATTGAACTGATCATGCGAACGCACGGTTGCCAATCGCAGCATTGACGGGTCCGCGACCGGATTGTTTACTTCGAGGCCCGGCAAGCCAAGGAAATTCGCTTTTCCATTGGGAGTTGGCCAGACGAGGCGCCGCGGCGGCACATCCAGATGAAACCCTTTCGGATTCTTGATCTTTTCCGAAAAATCGCTGTAGATCTCGGGATAAACCTCCGCAATCTTGTCACGAATGAGATTGTAATCCTGGATATAGCTTTCCCACGGAACTCTGCTGTTGGGCAGTGACGCCATGGCCATTCGGCAAACGATTTCAACCTCTGGAAGCGCATGCGGGCTGGCGGGTGTCAAGACACCGCGTGAGGCGGTGACGTTCGACATGGAATCCTCGATCGTAACGAACTGCTCACCCGCCTGGGTCCGAATCCACTCGGAGCGTGAGACAACGGGGAAAATAAGAGCATCACGACCATGAACCAGATGTCCACGGTTCAGCTTCGTGGCAATTCCCACGGTTAGTGCCAACTTGCGCATTGCCGCATAGGACCGTTCGGTGTCGGGGATCGCGCGAACAAAATTGCCGCCCATTCCGATAAAAACCTTTGCGGTGCCTTTTTCCATGGCCTCAACCGTTTCCACGGTATGATGGCCAGGCGCGCGCGGCGGCTCGAATCCAAAAACATCCCGTACCCGATCCAGATATTCCTGAGTGGGCTTTTCATCGATCCCCACGGTGCGATCACCTTGAACGTTTGAATGGCCGCGAATAGGCGAAATCCCGGCACCCGGTTTTCCGAAGTTACCACGAAGCAACAGAAGGTTTGCCACCTGCTGGAGAAGCCGCGACCCTTGCTGGTGCTGGGTGAGGCCCATGCCATAGCAGATCATTGTTGCGCGTGATCGAATGTAGATTTCCGCGCAACGGCGGATCTGGTTTTCCTCCAATCCGGACACCCGCACGATATCCGACCACTTCTGCGCCATGACATCATTGCGGATCGCATCCAGTCCGACCGTGTGCTTTTCAATGAAATCGGTATCGATGACCTTTTCGCCTCGAGCTTCGCGCTCGAACATCACCCTCATCATGCCCTTGATCAGAGCGAGATCGCCGCCAATACGGATGTGTACGAATTCGCTCGCAATAGCGGTTGAGCCGAAAGTCGCCATCTGGACCATGTCTTGTGGCTCTGTAAAGCGGATCAACGCACGCTCGGGCATCGGATTGACGGCAACGATCGGGACGTCGCGCTTCCTTGCCTCGACCAGATTGGTCATCATGCGCGGTGAATTGGTCCCAGTGTTCTGTCCGATGACAAATATCGCTTCGGCATGCTCGAAATCTTCGAGAATGACGGTCCCTTTGCCAACACCAATGGCGGGCGGAAGACCGCGGCTCGTCGGTTCATGGCACATGTTCGAGCAGTCGGGAAAGTTGTTGGTTCCGAACTCGCGAACGAAGATCGAATAGAGGAACGCAGCCTCGTTTGGCGTCCGTCCGGACGTATAGAACTCCGCCTGGTGCGGGCTTTCGAGTGAGCGCAGATGCTTGCCGATCAACGCAAAGGCCGAATCCCAATCGCAAGGCACGTAACGATCGGACGCTGCATCATAGCGCATTGGCTCAGTCAGGCGCCCCTGCATCTCGAGCCAATAGTCCGACTGGTCCATGAGTTCCGTCACCGTGTGTTTTTCGAAGAACTCACGGGTTACCCTGAATTTGGTCGCCTCATGGGCAAGGGCCTTCGCACCGTTCTCGCAAAATTCGAGTGTCTTCTTACATTCTGCATCGGGGAAAGCGCAGCTTGGACATTTGAAGCCGCCCGGCTGATTCATCGCAAGCAACGCGCGCGAGCCCTTGGTGATGACACTCTGCTCAAGCAGTACTTTCGCAGTTGCCGCAGCAGCACCCCATCCACCCGCTGGATGGTGGTAGGTCTTATAAAGGGGCTTTTTTTCGGCCATATCGTCAGACACTCCACAGAAGCTATTGGCCACCTAGTAAATCACGTTATCTAGTTGAAATCTATAGACAAATTGTCCTCTCAATTCGGACAAAGTGTCTAAATCATAACGTGACAAAAACCCTAAGCCATTGACTTTGCTCGCTACGCGAATCTGGCACGAGTCATGCACTGGAGCCGGTAAATGACACTTTGAGCACGAGTTGAACCAAAGCGAACAACCACTGGCAAGCACCGAAGGACAAAGAAGTTGGAGCAGCTGAATTGACGTGGGACCAGCCCGCTGATGATTGCCGCAATTGTTCTATTCGACGCTCGATTGAAGCGAGCCGACCTGTGTATCAGCACATAGAACCCGATCAAGCTCGGCTGGTAGATAGGGCTATTCCCGATATGACTGGACCCTTCTGCGGGATCTCAAATCAAATTTGGCGCAACCCGACGACCCGGACGGGACCGGATTGCATGGAACAGCTTATGACCCCACGGATATCGACATGATCATACGGTCGAAGCCCAGCTTCAAAGATATAATGTTCGCAATCAATGGCTCTATTTTGCCGCGGATCGCCATTCACCTAGTCGCGATGATGCTTGTCAGTATAGTGGCGATTTTTGCAGCGCAGGAACATCCGGGTATTTTCGCAAGGATCAGCTCGATTCCCTTTACATTGATTGGCATCGCGCTCTCGGTCTTCATGAGTTTTCGAAACAATGCGTGCTATGATCGCTGGTGGGAAGGACGGAAGCTATGGGGTGAGTTGATCATCGCCTGTCGATCGTTTGCGCGCCAGACCTCAACCTTGGAACAGCATGATCGGCAGTTCCTTCTTCATGGGCTATGTGGGTTCGCCGCCGGGCTGGCAGCACGCTTGCGCGGCCAAGACGAACTGGAGGCAATCAAATGTTGGACAAATGTTTGCGCCTCTTCAAACAATCCAAACCCAACGAATGAGGTGCTCGATCAGATTGGCGAATATTGCCTGGCCCTAATGCATGGCGACCAGATTGGGCCGATCCACTACTCTGTTTTGGAAGGTCAAATCACTGCGCTCTCCGACGTGCAGGGTGGCTGTGAGCGTATTGCTCATACACCCGTTCCATTCGCCTATTCGTTGCTCCTGCACCGCACCGCGCTGGTTTTCTGTCTTACCCTGCCCTTTGCCCTCGCCGGCTCCTTGGACTGGTGGACGCTTCTACCTGTTCTACTTGTTGCCTACACGTTCTTTGGGCTCGAAGCGCTCGGTCATCAACTCGAGGATCCGTTTGGCCTGGAGCCCAATGCTTTGCCGCTGGATGCGATGCGGCGAACGATCGAGCGCGAGTTGCTTTCGCTGCTTGGAAACCAGGATTTGCCCCAACCGATCAAGCCACATAAGAATGTCCTGAGATAGACTATGCATTTTCGCCAGGCGCATGCTGTTGGCGCGATGATCCTCCAAGGACATCGAATGAAGTCGAATGTCCTGGATTGCCCTTTTGTGCGTCACCAAACGTCTGATGTCAGGCGTCTGACCGGCATCCCGTCTCCTGGAGGACGTTTTCGAATACTTGGATTCCTGTAATTTTCTAAAAGTCCAGAACCGGCACCAAGCTATTCGCATCAAGGGCTGGCCCGCCAGCCGGACGCCTGACAAGCATGTCTGCGCTCGCCAGAGGTAGCTGCGCGGAAGCTGATTGCCGTGGAAGAATGCCGACGTGATCATCGCAGCCGCGAGCAAAAAGAAACATTTCCCTCGCGTCCGCAGCTGCTACCGGAGCCGCCAGTGGCATCTGCCGCCAGTTAAGTGCTGCGTCGAACCCTCGCCCCGCCAGCGCGTACAGCAATGGTGCTAGGAAGAGTCTAGCGATGGTTATCGCAGCAGCAGGGTTTCCTGGCAATCCGAGCACGTGCAGCTGTCCGATCCGGCCATGCCATACCGGCTTTCCAGGCTTGATTGCCACGCCAGCAAAACTGAGTTCCAGGCCGAGCATTTTCAGTGCGGGTCTAGCAAAATCTCGATCTCCGTAGGAAGCGCCTCCGGCAATAACGAGCACATCACTGTCACGCCCAGCCATCGTTGCAGCTACCCTGATCGCCTCAACTTTGTCAGAAACGAGTGTCGAATTGATCGGAATGGCGCCCCATTGTTGCGCCATGAGCTGAAGCGGCAGCGTCAGACTGTCGGGTATGCGTGTGTCTGTTATCGCCGCAGATCCTGCGGGCGTCAGCTCATCTCCGCTGGTGATGACACTAAGCCTTGGTCGCTTGTACACCTGGATGCTAGGCTGATCGGAGGCAGCGGCCACCAACAATCGCCCGGGATCCAGCAGCGTTCCGGCAGGGAGAAGTATCTGTCCATTGTTGAACCCCGACCCTTTTCGTCTAACGTGTAAACCCGCTGGAGCAGGCCCCACGATGCTAACAACACCGTTTATTTCTTCGGTGAGTTCAAAGGGGATCACGCGATCCTTGGATTTCGGCATCGGCGCTCCAGTCATGATGCGCACTGTTGTCTCCGGAGAGTTCTCGTGGCCCGCGGCTTCGCCCGGATAGCTTGTTCCAACAAGATTGAATTCACGTCTACCCACCTGAAGGGCCTTATTTTCAACGGCGAAACCATCCATCGCTGCGACGTCTTGTCGTGGGGAGTCTATGCGCGCTTTGACCGGTTCGGCTAATACCCGATGTCCGCCACCTTTGATCGGGATAGGTTCGGTTCCAAGCGGCCCCGTTTGCGAGCGCAGGATTTCATGTGCCGCGTGGAGCGTACATTGCGTTGCGCACGGTGCTGTCATTAGAGGTACTCACACTTCATTACCAGTATTCAGCGGAAATGCGGGAATGACGCCGCGATTGGTACGCTTGCGCTGCACCACGACATCACACGTCATCTGGCCTTGGCGGGTGATGATGAAACGGTCTAAGCAACAATCATGCCAGTTTGGATAGAAGGAATATCAACCCTTTAAACCAGCCTCGATCGCATTTCAGGACATTTTGTCCCAAATGCCTGGAGGCATTGTCTTACGCCGATTGCCTTTCAGAGTGTCGGAAACCAGCGTGCGGCGGGAAGAGCACATGCCATACTACCAACGGTATCGAGTACTCTTGGGGCTGTCGTTAAAGGCACAGATTAGCGCTTAGGGTTTTGCCCGTCATTTAGAGCTTCGAAAATGGCCTGAAGTATAATCAGCACCGCGGACATTTTGTCTGGCATTGGAAGGAATGTTTGTCCTTCTTCGTTCGAAGTAGCGTATAAGACGTTGATTTTACTAGCACCGTGAGTTGGCACGTTTGTTGCTTTGTTTTTCTTGGGCGAGTGACGAGCGCTGAAACAGCGTGAGTTGATGGTGTCGTACAGCCAATGATTTTACTTGCTTACACAGAAAATGTTGGACGTTGAATTGGAACATTCAATTTAAACAAGGAGTATTGTGGTGGCCAAAGTTATCGGAATCGATTTGGGGACAACCAATTCTTGTGTTGCCGTCATGGAAGGCAAGAATACACGCATCATCGAGAATTCCGAAGGCGCGCGCACGACGCCTTCAATTGTTGCGTTCACGAGCAACGGAGAACGCTTGGTCGGGCAGCCCGCCCGGCGGCAAGCGGTAACCAACCCTACCAATACAATCTTTGCTGTGAAGCGTCTGATCGGCCGCCGGTACGACGATCCGACCGTCGAAAAGGACAAGGCGCTCGTTCCCTATACGATTATCAAAGCTGCAAACGGCGATGCCTGGGTTGAGGCCGAAGGCAAGACCTATTCACCCTCGCAAATTTCCGCCTTTATCCTGCAAAAAATGAAGGAAACCGCCGAAGCAAATCTTGGTGAAAAGATCACTCAGGCTGTCATTACCGTTCCAGCATATTTCAACGACGCGCAGCGTCAGGCGACCAAGGATGCTGGCAAGATTGCCGGACTGGAGGTCTTGCGCATTATCAATGAACCAACGGCGGCAGCACTTGCCTATGGGCTTGAGAAGAAAAAACAGTCCAAGATCGCCGTTTATGATCTTGGCGGTGGTACATTTGACATTTCCATCCTCGATATTGGGGACGGTGTATTTGAGGTGAAATCAACCAACGGTGACACGTTCCTTGGCGGCGAAGACTTTGACATGCGCATTGTCACCTTTTTGGCGAATGAATTCCAACGGGACCAGGGAATAGACCTGAAAAAGGACAAGCTTGCTTTGCAGCGGTTGAAAGAAGCCGCAGAGAAAGCCAAAATCGAGCTTTCAACGTCCAACCAAACCGAAATCAATCTCCCATTCATTACGGCTGATGCAGCAGGTCCGAAACACCTCCAGATCAAGTTAACGCGCGCGAAGTACGAGTCTCTGGTCGAAGATCTCGTGCAGAGAACCATCGAGCCATGCCTTAATGCCCTTAAGGACGCAGGCCTTACGGCCAATGAGATCAGCGAAGTGGTGTTGGTCGGCGGCATGACCCGGATGCCGAAAGTTCAGGAAGTCGTGAAGACGATCTTCGGCAAGGAACCGCATAAGGGTGTCAACCCGGACGAAGTGGTGGCTGTCGGTGCCGCAATCCAAGCCGGTGTACTGCAAGGTGACGTCAAAGATGTGCTGCTTCTCGACGTGACCCCACTATCGCTCGGCCTTGAAACACTAGGTGGTGTTTTCACCCGTCTCATCGAACGCAATACGACGGTACCTGCAAAAAAGAGCCAGGTATTTTCGACCGCAGAGGATAATCAAAACGCGGTTACGATCCGTGTTTTTCAGGGTGAACGTGAAATGGCTGCCGACAACAAAATGCTCGGACAGTTCGATCTAATGGGCATTCCATCCGCGCCGCGCGGTGTGCCGCAAATTGACGTGACCTTCGACATCGACGCCAATGGTATCGTCAACGTCTCGGCGAAAGACAAGGGCACCGGCAAGGAGCAACGCATCCAGATCCAGGCTTCCGGCGGCCTCTCTGAAGCTGATATCGAGAAAATGGTAAAGGATGCGGAAGCACATGCCGCAGAAGACAAGAAGCGCAAGGAAGTTGTAGAAGCAAAAAACTCTGCCGAGGCGCTATTGCACGCTGCGGAAAAAGCCATTGCGGAACATGGCAGCAAGTTGGGAGAAGCCGACCGTGGTGCTATCGAGACGGCGATGGCTGCCCTCCGCGAAGCAGCAAAAGAAGACGACGCATTTGCCATCACCACCAGGGTAAACGCTTTGCAACAAGAGTTGATGAAACTGGAAGAAGCTCTCCACGCCGCGTCGCAGACATCATCGGAGAGTTCCGCTTCCGATCCTGGCAATGACGGTGTTGTCGATGCCGAGTTCACGGAGATTGACAATAACGAGAAAAAGTCGACGTGAGATCGGCAACCCAACGCGTGGTTCACTGCGTGAGGGGCAAACCGGACATTACGTTCCCGAGCATTTGGACAGCTTAGAGCGGCAGGGGCAACAGTCGCTCTATCGCCACACGCACATAGGCCTGTCGAACGGTACCCGTGGCTGCTGCGCGTTCACACTGAATGTGCGATGCACTTGTCCTATTGCGTGTTTGAAAGCGCATTTTCATTGATGCCTTTATGACGGAGGTCTACGTTTCGTGGTCAATCAAGTTAGAATTCTGCCGGAGTAAGCTGTGAAAAATCCATATGAGATGCTCGGAGTTGCCCCGACTGCCACGTCATCCGAGATACAAAGCGCGTATCGCAAGCTAGCGAAGAAACTGCACCCGGATCTTAATCCCGGCGACAAGGCGGCGGAAGAAAAGTTCAAGGAAGTTGCAGGCGCCTACGATTTGCTCAGCGATGCCGAGAAGCGAAAACGTTTTGACAATGGCGAAATCGACGCGTCGGGCACCCAACGCCCGCAACACCAATATTACCGTGATTTCGCCTCGTCAGACCAGGAGCACCCCTATGCAGATACTGCCGGCTTCGCAGACTTTATGGATTCCGACGATGCATTCGCGGAACTCCTGAGGCGGGGCCAAAGAGCACATGCAAACCGACCGGGACAGGACATGCACTACCGCCTGCCGATCGAGTTTTTCGAATCAATCATGGGTGCCAACAAGCGTCTGACGCTGCCGGATGGCGGTGTGCTCGACGTGAAAATCCCCCCCGGTCTGGTCAACGGACAAACGCTTCGTCTCAAGGGTAAGGGCGCCCCGGGAGCAGGCAAGGGCGGGCCTGGCGATGCCCTGATCGAGATCGAGGTCCTGCCCGACCATCGCTTCACCCGTGAAGGCGATGATATTTCTTTGGATTTACCCATCTCACTTTCCGAGGCGGTTATCGGCGGGCGGATCCGCGTTCCGACTCCGACCGGAGATGTCACAATGTCCGTGCCAGCAGGGTCCAACACCGGCACGACCCTGCGCTTGAAGGGAAAGGGTGCACCTCGGCGCGGCGGAGGTCAGGGGGATCAGTTTGTGAAGCTGAAGGTGGTTCTGCCGAAGTCTCCAGACCCTGAACTCGAGGCATTTGTGTCGAACTGGGGCAAGGGCAAGGAATTCAACCCACGCGAGGACAAAAGGTCATGACTATGAACAAGCAGGAGTTTCTGGCTTCCTCCGGCCTTAAGGTACAAACGCTCGAAATTTGGCTGGAACAGCGCTGGCTCATTCCGAAGCAGACTTCCGATGGCATTGGGTTTTCCGATATTGACATCGCCCGCGCACGCCTGATCCAGGAACTGAAAAGCGACCTGGGCGCAAATGATGCGGGAATTGACGTCATTCTTCACCTCATGGACCAACTCCATGGGATGCGCCGCGCGCTCGAATACCTGCGAAAAGATATGCAAGGACGCCCGCTCTAGTGAACCTGATCCTTGCGCAAACGCGGCGCAGGGAACTGAGTAAGCAACTGCGGCAATGGATTGAACGACGATGGAAGGAACGTTGATGTCACAGGATCGAATCTACGATACTGCCGAGCCTGTTGCTGATCCGGAGTTTGGGCCATGGCTGGCCCAGGCCTCGATTCTGGTCGTCGATGATGAGCCGGGCATGCGCAACTTTCTGGTCAAGATACTGGGCTCGCGTTGTAATCTGATTGAAGTCGCAGCGGATACCAAAGAGGCTTCGCTGAAACTGGACAAACAGAGCTTTGATGTCGTTATCCTTGACAATATCATGCCGGGCAAGAACGGTCTCGAATGGCTTGCCGAGCAACGGGCAATCGGGTTCTTCGCCGACGTGATTCTCATGACGGCCTATGCCGATCTGGATACAGCGATTGGTGCTTTGCGCGCTGGTGCCGTCGATTTCATTCTTAAACCATTCCGGTCCAACCAGTTGCTCAACGCGGTGGCGCGTTGTCTTGACCGCAAGCGGCTCCAGCGCGAAAATGATGTTCTACGCCATGAGCTGAAATCGCCGTCCCATCAGATCTTTCTGCGCAGCAAATTGCTTGGCACCTCCAAAGCGATCCAACATGTGCGCGAAATCATCGCCCGTGTCGCTCCCCTGCCAACCTCGGTTTTGCTGACCGGCAAGTCGGGAACCGGAAAGGAAGTTGCGGCTCGTTCACTGCACTCCCTGTCCAGCCAATCCGACAAGCTCTTCGTGCCGATCAATTGCGGTGCTATTCCCGCGGATATGATTGAAAGCGAGTTGTTCGGCCATTTGAAGGGCTCGTTTACCGGTGCCGGCCGAGCCCGTGAAGGCCTGTTTATGCATGCGCACGGGGGGACTGTGTTTCTCGACGAGATTGGTGAACTGCCGTATCTGCTGCAAACGAAACTGCTGCGCGTATTGGAGGACCGACGCGTTCGACCGGTAGGTTCCGAGCGGGAACTTCCTTTTGATGCGCGGTTCATTTTTGCAACAAATGCGGATCTGCCGAAACGGGTTGAAGCGGGGACTTTCCGCGCCGACCTTTATTTCCGCATCAATGTGATGCAAATTCACTTGCCGCCTTTGAAAGACCGCGGAGACGATGTGCTGGAGCTTGCAACGCTCTTCATGCACGAGTTTGCTCAACAGCTCGGCGTGCCTCCGGTTGCAATCGATGCAAGAGTACGTGCTTCGCTCACAAGGTATGATTGGCCAGGAAATATCAGGGAGTTGCGCAACTTGATCGAGCGGACAGTGATCCTCGGCGGTTTCCCGGAAGACGTAGAGAGGATTGTTGATGACAGTGACGATGAAAGTGGGGGCCAGAGCTTGGCCGAGGTAGAACGCCGCCACATTTTGTCAGTGCTGCGCGAAGTTCGCGGCGATCGCGAGGAGGCAGCGCGGCGGCTTGGTATTTCTCGCAAGACGATCGATCGCAAATGCGTAACGTGGAATGTCTAGGGAGGCAGAGGCACTAAGGAGGAAGAAAAAATCCGTGCGTTCCCGCCTGCTGGCGATCGCGCTGGTGCCGATGCTGGTTATTCTGCCGCTTCTTCTTGGCATTAGCATCTACCGCTGGAATGCCAAGTTCGATGCCATGACGGTGTCCAAGGTCAATGATGATTTGACGATTGCACACCAATATATGGCACGGATCCTCGACAGTATGGAGGGCCGGCTTGTTTCCGTGAGCGAATCGACACGGTTTCATGAACTCCTTGTCAAAGGGGATTACGCGAACGGCAACCTGGCGGCATATTTCAAGGAGATTGCCCAGGCACGCGGGCTGGATTTTCTCTACGCAATTGGTGATGACGGACAAATCATCGCGAGCGGAAACCCGTTTGCGTCGGCGACCACCCGATGGGATTGGCCGGTCATCAGCTCGGCTCTGATGGGCGGCTCAAAGACGAGCATCGATATTTTTGAAAAAGGAGAGCTTGCTGCGATATCGCCTGAACTCGCTGAGCGCGCGCGCATCGAAATCGTACCGACCCATGCCAGCGCCATCAGCAATCTCACTGAGGAGACGCGCGGCATGGTTCTCCAGTCAGCCAGCGCTCTGACACTGCCCGACGGGCGGCGCGCTGCACTCGTCGGGGGCATTCTCTTGAATCAGAATCTGACCTTCGTCGATACGATCAACGATCTCATCTATCACGGATCCGGCCTGCCGGAAGGCAGTCAGGGAACCGCAACCCTGTTTCTCGGCGATGTTCGCATCAGCACCAATGTACGTTTGTTTGAGGAGCGCCGGGCAATTGGAACCCGCGTCTCGGCGGAAGTGGGGAGCGCTGTGCTCGCTCAGGGACGGACATGGCTTGACAGTGCTTTCGTCGTCAATGACTGGTACATTTCAGCCTATGAGCCGATCGTTGACAGCTACAATCGCCGCGTTGGCATGCTGTATGCGGGATTTCTTCAGAAACCGTTCACGCAAGCAAAATTTGAGACCTTGCTTTCAATCGCTGCGGCTTTCCTGGTCGCTGTTGCTGCGACCGTTCCACTATTTTTGATATGGGCGAGCAGTATTTTCAGACCCCTCGAACGCATGACGGGTACAATCACTCAGGTCAAAAATGGCGATCTCTCCGCACGGACTGGTCCTGTGAAGAATCAGGACGAACTCGGTCAGGTCGCATTCCATCTTGATCATCTTCTTGACCTTCTCCAGGAACGTGAGGGGCAACTGCGACAGCTGAACAATGAACTCAATCAACTGAACGGGGAGCTCAATCAACGTGTCGAACAACGCGCTCTGCAATTACATGACGCGACCCGCCAATTGGAGACGACGACCAAGCAGCTTGTCATGTCGGAAAAGCTCGCGGCAATCGGAGAGATAACCGCGGGGATTGCCCACGAAATCAATAACCCCATTGCAGTCATGCAAGGCAATCTCGAAGTGATCCGCGAATTGATGGGTTCCAATGCTGAATGTGCAAAGATGGAGTTTGAGCTCATTGACCAGCAGATGAATCGCGTCACAGAAATTGTGACCAAGCTGCTCCAGTTTGCCAAACCACAGGAATATGTCGGCTACTCCGAGCACTATACTGCTGCTGGCATTGTCTCTGATACATTGCCACTTGTGCAACATCTGCTCAGGAAGACAACCATCTCCGTCGACAGAGAAGATCGCGCGTTAAGGCCGATCATGTTGAACCGGACGGAACTGCAACAGGTTCTGGTTAATCTGATCGTGAACGCCATCCACGCTATGCCGAATGGCGGCCGACTTGCATTGCGAACATTAGACAGTGATATGGATGGCAAGGCTGGTGTTGCCATCCAAGTCGCAGATACCGGCGTGGGCATTTCGCCGGATGTTATGCAGAAGATCTTTGATCCTTTTTTTACGACGAAAATACGGGAAGGCACGGGGCTTGGCCTCTCGATCAGTCAGATGCTCATGACACGGCAAGGCGGGAAAATCTTGGTCAAGAGCGATCCGGGCAGCGGCACGACGTTCACGATCTGGATGCCAGTGGCACTCTGATTTATCCGAGGGCTCCTTGCGACATTTTGTCGATCCCATTCGTGACAGATTGTCCATCTTAGCCGCGGGCCAAGCCATATCTCCTTGACTTTGTTGACTGTTAAAACTGGCACGTAGATTGCATGGGGATTCCATGCAGCAACAGCACGCCGCGTTCGTCGGCACGTTGCTGATGTCTCGTGCGCTTACAGCGGTACACGTGATTGCCCTTCATTGTCGCCTTGAAAGGTAGCCCGATGAACGTTGAAAAATACACCGATCGCGCGAGGGGTTTCATCCAATCGGCGCAGTCTTTGGCTTCCCGCCAGGGGAACCAGCAATTTACCCCGCTTCACATCTTGATGGTGCCGCTCAATGACAAGGAAGGGCTGGTACGGGGCACGTTTATCTCGCGCCGCAGACCGCACGCCTTTTTACGGCAGCGAAAACAGTCGACGAAGACGATCTGGATCCGGTTTGAGCACGGGTCGTTCCATGATCGTTTCCGGTAATGTCAAAATACGAGCATGCCCCCTGCACCGCTTGGTGGGACAAGGCCAAATGCTATTCGAGTTCAACAAGGGAGACTATTATCATGAACGATAAGATCAGAGAAAACATGGAAGTCATCGGGGCCGATGGTGTCCATGTCGGCACCGTTGATCACATTGAAGGCGCCCGCATCAAGCTCAAAAAGAGTGATAATTTTGGGAAACACGAAGGACACCACCACTATATCGAGCTTGGTTTTGTGGCAGATGTCGAGGGTGAAAGGGTTCGACTTTCGGCAAATGCGGACATTGCCGTGACACTGGAAGAAGAAGCATCCGGGCGGCCCGTCAAACTTTGACCATTGTACACCCTGCAGACGATTGAGCCGAGCGCTGAGGGGCGTGGGAACGTCCCCCAGCCCTAAGCGTCATCATAGAGGGAGTGTGCCAATGCCGGAATACGATCGCTATATAACCATTAACAAGCCTGCTCTTGGCATCTGCATACGTCAAGGTGCCGGTCTTCCTGATTTCGCTGATCCGAAAGAGTGCGTCTTTGACGGGCCTGTAGCACCAAGATCTGTTGTCTCCGAGTATCGTGGAAGGTGTCGCTTGTGATGGGCATGCATTCCGAGACATGGATTAACCCTCCTATGTATGATCGCCCAGGGAGCACCAGGATTGGCCATACACAACAGTGCAAAGCGATATATGCTCTTGCACATCGAAAATTAACCGCGCAACCATTCTCTTGCGACTTTCAAAGAACTCCCGGCACACTTTATTGAAGTTCCAAATGGAGCAATTATGGACTCACCGATACCCTCCTCTGTTTCGCAACCGGTCGTGGCAAAGCTAACACGCGCGGCAATATTTCTTGTTCTGACGATTAAACCCGGACGGGACCACGAGATGGCCACGCGCGCGCTGTGCAGCGATCTGTCAGGACTCCTGCGCGCGGTGGGTTTCCGTGATCTCGAGAGCCGCCTCTCCTGCGTCATGGGCTTCGGTTCTGATTTCTGGGACTGGGTCTTCGGGGCACCCAGACCCAGGGATTTGCACCCCTTCCGTGAAATCCGCGGCCAGCATCACGCCGTTTCGACACCAGGCGACATTCTCCTGCATATCCGTTCGACGCGCATGGATTTGTGCTTTGAACTGGCGACGCAGATCATGTCGCGGCTTGATGGTGCGGTCGCCACCACGGATGAGGTGCATGGTTTCAACTATTTCGATGATCGCGATCTGATCGGCTTCGTTGACGGAACAGAAAACCCCGTTGACCAGGCCGCCCAAAGAGCCACCATCATCGGGGAGGAAGACGCTGCTTTTGCGGGCGGGAGCTACGTGATCGTACAGAAATATCTGCACGACCTCAAACGGTGGAACAATGTGCCGGTCGCTGAGCAGGAGAACATTATCGGTCGGACCAAGCTTTCCGATATCGAACTCGACGATGCCGTGAAACCAACCTCAGCGCACAATGCGCTCACGACGATCATCGAGGACGGCGAGCAGCTTGAAATCCTGCGGGACAACATGCCGTTCGGCGAGGCGGGCAAAGGCGAATTCGGCACCTATTTCATCGGTTATGCCCGTTCGCCGCGCCGGATTGAACAGATGCTCGAAAACATGTTCATTGGGCGCCCGCCAGGCAACTACGACCGGCTGCTCGATTTCAGCCGTGCGGTGACCGGCACGCTGTTCTTCGTTCCCACCGCGACATTCCTGGACAATGTCACGCCCGAGGGTGCCGCCCCTTCCACATTCGCCCTGGCCGGGGATCTTTCCGGGCCGGAAGACATCGTTAAACCGCAACCATCCCGGGGCAACGGTTCGCTCGGCATTGGTTCGTTAAAAAAGTGAGGCAGACAATGAACAATCTCCATCGGGAGCTCGCTCCGATCTCCGGCAGTGCTTGGGCGCAAATCGAGGAAGAGGCATCACGTACCTTGAAACGCCATTTGGCGGCCCGGCGCGTTGTCGATGTTGTCGGCCCCAAGGGCGTCGATTTTTCCGCTGTGGGTACGGGGCATATGAAGCTGATCCAGGGCCTTGGCGACGGAATCCAGTCGACACAGCGCGAGGTAAAGGCTCTCGTCGAGCTCCGGGTTCCTTTCGAACTCACGCGTCAGGCCATTGACGACGTGGAGCGCGGTTCGACGGATTCGGACTGGACACCTGTCAAGGACGCCGCGCGTAAGATCGCGTTCGCCGAGGACCGATCTGTTTTTGATGGATTTGCCGCGGCAGCCATTCACGGCATTCGCGAAGGCAGCAGCAACGCGCCCGTGCCGCTCCCTTCCAGTGTGACCGGTTATCCGGATGCGGTGGCGCAAGCAGTCAGCCAGTTGCGGCTTGCCGGTGTAAACGGCCCCTATGCGCTCGTGCTCGGTTCCGCGGCCTATACCGCTGCGAGCGGCGGAAGTGACGAGGGCTATCCCGTCTTCCACCATATCGACCGGGAAGTGGACGGAGGAATTATCTGGGCACCGGCCATTGAAGGCGGGTTTGTACTGACAACCCGCGGCGGCGACTTTGAACTGGATATCGGCCAGGACATTTCCATCGGTTATCTCAGCCATTCCAGCGCGGCCGTCGAACTCTATTTGCAGGAGACGTTCACATTCCGGATGCTGACGGCAGAAGCAGCGGTCGTCCTGACCAGCACATGACAACGCGTTGTACATAGCATGCTGTCGCCGGTGCCGGCGCGGCAATACCAATCGGATAAATGCGTTCCATTAGGAAAGGAGCATTGGACATGAGCGAATCAATCACTCTCACCGACCATCAGGCAATCCGGGACTGGGTTTCCGCGCGGGCTGGGTCTCCGGCCATCGTCGATACCTCGCCGGAACTCGGCGGGACACCTGTGCTTCGCATCGTCTTCGAACCGGAGTTTGTACCGGATGTTGACCAGCCCCTGGATGAAGGTGGTCTCGAAGTGGTCGAATGGGATGACTGGTTCCGCGTATTCGACGCGCAGAATATGGTTTTTCTGGTCGCCAAGGACCAACCAGGCAAGCTCGATATGTACCACCAGATACTGAAGCCCTAGGCCAGCTGTGGTTATAGCAATCATCCGCTATTGCTCATCCCAAGCGGGAGCATTCAAGAAACCTTATGGTTTCCATTGTGACGGTTGCCCCCCTTATGCCTTTCAGCCGCACACTTAATATGCATAGCAACATTAAGCCTGAAGAAGGAGGACATCATGCCTTACGAGAAAGTTCAGACCAAAGGCGCATATTCTGATTTCACAATCAAAGACGAGGATATCGATAGAGCTTATCGCCCGTTGGAAACGAGCCCAAAATCTGCCGGTAATTGGGTGCTCGGCTTGGTCAACATAACGAATGAATGCTATTCGTTTGCCTCCATAACCGATCAAGATGGCAATTATGGAAAATGGTTTACAATACCTGAAATATGCAAAAACTGTGAGACAAATTATGATGATTGCACGGCTAATGGTGGATGGGGTGCGATTTTATCTATGCCAAGCACCTCGCCACCATTTAGCATTCGCATAGCAACGCAGCCCGATCAGTATGGAAATGTACAGGGAACGGAATTCTTGGGAATTAATCCAAGCCCCGCTTATAAGGGTGCGCTTATCGGGATTTCTTGATCCCTTTGCCAGTATCAGTTCGAACACACAATTCAAAGTATCTGGTTTCTGGCCCTAGAATCGAACATCACAAACCAGCACCGGTCTCTTTACCGCGACAACAAGGCTTGTGATCTGTGTCGACCAGATCGATCGCAGTCTCACCGCGGTCGATCTGTTCTATCGAATTATCGCGACGGGAGAGCCAGTTCCAAAGGCTGCAGCGGCAAATCAAGATACTTCTGGCTGAGCCGGTCGAGATCGCCGTTCAATTGGCTGTAGTAGATGAAGCTGTTCACCCATGCCAGAAGGTTCAGTTCTCCCATCCGCACAGCCATATGGGCCGGCGAGGACCGTAGCGCGATCAGGAGTTCCATTTGCTTGTCCGGGTTTTGCTTCTTCAAAGCCGCTACCGTAGTCGTGCTCGACGTTAGCAAATCAGTTTGTCCGGAGAGGAAGGCCGTCGCGGACGTGGAGTCTGACTCGAACTGTTTTACTTGCGCGCGCGGATTTTTCGACAGGATTGCCTGCGTTGCAGCAGCCCCGCGTGTCGCGGAAACCGTATAGGAACTCAGGTCGTCGAGCTTGGAGACAGGCAAGTCCTTCGACCCAAAGACGCCGAGAACCGTGTTGACATAGGGTGCGGAGTAAAGCACCTGCTTTGCACGCTCTGGCGTCATACCCAGATTGGAGATGACGAGGTCCGCCTTGTCCGTCACGAGGACGGCGACGCGGTTGGCCGACGGCACGCCGACCGTCTCGAGCTTGACGTTCAGCGCCTGCGCGACCATCTCCGCCATCTCGATATCGAGACCGACGGGCTTGCCATCCGCTCCAACAGAGCCAAAAGGCGGACTATCCAGCGATACCGCGACGCGGATGACGCCGTTCGACAGAATGTCCTGAAGCCTGTCTGCCCAGGCGTTGGTTGCTGCACCTGCAACACTGATGGCAACGACAAGCGCCTTGAAGAGTTTCTTTTTCATGAAGTTCCCCTTTTCTTGGTGAGTTAATGGAGGACGGCGCTGAGGAATGCACTCAGCTCCGGGGTTTTCGGATCCGAAAGGACGGCTTTAGCGGGGCCGTCCTCCCACACCTTGCCTTTGTGCATGAACACGGCTCTCGTCCCGAACCGCTTGGCAAAGCCCATCTCGTGAGTAACGAGAATCATCGTCATGCCTGTCGACGCCACATCCTCGAGAACCTTCAGGACCTCGCCAGTCAGTTCGGGATCGAGTGCGGACGTCACTTCGTCGAACAACATCACCTTCGGCTTCATCGCCAGCGATCTAGCGATGGCCACTCGCTGCTGCTGCCCGCCGGAAAGCTGGCGCGGCAGGTGATCCAGCTTGTCTTCTAGCCCCACTCGTCGGAGAGCTTCATGCGCGAGATCGCGCTGCTCACCTTTTGGAATGCCTTGTACGAGCTTGGGCGCCAGGGTGATGTTTTCCGCGATCGTCAGGTGCGGAAAGAGATTGTAGCTCTGGAAGACCATGCCGACCTGCTGACGAAGTTTCCGCAGATCCGTCTTCGGGTCGTTGACGGTGATTCCATCAACGATGACGGAACCGCTCTGAACCATTTCCAATCCGTTTATGCAGCGCAGCATCGTGCTCTTGCCCGAGCCCGACCGCCCGAGGACGGAAACGATTTCGCCCGGCTGGATATTGAGAGACACGTCGTTCAGCACGGTCAGCGAGCCGAAGCACTTCTCCACGTTTTTGAGTTCAACGATTGACATCAAGCTTCCTTTCGAGGCCGCGGCTCCAAGTGGTGAGCGGGTAGCAAATGACGAAGTAGATCGTTGCTACGATCGAGTATGCGAGGAGCGGCTTGTAGGTCGCAGCCGAGAGGTATTGACCGCTCTGGGTCAGTTCGTAGACGCCGATCGTCGAGGCGAGCGACGTGTTCTTGAGCAACTGCACGGCAAAGCCAATCGTCGGCGGGATTGCAATCCGGATGGACTGGGGGAGGATCACCCACGTGAATTGATGGAATACTCCGATACCGAGCGAGGAGGCCGCTTCCCACTGCGTCTTCGGCACAGAACGCAAGGCGCCAAACCAGGTTTCGCCAAGAAACGCCCCGCCGTAGATCGAGAAGCCAACCGAGACGGCGAGCCATGCGGAGATATTGAAACCCAGCGTGGCGAGCCCGAAGAACAGCAGGAATAGCCAGACCAGCAGCGGGGTCCCCTGGACGATCTGCACATAGAGGATCGCGAGCCACCGGACGGGACCGACGCGAGAGAAGCGGAGCCCTGCAATCAGGATTCCGATGAGGGAGGAGCCGACGAACGCCACCAGAGAGAGGAGCAGAGTCGTTCCGGCGGCCTCAACGATCGTCAGCAGGTCAAGTAGTTGGATTTCGCGGATCATTGGTCCCGTCCAAAGCACAGCAGATAAATGGAGACGAAGAGGGCACGGAAAAGAAGGGCCAGTGCGAGGTAGAGTGCGCCTATGAGCAGATAGATCTCAAAGTCGCGGTAGGTCATCGCCTGGACGATCGAGCCCATATGGAATAGGTCCGAAACCGCGATTTGCGATACCACCGAGGTGGACAGCATGAAGAACACGAACTGGCTGGCAAGAGCGGGGAACATGTCCTTGATCGCAGGAACAAGAACGACATGCCGGAACACCTGGTAACCCGAGAGCCCGAGACAGGCACCTGCTTCTTTTTGCGACTGCGGAACGGCCTCGATGCCGGCACGGATGATCTCCGCGAGGTAAGCTCCGAGATAGACGATAAAGCAGATGATCGCCGCATAGAGACCGGGTATGCGAATGCCAAGGCTCGGCAGGCCGAAATAGACAGTGAAGAGCTGTACCAGCAGTGGGGTGTTCCTGATCACCTCGACATAGATGATGACCGTCTTTCGCGCCCATCCAGGCCCATAGATGCGGGTCACGGCGGCGGCGAGGCCGAGCAGCAATCCGCCCGCAAGAGCGACGCCGGACAGTCCCAAAGTGAGCAGGAGCCCCTCAAGGAACAGGTTCCAAGCAGAGAGGACATCCCGGAATTGAAGGTGATACATCGTGAGACCTGCCTACGTCGGTTAATGGTGCATTGGCGCGCGGCAAACGCGCGCCAATGCCGGCGATTACAACGGAAAGACTTCGACCCGTCGAAACTCCACGCGTTGTTCGGTCACTTGCAGCGCGACCTTGCCGTGGTCCGTGGTGCAATCGTAGCCCTCGTTCACAAGGACACCATTCAGCCAGATGCGAAGGGAGTTCCCCTTGCACTCGAATGCCATCGTGTTCCACTCGCCCAGGGGCGCTTCGGCGTCGACGATCTTGACGACATGCCGGCCGTCCTGGTCACCGCCGCCCGGCTTTTGACCCTTTTCCAGCGGCCGCCGCTCGGGATTGTCGCAGAGGATGTTGTCGATAATGCAGTAGATGTCGCCTGCATCATGGTGCCGGATCTTCACGTCCAGCGACTGCGGAAAGATGTTCTTCGATTTCGTCCTAAGCATCCGCAGCTTCGAGACATGGACGAGAATGCTTCCGCCACCGCCCTCCTTGGGCAATCGGTAGTCCACCTCAAGGCGATAGTTCCGAAATGCCTTGTCCGAAACCAGATGACCCACCGTTTTGCCGGGGGTGACGATGATCCCATTGACGATTTCGACGATATCGGGAGCTGACGGATCTTCATCACGCGCCGGGATGTCGGAAAACCATCCCGAAAGATCCTTGCCCTTGAAGAGGACGATCTTTTCTTTCGGCTCGACGATTTCGAGCGCGGACGTATTGGCTGAATTGCTCATCTCTCGCCTCATGTTACGATCAGTTTGGAAAGCGTGTTGTAGCCGAGCCGCAGACCAGCACGTTCTTGGCTGTAGTTGCTGACCACATCGGCTTCCGACTTGATCGAGTGGATCGTCTGCATGCTCGCGAAGATGTCATCCTCATGCTCGATATCGAGATTGCCCTGGTACCCCGACAGAATGACGGCGCTGATGAACTTCGGCCAATCGACCTCGCCCCAGCCCGGTGCGCGCGCGCGCCACCAGCGGCGATCAAGGCCTTTCTTCGGCGCAAACGAGCGCCCTAGTATTCCGCTCCGGGCAAGAATTTTCCGGTCGATCTCCATGTCCTTGGCATGAACATGGAAGACCTTACTCGCATAGTCCTTGATCGCCTGGCAGTAATCAATGCCCTGCCAGACGAGGTGCGATGGATCGAATTCGAGGCCGAGGCGATCCGAGGGAACGACATCGAAAATCACATCCCAGATTTCCGGGCTGTAGGCGATATTGTTGCCCTTCATGGTGACGACGTTGATCATCGGGCAATTTTCGAGGGCGATCTTCACATTGTGTTTTTCCGCAAGATCGCAGTAGCGGGAGAATAGCTCCTTGAAAGCGGGAATGTTCTCCTCGACGTTGAGGCGCGGGTCCTGGCCGGCGAAGGTCCCCACGACCTCGACACCGAGACGAGACGCAAGGTCCATGACCTTGGGTAGGTAAGCCTGTGCCTCCTCGCGTTCGTGGTCGTCAGGATGCTGATAGTTCGGATAATAGCCGAGAGCCGAGATCTGGATGTTCTTGCTGTCGAGATCCTTGCGGATTTCGTCGAGCTGGGCGTCGGTCGTCGTGTTGGCGTCGAGTGCTGAACCCGGCCAAGCGGAGAGCTGAAGACTGGTGAAACCGACTTCATGGGCGAACTCGGCCGTTTCCTTGGAATAGTTCGTGTAAAAACCAATTCTCACGGGGGTGGATCCTTTGGTTTGATGTCTTGGTGAAAAAGCGAAAACGCTGCAGCCGTTTCCATGACCAAACCATTGCCCTGAATATTCTTCCTGGATAGGTGCAAAAAATGCTAACAGGAATGCATGAAATGCACCACACTGCAAAAAATGCATGTGCTAGTTTTTGTTACCGCCCTCTTCTCAATCCATGGTTCAATGCCTCGTAACTTACCACCGTTAACAGCCTTGAGAGCCTTTGATGCCGTGGCACGGCTGGGTAGCCTTCGATCGGCCGCCGAAGATCTCTCCATCCATCACACCGTAGTGGGCCGGCATGTGCGCAAGCTGGAGAATTGGCTCGGGGTAAAGCTGCTCGACAGCAACTTTGCCGAGACACGCCTGACGGATGCCGGAAAGGAGTATCACGAGCGTATTGCGGTCGCGCTCGATCATATCGACGATGCAACCTTCATGCTTCGCCCCTCAGGTCACCAGCAACTGAAGGTCTGGTGCGGACCAGGCCTCAATAAATCGTGGCTGATGCCGCGCATTAAAGAGATTAACAAGGCAGCTCGGGTTGATGTCGTACTCTTGCGAGCGACTGATCACCTTCCAGATTTCAGGCGGTTCGAAGCCGATGTGGCCGTCCACTACGGACGTGAATACATCGCGTATAGTAATTCACTCGAATTGTTTAGGCCAAGACATATAGCTGTCGCAAGTTGTGACTTTCTGGAACGCTACTCAGTGAAGGAGCCCCGCGACCTACTTTCGGTTCCGCTGCTTCACGAGCAAACTACGGACGTCTGGGCAAGATGGCTTCACGCGAACGGCGTCAAAGCGCCTCCTACGCTCGGTGGTCAAAAACTGGGCTATGCGCATATCGTCATCGAGGCGGCTGCAATCGGCCAGGGCGTAGCGCTCGCCAATGAAATTCTAGTTGCGCCCGAGATAGCGCAAGGTCGGCTCACAGAAGCCGTTCCGACCGAAACGTATCTCGACTCCTATTACTTCTACGCCTCCAAGAGCAGATGGAACGAGCCAGCCATCTCGCGCCTTCGACAGTACCTCGTCGATAACCTCGGCGTTTGACGGCCGCACTCGCGCATACAAATCTGTACCTGCCTTTCAGTGTGTGACGCTCTGCTTGGCCCTAATACGTTCTCGGTGAATATTGTAGAGGTTCACCGCGATGATCACGAGCGCTCCGATCAACACATTCGGTTTCACAGGGTCGCTGGAAATCGCGATCCCATAAACGAGCGCCCAAACCAGCATGGTATATTGGAGCGGCGCAATCGCCGAGGCAGGTGCGCGGCGGAGAGCTTCAAGTGAGATGAATTGCGCCAACCCCATAAAGAAACCGGAACCCGCAGCGATCAGCATGACCTCCCCCGTCAATGGCTGCCACTGAGCAAGAGCGCCGGGGAAACCGACAAGAAAAATTCCAAGCAGCACAGCCGCGACCATACTGACACGATCCTCCTCATTGCCAATTTTCCTCATGATCAGGACGACCGCCGCGCTTACCAACACGCTGCCAAAGGCCGCCAAATGCGCCATGGTGAAGTGGGTGGCAACGGGGTCAACCATCACAAGGATGCCCACAAATCCGATCAGGATGGCGGCTATCCTGTGTATTCCCACGGTTTCGCCAAGAACAGGGATCGATGCCAAGGTCACGACAATCGGCGTACAGAATACGATCGCGTAGACCTCCGCCAAGGGAAGCACTGAGAATGCATAAAAGCCGCAAAGCGTATTAGTACCCGCAAGCACACCACGAAGGATGACCAATATAGGATTTTTGATACGGGTTCTAAGACCTCCGCGTCGAAACACGACGAACATGAAAGGTACAAACGCAAAGGTAACCTGGAGAAGGATGATTTGGAACACCGGCACCTGTCGAGTCAGCACTTTGACGAGCATGTCGCTCGTACTGAACAGTAAATAGGCGGCGAGCGACAGTTGGATGCCCGCTAGCGCGGGATTGGTAAAGTTTATGCGCATTGCAGCTCCTCAAACGGGTGAGCCACAATACGAGTGCGTCAACAGGCGCTTAGAGGTGCAAAAAAAGCTCACGGAAATGCAATTTTGTACTCTTCCGTCCGCTTTAGGTTTGGAGACATATATGGACATCCAGCAGCATCCTCTGCGCTCGATACATGAATATACGATTGAGTGTTGGTAACCCGCGGCCAGCGTCCGCAAAGGGGAGCAATCTGACATCGATTTTAACACAAGCACCAGGACGTCAACATGAAAGTCGCAATCGTAACTGGTGGCTCGCGAGGCCTCGGAGCTGGCATCGCTTCCGCGCTTGCTGCAGATGGATACGCAACTGCCGTAACCTACTCGCGCGATCAACGCGGCGCCCAAAAAGTTGTTGAATCTATCATTTCAAAAGGCGGAATAGCAAAAGAATTTTGCTTCGATGTTAGAGACGCGAGCGCGGTCCAGGAGAATATCAATCTCATTTCCGAAACCCTTGGCGATATAGAGGTGATCGTTAGCAACGCCGTTGGAACGCATTCGTCGCACAGCATCGAGAATCAGAACTGGGACCATTATCAGAATTTAATGGATTACTGTGTCAAAGCGCCGCTTTTTCTACTTAAGGCAATTGTCAGAGACTGGAAAGTTAGGCGCAGTGGATGCTTCATCAATATCGGTAGCGAGTCCGTCGATCTGGCGAAGGCGGAATCGGCGCCATATTTGGCTGCGAAAGCTGCGATGGTCGGTACAACCAGATCTTGGGCCCAAGAGCTAGGCCCGTTTAATATACGGGTGAATTTGGTTTGTCCTGGTTTTATTCCAGTTGAGCGCCATTCCGATCTAAGTCAGGAAGTTTTCGATGACTACTCTCGCCAGGTACCGCTTCGTCGTCTTGGTTTACCGTCAGATGTAGGAAACATGATTTCATTTCTCGCATCGACGCGAGGAGCTTTTATTACTGGGCAAACGCTACATGTAAACGGCGGAAGAACAATGACATAGTCGGACTTAGATGGTTGCGGTCAAGCGGAACACCTACCTTGTATCAGTTCGCGCCTTGAGAGATCGTAAGCGCTTTTTGCTGCGCTTGTCGCCCGCTATCGGTGCCGATAAGTCGAATGGCTGCTGCGCGAAGATTTTTTGGCTCATCGCCCTAAGTCGGTCTATTAGCAAATCCGGTACGCATCCTGCGTTCGACACTATGCCGAGCCGTTCTCCGGCGGCCGAGATTTCCAATACATCCAGAGCTTTCGCGCTTGGCATTAGTGTCGTGCGTAGTCCGGCTAAGTGTCGCCCCCATCGAACCTAGCGACCGCCGATCATCTGTTCGAATTTGCTGCGGCACTTCACCGAAGCAACCCTCCACGAGATAATGAACGGGACTTATCGATGATACGGCCGGGCGAAAATCAAGCGAACCTCCCCTTCCCCATCCTCGTCGGTGATATCGGCGGCACCAACGCGCGTTTCGCGCTGCTGGCCGATCCCGTTGCCGAACCGAAACAGTTCCCGATCGTCCAGACGGCCGACTTCAAGAACATCGACGAGGCGCTCCAGCAGTGCATCCTCCACAAGAGCTCAGTGCAACCGCGCTCTGCCATTCTCGCGCTCGCCGGCCCGATCGAGGGCGATGAGGTGCCGCTGACCAATTGCCCCTGGGTGGTGCGCCCGCGCGACATAATCGCCAATCTCGGTTTCGAGGACGTGCTGCTCGTCAACGATTTCGAAGCGCAGGCGCTCGCCGTCGCCTCGCTCGGCGAAGGCGAGCGGGAAAAGATCGGCCCTGGCATCGAGCGGCATGCCGCCTCGCGCAGCGTGCTCGGCCCCGGCACCGGGCTCGGCGTCGCCGGCCTCGTCTATGCCCGCGATAGCTGGATCCCGGTCCCCGGCGAAGGCGGCCACGTCGATGTCGGCCCGCGCAGCGCGCGCGACTACCGGATCTGGCCCTTCCTCGAACCCATCGAGGGCCGCATCTCCGCCGAGCAGCTGCTGTGTGGCCGTGGCATCATGAACATCTATCGTGCCGTCTCGGCCGCCGACGGCCTCGTCGCCTCGCTCACCACCCCCGCGGACGTGACGGCCAAAGCGCTGGCGCAGGATGACCGCGCTGCGATCGAGACCGTCTCGCTGTTCGCCACCTATCTCGGGCGCGTGGCCGGCGACATGGCAATGGTCTTCATGGCGAAGGGCGGCGTGTTCCTGGCAGGCGGCATCTCGCAAAAGATCCTTCCGGCGCTCCGCGGGCCCGAGTTTCGCGCTGCCTTCGAGGACAAGGCGCCGCACAGCGCGCTCCTCAAATCCATCCCGACCTATGTCGTCACCCATCCGGTCGCGGCCCTCGCCGGCCTTGCCGCCTTCTCGCGCATGCCGGATCGCTTCGGCGTTGCAAAGGAGGGACGCTACTGGAAAAGGTGAAGTCTACGGCGGCACTTCACTCCATTGTCGTAAACGGTAAAGGCAAGCGCTTCGTCAGCGAAACTGACTTCAATATCGGAGAAGCTATCGATCGGTGGGATCCAGAGACAGGAGAACAGCACTTGTTCTGACCCCAAGAAACCCAGTCATCCGACTGATCGAAAATACCGTGCTCGAGGACCAGCATCTCGCCCTTCGCATCGAAGACGACAAGCCGAAGCAGATGTCGGGATGATGCCGTTCTTGCCCCAACAGGGCTCTTGCAGCGCAAGGTATAGCACTCACAACAAAATTCTGTATGCAGAATACTTGATGACCTTATTCAGAAGTGCTATAATGGAAAAATACACTCGGGAGGTGGACATGAAGGGCAGCATTCCGACCTTGGTACTGGCGATGGGCGATCCGGCTGGGATCAGCCCTGAGTTGACGGCGCGGGTGCTGTCGTTGAATGAGGTTCGTTCCACGGCAAGGATCGTGGCGATTGGTGACGGCCGGGTGTTGCGTGAAGGTGCGCGCATTGCCGGCGTAGACGTTGATGTCGAGATGATCGATGCGGTGACTGACGCAATCAAACCGTCGTTGAAGCCTGCATTCGTCGATCTTAAACACTGCGACCCCGCGGGCATTACCCCCGGCGAAGTGAGTCTCAAGGGTGGCCAATTCGCCCTTGCAAACTTCCGCGCAGCGATTGAATTCGCGTCGGCCGGTCATGCGGATGCGGTCTGCTTCACACCGTTCAACAAGGCAGCGATGCGGCTGGCGTATCCGACCTATACTGACGAGATCGTCTTCTTGGACGAGGTCTTCGCCGTGAGCGGATCAGCCAGCGAGTTCAACATCCTGGGTTCAATCTGGAATGCACGCGTGACATCGCACGTTCCTCTCAAAGATGTCGCGCCTCTCATCACTGAGGCCAGTGTCGTTCGAGCCATAGAGCGGACACAGGAAGCCATGTTGACGGCGGGCTTTACAAAGCCTCGCATCGCGGTCGCGGCTCTCAACCCCCATGCGGGCGATGGAGGCAATTTCGGTCATGAGGAGATAGATGTCATCACACCCGCAGTACATCGCGCGCAGGCTAAGGGCGTGGCGATAGCGGGACCATTTCCCTCCGATACGGTTTTCCTCCGTGCCAAGGCCGGAGCATTCGATGCCGTCCTGACGATGTACCACGACCAGGGGCAGATCGCGATGAAGCTGATGGGCTTTGACAAGGGCGTGACCTTGCTGGGCGGCTATCCAGTGCCGATTACGACGCCGGCACATGGCACCGCCTATGAGATTGCAGGCAAGGGGGTCGCCAATGTGAGCGCCACGCGCGAGGCTCTCTTGCTGGCAGCCAAGATGGCGATGCACGCTCACCAGCGGGCTATCGCTTCGTAGGTCTCAACAGTTTGAAGGCAAAAGCCTGGGTCGAATTCGCAGCGCCGATATCAAGAAAAGTATCTAGCTGCGGGTGGGAATCGAAATGAACGCCGGAAAGTCCGTACGGGGCAATGGCTTGGACGCTTTCATGGGTGAAGCGTGCATGTACGCTGCTCGATACTTCCATTCTCGATTACACTGGCAGTGCCTACAGGTGCAGGCATGAAGTACAGCTTCGACTTCAGCTTCCTATGGGACCCCAAAAACGAGTATTGGCGGGACCTCCTGCACGGTGCGTTCCTCACTGTAAAAATGACCATGGTCGCGATTGTCCTTGGTTTCGTCTTTGGTACCCTCTGTGCGGTCGCCCGGACAGGGCGGGTCGCCTGGCTCCGGCGGCTGGTCGCGATCTATGTAGAGATCATCCGGAACACGCCGCTGCTCGTACAGACCTTCTGGCTATTCTTCGGCCTAGCCGGTGTTGGCTTCAAGCTTTCGGCCTTCGCGGCAGCCGTGATTGCCTTGACGCTGAATGTCGGCGCCTATTCGTCCGAGATCATCCGGGCAGGCATCGAATCCGTCTGGAAAGGTCAGATAGAGGCGGCCGAGAGTCTCGGGCTTTCAAGGACCAGGATGCTCTTGGATGTCGTGCTTCCTCCCGCGATTGAACGGGTGTTGCCGGCACTGACCAGTCAATTCGTCCTGATGATGCTGGCCACCTCGATCATGGCACAGATATCGGCAGAGGAACTGATGGCTGCGGCTAGCCGGACCCAATCGGAGACATTCCGGGGGTTCGAAATCTACATCGTCGTTGCCGTGATCTATCTTGCGCTTTCCATTCTCCTTCGCTTCGGCATCAGAGGCCTCGGATGGCTTGCGTTTCCACGGCGCCGCCGCCTCGGGACCCCGTTGTAGGAGCGCGCACCATGGCATTCTCGCTCAACCAATTCGTCTTCCTGCTGCAAGGCACATTCTGGACCATCGTTCTGTCGCTGATCGGCTTCATCGGTGGCGGGATCATCGGCATGGTCATCGCGCTGATGCGGGTATCGCGCTGGCGTGTCCTGAACTGGATCGCTGCATCCTACGTGCACGTCGTCCAAGGCATTCCCCTTCCGGTCCTGATGTTCCTGTCCTATTTCGGTTTGGCGATCACCGGGGTGGACGTACCTGCAATCGTCGCTGCCGGCCTCTCCATGACCATCTTTGCAGCCGCGTTCCTCGGCGAGATTTGGCGCGGCAGTATCCAAGCCGTGCCACGTACCCAGTGGGAGGCTGCGGATAGTCTCGCTTTGTCCGGTTTCCAGAAAATGAAGGACGTCGTTCTGCCGCAAGCTGTTCGTCTGTCGATCCCGCCCACGATCGGCTTCATGGTCCAAATCGTCAAGAATACATCCTATTCGGTCGTGATCGGTTTCATCGAGTTGACCCAGTCCGGCAAGATCGTCAACAACGCGATCTTTGAGCCCTTCCTGGTCTTCACGATCGTAGGCGCCATTTACTTCAGCCTTTGTTCACCACTGTCGCATGCAAGTCGCCGCCTCGAAGCGCGTCTTCGTGCCCGGGGAGCCTGAGTCATGATTTCTTTAAGCACCCAATCCGTTACCACGAAATCGATGGTCCGCTTCGACGGTGTCCATAAAAGTTTTGGTTATCTTGAGGTCCTGAAGGGCGTCGACTTCGATGTGGCGAAGGGAGAGGTCGTCTGCATCATCGGCCGCAGTGGCTCTGGTAAGAGCACGGCTTTGCGATGCATAAATGGCTTGGAGCGGATCAACGCCGGAAAGCTCGAGGTTTGCGGACACGAGGTCGGCAGCGATCCCAAAGTCGACCTGCGGTCGGTCCGCAAGGACGTCGGCATCGTCTTCCAGAGCTACAATCTGTTTCCGCACCTGACAGTCGAGCAAAATATCACTCTCGCGCCGCGTCGGGTAAAGCGTATTTCAAACAACGATGCGCTGGCCATCGCGTCTCGCGTGCTCGCACAGGTAGGCCTCTCGGAAAAAGCGCAGAATTACCCCGAACAGCTCTCCGGCGGTCAACAGCAGCGTGTCGCGATCGCCCGTGCACTCGCCATGCAGCCGCAGGTCATGCTGTTCGACGAGGTGACGTCGGCGCTCGATCCAGAGCTGAAGGGGGAGGTCCTCAAGGTCATGGAAGAGCTTGCCGCTGGCGGTATGACGATGGTGCTCGTCACCCATGAAATGACTTTCGCACGCCAAGTCGCCGACAAGGTGATCTTCATGCATCAGGGTCGCGTCCACGAGACGGGGTCGGGGGACATGCTCGCCAATCCACAGACGCCGGAACTGCAGCAATTCGTCGGCACCGGGCTATGACCACGGAGGCGTCTTCCACCACCAACCCAGAAACGAAAAGGGAGAAAATCAATGAAATGGACGAAGATCGCAATTGCCGCTCTTGTAACTGCCATGGCTTTCGGCTCAGCCGTCAGGGCGGATACACTCGCCGACATCAAGGCTCGCAACAAGCTCCTGGTTGCGGTCGATCTGGGCTTGCCGCCCTATGGCACGGTCGATTCCAGCATGCAACCGACCGGCTCGGACGTGGAGGCGGCACGCCTTCTCGCTGCGGACATCGGCGTGCCGCTCGAGATAGTGCCAACAACCGGCGCAAACCGGATTCCGTTCCTGCAGACCAATAAGGTGGACCTTGTCATGTCTTCCTTTTCGGTAACTGAGGAGCGCAAGAAGGTCGTCGATTTCTCGCTTCCCTACGGCATCATTACCGTTCTTTGCGCTGCGCCCGCGGCCACCGAGATCAAGAGCGCCAAGGATCTGGAAGGTAAGACGATCGCAGTCACGCGTGGCACCGGTGCCGACGCGGATGCGACCAAGCTGGCTAAGGCGGACGATAAAATTTCGATTGTCCGTTTTGATGACGATGCGACCCTGATCACCGCCGTGGCTTCGGGGCAGCAGGACATCATCGTCTCGGCTCCCGCGCAGATGGGTGAGATCAACAAGAAGACTCCGGACAAGAAGCTTGAGCAGAAGTTCATCATCCGGACCAACGGCTATGCCGTTGGTATTCGGAAGGACGACGACACGCTGCGGAACGCTGTGAATACCTGGATCGAGAAGGATCTCGCGAACGGCAAGTTGCGGGACGTCTATAAGAAATTCCACGGCGTAGATCTGCCAAGGGAGATGCCCAAAGGCTGAGGGTCGCGCGTCTCCCACTAGATCGCCAACGCAAGACTTCGCGGCACATTTCAAAAGAGCCGCTCATGAACCAGAGCGGGGCGAAGCCTCGGTCTGCGGGCTGGCGCATTGCCGAAAATGCGAACCGAACAATGGAGGAAGAATTCAATGAACAGGCAATCTTGTCTCACTGCGATACTGCTCGCAATAGCAACATTCCCGGTGGCCGGCATCAGTGAAGCTGCTGATGCCGCGCGCGTCGCCACCATCGATATTCCGGGCAAGCCACTCGACAATTTCGACATTGGCTTCGTCGACTCGAAGGCTGGGAGGTATTATTTAGCGGATCGTGCCAACGCGTCCGTCGACGTGTTCGACACAACCAAGAACACATTTCTCTACCGTCTCGACGGCTTCACCGGCTCGGAAAAGGATCACAATGGTCCCGACGGCGTCCTGGTGATTCCGGAGCTCAAACAGCTTTGGGCTGGCAACGGCGACAGCACGGCAAGAATTTACGACATCTCGTCGGAGCCAGCCAAGCTCGTCAAAACAATCAGTACTGGGGGCAAGAAGCGCGTCGACGAGATGGCCTATGACCCGAAGGACAAGCTCGTCGCGATGGCGAACGACAGCGACGAGCCGGCCTTTCTCACCTTCATATCGACCGAAGCCGATCACGCGGTTCTGGGCAAACTCGAACTGCCAGATGCGACGGACGGCATTGAGCAGCCGGTCTATTTCGCGGAGACCGGGATGCTCTATCAGAATGTCCCGATCTACAAGAAGCAGGACAATGTCGGCGGCCTTGCGGTCATTGATCCAGCCAAGCGGTCGCTGGTCAGCATGATCGAGGTCAAGGATTGTCAACCAGCGGGCAATGCCCATGGTCCCGGCACGAATGTCTTGCTTGGCTGCAAGGCAGGCTCCGCCGCCAGCAAGATGCCGGCGCAATCCGTTATCGTTGATGTTGCGGCCAGCAAAGTCGTTGCGGCGGTGAGCCAGGTCGGGGGCAGCGACGAGGTTTGGTACAATCCGGGCAACAAGCGGTACTACCTCGCCGCCCGCGAGAATCCAGGCGGACCGGTGCTCGGCATTATCGATGCCGAAAAAAACACCTGGGTCGCAAACATTCCGACCGCCAAGAATTCGCACTCGGTGGCTGCCGACTCCACAAGTAACCACGTATTCGTTCCGATGATGCCGAACGACGCATGCAAAGCCGGCTGCGTTGCCGTCTACGCGGCGCACTAGGGCGATCTTGCCCCGCCCCACGCCTTCGGGCGTGGGGCTATCCGCGAATGTGTTCCAGGGATCCGAAATGCGCAAACTCGTTGCTGGCACTGGCTGGAAGATGAACATCGGCGCCACGATGGCTCTGCGCTACGCAACAGGACTGCGGCCGCTTCTTTCTGGCATCAACACTGCCGCACTTGAGCTGTTCGTCTTGCCCCCCCTTCACCTCGCTAGCTGCTGCCAAGGAAGGGTTCATGGGCAGCGGTGTTGGTATTGGCGGCCAGAATGTGCATTGGGAAGCATCTGGAGCCTGGACCGGCGAGGTCTCGGCGCCGATGCTGGTGGAGGCTGGTTGCCGCTATGTCGAACTCGCGCATTCGGAACGGCTTCAATATTTTGGCGAGACCTACGAGTTGGTTCGCCTCAAGCTCAATTCGGCCCTCGGTCACGGACTGACACCGATCCTGTGCCTAGGCGAAACCGCCGAGGACAAACGGCTGGGACGTAGTGACGCTGTTCTGGCGGAGCAGCTCCAAACGGCCCTGGCCGACCAGCCGGGCCAGCGCGTGCCCGAGGTCATACTCGCCTATGAACCACGATGGGCCATCGGCACCACCGAGGCGGCTACACCGGACTATATCGCGGCCCGCCATGACGCCTTGCGTGATCTGATCGGCGAGCGCTGGGGCGGGGCGGCGGCGAGCCGCACTCGCATCATCTACGGGGGATCGGTCACGCCCTCGAACGGCTCGGATCTTATGGCGCCCCATAATGTGGACGGACTTTTCGTCGGGCGCGCTGCCTGGTCACCCCAGGGCTTTGCCCGGATCGTCGCGATTGTCAGCGAGGCGGTCGTCAAGAAAGGACATCAAACATGAAACTCGTTCTCGCGGCCGACAGCGCCGGAAAGCCCTTGCTCGATGTCATCGCCGCACATCTCAGCGGAAAGACGGGGGTCGAGATTCTCGACCTCAGCAAGCCCGTTACTGGCGCCACCGAGTATTACGCCGACATGACCGAGCGTGCCGCTCACGCCATCGTTGACGGCCGAGCGCAGCGCGGCATCTTTTGCTGTGGCACGGGCATCGGCGTCTGCATATCAGCCAACAAGATTCAGGGTATTCGCGCCGCGCTCACTCATGACACTTATTCAGCTGAACGGGCCGCGAAGTCGAACAATGCGCAGGTTATCACGATGGGCGCCCGTGTGATCGGTCCCGAACTGGCCAAGGCGATCGTGGACACTTGGCTTGCCGCCAGTTTCGACGAAAGCGGGCCATCGGCAGAAAATGTGCAGGCCATCAACCGCCTCGACCAACGTACTGGCAAAGGGGAATGATGGTCGCCCCCAAGCAAGATGCTGCACGAGCGCTCGGCGCCTATCATCTTCGATCCGCCTAGTTGCTCCCAGAGAGAGAAAGAGAGAGACCCTTCATGCCAAATGCTGCAACAACGACATCGCTCAATCGGGATAACTGGCCAATCGCGGCGGCGATGATCCAGTACCCAAACCTGCTGCCGGACGGCACCTCGGTTCAGAACCAGACGATCGAGCAATGGGCGGCGACCCTTGCTGAGATTGTCGACTCCGGATTCACTGAACTCGATCCCACGGATTCGTGGCTTCGCCTCGCCGATCTCAACCCGGAACGGCTGCGCGACTTTATGGCGCTGGCCAATTCGCTCAATCTGAACATCCCGGCAGTCTCGACGTCACGCCGCAGCGTCATAGACCCCAAACATGGCGACGAATATTTTGCTTACAGCCACCGCGTCATCGATACAGCCGCCGAGATCGGAGCCAAGGCCGTGTCCTTCGGCCTGTTCGGGCCCCTAACCACTGCACAGAAAGCTGCACTCTGGTTCTGGACGGTCGAAGGTGAGCGCAATCCCGATGATACATCGATCAGGAACCTTGCCGTAACCCGCATCCGTGACCTTGGCCGACATGCCGCCGAGGTCGGAATAGAGGTGTCGCTCGAAATGTACGAGGACACCTATCTCGGTACCGCCGACAGTGCGGTGCAGTTCCTTACCGATGTCGACCATCCAAATGTCGGTCTCAATCCGGACCTCGGCAACCTCATCCGCCTTCACCGCCCCGTCGAGCACTGGCTTTCCATGGTCGAGAAAACGGTGCCCTTCGCCAAATACTGGCACGTCAAGAACTACACCCGCTCAGAGGACGCTATGACGGGGACGATTGTCACGAATCCAGCCGCTCTGGAGTTCGGCCTGATCAATTATCGCGTCGCGATCAAGAAGGCGATCGATTGTGGCTTCAAGAGCGCATTTCTCGTCGAACATTATGGCGGCGACGGTATCAGCGTGAGCGCCACTAACCGCGACTACCTCAGACGCATCCTGCCGCGAGCATAAAGGAAGAACGCAGATGACATCGATCCATGATGAACCCGAAACCTTCGCAGCGACCGCACTTGCGGGCTTCTGCTCGATCCACGCCAGAACCGTGCGTCCAGTGTCGGGCGGTGTGGTGCGGTCCACAGCCACTCCGCGCGGCAAGGTGGCCGTCGTTGTAGGCGGCGGCTCTGGTCATTACCCCGCCTTCGCTGGCTATGTCGGTCCAGGCCTTGCCGACGCTGCTGTCGCCGGCGACGTCTTCGCCTCGCCTTCAGCCCGGAATATCGCCAATGTGGCCCGCCTTGCCCATCGCGGTGGCGGCATCCTGCTCGGCTTCGGGAACTATGCGGGCGACGTTTTGAACTTCGGGCTTGCAGCCGAGCGCTTGGCGGCGGAAGGCATCGACGTTCGAGTTCTGCCGGTGAGTGACGATGTGGCTAGCGCACCTGTCGACCAAGCGAAGCTCCGTCGCGGCGTGGCGGGGGACCTTGTCGTCTTCAAAATCGCTGGTGCCGCAGCCGAGGCCGGCATGAGCCTAGCGGATGTCGAGCGCCTAGCCCTGCTCGCGAATGCGCGCACCATATCCTTTGGCGTCGCTTTCAGCGGCTGCACGCTGCCGGGTGCCGTGGAGCCCCTGTTCACTGTGCCGGAACGGCACATGGCTGTTGGGCTTGGCATACATGGCGAACCCGGTATCGCTGAAGAACCGATCCTTCCGGCCTCGGCCTTGGCCAAGCTCCTTGTCGATCGTTTGCTGCGGGAGCGCCCGAATGACGGAACCAGCCGTGTCGCCGTCGTGCTGAACGGCCTCGGTTGCAGCAAGCATGAGGAACTGTTCGTTTTATGGACGGGCATAGAAGCATGTCTGAAAATGGCGGGGCTCGAGATTGTGGACCCGGAGATTGGGGAGTTCGTCACCAGTCTCGACATGGCAGGCTGTTCGTTGACCCTGACGTGGCTGGACGATGAACTCACGGAACTTTGGCGAGCACCCACCGATACGCCGGTTCTGCGCCGAGGTGCAATCATCGCAACCGAGGCCGCTCCCGCCCTCGAAGGCGAGGAGCGGCAGAAAGCGAAAATCCCTCCCGCGTCCGAAGCATCCCGCGTAAGTGGGAGATGCGTGGCAACCCTGATGTCCCGGATCGCTGAGGCCTTGCGGAATTCGGAGGAAGAACTAGGCCGTATCGATGCTGTTGCCGGAGATGGTGATCACGGGCAGGGTATGAGCCGTGGCTCCGCTGCAGCGGCCGAGGCGGCCCGGAAAGCTTCCGCTGCGGGAGCTGGAGCAGCCACCGTTCTGGCTCTGGCGGGCGACGCCTGGGCCGATCGCGCCGGCGGGACATCCGGCGCGCTGTGGGGCCTTGCATTGCGCAGTTGGAGCCGTGCGCTTGGAGACGATCTCGCGATAACACCGGAAGCGGTCGCGGAAGGCGCGGCGGCAGCCTATCAGGCCGTCACCCGTCTTGGTCGTGCGCGGATCGGCGACAAGACCTTGGTTGATGCTCTCGACCCTTTTGTGAAGACGCTGACAATAGAAGTGAAAGAGGGGCAGTCGTTGGCCAGGGCGTGGAGAACCGCGGCCGATGCAGCTAAGGCTGCCGCGGACGCCACCGCGCAGCTCACGCCAAGGCTTGGCCGGGCCCGTCCGCTCGCAGCAAGAAGTTTGGGGCATCCGGACGCCGGTGCGGTTTCGCTGGCAATGTGTGCCCGTGTTGCCGGCGACTTCATCGCATCAGCCACAGGGGATCGGGAGTGATCGCGGCCGGATAGGTCGCGACTCCAAATCAGGTACTCTGTGCCGAGGTCGTGGCAGCAACGAGGTCAGACGATGTCTTTGACCCGATCCCAGGTCCGTTCAAGATGACGCTCCATCACCTCGGCCAGTCGGTCGGCATCGCGCGCCTCAAGTGACACGATCATCTCCTCGTGTTCACCGACAGCTCCTTGCCATTTTTCCAGTTGCTCATTGCCAATAAACCGAATTCGCTTCAGCCGGGACTGGATGGATTCGTGAGTTGAGGTCAGGCAGTCATTGGCCGAGAGCTCGGCGATGGCAGAATGGATAGCCTGGTTCCGTTTGTAATATTCGAGGCGGTTCCTGGCCGCATAGAACGCCATCATTTCATCATGGAGCTTGCGGACTTTGGCAATGTCCATGTCGGGCGCAATCCGGCAAGCCAAGCGCGCCGCCAAGGTCTCAAGGGCGATGAGGACATCGAGCATATTTCGAACGTCCCGCTTGGTCAGCGCACGGACAACCGCCCCGCGGCCGGGGACAAGGTCGATAAGACCCTCGCTCGCTATAAATTTCAGGGCTTCACGCAATGGTGTTCTTGAAACGCCAAGCGCTGCCCCGACCTGGCCCTCGTGAATCCTCGCTCCCGGTAGAAGCTGCCCCTCAATGATCATGTCTCTCAAGCGGCCAACGAGCGCATCGTGCAGTGACCGACGATATACGGGCACGACGTCGTCGAGATTCGAAGAGGTTTGCATTTGGACTATCCGTTCAAACTGGTTTCGAGAGGCATTAGGCATCCTCGCCTGCCCTTGTCATCATAGCGCCGTTAATTTTAAAATACATTACACCTGCATACAGAATATCAGTATTTTCTCCAAAATCTCACGTTAGAGTGTCCCCTGGAACTGGCCAATGAGGCATTCCTAACTAAGCCGCCTGTTGGGCAAGTTGAGTTTCAAATTCTTCCGGCGATCGATAGCCAAGCGCCGAATGCAGCCGCTTGGCATTATAGATTTCGTCGATGAACCTTGGCAATCCGGTTGCCACGTCACCAAACGTCTCATAGCCAACGGTAGAGATGTCTTCGACCTTCAGTGCTTTCATGAAGCTCTCGGCTTGAGCGTTATGATATGGATTGCCGACGGCACTCATAGAGCCACTCAGACCAGTTTGTTCGAGTGCCCTCTGATAGGTCTCACTCGCATATTGGGCAGATTCAAGCGGTCATCGCAACACCTCATACCAGGAGGTGCTTATGGCTACAGGCGTCGAGAATGACCGCCAGATAACAGAAACCAGAGGCAATCCGGATGTATGTGAAGTCGGCAACCCAGACCATATTGGGCCAAAGCAGCGATGGCGCGCACTGCCCGCCCGTCATCGCGTACGAGTAAGCGCCTCCAATTTTGGAGGATACACAAAGAATCCGATTTGGTTCCCAGTGTGCGATGCTTGGACGTGTTGGCGAGATAAAAACCAATAGCCTCGCAAGCTGCTGCAGAGCGCTGATTTCACTCACCCTCAATATCTGAAGTTCCAGCAATTCCCGGGATACGATCGCGATCCGAAGCAGGCACCAGCAAATTAATATTCAGCGCTTGACCAGCCGCGCCACCAAGCCGCGAAAACCGAATGGCAACCAAACCATTTGAATATTGATCTGATCTGACGCAAATGCACTGTTGCTCAGGAAATTCTCCAGTCCTTTCCGGTCAAATGTTTGCCAGGTTTCTGGACCGATGAATTGCAATCTCCTCATAGAAGAGCAATCCGTTGCATAGATTGCCATCGTTCCGCCTGGGCGCAGGACTCGGCGGGCTTCCGCCAAGGCTGTTCCGATAGGCGAACAGAAATAGATAACGTTGACAGCAAGAATCTTGTCCACCGAGGCGCTTTCCAAGGGCAACTGCTCGAAGGTGCCCTGGATTAGTTTCAACATTCCATCTTCAATTGCGGCTCGATTTCGAGACCCGGCCCGACTAATCATTGTCGGTGATCGGTCCACCCCGGTGATCGTACCGCTGCGCGCAAGTTTAGACATTTTCTTGAGTGCCCAACCCGGCCCAAATCCTATTTCGAGCACATCGTCCTGTTCTTTAATATCCAACAGCTCGATAGCCCGCTTGTTAGGCAGGCGGTTTATCAGCTCCATGATTGCGCCGGCCACACGCCCACACATACCCTCCGGCATAGAAAACTGTCGCGCAATAAAGTTGTGCAGGCCCAGCAGGCCTAAATCATCAAGTGTTTCAGCAACTACCGCCTGCGTTGATGCAAAATAAGTTTGCCGGCTATATATATCTTGAGGGGCAAGACCGTCGTCACCGCTGCATGTTTCGTTCCTCGGAACCAATGGTACTACGGGTAGTTTCTGGGCTTTTTCATCTAACATCAATTATTGCTTCCGGTAAAAATCAGATAATGGCTGGCGATGTTTACATTCACATCGCCACTTCCATACCATTTTGTAAACGTTCGCGCGCAATGCAAGAATGCTAAAGTTCGAGCTAACATTAGCATCCAGACGACTTAACTATTGAAGACATGGTCGGGGAGATAGAGCTGTCACTTTTTCGCAGCTTCGTGTGAAAATCGCTAGCAAAAGACCGCTTACGGCGTCATTTCGCCCCGAGCCGGAACCGACCCGTCGTGCCTCCCGCCGCAGGCAGGCGCCGCTGCTGCCGCGCCTAAGCTCAGCCCGTGCCCGCTTATCCGCGATAGCGCTCTGCGAGAACGGGCGTCGGCAAGACCGCGGCCTTGAACACCGCAAGCTGAGCGTCGGTGAGTCGATCGAGGAGCCCCGTGTCCGCGAGGGCCGGCACACAAACCACCTCGCCCTGCGCAAGCCCGGCGAGCGCCCCGGTCACGATGTCCTCGGGCGACATCATCGGGGGTAGCTTGCTGGTATCGATGCCCTGCAATTTATGGAATTCGGTATCGACACGCCCAGGCAGGCCTGCACCCGCACGCCGGTGCCCGTGAGCTCTCCCGCGAGTACCTGGGTAAAGGTGAGCATGAAGCTCTTCGCTGCCGCATAGGTCGCCCGATGCGGCAGCGGATCTGGCGGCAGGGTGCCGCTCAGCGCAAGCAGGGATGCGACGTTTATGATGCCGCCGCCGCCACGCCGGATCATGCCCGGCACCACCGCGCGCGTGAGACGCGCCACGGCGCGCACATGAATATCGATGAGATCGTCCAGCGTATTCGGATCGAGGGAGGCGAAAGGCCGGTAACCGCCGAAACCGGCATTGTTCACAAGGAGCGACAGTGCATCGTCCTCGGCCAGGCGTGCCTCGAGTTCGGCAAGCGCGCCCTTGTCGGTGAGATTCGCGCCGATGACCTCGGCCCGTGCACCGGTGTCGCGCCGCAACCGCTCGGCAAGCGCTTCCAGGCGGTCGCGCCGCCGCGCCACCAGAAGAAGGTCATGACCGGCCGCCGCGAGCCGCTCGGCGAATACCATTCCGATCCCGGCCGAGGCGCCCGTGACGCAGGACCGAGGACGGCTGGCAATGGTAGGAGACGCCATAGGACCATCCTATTCTTGTGATCTGGACAAAAGGTTTCCGATCCACAAACGGAGTGTGCCTCAAAACAATAGCGATGGGAACCCCGACACCGCCCTGGTTAGGCTGCTTCAATGAACGACCGCCTTCCACCCCGAGCGGCCCTTCGGGTCGATAGGGCCAATAACCATGGTCGGTAGCGTTACGAAAATTTTAAGGTAGCTCATCAAAGTCCGGCGCTGAGCACGATCAAATAGCTGGGAATCTAAACCCCGGCCTCATCGAAATAAGGCTTGAGATATCTCAGGTAGAAATCAATCAAACTGTTGGCGATGTACTGAATGCGGCCGGTGTGTTGAGTTTCTTCAGCAATTGATCCATTTTTCCATCTGCGGTTGACCATAGCTGATCGAGATAAGGCGATGATCAATAGAAGGTTTTCGTGAAGTAAGCGGCTCAGCTCCAAATGGCAAAGTGGATCAATCCTGTGCAGAAATCAACACCCGGATCATCCCGGCGCCTGACGCTCGGTGCCGACAAGGCTTACGACAGCGCCGACTTCGTCGAGGATCTGCGCCAGGCCTGCGTCGCTCCGCATGTTGCTCAAAAGGCCAGGTCATCGGCAATCGACGGGCGCACCACGCGGCATCCGGGCTATGCAACATCGCAACGATGCCGCAAGAAGATCGAGGAAACCTTCGGTTGGGCGAAAACTGTCGGGCCAATGGCGCAAACCATGCTGCGTGGCGTCAAGCATGTCGGCGCCCAGTTCACCCTCACCATGGCTGCCTGCAATCTCGCACGGCTGCCAAGGTTGATAGACGCGTAATACATAACCGCCCATAGGCATCAGCGAATGAAAGGATAAAAGCGCTCAAAACCACGCGATCTGCAAGGGCGTTTTCAGCCCGGCTTTCGTCGACTGTGACATAGGGGGAAGAGATGATTAGGTTTTCGTGTTAAATTATAAAACAAATTCAACATGATAATAGACGCTGCAAAAAAGCGGTTCACGCCGCCATGTACGTAAGTTATTAACAGCGCTGTGTGACATCGAGATATTTTGATGAGTGATGCAGTTCTGGATTATCTGTCGGCCCACGGTCCGTCGCTTACAAGCGACGTGACACAGTACCTGATCGACGCCCACGGCTTGAAACCAGATGCTGCTAGGCAACGTGTTTCTCGGACCCGTACCGCAATCAAACGTCTCGCGTACATCACTTTCCCGCGCAAGGCCCGCTTCATCTATTTGCAGCAGCACTACGGCTCTCCGCAATATTGGGAGAAACTCGTCGACGCGCTCATCAGGACACGTTCGGCATATGGATTGGCAATCGAGTCGATTTTGCAACGCGGCGGGCTCATTCCAGCAAAGCACTTTCCGATCGCGTGTGGCGCTCCGATCATGCAGGCACGGCATCTGTCACCAGACACGATCTTCAATCGGCTGAAGCAAGCCCAACTATTGGACAAGGTCCTTGTGAGCGGTCTGGGTGAATGCATCGTGTTCACCCAATACGAGGGCCGCTACGAGTCCCTGGCTCAAGATGTCCGAGCCAGACTGATCACCGAGTCCGTCCTGTTGAAAGCCATCAGCGACTGGAGCAGAAAGCTCGGTCTCGTCAGCTACGAAAAGGTGGCCACACGCGATGGAGAACAAATCCCAAGGGTTGGCACATTTGCGTGGGATCTCACGGCTCCTTCTTACCTAAGCTTTTTAACGAAGGGTGATGGCGAGAAACAGAAGCCAGGGTTTGTCGCCTGCGATATTCTGCTTGGCGAAGAGATTGGTGTTGGGGGAATCCGGCCGTTCCTTCAAAAATGCCACTCGTTGCGAGCCTTGCGAAACGTCGGGCCAACAATCCAGATGTTCGTTGCGGATTCCTTTTCTCATGACGCGTTCATGCTCGCCAAGCAAAATGGGATAATTCCGGCAACACCTGGGAATTTGTTCGGGGAAGAAATCGCTGCCGGGCTAAAGGAACTGACCAGCGTGCTCCGCCAAGCCGCAACGTCTGCGATAGAACCTGAGAAATTCGACGAGCTTTTCAGCAAGCTCGGTAAGATCGAAGGCGCGGCCACACAACTTCGCGGTACGTTGTTCGAATACCTCGCCGCAGATATCGTTCGGAAAACCATTTCCTGGGACATCAAGATGAACCGCATCTTCAAGGACGATACGAACAAGAAGCAAGCGGAAGTCGATGTAGTGGCCGTCAATGGCAACTCCTCGATCCATCTCATCGAATGCAAGGGCTATAGCCCCTATGGCGAGATTCGGGACGGGGAGTTCAAACGATGGTTACAGCACAATGTGCCGACGGCCTTCAGTGCCATCAAAAACCACCCGGATTGGAAGAGCCTGGAAGTCCACTTTGAATTCTGGGCGACTGGATCACTGTCTGCGGAGGCATTAGAAATGTTCGACGTCGCAAAGAAAACGGTCAAACCGAGCCGATATACGCTCGGCTTGAAACTCGCTCCGGCTATCCTTGCCATGTGCAAGCAGACGAACGACAAGGGCCTGACCACAGCTTTTCAAAAGCACTATATGAAAGCATGAGCAATTATCATACTGACCAATACTTAGATACAAAGATTGGTCAGTATGATAATGTTTGTTGCCAGTGACCAGAGTTTGTATATAATCTTCGGTCAGGAAGTAGGATAGCTATGCCGGATCCCACATCGGACACTCTCGAACGCGTTCACCAAAGGATTGCCGGCGCGGCACCTTCGGGCGTTTGGTCGCGCGCCGATTTCCTGGATATCGCAACACCGAACGCCGTCGAAAAGGCCCTGCAGAGGCTGACGAGCCGCGGCGACATCCGGCGTCCTCATCGGGGCCTCTATGACAAGCCGGGTATCAGCCAGTTGACCGGCAAGATGGTGTTTCCGCCACGCGCCTCATTCATCGATGTGATCGCACGGCGCGACAAGCTTCGTGTTTGCGTCGACGGCATGACGGCTGCCAATGATCTTGGCCTGACGACGGCCGTTCCAGCCCGGTCCACGATCTATGCGGACACATACCCTCGAACCATCGAGATCGAGGCCAATGCCGGCGACGCAAAGGCCACAAAACCGGTCATCTATATCTTGGACTTCAAGCGCATTTCGGCAAAGACCGCATTCTGGGCCGGCCGGCCGGCAATGCGGGTGATACAGGCCCTCCACTGGTTTCGCGATGAGCGATCCAATCTGGAGACCGTTGTCGATGGTATCGTCCGTTACATGGCACGAAGCCCGCACAGGCAGCCGATTATCGAGGATCTGCGCGAAAACATCCACGCCATCCCTGCCTGGATGTACCAGGCTATAGAAACGATAACACGCGACCCGCGGCCCCCGGTGGATGAAAACGCTCCAACGGACCAGGATGGGAAAGCTGAACATGCGCCAGAGCTTCATTGACGTCCTTCGCTCAAGCGCTGACGAACGGAGAGCACTATTCTCCGCCGCTGCGTCCGATCTGGAGACGCGAGCCGAGAATATCGAGAAGGATCTCTACGTCTGCTGGGTACTCGACTTCCTGTTCAACCGAAGGCTGGACGATTCAATCGGCCTCTATTTCAAGGGCGGCACCAGCCTCAGCAAAGCGTACGGCCTGATCCAGCGTTTCTCCGAGGACATCGACATCGGCATTTACAAGGCGGACCTGAAAGTTCCGCTCGAGGCCGACATTGCGGCGCTCTCCTCCGTCACTCAGCAACAGAAGGCACTGGCGGAACAGGTGGACGAAGCGGCGCGCCATTACATTTCCGAGCCACTGAAAAGCTCACTGGAGGAGGAAATCGCTGCGGTCGAAGGAGAGATCGGACAGACGGGACATTTCTCGCTCGGCTTCGGGTACGATTCCTACCGGAAGAAGGAGGCGCTCGACGTTCTGGTGCTCGGATACAGAAGCGTCTTTGATACAAGCGGCGGCTATGTTGAGGCGGCGGTGCGCATCGAAGGCGGGGCACGCCCGGATCCCGTGCCAGCCGAGACGCGGCAGATTATACCCTACATCGCATCGGAAATGCCCGCCGGTTCGGATCTCGCGATCTCCAACGTGATGACCGTCAAGCCCGAGCGGACGTTCTGGGAAAAGGTCCTCATCCTTCATGCCATGACGGAAATGACGGAGAAGCGAAACGCGGATCAGAATGCGGAAAGAAAGGTCCCAGACCTCAATCGATACTCGCGCCACTACTACGATGTTCACCAGATCTGGAACAACCCCGACTACGGGAAGACGACCGCATCCATGCTCGATCTTGCCGAAGCGTGCCGGCAGCACAAGAAACTGATGTTCCGCGCACCGGACCATCGATATGATCGGGCAGTACCCGGCAGTTTCCGGCTCGTGCCGACGACCGATATGCGCAAGAAACTGGCGAGCGACTACGAAAGAATGTCGGCGATGATCTTTGCGACGCCGCCTGAGTTCCAGGCTGTCATGACAAGCATCGAGGATCTGGAGAGGTTTCTCAACGAGGAGCGATGACGGTTGATCACGCAGATCGAGACAAGGCCGGGGTCGCGCGACCCGATTTCCGTCGCAATCATCCTGCTTGCGGCCGGTAGAGCGAGCCGCATGGGTGTGGGCGGGCCGCACAAGCTGCTGGCCGAATTCGCTGGCGTGCCCCTCGTGCGCCGATCTGCCGAACGGGCTGTTTCAAGCAGCGCCAACTCTTTGACGGTTGTCACCGGTTACAGGCACGAGGAGATCGAGGCCGCCTTCGCGCTGGATCTTACCGTTGATCGCCATCATTGAGGATCCAAGCACGGTGCGGCGCTGCTTTTCGAACAAGCTTGGCCAGACGACGACATTGGCAACGCCCGTTTCATCCTCGATGTCATGAACATGATCCCCTTGGCACTACCGGGTTTCTGCCGGACGAGGACAAGGCCAGATGTCATGAACCAGCGACCATCGCGGGCCAAGGTTGCCTCAGCGCGGGTGACGATGTTTCGCCGAATGAGATCCTCTCGCAGGAAGCTGACAGGATGGGCACGCAGCGTCACGCCGGTATGGCCATAGTCCTCGACGACATTGGCGCATTCGGTCATCTGCCGAAGCGTCACATCCGGCTCCTGCTGTTCGGCAATCATCGCCTGCTCGCGATCGGCCGCCGCTGCAAACAAGGGGAGTGGTTCATCGCGCAAGGCCTTGATCGCCCACAGCGCATCGCGCTTTCCTGAAACAGCGGCACGCCCAACGTCTTGCCAAGAACAGCCTCGAGTTCCGGCTTCGGATAGACAACCGCCTCCTTGCTTTCGCGCCTCCGAAGATAGGGATGCACCATGTCACCCTGGATCGGATCGGGGCGAACGATCGCCACCTGGATGACCAGGTCGTAATAGGTCTGGGGTTTTAGCCGTGGCAACATCGATATCTGCGCGCGCGATTCGATCTGGAACGTGCCGAGCGTGTCGGCCTTGCGGATCATCGCGTAGGTCGGCGGATATTCCGGCTCGATGGTGGTGAGATCCAACGTTATCCCCTTGTGCTCCTGCAAAAGGGGATAACGTTGGCCATGCAGGTGAGCATTCCCAAGGCAAGCACGTCGACCTTCATGAATTTCAACGCCTCGATATCGTCCTTGTCCCATTCGATCGTTTGTCGATCCTGCATGCGCGCCTGTTCGATCGGCACCAGTTCGTCGAGCTGGTCGTTGGTCAAAACGAAGCCGCCGGGGTGTTGACCGAGATGACGGGGTGCGCCCATCAGTTGCTGCTCCAGCCCCAGCCGCCTGCCGACAACGCCGTGATCATGTCTTCGGGCAGGCCGAGCACCTTGCCGACATCGCGAAGCGCGCCCTTGGCGCGGTAGCGAGTAACGGTCGCGCAAAGGGCAGTCTTTTGCCGGCCATAGGTTTTGTAAATCCACTGGATCACCTCTTCGCGTCTGGCATGTTCAAAATCGACGTCGATGTCAGGCGGCTCGTTGCGCTCGGCTGAGATAAAGCGTTCGAACAGCAGATCGTTGGCGGCTGGATCGATCGCAGTGATCCCCAGCACATAACAGACGGCGGAATTGGCAGCACTTCTACGACCCTGGCAGAGGATATCCTGAGATCGCGCAAAGCGGACGATGCTGTAGACGGTCAGGAAGTAAATGGATTGGAAACTTCGCCTTGACCCGCATTGGATAGGAGGACGGCAATGTGTAATCTCTATAACGTGACGACCTCGCGCAACGCGGTTCTGCAATTTACAAAGGCGTTCCGGGATCGAGCCGGCTGGAATGAAGCCTCCTTCGATGTTTATCCAGGCTATCAGGCGCCGGTTGTCGGCGTTGCCGAGGACGGACAGCGCGAGATTGCCCACGCGACCTGGGGGATGCCGTCACCGCCAGCCTATGTGAAAAATTACGATCCCGGCGTCACCAATATCCGCAATGTGAACTCGCCCCACTGGCGCCGATGGCTTGGCCCGACCAGCCGCTGCGTCGTTCCGTTCACGTCTTTTGCCGAACCGAATCCAGCCAGCAAGGTGGAGGGCTGGCGTGTGCCGAACGCCTGGTTCGCTGGCAACGAAGATCGGCCGCTGATGTTTTTCGCGGGTTTCTGGACGCCTTGGAAGGGCGTGCGGAAAGTCAGGGATGGGCGAGCAGGAATATGAACTCTTCGGATTTCTGACGACCTCCCCCCACGAAATTGTCTCGCCGATTCATCAAAAGGCCATGCCCGCCATCCTTACCACACCTGAAGAAGTCGAGACCTGGCTGACAGCACCGTGGGATGAGGCCCGTCATCTACAGCGCCCGCTACCGGGCAACATGCTGGTGATTGTCCCACCACAGGCCAAACCGAAGCCGGACGAGGAAGGTCTGCTGCTTTGATTGGCCTGCCCCCACGAGGCGATCCGGGTTCAATGTTAGTGGAGACTTGGTCTTGAAGTGCTTGGGAATTGTGGTCCAGGCCTGGCGTTAGCCTCCAGCTTGGATTCGAGCCTTTGAGGGCATCGAAGTTCTTGCTCCACCAGCATATTCTGCTGGCGTCAAATAGCCAAGGGCCGTGTGAGGCCGGCTCTCATTATATTCCTTTCTCCAGTCCTCAATCCGGGTCTTTGCTTCGGACATCGTTTCGAACCAATGCAGGTTCAGGCACTCGTCCCGCAATGAGCCATTGAAGGTTTCAATAAAGGCGTTGTCGGTCGGCGTGCCTGGGCGCGAGAAGTCTATTTGGACCTTGTGGTGATAGGCCCAAAGATCAACCAGACGGCCCGTGAATTCACTGCCATTATCGGCATAAAGCCGTTCCGGAGCCTTGCGGGAACGGCTCAATCGATTGAGCACGTCGACCACATGTTCTGCCCGCAGACGATGGCCGACTTCGATCGCCAAAGCTTCCCGGGTAAAGACATCGACAACTGTTAATGCGCGGATCTTCTGTCCGTTCGTGAGCTGGTCATGAACAAAGTCCAATGCCCATGCCTGATTGGGTTTCAAAGGCAGGACCTTTTCTTCCCGGTGCGTCGCCATCTTCCGGCGACGCGGTCTTTTCGTTTTTAAAACAAGACCTTCCTCACGATAAAGCCGATAGATCAGATTGCGGCCTGCAGGCCAGCCTTCACGCCGCAGCATGACATGAACACGTCTGTACCCATAACGAATGCGCGTGCGGACAATCTCATGCATGCGCTGGCGAAGCTCCGTTCGAGGATCACGCCGGCTGGGTTTGCGCTGGGTTGAACGATGCTGGCATGTCAGAGCACAGGCCCGGCGCTCGCTGTAGCCGTGATATGCCGTCACATAGGCAACAACCTGTTTCATGAGCGCTGGCCCGGGAACTTTTTTGACAGAACATCCTGCAGAACAGCTTTGTCCAAACTCAGCTCCGCCACCAGTTTCTTCAACCGCGCGTTCTCTTCCAGAACCTGTTTGAGTTCCCGCACCTGATCGGATTCAAGCCCTGCATACTGCTTCTTCCAGCGGTAAAACGTCTGTTCCGATATGCCGACATGCCGGATCAGATCGGCAACCGGCAGGCCAAACTCCGCCTGCTTCAGCACTGAGACAATCTGCGCAACAGAAAAACGAGGTTTCTTCATCGGTAGTTCTCCTTATCAACATCACAAACTGAACCGGAAAACTAACAACAAACATGGACCACTCTAAAAATGTCACCTCAATGGAATAGTGCCCCTGTTTGAGGGGTAATGCTCATCCAAATGGGACCCCTTTGTTTTGGGGTTAGAGTGTCTTCGGATTTACCGGAGGCCAGGTTTGGATGCTTGTAGTGGAAACGATTGCCAAGATACGCCGTCTATCCCTGGTTCAGGGCAAATCGATCAAACAGATTTGCCGGGAACTGAAGATATCGCGCAAAGTGGTGCGCAAGGTTCTGCGTTCGGATCAGACAGAATTTCACTATGAGCGCCAGCACCAGCCCATGCCCAGAATTGGCCCATGGCGAGGAGAATTGGATCGTCTTCTGACAGCAAACGCGTCCAAGTCACCTCGTGAGCGGCTGACGCTGATCCGGATTTATGAAGAGCTTCGCGCACAGGGGTATGATGGCAGCTACTCCACGGTTCGCCGCTATGGCCGGGCCTTTGAGAAGGAGCGTGGCCGAGCATCTGCGGAAGCTTATGTTCCGCTGATCTTTGCACCTGGAGAAGCCTATCAGTTCGATTGGTCACACGAGATCGTCATCGTGAACGGGGCGACGATGACAGTGAAAGTTGCGCATGTGCGGCTGTGCCATAGCCGGATGTTCTATGTCCGGGCCTATCCCCGGGAGAGCCAGGAGATGGTGTTCGACGCCCATGATAAGGCATTTGCCTTTTTCAAGGGAACATGCACGCGCGGGATTTATGACAATATGCGCACGGCCGTTGATGCGGTCTTTGTCGGCAAGGAACGCAAGTTCAATCGGCGCTTTGTGCAGATGTGCAGCCACCACCTTATCGAGCCGACGGCCTGCACGCCGGCTGCTGGATGGGAGAAAGGTCAGGTGGAGAACCAGGTAGGACTGGTGCGCGAACGGTTTTACACCGCGCCTGCGCTTCAAGACACTGGAAGACCTCAACGCCTGGCTTGTGGATAAATGCATAGCCTATGCCAAAATCCATCCGCACCCGGAAGTGCCGGAACAGACGATCTGGCAGGCATTGGAAGCGGAACGCAGCAGCCTTGTGCCCTATGCCGGCCGGTTCGACGGCTTTCATTGTGTCCCAGCCTCGGTATCGAAGACGTGTCTGGTTCGTTTTGACAACAACAAATACTCTGTCCTTTCCAGTGCTGTCGGCCGACCAGTGGAGATCCAGGCCTATGCCGAGCGGATCATCATTCGGCAGGATGGTGCCATTGTTGGTGAACATGATCGTGTCTTTGGCCGCGGCATCACGGTTTTTGATCCCTGGCACTATGTACCGGTTCTGGCCCGCAAACCCGGTGCGCTGAGGAACGGCGCACCATTCAAGGATTGGATCCTGCCATCGGCCATGGAGAAGATCCGCCGCCGACTTAAACAAGTCGATAACGGTGACAAACAGATGGTCAGCATCCTCTCCTGTGTTTTGACCGATGGCCTGCCAGCCGTCGAAGCCGCCTGTCAGGAAGCGCTCGCACACAGCGTCTTCTCAGCCGCAGTCATCATCAACATTCTAACCCGCAGCCGCGATCCGGCTCCAACGGTGACGCTTCTCACCCCCCACGCACTTCGTCTGACCCATGAACCGGTCGCCGATTGCGCCCGCTACGACAGTTTACGGAGGACAGACCACCATGGAACGCACGCAGGTTCTGGATTTGATGAGCGAACTCAAACTTTACGGGATGCGCTCTGCCTATGACGAGATCATGGGCAATGCGATCAAACGTCAGCATGAGTCGCCCAAGATTGTCGGTGATCTGCTGCAATCGGAGATTGCCGAGAAACAAGCCCGGTCCATTCGATATCAGCTAACTGTCGCCAAACTGCCGCTGGCCAAGGATATTGAAGACTTTGATTTTACCGGAACGCCCGTCAATGAGGGGTTGATCCGGGAACTCACCGCAGGAACCTTCGTATCCGATCAGCGCAACATCGTACTGGTTGGCGGCACGGGAACGGGCAAATCCCATCTGGCCATCGCCATTGCCCGTGCACTCATCCGCTCAGGCACGCGTGGCCGCTTCTTCAACGTCGTCGATCTCGTCAATCGGCTTGAGATCGAGACCCGCAGCGGTAAACAGGGCCGTATTGCCGACCACCTGACGCGGCTTGATTTTGTCGTTCTTGACGAACTGGGTTACCTGCCGTTCGCCCAGGCTGGCGGACAGCTGCTCTTTCATCTTATCAGCCAGCTCTATGAGCGCACGTCCATCATCGTCACTACGAACCTTGCCTTCGGTGAATGGCCAACCGTATTCGGTGATGCCAAGATGACCACGGCCCTGCTCGACCGGCTCACGCATCATTGCGAAATCATCGAGACTGGAAATGAATCCTGGCGCTTCAAAAACCGCTCTCAAAGCTGAAGTCCAGAATCCAAACTCATCCACACCCGATCAGGCTGCGCAACACAAAACAGCTGCGCCCGATCGGGTGTTCGCCATCGTGCCCAGACCAACCAAGAAAGGGGTCCCTTTTGGGTGCACATCTGGGGTCCCGGTTCCTTGATCATTGACATCATATCGGCAATCGCGGATTTAATGTCTTTATCGACGCTTGTGGTTGACGTTGAACCGAATGAGCCAATGAAATTGGCGCAGTCCAATCTGGGTGAAGGCGGGAGTTGCATTTGATCGTCAGCGATCAACCGAACAGTAATCGTCACGTCAGCGCTCGTTTCAAGTGCGGTTCCCGTAATCTCCCTCTAGCCCATCAAGGCATGGACATCACCCAGCGATAATAGCGCGCCAGGTATGTAAAACGGTAAAAAGACGGTTGCACCCGGACTCACTGCAGGACATCGCGGTTGAGGGTCGGTGACCAAGGACCAGTATGTCGCCGACATCAGCACTGAGCGTTGCATGTCGGCTCGCCCGAGACCGTTGCACGCAAGATCGCCAATACGGTGCGCCTTCCTTCAAGGTCATTCTCGACACTTTGCGTTAGCGAGAAGCATCAGGACTGAGAGACGTTTCCGCTCTGATGAAAGCCTGGTTGTCAGTTCAAATCCTTTCAAGAAGGACCGAGTGTCTCGTTAGGCTTCGCAATTGCTCTCCGGTTCCAAGGCAGTTTGTCCTATCTTTGTCAGACATATTGTCCGGAAAGGTTGCACGTTTCGCTGTTATCTATTTGAAATATCCAGATTTTTTGGTTGGCATGTTCCTTGCTTCACAATGAGATTGGGCTCATGCCGAACCTGTCGGCGGCGAGAAAAAGGTGGGGGACGAAGTGAACATGTACAACGAAGGCCTTGTCATTGCGCGGTTGTTCCTGGGCGTGCCGTTCATTGTGTGGGGAATATTGAAGCTGCGGGGTGGCGAAGCCAAATTGGTGCCGGGCCTTCAGGCCTTGGGGCTGCCCGATGCGGTATTCTTCGCTTATCTTATCGGATTCTGCGAGCTCGTCGGCGGACTGGCGGTCGCTCTAGGCTATCCGGTGCGGACGGCAGGCACCTTGCTCGGTCTCTGGTGCCTTGTGACAGGCTATGATGCCCATAAGGGCAATATTACCGAGTTCTTGAAGAACGTGACCATGGCGGGAGGTTTCTTCGCTCTGGCCACCGTTGGGGCAGGCTCGCTTTCGCTTTTCGGCGGCGTTCCTGACGGCATATTCGCATATCTTCCCTAGGAAGCCGGAATGAGCGGCTCGCTGCCGCAGTTTTTGCGTCGAACACTTGCGCTATTCGGCCTTCGGGTGCCTGCACCCGAATTCAACCGTAGAACTGAAGGGAAGCGACAATGGCAAAAGTTCTCGTGCTCTATTACTCCGCTTATGGCCTCATAGAAGCGATGGCCAACGCAATTGTGCAGGGTGCGCGGGAAAGCCGGCGCCACCGTCGACATCAAGCGGGTGCCGGAACTCGTGCCCGCAGAGGTGGCCAGGGCGTCACACTACAAGCTGGATCAGGCCGCGCCGGTCGCCGAGATTGAGGACCTTGCCGACTATGAAGCGATCATCGTCGGCAGCGGCACGCGCTTCGGCCGAATGTCCTCGCAAATGGCTAACTTCCTCGACCAGGCAGGCGGCCTCTGGGCCAAGGGCGCGCTGGTCGGGAAAGTTGGCGGAGCCTTCACCTCGACCGCGACACAGCATGGCGATCAGGAAACCACGCTCTTCTCGATCATCACCAACCTTCTGCATTTCGGCATGACGATCGTCGGCCTCAATTATGGCTTTACGGGGCAGATGAAACTCGACGAGGTTACCGGGGGTACACCCTACGGTGCCACCACGATCACTGGCGACGGCGCCCGTCAGCCAAGTGAGAATGAGTTGGCCGGTGCGCGCTATCAAGGGCGCGCGATCGCCGAAACCGCGATAAAACTGTATGGCTGATCGGGCGGGGTGCGGTGCCGCCGCCAGCGGGGGCCGCCCTCCGTCATCCGCGAGGTCGCGGGCGCTATCGAAGATGTCCAGGGCGACACAGACGCCGAATGTGGACCTTGGGGTTCATTCCGGGTGGCCGCTGCCCAGCAATCCGGAATCCCAGCCGGCAGCGGTCGCGCCCGCATTGTAGGTGGTTTCCAGAAAGGCCAACAGGTCGCGATCGGAATTGCCGGACTGTCGCAAGTCGTCATAGTCGAGAAGGAATTCGCCCATGCCGGCATCCCAGCGCGCGGCCATGGGACCGATCTTCGCGTTCTCGATGCCTTTCGGCTGCGGGTATGTGAAGGAGTAGAATGCGGCTCGCGGATACGAGGCATCTCCCGACCACCACCCCATTTCCATAAATTCCGCGTTCATCGCATTGCGCCGAATAAAGCCAGTGGTCGACGCGGGCGAGACGGATTTGCCGTTGTAGAAAGCCGCTCGGATGTCCAGCGTCCCCCACATCAGTCCAATAGGTTGGGTCTTGCCGGTGAAGCGGCCCTGAAAGACCTGCATGACGCGTTGAGCGCTGAGGAGGATACGCCACCACGCCTGGACGAGATCGCGATCATAGGGGCGCGGCTCCTTGTCCTCGTCGAACGGGACGGGATTGGGGACCTCGTCCGGCAAGAGCGTAATGGAAGTGTCGATCCCGCCCTGGCGAAGTTGATCGAGAAGAGCTTCGACGAATGTGGCGACGGATGTCGGACCCAAGGGCAATCGTCCCGATGCACCCGAACTGGTGAACCACTGGATTTCGTGCGAGATGAAATCAGCGCGGACCTCGTAGTCGCCGCCGACATAGGGGATGGGGCCAGTGGTCAGGCCTCTTGCGCCGAGCCACAACGGTACCTCGGCCCATTGCGCCTGAAAAGACTTCGACAGCTTGAGCTTGCCGACGGCTTGCAGCGCCATGTGGAGAAAATATCGGGTGGGCTCGAATGCGGGGCAAGAAAAGGCCGGCCAGAGATCGGGAGAATGCGCGCCGGTAGCCATGGCTTGTCCTCGTCACCTAATCATTCAGCAGGGATTGCCAGTTTGCCGGAACGCGCCCGGCCGGACCGGGCACAGGCTGGTCTTCCGGATGGGATGCGGGCGGCGCCAGTGCCTCGCCCCTGACTTCAGCGCTGGTCTGAAAGTTCCAGAACCACGTCTCGCCCGGCTCGAAGCTTCTGATGATCGGATGCCCTGTGGCAAGGTAATGCTTGGTCGCATGCTGGTGGGGAGAGCTGTCGCAGCATCCGATGTGACCACATTCGGCACAGCGCCGCAGGTGGAACCACCACGTTCCCGCCAATAGACACTCCTCACAACCAATTCCGGACGGCCTGACGGCTGGATTGATCCCGCGAACTTTCGCTGCCATGGTGGCCCTCTTTGAAGCGCGCTACTTCCCTATGAATTTCTGCAGGTCATTCCTCATGTTATCTGCAGGTCGGGTGCAAGTCCAGCGCAGTTCCGGCTGCCCGACCGGGTTGCGCGTCTTGGCGGGATAAAGGCGCAAATCCGATTGCATCGAGATGCTGTATCCGAAACTCGCGGCCATTCAGGGCGAGAGCCCGGATCGTGCTTGGAGGCAGACCAATCGATCCGCCACTCCGAGACACCCTCTCCTACTGATTTCAATCCTGAACGGTTTCCGGCTTCAAACCGCGCCTGAGCTGTGGTCACTTTTGCGGCGTGTGCGGCCGGGGCAACTGTCACGACAATGCTGTCGCGGAGAGCTTTTTTCAATCTGTTGAAGCGCGAACGCATTCGTCGCAAAACATACAGAACACGAGGCGAAGCAAGGCAGAACGTATTCGACTACATTGAGATGTTTTATAGTCCGCAGCGCAAACATGCTAGAAACGGTATGCTGTCACCGGCACACTTTGAACGGAACCACAAACTGAAGACGCGGGGTGTCTAACAAACTCGGGGCTATTCATTGTCAGCTTTTCACTGGAAACGAATTGTATTTCTTTCTTATTATTGGCAATGGAAAATCCCTCGCCTATATCGTGCCGCAATCATAATTCCGGGCAGATCGTGAGATTGAGTATCGAAGTTCGCTCGCATCAAAGCTGATTTTAGTTTTGACCTGATCCCCGATTTCCCTCCAGTTTTCATGAGAGTCTTGGGTTTCCGCCTCGAGAGCTGCCATCATGACGGGGACGGCAGCTTCGCGCGCCCACTACGGTCGTTCTGGGCATTTGCCATACCCCTCAAAATCAGTCACCTCGATACAATGGAAGAGTCTGTGATCTGCGCGCTTTTGGCTAGATGGATCGCCTTCTTACTGTGCTCGCAAAGGGACATCTTAAATGCTGAAGAACTTGATCTAGACGCTCGGGTGATCAGAAGAACGCCTGAACGCCTCCAGTAACTCGTCAAGTGCGCTTTCAAAATCAACCAGCATTGCTCCCTGTGGGGGCCGCCCTGTGCTTCCATCCTGGGTAGCTACCGCGAGGGCGGCACCATGAGTGTAGTCAACAAGGATATGCGTCCAGCGCAACGAGCGCTGTGAGGGGTGATTGCGTTCGCTCAAGAAGCTCATCAACTCACGGGTTATCCTCTTGGCGTGGTCGGGGAAAACGGCTGGTTGGGTAAAGATCGCCAAGGTCAGAGCGGGGTAGAGCACCACCTTGGCGTAGTAGGCTGTGAGGAGACTGCGGGCGCGTGCGTGTGCATCACCCGTTTCAGGTGCCGCGACATCCGCATATACCCACTCCGCCAGCGACTTGATCAGCCCATCCCGATCCTTGAAGTGGTGATAGATCGTCATTGGATTGATGCCCACACGTGTTGCCAAAGCGCGCATGCTCAAGCCGTCGAGGCCGTCGGCTTTGAGGATGCTCAAAGCCTCGGAAAGAATGCTCTCCGGCAAAACGGTCTCTCCGCCGGCCGGTGGCCGACCTCGCCCCCTTGCTGTCATATCATGACTTCATAATGAGATTGGACCAGTCCGGAAGGGAAAGACCTTGTGCCCTTGTGCGCAAGCGCCACATCACGCTGACCTCTGCCAAAAAGAGGGCGGCCACAACCGAGCAAGATTGGCACCCTCGTGATCACCATATCGCTGATCATGTCGAGCGCGAGGAAAGATTGAATGATGCGTCCTCCATCCACATAGGCATGTCGTGCGCCCTCGGATTGAAGCATTGCCATCGCTTGTTCAGGTGACTCTGCCGAAAAGCGCACTTTTCCTTCGAGCTCGCAGGGCACTGCCTGTCGCGCAAGCCGCGTCGACAAAACCAGGACCGGGCGGGTATAGAACCAGTCTCCCATGCCTCGGACCGCCTCATAGGTGCCTCGCCCCATTACGATAACGTCGATATCGCTTATGAAATCATTATAGCCATGATCCTCGCCAGTTTGGTCGTGCTTTAGCAGCCAATCGATGTCGCCACTTTCGCGGGCGATAAATCCATCAAGGCTCGTTGCGATAAATACGTGTCCGGTGACCATCTTTGTCTCCATTAATTATACAGCGTATAAATAATGGATCTCTAACTAATGTCAACGCGCTCGACGGTCCGCTCTTGCCCGTGCGCATGAGATCCGGTTCAAGGCTCAATACCCGAGCTACGGCGATGTAGGCGCGACGACCACCGTTGCGTTGCGGTTCTCGATAAATAATCCACTTGCCACGCAACTGTTCTGCTATCGACCGATACTGAGGGCGAAAATGATAACGACGGGTGATCTCATCGTTATAGCCCGAGTTTGCTTTGGTATCGAAGATCCCCTTTCACGGAGTGCGCAAGCTCCGTGAAAGGTGAAAACCCTTAAGCGACCTGAATGTTCTCAGCTTCAGCCGAGGCAACCAAGTCAGAGATATCCCGAGCATCTGCTTCAGATACTGACGGAAATACTCAGCAGTGGCGACTGCTCCATTCATGGATCTCGACCGCCCAATTCATCGCTACCGGTCGGCTCCTCCGGCGAAAAAGTCGTGTCCTCGGTCGAGGACGCGATTGATTCCAATTCGGCATTCAACTCGCTCAGCCGTGCTTTCAATGATGCGCGGTCAACCGTGGTGGCGACCGATACCGCGGCTCCCGGTGCACCGGACAGCAGCCCGACAATTTGGTCCCGTTCGTCTTCGAGTTGCCGCACCCTTGTCCGCGTTTGATTTGCCTCCGCGGCTTCGCTTTGCCTCCGGCGGGCGCGTACATCATCCTCCAGGCTTTTCTCTACCTGACCGACCCCCGCCTTGATCTCGGGGAAACGCTCTCCAGCGAACCGCAAGAATTGGCCGAACTCATAAATATGGAAGTCCTGATCCGAACCGGCTAGAAATTCCTCTATCAGCTCAGGGCGAGGACCCAGCTTCCGACCTTTGTGAATCCACCACCAGTCTTCCTTGGCGTCATCTGAAATGAAAATGATCGACCGCTTATCCGCCTTTGCCTTGCCGATCATGTCCTTCCAAATAATCAGATCACCGTACTTATCGAACTCGCCAACATCCTTTTTCGCGTCCTTGTATCCAGGCGGGATCTTCTTCGCATAGCGATCATCACCCTCTTTCTTAAGTGCGGCGAGCTGTTCGGGCTTCCACTTATCACCAATTCGACCATCCAAGAGTTGCGTCAGGCGAGTGACAGCGGCCGCGATGTCCACGGTCGGGTGGGCAGCCCGCGAGGCTGCCATTCGCGCGCGAAAGTCCGCCGAAAACATATCCAAGGCAGCCAATTCTTTCGGCACGCTTATCGTGGGATGAGCGCGGAGTTGCCTGAGCCGCTCGCGCGCCTTCTCGATCGTCGCTTCCTGGTCTTTGATCAAGACATCGTAAGCATCCTGCGCGCCAAGCTCAACATCCAAGCGATTACGATGAAACTCCAACCCAACCTGATATGGAATCCACAGAGATTCTTTTAGCGCGTCGAACAGCCGCAAAAGTTCTTCGCGAACTGCGGCGGGGTGCCGGAGGCAGTGCAGCAAAACATTCGCGTCAGGGACAAAAATGGCGTTGTCCCACAACGCTGAGGCCTTGACCGCCGACTTTGGATACCAGCCCGGATATTTATCTCTCATGATCACTCCAACCAGGCGAGTTTTTCGATGCCAAGCCTCTGCGCGGCCTCTCTAACAAGGTTGCGGGATCGTTCGGCCTCGGTCTTCCCGCTCTCGAGTAGGACGACACCGAACGACGTAAACGAACTTTGCGCGCGACCGCGCTCGAAGACCGCCATCAAGACAGACTTCCAATCTCGGCTCCGCCCCCAGCCGATTACCCGACCGTCCTCGGTTCTCCGTCCATGTGGCTTGATATAGACGTGAACAACGCGATCGATGGCCGTAAGCCCAAGCAAGCGCCAGACTTCGCCTTCATTTAAGGACAGCCGCGCCCTGACATAGGGCTTCACCAGGGAATCCTTGATATAGACGCGCACCTTCCGGGCATCCATCACATGCGCAAGTTGTCCGCCGATTGAGGCATCCCGTGTCCAAAGCTCATAGTAGCGCGCCCGCTCGACGTCTTGGAGCGACATCCAGCCAAGGTCATCACACTGCTGCCAAAGCTTGTCCCTCAGGTTGTCACGTAGGGCCGTTGAAATGGAAGTCATTGAATACCGCCCCTGGTATAAGGCGCCGGGAAATCGAAGGCAGGCAGTTCTAGTGTTGGATCACCCTCACGGGTGAACAGATCGGCCTGGTCCTTCATCCAATCGAGCATGAATGTACCGGCGCCCTCATCACGGAACTGTATGACGCCTGGCAGACGCAGCCGTTCAACGTCCCCTCGGACAGCCTTCTCAAGCTCTACAACCTCCGCGAGGCGGCGCAGGTCGCTGACGAAATCGAGAACGACGACTTTCTTCTTCCTCGGGCTGATGCGCAGACCCCGACCCAATTGCTGCACAAAGATCCGACGGCTGTGCGTGACGCGCATGAAGACGATCATGTCAACGTCCGGTACGTCGACGCCTTCATTGAACAGGTCGCGAGTTGTGACAACGTCGAGCGAGCCCTTTCGAAAGGCCGCCATTGTCCGATCACGTTCCCGAGGCGTCATGTCGCCGGTGATCGGCTCAGCGCGAAAGCCGAACAGCCTCAACATGGCCGCGAAGCTTTTGGCGTGGGTCACGGAGGAACAGAATATTATCGCCGAGCGTCGGACCTCCTTGTCGAAGGTGTCCCGGATCGCGCGCGCCGCCTCCTCATCACGCGTTGGCAGCAGCAAGAGCTTGTTGAGCTGCGTGATCGAATAGCTGTTGCGCGAGTGCGATCGCACAAACGACCAATCAATGTTGTCGGCGAGCAGCCGGTAATCCGCCTCGCAGAGAAATCCTCGTCTCAGGCCCTCAGCGATACCGATCCGCACGACAGGTGGGCCCAGCAAGTGGTCGATATCATAGCCGTCGCCCCGCCACGGGGTCGCCGTGACACCGCCGATCATAGCCTCGGCCATTTTATCCGTCACACGGCGGAAGGTGTCGGAGCCGACATGGTGCGCCTCGTCGATCATCACGACCCCGAAGTCGGGTAACTCATCGAGGCGAGATACAGCGCTTTGAACGGTCGCGAACGTGATCCCATTCCACTCGCTCGGAAACTCGCCACCGATCAGGCGGTGCGTCGGAACCCATTTTGGAAGCTGGTCCCAAAAAGCCCTCTGCAACTGATCAACCAACTCCCTTGTGCCGGCGAGCACCAATGCCCGCCCCCCGGGGATCGCCTCATCGCGGAAGAGCTGAGCGATGCTCTCCGCCAAGACGACCGTCTTTCCAAGTCCGGTCGCGAGAACGACCTGTCCGCGGCCCGTTTCGCGTAGAGACCCGACAAATCGATCCACGGCTTCGAGCTGATAGTCGCGAAGATCGCGTCTGCTGGGCGGATATTCCGGGCTGCGCCGCGCCATCTCGAGCAAGGTCGCCGGCTCAAGAATACCAATCTGAATGCCGAGCGCTGCCCAACGGCGAACCGACGCATGCATCGCTGGTCCGGCGCGACGGCTTGTGGCGACGTAGAGTCGATCAGCCTGATAATAGCGCGCCGCTTCGCCTACCTGATCCACAGCCGCCGGCGATGGATAACCGCCGGTTGTGAATTTGCACTGGATTACCCACAACTCGGAGTTCTTGACCCCGAGGACGTCGGCACCAGCGTCACCCGAACCACCAATGAGCCTGACATCCTCAAACCCGTTGCACACCAGCAGCCGAGCAACATCCCGTTCGAAGGCTTGCCATGGCCCCTTGAGTAGTCGCTGGGTGTGGAGGAAGGGCTCTGAGGTCACACCGCAACATCCGGTCTGAGGAGCCGGAGCGAACAAGTCGCTCGGATCACGGTGTCGCGTGAGGCGCGCGCCAGGTCCGCTGGCGTTTGATCAGAGAGCCAAATGGCGTCCCCCAGATAGGCGTCATAGCGTGCGACCGTCGCCGCCCTCGCATCGTTCGTCACCTCGTGGGCCCCGAAATCAAGGACGGCGTATGCGTCCTCCCAATACTTTCCATCGAGAAATAGCTCGGGATGTCTTATGAATAATCGGCGGACTGTGCCGCCGTCCGCGTAGTCCCAATATCGGCCGTCCACGATGAGCGCTCGCGGATCAGCGACGCCACGACCAGCCATTCGGCGAGCGATTCCTTCCTTCTCGCGATCCGAGAGCTCACCATACATGGCCTCGGCGGATTGCCCGTTAATAAGGCCGGCCACCGAACGGCAGATATCGCTCAGGATATTACCGGCGAGCGCTATAATTTCCTGCTCGTCCAGCCGAGTATCGCCACAATACTCTGCTCGAAAATCCGCGAGTACACTTGCCGACGTCGCATCTTGGCTATGCCCGCGAAGGAACTCAATCGTCCGATAGGTCAGATCGACGAGCAAGGCGTCGAGGGGTGTCATCGTCGAGGATCGAAAAACGTCGTGGGCTGTATCGACAAGGTAAGAATAGGTGCGTGTCGCAACGTTATCCAAGCGGATCGCCCACGGCTGCCCTGGCGGTAGTTGTGGGTCAGTTGGGTCGACGGCGAAAGCCTCCACGTCAAACTCCGCGCGGTAGGTGGGATGGATGTACTTGCGGGTGAGTTCGAATATCGGCCGCCGCGCCGGGGCCGCCGGCTCGGGTGCTGACGCGGATGCCACAGGAGCCTGTTCGCCGCTGGGTGGGGTGCTGCTTTCGCCACTGTCTGGACCTTCCGGATTGGAATCGCCCCCAAGAAAGCCCGCGGGAATTGCCGCCCCGTCTCCACCGCCAGGCGTGTCGCCGAGGATCTTCACATCCTGCTCCTCGACAAGCTGCCACCAACGCTCGTCCGTCAGATAATCGGCGTCGGCGTTGGCGAACAGGCCGGCCATCTGCTGGGCGCGATCGTTGTCCTGGACGACCATGATACGAGACCACAGACCATTCTTGCCTTGAGGGCTGGTGCGGCGAAACGCCTGGAAAAGCTTGTACAACGGGCTCTGATTGCCATCGAAACCCTTCTGGCGCGCGGTGTTGGGCCGCAGCGGGCCCTCGCCGCGGACCACCCGGAGCATCTCATTCCATGCCGGATCGTCACGCTCGAAACGGTTCTTGGTGTAACTCACCTGGCAATGGTCGAGGTGGATTTCTCCTATGAAGCGACCTCGGCTTCGCGGATCATCGATCGGATACTCGACCTCCTGAGTCTCCCCGTCGTTCCAGATGAAAAGATCCTTGCTTCCAATCTCAATTTTCCGGCCGTTTCTGATAAAGTCGATACCGAAATCGGTCTTGTCCAAGTATCGTTGGATGCCGACCCAGCCTTTGACTCTTCGCGGGGTCTCCACGATGGCGCAGTGGATGCTTCCGGTTGGGCAGTGTTCCTGATCGCTCGTCAACGTACGCATGCAATGCTCGCAATATCGGCGCGGGGCGAGAGCGACATCGAACTGCTCCACCGCGCTGACGGCGGTGCCATCAGGCAGCTCGATCGACCGGCTCGCGTCCCAGACGCAAGGACGGAGCGGTGTGACCCTCGCGCCGCTCAACATCAGTCGGATCGCGCCAGCTTCGGAATTGGACAAAAGCGCCGAATACGTCTTGGCCAAATGTTTCTTAATGGTCGTGCGGTTGTTCGCTCGCGCCAGATAGGCGCGTTGCTCCGGCTTTAGCCGCGTCACGACAATCTCCGTGCCGTGATCCTCATGATTAGCTTTGGCTCGGGTCTGGCGGGGCACTTTGTAATTCCCGGAGGATCGAAGCTCCTCCAGATCAATGCGGACACCGACTTGCTCCGGATCTCCCCGCCGGCTAGTCCAGACCTCGGTTACGACACCGAGACGCGCGGTGGCGATGTTGAAGCCCATGCCAAAAAGCCCGAGCTTCGACAGCGGGTCGTTGCCCGACCAGCCCGCGCGAAGGGCATTTTCCAACGTCTCCAGGGACATGCCAGGCCCATTGTCCTTCACGGACACGCGCGCGTTCTCGGTGTCGGCGGTTGGAATGCTGATCGTGATCTCGGGCTGAGCGATCGGCGTGTCGGCCCTGGCGGCGTCAATGAAGCCATCCATCGAATTATCGATAAGCTCGGCCAGGCATCGCCACTGCTCAAGATTGATTTCGCCGAGCATCTGCAGCACGCGCGGCGCGGGCGTGAGGTCCAGTTCCTGAGTCATTTCCCCACCTTTGCCCCGACCCTTGGTCGGGATTTATCTTCCGCTGTGCCCAGCGCGTTTGATGTCTGAAGTCGCGCGATCAGTCGGAGCAGATGCTCAGGTTTGGTCTCGCACTCCCAAACCTCGACGACGATCCAACCTTCTGCTTCGAGCGCGGATCGGTTTTTTTCGTCCCGCAACCTATTGCCCTCAAGTTTTGGGCGCCAGAAATCGAGCTTCGACTTCGGCATTCTTGAAAGCTTGCAATTCGGATCCGGATGCTGGTGCCAGAAGCACCCATGGACAAACAGAGCTATCCGCCGGCGCCGAAAGACAAGATCAGGCTTTCCGGGCAAATCGCTCGCATGCAGACGATATCGCAATCCCGCCGCGTGAAGCGCCCGACGCACGCGCATTTCTGGCTTGGTGTCGCGCCCCCGAATGCGAGACATCTGCGCGCTTCTCGCGGTATCCGTCTCATTCGTCGTCGACACCGCCAGCCTCATCCGGTTCGGGACCCGCGACGTTCTCACCCACCGGCGGAATGTCGGGTTCCACTGACACGGCATCGTCCTGACGAAATCCGGCCAACATCTCCTCCAGTAGCACGGCATGATCCTGTCGTGCCGGCACCCGCTCCAGGGTCGCGACGATCCGCTTGGCGATTTCATCTGGCGTCAGCGAATCCGCCAGCCGCTCATCCAATGCCCAGAGCCGCCCAGGATGCGCGACGTCCCATGGAGAGCGCTTATTGGCTCGCGTGGTCGCCGCGTCACCATGCTTGCTCATTCCCCAGCAGGCCTTGGTCTCCGAGTTCCAGATTGGCCAGAATGTCCGAATGAGATGCTTCTCGGCGACAAGTTGGGCATTCGTCGCGCACACGAGGCGGCGGCAGACAAAGTCCGCCAATTCTATGGACGACAAATGGGATGGAAGCTTGTCAGCATAGGCTTCCGCTGTGCCGATCGTCCCAGCGTGCTCTAGTAGACGCGCCGTAAGCTTCGCGCCCTGTTCCCGCGTGGTACTGGCATCATCTTTCGCCGGGTCGGCCTTGCCGACATAGATCGGTGTCTCGGATCCAGAGATGCCGGCATAGAGCGGGTGATTGCCACGATAGTAGATCGCGTAGACGCCAGAACCGTATGCCGGCCGGACATCTGTCAATGCGACCAGAGGCTGCGCAATGAGCGCGATAGAGACCATTCGGCCGATCGCCTTGGGGTCGGCGGGATCGAAGGTCGCGCGAGGCATGCGAACTGGATCGGTAGCCGAGCGCGCCGCTTCCACCGCGTCGGCGTGTATGGCCAGACCTTCACGAATCCGTCGAACAACCGCCTGAGGAGGATTGCTGCCGGCCGCCGCGAGCACCGCAGCAAGCGCGTCCTCAAGTGCCTTAATCGCGGCTCGATCTGGTGCCAACGCCATCCACTAAACCCCCTCGATAGCCGAAACGAGGTCTAACGGCCGCGACTCGCACTCCGACTGATATAAAACCAAAATTACGCCGCGCGGCGAGCGGAGGCCAGGCCACCGCTGGCCCTTCCACCATCAAGCTGCGCGGCCAGCCAACCACCAGCCGCGGCTCCAAGAGGAGCCGGGACCGCATTGCCTAGCTGCCGCATGCTCTCTGTCCACGACCGCGGAAACTCGTAGTCATCCGGCAACCCCACCAGTCGCGCGGCTTCACGCGTGGTGAAGTAGCGAACCGACCCATCGTCGCGAACCATCATATTCTCGCCGCCGGGAACACCATGATCGCCCGCTTTCAAGGCCTTCGAGGGAAGATCCAAAGGACTTCCTGTGTGGCCCGGATACACCCGCGCGCCAACCTGAAGGACGTGGTTACGCTTTCCGTTCGGTTCGCCGAGGCCCCTTAACGCATCACGGAGGGTGACCCACGGGGCTCCAGCCGGCTCGACGTCAGCCCGCTTCAATCGCTCAACGCGCGCGCGATCCTGCAGCAGAATTGGAGCGCGGCCGCTCTTCAGGCCATGTCTCGTCCAATATTCACCAGTGATGTACTGCTCCCAGAGAAGTCGGTCACGGCTATGGGTTGGCATCATGGGAGTCGGGAGAACATCGAGATCGCTTCTGATTCCAAAAATCAACACGCGGTGCCTGATCTGGGCCGCGCCAAAATCGGCGGCGTTCACAAGCTGCCAAACAACGTTGAATTCCTTGCGAGTCCTCGACGCCGTCAGCCGCGCGCGATGCTCCGCGTGCGATTCATCTGATTTGCGGACCATGCCCGGCCGCTCCAGATGCGAGACGATCCACTCTAGGTAGGGGCGGAAACGGGGACCAGCGAGGTTCCTGACGTTCTCGAATAGAAACGACCGAGGTTTTGCCTCCCGCGCCGCTCGAATGGCTTCCGGCCACATGTCACGACGATCGTCCTGACCATGTTTCTTCCCGCCAATTCCAAACGGCTGGCATGGGGGGCCACCTGAAACCAGATCGAGGGAGGTCAGCTTCTTCCAATCGATCTCCCGCACATCCTGAAGACCCATCGGCCAATCGCGAACGTGCTCCACGCCCTTTGCCTTGTTGTGCAGGACCGTCGCGACAGCGTCATGATCGAACTCCGCCATGTGCTGATGCCGAAATCCCGCTTGCGACATTCCGAGCGCCAGCCCGCCACAGCCGGCGAAGAGTTCAGCGCTTTGCATCTTCGCCCCCTTTTAGATCCAGCGGCAACATCGGCCCGCCCGCGGATTCTTCCAAAAATCTGTCGACTGCTCGCCGGACCAGCCAGGCTACTTTCACGCCTTGCGCTTTCGCAAGACGATCAAGCTCCGCCTTCTGCGTCCGCGTCAGTGTGGTAGTTACGCGCTCGGCGTCCCGACCGTCCTTGCCCAAATTCGGCCTCCGCGGCATTCCGCGGCATTCCGCGGCGGAGTTACCTTGCTGCAGACTCATTAATATTTCAACCACAAAGTAACCTTACGCACTGCTTTGCACACACGCCCTAGCCTGACAGAGCGCGACCACCCTGGAGTTGGCCATCGAAATCACAAGACCGATATATCAGGCGACTTGGAACAAATCAAGAACAAACGGTCACACTTCCAGCGAGACAGGCACCCCTGAGGCCCATTATTGCCCCCCCGCGACGAAGAGGTCCGGGATGAGGTAACCGTTGTTGGCAAAACTTCAGTCCTTGGAGCGATAATTGGAGAGACCCTCGCTGTCACTGAGAGCGCGGAGGCGGAGGGGGAAACCGGAGTCGGACGACTCCGTGAACAGAGTGAGGACGCCAAAGTCCCCCCTGCATATGCCGAACTCAATCGTACCCCGACGCGTGTCGCGGCCCTTAGCTTCTATTGGAGTGCCCTGAGCGCCTCGAAACCACCGTCACAGAAATCGTCGTGGGCGGCAAGCGTCCGATGCAGGACGGCAAGCCAATAGTTCTCACCGGCAAGCGCAAGTTCGCTCGCAACACGCTCCGCCTCCTCGCCCGGGCCATAGGCTCGCTTCAGCGCGCGGTACTGGCCACCCAAGTACTCCAACGCTATCCGCCGATAGCGATCGGCAAGATGAAGCAATCTGAAATGCGACCGGAGGCGCTGGAAGGTCGCAAGAGCCATTCCCGCGGGCCTCGATACCCGAAAGCCCGGAGCGATGGCGTCTGCCCGGAGATCGACATCGGGAGCGAGAAAGAGAGTTGTCGGTATTTGATCGAAGTATCGATGGACGAACAGACGCGCAAACGTGATCATCCGCCAGTCATCGATCATACCACCGGCACGGAGACGATACCCGTGCTAGCGATTACGTTGACCTCTCGCCCTACCGAACGCAGGATATATGGACAGTTGCTCATGGCTATGGGTGCCAATGTCCACGAACGTTTAACTCTCATGGAGCTAGAGATAAGAACTGTCCTAAAGCTGAAAAGCCACAACGTACGTGTTTTGGTGTTTGACGAGGTCCACAATCTGCTCGCTGGAACTCCCAGAGAACAGCGCGTAATTCTCCAGCTCTTGAGATATTTGCGCAACGAGATCAAAGCTTCCCTCGTTTCTCTTGGGGTGTCCGAAGCGCGTGATGCGATCGCGGGTGACACACAACTAGCACGGCGTTTGGATCAATTTGTGCTTCCAAGATGGAAGGCTGACGAAGAGTTTCAAGAATTCGTAACTGCGATCCCACGCAGCCTGCCTCTCAAACTTCCATCTGTTATATCCAGCCAAAGTCTCCGTCACCTTTCGCGCCTCACCGCGAGTTGCATGTCCGCTTTTAACAGCATCAAGCGCCAATTGCGACGGCCGGGATGAGGTCGGTAGAGTTGCCGGACGGTGACGCGCCCCTTTGCAGACGCACTCATATCAGCCACTCAGTGCCAATCCACCCTGACGACCAATGTCCCTCTCGATTTCCGCGACCAGGCTATCGAGAGCCGGATTTCTCGTCTTACGTGCCCGCCGAACGACGTAAGCCAAGGATGGCGGCACAGGCAATCGGTCGGTCATTATCTGCATCTCGCCACGTATATGGCGGTCACTCAGCAACGCCACACCCATTGTCGCGTTGACGGCGGACACAATCCCAGCAGCGCTTGAGCACTCGAACACGGTTTCGAGAACTGAGTTCTCCTGGCCGACGTCGAGTGCCCATTGTCGATAGAAACATTCGTCATCGAACGACAAAAACGGTATCGGTTCATCCTGCCGGATCATCAACTCGGGATGCTTCACCCAGTGAAGGTCCTCTCTGTAAAGGACCACGTCGCCCGGTCGCGCCTCGTGGCTGAAGACCTGGACGATTGCGGCATCAAGTTCTCCGCGCTCCAGCATGGCGCGGAGGACCAAGCTCATGCGGACCTTGGTTCGGACCGCAACGTTTGGGTGAAGCCGCCTGAAGCGGCCGAGGATGCGAGCGAGATCAGTACATGCAGTGTCTTCGGTGAGCCCCAGTAGAAGTCTTCCGGCGAGTGGTGTCTTGGACAGACTTATCAGCGCCTCGTCGTGCAGCCCAAGGATGCGGCCAGCGTAGTCCAGCAGGTCTTCGCCAGCGGCTGTGAACATCGGTCCTCCCGATTTCCGTCCGAGCAGCTCGCAATCTAGGCTAACCTCAAGCCTTTTGATTTTATGGCTCACGGCGGATTGGGAGAGACCGAGAGCGGCGGCGGCTCTTGTAATGCCGCCATGTTGGCGGATTGCGCAAAGCGCCCGCAGAGCGTCGATTTCGAGGCGGCGACTGTTCAGCTCGTTCATGGCCGTATCCGTCTGATTGTCCGTGGAAGGAGCCTACCACGAACCTCGCAGATCATGACAGCAATTTAAGGAATGTCATGCGCACATCGATATTTGTCATGTGCGGTTTCTGCGCTTTCCCCGTACCAGTAGATCGTGTTCCTCGTGATAGAGCCCCAATGACCGACACCTCTCTACTTTTCGTCGCTGCCAGTCGCCATCCTCTGTTATGGCCATTGCTCGCCACGCTTCTCATTATCGGATGGAGTTCGGGCTTCGTCGGTATTCGATATGCGAACCAGGAGGCGAGCGTCATGCTTCTGCTCTTCTGGCGGACTTTGCTGTCCGGCCTAATCCTTTTGCCATTCGCGTTGGCCATCGGACCAAGGATATCGATGCGTGCGGTCAGGGATCAGGCACTGTTCGGTATCATGGCGGTTTTCCTTTATCTGGGCGGCTTCGCGCTTGCCATCGAGCAAAAGGTGCCAACCGGGCTGGTCGCGCTCATCGCCGACCTTCTTCCGCTGGCCATTGCCGCCCTTTCACAACCTGTCCTCGGTGAACGGCTGACGCACCGGCAATGGCTGGGCACCATGATTGCCGTCGCCGGCGTCTTGATTGTATCCTTCGACAGCCTCAGTTTCGGCACCGCTCCGATCTGGGCGTACGGTCTGACGGTCGGTTCGATGCTGGTGTTCGCCGTCGCCTCGGTCCTGCACAGGAGACGCAAGACGCAACATATGCCGGTCCATCAGAGCCTCTGCATCCAGACCCTGACAGGTTCGGTTCTCTTCGGCCTGTGCGCTTTGACGCAGGGTAGCCTTGCTCCACCGATGACCCGAGACTTCGCAATCGGGATGGCCTGGCTGGTGTTGATCGCAACGTTCCTCGCCTATGCGGTCTACTATACCAGTCTTCGGCTGTTCCCGGTTGCCAGGGTGAGCGCCGCCATCTACCTCAGCCCACCCGTGACAATGCTATGGGCATGGATATTGTTCTCGGAGCCTCTGACTTTCGCGATGTTCGCCGGGCTCGCGGTGACGTTGGTTGGCGTATGGATGACCTCACGCGGCTGACCAATTCATAATCGGTGGCTACAATGCAATCGGAAGCAGATTTGTGAGGGCCCATGGCGATCCCTGACCCACTTGTCGCCAGGACGGGGTATCCGCCGGCAATCCTTTTTTGGCAATGTCCTGCCCGATTTTTTTGTCCAAAAGCCTGATCGTCTTGTGGGTGACGATCATCCCTTTGGACGCCAGCACGTCTTCAACCATGCGAAAGCGCAGAGGAAAGCGGAAGTACGGTCATACCGCTTCGACGATGATTTCGGCTGAAAAACGATGACAGCGATAGAACTGGTCGCGAATGTTGATCATCACCCATTGTCGGTCAACGGTATGACTGGCAAGTTAAGTTTACAGCGCCATTTTACAAGCAGGGGGCAGCTGCGCTTCGGAGCTGCATTGCGCTTCCCTCAAGGGATGAGGCTGGCCAACCAGGGCCGCGCGCAAAAAACTCAACATGTGACGTCGGAGATCTACCCCGTGCCACGGCTCACGACTGACCGTCGCAAGAAAATTGTAAGCTGTGTCGTCGTGACTTTCGCGCGGACACACATAGAGCGCGACTGGTGCGCCATATTGCTTCAGAACGCGCCACAACTCCATGGATTGGCCCAGCGGATCCGTCTCATCTTCCTCTCCATGGAAAAGCAAAAGCGGAGTCTTGGCGTACTTCGCATAGGCGATAGGGCCCTGCTTCCAGACATTCTCGAAATCATCCCGCGGCCTGCCGTAGTGCCAACGATCACAAACGCCGAACCGCTTAAATCGACAACCGGGCGAGCCAGAAACTCCCTTATTCAATAACCAATCTGGTCTCAAATTATCTGATGACGGACAGGGTCGAAGAGGGCCTCGCGAGCAATAAAAATTGGCAAGAGGAGTGGCGGGAACGTATGCACAATTTACCGCCGGCTCGTGCCGTTGTTATTGATCTTCAACGGTTCAGTGCAGATCAATCGCAAGAAAATGTAGATCGGTCGCGGTCTAAATGAATTTGGAGACGACAGCGCGTGGCTTTTGTCGCGCAACTCCTGAAAATCTAACCATCGGACAGAAAGATTTTACGGAAATGCTTATCGATCAGATAGAAAGCGAAATCGGAAGGGCGTTGCCAGATTCATATAGAAGTTTCCTGACTGTTTTCGATGATTATTGCTATGTGAGCTACAACGAATTCAAAGATGAATTCCCGGATTCGACCGGCACTCCATGGTTCTTCTGGAGTGAAGAAAGGCTGGGCGAAATCTCCTCCATTCACGGCGCGGCGAAGGACCGGATGGCATGGGAAGTGTTGAAATCATACGCGGAGATCAACGCCTCAAAAGGTGAAAAGCAAAAATCGTTCCTTGAGCGCACGCAATTTCTCGTCGCCATGGCTGAGGACGACGGCGACATACTCTTCATGGACGCGTCAGATGATTTTTCGGTTTCAGTCTATATGCATGACACCGGTGAGTTGAAACGCTTGGAAGGCAGCTTTGAGACGTGGCTGGCAAGCGCCTCTGTGCAATCATAAGCTTTCCCCTGCGCAGTCGGGGAAATCCTGACTTTCCAGGATCGTGCGGCAGTCCCTGGGGTCTGGGTAGATGCCGTAATGGGCGTCTTTCGGACGAGCTTGTGGCCGAACTATTGGAGGCCGACCACATCGCGATCGGCACGCAGGTCTACAACTATAATATCCCCGCTGTGCTCAAGGCTTATATCGATCACATCGTGCGCAAGGGGGTGACGCTGAGTTTCAATGGCGAAGGTCTCGTACATGGTAAATCATGCACGATCCTCTTGGCGTCAGGCGGGGTCTATGCGGAAGGCTCTCCGATCCGTGATCGCGATATCGCGACGAACTATCTTCGACTGATTCTCAAAGTCATTGGCATCGAAGACGTGGCGGTCGTTGCAGGCGGCAACGCAAAGGCGGTCGATACGGGGCAAATTACGCGCGAAGACTTCTTGCAGACGTTCGCGCTCGAAATAGCGGAGGCTGCGGCCAAGGTGTGATGGCGTCCATGTTTACCGCCACTAGATCGTATCCATGATAGATGGCTATTGCACGCCAGGCGAGGTTTCTCAGATGGCCAAGACATTCGCAGCGGTGCGGTACCAGACTAGTCACAGCTGTTGCTGTGCTTGCTTTCTCGATAGGCAATCGACATCATCAAGGGCGAATTGAAAAAATCGCTGGGCTTGTGTCGTTTGCTTGGCATTCTCGATATCCCTATCGGCTCAAAAGCCATACTTCATAAAGGATCACTTTGCAGGGGATCTCAGACAAATTGCTAATGCGTTTGCGATAGAGCCCTTTATACAGTCCCCGTAAAACGGTAATTCTTGTAACTGATAGAGACAGTGTTCATACCCAACCGATTGTACAAGATCGATTAACCCGTCAACAACGTGACAGCGCCCGGGGTCTACTGGCTCCACACTTCGGAGTCATCCGGCAGACGGGCGGCCTGCCGGATCCGGCGATCAGTAGTCGCTGATCTTCTTCATGTAGCGGCGGGCTTCCAGCATGGTCTGGTTGCGGTGTGCGGCGAGCTTATAGGCGAATTTCCAGAGAGCATCGAAAAAGATGAGAGGTACCAGATAACCTTGGAACTGGTCGTCGATTCCAGCAAGATCCAGATCCTTGGCATCGAGCACCAGTATGTTGTCCTTGTCCCCGAAACGATAGAGGAAGTCGCGTGCCCGCTCTTCCAAGCGGCGGGTATCGTCGAGGCCGATCATCGTGATGAAGCATGTATCCTTGTCGACGACTTCGAACGGTCCATGGAAGAATTCGTTGGCATGGATAGCCTGCGAATTGATCCACTGCATTTCCATCAAGACACAGATTGCAAAGGAATAGGCGGCGCCATAGTTCGCGCCGCTCGCCGTCGTATAGATCACATCGCGATCCTTGAAACGCTCGGCAAAGCTCGTGAACAGATCGGCGTACCGCACATGCGCCGCCTCGATGGCCGGCTGCAGGTTGCCGAGGCTCTTTAGCAGAGAAGGCAGATAGTCGGCTCCGTCGGCAATCTTTACCAGGCCGGCGAGCAGCATGTAGAGGATGGCGTAGTTGCTATCTGCAGCGTCGATGGCAATGCCTGTCGTGTAGGACGCTTGGTAACGCAGCACGAAATCGGCCGCATCGGCGAGCGGCGATGACGGATCGAGCGTCATGCCGATCACGGTTGCACCCTTTTCCTTGGCATGTCTGGCGGCGCGCACGGTCTCGCGGGTTGTTCCCGTCTGCGAGCATAGGATGACGATGGCGTCGGCATCGAGTTTCATCGGATCGCGGCAGACGAATTCATCGCCATTGTAAACATCTGACGTGATGGTCTTTGAATGGCGGTCGAGAAAATACTTGCCCGGATGCATGATGGACAGCGAGCCGCCGCAGGCGACAAGAAAGACTTGGGAAACAGGCTTTTTCGCGAGCGCCTCAAGCGCTTTGGCGATATCCGGACTAAGGGTAGCTTTCATAGAATCCTCTTGGGTATTGGCGCCGTCGCGGCGCTGCTTTTGAAATCCGGCTGTCGAACATTCTTCCTGTCCTGGCGCGGTTGGAAGCGCTGCCGGAGGGCATTTTCATTCCGACATTGCTACCAACCGTCCCGATCATCGTTCGCGTTGACAGCTTTTACGCAATGTGCGAACGTTCTCACAACTTGTCAATCGGAAAGACTCCAGATGATCAAAATTGCTGCGATGGGCGACAATGTCGTTGATTGCTACATTTCCAAAGGCGCGATGTTTCCCGGCGGAAACTGCCTCAACGTTTCCGTGTTTATCCGGCGTTTTGGCGGATACTCAACCTATATCGGAGCCATTGGCCAAGACGCAGCAGGCAAACTGATAGAGGCCGCGCTCCTTGATGAGGGCGTGGATCTGACGAGGCTGCGCATCCTTGACGGACCGACTGCATATTGCATCATCGGCCATCGCGATGCCGACCGGGTCTTTGTGCGCGCTGACCTCGGCGTATCGATGTTTTCACCGGTCGATAACGATATCGCGTTCCTCAAGGATTTCACAGCCGTGCATATCGGGCAATCGAGCGGGCTGGACAACCATGTTGCGGCGGCGGCGGCACAGACATTGCTGTCCTATGATTTCTCGACCCGCCGCGATCCCGGTCATCGCCGCGCGATTGCGCCCCATTGTTTCCTGGCATCGGTCTCCGGCGGCGACCTGACGAGCGACGAGGCGGTGGCCGTGGCAACCGAGCTCCGTGCGGGGGGCGCAAAATGGGCTCTGATCACACGTGGTAGCAAGGGCGCGATACTTCTGGGAGCTGAAGGCCAGTTCGAGGTTCCCGCCTCCCCCGCCGAACTGGTCGATACACTCGGCGCCGGCGACACCTTTATTGCACGCACGCTTTACGGACTGGTTGCGGGTGAGACGCCTCAGATTCTGCTCTCGGCAGCCGCAATCGCAGCCGCCGAAACATGCCGCTATTTCGGGGCCGTCGGCCATGGCGCGCCGATCGCACTTTCGGGGGACGTGCCGGAGCTTCAGACTCTTTCGGCCTGAGGCGCCGTGACCGAACCGCGCAGCGCCAGCCTGTGCTTCAACACCTGGTGCTGCTCTTCGCCACACTCCCCGCCGATCCGCGCGAGAATGAGGCGGGCGGAAGCCTCTCCCATCTCGGTCAAGGGCTGCGCGATCGCCGTGATGCCAGGCTTCAGGAAGCTCATCCAGTCGAGATCGTCAAAGCAGATCAGTGAAAGGTCTGTCGGGATCTGCAGGTCGAGCGAGGTGACCGCATCCATTGCAACAGCCGACATCAATCCGTCTGCGGTAAACAGCGCCGTTGGCCTATCGGGACGCGAAAGAAGGTCCATCGTCGCCGTTCTTGCCGCCGTCACCGAATAGGTTCCCACCCGGCCGATGAGGCTGCGGTCGATCGAAAGTCCAGCCGCACGGTGCGCCTCAATATAGCCAAACAAGCGTTGCCAGCTGGGAAACAGGCTTGCGGGATCGATCGATCCCTCGATGACCCGGTCGATGAAAGTTGCCATATCCCCGAATTCCCAGCGCTCCAACTCGGCCACCATGCCGATCCGGCGGTGGCCCGCGGCAAGCAACTGCGCGACACTCTCGCTCGCCGCCCCGCGGTTGTCTAATGTCACCGAATCGGCAGGAAGCCCATTGACGCGTCGGTCTATCTGGACGATCGGGCAGCCTGAGGCAGCGGCAGCATGCAGATGGTGCGAAGCGGATGTGTCGCAAGGTGCGACGATCAATCCATCGATCTGTTTTTCGAGCAGCAGTTGCACAGCTTCGAGCTCGCGCTCCAGTAGTTCGTCGCTGTTGGTCAGCAGTACACCGAAGCCCTGGGCACGTGCAACGTCGGCGATCCCTCGCAGGATGCTGGCATAAAACGGGCTTTGGATATCGCCTGCGACGACGCCGATTGTCTTGGTTTTGCCAGTGATCAGGCTGCGGGCGAGCAAGTTGGGACGGTAACCCAAAGCCTCGGCGCTGCGGCGCACCCTTTCCTTGTTTTCCTCGCTGGTATAACCGTAACCGCCCAGAACGCGGCCCGCCGTTGCTGTGCTCACTCCAGCCCGCTTCGCAACTTCGGTAATCGTCACTTTGTCAGCGCGTTTGTCTGCCATTCCACTTTCCCGTCACTGACTGCATCAACATCTTCACCGCTGAAAATCGACCGGACCTCGGCGGGAATGAAAGCGACGAATGCGGTCGGTCGGTTTCGGATACAACGCCAGGCCTATATTTGACAGGCCCCTTTGTTGGAATTTCCAGACGAAATGGCATTCGTGAACTTTATCCCTTGACGGATGCGAAAAACAGATGCTTGTATTGTGAGAACGTTCGCACAATTGGATCACAGGTTCAATCTCCAATTTTGAGTGGCCTGTTTCCGGTGCGAACCGGAGGAGCAAATAAAGACAAGAAAGGGGAATGACATGACGATCAAAGCTCTTGCCAGCAAGCTTCTTGCCGGAACGGTTCTGGTCATCGCCATAGCGGCATCAGCCAATGCCGCGGGCGTCGATCAGAAATTGCACGGCGCAGTTCCGTCGGAATACCAGAAGAATGGTGTCAATGTGGCTGCGTTTAACGACTGGCCACCCGATGAATTCGTCGAAACCGGCGAGTTGAAGGGATGGAGCATCGATATGGCGAAGGCCATGTCGGAAAAGCTCGGTGTCGAATTCAAGTTCACGCCGACGAGTTTCGATGCCATCATTCCAGGGCTGGCTAGCAAGCGTTTCGATGCTGGTTTCTCCTCCTTTGGCGTCACCGAGGAGCGGCTTGAGGTCCTTGATTTTGTACCACAACGCAAGGAAGGAACGGCCTATGCGTTCCTTAAGGAAAAGAGCCTGGACATCCAATCGGAGAAAGATCTTTGCGGTCATTCCGTTGCTGTTCTGACCGGTGCCTGGGATTTCCAATACTTGACCAAGGTCAGCGTTGAAACTTGCGCCAAGGAAGGTGCTGCGTCGATCGACCTGCAACAGTTCACGACACAAAATGCGGCGGAGCTAGCGGTTTCGTCTGGTCGTGTCGAAATGGTCGCGGCAGGTTCGGCCAAATTGCAGTATCTTGCCAAACAGACCGGCCGCTTTGGTGTATCGAAGCTGACCAGCAATGCCGTCTTCAACGGCATCGGCGTGCGCCGTGACGATCCGCTTGGGCCAGTTCTCAGGGACGCGCTTCAAGCAATGATCGACGACGGCACCTACACGGCGCTGATGGCGAAATGGGGTGTCGACGGTTCCGGCATGCTCGACAAGGCATTGCTCGTCAATAAGGCAAACCCTGTCACGAAGTAAGGGTGGATGATCCGCTCGATTCAATATCGCGGAGCCGTATGCAGCGGCTCCGATCCTTTTCTGCCAGAGGTGCAAATGGCTCACGACAAGAAACCCCCAGCATCGGCGCGTCCCAATATTCACGAGACCAAACCGGTGCCACTGCGCCATCCATCCTGGTGGATTGGCGGGGTTGCTCTTTTGATCTTCGTGGTCATGTTCATTCGCCTCCTGGTCACGAATGAGAACCTGCATTGGGAGGTCGTCGCGCAATATATGTTCAGTGCGGAAATCCTGGCTGGGCTCGGACGCACTCTGCTGCTGACCTTCATCGCCATGATCATTGGCCTTGTAATCGGAGTGGTGCTTGCCATCATGCGTCTGTCGCGCAATCCAGTGTTCCAGACCGCAAGCTGGGTCTGGATCTGGTTTTTCCGTGGTGTACCGCCCCTCGTTCAACTGATCTTCTGGTACAATCTGGCGCTGCTGATCCCGACTGTGTCGATTGGTGTTCCCTTCGGACCTGAACTCTGGTCCGCCAGCATGAATTCGCTGATCACGCCCTTCAGCGCAGCCGTTCTCGGACTGGCCTTGACTGAAAGTGCCTATGCCGCCGAAATGATCCGTGCCGGCATTCAGGCAGTCAACGCTGGACAAACGGAGGCGGCCGCAACGCTCGGGATGACCCGCTCCCAAACGCTGCGGCGCATCGTGCTGCCGCAGGCGCTGAAAATCGTCATTCCGCCGATCGGCAACGACACCATCTCCATGCTGAAATTCACCTCGCTGGTCAGCGTGCTCGCGCTTCCGGACCTGCTTTATTCCGCGCAGATGATCTATTCGCGCACCTATCAGACCATCCCGCTGCTGATCGTTGCGACGATCTGGTATCTGGTGCTTTCAACTATCCTGACCCTTATTGAGCATTACATCGAACACCGTCTGAACGACGGCAAGTCGCTGGAACTCAGCCTTGTCCTGTCGTCCCTGTTTTACAGCAAGTTCTGGGCGCCGCGCCGCGCGAAGGTTTCCGCATGATTGCCACCATGCCTCTGCTCAATGTCGAGCGCCTCTCCAAGAGTTTCGGAACGCATCGGGTGCTCCACAGCATCGATATGAGCGTCAAGCTGGGCGACGTCACCTGCATCGTCGGGCCGTCGGGCTCCGGTAAGAGTACGCTGCTGCGCTGCCTGAATTATCTCGAAGTGCCGGATTCGGGCGTCGTTTTTCTCGACGGGAACCCTGTTGGCATGCGCTGGCACGGCGACACGCTGCGTCAGATGTCGTTCAACGAACTGGCAATCCAGCGCCAGCGCATGGGTATGGTTTTTCAGAGTTTCAACCTCTTTCCGCACAAAACCGCCCTTGAGAACATCATCGAAGCGCCGATCATCGTCCAGCGTCGCAAGAAGGCTGAAGCCATCGAGGAGGCGGTAGCGCTGCTCGACAAGGTTGGCCTTAGCGATCGCGCGCACTACTATCCGAAACAGCTTTCCGGCGGGCAGCAGCAGCGCGTGGCGATCGCCCGCTCGCTCGCGATGCGGCCAGCGGTGATGCTCTTCGACGAGCCGACCTCAGCTCTCGATCCGGAACTGGTAGGTGAGGTCCTGGCCGTGATGCGTCAGCTCGCAGAGGACGGCATGACGATGGTCGTCGTCACGCATGAAATGAGCTTTGCCCGTGACGTTGCCGATCACCTGATCTTCATGGATGGTGGCGTCATCGTCGAAGCAGGTCCGCCGAAGGAGGTGCTGTCCAATCCGCAGCACGCTCGTACAAAGTCTTTCCTCGCTCGCGTGCTCTGAGCCAGATATCCAAATCCGAAAGCGCCCCATGCAGCATCTGAATGCCGATACCGTCCATGCCCTGCTCGACTATCCCCGCCTGGTCGAGGCCCTGCGTCGTGCCCACCGCGATGGCACGATGCCCCAATCCCGCCTACAGGTTCTGAGCGACACTGGCAACGAGGCCAACAAATTCGTTTCTCTGATCGCCTGGGCGTCAGGGGACGTGATTGCGATCAAGCTTGTCGGCGTGTTTCCCGACAATCCTTCGCTCCCGGTTCCAGAGCCGTCGGTACAGGGTCTGGTCACGCTGATCAACGGCAAGACGGGCGCGCCGCTGATGACCTGCGACGGTGCGGCCCTCACCTTCCGCAAGACGGCGGCCGACTCGGCACTGGCCGTCGATCTTTTGGCCCGCAAGGATGCCGAAGTGCTGCTCGTTCTCGGTGCCGGCGGTCTCGCGCCGCACGTGATCGAGGCGCATATGACCGTGCGCCCATCGATCACCCGGGTAATGATCTGGAACCGGCATCCGCAGAAGGCGACCAACCTTTCGGAAAACCTCAGACATCTGCCTGTTGACATATCTGCCGTCGATAATCTGGACAACGCCCTGGCGCATGCCGACATCGTGTCCTGTGTAACCATGGCGACGGCCCCGCTCGTGAAGGGTGCCTTGCTCAAGTCCGGCTGCCATGTCGACCTGATCGGCGCCTACATGCCCGAGATGCGCGAAGCGGACGATCAAGTTGTACGGCGAGCCGGCCGCATCTTCGTTGATACCCGGACCGCCTGCGAAGGATCCGGTGACGTGGCCGAACCGCTTGCCCGTGGGCTGATAACGCGCGAGCAGATCGTCGCCGACCTGTTCGATCTGTGCCAGGGTCGACATCCAGGGCGCAGCGACAATGACGAAATCACAATGTTCAAAAATGTCGGTGGCGGTCATCTTGATCTCTTCACCGCGCGCCACTTGCTTGGTCGAGCAGACATTGTCGGATGAGCCGTTGCAGCTTACTCGCGTCAGGAAGGGTTCTGATGGGTGGAGTGACCCCCTGGGGCGGGACCAGCGAGGCGTTGCTAACTAAGCCGCCTGTTGGGCAAGTTGGGCTTCAAATTCTTCCGGCGATCGCTAGCCAAGCGCCGAATAGAGCCGCTTCGCATTGTAGATTTCGTCGATGAACCTTGGCAAGCCCGTTGCCACATCAGCAAACGTCTCATAGCCAGCAGTGTAGATGTCTTCGACCTTCAGTGTTTTCATGAAGCTCTCGGCCTGAGTGTTATGATATGGATTGCCGACGGCGCTCATAGAGCCCCTCAGAGCAGCCTGTTCAAGTGCCCTTCGATAGGTCTCACTCGCATATCGGCATCCACGATCCGTGTGGTGAATGCATCCTGGTGGCGGTCTCCTGCTCTGCAGGGCCGAACAGCCTGCCGCCGCCCGACATGATGGGGGCTTATATGCGCAACCGCCCGGTAATCCGGGTTCGTATTAGTGACTATCTGGTCTGATTGCCACCACTGGCGCTGAGGCTGGTCCATTTTGGAATGGCCAGACGATGGCCTCGGGCGCAGGTGACCTGTAACCCAAGGATGAACGGCGGCAGGCCACTTGATGCGATCATCTTCAACAAAGGGTTGACGATACCGACGGACCAGGCTTTCGCGACTGCGGTTCAACTGCTGAAAGACGCAATGGTTTTCAATGCACCGTCGAGCGCGGTTCCCTTCTCGTCCTTGAGCGCCGCCTCGCGCAACCGTCTGATCCAATCAGCAGCATCAGCACGCCCTCTCAAGCCATCAAGGCTCGAGAGCACGCGGTCAAACTTCGACTGCCCGCGCACATGCGTATCGCTGTACCCCTTGATCAACCTGCGGCAACCAATGATTTCGACACCAAGCGCGTAATCATCCGCCGCATGATCCAGCGCGAGCTTATACCAGCGCTGGAGATGGTCCATCTCTACCTGATGGCGCAGGAGCGAGCGGCGCCAGCGGCGCAATCCGCCGACGAACCAGAGCATGGCAAAGCCCGACATGCTGTCCGTCCGGATATGCCGGCCGCGATTGATGCGCCGGTCCACCCAGGCAAAGAGTTTTGGCCGCCTTTCAATATACCGGCCGATAGCCAATGGTAGCGTGCCGCAAAACTCTTCCGCGCGCGGATGAAAATACTCGGTCAGCTGCAATACAGTTGTATCGGTGATGCCGACTTCGGAGCGAACACGGCGATCCCGTTTGGACCGCGTTTTCAGATCAGCCACCCGGATCATGTCGTCATAGCACATGGCATTGGCAAGATGTTTTGCGGCAGCAATCGACAGCGCGTAGGCTTCCGCCGCAAGGTCCGCCTTGACGGCCAGATCCAGACGATCGAGATATTCCGACCCATAGGCAATATCCTGATAATCCGTGACTTTGCGCAATCCGCGCAGCGCCATGTCCTGAACGGGCATCGGGTAGGCCGCAATGCGCGCATTGAGCTGTTGCCACTGTGCGAGAAGCCGAGCGGGGCCCTTTGCCTGTTTCCCCGTTGGCTGAGCTTTTGATGCCCCTGCCGGTTCGGTTTGGCCCTCCTTGCTGGTTTGGTCATACGCTGCTCCGAACGCCCGCATGCTGGCGGCTGCGCCCCGGCCCGAACCATTGAGGACGCCCTCATAGCTCTCGCGGCCAAATGGCAATGCACCCGATGCGGCCAGCGCACCGAACAGACTTGCCGAGATCATCGATCCTGCCTCAAGCGCGACTTTCTCCAGATCAAGACAGACCAGATGCCGCGCGGCAGTCTTCATCGTTGCCATCACCTGGTCCGACGGTGCCCGCCCGTCGCCGGGCTCGATCTTTTCCGAAACCGCAGCGATGCGGTGAGAAGAGGCAATCAGTGTCGTGCGGTTTGGCGTGACGAACCCCCGCATGACGGCGCGTCCCGCCTCCATCAGCTCAGCCGCAATCAGGATGTCCACATCCCCATGAGCCGGCGCCAAGGCAAAAACCGGCATGCGGCCGGTGTCCCGGCACATCTCGACATAATAAATGGTCGCCCCGGTACGCTGCGCGACACCTGCCACCGATGTGGACTGCGCCCGATAGCCATTGTGTTCGGCAACGGCGGTGATCCAGTCTGCCAGCACACCGCCGCCCTGGCCACCAACCGCCAGTATGGCGAGTTTGATGATCTCACCGGTTTCCTGCTTGGTATTGCTAGTAGCTAATGGGCCAGCCATGTCACGCATCCATAAACTCCAGCCGCCGCTTCTCGCGCCTGTTTTGCATCGTTCTGATTATCTTCCGGCGCAGCCGGTCGGCGAACCGCCGCCATGGACCGGGATTGTGAACTACGTCGGCCCTGTAGAATGATGGGCACAACACGGCGGCATCCGCTACCTCCCCGCAATTGCCGCAACCAACGCAGCTCTGGTCAATATGGGCGACAGGATCATCCCTGAGCGGATCATCCAGCGTTTTGACCGACAGTGACGGGCAGCCGGACAATCGCATGCAGGCGTGGTCACCGGTGCAGATATCTTCATCGATGCCGAATTTCGGTTTGACGACGGTCCGCCCCGCCTTGATCGCCGTGTCTATCAGGGGTTTTTCCCGGCGTTGCCGGTTCAACATGCACTCGGACGACGCAATGATAACTTTCGGGCCGGTTTCAGGCGTAGACAGCGCCTCACGCAAGGTGTTGCGCATCGCGCTGACATCATAGGTGTTTTCAATGTGGCGAACCCATTTGACCCCCATGCCCTTTACGGCTTCGGTGATCGGGTGTTTCGTCGATTTCGACCGGTTGCTGGCGCGCGACGAAAGGATGTCCTGACCGCCGGTCGCCGCGGAATAATAATTATCGACGATAACAATGACGCCGTCATTGCGGTTGAACACGGCGTTGCCGATGGAAGAGGTCAAGCCGTTGTGCCAGAACCCGCCATCACCGACAAACGATATCGAACGGCGCCCGGCGTCCGGAGAATTGAAGGCAGAGGCCGAAGCCGGGCCCAATCCGTAGCCCATCGTCGTTGCCCCAAGCTCGAATGGCGGCATGATCGAAAACAGGTGACAGCCGATATCCGATGCGATGTGGTGCGGTCCAAGTTCCTGCTCGATCAGTTTGGTTGCAGCAAAGATGGGCCGCTCCGGACAGCCGGTGCAAAAGCCGGGTGGCCGTCCCGGCACGATAGCGGCCAGATCGGAAATGTCCTGGGAAATCTCCGTCGTATTGGGTGCCCGGATGTGAGCGGGCAGCAACTGCGATGCGCGCTCGCGCAGGAACGTGCCGATGCCATCGAGCATGACCTGCCCTGTGTATTCTCCGGCCATCGGCATGACTTCCTTGCCGATCACCCGTGTGGTGTGGCCGGCCTTGTGCAGCATGGACGAGAATGCCTGCTCGATATAGTTCGGCTGCCCCTCCTCAATGACAAGCACCGCATCCTTGCCGTCGCAGAAATTCAGGAACTCGTCTTCAATCAGGGGATAAACGGCATTCAGCACATAAAGCGGCACGCTGGTCTCGCCGTAGAGACCGGCAAGGCCAAGGCGCTGCAGGGCACGAACAACACCGTTGTACATGCCGCCCTGAAGCACTATCCCGACCCGCGCGATATCCGGACCAAAGACTTCATTGATCTTGCGCGAGCGGATAAACTCCACGGCTGCCGGCCAGCGCTTCTCCACCTTCTCCTTCTCATGCAGGAAGGAGGCCGGCGGAAGAACAATGCGCTTGGTGTCCCGCCTTGGCGCATCCAGCGCATCCGCCACGGTCATCCGAGGGCGCTGATTGTCCTTGGCAATGAATTGCCCATGGACATGGCAGCAGCGAATGCGCACCTGCAACATGACCGGCGTATTGGATGCCTCGGAAAGCTCGAAACCATCCTCCACCGACTTTACGATCGATGGAAGGTTGGGGCGCGGATCGAGCAGCCAGACCTGGCTCTTCATCGCAAAGGCATGGCTGCGCTCCTGCATGATCGAGGAGCCCTCACCATAGTCTTCGCCGACGATGATCAGTGCACCGCCTGTGACGCCGCCCGACGCCAGATTGGCAAGGGCATCGGAGGCCACATTGGTACCAACAGTGGATTTGAACGTTGCAGCGCCCCGAATGGGATAATGCACCGAGGCCGCAAGCATTGCCGTTGCCGTGGCTTCGGACGCACTCGCCTCGAAATGCACCCCCAGCTCGCCAAGAATATCCTGCGCATCGGCAAGAACGTCCATCAGGTGACTGATCGGAGCCCCCTGATAGCCGCCGACATAACCGACACCGCACTGGAGCAGAGCCTTGGTGATCGCAAGAATGCCCTCACCGGAGAATTCCTCGCCCACGCCGAGCCGAAGTTTCTCCACTTCCTTTGCAAAGGATCGTTCAGCCATCGGAAAGTCTCCTGTATCAGATTACCAGTCCGTGCACCGCTCTCCCTACGCCTTGGGTATGAGCGCCAGCACGCGGGTCGGGCTGCCGGTGCCATTCCTGATCTTCAGCGGCGCCGCGATGAGGATCGCACCCTTTGCTGGCAAACGATCCAGATTGCACAGGCTGGCAAGGCCGTAGCGGTTGGCCTGATGCATCAGGCTGTGCGCTGGAAAGGGCGGGGTCATACCGCCGGCCTGCCCGGCGTCAGTGCCGATGGTTTCACTGCCCCAGCCGACTGCTCCCGTCGCAATGATGTACTGAATGGCTTCGGCCGTTGGTCCCGGTGTATGCGGACCCGTCTCGTTGGCATTGAGGAAATCAGCTTCCGAGCCGTTGCGCTTATACCAGTCCGTGCGCATCACGACCCACTCGCCGGCACGGATAGCGCCATGCTTTGCCTCCCATGCCTTCACATGATCGGCGGTCAGAAGGAAATCATGGTTTTCAGCGGCTTCCCTTGAGCAATCGATGACGTTGACGGGCGCGACGAAGTTTTTGACCGCGATGGTATCGGTCGACCCGTCGGCGTGATCCTTGCCGGTTATCCAATGCCGCGGCGCATCAAAATGCGTGCCGGAATGCTCGCCGAGTTTCAGCCAGTTCCACGCCCACCACGGACCATTCTTGTCATAGGCCGATATCTCGTGAATCTCGATCTTTGGCGTATCCACGGCAAGTTCCGGCGGCAATTTGATCAATGGCGTTTCCGGACTGAGTTCCGCTGCAAGGTCGACGACCTCCACGCCGCCGGACAGCAGCAGTTCAGCCAATTGGCCAAGCAATTCATTGGTCTTCATTGAAGTGTTTCCTCTCGTTTTCCGCGCTCTTTCAGTCGCTGTTCCCGCCGGTCGATGCTACCGCGCAATGGCAGCCTTTGCACCTTGTGATTGCGTTCCATGCCGGTTGATCAGGATGTGGAGCGCCTTCTCGAACCGGTGGATTTCCTCCATCGTATTGTAGTGCACGAGGGAGAGCCGCACTGCTCCGCTGTCCATGCTCAAATTCAGCCGCTTCATCAGGCGCGGTGCATACATGTGACCGTCGCGGATGCCGATCATCATGCCGGACATTTCTTCGGTGACGAGCTTGGGCGACAGATCACCAATATTGAAGCAGAACGTCGGAACCCGCTGATCGATACGGGCCATGTCGTCAATGCCGTAAATCGTTGCGCCGCAATCTTTCAGAACGCGCAACATCTCCGCGGCGAGCTGAAGTTCATAGGCACGGATTTTATTCATGCCGGCGACAATGTTGTCGCGGCGCTGCCTGTTGTTGGACGGGGCAAAATTGCGGCCGACGGATTCGAGATACCGGACCGCGGCATCCATTCCGGAAACATTCTCGTAGATGAATGTTCCGGCCTCGATCTTATGGGGCGGCACATCGGGAATGAAATCCTCGCGAAACGTCGGCAGACGCTTCAGCGTTTCGAAGCGTCCCCAGAGAAAGCCCATATGCGGCGAAAAATTCTTGTAGCCAGAACAGACGAGGTAATCACAATCCCACGCCTGGACATCGATCAGCCCATGCGGCCCGTAATGCACACAATCAAGGAACACTTCCGCGCCTGCCGCATGGGCAACCCTGGCAACCGACGCGACATCGACGATCGACCCGATCGAATGGGCGGTAACGGTGCAGGCGACGAGCCGGGTGCGGCTGGTCACCAGCGGCACGAGATCGTCAACATGCAGGTTGCCGTCTTCGCGCATGCGCCACCAGACGAATTTTGCCCCGGCCGATTCCAGCGCCAGCCAGGTGGCGATATTGGCATCATGATCCATGTCGGTGACGATGATTTCATCGCGTTCATCCAGCATCTGGCCGATGCCGAGACTGACCAGGCGGATGAAGGACGTCGCATTCATCCCGAAACAGACTTCCTGCGGGTCGCGCGCGTTGATCAGCAGCGCCACACTTTCCCGCGCGTCGGCAACAGCCTTGTCGACCTGCACGCTGCGCCCATAACGGCCGCCGCGTTGAACATTGAAGTCGACCAGATGCGATTGAACGGCATCGAGCACGCTTTGCGGGATCTGTGCCCCGGCCGCGTTGTCGAAGAAGATGAATTCGCCTGCCTTCCGCAAGGCGGGAAACATCGATCGCACGGTGCTGACCGGAAACTCAAATTCATTGACGTTGGCATGGGGCATGACGGGTTCCTAAGTGTTCGGCGTTTGAGCCTATGTGTCGAATTCTGGCGTAGTCGCTTGCTATCTCGAACGCTGCTGCTTGCTCCGCTCCTCAAGATGGCTGACCAGCCGCACCAGCGGCCAAAGGAATGCGAGATAGATGATGGCTGCTCCGACCAGAGGTGTTGGATTGGCCATGAGTGCCTGGGCATCGGTCGCCTGCTTCAAAAGATCCGGCATGGCGACGACGGAGGCGAGCGACGTATCCTTGTAGATCGACACGCAATTGCTGGTGAGCGGCGGAATGACGATCTTGATCGCCTGCGGAAGTATGACCTTGCGCATGGTGATCCAGAACGGCAGGCCGAGCGCGGAGGCCGCTTCGAACTGCCCGCGCGGGATGTTCTCGATGCCGGCACGGCATACTTCGGCGGTAAACGCCGCCAGCACCATGGACAGGGCGATCGTGGCGGACGTGAAAGATGTGAAGCGGATGCCCGCCAGGGGTAGCGCGTAATAGATCAGGATGAGGATGACCAATATCGGCAGGGCGCGGAAAATATCGATGTAGAAGACCGCCGCATATTTCAGCCAACCCGGCCCATAAAGCCGCGTCAGGCACAGGACAAGGCCGCCTGCGCAGCCAAAGACGATGGCGGCACACCCCAGAAAGATGGTGTTGCCAAGCCCGCGCAACAGGATTGGGAATGACTCGACCAGAATTTCCCAGTTGAAGAATGTATTGATCAGTTCCATCGAATTCCCTGCGCCTTGAAGAGGCCCCTGGTCAGCACGCGGTTAACCTGGCCGGCATGGAAGCCGGCCAAATAGTGTGCCAGTCGCTATTCCGCTTTGGGGACCGGCAATACGCTCAGCGTGCTGGTACCCGGCTCCGGCGCGGTGCCGAACCATTTCTTATGGATCCCGGCCATTGTGCCATCGGTTTTCATTGCGGAAATTGTCTCGTTGACCTTCTCGATCAGCGGGCTCGTTTTCTTTGCCATCATCGCAAAACGCTCGCCAGTGGGAATGCGCACCAGTATCTGCAGTCCCGGCATTTTTGTCATGGCATATTGAAAGCCGGCAAGTTCGCCTGCGCCCCCGTCAATCCGCCCGTTTTGTACTTCCATGAGGAGGTCTTGCTGTGTGTTGTAACTCTTGACTTCGGTGATCCCGAGTTTCTGGGAATTGGCCTTTGCCCAGGCATCCCCGGTCGATCCGGCAACGACGCCGATGGTCTTCCCCTTCAGCTCATCGAGTGATTTCAGCGCTGAGCCGGATTTCCCGACCACGGTGCCATCGCTGTCATAATAGGGCTGGGTGAAAGACTGATTCTTCAGCCGCTCATTCGTGATCGAGATCGAGGAAATCGCAAAATCGATGCGGCCGGAATTTGTCGCCGCAAACAGCGCCTGAAAACCCATATCCTGGAAATCGGCTGTCAGTTTGAGGCGCTTGGCGACCTCGCGCACCACATCGATTTCATATCCCTCAAAATCGCCGGATGCTGTCTTGTATTCCCATGGCGGATTTGCCGGATAGGCTCCGATGACGATTGATTCAGCGCTCGCCGAGGCGGCGCCAAAAAAACTTGCTGCAATAAGGATTCCCATTAGACGTGAACGGATCAGCATTTTTGTTTCCCTCTGTTTTACCGTTTCTGTTGTCTTTTCTCTGCCTGTGCCCTCATCTCCATTCGGGCGTCATTTTCTCCATCAGGCGTCCACTTCATTGGATCAACTGCTTGAGCGAATGGCACAGCTCGTCAACGTCGCTGCGGCTCGTCACAAATCCGGGGGAAAGACGCAGGGTCGATCCGCGCGCGTCACAATAAAGGCTTTGCTCGCGCAAAGCAGAAACAAGACGGATTGCATCAATATTCTCCGGCAATGAAAGCATGACGCTTCCGCCACGCTTGCTCTCGTCCAGCGGCGAGCCCAGGGCCCAGCCGTATTCCAGAGACCGCTCCACGACAAGATTGGTCAGGGCAGCATTCTGGGCTGCGATGGCATCAACGCCCGTGCCGATCGCCCATTCAAGGCCCGGCAGGGATGCTACAGACGCCAGTATGGCTGGCGTCCCATGATCAAAGCGGCGGGCATCCGATGCGTAGGAAAAGCGGTTCAGGTCCCAGGAGAAGGGGTTTTCCTGGCTGAACCAGCCGCGAAGTTCCGGCTCGCAATCGGCAAGCAGCTCCGGCTTTACCTGCAGAATACCGGCACCCGAAGTTCCGCACAGCCATTTGAGCGAGGTGGAGACAACAAAATCCACATTGTTTGCGGTGAGCGAGAAGGGCGCAACGCCGACGCCTTGCGTGATATCGGCACCGACAATCGTGCCCATGCGGCGTCCATGCTGTGCCAGCCGCCCGATGTCGGAACGATGGGAGGCAGTGGAGGTCACGAATGTCAGTAGCGCGACACCGACGTCGTCCTGCCAGCGCGCAAGGATATCGTCATCGCGAACCCATTTTTCCCCCGGCCGCAGCGGCACGGTATCGAGAACGAAGCCAAAACGACCGGCAATTCTCGCCAGCATGAAATGCAGGCTCGGAAAGCAGTCCTCGGCAATGAGGAAACGGCGGCCTGAAAGTGCCGCTTTGGGAAGACTGCCAATCAGACTGTACAGGGCGGTCGTCACATTCTCTGCAGTTGTGAGCGAGCCTGCAGGTGCGCCGATCAGTCCGGCCCATGCATCGATGAACCGCTGCCGAGCGGCGAGTGCCGCAGGCCACTGCCCGTCATTTTCCGCACACCATACTTGCGAAAATTCCGTCAGCGCCATGCTTACGGCGGCTGCCTTGCCGGGAAACGTGCCGATCGAATGGTAGAGAAAATAACCTGACATGCACCGCCTCTTGTCAATTTGTGATCATTTGATCACAAATCCAAAAAAGCGTCAATTGCCCCCTCACCTGCATCTTGCAAAAACGGTTCTGCGCATTCAGCTTTACGGGCAAGATGTCAGGCGGATATGCTGCAGCCTTGGGTTCCTCAAAGAGTTTCAGTCCTCTCGGACTTGCAGTGCCTCGTGACAGCTTTGCTTGATTGTAATCGTCACCCGTTTCAGGCTATCAGCCATGAATTGAACAGCCCGGCGGATCTGTTCCTGAACGCAAGGGAACACACGCTCGCGCAGCGAAGAAGGAAATGTCCAGGTGGAAATGAGTTTTGGGCCGGTTTCTTCACGCACCACCATTCAGGATGGCGTTTATCAGCAATTGCGCCAGGCTTTGATGAATGGACAGTTCGATCCTGCTCAAAGCCTGACCATAGCCGGCCTGGCCGAGACCTTCGGCACCAGCAACATGCCGGTGCGGGAGGCACTTCGCCGCCTTGCCGCAGAAAATGCGCTGGAGATTGCCTCGAACGGTTCAGCGCGGGTTCCCATCGTCACCGTCGCCCGGCTTGACGATCTTTGCCGGGCGCGCATTGCCGTGGAGGCTTTGGCAACGGAACTTGGAGCTCCGCTTTTAACGGAAGCGGATCTCGAGGTTCTGGAAAGGATCGTTGCGGAGCAGCGGGCAATCGGCCGACAGGAAAACATCTACACGCTCATCGGCAAGAACCAGCAGTTTCATTTCACCATATACCGGGCTTCCGGGTCCGACGTCCTCAATCAGCTTATTGAAACATTGTGGCTGCGTTTCGGACCTTACATGCGCATGCTCTCGACCCATGTGGCACCCTTGATCCGTGCGGGCGAGTCAGAACCGTCCGGACGCCACGCCACCATTGTCGAGGCCCTGCGGCAGAAGGACTTCGCTCGCGCCAGGGACGAAGTCATTGCCGACATTCGCGCCACGCAGGATGTCTTGCGCGCCCTTTGCCCGAAATAGCAGGCAGCGTTCAGAGACGCTGATACCGCGCAAGCAGATCCACCAGCGTCTTGGCATTGATCGCATCGACCCGGACCCGGTCATATGAGGTCCCCCCCAGGCTTTCCGCAGCCAGCATCGCGTTGACGACAGCCTCTTCAACACAGTCGACAACGGCGGAGTAAATTGGGTCAAACCGTTCGTCATTGATGATCTCGAGCGGCAGGTGCGTCCCGGATTTGTGGCGCATCGGCTGTTTGTTGGCCGTCGAGAAGGCGAGGAAGATGTCGCCTGAATTATTGCCGCCCGGCGTACCGTTCCGGCCAATTCCGATGGTGCAGCGGCGTGCGATACGTTTGAGCTGGTGCGGCGCCAGCGGCAGATCGGTCGCCACGACGACAATGATCGATCCGCGCTCCCTGAGCTGGCTGGCCGGCGTGCCGTCACGCAGATGTTCTCCAACCGGAACGCCGCAGATCGTCAGCCAATCACGCTGGCCGTGATTGGCCTGCACCAGCACACCCAATGTGTATTCCGTGTCGCCGACCTCTACGAGGCGGGAGGAAGTCCCCGTTCCACCCTTGAAGCCGTAGGTGATCATTCCGGCGCCGCCGCCGCTGTTACCCTCGGCAACGCGACCCGTGGCGGCTGAATTCAACGCGGAAAATACATTCTCTGCGGTCACATGCTGGCCATTGATGTCATTAAGCAGGCCATCATAGGTTTCCGCAACGACCGGCATCACCCAGAGCAGGTCCCTGGCATTATAGGTATCGGGATAGCGTTCAAGCATCCATTTGATGGCGGCATGATGGGCAATCCCGACACTATGCGTATTCGTCAGCAGGACCGGTCCGAGAAAATAGCCGCCATCCTCGATCCAATGCGACCCGGTCATCTCGCCATTTCCGTTGTACCGGTGGATTCCGGCATACACGATCGGGGGCTCGGCATCCTCGGCATGCGGTATGATTGCCGTCACGCCCGTACGCACCGGCAGCCGGCGGCCTGCCCGCGGAGCATTCTCGATGAGCGTCTCGAACCCTACCTTTATCCCCTTGACATCGGTGATCGCATTGAACGGTCCGGTTCTTCCCTTGAAAGGCAATCCCAGCTGGCGAGCGCGCAGGGTTTCGTTGTCGTTTGTCATGATTGTGTCTCGTCGTTCAGGATTTTTGGCGGGAACGGAAATAGAGGCCCAAAGAGGCGATGATGACGGAGAACATCAGCATCATCACCGCAATGGCATTGATTTCCGGCTTTATTCCACGACGCATCATGGAAAAGATGAACATCGGCAGTGTCGTGACGTCGACGCCCGCGATGAAATAGGTGATGACCAGATCATCCATCGAAATGATGAATGCCAAGAGTGCCCCGCCGATGATCCCCGGCATCAGCTGGGGCATGACCACGCGCCTGAACGTCATCCACTCATTGGCGCCAAGATCGGCCGAGGCGTGTTCTAGCGTGCGGTCCATTCCGGCCAGACGCGCCGAAACCACAATGAACACATATGAAATGAGAAACGTGCACTGGCCGATGATGATGGTTCCGATGCCAAGGTGAATTCCGGCCGAAACGAAGAAGATGAGCAGTGCAATTCCGAGCACGATATCCGGCATCAACATGGGCAAGAACAGGAGAACGCGATAGAGCCTCTTGCCGAAGAAATGGAAGCGGTGCACGGCAAGCGCAGCGGCCGTGCCGAAGAGCGTCGCGACCGCTGTCGTTGAAAGCGCGATCAGCAAACTGTTGCGCACCGCCTGAAGCAGTTGATCTGTCGATTCCAAATAGAGCGCATTCTCCGAAATCGTCGTCTTGAAGCCGAGAACCTGAGCATACCACTCCGTAGTAAAGCCGGACCACGTCATCATGTTCACAGGATTGGCGTTGAAGGAATAAACAATGATCAGGAGCAGCGGCAGGTAGACAAAGACAAAGAACAACACCGTGTAGAATGCAAGGGTGCTGCGTCCGATGGATCTCATCAGTTTCATGGTTATCTCCTACCGGCCGGATGCAGGGACTTGGCTGCCACGGCTTTCCTGCCGGACATAGAAAAACAGGAGGACAAGCATGACACTCATCACAAGCATCGCCAGCGCGGAACCGAACGGCCAGTTTCGGGCGGACAGAAACTGCTGTTCGATGAGGTTGCCGAGCATCTGAACCTTCGCACCGCCCAGAACTGCCGGGACGACAAAGTTTCCAAGCGCCGGAATGAACACGATGATCGAGCCGCCGATGATACCTGGTAGCGTGAGTGGCAGGATGATCCGCAGGAAGGTGCGGACCGGACCGGCCCCCAGATCCTGCGATGCCCGGACGAGCGACCAGTCGAGCTTTTCGACACTTGCATAGACGGGCATGAACATGAACGGAATGAAGATGTAGACCATCCCGACAATGATCGCGCCGTCGGTATAGATCATCTCGAGCGGTCGATTGATGAGACCTGTTTTCAGGAGAAGCTCGTTGATGAGACCGGTCTGCCGCAGGAGCAGAACCCACACAAAAAGCCGAACGATCAGACTTGTGAAGAACGGCAGCGTGATGAGGAACAGGCTGATGTTCTTCCAGCGCTCGGACAACCGGCTTATCTGGAATGCGGCGGGATAACACACCAGAAGCGTAACGACGACCGTCAGGGCTGCAATCCGGATCGACCGGAGAAAGATCGCGATGTAGATCGGATCGTATTCCTCAAAGGCCGGATCAGCGAACCCGAGGATGCGCCCGAAATTGTCGGGGTAGAAGTGCCATTCGACGCCGCCATAAAGACCCGGCGCCAAAAAACTCGTCACCATCATGATGAAGAGCGGCCCAAGGAAGAAAATGGTCAGGAACAGGCTCAATGGGCCCAGCAAAGTTCCGAGTTGAAGGCGGTCGCGCGTCTGGAGATTCATGCGGAAACCTCCCCTTTGGCATTGCCGGGCATGAGATGGACGGCGGAGGGATCATAGGTCAGCACCGCCTTGCGCTCCTGCTCCACCGCCGCAATCCTCGTCGTATAGGCAGCGGGGATGGTCGCCGACAATTTGCGCCCCCGCGCGGTGTGCCCCAATAATTCGAATGACGATCCGACGAACACGATCTGCTCGACCTCGATTTCGATGGAAGGACCTGCTGTACCGGTTGCGGAAAGCGAGAGCTGTTCGGGACGTATCAGCGCAGTCACAGCATTGCCGCCGTGGGACGCCTCGACACCGTGCAGGCAATGAATGACATCGCCGTCTCCCGTCATCACAGACTGTCCGCTGACAGTTCCTTCGAAGAGATTGCTTGCGCCGATGAAGCTGGCAACAAAGGGATTGGCTGGCTTGTCGTAAATCTTGCGCGGTGTATCGAGCTGCTGGATCGTGCCGCCCTGCAGAACCGCGATGCGATCCGACATGGTCAAGGCCTCCTCCTGATCATGCGTGACGAAAATGAATGAAATGCCCAGTTCATGCTGGAGCGTCTTCAATTCGATCTGCATGGCCTGGCGCAGGTTGCGGTCAAGCGCCGACAGGGGTTCGTCAAGCAACAGCAATTTTGGCCGGGCAACGATGGCGCGCGCCAGGGCGACCCGCTGCTGCTGGCCGCCCGAAAGCTGGCGCGGACGCTGGCGTCCCAGATCTTCAAGGCCGACCATACGCAGGGCCGCATCGACGCGCTGCTTGCGTTCGCCCTTGGGAACACGGGCAACCTCCAGCGCATAGCCGGTATTCTCACCCACGGTCATGTGCGGAAACAGCGCATAATTCTGAAAAACCGTATTGACGGGCCGCCGATGGGGCGGCGTATCGATCACGTTCTCCCCGTCGATCATGAGACGCCCCGCATCCAGCGCGACGAATCCATTGATGGCCTGCAGCAATGTCGTCTTGCCGCAACCCGATGGTCCCAACAGCGTCAGAAATTCGTTGCGCCGAACGTTAAGATCAATCCCGTTCAGGGCATTGATCGTCCGGCCTCCCGGAAGCGAAAATGACTTTCGCGCGCCCTCCATTCGAACAATGGAATCCTGCATCTTTATTCCCCTTTGGCATGTTACTTAAATAACTCTTGCGCCTTTCTGATATAGAGATATCATTTATCAGGTGAAGTCAACGGCTCGTCAGAAGTCGGCACGAGACACTCAAGGGAACCAAGAACTGGCACAAGTGCCGAATGAGGAGAACTGAAAGATGGCCCAAAAAAGTTATGCATCCAGGCTCGGCACAGTGCGCCGGCATGCATTCATCGCAGTGATGACCGGCACGATGCTGGCCGGCTGGAGCGCGGGCGTTCAAGCAGCCGATCAGTTGAACATCTATAACTGGGGTGAATACATCAACCCTGAAGTCCTGAAGAAATTCGAGGACGAGACCAAGATAAAGGTCAATCTCGCCACTTACTCCTCGAACGAGGAAATGCTTGCCAAGATCCAGGGCGGCGCGACGGGTTATGACATCGTATTTCCCTCCGTGCACATGCAGGACATCATGGCCAAGCTCGATCTTCTGCAAAAGACCGACATCAATCAGTATGAGGGCTTCAAGAATATCGATCCATCGTTCCTGCGCACCAAGAGCGACACGAAGGGTGAATACTGCCTGCCCTATGCCTGGGGTTCGGTCGGCATCATGTACAATCGCAAGATTCTCGGCAAGGACATCACCGGATGGCGTGACCTCCTGGCAACTGTGAAAGAGAAGAAACTGAAATTCACACTGCTCGACGATATGCGCGAAGTGCTTGCGGTTGGCCTCATCCTCAATGGCAACAGCATCAATTCCACCGATCCCAAGCAGCTGCAGCAGTCGGCCGACACGATCATAGCGATGAAACCCCAGGTCGCGGCATTCACCTATGATTCACGGCCATTGGTGCAATCGGGTGATGTCGCGGCGGCACATTTTTTCGTCGGCGCAATGGTTGATGTATTTGGCAATCAAAAAAATCTCGGCTATGTCATTCCGGAAGAGGGAGCCACGATGTATCAGGAAGATATGTGTGTGCTCAAAAGCGCGCCAAACAAGGACAATGCGATCAAGTTCCTGCAGTTCTATACGCGGCCGGAGGTTGCAGCGTTGAATGTTTCCCAACAAACCAATGGTACGCCCAATGTCCCGGCACGTGCACTCACACCGGACAGGATCAAAAACAGCACAGAGATCAACCCTTCGACGGAAACAATGAAGCATCTGCAAATATTCGAAGATCTCGGCGCGAACCTGCGTCAGGTTGATCGGGTCTGGACCCGGGTCAAAACTGCGCAGTAAACATACGCCATCCGGCCAGCACCTCGAACCTGGCCGGAACTCGATCAAAATGGAGGAGCCGCACGTGAGCAAGCTCATACTGGAACGCGTCAGGCACCAAGAGATGCGGCAATCCAATTCGGACAAGCTGATTTCGAGCTACCTCGAACGCAACATCAATGAATTACCGTTTGAAACGGCACGGTCAATTGCCGGCAGGGTAGGTGTTAGCCCCATGACAGTGGGCCGCTATCTGCGGCGCCTGGGTTTTGAAGGCCTCGACCAATTGAAAGATGAACTCAGGCGCGGGAGCAGCAATCCCGCATGGCAGGTCAAAGGGCCTCTCGAAGGCCTGCAGGCAAACATTCGTGATGGCGAATTGCTGGCCGGCCTCATCAAACAGCAGATCGACAATCTCGGCCACATCTACGAACTGACGACGAAGGCCGAATGGCGCCACGCCGTGACGACGCTGATAGAGGCTCAGGAAGTTTATGTGGCAGCCTTTCAGAATGTACGCGGCATCGCACAGTATTTCGCCGCCCAGCTTTCCTATGCGCGGCCGCGGGTGGAATTCATCGACGGCCTCAACGGCACCTATGCAGAATTGCTCGACGGCTCCGTGGAGAACCGGTGCCTGTTTCTCTACGACGTGCGCCGGTTTGCGGCAAAGGCACGCCCCTTGGCCATCGAGGCTCGCAAATCCGGCGTCAAGGTCATTCTACTAACCGATGAATTTTGTCCGTGGGCAGAAGATGTAGCTGACGTCGCCCTCATCCTGCCCGGTACTCACGGACCGCTGTGGGATGGCGCCGCAACCATTACCGCCGTTCTGGACCTGATGGTCAGCAATGTCATTGTGCTCTTAGGCGAGCAGGTCAATGAACGCGTGGCCAAAGTGACAAGGTTGCAGGATTGCTTCGGAGATTTCGAGGCATAGACATTACCCTGACCCGAATGCTCCTCCCGAACGGGAAATAAAGCAACCGGGTCTTGCGATGTGGAGGTTCATCTGTCTGATAGGGTACATCGCATTCATCAATCGTTTGTCAGATGCGGTTATCGTTGCATCACAGCGATGCTGCACCGTGCGGATTGGGTGGTTAACCAAAACGGATTGAACGGATATGGCAGCGTGAGGGGCCCAAAGTTCCACACAGACAACCCAAACGCGGACGGTTGTGGCTGAATGAAAGCTCGTGCATCCGGCTGCGTCCGGAATATTCCAACCATGTCTGGTCCTATGACTTTGTTGAAGCTAGCACGCACAATGGAAGGAAAATCCGCATGCTTCGCGATAAACGCTTTGCGTTTGCGCCGACGTGATCGATGAGTTCACACGGGAATGTATTGCCATCAGGGTCGACAGAAAGCTGAAGCCGATAGACGTCATCGACGTTCTGTCCGATCTGTTTATTCTGCGATGAATTCCTTGCCATGACCGATCCGAGAACGGCCCTGAATACGTCGCAAAGGTCTTGAGGGATTGGATTGCTGCTGTCGGTGCCAAAACCGCCTACATCATGCCGGGCAGTCCATCATGATACCGGAAATATTCAGGGGACAGAATTTCTCGGAATCACTCCAAGTTCAGCTTATAAGGGTGCTATTATCGGAATTTCTTGATAATCAGACCTGATGCTGCGGAGACAAGCTCAGACACTGTGTTGGTCGAGTTGCTAACTGGGCACCGCGACCAACCGGCATGTGATGACTTGAAGAAAATTCCCAATAAATAGCAAAGCGGAGAGCGTTGGATGTCGGACAAGAGCTGGGACAGAGTGCCGATTGACGCGCAAAGTATCGACGCACCGCTGTCACAAGCGGCAGTCTTTCTTGTTGTCACCGTTGCAGGTGATCCAACCGCTCTTGCAAAAGCGTTCACGGTACTCGGTGGGCTCGACGATCTCGTCAAGACAGTTGGATTCCGTGATCTGTCTGGTCGACTGTCGTGCATTGCCGGGATCGGTCGCAATCTGTGGGATCGTGTTGATTCAGAACAGCGGCCAAAGGAACTAAAACTGTTTGCGTCGACTGCGGGGGCGGTTCATACGGCGCCATCGACACCGGGTGACCTTCTCTTTCATATCAGATCCGAACGCCCCGATTTATGCTTTGAGTTTGAGCGTATTCTGCTCGACAGTCTTGGCGATGCGGTGAGCGTCGTCGATGAAGTCTCAGGCTTTCGCTATTTCGATGCGCGTGACCTGCTTGGCTTTGTCGACGGGACGGCCAACCCGACCGGTCTCGATCTGCCTGCCGCAGCGCTTGTCGGCAATGAAGATTTCGAGTTCGCCGGAGGTAGCTATGTCGTTGTCCAGAAATATCTCCACGATCTCAACGCCTGGACGCGAACGCCGACGCCTGTGCAGGAGGCGATCATCGGGCGCACGAAGATTGACAATATCGAAATCGATGACGACGGCGCGCTGCGCAAATCGCACAAGTCTTTGGCAACCATCGTCGATGCCAAGGGTGTCGAACACGATATCCTGCGCGACAACATGCCCTTCGGCCGACCGGGGCAAAAAGAATTCGGAACCTACTTTATTGGCTATTCCGGGCGCCTTTGGGTAATCGAGAAGATGCTGGAGCGAATGTTTATCGGTGACCCGCCGGGAGCTTACGACAGGTTGCTTGATTTCTCGACGCCACAAACAGGTACGACGTTCTTCGCCCCTACACGATCGACGCTGCAAATGCTTGTCAATAAGGTGCAGCAGAAGCTGACGACCGCTTGATCGCCCGATGCATCATAACGTTGAAAACACAACGCTGATTTTGGGCGTCACCTGCACTTGGATAGGATCTTAAGTCTACGTGGACACTGACCACTCAACACCAGAAAAGCTAGGCGACGGTAATCTCTCGGATATCGTTATGGGAACACATAGCATGCATGTGAAAAAGCTCACGTCTATGTCTGGGCACTCCAGCGGATTGGATGGGTTCCTTTGTTTATGCCGATAACAGGCGATTTTTGGTGGTTTTGATCGCGGACAAAATTCCATGTTCACTCATCCGCGCCTTCGGATCAGCCGTATAAACTCTCATCATTCAACGGTCTTCGCGCGTATGCCATATCCGCAAAACGTAGATTGTCACATTCTGGATTTCATAGCGCATCTCATAGCGGCCAATCAGAATCCGGCGAACCTCACGTGGCTGAAATTCATCTACCCGACTCATGGAAACGAGATAAAGTTGCTTGGAAACAGGTCGTGACACTGCTTTCCATGTTCCGAAAGCGTATTGTTACGCAATCGGTGGCCACGATTTTGTTTGAATACGCGTTGAGATAGGAGCAGTGAGACGGCTCTGGCGCGTCTGGGCCAGTGCCGTAAGAATCTCTCTGATTTGAAATGCTCGATGTCTGCCAATAGCCGAAACCAATTCGGCGTGTAATGTGGTCCGGTGATGTTCAGACACGGACAGACAACCGCTCGATGAATAGCTGATCGCCAGGCCGGCACGAAAGAACGGCGACGCCGGAGCTGCCGATCTGTACTTCCACGCCCTCGAAATCGGAAATGACGAACTTTGCGCCGCTCTTTATCAGGTCTTCTCCGCCGATGCCAACGCAGTAAGCACCGGCGGTGACCGCTGAGGTGACACCGCTGATAGCGTCCTCAAAGACCATCGTCCTTGAGGCGGGAATGCCTAGGCGCTTAGCTGCAAGTAGATAAGGATCCGGATGGGGTTTCCCACGAGCCACATCATCGCGTTGGACGATCACTGAGAAAGACGACTGCGCCTGGAGTAATTCAAGCACGCGATCTATTTTGTACTGCCATCCGCTGGTGACAAGGCCGATCGTAATCCCGGCAGCATGGAGGCGCGTGATAAGCTGTTTGACACCTGGGATGGGCTCGTAGTCAGCCGTGTTTTCGACATGAATGACGTGCGCCTGTATCTTCTCCTGATCGGAGCGCGGGAGATCGCCAAACAGAGCACGAATGGTATGCGGACCCGGCTGTCCGTGGATTTGGTTGTGTATGTCCTCCTCGGTGATCCGGCGACCACAGAGTTGCGCTGCCTCACTCCACGCACGTTCAATGACGGCTTTAGAATCAACGAGAACGCCGTCCATATCGAACAGAACGGCAGATACGCTGACATTATCTTCACTCATCTTAGCCTCATCTATCAATTGAGCTTCACACGATTCCGCGGACAGCTGCGACCAATACCTGACCGAGCGAGATGCCGTCGTCGTTTGTTGGTACCAGTTGATTGCAATATGGTTTGAAGCCACGCGCCTCAAGATCCTTCAGCGTGTTGACCAATACCAACTCGTTGGAAAAGACACCACCGCTCATCACGATCTGTTTGACCCATAGCGCCCAACAAGCCGGTAACGCGCCCTGATCAAAGATCGTGCTGATGCGTCGCTTGAGGAATTCCCCGAGAAACGGTCACAGCTTGGAGCGCTGTCCTGCTGCGGCCGCGTTGAACACCCGGTTCCGGCCGAGTGCCTTCGCTTCATAGAGTGCGGCGTCGGCACGCATCAGCAGCTCGCGAAAATCCTTCGCATCTGCCGGAAAGGTCGCGATGCCTATACTGACGGTGACCGGCCGGTCGAGACCGGGATGCGAAACGGCTGCCACGGCTGCGAGGATACGTTCGGCCGTCGCTATTGCCCCCGGCGGCGCCTCCGGGCAAAGCAGTGCGAACTCCTCGCCACCATAGCGAAACAGTTCGTCCGCTTCGCGCTTGTTGCCCATGATCATATCGGCCACCGCCCGGATAACACTGTCTCCCTGGGGATGCCCATGCCGATCGTTGATCGCCTTGAAGTGGTCGATGTCGATCATCATCAGGCTGACCGACAGCTCCGATCGTAAGGCCGCCTGCACCATGGCCGGCGCTTTCGTCTCGAACCGCCCCCGATCCTGCGCTCCGGTCAGGGCATCCCTGCCGATCCGCTCGACTAGCTTTTCGTAGCGATGACGATAGGTCAGGCGATCGAACACATCGACGGCGCCGTGCGGGCGAGTACGAACGGCGGTTGTCTCGACGAAGCGCAAATAGAGCGTCAGCATGAGGCTAAAGAAGCCGGCGGCGCCGATCTTGGCGATCCAGCCACCGTAGAACGCCGAGAGCGGGACGCCGGACAGGAGACGAAGACCCGCATAGAAGAACACCTGATCGAAGCTCAGCACGATTGCCAGGCTCATGAAGATCCGGCCCGGAATCGTGTTGGTCACCAGCGTCCCGAGCCGTTCGTAGATGACGACCAACGCGAACAGGTCGACAAAGAGCAGGACCGTGCCCCAGATCATGAGCAAGCCGATCTGGTCTAGGAAGCGAAGGTCCGGATTGTAGTCCGGCAGGCGTGCCGGATCGCTGTAGACACGCAGAACCATCGCCAGCACCACCATAAGAATGTTGCCGATCAGCAGCCCGTAAACGGGCTGGCGCATGCTCTCTGCATCCTCCTTAATGTAGAGCAGCAGAAAGAAGGCGAGCTTGCCCGCGAACATCACTGTCGAGCCCGGCGAGATCAGCCCAAAAGGCAGCTCGATGAAGAAAACTGCCGCGAGGTAGGTCTCAAGGAAATGCATCGCACCGAGAACGCAGTAAAAGACCCCGATCCCAATCGCTGTCCTGAAATAAAAAATGACCGCCATGGCGGCAAAGTAAATAGCTGCCTGAGTCAGAAGGACTAGAAAACCTGTCATATCGTCAATCAAACCCCAACCTCAATCCGTGCTCAGTTTCCTTCCGCTGCTGTTCTGGCCGTGTCGCTTAGGCGACCACGCCTCTATCCGCGAAAGCCCCCATTGCGCAGGAACGCGGCTTCCTCCCGCGTTGTCTCGCGCCCAAGCATCGGGTTGCGGTGCGGAAAGCGTCCGAAACGACGGATGACGCTGCGATGGCCTTCGGCATGGGAGATCCACGGTTCGCCAAGCTTCGCATTCAACATCACCGAGACATCCTGATCGGCAATTTCTTCCGAATGAGCGTAGGGTAGGCACAAGAATAGCCGCAGGTCAGGTTCGATGCGCTCCATATATCCAGCCGCTTGTGCCTGCCGGGCATAGTGCCGGGCAAGCAGATCCGTCGCGTACATATGACCGGTGCCGCGAAAGGCGTTGCGCGGAAACTGATCAGTCAGGATCAAGAGCGCCATTGCGCCATCGGGTGTTTCAGTCCAGCTGTCGTGCCGCCGTGCTGCAACTTCCATATGAAGGTCAAGAAACCGGTCGCGAAAGCGCTTATCGAACCCCTTGTCCTTGGCGAACCATCGGCCTCTCGTTCCCGCGTCCTTCCAGAAGCGGATAACGGCATTGATGCGCTCCGCATCAATAACCGGACTAAATGCGCCAACCAGGCCGTCGGCATGGCCTGTGTTGGTGGCAACTGCAGCGGCTTGAAGCGCGCGAGGTAAAGAGGTCGCCATTGGCCTATTCCTTCCGATCTCGAACGGCTCATGCCGCATGGCGATCAAGTCCTCGCCGGTTGCCAAACGGCGATAACCGCAACGGCAGCAGGAACGGCGAACACCGTGAGCAACTGCTGCCCTGCTGCGATAGTGAGGAGCATGTGCATGGTGCGCCTTTCTGTTTCCCGGTTGCATTTTAATCGGAGCGGCCGCCGATTGCCGACCGCAGGCCCGCCACGATCTTCCGCACCGCGACTACTTGGTGGTGTACCCGCCATTGACGAGGATCGTCTGGCCGGTCATCCACCAGCCGTCCGAGACAAGGAAGCGGATATAGGGGACGATATCCTCGATATCGGTCAGGCCGGTCTTGGAGAACTTCGACAGCGCCGCCGCCGTCTTGTGATAGGCGACCGCGTCCTTGCCTTCCGCCGGATAGAAGAAGGACGTATCCATCGGTCCGGGACCGATCGCCGTCACCGAGATTCCTCGCTCGCCGAACTCCTTCGACGCTGCCCGCGTGAAATGCTCCACCGGTGCCTTGGTGCCAGCATAAGCCGCATAGAAAGGTGTATAGGCACCGAGCAGCGAAGTGACGAGCGTGCAGATCTTGCCGTCGTCGCTGAGATGCTTGCCGGCTTCCTTGATGAAGAAGAATGCGGATTTCGCGTTCACATCCGTCATCTCATCATATTCCGCTTCGCTGATCTCGACGATCGGCTTCTTCAGCACCTTCCCGACGGTATTGATGGCGATGTCGGGCTCGCCGATCGCCGCGATCGAATCCGCGAAGAACCTTTCCATTGCGTTGGCCGTGGTGAGGTTGGCCTGGAAGATGGCGGCTTCCGCCCCACTGGCCCTGACAGCGGCGGCGGTTGACTCCGCTTCCGCCTTCGTGGCGGCGCTGTTGTAGTGGATCGCGATCGCCTTGGCGCCGTGCTCAGCGAGATCGCGCGCGATCAATCCGCCGAGGTTCTTCGCGCCACCGGCGATGATGACGGTCTTTCCCTTGATGCTGTGATCGGTCATGGCGTCAGCTTCCTCGTTCTTGCACGACCACGCTATGCAGCCGCTTTCGAGAATGAAGGATATCGTCTATATCTATGCTATAAAGGCGATCATTCTGACATCACTTGTCGCCAATTTCGAACAATGGAGACTTCCCCCACTTGGATCGCATCGACCTCTTCCGCATCTTTGTCCGCGTCGTTGAATGCTCAAACTTTACCCGCGCGGCGGATACGCTCGGTATGCCGCGCTCGTCGGTATCGGCGGCCGTGCAGGAATTGGAGGGCCGTGTCGGAGCAAGGCTCCTACACCGGACCACGAGAGTGGTCTCGCCGACACATGACGGCTCGGCCTTCTATGAGCGCTGCCTGCGGCTGATCGCGGATGTCGAGGAGGCCGAAAACACTTTCCGTCAATCTGCAACGCCCTCAGGCAGGTTGCGGATAGACGTTCCGGGCCGCATCGGACGCCTGATTATTGCACCTGCATTGCAGGCCTTTCTCGACGCCTACCCGGACATCGACATCGATCTCGGCGTCACCGACCGCACCGTGAATCTCGTTGAGGAAAGCGTCGACTGCGTCCTGCGCATCGGGCCACTGGCTGATTCCGGCATGATCGCGCGTTCGATCGGTGAGCTTCGGCTGATCAATGTGGCAAGCCCGGCCTATCTGGAGCGTTGTGGCCTGCCCCAATCGCCTGACGACCTGCAAAACCACCTGGCGGTCAACTACACCTCACCGTCGAGCGGGCGCGTTGAGGCCTGGGAGTGGGTCGAGAATGGGGTGTTGCGATCGATGCCAATGCTCGGCCGCGTCGCGGTCAACAGCGCTGAAGCCTATATTGCCTGTTGTCTGGCGGGCATCGGCCTGATTCAGATTCCTGCCTATGATGTCAGGCGCCATCTCGAAGCCGGCGAGCTCGTTGAGGTGCTGCCGTCGTACAGCGCGGAGCCTATGCCAATGACACTGCTCTACCCGCATCGTCAGCATCTTTCCCGGCGGGTCCATGTTTTCGCCGACTGGCTGGAGAGCCTTCTGAAGCGCGAAGTGCAATGATCCCTGTATTGGAAAGACACGCCTATGAGGTCCGCGGTATTGAAGCTCTCGGCGCACAGCACAATCGATACGATGAGCCACTGCAAGTCCGTTGGTTATGTCGGCGGCAAACTCAAGTTAAGGCGATGTTGCCTCTCAAATGCTCCTGAAGTAGTCGTTCGGTCGTCTGGATACTATGTAGGCAAATAGATCTCACGCACGCGCGTGTCCCTTGAAAGTTTTCCGGCCGGACCGGACACATGGATCTGCCCATGTTCGAACGCATACACGTAGTCCGCGATTTCAAGCGAGAGGTCGACATTCTGTTCCACCAGAAGGATCGATACACCGGCTTCCGCAAGCTTGATGATGATCTCGAATATCTGGTGAATGATGATAGGTGCAAGGCCTAGCGACGGTTCATCAAGCAACAGCAATACGGGGCTGCCCATCAATGCGCGTGCAATGGCCACCATCTGCTGTTGACCGCCCGAAAGACGCCCTGCCTGGCTTTTCCTGCGTTCGGCGAGTACTGGAAACAGACCATATACCTCGTCGAGAAGCTCGGCCTCCGATTTGCCACGCCCTTCCAAATAGCCTGCCATCAGGTTTTCCTCAATGGTGAGATGTTGGAAGACTGCGCGCCCTTCCGGGCAATGACCAAGACCGCGCATGGCGATCTGGTAGGGCTTCAGCCTGTCAATACGTTCACCCTTGAAGCTTATTTGACCCGTCGTGATGGGGCAGACACCGCTGATGGAACGCATAAGCGTGCTCTTGCCAGCTCCATTGGGGCCTATGAGCGAGACGATCTCGCCAGCATGCAGCTCAAGGCTGATGCCACGCAAGACTTTCACCCGCCCGTATCCGGACTCGATTTGCTCGACCGCGAGCAGCGGCTTCGATCTCGCTGATTGCACCTGGCTGGCCAAGATAAGCCTCCTGTACTTGCTGATTGTTGCGGATCTCGGCCGGCGTTCCATGTGCCAGCACGCTACCACGGTTCATCACGTAGATTTCGTCAGAGATTGACATGATCAATTTCATGTCGTGTTCGATTAGGACGACGGCGATCTCCCCCGTCTTCAAATCAAGAATATGATGCTTAAGCTGTTCTGTTTCGCCATGATTGAGGCCTGCGGCAGGCTCATCAAGTAGGATGGCATGCGGCTTGTTGACCATCGCTCGGGCAAGCTCGACCAGTTTCTGTTGACCGTAAGCCAGTGAACCGGCCAAACGGTTGGCATGGTGGGCAACGCCCAGTTTTTCGAGCAGCTCATGACATAACTCACGGCGGTGTCGCTCCGCACTGCGCCCCGGCAGTGCGTCCGCGATCAAGGCCCCAAGCGTGCGGGGAACAAGGGCTACTTCGAGATTTTGCATCACCGTCATGCCGTCGAACAATCGTATGTTCTGGTAAGTGCGGCCAAGCCCGGCATGCGCGACCTCATGCTTATGCAATCGCTGAAGCTCGATGCCGTCAAGGACAATCCTGCCCGACGTCACCTGATAGGAGCCCGCAGCCATGTTAACGAGCGTAGATTTACCCGCGCCATTCGGTCCGATGATGGCTGTGATCTTGCCCGATTGCATGACCAGCGACGCATCATCGACAGCCTTGTGTGCACCGAATGCTTTGGTGACATGTTCGAAGACAAGCATCAGCGCCTCCCTAGTTTGGCGGCAAGCCACGATGGGCCATATTGACGGCTGATAATACCCATTGGTCGCAGCAGGATCACTGTGACCAGTGCCAGACCGAAGACCAACTGACGGTAGTCCGCGTATTCGCGCATGAGTTCAGGGATAAGAACCAGAATGGCGGCACCCAGCATGGCTCCAAATGGATTGCCCAGTCCACCAACCACCAGAACCAGAACGATGGTGAGCGACTCCCAGAAAGAAAAGCTTTCAGGACTGACGAAGCGCTGCATAGACGCGAATACGACACCGCAGATGCCACCGATCACGGCACTTGTGGCGAAGGCCACGAGCTTCACTTTGGTGGTGTTGATGCCGCAACCACGTGCTGCATCCTGATCTTCACGGACAGCCGAAAGAGCGATGCCGAGTGCGCTTTGTTGCAACTTCCAGACGAAGAGAAAAGTAATGATCAACAGCCCGATCAAGAAGTAGAGAAAGTCGAGTGGAGTCGAGATCGTCCAGCCTAGAAGATTTGGTTCATCGATACGCGCAATACCCTGCGGACCATTGGTGAGCCAGTTCAGGTTATTCATGAGAACGCGAATGATCTCACCGAAGCCAAGCGTGACAATTGCCAGATAATCGCCACGCAACCGGAGCACCGGCAGCCCCAGAAGGAGCCCGGCCATGCCTGCCAGTACAGCCCCGATCACCAGAATGACGGGAAATGGAAGGTGCAGTCCCAACTGGTCAGACGCCAGCAATGCGTAGGTATAGGCCCCGATCGCATAAAAGGCGACATAGCCGAGATCGAGAAGGCCAGCATAGCCAACGACGATGTTCAGTCCCATGGCCAACACGGCGTAGAGCAGGATCGTATCGAGGATGCGTAGCGGATAGGTAGGCAGAAACTGCCCTAAAATGATGAGCAGCAGCGGAAATATTGCAAGCACCAGTGCTGTGCGTCCCATGGAAGTGGCGGATGTTGGCGCGGTGCCCGCGTTTAAGGAAGGAGCTTCAGAAGTCACTTTTGTACACCATCGTTTCTTCGCTGACCTTGGCGCCCAGAAGACCGGACGGACGGAACAGCAGGATGAGAACAAGGACGGAGAATGCGAAAATGTCGCGATACTCCGTGCCGATGACGCCGTTGGTCAGACCAGGCAGGAGGGCTGTGGCGAATGTCTCGATGAAGCCGAGCAGGATGCCGCCGAGCATGGCGCCGGGTATGGAGCCGATGCCACCGAGAATTGCGGCAGTGAAGGCCTTCATGCCTATGACGAAGCCCATGGTGAATGTCGCAACGCCATAATAAGAAGCATAGAGCAAACCTGCCACAGCGCCGAGACCGGGTCCGATGAAGAAGATGGCGGAGATCGGGATATTGGGATTGATGCCAATCAGCGATGCCGTATTGGCGTTTTCCGCAACGGCGCGAATGCGGATACCCATCCGGCTGCGGTTGACGAACAATTCCAACGCCAACATCAGAACGAGAGCAATGGCAAGGATCGTGATCTGCTTCCAGGTGATCATAATGCCACCAATCTCGATCACACCGCGTGGCAGCATCGATGGATAAATGATCGGGCGGCGGCCAGCAAGCAGCATAACCACGTTCTGGATGATGACAGCCATGCCAAGTGCCGACAGCATCGGCGCGAGACGCGATTTATTGCGTAGCGGCCGATAGGCCGCGACCTCAATCGTCATGCCGAGAACGCCGATGATCACGAAGGCCAGAATACCCACGACAACGGCTGCGCCGGGAAAGCCGCCAATGCCGAGCGATCCCGTCAGAAAAACCGCAACGAACGCGCCCGACATAAACATTTCGCTGTGCGCGAAGTTGATGAGGCGCAAGACGCCGTAGACCATCGTATAGCCCAGCGCGATAAGGGCATAGATTGAGCCAACCGTCAGCGCGTTGACGGTTTGCTGAACTAGAAAGGAAGACATCTGCGAACCCTCGATTTTTAAGGAGCACCGGAGAAACACATGATTGAGCCATGCTGGCGTATTCCCTGGCGCTCCGATTTCAGCCTTGAAAGAACGAGCCCTCCCAAGGAGTGGCCCCGACTTACAAGGGTCGCGTTACTTCACGAGCGCGAACTTGCCGGCTTCAACCTTGTAAAGGAAGATGAAGGGGTTGGTGAGTTCGCCATCCGGTTTGAAGGTCACGGTGCCGACCATGGTTTTCAGGTCGGTTTTAGCAATCTCGTTCGAGATGGCTTTGCGTGTAAGCGGTGCCGGCAGCTTCTTCATTGCTTCGAGGATGATGGAGGTTTCCACAAAGCCATATGCAGAGTAAGGCCCTGGCTCTTCACCAAAGGCTTCCTTATATGATTTCGCGAAAGTTTGCAGATCTGGCGAGGAATCGTAGGGAGGGGCCTGGAATGAAACGACGGTGTCTTCCGCGCTTTCGGCGCCAGCGACGTTAACAAAGTCGGGCGCAAAGGCAGAGTCAGCGGCAAAGACCGTGGCCTTGATCCCGAATTCACGAGCTTGCTTCACGAATAGGCCGACGGCAGGCATGACGCCGCCAAAATAGATGACGTCAGGATTCTCCGACTTGATACTCGTCAGAAGCGCGGAAAAATCCACATCCGTCTGCGTGATGCCGGAGAAAGACGTTACCTTGCCACCATCCTTGATAAAGGTATCGCGGAAGACCTCTGCCACGCCCTGTCCGAACGCCTGCTTGTCATGGACAACGGCAGCGGCCTTGGCTTTGAGTGTATTCACCGCGTAATTGGCCGGGGCCGACCCTTGCGAGAGATCGTTTGCAATCGGACGGAACAGATTCTTGTAGCCGGATTTGGTTACTTTCGGGTTCGAAGCATTTGTCACCTGAGGCATATCGCAACGATGATAGACGTCGGATGAGGGAATGGTCACGCCGCTGTTAAAATTGGCAACCACGCCGAGCATAGCGGAATTGTCGCAATGTTTCTGGGCAATCAATGTACCCTGCTTGGGGTCGGCATTGTCGTCATCGCGTTGCAAGACGATTTTTTCGCCGTTGATGCCACCGGTTTTGTTGACCTGGCGGATTGCGAGTTCCATTCCGTTCATCCACGTCACGCCGAAAATGGATTCAGCGTTGGTGAGCGGACCTGCCGCTCCGATGACGATATCCGCATATGCGGCACTCGACAGGCCGACTGCCGCGATGGTTGCGGCAAGAAACTTCTTGTATGCTTTCATGTTGTTACCCTCTTTTGATTTTTTCTGGCCTTCATGGGCCATTGCTTTTTATAATGCTGCGGGTGGGCCGTTTTCCCACCGACACTCCTTTGCATTCAGGCTGTTTTCGTATTCCGGCCTTCCGATCGGTTCTCGATCAGGGATTTCATCAGACTGTTGGCCACGCGCTGAATGTGCATGCGCAGCATCTCCACGGCGCGTTTTGTGTCCCCCAGGCGCGCATAGGCGACGAGCGTACGGTGATCGGCAAGCTCCAGTTCAACGTTCTGGGCGACTGCGATCTGCAGGTTGATGTAGCGGTTGGCATTGTCGTGCACGCTTTTGAGCAGCTTCAGAGCAACGGTCCGACCGCTCGGCGCATAGAGCGTTTCGTGAAACTGCCAATTCAGTTCACCCCAGTTTTCCACATTGCCAGCGGTCATCGTATCATCCGTCAGCCGCTCAGCCTGGCGCAGATCGTCATCCGTCAGGCGCGGTATCGCCATTTCGAAGAGCCAGGTTTCAAGATGGATGCGGATGTCGAAAAGCTCTTGAATTTCGGCAAGCGAAAGAGCGCGAACGATGGTTCCCTTGTGCAATTCGGATTGGACGAAACCTTCCGCCTCCAGCTGGCGAATGGCTTCGCGAATTGGAATACGCGATACGCCCAGTTCGGTTGCCAGAGCCTCCTGCCGTAGTGGGCTGCCCTCGGGAAGTTCACCGGCAATGATGCGTCGGCGAAGCTCCACGACGATCTGATCCGTCAGCGACTGTCGTCCAATCTTGCTTGTCATCGAACTCTCCATTTATAGATTGGATATGATATACAAAACTCTAAGTCAATAATGAAAAAATGGCCAGAGTAGCGGATTTTTATCAAAAATTGCCCGCAATACGGCATTGACGTGGGTAATTTTTGAGCTACGATTGTATATCGTATCCAATATTGATGAACTTAAGTTCGCATCAGGGGAATGAAATGACCAAAAAGGAAACGCGGGCCGTCGCTGGTGAGGGTCTTTGCGGAGAGGTGCTTATCGTTCAGCCGGGCAACGCCGAGAGCTATTGGCAGCCGGTGCCTGCCAACGGTTCCATTGATGTTATTTTCGCGCCGCACACGGTTCCGATGGATCATCCGATTGGCTTTGGAACGCAAACGGTTCCACCCGGTGGTTATGTCCGCGAGCATGCCCATGACCAGAACGAGGAAGTGATCTTTGTCGTTTCGGGCAAAGGCCGGGCAGTGATTGACGGCGAAGGCCATGAGATGAAGCCGGGATCAGCCTTCTTTATTGGCAAGAACCGTCGTCACATGTTCATCAATGAAGGTGACGCCGACATTTTCTGGACCTGGTTGATCGTACCCAATGGTTTGGAGGATTTCTTTCGGCTGATTGGTCGTAACCGGAGTGACGGTGAACCTGCGCCTGAGCCATTCCCACGACCGGAAAACGTTCTGCAGATCGAGCGCGACACTGTTTTCGCGGCACCGCCGTCCGATCCTTACAAGGTTTGACCCAAACAATCCGGCTAGCAGCAGTCTTTAACTGCGCACGGCTCTGCTGGCGTTTTACCAATGCATCCGACGGGCCATGGAAATGCGGACCGTTGAGCATGCCTGATTTTCAGAGGAAAAAATGCGTCTTAAAAACAAGGTTGCGATCATCACAGGTGCGGGTGCCGGTATCGGCAAGGCCGCCGCCGAGATATTCGTTCGCGAGGGGGCCAAGGTTCTGGTGGCGGATCGCGACGGTGTAAAAGCCGCTGAGGTCGCGGCCGCCTTGGGCGATGCGGCCCTTTCTTTCATGGTTGACGTTTCCCGAGCCGATGAAGTCAAGACAATGATTGACACCGCAGTTGAACGTTTCGGTCGTCTGGATATTCTGGCCAATAATGCAGGCTACGGTATTCCGGGCACGGTCGTCAGCACCGATGAAGATGATTGGGATGCCTTGATGGCGGTCAATCTCAAGGGTGTCTATCTGTGCTGCAAGTATGCTATCCCGGTCATGGCCGCGCAGGGCGGTGGCACTATCGTTAACACCGCTTCCAATGTTGCGACTGTTGGCATTTTCGACCGCGCGGCTTATGTGGCGTCGAAAGGCGGCGTTGCCGCTTTGACAAAGGCCATGGCGCTTGACCACGCCAAGGAGAAAATCCGTGTCAATTGCGTGGCGCCGGGCGTCACGTGGTCAAGCTATTTCGAAAAAATGGTAGAAACAACGCCTGACCCGGACGCTTTCAAATCTGCCCTCAAGGCCCGTTCGCCAATCAACCGTTGGGCTGAGCCGCACGAAATCGCCAATTGCATCCTTTGGCTCGCTTCGGATGAGGCGTCCTTCGCCACAGGTGCGATGTTCACCGTCGATGGCGGCATGTCAGCCTGGTGACCAGATCATGACGGCGACAACCGACATCACACCTCACATCGCGGTTTTGGGTTTCGGCGCAATTGGGAGAGATTTGTGCCGCAAGCTTCAGGCCCATGGTTGGCAGGTCAGTGTGCTTTTGCGCGAAGGTGCAGCAATACCGGATCAGCGCCCCCAGGGAGTCCGGTTTGTCGATACAATCGATGCGTTACTGACATCAAAGCCTTCCGTTGTCGTCGAAGTTGCCGGACAAGGTGCCTTGCTGGCGCTTTGTCTGGACTTTCTCAACAGCGGGCTTGATGTCATTGCCGCATCTGTTGGCGCGGTCGGTGTCGATGGCTTCATGCAAAGGGTCGACGCAATCACGCAGAGTGGAGGTGGGCGGCTTATCCTTCCGACGGGAGCAGTCGGTGGTATTGACTATCTCAATGTCGTGGCGACGGCAGATGATCTTTCAGTAATATATATCTCGCGCAAACCTGCAGAGGCGTGGAAAGCCGAACTTGAAACACTGGGGCATAATCCCACCGCGCTTAAGAAAGAAGTCACGCTTTTCGAAGGCGATGCAATTACCGCCGCGCGTCTTTATCCCCGTAACCTCAATGCTGGTCTGACCGTTGCGCTGGCGGCTGGCATAAAGCGCACGACTGTTCGGGTTATCGCGGACCCACAGGTCAGCCTTAATACCCATGAGATACTGGTGCACAGTGCTTTTGGAACTGCATCCATGCGCTTCGCCAACAAGCCTTCGCCAGACAATCCCAAGACATCGGCCATTACAGCTGCAAGCGTGATGGTCGAAGTGAAACGTTATCTTGCCGGGCAATTGCATCCGGCGCATTGAATGGATGGAGTGCTGAATGAGCAATGTACTCATTGCCGGTGCCGGAATTGTGGGACTGAGTACCGCGCGAGCGCTTTTGGCGGATGGTCATAGTGTAACTGTCGTGGACCGCGATCCGGCAGGCGACAAGGCATCCTTCGGCAATGCCGGAGGGCTCGGTGTTACTGAAATCGTTCCTGCCAGCGTCCCCGGTCTTATCTGGAAAGTGCCAGGCTGGCTTTTTGATCCGCTCGGCCCGTTGTCATTGCGCCCCGCTCATTTTCCAAAGCTTGTACCCTGGCTCGTCCGCTTCCTGCGTAGCGGTTCGCAATCCGAGATGCTGCGTATCACCAAAGCGCTCGCCGCTCTAACCGCTCCTGTCTATGACGACTATCTGCCGCTGCTTGACGAGTTGAAACTGACATGTGAGCTTCATCAGGTTGGAGCGCTATGGGTTTACGAAACTGAAGCAGCGTTCAAGGCGGATGCAGCGGATCGTAACCTGCGCCGCAGCCATGGCGTGATCTTCAACGAAATGGATGGCAGCGAAGCCCGTAAGCTCGAACCGGCATTGAGCAAGGCGGTCGTGCGCGCGGCCATGACGCCGCAATGGTCGCATTTTTCCGATCCCAAGCGGGTCGTCGACCGTCTGCGGGAACTGGTTATCGACAAAGGCGCCAAGATCGTGACCGGCGAGGCTGTCGCCATCGAGGGCACGGCCTTGCGCCTGAATGCTGGCCAAGCGCTGCCGTTTGACCAACTCGTCATTGCAACCGGTGCCTGGTCGACACGTCTGACGAGCACATTCGGCGACCATGTTCTTATGGAAAGCGAGCGTGGGTATAATATTACACTGCCGCATTCGGGCATCAAACTCACGCGTGAAGTGATTTTCGCCGAGCGCAAGTTCGTTGCTACACCAATGGATATGGGTGTGAGGATTGGCGGTGCGGCTGAATTCGCCGGACTGGATGCGTCCGCCAATTTCAAGCGCAGCGACACGCTGGCAAAACTTGCCCGCATCTATCTGCCGGATCTGAAGCTGGACAATGGCACCAAGTGGATGGGGCATCGCCCTACAACACCGGACAGCCTTCCAGTCATCGGACGCTCCACCCGCCGTGCCGATATAATCCACGCTTATGGACACGGTCATGGCGGTCTGACGCTTGGTCCGACAACCGGCAGGCTTGTGGCCGACCTTGTTGCCGGGCGCACCCCGCCCATTGATCTTTCACCCTTCGCAGTCAGCAGATTTTCCTGAACGGAGCCTTGTCATGAACCCACATACTTTTCTTTGCGTCGACGCCCACACCTGCGGCAATCCCGTGCGTGTTGTTTCCGGCGGTGCACCGATGCTGCCCAATGTCAGCATGGCCGACAAGCGTCAGATTTTCCTCAAAGATCACGACTGGGTGCGCCAGGCGCTGATGTTCGAGCCGCGCGGGCATGATGTCATGTCCGGCTCCATCCTCTACCCTTCATCACGTGATGATTGCGATCTAGGTGTTCTCTTCATCGAGGTTTCGGGCTGTTTGCCCATGTGCGGCCACGGCACCATCGGCACGGTTACCGTGGCGCTCGAGCAGGGCTTTGTCGTTCCAAAGAGCGAAGGCAAACTGGCGCTCGAAGTGCCGGCGGGCCGCGTTGAGGTCGAGTACAAGCGCAACGGACGCTTCGTGGATGAGGTCCGCATCTACAATGTGCCTGCCTATCTCCATGCCACCAATGCAAGAATCAATGTTCCCGGTATGGGGGAACTGGTGGTCGACGTGTCCTATGGCGGTAATTTCTATGCCATCATCGAGCCGCAGAAAAACTGGTCGGGTCTCGATGCCATGACGGCTGACGATATTTTGAAAATCAGCCCGCTGGTTCGAAAGCTGGTTCAGGAGGCTGTTGCGCCGGTTCATCCCGAAGATGACCGCATTGCGGGCGTCAGCCACGTCATGTGGGCCGACAAGGCAAAGCATCCCGAAGCCGATGCGCGCAATGCAGTCTTCTATGGCGAGCGCGGTATCGACCGTTCGCCATGCGGCACCGGCACTTCTGCGCGTATGGCCCAACGTGTCGCCAAGGGTCTTCTCAAGGTTGGCGATACCTTTGTTCACGAATCGATCATCGGCACCCTGTTCCATGGCCGCGTGGAAAGCACTGCAGACATTGCAGGACGCCCTGCCATCCGCCCGAGCATCGGCGGCTGGGCACGCGTGACCGGCTACAACACCATCCTTGTCGATGAACGCGATCCGCTCGCACTCGGCTTTCAGGTCAAATGAGGTGGCGCGATGATTCTTGAAGAACGCGACTATCACATCGTGTCAGGCCGCATGGGCGAGTTTATCGCCACCTATGAAAGGCTGGGGCTTGCCATCCAGAAAGAAATGCTGGGCGGGTTCGTCGGGCATTTTGTTACCGACATTGGCGAACTCAATCATGTCGTCTCGCTCTGGCGCTACGAGGATATCGCCGAGCGGGAGGCAAAGCGTGCCCGTATGCTGGTTCACCCCGGATGGCAGTCTTATCTCGACGCCATCAAAGGCATGATCACGCAGCAGAATATACGCATCCTGAAACCCACTGCTTTGTCACCGATGGTATAGTTATGAAAACCGTTCTGCCTGCCCTTGCCGATCTTGTCCCCGAACGCATGCAGCCGGGAGCCGATCTGCTCGCGCAAGGCCGGCGACTTGCGCGAGATTGGCGAGTCGGACGAAACGCCTTTCTTGATGCGAACGGCGTTTCGAGCGAAGCTGAATACAAGCGCCGCGAAGCCGCCGAAGGTCGCATGATGCAGCATGCGCATATCGGCTTTCGCAGCGTCGAGCGTACTGTGGAAGCAATTGCCGAGGTGCATGGCACTTGCGCGCGGCGCGGCGTTACCGTGGATCGTTTCGGGATCACGCTCGACTGGTCAATGGGCTATCCTCCAGCTCTGCGCAACGAACGCCCCAAGGGGACGGGCATTGTTCTGAACGGGCCTGAAGATTTCGCGCGCATCACCAATGCTGCTCCGGCCGCTGCCCATTTCGGCGATTTCATGCTGGGTTTGCCCGGCGCAATAGAGAACACCAAGGGCGCCCTGGCAGCCGGGGCCACTTCAATTGCCAATCTCGGGCAATATTTCACGTTTCGCCTGCCTTACTGGGACGACGATGTCGCAACGACAGAAGCGGCGGTAACCGCGCTTGGCCTCATCGCCGCGCAAAATGAGGAAGTTCTTGTTCACTCCAATCTCGATGATGGCTTTGCAGGTCTGTTCGCCGATATGAGTTCGGCGCTCGGCATGGTGTTGATCGAGCGACATATTGTTGAGAACCTGATTGGCGGACGCATGTCGCATTGCTTTGGTCACCACTATACAGCGCCGCTCATCCGCATGGCCTTTCACAAGGCTTTGTCCGAACTCAGCGTCGCACCCGGCACGATGCTCTTTGGCAACACGGTGAGCTACAAATCCACGCCTGCGGGTAATTTCGCCAGTCTGGCGAGCTATCTGCAGGCCGACATCTGGGCTTTGACACGCCGCCATACCGGCCATGCAATCAATCCGGTTCCCGTCACGGAAAACCAGCGCATTCCCGATATTGACGAAATCATTGACGCGCAGACATTCGCCGCCCGCATGGCGGAACACGCCATGGCAACGGCAGATCTGATCGACCTGGAAAAAGTGGATACTGCCGCGAACTCGCTTGTTGAGGCTGGAAAGCGCTTCAGCGACAATGTTCTGACCGGTCTCAGCAATACGGGCATCAATATCAATGACGCGGCCGCTTTGATGCTCGCGCTACGCCGCATCGGCCCAAAGCGGCTTGAAAATCTTTACGGTGCCGGCAGTGAAGACACCAATGCATGGGGTGGACGCCGTTCCGTCATGCTGGCCGAATGGGTTGAAGAGCTCGAAGAAAGTGCGCAAGAATGGGTGGAACGCATTGCGCCTGCCGCACGCAAAGAAATTGCAGCAAGCGGGCTTAAAGCCTGTGTGGCGTCGTCCGACGTGCATGAGCATGGCAAGAACCTGATCGAGCGCATTCTGGCCATAAGTGCTGTCGGTGTGATAGATGGGGGCACATCCGTAGACCCTGAAACCGTCGTTGCCGTGGCCCTGGCGCAGAAGGCCGATTTCATCGCCGTCAGCACCTATAACGGCATCGCGCTGCGCTACGCGCGGGATGTTTTGACCGCTCTTGAGACGGCAGGCGTGAGAATGCCGGTGCTGATCGGCGGCAGGCTGAACCAGATTCCGGAAGATTCCAATTCGGGCCTGCCAGTCGATGTCAAAGCGGACATCGAGGCGTTGGGCGCATTGCCCTGCGAAACGCCTGAAGCGATGACCGGTTTCATTGAAAAATTCATAGAGAAATCCAGAGAGGAAATAGCATAATGACACGTTGGACAGGCGTTTTTCCGGCCGTTACAACCAAGCTGAAGCAGGATGGCGGTCTTGACCTTGACGCCACTGGCGCATCGATCGAACGGCTGATAACAAATGGGGTTTCCGGCATTATCGTTTTGCCCATGCTGGGCGAAAACGCTTCGTTGAAGGCCGAGGAACGCGATCAGGTTATCCTTGCCGCCAAGGAAGCAGTGGCAGGTCGCGTGCCGCTCCTGTCTGGTCTTGCCCAGATTTCGACTGCCGATGCAGGTATGGCAGCGCGCCATTATGAAAAGCTCGGGGCTCAAGGCCTGATGGCTTTTCCGTCGCTTGCCTACAAGTCTGATCCGCGCGAAACGGTTACCTGGTATAAGTCGCTTGCCGCCAGCAGCAGCCTGCCGATCATGATCTACAACAACCCGATTGCCTATGGTGTCGACGTCACACCATCGATTCTGAAAGAGCTGGAAGACACGCCGTCCATCGTATGCATCAAGGAAGAATGCGGCGACGTCCGGCGTATCACCGACCTTTATAACGCTTGCGGTGACCGCTTCTCCGTCTTCTGTGGCGTAGACGATCTGATCGTCGAAAGTCTGGCGCTTGGCGTAACGGGCTGGGTTTCCGGCATGACCAATGCATGGCCCGCAGAATGCGTGAAACTGTTCAGTCTCGCGTCCTCAGGCGACTTCTCGGCTGCCCGCAAACTCTACCGGATTCTGACGCCGTCTTTCCATCTCGATACCCATGTAAAGCTGGTGCAATACATCAAGCTTGCTGAACAGCTCGTCTATGGCGCCCCCGAATGGGTTCGGGAGCCGCGCCTGCCGCTCGTCGGCGATGAACGCAATCACGTCGAAAGCGTCGTCAACGACACCATTGCCGCCCTCGCAGCCATGAAGGACTAAACAATGCGCTTTTCAAGAATGATCAACATCGTCGGCGTGCACGCGGCGGGCGAGTTGAACGAGGTCATTACCGGTGGCGTTCTCGATGTACAAGGTGCGTCAATGTTCGAGAAAATGCAATATCTTGAACGGAAGGGTGATGACCTTCGCAATTTTCTGCTCAATGAACCGCGCGGACGCGTAACACAATGCGTCAATCTGGTGCTGCCAGCCACTAGACCGGAGGCTGACGCTGGGTTCGTCATCATGGAATCGGATTTCTATGTGCCGATGTCCGGCACCAATACGATCTGTACCACGACGGCTCTTCTTGAAACCGGCATGATCCCCATGCAGGAACCGGAAACAAAGCTGGTGCTCGAAGCACCGGCTGGTCTGGTCCCTGTAACCGCGCATTGCAAGAACGGGAAATGCATCAGTGTGACTTTTGAAAATGTGCCGTCCTTCGTTTTTGCATTTGACGCGAAAGTGGATGTGCCCGGCCTTGGCGAGATTACCGTCGATGTCGCCTATGGAGGCATGATCTATGTGCTGGTCGATGCAACGGCCATAGGCTTCAATGTCGACAAGACCGAAGCGGCAAAGCTGGTGGAAGTCGGCGAACGGATCAAGAAGGCAGCTGCCGAACAGATCCCTGCAGTGCACCCGGAAAATTCAGAGATCCATACGATCAACCAGACGCTTTTTGCGGGACCTCTGGAGATACGCGGCGGGGTAAAGCGTTCACGCAATGCCGTGATCGTGTCGCCCGGACGCATTGACCGGTCTCCGTGCGGCACCGGCACCAGCGCGCGTTTGGCCGTCATGCACGCGCGTGGACAGATCGCCACCGGCGAAACGTTCATACATGAATCAATTATAGGCACGGAATTCATCGGCCGCGTGCTTGAAACCACGACCTGTGGCGGCAAGGCCGCAATCCGTCCGGCAATCACCGGTCAGGCATGGATCACGGCATTCCATCAATATGTTCTTGATCCAACCGATCCGTTCCCGACCGGCTTCCGTCTGGGCGATACGTGGCCGGGCAACTGAGGGGACGACCATGAGCATAGTCGAAGCCGATGATGGCTGCCGTCTTTTCTACGATGTAAAGGGCAGAGGCACGCCGTTGGTGCTGATTCCCGGCCTTGGCGGAGATGGTCGCTTCTGGGCTGGGGTCGAACAACATCTCAAGGAGCTTTTTCGCCTAATTACGGTTGATCATCGTGGGGCCGGACGCAGCGATCGCCCGGAAGGCGCTTACTCCATTGACCGCATCGCAAAAGACGTTGTCTGCATTCTCGACGCTGAAGAGGTCGATGCTGCCCATATGGTGGGACACTCCACGGGCGGCACGGTGGTGCAAGCGCTTGCGCTGGACGCCCCCAAAAGGGCCAAAAGCCTGACGATCAGCGGTAGTTGGGCCAGGCCTGACGCCCGGTTTAGGGCGCTCTTCTCCGCACGGTTCGAACTCATGAAAAAAGGCGAAGTGGAAGCCTACCAAAACCTTACCCATGTGCTTGGCTATCCGCCGCAATGGATCGCGGCAAACGAGAACGCACTTGCTGCGGCAGTGGCCAGCGCCGCGGCAAGCCTTGCTCCATTCGCAGTCACGGCGTCACGTATTCGCATGCTGCTCGATTTCGACAGGTCCGCAGAGCTGGAAACAATAACGCAACCAGTGTTGCTCATCGGTGCGCGGGACGACACCATGATCCCATTTGACAGAACCGAAGAACTGGCGTGCCTTATCCCGCATGCGACGGTCAGCGAAATCACCGGAGGGCATTTCTATCCACGCGTCGATCCGCAGGCTTTCGCGCACCGTGTTGCAGAATTTGTTGCCAATAAAAGCTGAGGGCAGCATAAACTCAACCGATTGCCGAAGATTGTGTTTCGGCGTGGAATGTTGCCCCCTCAACGGCTTGGGTCAACACGAAATGGTTTCTGGTCGTTACAGGAACCGTTTTTGGATTGATGGCATTTCCAAGCCTGACCAAGCAGACGTTTGTTGCCACAACTCCGCCGCCTCCCCTCGGACCGCTTTCGGATGAAGAGCGTGGCTCGATCCACAGCGATGTGTTGGACCTGCCTAAGCAGTTGGTCGAACATACAGCGTTTGCTCGCATCAACGGTCGATAAAGATCGTCTGACGTTTCACTACACACTAAACCAGGCCGCCGCCAATGGCTTCGATGCGACAGAACGCAGGACCGAGGTATTCGATCAGTTCTGCAATCTGATCCAGGGCATGTTTGCCAAAGGCAGGCACACTGAGATTGAAGCAAAATATCTGATCGACAACAAACCGCAAAGTTTTGTCATTACTCGAATGGATCGTGCAAACAGATAGCGCCAGGGATCAAAACCAAAGGGCCCGGCAGCCAAACGCACCGGGGCCTTTTGACTGAAGCTGCGGGAGAGACGTTGGCTTGGGTGAAAACGGGCAGAAGCGGGCTCGATGGCCGCCACCTGCACGAGGACGGGCGCTTTGCCTGGAGGCATCGCCCCTGCTCAACTGGTTCTGTCGATCCTGCCTCTTGCCGATTGCAACAGTGGCCGCAAGGCGCGCTGTATTTCGAGCAGGAACTTATTGCTGAAGCGACCTTGCGGCTCTTGGCTCCGATCAAAATGATAGGATCGCTCGGCAACGTCGTAGTTGTATTCACTGATGGTCAGCCACGCCCGCTTATGCTCCCGCAGGCCTGCCCGTCGTATCTCAAGCGCAGGAATTTCTATTGCGGCTTGTTCGTCCAGTGGTGATGTCCCGGAGATTGCCAAGATAACCAGATGGGTCAGGGAACGCCATGGCGAGGCAAACGGGTCGGTTTTTTTCACCGTGTTCACGGCCTTTCTCTGATTGCCAGCGCCACACAGATACGGATAGCGGACAATTGATCCGCTGCTCTAGCGAGCTCGGTCACTCATCGGTTTTGGCCTCTAGATCGGCGATTTGGCTGTTCAGACCGTTCAACAGCACTTCTGCCAAGTCTGCAGGCGTCTCTCCCAAGGCAAAAACGCGGCGAGGATCAGCACTGTCCATCATGCGTTCAAATGCCTCCTTGGAAAGAACAACAACGGTGTCCCGGCCATGTTTCGTGAGCACAATAGGTTCCCTTTGGGCCTGATCATGAAACCGGCCAAAATGGCGGATAAATTCAGCAGTCGATACTTTTGTGGCCATGTCGTCCTCCTATTCTGTATTTTCTGTATAATACAGAATATCGCAATTCGTTCAACAATAATCGGCAACGAATGGGCGGCTTTCGCCGCCCTCGCCGGTTATTCCGCCGCCTGTTCGCAATCGTCCGCGTCGAAGCTATCTGTCTCAGACGGCTCGATATCGCCATCATCTTCGATGTCATTGATGCTTTCCAGATCGGCAACAATGGTTCCGTTCAGCGGTTCGATACGTACATATTTTGGCAACCAGTTGGTGTCCCTTACCAGTCGTTCGGCAATGACAACGGCTTCGGCCTTCTTCTTGGCACTAGCAATCGCGCTTGCCGCTGGTTCTCCAGCCGCTGGTTCTGTCGCAAACTGATTACTTACCGTTCGTCCGGCATAAAGCTACCGACAATTATGGGAGCTTATCATGTTCAAGGGCCGCCATTTCGACCAATCAGTGATCTTGCGGTGCGTACGTTGGTATCTAGCCTATAGTTTGAGCCTGCGGGATCTGGAGGAAATGATGGCTGAACGCGGCTTGAGCGTCGATCACTCCACCGTACATCGCTGGATCATCCACTACTCGCCAAAGCTGCCTGACTGCTTCAACCGGCGCAAACGCATTGTCACGGGTAAATGGCACATGGATGAGACCTACATAAAAGTTCGCGGGCAATGGATGTACCTTTACCGCGCCATCGATAGTGCCGGCGACACGGTGGAATTCAGGTTCAGCGAACACTGCGACTTGCTGGCAGCGAAACGGTTCTTCCGACGAGCACTGGAACACCACGGCCGACCGGACCGTGTTGTCATTGACGATAGCCAAACCAATCATGAGGCGATCGTCTCATGCGACACTGCCCATCGCCTTCAAACCAACGCGAAGCATTCTATAAAGCCGGTCACAATTCGCCAAAGTCAGTATTTGAATAATCGGATTGAGCAGGATCACCGAGCGATCAAAAGGCGTGTTCGGCCGATGCTCGGCTTCAAATCCATGGCATCAGCGAGCGTCATTTTATCCGGCATCGAGATGATTCATATGATGCGAAAGCAACAGCCGAGGTTTGCCTTCAATCCCACGCCGTCTATCGCAGAGCAGTTCGAAATCCTCGCTTCATAAAATGCGATCGGTTCAAGCCGACAACCCTTGATGACGTTTGCAACAGAACCCTCAGAATGGCCGTGTGATGCCCCACAATTGTATACGGTCCCCATCTTGGCAAAGGCTTGATCATAATCGCTGCAGTTGCGTTCGACCGTCTACGCCACAACGGTTGACTCAACCCATGCGCACGACTGCACTGTCGCGAAACTCCTGGGTTTTCCGTGCGGGATTAAATCTCAGGCAAGGCCGAGAAAGACGGCCAGTGACCGCGTGACGGAAAGCATAGTTTCGTCATCAAGCCGCCCGAAGGACGGCCCGAGTTTGTCGCGCTTCACCGACATCGCCTTGTCGATCATTACTTGTGACGGCTTGTGCAGTCCGTTCTCGGGCGCCGGGCGCACGGTTGGTCGGATCAGGGGAGCGTCCACCAATGTTCCCGACACCAGCAGCACCGTCACCGTGCCGGTGTCCTCGAACTGATCAGCCTGGATAATGAGGGCCGGGCGAGGTCTCCCGAAATCCCCCGGCATGGCGACGGTAACGAGATCACCACGCCTCACGCATCGGCCTCGTCGTCCAGATCAGCAAGCACGGCGTCCATGAAGGCGTCCAGATCGCGGTCTGTTGTGTCAGCAGCAGCGACCGCCTGTGCCTGGCGGCGGCATTCGTCGGCAAACCCCGGACGGCGCGTGTCAGGAACCCATATCTGCACCGGACGCAATCCAGCAGCTCGCATCGCGTCCCGGCGCTTTTGGACCCGCTGCGTTACAGGGGTTGGCATGACTAAATCTCCACTCAATTGTTACATGTAACAAATAGGCGAAGAACGGCCTCTCGTCAAGCCAAGTGTCGCAAAAGTCAGTCGCGAAACTTAGGAATTGCGCGACAGACCCCTGATCGCTACCTCTGCTGAGCATCCTTCATGAGCGCAATTATTGCGCTGGTCAGAGACATGTCGGCGGTATTCACCGCGTAAATCTCGGACATATGGCTATGATCCTTGAGGGATACGAAGGTCGGACAGTGCCCTTTCTCGCACAGCGCAGTTTTCAACGCCTCGGCTTGCTTGATGTAGTAGGGAACGTCGATCTCACCATGAGCAACCAGAAGCGGCACCGTAGAGTTGGCTAGTCCACGGATTGAAGACCGCTCGGACCAAAGACTCGTATCTCCGAAATAGGCTTTCTGACCGGGCTGTTCGGCATTGGGGTCGAGAGCGAACGTTCCTGACAGCAGGATGCCCCCCTTCACGGCCGGCGAACTGCCGCGAGCAAGATAGCCGCCAACATGCGTCGCGCCCGCCGAATGGCCGAAAATGAAGATGCGCCCTGGGTCTCCACCGTACGCCTTGATATTGGCCTCAGTCCAAGCAACGGCAGCCGCGACATCATCGGTTCCGGCCGGCCAGGATGCCGCCGGAGCGAGCCGATAGGTCATATTGACCCCGACCATGCCGTTGGCGACCGCCCAGAGCATGACGTTGTCGTAGAACGGGCTCGTGCCCGTCCGCTTATCGCCGTGCTCATACCCGCCGCCGTGAAGGAAGATCAGCACCGGCTTCAAGCTGGCTACCTCGGACGCCCGAAAGACGTCGAGCCGGTTACGATCATGCGGGCCATATTTCTGATCCCGTGCGACGACGACGTTCTGATACGGCTCCTTGGCGTGCATCGCCTCATAGAGCTTGATCGTCTCGGGCGGATTTATCACAGGCCCGATCTTCCGCACCGTTTCGGCGATCTCCCGAGGCATGTCGGCGAAGGTCGGCGTTACAGCGCTGAGTGCTGCCGCCGCGTGTCGTCTTTGATTGATACGACCATGCCATCACGCCCCATTGTTGACGCTGCGGCGTGAAGTTTTCCTGAATATCTGCGTGGCCGCAATAGCGTTGTCGCGGAATTCCCGATTTCTGTTCGAGTTTCGCGTCGGATATTTGCTCCTTTGCACAATAGGGATTTCCGCGACAGGTTGCACGCGGTAGATTCCGGGCGATTTCACCGCGGCCGCAAGCCGCCTTGCGCATCGGATATGCCCGCGTTTCGACCGACGACCAGACCCTTGATCAGCAGCGCGCGGAGCTTAAGGCGGCTGGCAGCAAGCGGGTCTGTGAGGAAAAGATGTCCGACGCAAAGCGCGATCGGCCGGAGCTGGCGAAGGTGCTTGAAAATCTCCGCGCCGGCGACGTGGTGACGATCACCAGGCTTGACCGTCTTGCCCGATCGACGCGCGATCTTCTCGATATGCGGTTTTTGCGCTTGAAACCGGTCCAATTTGGAGTGAGAGCAAGATCAAATTGTAGGACGACAGCATAGGTACCCCCACAAAAGCTTATGCTCCCCTAGTTCTAAAGGACTGCTTTCTCGCGGAGATGGAAAGGGGTAGCATCGTCGCTGTTCCAGAGGGGATGAGGCGGTACAACTGGCCGCGCAATCAGCATTTTTCCGCCTCGGTCTTGCACGGCCAGATCAGAAATCTGGGAGGAATGCATGACAAGCACAGCCAGCCTTGGGCGCTGCGGCGTCCTCGCTTTAGCAGGTCTTGTAGGCGTCTGGTTGGGCGTCTCTACGGCTCGGGCCGAGGACGCCAACAAGGCCGCCATCGATGCCTTGAAAAAGTCGCTCGCCAAATATGAGGACTACACCGCCGCCGTCCGCGACCTCTATCTGTCGACAGTCGGCTGCGTCTACTACAGCGGAGAAAAGATACCGGGCGCGATGGATTACCCGAAAGGCGCCATGGGTATCCATTTCGTCAACGTCCCAAGCGTTGGCCAAAAACTCGATCCGATGCGCCCCAATGCGCTGATCTACGAACCGACGGAAAAAGGCCTGCGCCTGGTCGGGGTGGAATGGCTGGTGCCGCTGACGCCTGACATCAAAGAGGCGCCGACGCTGTTTGGCCAAACCTTCCAGGGACCGATGGAGGGACACTATCCGCTCATCCCGAGGGAGTTCGTCCATTACGACCTTCACGCCTGGCTGTTCAGGGACAATCCGAACGGCATGTTCAGCTCCACGAACCCGAACGTCAAATGCAACAAGGCCGAGTTTCCGATGCTGGAGAAACCGACCAAGATGATGCCTGGGCCAATGTAACGGGCGAGCCAAGCTTATGCGTGTCGCCCTAATGTGCTGATAGCTTTTGGGATACGACGTGCCTAAAACAAAGACTTAAAGCGCGTCGCTTGAAACCGTTCAAACGCGGCGCACTTTAGGAGCTTACCGAGCGGGCAAGCCGGACGGCTGGCTTGCCGCCGAAAGCGATCGGTGATCAGACCTTGGCGACGATGCGCATGAAGGCCGGCATGTCGTCACCGAAGCCGACGGTCGCGTCATTGTCTTCTTGATGGTGGCATGCAGCGGAACGGCTGCTTGAGGGAAACCCGTGGGGTTTTGAACTGCTGACACACAATGTCGCGCAAACTTTGAATATTCCGGCAGCGCCGGTGTCTGCCTGCACTCACGTCGACCAATGATCGAGCTTGCGCCCGATGGAAAACTGATCGGCATCCGCTTTAACAACCGTTCAACGGCGGCGATCACCGACGTGCCCTATGAGGATATGGCTGGAGTGCCTCCCATTTCGTCGGACTGTTCAGCTATTGAGATAATGCTTTGATGAACTGCCGAGGGGAAGTCATCTTCATCCCTCACGCGACTTTGCTCATTCGTGGAACGGTGAGCGGGCCGCTCCAGCCCTGTAACCATTCAGCTACCCCGGCCCGCATTGTTCGCCTGCGGTAACGGGCGTATAGTTTTGGCGACGGGGAGCGAAGGAACAATTCGCGGCCACCGGCGCTGGCCGCGCCGCACGGGAGGTGTGAAATGACCACATATGTGATGCTCATCAACTGGACCGAACAAGGTGTCAAGAGTGTGCGCGAGTCGCCGGCAAGGCTCGATGCGGCGAGGAGGCTGCTCGCGGAAATGGGTGGATCCTTCAAGGAATTCTACCTCACCATGGGCGAATACGATATGGTGGTGATAGGTGAAGCGTCTGACGACGCGGTTATGGCTCGGTTCGCCCTTTCCCTCGGCATGAAAGGCAATGTGCGCACGCGTACACTGAAGGCCTTCCCCGAAGCAGCCTATCGCGAAATCATCAACTCGCTCGGCTAGGCGCAAACCAGATGCCCGGCGCGTGAAGGAAGGCGGCGATGTCACGTTAATCTAAATTGTGGGCAACAACACCCGCAGCTCCGATTTCAGGCGGTCGCTCCAGTCACGGCTTTCCACTCTGCCATTGCATGAAGCCTGTGCCGGTGGATAGCGAAAGCGGTGCGGTTGTGATGGAGCGGAACGAACAGATTGCGCAAGGTTGAGAAGATCGAAACGAAGCGTTGCGCTCCACCCGGAGATCGAAAACCTTGCATGGACCATTCCCGTTTTCGTAGAGGCACATGAGCACTCTCGGCCCGGTTGTTAAGACCCTTGTGCGAACGATGTTCGACATTGGGCATGATCTGCCGCTTTGCTGCACCATAGGAGCGTTATCAATTGCCGTTGATGAAGCTGTCCACAATCCAATCGGAAAGGTCCGGCCAGTGTCCCTCGAAGATCTGATCGTGAGACCAAAGCTGGACAGACCCATCCGGTAAAAGACAATAATAATCGCCGTTGTCCCGGCAGATAGGCAACCAGTCGCTCGGGACGCCCAACTCCCGAGCGCTCGCTACGCTCGGAAGAATATTACACCGTCCTTCCCTGTCGGCACGAAGATAGAGCAGCTCTTTGCTCAAAACGATATTCCCGGCGTTTTGGACGAGATATCGGTAATCGGCCGATAGCTTTAGGCCAATCTCGTCTTCGACATACCGGATGACATCGTCATCGGGAAGTGGGATTGGTGAAACAAACCGGTCATCATGGGTCTCGATAAGCCTGACCGCTTCCCGAATTTCGGCTGACAGCATGAATATACCCTGAGATCCTTTCGTCCTGAAACATATTAAGCAGATTGCCATCCGGAGCAAGGCTGCAACGGCGGTTGATAATAGCATCCAATGAACTGCTGAAGGACCGATAGCGGACTTCACCCGTTTGACCAGATGAACGATTTACGGCGGCGAAGCCGCTAGGTTTTCCTTGTCGGCGCCCCATTAGGTTAGTTCGGCCCATGTCAGACGCCAATCCAAGCGACCTTCAGAAAATCCGCGAAGATGCGAAATTTTGACGTCATCCGTCAGACCAAAAGTCGTGCGAGTGCTTCATCCACCACAGGGCGCATCAAGGTATAGCCGCGATAGTTTGGATGGACGCCATCCGGCAGAACGTCGGTCTTCGTCGAGCCGTCGCTGTTGCGATAGGCCGAACAGTAGTCTGCAAGGATATGCCCCCGCTCCTTCGCTACCTTTGCTAACCATTCGTTCAGGCGGCCGTCCTTGTCATAGCCTTGAATGTTCTCGTTCGTCGAACCATCGGCATTGGTAATGCTCGTCCGTTTCAGCACGTAGCCGTTGGATTCAGACACCAGAACCGCGTCGCCAACGGTTCCTGTCGTTCCATCTGTGCGAGTATATTGCGACGTTCCCTTGATGGACGAGCCATCGGTAAAGTTTTGCCCGCTACCCTTTGGCGTCAGGTCAATTGAAGCAATACCGAGCTCGCCCAGCGTCTTCATCTCGCCGTTGACCATCACCTTGAATTCGTTCCAGCGTGCATCGCCGGAATCGAGTTTGCCATTGTGGTTTGAATCGAAAACGTTCTTGATCGCTTCCAGATCACTCGATGCCGACTTGTCCCATTCGGTAAAGACGAACTCGTTCGACTGGTTGATTTTGCCGTCATTGTTCGTGTCGATGACAAGAACGCCAGTGCCCTTGCCCGCCCAGGCCGTGCGATGCAGATAGCCGTCGCCGTTCAGATCAAGGAACTGGGTGGAAGATGAAAGCGGATCGATGTTGATGCCATTGCCATCCACATCAATCAGCACAGGTTTACCACCACCTCCAACGCTACCAGTAGTGCTATAACCCTGTGGCTCTAAATCGTAGACGTCCTTCGTAATATCCATTTTTAATCCAGGTGAATCATCTGGATTGGTGCCCATACCGTCTCCATAGGTCGATTTTTCGCCTAGGCCGTTGCCTTTTGTCGCCTTTCCGTCCCCTAATCCATATCCACCACCTCCATTTGCGTTGGTACCTCCTTTACTTCCGCCGCTTGACCGGCCACCGCCGCCACCGGCACTACCAGTACTGCTCCTACTCCCGCCCCCGCTCCCGCTTTTTCCGCGACCCTGACTTCCACCAAAACCAGACATTCCTCCGCCTACGCTGGATACCCCGCCGCCGACATTGCCTCCGTTGCCTTCGCCACTTCGCCCCGAGGCAGTACCCCCACCGCCAAAGTCACCATAACCTGATGGCCAACCGCCAAGACTAGTTTCTCGTCCGCCGACTGGTCTGGAGGGATCAGACGGATTTCCTGGAGCGACCGGCATCCTTGGAGCATCAAGCTGAGATATGGGACCAGTCACATAACCGGGAGCGATACCGCCCGCCACTTGCGACGGTGTAGGTGTTGTTGCAGGAGCGAAAGCGATGTCCGATGGCGTGACGACATCAGAGATTTTTCGGGGTCCAAAGAATTCAGGATTGTTCCAAGGTTCGAACTTAAAGTATTCATTGGTCAAAGGATCAATATTTGGTCTCGGAAATGCTGGAGATTTGTCGCGAGGCACGTTTCCAAAGTAAGCGCTGTTCTGAGGCCACGGCCAAGGGAGGAGCTTAGTGCTACGTTGCGAGCTGGCGAGCAGTTATAGCCTCCGCGTGTGCCATCGCGGCAGCCTTGGTTTTGAAGGGGCCGACATCGTTTTCTTCGGTGTCAGGTAACCACTTCGGAAGGAACCACCAGCCTCCAGGACGATAACTGGAACTGCTCCTCACTGAGCCGACATCCTTGGCGAAGAACCAGCCGGAGTCAACTCCATCCTGCTCCCAGGAGATACTCTGCACTGTCATGACATATCCAATCGCTGCCGATTTTACCGGAGCATTTTATCCGTGCGATATGCCCAGGGCAATAACTCTTCGATCCGACTATTGGGGTGGCCGTTGACGATCCTGGTGAGCACGTCCGCGAGATAGCCGAGCGGTTCGACATCATTGAGCTTGGCGGTCTCGATGAGCGAAGCGATGGTCGCCCAGTGTTCCGCTCCGGCGTCGGAACCTGCAAACAATGCATTCTTGCGATTGAGAGCAATTGGCCTGATGGATCGTTCGACGGTGTTGGAGTCGATCTCGATGCGACCGTCGTCGATGAACCTAGTCAGTCCATCCCAGCGTGACAGGGCATATCGGATCGCTTCAGCCAGCTTTGTCTTCTGGCTGATGAGCCCGAGCTGTTGGGTGAGCTAGGGCGCAAGGTCATCGGTGATCGGACGGCTCTTCTCTTGTCTGATGGTACGACGATCATCCTGCGTCCGGCCGCGCACCTCGCCTTCAATCTTGTAAAGTTCGGCAATGCGCCGCAGCGCCTCGGCGGCAATGGGTGCGGGACCGGCGGCGGCCAATTCGTAAAAGCGCCGACGAACATGAGACCAGCAGAACGCCAACGAGACGGTGTTCTTGGCGGCCAACGGGCGATAGCCACTGTAGCCGTCGACTTGAAGAATGCCGACGAAGCCGTCGAGATGGGTCATCGGGCGCTCGGCTTTGCGGTCTGGTGCATAGACATAGACAACACCGGGTGGATCGGTTCCCAGCCATGGTCTGTCGTCGCGGGCATAAGCCCAAAGCTGTCCCGTTTTGGTCTTTCCTCGCCCTGGATCGAGCACCGGCGCTGTCGTTTCGTCGGCAAATAGCTTTGATGATGTCTTCAAAATATCGAGCAGCCTTTGATGAATGGGCCGCAGATGCCAGGCAGCGCGTCCGACCCAATCACCAAGGGTCGAGCGGTCGAGGTCGATTCCTTGTCGCTTGTAGATTTGCGCTTGCCGGTAGAGCGGTAAATGATCGGCGTATTTGGAGACCAGAACCTGGGCGACGGTTCCCTCGGTCGGAATACCACCTTCGATCAGCCGGGCGGGAGCTGCGGCTTGGACGACCACATCCTCGCAGGATCGGCAGGCATACTTGGGGCGACGCATCACCAGCACACGGAACTGAGCGGGAATGATATCGAGCTTCTCGCTGACGTCTTCACCTATCCGATGCAGATCATGACGGCAGCCTGGACACGTATGGTCGTCGATATCGATGATCATTTCGATGCGCGGTAAATGGGCTGACAAAGAACCCCGGTTCGCTCGCCGTTTGGCAACGCGTGCCTGGCGCTCAGCGACCGACGCCTCTTCCTTCGCTTCGAGACCAGCCGCCTCGACCTGTTCGGCTTCTTCCAAGCCTAACAGAAGCTGGTCTTCGGGAAGCGTTTCGGCGCGACGGCCAAAGCGATGACGCTGCAATTCCTTGATGATCTGGCGTAGGCGCTGGCACCCTCGTCAAGCGAAGCAATGGCACATGGACTCTTGACCAGACCCAGAACGGCCTCACGACCAGCGACACCCAATTTGAGGGCGGCGCCACGATCGTCAGAACCAACTGGAAAGCGCCAAGGTCGTGGCGATTTCAAGCAAACGGCGTGCGGCTCTTTCCGCCCGTTCACTTACCCAAAACCGCTACCCGGTCCTGTGCCTCGGCAAAACCCTTCAACGATACGCTCAGCATCACCGGCTTGTTGTCGGCACTGGCAACTGCATTGATCTTCAGGGCCTGCCCCTTGCGCAATGCAGCCAGCTTCGCCGCATCCAATGACAGCGGAACAATGCAACCGATTGGTAGGCAGGTTTTGAACGGTAAGGTTGCATCGGGCTTACCGTCATCGATTTGCAGGGTTGCGCCGGATGCCAGCGCCAGGCCAAAGGGCAGCACCAAATTGCCCTCGGCATTCTTTTCGCTCTGCATCGCCAACTCGATATTCAAAACGAGCTGGCCATTCTGCTGCGACTGCTGCTGCGAAAAGGCACAGTGCTTGGCTGCCTCCTGCTGCACGCAGGCAACGCGCCAATCCTGAAACATCTCCTGTATCGACGAGGCTCCACCCGGAAGGGTGGAAGCCGGAGCCTGCGCATAGGCCTGACCGCACACCAGGAGAGTGCCGGCCAGAAATCCCAATCGCTTTATCATGTTGTTACCACTTGATCCTGAAACCGGTCGTGCCATTCAGGCTATAGCTATCGCCGAAATTGGCAAGGCTGGTATTCACGGAAACCTCGCCGTAAACCGAATATTTGTCGTCGGCCCAATTGTAGCTGCCGCCTGCTCCGATGCCGCCCCAGAACCGCTCGTTGCCACTGACAAATTTCGTCGTGGATACATCAACCTGCGTGCCGTCGAGGAATTCGTAGTAGAGGTTAGCAATACCGTAGAGGTTTGTCCGGGTCATTTTGCCGGATTTGTCCGCCCAGGCGTTCTGGTAATTGGCGGCAAGGCCAAGACGACCCTTCAGGCTATCGCCGCTATCCAGCGATATCCTGGCACGGAACGGATCGGTAAAGCTGTCGAAATCGACGGCAGAATAGGAGAGCTGTGCCTGCGGTGTCAGCGTCCAGTTCTGGTTGATGGCGATCCGTTTACCGGCTTCGAGACTGAAGGCGTAGCCAAAGCCGTTATTGCCATGGGCCATGGTCCGCGCTGCGGTATCGGACTTCAGATCACTGTCGAACCATGTCGCCTGCGCCTGACCGTCGACATAGAAACCATTCTGGCCATACCATGTCAGCGTTCCGCCGAACCCATAGCCGTCGGTGTCGATCGTGCCTGTTCCATAAACCGATGAAATATCGGCAGAGACATTGCCGTAATGGGCGGTGATGCCGCCGATCAGAGTACCGGCGTCGCTCTCATACAGCTTTCCGTCGACACCCGACTGGAGCTTCCAGATGTCATACTTGTAGTCTGTGCCGCTGGTCGACGTCTTCGGCTCGGCGTTCATATGGGCCGCTTCGATACGGGTCCAGATCGCCCGGCCGTCGACGCGGGTCGTGCCTCCGTCGGACGGCAGAGGTTCGGCTTCCGGTGTACCCGGTCCGTCGCCCTGCGCAATGGCGGCATTTCCGGCGCCCATCCAATAGCGATTGCCCACACGCTGCTGCAGTGTCGGCAGCCCGTTCAGGCCGAGAAGCGTCTGGGCATAGGCTTCATAGAGCGGCACACCCGGTTGATAGAGCGGGTCAACAACCTGCGGCACGACAGGCGGAACCGAGGGCGGCGTAGCCGGGTTGGTCAGGCTCGAACGCAGATACCAGTCGCCATCGGTTGGCGTGGTCACGCCATTCTTGTAAAGCCGGTAGCCATAGGCGCCTGCGACGATCGCCTGCTGACCCTGGAAAATGTAGTCGCCTGCCAGCGCGAAGGTCGCGTTGGAAGCACCAGCGATATCGACGACCTTGATGCCGTTAACCGTCGCCGCGCCAATACCGCCGATATTGGTCACTTTCAGGGTTGACGTACCCTGCGTATCACCACCGACTTTCACGAGGTCGGTCACGGAGGAATCGTTGCCAAGCACCGTGTTGAGCGCAATCGTACCGTTGTTGCCGGTATAGCCGCCCGACATGGCAAGAACAGTGCCGGGTTTGCCGCCTAGCGTTACAAGACCGGCATTGCTCAGCGACTGTACCGTCTGATCATAGCCCTTCAGGTCGACCGACGCATTAGCGGCCACCGTGTAGGCCGAGGCTGCGCTGAAGACATTAGTTCCGCCGGCAACCAGCGTTCCCGCCTTGACCGTTGTCGGCCCACTGTTGGAGGCGTTGCCGACGAGAAGCATGGTGCCGCTGCCATCCTTGGTGATACCGCCTGCCCCGCTGAGCGTGCCATTCAGGGTCAGCGTCGTTCCCGCATCGGTGAGCAGCGTTCCCGTGCTCAGCGTATTGACCGCCCGCGGTGTCGCAATGTCCTTGGTGGTGTGGAGCGTGCCGCCGTCGAAAGTCAGGCCACCGGCAGCCGCACCGAGATTGTTGTCGCTGGACACCTGGAGGGTGCCGCCGCGGATGGTCGTTCCGCCGGTATAGCTGTTGGCATGGTTGAGAACCAATGTGCCGAGGTCGGTCTTGATGAGCTGAGAATTGCCGGTCAGCTCGGCATTGATGGTCGCGGTGTAGCCTGTACCGTCGGACGTACCGTCGCCCACACGGATAATGGACGATGGCGCCCCTACCAGCGTAATGGCATCGCCATTGACGACATAGCCGTCGGAGGCAAACTGCATGCCCGATACATTGACCTTGCCGAGACTGTTGTCCACCAAGACGGTGCCCGGCTTGGCCAGGAAGATGGCAAATGCGGCATCCTGGAACGGCGCATTGACCGATCCGGTCTGTTCCGTCCAGTTGTCGTTGCCGGCAAAGTTCTGCCAGACACCGTCACCGCCGTTGACCGCGCCATTGTTCTTCGGTCCGGCATTGCCATCCCAGTAGTTCAGCACGAGACCGTTGGTATTGACCAGATTGACCTGATTGGCCACCGATGTCTGCACGTAGAAGTCGGGCGACGGAATGGTTCCGATGTTCAGGCCGTTGTTGGTGAGGGCGCCGCTATAGCTGATCACCCGATAGACACCGGGGTCGAACGTACCGCCGGATGTGGTCGCCACATTCAAGGTACCATCGAGAACGAGATCGCCCTTGACCTTCGTTAGGTCGTTGAATGCACCACCGACGATGTTTGCCTGGCCGAAACTGTAATCGAGAATCGAGCCCGAGGTGAGGGAGAGGTTCTGATTGATCGTCAGCGTGCCGGGAACGGTGCCGAGATCGCCGGGCGACAGGTGGGCGCCATCGGCAACCACAACGCTGCCACCGATGGTACCCGTACCGCCAAGATTGGCGCCACTATTGACCGTGGTCAGGCCGGTCGCCGCCGATTGATCGCCGTTGACGTAGAGACTGCCAGTGGCAACTGTCGTCGCCCCGGTATAGCTGTTCGTGCCGGTCAGCACCGTATTGCCGGAACCGCTCTGGAGCAGAGTGCCGGTGCCGGAGATCACGCCGCCGAAATTGACCGTGTCGGACCGGTTGAACACCAGCGCACCGTTGTTGGCGACATTCCCAGTAATGTTGCCGGATGTTCCGCCGTTGCCAAGCTGCAAGGTGCCGCCGGCAATCGTAGTGCCACCGCTATAGCTGCTGCTCCCGGTCAACACCAAAGTACCGGTACCGGCTTTCGTCAGATTGCCCTGCCCCGTTATTCCCTGCGATACGGTCGAATTGAAACCTTGCGTGTCGATCGTTCCACCCGGCGCATTGACGCTAATGGCGCGCGATGCGGCCAAATTCAGCGCCGTGTTCAGTTGCAGCGTACCGCCGTTGAATGTCAGTGAACCGGACGCCGCGCCGAGAGCACTATCGGCGCCGATTGCAATCGTCCCCTGATTGATCCGGGTACCGCCGGAATAGGTGTTTCCACTTGGGGATGCGGGGCTGAGCGTCAGAACGCCAGCGCCTGTCTTCTCCACTGCACCCATGCCGGTGATGAGGCCTGTGTAAGTTCCAGCATCCGGCTGGGCAAACCGCACCAGACCATTATTGGTCACTGTTGGCGGCAAGCTTTGCGCGCGCGCCTCAAGTGTGCCAGGTCCGTTGACGGTAACGCTTCCGTTGAAACTGCTGTTGTTGCCGGTCAGCGCGAGCGTGCCCTGCCCGACTGTGACCGCCAGAGGCGTTCCGCCGCCATTGTTGCCGATCGTTCCGGAGAGTGTCCAGCGGCCGTCGCCTGCCTTCAGAAGCGTCTGGAAATTGCTGATGCTTCCGGCCAGAACGTCCTGCGAGCCTGCCACCCCGTCAAGGACCAGCGCGTTCGTCCCGCCGCCGCCGTTGAAACTGCCGGTGATGACCGACCCGGCTTCGAGTGTCAGTTTGTCGTTACCGCCGCCGAATGTGAGATTTCCCTCGACCCGCGCGCCGGTGCGATTGATGAAGTTCACATCGCTTGTGCCGCCATTGCCGATAACGTTGGCATTGCCGCCGTTCACCAGCGTCCGGATGATGCCGTAATTGTCGATGACATTCGGCGCGCCGTTGACCTGGTCCTCGAACCATATTGCAGCGCCTGATTTTGATTGAATCAATCCATTGTTGACGATGCGATTGCCAAAGCCGTGCACATTGATGGCTTCGGCATTACCTGCGGTGCCCGTCGACAGTATCTGGCCGCCCGTCTGGATGGTCAGCGTGCCGTTGCTGCCGAATTCGACAGTGTTTCTGCCGGTGCCGAAGCTCCCGCCGCTGGTCGTTGTTGCTGCATTCTGGACCGTTGCATTGGATCCGATGGTGATAGTGGCATTGTTGCCGAGGCTGATGGCATTGTCGTTGCCAGTGCTAACCTGGGCATTGGGATCAACATTCACCGTCGCACTGTTCAGGCCTGGACCGGTGCCAACCTTGCTGGCCTGGATACCATTCGTATTGCATGTTGTCGTTCCGCCGGTGACGGGTGCCGGTGCGCAGACAGCGAGCGCTTGCGAGGTCAGGAACAGGTCAGCGATGACAATGAGGGCAGTGGAGGCTAACAGTTTAGTGACGATCACTGATTTCTGGCTCAAGCTATAGACCCCTGTTTGAAATATTGATTCAAATTTTGAATTATATTTTAAGTACGGCGCTACAACCGGATCGTGCAACCTAAAATAGTATCGGTTGCAACGGCTTTGTTACCATCTGTGTCATCTGCGCATCACATGTGGCCATACATGTAGAAAAAAGAATGAGAAATTCCAATGTTGCCGATATTTCAAACTCAACCTGCAGAAGAAATATCAATCAAATCACGCCGCGAACAACATTCAGTCGAATCGCTCTTGACAACCATCCGCCACCTAAACGCGCGCTTGGCCAAATGCCGAAACATTTGCTGACAAGCATCGCCGCTCTCAAAGGTTGGGATTGGGGAGTATCCGTTATGATCAAGGGGTGATTTCTTGCCATTTTCCGTTGTGTTCAAGATAGGAGTTGGCGAGGATCAGGAGCTTGCGCATGATAGCGGTGTTAGCGACTTTCGTCGGTTTTCTAGCTTTTCTCAACGCCTCGTACTTGGCCTTTAGCTCGGGATTGAAAAAGATCGAAATCCAATCAAACCACGATCCGTGCACCAAAGCCCTCCTAATGGCTTAGGCTGTTGTGCTGCCCCGAGGAGGCGGATCGTGATAGATAACATCGTATCACTCCGCTGCTCGCTGAATATCAGCATAGATGGCCTCGATGCGCGCGGCCTCTGCGTCGCTGAGCGCCAAAAACTCCTTGTCGCGGGCCCGTTTTGACAGTTGTCCTTCGTTCTGGCGCAGGAAACGGAACAAGAGGTCCAGCAAGCGATCGGGCATATCGATCATCTGCTGGACTTCGATCTTGAACGTGTCATAGATGCGTAGGAATGCTGTCTCGGCCGGGAGATCTACGTCGATCGTTCGAGCTACGCACTCAAACAGGAATTCGGCGTGTGGTGTCGCGTCGAAGTAGCGGTAGAAGTCGGCAGTGTCGTTCAGCACCGTGATATTGCCGCGATCCGTTGATTGCCAACGAACAAGTGGCAAAAGGCGACGTGAGTAGCTTTCCAATACGGTCCGATAGGCATCAATGCGGTCCAGGATGACGGACGAGACCGGAAAGACGAGACCGGGAGGGTTAAACCCGCGCTCGGCGAGAACATGATGGACCAGGTAGCGGTGCAGTCGGCCGTTCCCGTCCTCGAAAGGGTGGATGTAGATGAAGCCGAAGGCAAGAGCCGTTGCGGCGAGAACAGGATCGAGGTGCTGCGCCGAGTTGCGGTCGAAAGAGGTCAGTCCATCGATCAGGGAGGGCAGATCTTCATGTCTGGCGCTGACATGATCGGGGATCGGCGCGCCCGTCAGGCGATCATGCTCGCCGATGAAGCCACCCTCAATGCGCAGGCCGAGATGGACGAAGCGCGCGTCGCCGATAACGATGCGCTGCAACCGCTCCAGTTCTGCGCGGTCTATCGGACGGCGGCCAGCCTCACCGATCACTTGCCCCCAACGCTGGACGCGATCTTGCGGCGGATCCTCTCCCTCTATCTGGAAGCTCGAGCGCGAATCCTTGAGCAGCAGGAATGCAGCGGTGCGTGCAAGCAGGTCCGCCGGCACTTCGGCGATCAACTGCCGCGCTTCGTTGCCAAGCCCACGCGCAACGAACGCTTCGAGCGCGGGCGTGCGAAAAATCAACGGACAGAAGGCCGGTGTACCAGGCAAATTGTTCTTCACCCTGTGTCGGGTGGAACTCGTTCCACCCGCCGCGAACTGCAGGTCCGGATCGACGATAAGGGCATAAGTGCCCTGTGTCGCATCAGGCAGATCAAGCCGTGTATCGAGCAGCCATTCGTAGATAAACCACAGCCGTCGCGCATAAGCGCCAGTGGGTGCGGCGCGCACTATGTTGGCGACCGATTCAGGACCTGTTTTTCGGAACAGTTCTTTCAGAACCGCGAGGTCCAGTCCTTCGTAACGTAAAGCGAATGTCAGGTGTCCGACAAGAGTATTGTCCGGCTGGTGGCGTGGGGTGTAAATGTTCCAATCCTCAGCCTGATAGACTTTGTGACGTGGACCGATCGCCGACAGGGTAATTGGCACAGGCACTGGTAATTCAAAAGCATCGATCAGGGTCGCATAGCCGACAGGGATGGCAGTTTCCGGCATTCTACGGCCGTGAAAAATGCTGACAGCACCTGAAAACGGCTTTCTTTGTCCCTGTTGCATGAATCCTGATATCCGTCACTGAAAATTAGTTTCACAGAGAAGCTCTCATGAAATTCAATTACTTGCAATGAATTTCGATAATAAAGAAGCTATCTTTGCGAAGACTGATTCTGGCGACACATTGGGCATGGCAATTTCCAAATACAGAAGATAAGGGGTTCTGTCGCAAATTTTTCGGTTGAATAGCCGCGACCTTATCTCTAGACGCACTTATGCTGCGAGTTCCGCAAAGACCTGAAATGGTGAGCGGTTGTCGTTGGCGAACTGGTTCTTACGGATCATGTGGGCCACTTCGACCCCCGCGATAATAGCTGAGGCGGAATGCAACGCCTTGAAGCCCACCATCGGCTTGGTCATCCGCTTGATGAGCCTGTGGTCTTGCTCAAGGATATTATTCAGATATTTAGCCTGCCGGATTTCAATGATGTCGCCCGTTCCAGTGAATTTCAGGATCGTGTTGACCGCCTGCAGCCCAGCCAGACTGGCTCCACTTTTGTCAATGACCACCTTGTCTGGAACGCCGTTGATTGCGATGGCTTTCTCGAAAAATCTGCGCGCCGCAGTTGTTGATTTGCATTGAGAGCTGACCCGGGATTGCGGGAGAAGCAGAAATAACACCCTCAAAATGGGATGGATTGAAGCGGCACATTGGGAACCCGTTCCTGCATTCAAATCACCACGTGTAACTGAGGCCTGCGCTGCCCCTGATGGCATTGCGCTTGCCACCACCTGAATCGCCCAGCGCAAACTGGTAGTCGGCATTGGCGTAGAGGCTCACGCCATTGCTGACTTTCGCGGTGACGCCAGCGCCGAACTCCAAGCGTGTGCCCTTTTCGATCAGCGGCACGAGGCCGGTGCCCGCATAGGTCGTCATGGAGCGCCCACCCCAATCCTGCCAGAGATTAGCCCTGAGATAGGGTTCCCAGACCCGCCCGCTCTCAGTCTGAACGTTCCATTTGGCCCGCACGCCGAGACGACCGCTGGCGCCAGAGCTAGTGCCGAGCCCAACTTCGCCCAGCCCGTCATAGCCGTGCTCGAAGGCGACCCGCTGCCAGAGAATCTGAGCCTGCGGCTCCAGCACGAAGCCGGGGCCGTAGGGCAGATGGAAGGGATAGCCGCCCTCCAGTGAGGAAATAAAGCCGGTGCCGGTGGTCGAGAGCTGGGCATAATCGGTCCTGGCCGAACCGCTATAGCGGGTCGCCTGCACGACCGCGTCCACATACCAGCCGTCGGGGCCGTAATGGGTCCAATAGGCGCCTCCCGACCAAGCATCGAGAGCGAGATTGCCGGTTTTGCGCAGGTCGTAGCCGGTGGCGGCCTCGTTGGTGACAAGGCCCTTGGCGTCGACATCGGCTTGACCGTAGGCGACATAGAGACCTGCCTGGTCGTGGTGACCGGGGGCAAGCGAGCCGCGCCAGAGATCGAGACCGGCTTGGAAACCGGCGATGTTACCCTCGGCGCGCGGATCGGTGAAGGAACGGTAGCGGTTATCAACATGTTCGCCAAAGACGCGAGCCCAGATGGCGGGACGCCATGCGCCAGTCGGATCAGCCTGGTTCGCACCGCTATCGCCGACACGGTCGTTGAGCGTGCCGAGTGACGCCATGCCCAACTGACGGGCCATCGGCTGTACGATGCTGTAGGTGGCGATCTCGGGACCGATGATCGGATAGACGCCGGGTGGCAGGACGGGGTCCGGCGGATCGGGCGGCAATATGGGGGGCTCGGGCGGTTCCGGAGGCTCGGGCGGCCCGACGACGAAGTCAGAGCGCAGGAACCAGTCCTGTGGAGCGACATCGCCGATGCCGCCACGGAACAGGCGATAATAATTGAAGCCGCTGCGCAACTGTCCAGGCATGGTGAAGGCGGTCGCGGTGGTGGTTGCACCGTTGATCGCCTTGACAACGAGGATACCGTTGCCGGTTGTGCCCTGACGATGGCCCCCGACATTGGCAACGGCGACGCGGGTGACGCCTGTGGCCGTGCCTCCGTCGATGACGAGCTTGTCGGAAGGCGACGTATCGGAATCAAGCACCGTGTTCAGCGCCAGCATGCCACCAGCACCTATATAGTTGCCGCGCACGGTGAACGTGCCGAACGTGCTGGCGCCTGCTACCGCGCTGCCAGGCGTTAAGGTGCCGGAATTGGTGAGATCGCCCACCAGGGTGCCGAAGCCGGCGAGCGTTGCTCCCGAGGCGATGGTCGCCGTCGGGACTGTCAGCGAGCCGTTCAGATTCAGAATGCCGCTGTTGAAGAAGGCGCTCGTCGCGAAAGTGCTCGCACCGGTGAGCGTCCACTCGCCGCCTTGCATGTTCAACGTCTCGAAATTGGAGAACTTGTCCAGGTTCTCCATATTGGATCCTTGCAGGGTGAGACTGTCGTCACCGGCTCCACCGACGACTCTGCCGTTGATCACCGAGCCGGTGGTCAGCGTCAAGCTGTTAGGAGACGTGCCGACCTGATCGAACGCAATCGCCGTGCCGCCCGTCCCGGTGATGGTGCCGGAGTTGGCGATATCCATGCTTCCCAGCGTGGCGCCGATGCCGGTGTTGCCGGAGATGGTGCCAGCATTGGCGACGACCGTGCCAGGAACGCTGGAGGCATTGATGAGCGGTCCCTGATAGATACCGTAGGCGCCGCCATTGATCAAGCCGCCTGCTTGGTTCGTGACGGTGACACCGCGCGACCCGCCAATGTATACGCCCGCGCCGGCGCCGAGCGACGGGCTGCCGTAGGTCTCATCGAGGGTCGTCGCCGTGCCGGTGATTGTCCCGGCATTAGTGACGGAGAAATTCGTACCGCGACCGAAGGCGACGCCGCCGGCACCGGTGATCGTAGCGCCAGCGCGGTTGTCCACGGTGCTGCTGCCGTAAAGATAGGCGCCGGCGCCGGCGCCACCCTCGACCCGACCCGAGTTGGTCAGCCCAACGAACGTATTCAAGTCGGCGCCGTAAATCCCCTGTGTCGTCCCCACGATCAGTGCGCCAGCTTCGTTGGTGATTGTCGTGGGGCCGCGCAGAAGCTGGATGCCCATCCCGCTCGTGCCGCGAATAACGCCGGTTCCCGTGTTGGTGATGGTGTTGGCGCCGAAACCGGAAAGGCTGATACCGACCACCCCCCGGATTGTGCCGTCGTTGCTGATGGTGGCGCCTCCGACACCGGCAACGCCCATCCACGCGCCAGTGACAGTGCCGTGATTTGTCAAGTTGATACCGATATCCGACGAACTCAGGCCGTGGCGGCCGCCGCTAATTAGGCCGCTCACCTCGTTGACGATGGGAACGGGCGAGTTGTCGAGACGGATAGCATCGTAGGTGCTCTGGATCGTGCCCGTATTGGTGATCGTACCAGTCGCGTTCGACAGCCATGCAGCGTAGCCGGACGGAGCTGAGCCCAGGCCGGTGCCGACGATCAGACCAGCGTTAGTCAGGTTCACGGCGGCGTTCACCGCCGAAACACCGATCCCACCGGCAATCTGTCCGCTCGCCCGATTGTCGACGGTCAGCCCGCCGCCGGCGCTAGAGATGCCGGCATCCGTGACATTAGTGTTGCCACCACTGATTGTCCCGGCGTTGGTGATGACCATCGGCGCGTTGTTCAGGCTGCTGATGCCAATTGTGCTGCCGGTGATCGAAGCGCCAACGGCATTGCTGACATCGGCCGTGCCGCCGGAGATTTGCACTGCAGATCCGGCAGTCCCGGTAACGGAGCCACTGTTGGTCAGCGTAGCATTCCGGCTGGTCGAGATGCCGGTTGAACCCGAGACTGAGCCCTGGTTCTCTATGTTCGAAGTGACGGCATTGGCAGAAATGCCGATGCCTGCCGCATCGACGATACCGCTCTGGAGAAGCTGAAACGTGCCGTTGTTCGTGCTACCCGTTATTCCGATAGCGGATAGGCCAGTCGTCCGCACCGTACCGCTGTTGTTGATAACGATATTGCTACTACCCGAAGCTGCTTGCCCATAGATCCCGTAGGCGCCGGATCCTGCCGTCGTGATCTTGCCAGCATTCGTGATATTGATGCCGCCGGTGGTGAAGACATGGATGCCGCGTCCATTTGAGCCTGAGGTCGTGATCTCGCCGTTATTGACTACCGTCCCCGATGAGGTGCCTGTCGAGCCACGGAGCATGATTCCGAAGGTATTGTTTTGCGTCGTGTTGATGCGGGCGCCCGACTCAACCGTGATCACTGCTGCCCCCGAAACAGTTGTGTTGGAAGTGGGAAGCCCGAAGCCGACCGTATAGCCGCCAGTCGGCGGCGCCCCTGTCGATGTGTCGACAATGGCTCCGGCGGACAGACTGAGGTTAACGTTCTGACCCGTATATCCCACACCATTGGCATAGGGGTTGCCGGATGGGCTGCAGGTGATCGTCGTGCCGGTGCCACACTCGTTCGCCGCCCAGGCAGCGGGAATCGCAGTGCCCAGCAGGATAGCAACGGCGCTCGTGGACAACACGAGCCGATTGCCGTACTGCCTGGCGGTGCCTCGTGATAAGCCAAAAGGAATCATGTTTCCGGCGCCCCCAGCGAAACAAAGTTACTTGATTAAGAATCAGGCAGAACATTAAAAGCATAGAAGAGGATTATTTTAACAGCAATATAAGCAAGTTGTTGATTGGGGAGAAGAAGAGAATTCTCGAGAATCGCTTCTATTCTCTATGTCATTCTTGCGATACAGCATCGTTGGCGAATAAGACGGCCATCACATTTCAGTACTCTGAGGGGAACCGAAAAAGTCACCAGCGACAAGATCAAGGCATCACGCTTTCGGAAATCAAATGTCTATTGACACTATTTTCCGATGCCAATTCACCACGCTGCGACTATATTCGCATTACCTGCTCGTAAAATGCAGAAGACCCAAACATCCTAAAGTGAATCAATATTCCACGTTTAATCACAATCGGACATGGCTTTCGGAATGGCAAGTTTAACAAGAGTTTCGATGAAGCCCATCTTTTGAGGGTCAATATATGAGCCTTGATGAAGCAACACATCCGATCTGATATTGTCCCCGTTAACGGCCTCATTGATACGATGAGAGATCGTGGCTGCCGCAGAGGCGGCGGCGTCGTACGATTCCGAGTCGGTGCGGTCGGAGCCACGAGCGACCAGCGCAATTATGTGACCTTTCTGGCGTATGATCATGCCTGGAAGCACAGCCTTTAACGGGCGGCTTAGCTGCATGAGCGCTGCTGCGTGGATCGCGGCGAAAGAGGGTCGTGGCACGGAATCGCCCTCGACATTGAACGAAACACAGTTCACTAGAACGTCAATCCGCCCAATCGATTGGCACTGACGATCCAGTTCCTCGATTATCCCGGCTTCGCTTTCAGTGGAAACCACTCCTGACCCGTCAGTTGAAACCGTGAATGGTACATCAATCCAATATACACCGCTTCCCCGTGCCTCGAACGCCGTGGCCAGGTCAGGCCTGACTTCCTCGTCAACTCCAACCAGGAGGATCGCGTGTTGTTTTGGCTTTAACATATCAAAGTCAACTCCGATAAGAACAGCAGTAAGCTGCGGTGCCGGCGATACTCTGGATTGATTTGAGAGGCCGGAATGGCCGTTAATTCGCGCAAAACGTGTCCAATGTCGCAGGAAACACCTTCCACATTGGAGGCAAAGGCTCTCAAGCTGAGGAGTTAAAATCTAACCAATTGTTTTATATAATAAAAAGTGCTGCCAAAATGGGTGTTTTTGCTGGCGGAAATGTGTCCTGAACGTCAGGACGGTTGGATTTTAATCGTGGAAGCAATGCATATTCTGATAACCTTTTTATTACCTCGTGAAATCGCAAGAGTGTCCGTTTTCAAGACTTCATCGGTTAACCAGTTGGCCGGTTAGCGCAGCTGCCGGTGCAGCGTATAAAGATAGGAATTGAGCAGTTCCACTGCACGATCTGTCAGACGGGCATATTGGCGACGTCCGTCGTCAGGATCATTCCACTTTTCAATCAATCCCGTTTCTTCCATCTCATCCAGCCTGCGGGATGCCGTCGACGCTGATACTCCGGATGCAATGTAGAGGCTCGAAATCGAAACATTGCGTTGCAGCAAACGGTTCTCCATAAGATCGAGAAGCATATACCATGCCGGATCTGCGAACAGTTTGTCGGTGAAATAGCGAGTTCGAATGTCGCGTGTTTGCAGGAGTTCGAGCAGCCGTTCCGTAGAAGGCGTATCATTTTCACTGGGATTGTTGCTGATATTCTCAACCGGCACAACAGCCGACTGCTGCATCTTGTCAGGAAACGACATCAGCATCTCGGAGAGGCGCTTTGCTTCCTCGCTGATACGGTGCAGATGCTCTTTTCCTTCGGTCCACGCATTTACGGCGCTTCGTTGTTCTCTTGCCCGGAGCGCACAACGCTCGACAGCTTCGAGCAACTGTTCCCGGCGCACAGGTTTTTGGAGAAAATCCACTGCCTCCAAGCGCAGCGCTGCAACCGTATTATCAATCGTGGCGTGGCCAGTGACGAATATCACCTGCAGCCATTTCCGATCATCATAGCGCTCACGTATCGCCTTGAGCAATTCAATTCCATTCATGCCAGGCATGCGGATATCGCTGACAATGACGTCTATATCTGGGGTCGTTTCAAGAAAACGGAGCGCATCCACGGCCCTATTGGCCCGAATGCAATCATACCCGCCATCGGTCAGTGCCGTGCCAAGCACACCGAGCAAAGCGATTTCATCGTCCACGAGCAGCACTCTCGATTTCGATGCAACAGTGACGGGAACGCTCATGAGCCTAGCCTTCTAATTCGTAGATAACTGTTCAACAGATTCCGCATTTTCGTATTCTCGCATCAGAATGCGAAACTCTGCGCCGCTGCCCGTGTTGCACGCTTCGATGCTACCACCGAGATCACGGGCCATTCCATAGCTGAGTGACAATCCCAATCCCGTACCTTTGCCAATCGGCTTCGTCGTAAAGAACGGTTCGAAAAGGCGGTCAAGAACACCTGATGCGATTCCGGGGCCTGAATCCGCAATCCTTATCTCGATCATACCTGGATGATCACTATCGACAATACTGACCTCAATCCACTCGTAGGAGTCAAAGCTCTCGTTCACAGGGCCTGGCTTTTCAAGGATTGCATCGCGGGCATTCAAGAGGATATTCAGCACGATTTGTTCCAAGAGAGTTAAATCGCCCAGTATTTGAAACCGACCAAACTTATAGTTCTTTATTAATCCAATTCCCGAGTTCTCAATCTGCGTTTGCGCCAGCGACAGAGCTCCATCTACGGCACGAGCTGGATCAAGCGGATGCGCGCGTCCATCTGTACGGTGACCATAAATTCGCATGTGCCCCACAATAGCTGCAGTTCGTTCAATCTGCTCGCTGACCAACTGGAGACTGGTATCAACAAATTCCTGCTCAGCGTTGCCCGTTTTGATCCTTTCGCGGAGATTATCGAGCGCCATGGTGATTGTTGCCAATGGCTGATTGATTTCGTGGGCAATGCCTGTTGCCATCTCACCGAGCGTAATCATTTTGCCGGACTGGTAGATCGCCAGCTCGGCCGCACGCCGCTCGGTGATGTCGAAGCCGATCGCCACCAAGTTTTTAATTGATCCGTCATTGGCGCGAATGGACGTTACCGTCCACGAGAGTTCACGCTTCTGGCCGCTGCGCGAAACAACATTGCGGTTTGTTTGATAAGGCAAACGGTCGATGATGGACTGCAATTCATGGCCAAGCGCATATTCAAGAGGATTGGTACCCGTGTCCATCGCTGCGGCTTGAACGGTCTCGAGCTGGAAGATTTCCCGAAAAGCCGAGTTGGCAACGACAAATTGACCCTGAGCGTCCGTAACCGCCACGAGCGCACCACCGGTGTTCAGGATCGATTCCAGAAACTCCCGCTCCTGGCGCTCCCGCGCAATATCGAGCGTACTTGACATCAGTGAAGCGCGATTTTTGATGTATTTTCCAAAGATTATGCCAAGTGCAACAAGCGCAGCAAACAATGCGAGTAGAGCAGTGACTATTATGCCCGATACCGTTAGCCACGCCCGATAAATCGGCCCGGTTGGAACCCCAACATAGGCGAGTAGTGGGGCCGCCGATGATTTACTATAGGCGAATATCCGCTCGATACCCGTTCGAACGGAAGGGCCAACAACGATCCCCCCACCGTCTCTGATAACGGTTTGGGCCAACGCGCTAAGGTTTCTTCCGATTACTTCCGTAACGTTCGACGCACGAACAACTCCATCCTGTCCAACAAGACCAACGACGCGTCCGCTCTGTTCCTGCAGAGTGTTATAAAAGCCGTAAAGATATGGCCCATCAACAACGACCAGGATGAAACCATTGAAGCTCCCGTCCTCGGAAAGAATTTTCCTGGCATAATTCATTGTCCAGCCGCTCCAATCCTTCCTTCCTCCAAAGTCTGTCTGATAGGGTGGGCTGACGTATCGAACCAGCCCGGGTTCTGTACTCAATATCTTAAATGAAGCGTCCGCGGACAAATCCCGGCCAACTGGATAGGTCAGAACGTTGCTCGCAACGACGTGCCCGACCTTGTCCACGATGGCGATGGCGGTCGCTGCCGGTTCGGCTTTCGCACGACGATTTAACACTTCCGACAACATGTCCTGTGAAACGATCGGATTGGCACGGTCTTCCATCACGGCACGACTGACTGCTTCCAATGAGACAAAAATTTGAGTGGTGTGCTCCGATAGAGCTCTCGCCAGATTCATTGCGTCCTGGCTCGCAGCGTTCATCCTGCTATGATAATCCTGCCAGATCATTGTGACTGCGCCGATAAAGGCGATCGACATAACAAAAGTTACTGCCGTCCAATAGGAGGCAATTGTCCGCCGGTCCATTTTTCTATGGAGACTCATTTTCCCACGCCCGCTCGTTGATCGGCCATACTAGTATATGCGCCGCTATCAATAGCAACTTTCGGTGGCTGGGGGTACGTCATGCAATCGTCCCAACCTTTGGCTTCAATTACATCAATGCATTTCCGGATGCTCTTCGCTGGACACCAGGACAGCGCAGACCCATATCAGACTGTACTGGCTGCAATCAAAACTGTTTCACATTTGCTGATTTCCTTGGAAGACAGGGCTGTTCAGTGTTTTTTCGTGAGATGAACGGAAATCACGCTCATTCCGCACAGGGTGACGCGGCCCTAGTCGGAATTCCGGCCGAATGCCTTTCTAGCATCCGGCCGGAACAATGTGCACCATTTCTACCCGGTAATCAGAAGTCGAACCGGGCAGGTGCTGCGTCCGGACGTCGTCAAGAACTGGCGTCCGGTTTTCGTTACCAGGTGATCTTGAGACCGCCCGAAACCGTGCCGGCCACATTGGTGCTGCCACCAAACTCGACCGATGCCCGACCAAACAGGCCGACATTCTTGGACAGTTTGGCTACTGCGCCGACACCAACATCATATCGCGTGCCGCGCGTATCATTGCCAATGGCATTGTCGGACGCGGTGAGACCGTTCCTGCCCTTGAACTCATGCTTGACATTGGCATCGACGTAGGTCGTGACCGACTTGACGAATTTCTTCTTCTTCGGCTGTTCGACAACAACCTTGGTCTTCACCTTGCCATTGGCCTTCGCTTTGCCCTTTGCCGGCTTTTCTGGAGCTGGCATCAAGGAGACCTCATCTTCCTGATCATCACCAAAGAAGAAGGTCTTCTCCAGGCGGATACCAAGACGTCCGCGCAGAGATTCTGCTTCCTGACCCCGAACAGCAACGCCGGTGCTGTCGACAAAATTGTCCGCTGTCACTTTCGACCAGGTCAGCTGTGCCTGCGGCTGCAGAACGACATTGTTGCCAAGATCAAAACCATACCCTGTCTCAATCGATGCCGAGCTGGCCTTGCCATGATAGTTGTGGCCAATATCGAAACCTGAAACAGACTTGGCTGAAACACCGAAATCGAGCCAATCCTGCTTGACGACCGCATCGACATAGGCGCCGGTGCCGGGCTTGGTTGATGTTGGCGCATTCTGCTGCCACGTCGCATAGGCTCCAATGCCCTTGCTGGAGATCGAGCCACTTGCGGTGCGACCACGAACATCAAAGTTCGAATGGGCATATTCACCGAACACGCCAACGGTCAACTTGTCGCCGGGGGTGAACGCACCGCCAAGCGAATAGTCGCCGCCAATCTGCACGCCGCCTGTCGTCAGATCAAAACCATGGCCATTGTAGCCGGTGATGCTCTTCGGCGAATAGGAACCGGTCTTGCCAATGCCGCGGGTCCAGGCATGGAAGCCATCTTCCATATCCTCCGAACGCAGTTCACCAACACGCTCGTGGAACGTGTCAAGCGTCGTCAGGACGTGCTCCTGTGCTCCGGCAAGCGCGACGTTGTAGCCCGGAACCGTATCAACGACGTGGCCGGCGCCAGGATTGCCGGGGTCGGTTGGATCACTCTCACGCGACTGCAGATACCAGTTCTGGCCGTCGGCCTTGTAGACATCGTAGTCGTAGATGCCTGCGACGACGGCATGCGCCAGCTTGAACTCGGCATTGCTTTCGCCGCCGATCTCCACGACCTTGATGCCGTCGGTTGGATTGGAACCAGTCAGCCCTCCGGTGCCGCCCATATTGTTAACGGCGATTTTTCCCGTGCCTGACGTGTCGCCGGCGATCACAACCTTATCGGTCTGCCCGTTAGCGCCACCCTCGTTGAGAACCGTGTTGAGAACAAGTGTGCCCCCACTACCGATGTAATTGCCGCCCACCGTTAATTGGTTACCCACGCCGGAGCCGGCAACGATAACACTGCCACTGTTGGCAAGATCACCGAGGATACGGAAGTTGGCCTCGCCCTTGGGGCCGCCGGTCAAGCCGATCGCATCGCCGACCGCAATCACACCATCATTGGTCACATTGCCTGCAATGCTACCATAACCGCCGAGCACGGCACCCGCTGACACATTCACCGCCGTGCTACCGGAAAGTGCGGCATCCGTGCTTGTCGCCGTGCCGACGACAAGCGCGCCCCCCTTCACTGCCGTATCGCCCGTATAGGTATTATTGGCCGTAAGGATCAGTGTGCCGTAATCGGTCTTCACCAGACCTCCGGAACCGGTCAGTTCCGATTTGATCGTCGCGGTCATATCCGCACCTGCACGCGAGCCAACACCAACACGAACAACACTCTCCTTTTCGGAGAGCTTGATCGCATCACCTTCGACGACATAACCATCGGTTGCGAACTGCATGCCCGCAGCGGCAACCTGGCCCTTATTGTTGTCAACAGTCACGGTTCCGGCCGCACCCTGGAAGATGGCGAATTCACCATTCCACTGACTATTGATCGCTCCATTTGCGTCGGTCCAGTTCACATTTGAAGCGTCCCAGATGCCATCCCCGCCGGCAATCACGCCGTCGCCGCGCTGCATATTGCCATCGACAGGCGTGATCGTGCCGTCCCAGAAATTGAGCTTCACTCCCGCAGCACTGATCAGATTGACTTGCTTATCAATCGCCGTCTGGATTGAAAGATCAGCCGAATTGATGCCGCCAGGCAACGTGCCAAGAGCAAAGCCGTTATCAGTAAGCGAGCCGCCATAGTCAAAGATGCGGTAAACGCCCGCGCCGAATCCACCGAGATCCGAGACATTGAGCTTCCCGGCAATTGTCAGATCGCCCTTCACATCGAACAAGCCGTTGCTGCTGGGCGCGCCCAGTGCCACGTCAACATTGGCATATTCATTCAATGCCAGATTGCCATCGATCGTCAGAACCTGACCCTGGCGGCCGACAAGCGTCCCCCCGTAGCCAACGTCAACTTCACCAGCAATCACGCCAGAACCTGCTAACATTCCGTCATATTGCACAGTCAGATTTGGTGTTGCCAACGCACCGTCGACAACCAATGTTCCGGATTCAACTGAGGCCGATTGTGAGAAGGTGCTGGAACCCGTCAGGGTCCAATTGGCCGGAGTATTATCCGGATCCATCCAATCACTATGCAGCTGCAAAACCTGAAAGTTCTTGAACTTCGAGATATCCTCGCTTCCCGTTCCGGTTAGCTCTAGAGAGTTATATGCATTGTTGCCGACGCTGCCGATGACATCACCCTTGATGACGGAACCGGTCTTGAGCCGCAGGCTGTTCCAGTTAAACGAATCGGACTGGGCAAAGGCAATGGCAACGCCGCCCGTACCTTCGATCGTACCGGCGTTGACGATGCTCATACCAACACCATCAACCCCAATGCCGGTATTGCCAGTAATCGTGCCCGCATTGTCTAAGGCAGAATTACCAGGGGCAGTACCGTACAGGGCACCCGTATAAATGCCATAAGCACCACCTTCGATGCGGCCGGACGCGAGATTTTGAATATTGGCAAAGCCGCCGCCAATATAAATGCCGGCACCTGCTCCTAGATCGTCATAGCTGGCGTCTCCTTCGACAAGGGTCGTACCGGTTCCCTTTATCGTTCCGGCATTGGTCAAGGTATGATAAGAAGACCGCCCCAACATAAGGCCGCCGGCTCCGCTGATCGTTGCGCCTTCCTTGTTGTTGACCGTGCTGCTCGCATAGAGGTATGCACCGGCGCCAGTTCCGCCCTCGATCGTCCCGGCGTTATCCAGATTGACCCACGTATTAAAATAGGCCGAGCTAATCCCGCGACGGCCACCACTAATGGTGGAGCCAGCTTCATTGGTTATGTTGAACGAACCGGAATTCGCTACATCGATACCGTCACCACTGGTCCCGCCAAGAATCTGACCGCCACCGGCATTAAGAATCTCGGTTCCATACCACAATGAGATCGCTGTCCTTCCACCGGAAATAGTTCCGTAGTTGGCAATGGACTTTGACTTGTCACCGTCTGTCTTGCCGCTGTTGGTGCCATATACGCCTACATTACCGCCGGAAATCGTGCCGTGGTTTTCAACCTTCAAGCCATCCCAAGCATTGATCCCATTGCTGCCGCCACCGATCGTCCCGCCCGCCAGATTGGTGATTGAAATTGTGTCCAAATTGCTGAGGTAATTGGTTCCGCTCTGTAGGCCAATATAACTGCCATAAATAGAGCCTGCGTTTATAACTGCGCTCGCGTCTCCAATAAGCTGAACGCCATATCCGCCACTGCCAGGGTCGTAGTTAATCGTTCCGTTATTAACGACAGTCCAGTTCAGGGCGTCAATTCCGCCAAGAGCAAAACCGGCAGCTGGCGTGTTAGGACTGACCGTCACCCCGTCCTGTACCAGAACCGCGCCCCCAGATGCAGGAAGCTGCACCGCGGATGTCTGGTCAGAGTCAATGACAAGGTCATAGCTTTGACCAAATGCAGGAACAGCCAACACTGATACGAGTGCCGTCGACAGTCCCAGTCGCTTGATGGAGGAGCTGATGGAGAGCCCTCCTCTGCGTTTAGATTTCGTTTGCATGTTATGAACTCACTGTTGTGCGCTGACGCCACTGGCCGGCAGCTGGATCGTTTGATTGTTGTGTAAGTTGGCGATAATCGGCGTGGCGAAGCATCGGGCTCTTCCGATGAAGAGCCCGCCACATGCCTTCAGTTGATTGATCGCCTTAGTTTTTCAGCGCGACAGCGCGGTTGAATGCGCTTTGGAAGCCATCAAGGGTGATGGTGAAATTTGCATCCTTACCCTCATCCGTCATAGTTTTGACCGCCGCCGCCTTACCGTTCCCCAATGCAGCTAGCATTTTGGCATCGGCTTTGATGCCGACAATGCAACCCGCAGGAACGCATGTTCGGAATGGATTGGCTTCACTCGCCTTGCCATCATCGATTTGAAGAATGGCGCCACTGTCCAACTTAAGACCAAGTGGCAACACTAACAGAGCGTCTGCCTCTTTCCCCTTAGGCTGAATCTCAACGGCCAAGAAGCGCTGGCTTGGGCCATTCTTGACCTGACGAACCTGCTCCTGTTGCAGGATACAGTTCTTGGTCTGCTTGTCGTCAACACCACAGATGACTGTCCAGGCGCCATACTGTTCACGCAATGATGTTGCACCTCCTGGCAGCCCACTGTCGGAGGCTAGGGCCGGGTTACAGATTGCAAGCGCGGCAATGCCAGCGCCTGCGAGAGAAAGTAGAACTGATTTGAGCATTTGAATTTCCTTTTAAGCACGTCGAACCAAGAGGTCCGCACGTGCATTCGTTTTTCTGTATCCCGGCTGGCCAAAAAGCGCGGTCGTGCCAAAGGACTCTGAATGTCATTTCTATGGGGCGTCGCTGCGCACCCTCGCCCTCAGAAATCCAGCAAGAGTGTCGCGATGAATACCCAGAACAACAGGCAGACAGCGATCACTCCGATCCAGATCGGCAGCAAAATATGAGGAGGGCCTTTGATTTCCTGCTCTGCCCTTGCTTCCGAACACGATGTCGTCAGGTGCTGCGGATGACCTTCCCCGCTGCAATCCGCCTTCAGCACAGCGCGACGAACCTTTTGCTCCGGGTGGTCACAACTGGATGCATTTCCATTGGATCCCTGTTTCATCATGACAACGCCCGCTCCCGTTACGATGCAGTCAACACTGTCATCGGGGCGACATTCACATGCGTTTGGAAGGCCGCTTGGCCTGCTATTTCTTATAAAAATGCCCAAAAGTAATTCGGAACTGGTTCCATTTCGGGACCATTTCAGATTGAAGAAGGCTCTGATCCTCCAACCTACTGAAATTGCTAAATTGTTATGCTTTCATATTGGAAGCGATTATAGGCGATAAGCGGTTCTGCGGCGTCATGCTAAGTGGGGAGCATGAGGATACGTAGTGCAGTCCGGGACGACGTATCTCGTCGTCGTTGAATTTCAACAGCATCGGCCGCGGTGAAACGACGCGTTGTAAGATTGCGACGCTGAGTGCGGTCAATTGTTATAAACATATTTTATTTTCACCACCTGGGGTCAGCTCTCAGTGCAAATCAACACACCGGTGTACCCACAATTCCACAGACAGATGCAATCGTTACAGCATTGAGGCCATCCGTATTGGGCATGCCCAGCGTATTTGCCATGTAGCTCAATGTGAAAGCACTCAGCAGATAGACATTGGCATGGTGGGTTCCGTTGCAAATGAAGAAGCTGGGTCAGGTTATTATTCTGAATATGTAATATTCTGGCATCTATGCCAGCAGTTACTTTGGCATGCCTTGCGGGCGAATATGGCGTTTCTGGGCAGCGATCCGAAAAATGGCATTCGGTCCTCCATATCCCCCGTAACCGCGCCGCTCGACGATCTCGAAGAAGAAACCCTCGCCATAATTGGGACTATAGAGCTGGAAATACTCGCCGTATTCATCGCGGTCATAGAGAATATTGGCCGCTTTCAGCCTGTCGGACAGATCGGGATCAAGCCCGAAACGCGCTTCGACGTCATCATAGTAATTCGGTGAGATTTCCAGAGGCGTAAAGCCGTTGGCATTTAGCGCCGCGGCGGTCGCAAAGATATCACCCGTTTCGAATGCAAGGTGCTGCATGCTGGAGCCAAATTTTTCCGCGAGAAAATGACCCGCGAGGGTCCGGCGATTTTCCGCGCCGTTCATGGTGATGCGCAGCGAGCCCGCCTCGTTCTCGACGACCTGGCTGCGAACGATGCCCGAGGGATCGATAATATCGACCATCGGTGTCTTCTTCGCCTTCAGAATGGAAGTGTAGAACAGAAGCCATGTGAGCATTTCATCGAAATTCATGGTTTGCGCCACATGGTCGAAACGCAGCAACCCGGCATCCCCCAATGCCCCGGCGTCATCGACCGGGTCGAACTCCTCGTCCCAAATGCCGGCAAGTCCGGGCTTGTTGTCGACGAAATAGAGAATATCCCCGCCGACACCACGAACCGCCGGCATGCTGATCCCGGACGGTCCCGCGGGCTGTTCAAAGGGTTCGGCGCCCAATGCCAGTGCACGTTCAAATCCAGCACGTGCATCGGCGACATCGAGACCGAGCGCATAGGCCGACATGCCGTGGACCGCGTGGGAGGAATGGGCAAAACCCTGCCGCTCGGTATTGATTATGAGGTTGATCGCGCCCTGGCTGTAGCGGTCGACGCGCTTGGTTCTGTGTTTGCCGGTCTTGCGGAAGCCCAACACCCGTAGAAGCGAGGCAAGGTCCTCCGCCTCATCCGCACTCGCCGCAAATTCCACAAACGCAACACCGTTCACCTCGACCGCATCGGGCATGGGCGGAACGATCATGGCAACGTCCGGTTCACGCCGCACCACCTGATCGCCGAGATAAACCAGCGAGCGGTGCCCGTCGACGGCTATGGATTTCGGCGAGCCGCCGCGGAACTGGTCATTGAAGATTTCGAGGGACAGATAGCCATCATATCCTGTTGCCGCCACGGACCGCATGAAGTCGAGAACGGGAAGATCGCCCTCGCCCGGCATGTTGCGGTAGTGGCGGCTCCAATGGAGAAGGTCCATGCTGATCAGCGGCGCGTCGGCAAGTTGGATGATGAAGATTTTCTCCTTGGGGATCGAGCGGATCGAGCCGACATCGATCTTGCGCGCCAGCGTATGAAAACTGTCAAGGATCAGGCCGATATTGGCGTGACCGGCACGCCGCACGATCTCCCAGGCATCGCGATGATCATTGATATGCCGCCCCCAGGCTAGCGCCTCATAGCCGACGCGCAGGTCGCGTTTGGCCGCCCGCTCGCCCAGTTCATGGAAATCCGCCGCCGCACGGTCAAGGCCGCCGAGTGCCACCGGCGAGACATTCGAACACACCAGCACCAGGTCGGTGCCCAGTTCCTGCATCACGTCGAATTTGCGCTCCGCCCGGTCGAAGGTGCGTGACCGCTGCGGTTCCGGCATGCCTTCAAAATCGCGAAACGGCTGGAAAAGCGTGATTTCCAGCCCGTGATCCCGGACCATCCTGCCCACATCGCGCGCGCTGCCGTCAAAAGCAAGAAAATCATTCTCGAATATTTCGACGCCGTCAAAGCCGGCCCTGGCGATCGCGCTGAGTTTTTCCGGCAGTTCGCCGCTGAGCGAAACGGTTGCAATCGATGTTTTCATGCGACGCCTCCGCGGGGTGACAGTGACAGGATTGCGCGTGCCTCCGGGCAGTTTGCCGCCCGGCGTCCGTAACGCATGACCGTCTGCGCAGCCATCTCGACCAGTTCGGCGTTGCTTTGGGCCAGCCGCTCCCTCGTTATGCGAATATTGTCTTCAAGACCCGTGCGCACCGCGTGCGCCTCGCGGCGCAGGGCCCATTCCATGACGCTTGCCTGATGACGGCCAATTCCCGCTGCCGTCCATGTTGCCTTCGGCAGAACCCGCCGCAACTCCTCCAGCAGGATGTCAAGCAGGTGTTCATCGGCCGGCAGGGCATTTTCGACACCCATGACGAACTGCACATGCGGGCGGTCATCCATCAATCCGGCATCAACCAGCCGCCGCGCGCCGTGCAGATGCGAGAGGTCAAAAATCTCGATCTCCGGCCGGATGGCATGCTGCTGCATCCGGCCGGCAAGATCATGCACAAGCGTAGTGTGGTTCTCGTAGACGATGGAGGGAAAGTTGACCGAGCCCGTCGACAGCGATGCCATATCCGGCCCGAGATAAAGCGATGAACCGCGCAGCCCCGGATCACGGCCACGTCCGCCGGTGGAAAACTGCACAATCATGCCCGGACAATACCTGATGACGCCATCCTGCACTTCAGCAAATTTTTCCGGCGACGAGGACGGGCTCTCATCGGGATTGCGCACATGGATATGCACCAGCGATGCTCCGGCCTCATAGGCCGCATGCGTTGATTCAATCTGCTCGGACGGACTGACCGGCACGGCCGGATTGTCCTTCTTGCGTGGCACCGATCCGGTGATAGCAACTGCAATGACGACTGGGTTCATTCGGGCCCCTCCCTTGGCCGTATTGAAATCACCGCACAGGACCGCTTTTGCACTCGTTCGAGCAGCGGTTCCGCGCTCTCTTGACATGAACGTACCAGTTCGTACATTATACGTCAATCGCAGACCGAACCACCGGTGACGTCGCGATGGGGAGAAGATGGGAGGAACCATGCAGCCGAACCGCGCCTATGCGCAGCTTTGTTCGCCGTTGAAGCGGGATGCAGCGCCATGACGGGCGGGCACCCGATTCTGGTCCTTAACGGGCCCAACCTCAACCTTTTGGGAAAGCGCCAGCCAGAAATCTACGGCAAGGAGACGCTTGACGATGTCGAGGCGGACTGCGTGCGCCATGCCGCCAAGCTCGGGCTTTCCGTTGATTTCCGCCAGAGCAATGCCGAGCACGAACTGATCACGTGGATCCACGAGGCGCGCGAGCGTGTCTCGGGCATTGTCATCAATCCTGCCGGCTATTCCCACACCTCCGTCGCGATCATGGATGCGCTGGCCGCTTGCCCCTGCCCGATCATCGAGGTTCACATCTCCAACATTCACCGGCGCGAGGCGTTCCGCAATCACAGCTACATATCCCATGTGGCAACCGGGGTGATCTGCGGTTGCGGCACGCAGGGCTACACCCTTGCCCTGACCTGCCTTGCCGCACATCTGGAAAAGGCCAACCGATGACGCCATCACCATCCCCGCATTTTCTTCTGGGCCTGATCGGATCAGGCATTCAGCAATCGCGCACCCCCGCCCTGCATGAGCGCGAAGGAGACGAACAAGGCTTGCGGCTGCTGTATCAGACCATCGACCTGGAGCGGATCGACGTTGGCCCCGAAGCACTGCCGGACCTGCTGATCGCCGCGGAACGCATGGGCTTTGCCGGGCTGAACGTGACCCATCCCTGCAAGCAGGCGATCATTCCCCATCTCGACGAACTTTCTCCCGATGCTGCAGCGCTTGGAGCGGTCAATACGGTCGTCCTGCATGGCGGCCGCCGCATTGGTCACAACACCGACTGGTGGGGTTTTTCGGAAAGCTTCAAGCGCGGCCTGCCCGGTGCATCCCTGTCTTCGGTGGTACAGCTTGGCGCGGGCGGTGCCGGCGCTGCGGTTGCGCACGCGCTTCTGACCTTAGGCGTTAGCGAGCTCGTGCTGATGGACAAAGACCTCGCCCGTGCAGAAGAGACCGCGGCAGCGCTCAACCAACGCTTCGAGCGTTTCGGCAACAGCCGCGTGCGCGTGTCGCGCGATTTGGCCGCCGATATGGCAACGGCCGACGGGCTGGTGCACTGCACCCCGACAGGGATGGACAAATATCCCGGAACACCCCTGCCCGTCGAATGGCTGCACCCGCAACTCTGGGTCGCCGAAATCGTCTATTTTCCACTTGAAACCGCCCTGCTGCGCGCAGCACACCATCTCGGCTGCCGCACGCTTGATGGCGGCGGCATGGCGGTGTTCCAGGCTGTCGAAGCGTTTCGTCTGTTTACCGGGGTGAGGCCCGATCACGAGCGCATGCTGCGCCATTTTATCCAACTCGGCTCCGGAGCGAAGGAGGCCGCAGCCTGAGCCGGGCACCCATGAAAGCCTTGAGGAGGAGACTTCCATGCATCAACCAACAGGTGTCAAAGCACCCAGAAAAGCGGCACTTGCCAGCTGGATCGGGAGTGCCGTCGAGTACTATGATTTTTTTATCTACGGAACGGCAGCCGCGCTGATCTTTCCAAAGATTTTCTTTTCGGCCGCCAATCCGCAGGCGGCCGCCATCGCATCATTTGCCACCTTCGGCGTTGCCTATATTGCCCGACCGTTCGGGGCCGTCATTCTCGGTCACATCGGCGACAAATTCGGCCGTAAGAAAGTCCTGACCTTCACATTGCTGCTGATGGGCTTTTCGACCTTCATCATCGGTTGCCTGCCGACCTATGATCACGTCGGCATTCTCGCACCGATCCTGCTGGTCGTCGCGCGGCTGCTGCAGGGCATCTCGGCTGCAGGCGAACAGGCCGGGGCAAACTCGATGACCCTTGAGCACGCACCACCCAACCGGCGGGCGTTCTTTACAAGCTTCACCCTCAGCGGGACGCAGGCCGGGCTGATCCTGGCAACCCTCGTCTTCATTCCGCTCACCCGCCTGCCCGAGGCAGACCTGTTGTCCTGGGCCTGGCGTATTCCGTTCTTCCTAAGCCTCGTTGTCGTCGTCGTCGGTTTCTGGGTACGCCGCTCGCTGCCGGAAACACCGGTCTTCATCGAAGAGGCGAAGAAGCACGAGACGTCGAAACTGCCGCTCATAACACTGTTCAAACACAACTGGGCCGATGTGCTGCGCATTGTTTTTGCGGCCCTCATTTCTGTCGTCAGCACGATCTTCAGCGTCTTCACGCTGTCCTATGCGGTCAACACCATGCAGATCGACCGCTCGACCATGCTAACGGTGCTGGTGCTGGCCAACATTGTCGCCCTCGGGGCGATCCCGGCCTGGGCCATGCTGGCTGACCGCATCGGACGCAAGCCGGTGTTCATTTTCGGCGCTGTCGGCTGCGCCGTGTTGATCTGGCCCTATATCTGGGCGATCAGCCAGGCAAACCTGACACTGATCTTTGTTCTCGGCATCCTTTTGTCCGGCGTCGTCTACAGCGCCGCGAACGGTGTATGGCCAGCCCTCTACGGCGAAATGTTCGACACACGGGTGCGGCTCTCGGGCATGGCAATCGGAACGCAAATCGGTTTTGCCCTGGGTGGTTTTGCACCGACCATCAGCGCGGCGCTGCTCGGGACCGGCCCCAATGGCTGGATACCCGTGGCGGCGTTCACGACGATAACGGCGATGATCGCCGCGATTTCCGCCGCAACCGCGACGGAGACCTATCGGACACCGATGGAAGATCTCGGCAAGAAACCGGTCACCATTGCGGCCTGACTATCAACCAGACAGGCGGGAGCATGCTCCCGCCTGTCATTTCTGCTGGAGCAGGCCGATCACTGCATCGGCAATCATCTGTTTGTGTTTCTGCCTGCGGCCGGGCTCGGACAGGTCGATGCGGTGGATCGCACCGAAGGTATGACGATTTGCGACCCGGAAAAAGCAGAAGGCACTGATCATCATATGCACATCCACCGGCTCAAGGTCGGCACGGAACAATCCCTGCGCGCGCCCTCTTTCCAGGATCGCATCAATGATCTGGATGATCCGCAGATTGATTTCGCGGATTGTTGTCGCCTCTGCGAGGTGTTTGCCCTGATTGATGTTCTCGATGGTCACGAGCCGCACGAAATCCGTATGGCTGTCGTCGTTCTCGAATGTCTGGTCAATGACGCGGCGCAACGCCGCGACAGGATCGAGCAGATCCAGTTCCAGGGCAGATTCGATGGCTCTGATATCCGCATAGGCCTTTTCAAGCACGGCGAGGTAGAGCCCATCCTTACCGCCAAAATAGTAGTAGATCATCCGCTTGGAGGTCTGGGTCCGCTCGGCAATTGCGTCGACCCGTGCGCCGCTGAGGCCGAAGGTGGCGAACTCCTCAGTTGCCACGGCAAGAATATCGGCCTTGGTCCGCTCCGGATCGTTGGTTCGGCTGCGCTCAGGTCCTGACCGTTTGCTCGAAGGAAGATGGTTTGGCATGCTGGATCAATCTGTCTGCTGCAATAAACGATACCGCATAATGGGCGAACCTGTACGTACATGGCAATAGAGTGTTGAGCTGAGCTGTCTTTGGCTGACAAGGCCAGGGGTCCGGGAGAACAGCACTTGTCCCAACCTCCATTGGATCATTCAACGACCGAAACGGTTTTTCCAATTGGCCCGAGCAGCACAACCGAATCTCATTTCGATTTCCCCCACCGAAAGCGAGGCTGTTTATGTACTCGATGGTCTGTTCGATCACGACACAATTCTGGAGATTGATGAGCATTTTACCGATACTGATGGTGCGAACGATCATGTTTTTGCGTTGTTCGCCCTGATCGGCAAGCGCTGCCACCCCGGCTGCGCAATATCAAGGATCGGAGATTCCATACTTTCGAGAAGGCTGATGCATATCCGGCGCTGGCACACCGATCAACACCGAACTGATTCTCGATCATTGCGATTACCTTTTGCGTCTGGCCACCTCGATCGCCACGCGCACAGTCGCGCCGTCAACGATCCTCAAAAGAATATCTGCCTCGTCGAATTCCAGCGGGTTGTCCGGGATGCTATCCGCCTGTGCCGCGGCAGAACCAGCCGCAAGCAGCGCAAGACATACCGGAACGGCGAAGCCCCGTTTACAGTCATTTTAACAGCTCCAATACTGGCAATTTCCAATCCCCATCAACCGCCTTTGGTTTACGGCCGCGGCAACGCGAACAATGAAGCAACGGCCGCTCGCCGTTCATGGATGCATGAGCGGTCGCGCAAGCTGCAAGGGCAAGTACGCAACTGTTAATTTGTCGAGCTAATGAGGGGAGACGTTGCGTCCAGTGCTCCCCCTTGGGGCCACTGCGGCAGCGCCAGTCCGGCCTTCATCAGGCCGGCACCAAGGGTGTCTACAAGGACAGGCGCGTACTGGCGGGCGGCCATTTCCGCGCGAAAGCTCGTCCAGAATTGCCGGTTGCGCGATTTGAGCCGGGTGACAACCTCGCCAACCGTTTCCGTATCGCCAACTTGCGCTGCGGCTGCCAACTCAAGAATATTGGCGACATAATCGTCCGAACGGCCCATTTGCTGCACGCGCAGAAGCGCTTCCGCAAATTCACCCCGCCGATAGGCGTCAAGGGCCAGGGTCAGACCTGCGTCGCTGTGCGGAACCTCGTCGATCAGGCCCGCCTTGATCGCCAGTCCAGATCCTTCGGCCCACCGTCCCGCGGCAAAGAGCATTGCACCCAATCGGGCCGGGATGGCGCTATTCTGCGGATTAAGCGCCATTGCCCGATAACCGGAGACGAAGGCCGCTTCCGTCTGGCCATTGCGGAATTGTGCCAGCATGTGCGCGTAGTTGCTCAGATCCGACATCGGCGCAAGCGAGACGGATTTGTTTGCAAGAACAAGTGCACGTTCCGTCGCATCATTGGCAATGTCAGGCGCGGTCGACTCCAGCAGAAGAACCGCCAATTGGGCATTCACATCAGCATCGTTCGGGGCGACATTGAGCGTGGCTTCAAGGCAGGTCCTGGCTTCCCACATTTCATTGCCGCTGTGCCGCTCGATGGCGACAGCGGCGCGAAGCAGACACCCGTTCCCGATGGTCGGGGCTGCCAGTTCCCGCGTCAGTTCCGTGCTGTTGATCACGCCCCGCGCACCGGCAAAGCGATTGGCCAGATTGGTCACAAGTTCGCGGCGCAAATCTTCATTGGTTTTATTGCCGACAAGAATCTTCTCCACCCCGGATCGCAAAGCCTCGCCGGTGGCCGGATTGACAACCTGCCACCAGACCGTGCGTTCGCTCGCGGTGGAATGATATTTCAGCTTCACATGGTAGCGGCTCATTCGCCGGTCCGAGTTAAGGAAGGTCACACCTGCCGTCGGCTTCGAAGCGTCGCGGCCCATGGCCTGCGGCTGGTCAGGCGCGGACAGTTTGAGCGTATGAAACTGCGACAGGGCAATCATCAGGTAGTCGCGAATGAAAACGGCCTCGCCATCGGAGGGATCACCGGCAAGTTTCATCTCGATCGCAACATTCGGCTTATCGGAATAGATAGCCCCCCGCGCCAGGAAAGCCCAAAGGCCAAGGCATCCCGCAGCGATCGGCAAACCGAACAGCAGGAGATTTCGCAGGGAACCGATGTTCGCGGATTTCACGGCGTGGGGTGCATCGTCTTTGAATGCGGCATCCTCTGCCGGACTGACGCCGCTCTCCAGCTCCGCTATTCTTGAGAAAACGGGAATGTACCGACCCCGCGGCAATTCAATGTGCACGCTTCCAACATCCGTGCGCGCCTCGTAATACTGAACCAGCGACGCACGAAGGCGCGTGGCTTCTATTCTGACGATGGGATCGGTGGAGGGATCGAAACTGGACGGACGGCCGAAAACATCAACGGCGATGGTATAGGCCTTCACCGAGGCTGAGTTGCCTTCGAAAACCGCGTCGGCAACGTATCTTAGAAAGTTCCTGTTGCGCTCCGTGGAATGAAACTGTGCATCCGAAAGAAGCCGTTCCAGCTCCACTTTGGCATCTTCATCGGTTACGCCTGTGAGTTTCCGCGCGTCGACCATCTCGTCAACGTTCATTGCAGCCCTCGGCGATAGTTGAATTTCTTCGCCGCAGCGTTGTGGCGAGGGCGTTCGCTGCGGCTGGAAGCAATATCGGCGCTATGAGCGGTGCCTTCACGAATTGCTCAAGCTTCAGGCCCAGCTCGACCTGCTGTTCCGCAAGAACAAAGGTGCTGAGGGCGATCAGGAATTTTGCCCGCGCGCCGAGATCCATGATGAACGACTGGGCCTCTGGTGAAAGGGTGGACGAAAGGGAAAGCGGACCAAGCCGCGCGGGACTGACGAAGACAAGCGTCCGCTGTCCGGCCATGAGGGCGCTGTCGCACAGGACGGAAACGCGCCTCTGCATCTGATACAAAGGGCCGCCATCATATGCCAGAAACACCAGCTGATGCTCCGGATCGGGCCGGATAGCCGTCAGGTTTTCTGGCGAATTCTCACAGCTGTTGCCTTCAACGCTCATCGACGGTCAATCCCTGGTTATGTGGTGTGATGCCCACTCAGCTGCCCGCCCGGGCAAGACGGGCGGCGTTCCAGCTGGGAGTATTTTCCCGGGGCATCGTGCGTTAGCTCACCGCGATAGTTCTAGTTGGGTTCATTTCTGGAAGCGGAGACCCACTTCGATTTCCGCTTCCAGTCGAAAAGTACTTGGTGCGACCAGACGACCACTTAATTTAAATACTCGACCTTTAGGCGATTGATCTTTCCATTGAATGCAAATGGCTTGCGGTCGAAATATGCAAGTGAGACTGGTGAATAGCTGTCTCGACCAACGTCAAAAGCATCATTGGCAGTAAACGCAAGCGGTGTTGAGCGGGGGACACGACCCTTCGCTACGTCTTTGCCATCGACGCGGATGACGACGTCGAGCGCGGAGCGTACGCCGCCGGTCGCGCGTGTTTCGACTTCTATCTTGACCTTTCCGGTTGGGAGCGGGGTCGTCGATTCCAGCCGGGTCCGTTCAATCTCGAACAGATTGTACTCAAAGCTGAGTTTGCCGTTCTCTACCCACAACGAAAGACCTCCTGAAACGGCGCCAAGCGCGTAAAGCACTCCCTTCGAGTCCGGCTGGAGCTCTGCGTCGATAGTGACAAGGCTGCTTCGAGCTCCGAGTTTCGGTGCGGTAAACTCCGGAACGGCAACAACGTCCTGCGTGAACTCGAACTTCTTGGCCGGATTGGACGGCGCATCTTCCGGATGGAAGATCACGGACCACAAGCCTCCACCGACAGGATATACCTTGTTGTCTTGCGCAACCACATCGAACGCCTTCTTCAGCTCCTCGACTTTTTCGGGATGAGCTGCCGCGACGTCGTTGGCCTGTGAGAAATCGTTCTTGAGATCGTAGAGTTCCCAAACATCTTTATCCGGTGACCATTTCGCGATCGATGGATCGACACCCGCTTGCCAAGGTACCCTCGGTCCAAAGACCGAAGCTATCCAGCCGTCCTTATACATGGCGCGGCTGCCCATAACCTCGAAATACTGTTCCTTCTTCTGATCAGGTGCAGCGGGAGAGTCGAAGCTGTATACCATGCTGGTGCCGTCGAGCGGATCCTGCGTGACACCATCAACAAGCTTTGGCGGCGTGATATGCAGGACGTCGTAGATCGTCGGCACGATATCGTTGACGTGATGAAATTGCGGATGCGGCGTCGTGTCGTGCTTGATCTTTTCTGGCCAGGAAACCACGAGCGGCGTGCGCGTCCCACCATAATGCGCGGCGATCAGTTTTGTTGACTGATAGGGAGTGGAACCCGCCCACGCCCAGCCGGCATGGTACACGTTGTCGACCTTGGGCGATCCAAGCACATCCAGACCGCCGAGTTCGTTCATCGTGCGAATGTGATCTTTGACCTCGGAAGGAAGACCATTCTGCGCCAAGAGTTCGCTGATGGTACCGTTCTGGCCCTCGGCGCTCGAGCCGTTGTCGCCCCAGATGTAGAAGATGAGTGTGTTGTCACGAATACCCAGTTCGTCCAGGGTATCGATCAACCGGCCGGCCTGAGCATCCGCATGTTCGGTGTACCCAGCGAACACTTCCATGAGCCGGCGCTGGAATGGCTTTTCGTCCTCGGGAATATCGGCCCAAGCTGCAAGCGTTTTCGGTCGCGGCGTCAGCTCGGTGTCTTTCGGTATCCATCCGAGTTCTTTCTGACGGGCGAAGACGCGCTCGCGCATAGCATCCCAGCCGTCATCGAACTTGCCTTTATATTTGTCCGCCCATTCCTTGAAAATGTGATGTGGACCATGGGAGGCGCCAGGGGCCCAATACATGAAGAAAGGCCGATCCGGCGTCAGCGCACGCTCCTGCTTCATCCATGAGACCGCCTTGTCGGTCATGTCCTCGGTGAAGTGGTATTCTTTCTTGCCCTCGGAAGGATTCACCCGAACCGTGTTTTCGACAACTGCAGGTTCCCATTGGGAGGATTCTCCAGCAAGGAAACCGTAGAAGTAATCGAACCCGATCCCCTGCCCCGCTGGCCAATTCGTATAGGGACCGACGGCTGTGGTCTCGTTGGCCGGCGTGTTGTGCCATTTCCCGAAAGCACTCGTCGCATAGCCATAATCGCCAAGCACTTTCGCCGCGGTTGCGGAGGTGCGCGGTATCCGGCCGGAGTAGCCATCCCAATCATTTGCCAGTTCTGCGATCTGGCCATATCCCACCCGGTGATGATTGCGTCCGGTCAACAATGCTGCGCGCGTAGGAGAGCACATCGCGGCATTGTGGAAGCGATTGTACGATACGCCCTGGTCAGCAACACGGCTCAATGTGCGTGTTTTAATCACTCCGCCAAAGGTATCGGGAAGCGCCGGACCAACATCGTCGAGCATAATGACGATGATGTTTGGCGCATTGGCTGGAAGGTGTGATTGTACCGGCAACGGACTATAGGTCGATTCAGCAATCGTCGGGCCGGCCTTGCTCCCCGAAGGGGTTGGCGGAAAGGGCAATGATTCTTGGGCTAACGCCGGCGATCCCAAGAGCAGGGCTGTTGTGGTCGCCCCCAACCACCGTGTCCATAAATGCTTACTGAGAGACTTTTTCATCAATTTCTCCATATCTAACAACGCATCTGAAACCGACGTGACTTGTCGAAGTATCGATCGCTTCCGGATGGCGAGCTGCAGGCCGATAGCGACGGCAGTAATTTGGTGCACAAAGATGTGATCCGCCCTTCAGGACCTTTCGCGGTATTTTAATTTCAGGCTGACACGGGTCGTAGCTGGTAGACTTACCCCCCCCCGCGAGGGTTTTTGGGGATGCAGCAGGCTTTCGTCGTGCCTGCTTCGTGCCGAGGGGAGAACCAATCGGATGTCCACTCCCACACATTTCCAATCATGTCATAGAGACCGTATCCGTTGGCCGGAAAAGCTTTCACTGGGGACGTGCGGGAGTATCCGTCCAGGTTATGATTGACCGTTGGAAACGGTCCTTGCCAGGTATTGGCCATATGCCGGCCAGCAGGGGTTAAATCCGGTCCCCAAGCGAATTCGGCCTGCTCGAGCCCTCCTCTGGCGGCAAACTCCCATTCGGCTTCCGTAGGAAGATCCTTGCCTTTCCACCGTGCATACGCCAACGCGTCCTGGTGGGTGACGTGGACGACGGGATGATCATCTTGTCCTTCGATGCTGCTCGCTTGACCATGGGGACGACGCCAGTTGGCACCCTCTAGAAACGACCACCATTGTGTCCAGTCGTGAAGATCGACACGCCTCGTCGGCTCTCGAAAAACCAGCGACCCCGCATACAACATCTCGGGCAGTATGCCGGGATAGTCTCGTGGATCGGGCGCAGATTCTGCAAATGTGCGATATCCGGTTGCGGCCACGAACTCGGCAAACTGAGTATTGGTGACGGGAGTCTCATCAATGAAGAACCCATCGACACTGACGCGGTGAGCTGGTCTCTCTTCGGGGTAGTGATGATCCGAACCCATCCAGAACGTTCCGGCGCCCATGAAGATCATGCCGTCTCGCGCACGTTCTGATCGAAAACCCGCTCGAGCGGTATCAGTATGCATAGCCGATCCCCCGTCAAACCTATAATCAGATGCATATTGAACCGCATCGTGCAGTTACCTAGGCGGCTCGCTGCAGGTTCAATCGACGTAGATTTGGACGTAGCGCCCACCGGAGGGCTGGTAGTAGACACTGCCGCAGCGCCACACCACGGCGCCATAGACGCTGGTGCTGACGCAGCCGCCAGGCAGAGTGGCGGCATATATCGTGGTGCGACGAACGACCCGGCGTGTCGTGCGTCGGGCGACGCCGGCCACGCTATATGGCGTCAACGGCCGTCCGATAATTGCCTGCGCTTCGGAAACGAACGGACTGAACGGCAGCGGCAGGACACTGTCCACCGCGAGCATGGCCAACACAGCGATGGCAGCCACCAAGAGTTTACTGTACAATTTGGGCATCTTCATTCTCCCGCCTGGAGTGACAGTTCGCCGGAGACATCGGCATGCACCTGTTCGAGCTTTTTAGCGCCCGCAGGCGGGGAGAACGCGAACTGGGCGGCATCGATCCCATCGGTCTTCCAGTTTCTCAGCCGCAGTGTGTATTCCGGCGCACCGGTGACCCATTTGGTTGTGATGACGTATTTGAGCGGCAACGGCTTGTCGCCCTTGCTGATCCAGATCTGCCAATCGACGGCATCGGTCCTGAATGCGAGATGTTCGCATTCGATCCCATCCACAACAGCCGAGCCAACGACGGTTCCCTCGGTGACCCCGTCGGTCAGAACGGCATAAGGATTGCTTGCCAGCAAGTCAGCACCGGGAGCGTCGAGGCCGGTAGATTCGCGGAACCCCTCGGTCGCTTCCTCGACACTTGGGCCGGTACTTTCGATCTGCGCGTAGACGTTCATTCCCTTGCCATAGAGCGATATCATCTTACCGTCGAATGTCACTTCCACGTCGGCATACGGTCCCTTGCGAGTTATCCGGAAGCCCTTGTCGCGATCGAGTTCAATGGAACCCGAAGCGCTGTACTGGATCTTCTGACCCTTCAGGGTGACGATCTCGTGATCGGCGTCGTAGTCGGCGCTGACAGTTGAAAGCGTCTTTAGATTGTTGGTCATGGCGCTGAGAATCTTGTCCGCGGCCGGATCGATCACAATCTGCGCCTGCGCCGAAGCTGCCAATGGCGTGAACGCCATGCCAACCGCCACGCTTAGCGCCAATACACGCATGCGCGAAGCGGAAACTTTATGCCATCGTTCAAGTATCATTTTTTTCACGGCCTTACCTTAAAAAATAGCGCGCCTATCATGAGCTGAAACCTACCTACCCGTCCCGGCAATGGAGCGTACCCCAAAGGCCTCGCCGACCTGACGTGGCGGCAGACCGACTGAGGAGGCCTGCTGTCCACTGAACCAATTCCTTCGCCCGGATAGCGCCGACTCGCCGGCAGAGATCCCCGGACTGAACTGAGACGGCTGAGCGTGAAAGAATGGGAGCGCTCAAAATAGTCCATCGAACTTCCAGCATATCTTCAATCAATCCGACTAATGCCCCGCTTGAGCCGCTTCACAGGGGCTATCCGCAGCAGCAACCGCCATCAAACCGATCATGACGTGATCAACCGGCAAATTCTAACCAGTCTGTTTCTAGCACAGGCGGATCACGGGTCTTGCCATTTTGGGCCAATGTCTGTGAGGTGACATTTTTAAATGTGGTCCACGTTTGTTGTTGGTTTTCCAGTTCAATTCCCATTGTTGACAAGGAGAATTACGGATGAAGAAACCTCGTTTTTCTGTTGAGCAGACTGTTTCGGCGCTGAAGCAGGCGGAGCTTGGATTGGCTGTCGCTGACCTGATCCGGAAAATTGGCATATCGGAACAGGCGTTTTATCGCTGGAAGAAGCAGTGTGCCGGGCTGGAATCCGATCAGGTCCGGGAACTCAAAAGGGTTCTGGAAGAGAATGCGCGGCTGAAGAAACTGGTGGCGGAACTCAGCTTGGACAAAGCCGTTCTACAGGATGTTCTGGCAAAAAAAGTTCCCGGGCCAGCGCTCATGAAACAGGTTGTTGCCTATGTGACGGCATATCACGGCGACAGCGAGCGCCGGGCCTTTGCATTGACATGCCAGCATCGTTCTACCCGCGCAAACCCAGCCAGCGTGATCCTCGAACGGAGCTTCGCCAGCGCATGCACGATATTGTCCGCACGCGCATTCGTTGTGGGTATGGACGGCTTCATGTCATGCTGCGACGGGAGGGCCGGCATGCGGGACGCAATCTAATCTATCGGCTTTATCGTGAGGAAGGCCTTGTTTTAAAGCGAAAAGGCCGCGTCGCTGCAAGATGGTGATACCGGGAAGATAAGGTTCTGCCGTTGAAATCCAATCAGGCATGGGCACTGGACTTCGTGCACGAGCAGCTCACGAACGGACAAATATCCGGGCATTGACGGTCGCGGATATCTATACCCGCGAAGCCCCGGCGATTGAAGTCAGCCACCGTTTGCGAGGAGAACATGTGGTCAATGCCCTCGATTGATTGACGCGTACGGGCGACACTCTGATCCAGGGTCGCCTCTTGCAGGTAAGTTCCGATGCCAATCTTGGAGCCTCAACGGGTGGCCTGACATTCGAGGGCGGTGCACTGCGGACGACGTCGAGTTTCGATACCTCACGCTCGATCTCCCTTCAGCCCACGGGGCTCATAGACGTTGCGGATGCAACGACGCTCGGTCTCGCCGGCGCGATAACCGGATCGGGCGATCTGCTAAAGGATGGTGATGGAACGCTGATTCTAAGCGGCAAAAACAGCTATGGAGACACGCTGATTCAAGCCGGCACGCTCATCGGCAACACCAACTCGATCTCCGGTGATATCGGCAATGCCGGTACGCTCGTTTTTGATCAGGGTGTTGACGGTAGCTTTAAGGGCAACGTCGTCGGGCTTTCGGACGCAGAAGGAGCTGTGGTCAAGCGCGGAACGGGTTGTCCTGCATCATCAGCTCGACAAGCTAGTGCCAGGCGCGTTCAGACTGATGGCCAATCTCGTGCAGCCGGCCTGACATCCCAGGCCGGCGGTTCAATCGCTCCATTCAACCCTTCGACATATCCAGCGGCGGCTCGACACCAGCCTTGAGCGGGCTGACATAGGGCGTACGAGCTGTCTGCTGGGCGAGCGCATGTTTGGAATCCTCGAGCAGAACCGGGTTGGTGAGAACAGCCAGGCCAAGCGCCGCCATGGCCTTGGCCGCATGTACCATGGCTTTGTGCGCTGCCGGCGCCTTGCCCTGCGCAACCACTTGCCACGTATGGAAGGGCGTGCCGATAGCGACCGTTGGCGCATGCACCTGCACGGTCGGAACGACCCAGCTGACATCCGCAATATCGGTGGAGCCGATGAAGGGTTTGCGCACTGTGTCAAAGGGCACAAGAAACTCCGCTAGTGGTGCATCGGTAACCGGCATGCCGATCGCTTGATAGACCGACGCTATCTCCTGCTCTGACAGAGTTTCACGAATCCGCCGGGCAAAATTGCGGTCATTGTCATCAAAAGCCGGGGCACCGAGTTCTTCCATCGCGCGGTACAGCGCCTGTTCGAGCGGCTTGTTGCCCAGCGTGTTGGAGACGGCGCTGATGATTTTCATGTCAACGCGCGTCTCGGTCATCATCGCCGCACCCTGCGCGATCTTGTGAACCCGCTCCACCAGATCGAGCATGCCCGACAAATCCATGGCGCGAATGGAGTAACGCACTCGCGCATGGGCCTGCACCACATTGGGTGCTATCCCGCCCGTATCGAGCACGGCGGAATGCACCCGCGCATCGGAAGGCATATGCTCGCGCATGTAGTTGACGCCGACGCTCATCAGTTCCACCGCGTCCAAGGCACTGCGTCCGAGATGCGGGGAGGCTGCCGCATGGGCCGCCCGCCCGGTGAAAACAAAGTCGGCACGGGTATTAGCCAATGACAGGGCAGGCGCGACTTCCCAGAAACTGTAGGGATGCCACGAGATTGCAACATCCACATCATCGAAGGTCCCGGCCCGCACCATAAAGGCCTTTGCCGCACCACCCTCTTCGGCCGGGCAGCCATAATAGCGCACCCGTCCGGCAATTCCCTTCTCGGCCAGAAAGTTTTTCAGCCCCACTGCCGCCAGCAAAGCGCCCGCGCCCAGAAGGTTGTGGCCGCAGCCGTGTCCGTTGCCGCCAGCTTCGACAGCGCTGTATTGCGTCATCCCGGCCTCTTGAGACAGGCCCGGCAAGGCATCATATTCCCCGAGGAAGGCAATGACCGGTCCGCCCTCGCCGGCCTCTCCAACGACGGACGTGGGAATGCCCGCCACGCCTTCCGTGATCCGGAACCCGTGATGCAGCAACTCCGCCTTGTGTTCGGCAACCGACCGGACTTCCGTGTAGCATACTTCCGGCATGGCCCAGACGCGGTCGCTCATTTCAATGAGCCGCTGCTTTTCGTCTTCGACCATTTGCCACAGTCCCTGTCGGTCATTCATGCTCATCTGCTTGTTCCTTTATCTCTCAGAGTTGTGCAGCGTCGTCGAAGACCAGCGCGGAAGCCGGTGGAACGGCACCTTCAAACCAGAATGCCGCAGCGGCACGTGACATGGCAGCGCCGTCATGGCCCACCCCTTCCACCCTGACAAGCCTCCAGTTGAATTCCATTCCAAGGCGCTTCGCCGCGCGCTCGGCAAACCCATAGACGAAATGCGCGCGCGCATAACGTGAACGCCCCTGTGCAAGCGCCTCCGGCTGGGAGGGCAGGTTCGGGTCATCCTCGGCTATGTCCTGATCGCCTGCGAAAATATGCATCGGATAGGCAAGCCAGCGCGCAAGCTCGGTCTCGGACAGCCCGATCCCGCCCGTCCCCTCGGGAAATTGCCGTTGCAGGTCCGGCAACGTGTACCAGCCGGGATTGGCGGCAATGACAGCGGAAAAGACACTGGGATTCTGTGTCGCCAGCAGGCGATGCGCAAACTGGCCGCCGGCGGAATGCCCGAACAGGCGGGCCTGCACCAGCCGGGTTACGCCACTGGCCTGAAGCGCGGCAAAGATGCGGGCCGGAACACCATAGAGCCATTCCTCTCGCTTGCGCGCCTCACCGTTTGCGTCCATGACAAGGCCGTTATTGTAGCTTTCGGCCTCCGGAAACTGCGCATCGGAAAATGTCGGGGCAACAATCAGCAGCTTGTGTTTCTCAGCCGCCGGTATCCAGAAATCCCGATACTCGTCGCCATTGCGCAGCATGCCGTGCTGGACAATGACCACGGGATCGTCAGGGCCATGGGCTTGCGGCCGGTAGAAATGAACGGTCAGCGGCCGGTCAGGATGGAACCTGTCAATGTGGGGTATCGCGCTGCTTCCAGTCGCGGGAATGAGGGGGACGGACGTCATGCTATCTCCGAGTTATGTAAATGGCAGGCCGCGCTCTGCCCTGGAGCGACGTCCCTGAGTTCGGGGCGGCGTTCACGGCATACCGGCATCGCCTGGCCGCAGCGCGGATGAAACGGACAGCCGGTTGGTGGGTCGAGCGGCGATGGCAAGTCTCCCTTGAGCGGCTCAAAACTGCGCTTGCGCCGGCTGATGGACGGGCTGGCATGGATCAGCGAGGCACTATAGGGATGTGCCGGCTTGCTGAAGATTGCCGCAGCGGAGCCGATCTCGACGATGCGTCCGAGATACATGATCGCTATGCGGTCGCTGATATGCCGGACGATACCCAAATCATGGCTGACAAACAGATAGGTCAGCCCGTAACGCTCGCGCAAATCCATGAACAGATTGATGACCTGCGCCTGGATGGACACGTCAAGTGCAGACACCGGTTCGTCACAGACCAGAAAATCAGGCTTCACCGCGAGCGCGCGAGCAATACCGATGCGCTGGCGCTGTCCGCCGGAAAACTGGTGCGGATACCGATCCCGGTAGGCCAGATCAAGGCCGACTTCCTCCAGTGCCTGATTGACGGTACCGGTAATTTCGCTCTTGGGCATCAGCCGGTGCACTTTAAGGGCTTCCCCGACGATCTGGCTGACACGCATGCGCGGATCAAGCGAGGCATAGGGATCCTGGAAGATCATCTGCACCTTGAGCAGGAAGTTCAGCCGTTCCTTGCCCTTGAGTTTGCCGACAGGCTGCCGGTCATAGATCACCTCACCGGCGCTTGGCTGGTGAATGCCCGTCGCCATGCGCGACAAGGTGGATTTGCCGCATCCCGATTCCCCGACGAGGCCCAGAACCTCGCCGCGCTGGATGCTCAGGTCTACCCCGTCAACGGCACGCAGGACACGTGGCGGCGCAGCCTGGCCGGCGAGGGCCAAAATACGTTCGGCCATGGAGGATTTGGCATGGAAGTGTTTCTCGACACCCCGCATTTCAAAGAAAGGTTCAGTCACGGCCTGGCCTCCTGAACTGGCGCGGGATGGGCTGCCTGCGGCACGGGATTATGGCAGTGCAAACCCCGGCCATCGATCACCTGCCGGACCGGATAGCTCTGGGAACAGACCGGCTGCACCCGTTCACAGCGCGGCCGGAACGGGCATCCGCCCGGGCGGGCGTCGATCCGGGGTGCATTGCCGTCAATCTGATGCAGGCGCTCGCCTGGCCTGACCATGCCGGTGGATGAATTCAGCAAACCAAGCGTATAGGGATGCAAGGGCCGGTCGAGCACGTCATCAACCGTACCGGTTTCCACAATCTGGCCCGCATACATCACGGCCACACGGTCGGCAAGTTCAGCCACCACCGCCAGATCATGAGTAATCCAGAGCACGGCAGTACCGGTTTCACGCGCCAATTTCTGCACTTCATAGAGAATCTGACTCTGAATAGTCACGTCCAGCGCCGTTGTCGGCTCATCGGCAATGATCAGGTCCGGATTATTGAGAAGCGCCATGGCAATGGCCACGCGCTGGCGCATGCCACCGGAAAATTCGTGCGGATATTGTTTCAGCCGCACTTCCGGCGAGGAAATCCCGACGCGCCCGAGGGCTGCCACCGCTTCCTTCGCCGCCTGGGCCTGACCGCAGGCACGATGTTCAAGAATCGCCTCGCACATCTGCTCGCCAATGGTCAGCACAGGATTGAGTGTTGACAGCGGGTCCTGAAAGATCATGGCGATGCGATCGCCGCGCAAATTGCGCAGGCGTTCGCCGGAAGCGCCGCGCAGGTTCTCGCCATTGAACAGCACGTCGCCCGCGACGATTTCACCTGGCGGGTCGATGAGCTGCACCAGCGAGAAACCGGTAACCGATTTGCCCGAACCGGATTCACCGACCAGACACAATACTTCGCCGCGCTCGACCGTCAGGTCAATGCCATCCACCGCAGGCCATGCGCCGCCGAGCAGATGAAAGACGGTTTTGAGACCGCGTACTTCCAATAGAGGCGCCATCACCCACCCTTTACGTTAAAGCTGCGGCGCAGGCGGTCGCCGACAAAGTTGAGTGACATGATCAGCAGCACAAGCGCGAGACCGGGGAAGACAGCAATCCAGTATTCGCCGGAAAGCAGGTAGTCGAACCCGTTGGCAATCAGCAATCCGAGGGATGGCTGGGTCACGGGAACCCCTACCCCAAGAAACGACAACGTGGCTTCCAGCGTGATTGCGCTGGCAATATTGATCGTGGAAACGACGAGGACCGCGCCAATCGAATTGGGCAGCAGATGTGCCAGCATGATGTAGGGTGTCGGCAGCCCGAAATTGACGGCTGCCTCGATGTATTCCTTGCGGCGCTCCACCAATGCCGATGCCCGCATCAGGCGCGCATATTGCGCCCATTGCACCAGCATGATGGCGAAAATCACCTTGTCCACGCCGCGTCCCACCGATGCCAGCAGGACGAGGGCAACAAGAATGGACGGAAAACCCAGCATGAAATCGACGATGCGCATGATCAGTGCGTCCACCATGCCGCCCAGCTGGGCGGCAAGCAGGCCTGCCGCAACCCCGATCGTCAACGCGCCCAGCGTTGAAAGCAGGCCAACTAGGAGGCTGGTGCGCAGCCCATACAGGATGGCGCTGACCATATCGCGGCCTTGCGCATCGGTTCCCAGCCAGTAGACCGAGCCGCTCATGCTCGCGGCCCCGGGCGCCAGCCGGTTATCCATGACGCTGAGCGTGGCAAGTTCATAGGGGTTTTGCGGGGCAATCAGCGGGGCAAAGACCGCAAGCAGAACGAGGCAGGCCAGCAATATGCCGGCACCGCGTGTCGTCGGCTTTTTGCGGATGCCGCGCAAGACTTTGCGGCGCAGCGGCGTCGCCGTATCATCCGGAATGATCGGCTTGTTCATACCATATCTCCGGACAGTTTTACGCGCGGATCAAGAACCGCATAGAGCACGTCGACAATGAAATTGACGGCCACGAACAAAAGCGTTGCCAGCATCACATAGGCAACGACGACAGGGCGATCGAGCTGATAGATGCTGTCGATCAGCAATTTGCCCATGCCCGGCCAGGAAAAGACTGTTTCCGTGATCGTGGAGAAAGCCACAAGGCTGCCAAACTCAATACCGACCACGGTCACAACGGGGATGAGGATATTGCGCAGCACATGCCTGCCGACGATACGCCGGCGCCTCACGCCCTTTGCCCGGGCAAATTTCACATAATCCTGCGTCATGGCTTCCGTCGTGCCGGCAGCCACCAGACGGATCATCAGCGCCATGTTCGGTATGGCGAGATTGAGCGAAGGCAGAATCAGATGCCGCAAACCATCCGTGGTAAACAGGCTGGTCTGAATGCCGAGAAATGCAACCGTTTCGCCCCGTCCCGCGGTCGGCAGCCAGCCCAGCGCCACGCTGAACAACAGAACCAGCATCATTCCCTTCCAGAAACTGGGCAGGGAAAAGCCGATCACAGTACCTGTCATAATCACCCGCGACGCGCGGCTATCGGGATTGAGGCCCGCCAGCAGACCCAGCGGAATGCCGATCACGGCGGCTCCCGTCATCGACAGGAGCACCAGTTCGAAGGTCGCTGGCAATCGGGCGAGGATCAGGGAAACGACCGGCACGCCGTGCACGAAGGAAGTGCCGAGGTCGCCTTTCATCGCATTGAGCAGAAAGGTGAAATATTGCTGCCACACCGGCAGATCCAGTCCAAGCCGCTTGATCAGCGCCAGCCTTTCGGCGGCGCTGACCTGCGGCGGAACCAGCAGTTCAACTGGATCACCAATGCCATAGACGGCGAAGAACACAGCGATGGATACTGCAACAAGAACCAGAGCACTCTGGATCAGCCGCTGAAGAATATAAGCTGTCATGGCATATCACTCAGATTTCTGTCCTGCGCCGGCTTATTTCGCCGGCTTGACGGACATCGCCAAAGTGAACTGGTCTGAGCGGCCGGTGTAGGTGAGGTTGGCCTTGTGTGCCCACACAGCGCTTTCGAAATGCAGCGGGATGAACGCAAAATCCTTCATCATTTCGGTCTGTGCCTGCTGCAGCAGGGATGAACGCTTGGCATCGTCCAGCGTCGAAATCGCCTCCAGGATCAGCTTGTCAAAAGCGGGGTTGGAATAACCACCATAGTTGGAACCGCCGACCGTGCCCTCCTTGTTGGGTGTTGCCGGCCACTGACGCAGGAAGGATGAGGCCTCACCGCTGGTCGATCCCCACCCGCCGATTGCTATACTCAACTCCTTCTTCGAACGGCGCGGGAAGTAGATGGCGCGGGTCATGGCGTCAACATCAGCCTTGATGCCGACCTGCGTCAAATATTGCGCCACGGCCTGCGTGATCTGACTGTCGTTGATGTAGCGGTCATTGGTGGTGGAAAGCGTCAGCTGAAAGCCGTTTGTATAGCCTGCTTCAGCAAGAAGTTTCTTGGCTTCAGCCGGGTCATAACGCAGCTCCGGCGGATTGGGCAGCGTGCCGAACATGCCGGTTGGCAGAAACTGGTAGGCGGGTTCAGCTGCGCCATCCATCAGGCGCGCAACGATTGCCTTGCGGTCGATGGCGAGCGACATCGCCTGGCGCACACGCACATCCTGCAGCGGATTCTTGCCGTCGGCAGCCTTGACAAAGGGGCTTTGAGCGCGACCGACATCAAGCTGGTAATAGATCACGCGCGTCGTCGGCGTAATCACATAACCGAAGCGCTTGTCATCCTTGATACGGGCCAGGTCGCGGGCGGCCGGATTTTCAATCACGTCATAGTCGCCGGCGAGCAGACCGGCCAGTCGCGGTGCTGCATTGGGCACCGGCAGAAAGCGGACGCTTTCCCACGGTTCGGCATCGCCCCAATATTTGTCATTGCGGTCGAGATCGATGGCGGAGCCCCGTACATAGCTTTTCAATTTGTAGGGGCCGGTTCCGATGGCGAGCTTGCCGTCATTGAAATCCCCGACCACCGGCCAGGCCCCGGTAACGCCGCAATTCTTGCCAATATCGAAACTGAGCTTGTCGTGCTTGACGATGGAAGAGCTCAAAACACCGACGGTGCCGAGGAATGTCGGCAGCAGCGGTTCAGGCGCCTTGGTGGTAATGACGACGGTGTGCGCGTCCGGCGTTGCGACGGATTCGAAATTGCCGGTAATGTCGGCGAATGAACCGGCAATCGCGGTTTCGTTCTTCAATGTACGGCAGAACGTAAAGACCACGTCATCCGCGGTGAAAGGCGAACCGTCCGAGAATGTGACGCCCTCACGCAGCTTGAAAGTCCAGGTGTTCTTTCCGTCATTTTCCCACGAGGTTGCGAGCGCCGGATGCAGTTTCTGTTTTTCATCCTGCCTGGTCAGCCCTTCAAAGATGTGGGCCGTTAGGGCATTATTCGGTGTAAGATCGTGATAATGCGGGTCGATCGCGGTCGGCTCGGAGCCAAGGGCAATGCGTAAAGGCTGTGCATGAGCAGAGCCGGCGAAAAGACATGTTGTCAGTAGGCATGCCAATAGTGTCTGTTTATGCATAAAGTTCTCCGTTCCCCAACGTCTCGTCATTTTTGACATGTTTATTTTCAAAAATAACGTATATGAAAATTTTATGCCGTCAACACCGGAAACGCGTATGTCAAAAACGTTGAACCCAAAATCCGATTTCTCCAACCGCATGTCTGCCGCTTACCCTTCCCTGAGCAAATCGCACCGCAGGATTGCCGACTTCGTGCTGGCAAGGCCGCTTGATGTTGTCGCGATGTCCATCGAAGGCCTGGCCCAGTCGAGCGGCAGCTCCACGGCCACCATCACCCGCTTCGTTCGCGCGGCGGGCTACAGCGGCTATGCCGAGTTCCGCGAGAAAATCGTTTCAGATTTTCAGTTTGTGCCAGAAGAAATCATTGCCGTTGACGATACGGGCAAGGAGACAGGTCAAAGGATTTTGTCATTGCACAGCCTGCTGGCGGACAATGCGGACAACATCAGGGATACGATAGCCAATATCGATAACGCCACGTCTTCCGGTTTCATCGCGGCGCTGATCAACGCAAAGCGGATCATCATTCTGGGCACCGGTGCAAGCCACTACGCCGCAACGTTTCTGGAAGAAGGCCTGGCGCTCTACACGGAAAAAAGCGTCTCGAACATTCTGTCCAGAGGCGCCTCCGAATATTCCAACAATTTCGTGCGGTCCGTGGACGAAGGCGACGTCGTCATTGCCGTCTCGATGCCGCGTTATTCAAACAATACCGTGCAGCTGTCGAAAGCGGCCAAAGAGAAGGGCGCTTTGATTCTGGCAATCACCGACAGCCCGACCTCGCCCCTGGTTCCCGTCGCTGACATCATCCTGTTTGCACCCGCCCGCAACCGTCTCTTGCCGAATTCACCCGCAGCGATTTTCGCACTCGCGGACGCCATTGTCACTGCCGTCGCAGCCCGCCGTCCGGATATTGTCGCCTCGACGATCGGCGTCCCGCCCGAAGACCTGTTCCTGTGATCCCTACTTCTCGACGGCCGCGCCAAAACCCGCGCGGAAGGCCGCAAGATCAGCAACGCTGACATCCGACACCGCCCAGAACGTCAGGCCACCACTGGACCATTCGGCAAAATTATAGCCCTCGCGTGTCCTGCTTGCCGCCGCAATGGGAGATGCCGGCCAGACGAACACATTGATGACGTAACCGTGCCGGCGGTACACCAGATCCGGTCAGAATAACCGCTTCTCCAGCTGTTTTTTCTAAAAAATGAGATGAAGGAAGAAGCTCCTCTCCTGTTCGGTATGGTGATACCGAGTTATTTGGCTTTATTCGTCACCGTCTTGACGAACTCGCCAAGTTCCATCGGGAACGGGAACACAATTGTTGAAGTTTTCTCATTTGCGATCACGTTCAGCGTACTGAGATAACGTAGCTGCATTGCTTCGGGCCGTTGGCTGAGGATTTGAGCGGCCTCCAGTAGCTTTTGCGCGGCCTGTTGCTCACCGTCGGCATTAATGACTTTGGCCCGCCGTTCGCGTTCGGCCTCAGCCTGCCGGGCGATGGCGCGGATCATGGTTTCGTTGAGATCGACACGTTTGATCTCGACATTTGCAACCTTGATGCCCCAGGCGTCAGTCTGTGCATCGAGAATTTCCTGAATATCGCTGTTGAGCTTGTCGCGCTCGGCCAGCATCTCGTCGAGATCGTGCTTGCCGAGGACGGAGCGCAACGTCGTCTGAGCAAGCTGGCTCGTCGCCATCATGAAGTCCTCGACCTGGATCATCGCTCGCTCCGCGTCGATCACACGGAAATAGAGGACAGCGTTGACGCTAACCGAAACATTGTCCCTCGAGATTACATCTTGGCTTGGCACATCAAGCACGACCGTCCGCAAATCGACACGCAGCATCTGCTGAATGAAAGGGATGAGGATGACCAGACCCGGGCCCTTGACGCCGGTGAAACGGCCGAGCGTGAACACGACGCCGCGTTGATATTCCCGCAATATCTTGATTGAGGCAGCCAGGAGCATCAGCAGGATGATGATGATCGGAACAAAAATGGCGATAAACATTGGAAAATCCTCCACTAGCTCTCCTCCGGTTGATCGGGTTCGACCCTAAGGGTGAGGTCTTCGAGACCGGCTATACGAACCTTCTGCCCTGTTTTCAGGGGTGCCTCGGACATTGCTGCCCATCGTTCACCATGGGCGAGGACATGGCCACGGCCCTCGTGCCAGTCAAGCACCGTCCCTTGGGTTCTCATCATCTCCTCGCTGCCCGTAACAACCGGACGTTTGTGAGAAGAAAAGACCAGACGGACCACAACTAAAGAAAGCGCCAGACCGGCAAGGGAAACCCCGCCAATTACCGGCCAAGAAATGCGAAAGGCCGGAATGTCGGTGTCGATCAATATCGTGGCGCCGAATATGAAAGCGATGACGCCGCCAATGCCCAAAACGCCAAAAGTCGGGTTCATCGCTTCTGCAGCCATCAACGCAAGACCAAGGATGATGAGACCAAGGCCGGCAAAATTCACAGGCAATACAGCGAGTGCGTACAAGCCGATCAGAAGGCTGATCGCACCGATCGTCCCGGGAAAATACGAACCAGGAGCCATGAATTCGAAGATCAGTCCGTAGACGCCGATCATCATCAGGATCAACGCGACGTTCGGGTTTGTGATCACCATCAACAACTGAGTGCGCCAGTCCGGTTTGATCTGCTCATAGGCAAGGCCTCTGGTGTTGAGCGAAATCCTGTTTCCTCCGACGTTTACGCTACGGCCATCTACCTGCGCTAGAAGATCATCCACACTCGTTGCGAGGATATCGATCACATTTTCCTTGAGTGCTGCGTTCGAGGAAAGGCTCAACGCCTCGCGCACCGCTTTTTCAGCCCAATCTACATTCCGTCCGCGCAATTCGGCGAGCGAGCGGATATAGGCCGTAGCATCGTTGATCGCCTTTGCCTCCATCGGGGTGTGCTGCATCGCCGAGGTCGTGGCATCTTCACGTTCTTTCTTGGTCTTGGTGTCTTGATCCTCGTCCTTCTTTCCTTCGCCGCCGCCCGGAATGGGCAAATCGGTGATCTGGACCGGCGTCGCAGCGCCAAGATTGGTCCCCGGCGCCATCGCCGCTATATGGCTGGCATAAAGAATATAGGTGCCCGCGCTCGCCGCGCGCGCGCCGCTTGGGCTGACATATGTGGCCACGGGCACGGGCGAAGCGAGGATAGCGCGAATGATAGCGCGCATCGAAACATCCAAACCACCAGGGGTGTCCATTTGCAGAATAACGAGAGGCGCGTTGCGCTCGGCCGCGGTTCGCAAGCCCCGCAATATATAGTCGGATAGCGCCGGACCAATGATCCCTTCGACCTGCAGCACAAGTGCGTTATGGGCGGCCAGAGGGGTTTGTGCATTGTTCGGCAAGACCGACAACAGGATGCCAAGAAACGCTACGGTAATGGAAAGCACGGCACGATTATACGCAAACCATTCTCCGATGATTTTCCTCATCAGTTCCATGGTTTAGTTTACATCAGAACATAAGATTCTGCTACATGACTACCTGAGTTTGCGCTGGGCTCAGGGATTTGCGTGGAGCCGGTATTAGCCATTCGCAAATGGTCTTCAAACCGAAGCTGTTGCCGGCTCGCAAGACCTCTTGGTTGAAACTCTTAGTGATCGGTTCAACCTACATTTCACCTTGTTCGGGTTGTATGTATGGTCCCTATAGCCTCGCTCATTCGCTTATCAGCCGCTCAGTGAAATGACGACAGAACTGTTTATCTGGTAAGTGACGCTGTGGCAGAAGCCGGTGTGCCTGATCGAGTTCCCCCACCATTCCGTTCTTCCATCCTCGGGCAGATTCAATCGGTTGTCGTGGTCTGCCCCCCGCAAAGTGATCCTTTAGGAAGTATGGCTTTTGAGTCGATAAAGTGTGAAAAAGCACTGAACAGTGACCCCATATCGAACCGGATCCATCGTGCTGATTTCACTGCGAAAATTGGCGCTGACCAAGGGGGTCCGGAAGACATTTGTTATGACCCTTCGAAAACATCGGAAAAAGAAGATGGATCAGACACTTGAGTGTTCCAGCGCGCCAGGATCATTGTTCAATGCGTTTTCACAATCAGTGGAATTCAACAGTGAGTTGGAATATTGCATCCGTTTTCCTTCTGTCGGCGCCTTCTCTCCGCATTCAAGCCGGGCTTGCCCGGGGTTGAATATTTCCTATGTTGAAGCAGGCAAGGTCAAGCTCAGTCTGCGGAGAAAGGATCCCCCCTTGTCTCACGCAGCTTTGCGCGCCTCCGCAATTCGCAACGGCGCGGTGGGGCGCGCGTACATGCGCTCCAGATAGGCGCTCAGATGCGGAAAGTCGCCGATGAGCCGGTATTCGTTCGCCCAGTCGATGAGATGGGCGGTCACGCAATCAGCGATAGTGATCCGGTCGCCAACGATGAACTCACGGCCCTCCATATGCTTTTCTAGGATCTTTGCCATAGTGGTGAAATCTTCTCGCGCCAAAGCAATGTCTGCGGGCGAGCGCTTTTCCTCCGGGTAGAGAAAATCGTGTCTCGTGATACGCCACAGCGGCTGCTCGAGTTCCGTCACCGCAAACATCATCCAGCGATAGACTTGGGCACGTTCCTTGATATCAGCAGGTAGGAGCTTTTTCTCCGGATATTTTTCGGCGAGATACAGCACGATCGCCGCCGATTCCGGGATGACCAAATCGCCATCAATGAGAACAGGAACTTTGCCCGCCGGGTTGAGGCGCAGGTAATCGGGCGTCCTCTGCTCGCCCTTGAGCAGATTGACCGGGATGAATTCGAAATCCAGTCCAAGCTCTTTCAAGCCCCAGAGGGCACGCAACGAGCGGGTTGCAGCAAAACCGTAAAGCTTCATGTCTTATCTCCCCATTTCGTCAAAGCGCACTTTTATCAAGCATGACGCGGCCGCTTTCTTTGCGCCGATGGCCGTGCGCATACATAACGCGTTCAGGCACCCGGAATCGGCAGAACCGGCATGACTTCGACGCCCTCGCCGGGAAAAACCGTGAAATGCGGATGGTTTTCGAATAATTTGGCCGCGTCGTCATGCGAAGCCGCACGAACCACGGTGAAGCCGACCAGCGCGTTGCTGATGTCCTTGATGCCGTGATCGCCGATCGACTTGGTTTTGCCAAGCGGTCCGCCATCGACGGCGATCAATGCTTTGTGTTTCTCGACCCAGCCTTGCCAGGCCGCTAGGCCTTCCTGCATCTTGGCTTGCCGGTCCTTTTCAGAGAGTTTTTCCCACGCCTTCATGCGTGCGCTGTCTTTGCTGCCGGTATAGACGGCCAGGAATAGGTCTTGCATGCTCATGCGTCCTCCGCTGGGTGAACGAAGCCAGGAGGCATCCACTCCTTGACATATTAAGTTGATATCAACATAATTATCTTATGTCAACCTCCGTGATTCTGCCTTTTGAAACCACATTGATGGTACGTGATTGCTGCCTGTGTCTGCATATGCAACGGGCAGCACGCAATCTCGCGCGGATATTCGACGATGCCTTGCGTCCGCTCGATCTCACTAACGGGCAATTTTCGTTGCTCATGGCGCTTAATCGCCCGCATCCGCCCACGATGAAGGAGGTTTCGTCGTTGCTGGCCATGGATCGCACCACGCTGACTGCCGCGCTGAAGCCGCTGGAGCGGCGTGGCCTCATCAAAATCGCTCAGGACGAGAATGACAAACGTAGCCGCCGGCTCACGCTGACGCCGGCAGGGCACCGCCTGCTTACAAAAGCATTTCCGATATGGCAGCAAACGCATACGGTTATCGAAAAGCAATTTTCGCAACGAGAGGTCGATCACCTGCGCGAGCAATTACGCGCGCTGTCGTGAAATGCCGTTGTGAAACCCAAGGAGCTTGTCGAGCGCCGGCGGGGCATTAAGTCCGGCAGCACGATCGCAGAAACTTCAACCCCCTCCTCTGGATCTACAAGTCGGTGCACAGCCCTTGCCGGCGCCAAATCAAAAAGGGGCTATAAGGCGATGGATCCGAACGGCTTGGGTGATGCTCCGGCAGCCCCATCCGAGATAGCCAAATTACTTGTGATGCGTCGTAATCCCCATGACGTTGACACCGGTGTCAGCACCGACCGCTTTAGGGTTCTTGGAATCACCGGTCCTGAAGTTGATATTATGATCTCAAATTCCAACATCGCGCTTCCCATGGCTGGTGTCGAACAGCCTGGGTTCAGCGTCACAGGTGAGGAAGTTGCCACTTCAATGGCTCGGCCCACTGCCGTCAATGACAGCAACGTGCCGCTCCGCAACAAGCTTTGGGCCTATCCGGCATCCCTGGTCCTTCTGAGCCTCTTTATCGTCTATCAGCTTTACCGCTATTCCTTCACGCACGGTTTTGGACCCATCGTTCTCACCGTCTTCGACATTTTCGTCATGGCGCTCATTTGGCATAAGTATCGGCTTGTCCGAAGGCATGCCACCCGACATTGACAAATTCACCACATGCTCCTCACAGGAAAGCCCCTGCGTCCGGAGATACTCATCGCACTTTGCATTTGGATCGGAATGGCAAAGAGCTTCTCGAAAACAGATGGAGACTACTCCATCGCGCACTTGAATTATGATGTGTAAAACATTACTATTTGACTTTGGTGCTTTTCAATATATGGTACAGCCACTGATTTTCATATCCGAGATGGTCATTGAAATGTTCTAAATCGAGCCGCGGCCATATTCGCAATGCCAGCCCGATTTGTTTGTTGCAGCATAATTGCTCGCGACACTGGCGCGGGAGAAAACGAGCCTGAACAAGGTGCGACCAGCTGGTTGCGGGCAGCTTTCAACGCATATTCGCAAATTTGCAGAGAGTGACGTTCACTCGAATCCAACAGAGATGCGGGTACCGAGCAGCAAGGTGTTGATAAGGTAAAATGAGTAGGCGCAGAAAAACCATCATCCCACCCATTGGTGTGATACCAGAGATCAAGCCGACAACAAGAGAAGCAAGATTGTACCAAATGTCTGATTTGGTGCTAACGGCTCTTGAGCAGGAGCAAGCGGAAACCCGTGCAAAAACGGCACGCTTGCGTCAGGAACGATTGAGTGCAGAACAGTCCGGTCCGGTACGTGCGGGAACGACAGCTCAATCGGGCGAACTTCCAAATGTAATGTCAGGAAAGAATGTCAAACGAAGGATCAAGCAATGATGTTTCGTGCCAAGATTAACCACAGCGACAGCTCTTGCCGGAAACAGGTTAAAGTCTCCGTTGAAGATTCAATAGTTCCGGGCCGTGTAGGACGCGAGATCCTTGTCCGACATTGACCAGTAAAGCCTATAATGAACCAGGAAAGGGTTTGGTCTTCACCTCGCAACGTGATGACCAACCAGACGTGAAGGAAACCAGCATATGACAGACGAGATTATTAGAGACAGCAACGGCACGGAGCTTAAGGACGGAGATTCGGTAACACTGATTAAGGATCTGAAGGTCAAAGGCACATCGGAAACGATTAAGCGCGGAACGCTCGTCAAGAACATCAGGTTGAACGGCCGCGAAGGCGAAGTCGAGTGCAATACCAAGCAGGTCAAGGGGCTTGTGCTTAAGACGGAATTTGTCAAGAAAGCTTAGCGTACCTGTATGCCAGATTGGAAGAGACGCGCTGCGGGATGATGAGAAATGGACAACATAACGAATTTGCTTCCTTTGGAGGACGAGGTTAGAGCCGTTAAGCGCAAGATGCGAGCCTTGACTGCTGACAGCCAAGGCAATGAAGTCTTCCTCGGCTTGGACAGGGAGCAATCGGAATGGTTGATAGGCTACAGGCGGCAATATCCCATGCCCATTCGGGGACAGGGTCCGTCCGCGTCTGAACGTGCCCGCTATTCTGATCTTTATGAGAAACACAACGCCGCGAGAGCATTTGCCTTATAAGGCAACAAGGTTTGCAGTCGACGCAATGCTGTTGTGTTGACGGTTGAAACCGCCCAAAGACTTCTACACCAACTGTTCAGGTTGCTGCCAGGGGATAAACCTGAAACGCTCGAGGTCACGCGCAACATCATCTGCGACCTCTGTTGGCGGCATTAAAAGCGTAGGCTCGTCGAAATGCTCAACCTGCCCCGCCACAAGCAGGGTGTTACGATCCCACAGGCCAGGGGTATCCAGAAGACGCACGTCCGCCCAGAAATTGCTGAGTTTTGCCGCCATCCGTTTGGGAAACAGGTCGCGATCATTGTGGGCCCAGATATTGCTGATCAAACAACCGTTGGTTTCGTCAAGACGTGCATGCGCGAGTTCAAAAAAGGTTTCGGTGCATAGGTGATCAGGGATATCCCCTCCCGTATAGGCATCCAAAATGATCGCATCGTAGCGATGGCGAACAGCATGCAGAAAGTTCAAACCATCCGCGACGTAACATTCTATGTTGCGCGGTAAGTTGAAATATTTCCGGGCGATGAAGAAGGCAGTGGGATTGATGTCCACGATCGTCACCCGAACACCCGTCTTGTCAAGCATCGTACCCAGGCTGCCGCCGCCACAGCCGATCATCAGGACATTCCTGGCCTGTGTTTGAGCAAGAAGGCCAAAAATCGCATGAATATAGGGCGCGACACTGACTCCGTTTATGTCGCTTTCGGATTGGTAGAAACCGCCCTGGCGGTAAATAACCGAGCCGGTGTTCTTGGCTCGCAATACTTCGATTTTGCCAAATTCGGAATGAAACTTCGCCAGCCGGATCATTATGCCGTCAACCTCAATAATCTTGCCATCGACCGGCCTCGGCCGGAGACCCCGCGCATGCGTCAATTCAGCAAACAATCTGATCTCAGCACTTGGAATCAATTATGATGTATAAAACATCACTAATTGACTATAAAACGTTCCTATATATGCTGCAACTGGCAAACATCAATTTCCATCCGGGATAAACCGCACGGGCGTAGCATAGGTGCAGAAACCTCAGTGCCGTTTGAGAAACAGCAAGGACAAATCATGAGTGAAGACAAAGCGCTCTATCCACCAGTTGATCCCGTCTCCGCAGGGATCAAGGGCCGCTGTCCACGCTGCGGACACGGCAAAATGTTTGACGGCTTCATTAAGCTGCCCAAACACTGCAGGAATTGTGGCCTCGACTATTCCTTTGTCGACACGGGCGAAGGGCCCGCAGTCCTGGTGATGCTGCTCGTCGGCTTCATTGTTGTCGGCCTTGCCCTTTGGATGGAAGTAACGCTCGCCCCGCCCCTGTGGCTGCATTTCATTCTGTGGATACCCCTTGCACTTGCTCTGTGCCTCACGGCGCTGCGCACAATGAAGGGAATTCTGATCGCGCTCCAATACAAGCACAACGCGGCCGAAGGGCAGATCGACCGCTCGGCAAAATCCGAATGATGGCTCCTGTCCGCACCACAATCCTCGTTTGCGAACAACCCACAGCAGAAATCCATTTTTTTCCGTGTTGGACTTCAAAAGATTAGTTTGAAACATCAGAAAACCAGTCGTACACTCATAATATTACAGCTAGCGCAAGATAATCGATGGTCTGATCATGATTACTGCACCTCAGCTACGCGCCGCCAGGGCTCTTCTGGGCATTGATCAACGCCAACTGGCCGAGCTCGCCGGCATTTCCGTTCCGACAATCCAGCGTATGGAGGCAAGCAGTCACGTCATCCGCGCGAACGTGGACTCGCTGATGCGGCTACTTACAGCACTTGAGGCCGCCGGGATCGAACTTATCAATGAAGGTGCGGTCAGTGCGGATGGAGGGCGTGGCGTTCGCCTTAAGGCGCAGCCCCACATCACACCGTTCCGCCGTAAAGCCGTGAAGCGGCCGAGGGCTATGCGTGGCATAGTCACCCCCAAATGACGGCCGTTGCGCTTGTTTTGTGTTGCGCCGCCGCTCTTCTGGGAATATCTGCTTTTGCCGTGACGATCGCACGATCGCCCGCTGCAACTCCGGTCACATATGGAGCCTGCCTGGTTGTCTCGGCGGCCGCATTCTCGACCGCGTTTTTTCAACTGGTCATGGTATCAGGATCAGTCCCGTCGCGGGTCCTCGTTCTGCCGCTTGGCCTCCCCTGGCTGGGCGCTCATTTCCGGCTGGATACACTTGCAGCCTTCTTTCTCGTGGTAATCAATCTGGGCGGCACGTTGTCCAGCCTTTATGGTCTTGGCTATGGCCGCCATGAAACGGCTCCACAAAGAGTATTGCCGTTCTTTCCAGCCTTTCTCGCTGGGATGAATCTCGTTATTCTGGCCGCTGACGCTTTTTCCTTCCTGCTCTCCTGGGAGTTCATGTCGCTGGCCTCATGGGCACTTGTCATGACGCATCATCACGTACGCGAAAACAGGAGGGCGGCATACATCTATCTCGTCATGGCAAGTTTCGGCACGCTGGCCCTCTTGCTTGCATTTGGTCTGCTTGCCGGAACAGGCGGAAGTTACGATTTCTCCACCATGCGCACCATCGCACATACGCCGATGGTTGCAGCGTTTGTTCTTCTTCTGCTGTTGATCGGTGCCGGTTCGAAAGCCGGGCTCGTTCCACTCCATGTCTGGTTGCCCCTGGCGCACCCGGCTGCGCCGAGCCATGTCTCGGCGCTCATGAGCGGCGTGATGACCAAGGTTGCCGTCTACGCTTTCATTCGGGTCGTTTTTGATCTGGTTGGCGAGCCATTGTGGTGGTCAAGCATCGTCGTGTTGACGTTAGGCGGCATCACAGCAGTATTGGGAATCCTGCACGCATTGATGGAACAGGATCTGAAACGCCTTCTTGCCTACAGCACAATCGAAAATCTGGGCATCATATTCATAAGTCTCGGCCTCGCGCTTGCCTTTGAAGCAAACGCGATACGATGGGCGGCGGCCTTGGCGCTCGCCGCCGCCTTGTTTCATGTTCTCAACCATTCCCTTTTCAAAAGCCTGCTCTTCTTTGGAGCCGGTGCGGTGCTCACCGCCACGGGGGAACGGAATATGGATAAGCTTGGGGGCCTCATCCACCATATGCCCTTGACGAGTTTTGCATTTCTGGTCGGAGCGGCCGCAATCTCCGCCCTGCCCCCACTGAACGGATTTGCCTCGGAGTGGCTGATTTTCCAGGCGATCCTGCAAAGCCCCGATCTGCCGCAGTGGGGCTTGAAAATCATGGTACCAGCCGTCGGTGGTCTTCTGGCCCTGGCGGCAGCACTTGCAGCGGCCTGTTTTGTCAAAGCATTCGGCATCACGTTTCTCGGCCGTCCTCGCTCCCTCGCGGCCGAAAAGGCGCTGGAAGTGGATCGCTTTTCACTTGGCACCATGTTTGTGCTCGTAGCACTTTGCCTGCTTGCGGGTATTCTGCCCGGTATTGTGATCGACACTCTTGCGCCGGTGACGTACGCACTTGTCGGCGGCAACATGCCAGCGCAAACGAACGTGCCTTGGCTTTCAATTGTACCGATTGCCGAGGGCCGCAGTTCTTACAACGGGCTGCTAGTATTGCTGTTCACCGCATTCGCAGCTTTTTTCACCGCCTATTTTGTCCATCGGTTTGCCTCGCGGGCGGTGCGCCGGGCTCCCGCCTGGGACTGTGGCTTTCCGGATCTGGGCTCGAAAACCCAATATACCTCGGCGAGCTTCGCGCAACCCATTCGGCGTGTATTTGGCACGTTCATTTTCCAGGCAAGAGAGATCGTCGAGATGCCTGCGCCTGGAGATCCCAGACCCGCACGTTTCACACTCGAACGCCGTGACCTGATCTGGGAGGGAATTTATGAACCACTTGCCGGCGCAGTCTGGTTTGCTGCAGAACGGCTCAATCACCTGCAATTTCTGACGATCCGCCGATATCTCAGCCTGGTATTCCTGGTCCTCGTTGTCCTGCTCTTGGTGCTTGCGATATGGTCATGATTTTCGATCTCCTCGCCCAGGGCGCACAGATGGCAATCATCCTTCTGCTTGCACCGCTGCTGACTGGTTTTGTGAGAAAAATCAAAGCGCGCTTACTGCGACGAAAGGGGGCGTCCGTCGTTCAACCCTACCGCGATCTCTTGCGGCTTTTGCGCAAGGAGGTGGTTCTGGCCGACAATGCATCCTGGCTCTTTCGCGTCATCCCTTATCTGATTTTCGCACTAACATGGGTTGCCGCCTCGATCGTGCCCACCTTTGCCACGGGACTGATGTTCAGTTGGACCGCAGACCTGATAGCAATCATCGCCCTACTTGGAAGCTCCCGCTTCTTTCTTGCCCTTGCGGGCATGGACGCTGGTACGAGTTTCGGCGGGATCGGATCAAGTCGTGAAGTGATGATTGCAACGCTGGCAGAACCGGCCATGCTCCTTGTAATCTTTACCCTCGCACTTGTCGCCGGTTCAACTCAGCTGTCGACGATTGCGAGCGTCATGACCTCATCACAGGTTGGCTTGCGTGTCTCGCTCGGCATGGCTCTCATTGCACTTGTCATGGTGGCGATTGCCGAAAACGCCCGCATTCCCGTGGACAATCCGGCGACGCATCTCGAACTGACTATGGTGCATGAGGCAATGGTTCTGGAGTATTCCGGGCGGCATTTGGCGCTGATCGAATTTGCATCTTTCCTGAAGCTGCTTCTCTACATCTCGCTGATCGCATGCATATTCGCACCCTGGAAACTGGCAGGCTCGGGAACCGGAACTGCCGCATATATTGTTGGCATGACTGCCTATCTTGCCAAACTGACGATTGGCGCTGTTCTCCTGGCCCTCTTTGAGACAGCAACCGCAAAGATGCGGGTCTTCCGTGTGCCGGAATTCCTGGGAGCCGCCCTCATGCTCGGTCTGCTTGCCACCCTCCTGTTGTTTGTCTCAAGGAGCCTTTGATGCACGGCCTCACCTTCGATATTGCCCATTTGTTCGCTGGCGGTCTCGTCCTGGTCAGCTTCATGATGCTTTATCAGGACCGTCTTTATTCACTCCTCAACACGTTCGCACTGCACTCGCTTGTGCTAACGCTGTCTGTCGCCTGGCAAGCTTACGTTCAGGATGCACCACATCTCTACGTGACCGCAGTAATCGCTCTCGTCTTCAAAGCTCTTATCATTCCCGTTTCCCTACACCGCATGATCCGCCGACTGGGCATTCACCGCGAAGTTGAAACCGTCGTTGGCATCGGCCCCACGATGCTCGGCGGAATGGGGCTGGTTGCGCTTTCCATGGTGGTGATGCTTCGCGTGACCCAGGCGGCCGATCCCTTGGCGCGCGAGGATCTTGCCTTTGCCCTCTCGGTTCTGCTGCTTGGCCTTCTGGTCATGGTAACGCGGCGCAACGCGGTCAGCCAGATTGTCGGTTTCATGTCACTGGAAAACGGGTTGGTGCTGGCAGCCACGGGGGCCAAGGGCATGCCTTTGGTTGTCGAGATCAGTGTCGCCTTTTCAATTCTGATCGCATTCATTGTCATCGGCGTGTTCTTGTTCCGTATCCGCGAAAGATTCGACACGGTGGATGTGCGGGCACTTGACGACTTCAAGGGGAAAAGACGCAGATGAATTCATCCGCCTTTGATCCTGTAGCCGGAATATTGCTCATACCGATCTGCGCGGCGGCAGTCCTTGCGCTGCTTTCCGGTTACAGGACATCTGCACGTTTGAATGTATTTGCGAGCCTGCTGACCTTTATTTCCGCACTCTTTCTTTTCGTCCTCGAGCGCCCACAACCAGGTCGATACCTGCTCGTCGACGATCTCAATATCGTCTTCATTGTGCTCAACACGTTTGTCGGTTTGACAACCAGTATCTTCAGCGCGAGCTATATCGCACATGAGTTGGAAATCGGCAGGCTTACGCCAGCCAACCTTCGCTTTTACCATGCCATGTACCAGATCATGATGTTCGGCATGAATCTCGCATTCGTTTCCAACAATATTGGTCTGATGTGGGTCGCGGTGGAGCTCGCCACGCTCACGACAGTTTTGATGGTCGGCATTTACCGCACCCACGAGGCGCTTGAAGCGGCCTGGAAGTATTTTATCCTGGGCAGCGTGGGTATCGCATTTGCCCTGTTTGGTACCATCCTCGTCTACATGGCTGCGCAGCCCGTCATCGGGGAAGGCTACGATGCCATGGCCTGGACGCTCCTGATTGGGCAGGCTGCCAAGTTTGACCCGTCCTTGCTGAATGTGGCTTTCGTATTTCTGCTGTTGGGCTACGGAACGAAGGTTGGCCTGGCTCCCTTGCATGCGTGGCTGCCCGATGCCCATGCCGAAGGACCAACACCAATCTCTGCAGTCTTGTCGGGGTTGCTTTTGAACGTTGCCCTCTACGTTGTCTTGCGCTTCAAGATATTGATGACAGCAAGTCCGGAAGCGATTGCACCTGGCCCTTTAATGGTCACGATGGGGCTGACGTCGCTCGTTTTCGCAGCCTTCATGCTCTACCGGCGGCGCGATATAAAACGCTTGTTTGCCTATTCCTCGATTGAGCACATGGGTATTATCGTTTTTGCTTTTGGCATGGGGGGGCCCCTCGCCAATTTTGCCGGACTTCTGCACATGGTCATGCACAGCCTGACGAAGTCCGCAATCTTCTATGCCGTTGGGCACATCGCGCAGATTAAGGGCACACAGAGGCTCTCCAGTATTCGCGGCCTCACTGAAACTCATCCGGGTCTCGGCTGGGGACTGGTCATCGGCGTGGTTGCGATTGCCGGCCTGCCACCCCTTGGCATATTCATGAGCGAGTTCCTGGTGGTAAGCTCGGCATTTGCCAGACAGCCCCTGCTCGCCATCCCGCTTGTGATCGGGCTCCTGATCGCGTTTGGCGCTCTGCTGTTACGCCTGACGGGCGTCGCCTTCGGCCAACCGCGTGGCAGCACCGCGCCTGCCGAGGCTTCCTACCTGCCGATGTATTCCCATCTCGCCCTGGTCTTCACCGGCGGGATTTATCTGCCGCCGCCATTGGTTGCCTGGTTCCAGCATATCGCTCACCTTCTTGGATGATGGGGAAACGCTCAAGATGCCATCTCTCACCGATCTCATTCTCCAGGGTATAATTGTCGAAAACCATCCATGGCCCTGTGCCGTGGTCGATCAAAAAGTATGGTTGGCTGCAGTGGACGGTTTGGCAGATGGTCAGTGGACGCTGCTTGGTCTTTGGGGGGAAGAGGACGCCGTTCACATGGCCCTCCTCGAAGAGCCTGTTACCAGGATCGGGATCGTTCGTCTGCAGGATATCGAAGGCAACTATCCTTCTGTCGCACAGCGCCATCCACCTGCACTTCGCCTCGAACGTGCCATCCATGATCTGGCCGGTCTCAACCCCATAGGCATACCGGATACTCGGCCATGGCTCGATCACGGCCATTGGGGCTTGGCGTCTCCTTTGGGACGCCAAGCTGCAACACAATCAAAACCGCAGCCCTATGCGTTCCTTTCTACCGACGGGGCGGATCTGCACCAAATTCCGGTTGGTCCCGTTCATGCGGGTATTATAGAGCCTGGGCATTTCCGCTTCACGGCCAGCGGCGAAACGGTCGTGCGCCTCGAGACACGTCTTGGATATGTCCATAAGGGCATTGAAAGCCTCATGGCGGGCAAGGATCTTGATCAGGCGGCGCGCATCGCTGGCCGAACATCGGGAGACAGTACCGTCGCATACGCATTTGCTTTCGCGCAAGCTGCCGAATCCGCCCTGCACATGGACGTCCCGCCCCGAGCCATCTGGCTGCGGGCATTGATGGCCGAGTTGGAACGGCTGGCAAACCACCTCGGTGACATTGGTGCCATCTGCAATGATGCTGCCTTTGCACTCATGCATGTCCATTGCGGCGTATTGCGCGAGCGTGTGTTGCGCGCCTGCGATTCCGCATTTGGTCATCGCATGATGCGCGATTGTATTGTTCCGGGTGGTGTCGCCACCGACCTGAGCGATGAAGGAACTCTTGCCATCTGGGTGCTCGTTGCAGAAATCAGGCGGCGTTTTCCGCCATTGATCGAACTTTATGACAATACGGCGTCGCTTCAGGACCGGACCGTTGGAACAGGCACACTCAAGCCTGTCCTTGCCCGGCAATACGGCGCAGGCGGTTACGTCGGGCGGGCTTCGGGACGCAGCTTTGATGCCCGGCGTGTTTTTAGCTATCCGCCCTACGATCAGCTTGAACTTGAGGTGCCGGTCCTCAACGAGGGCGACGTCAACGCCCGTGTCTGGATTCGGATCCGCGAGGTCCAGCAAAGCCTCTCGCTTGTCGAGCAGATTTTGGAACGATTACCGGAGGGGACAGTGCGAAACAGCATCCCCGCTGTTCATGAAGCGCGCGAAGGCCTGGCTCTGATTGAAGGGTTCCGAGGTGACATATTGGCATGGCTCCGTCTCAGAGCTGACGGAAAGATTGATCGCTGCCATCTGCGTGATCCATCCTGGTTCCAGTGGCCGCTTCTCGAGGCAGTCATCGAAGGCAATATCGTTGCCGATTTCCCGCTTTGCAACAAGTCATTCAACTGTTCCTACTCTGGCCACGATCTATGAAGGCGTAGTTGCCATGCGTAAACTCCTCATCGAAAGTCTGATCAGTCCACCGCTAGCGGAACCGCTACCGCAACCGGGCGAAGCGGCGCTGATAGCGCTCGTATCGGCCGTCGATAATAGGGCGCGACAGCATCTGGGTCGCAGCCTGTCAATCCGCGCCGTCGATGCCGGCTCCTGCAACGGCTGCGAGCTGGAATTGCACGCTTTGAGCAATGCTTTTTACGACATTGAACGTCTTGGCATCCGGTTTGTTGCCTCCCCCCGGCATGCTGACGTATTGTTCGTAACCGGGCCTGTTACCAAAAATATGCGGGAAGCTTTGGAGCGCACCTACACTGCAACGCCCAATCCCAAATGGGTCGTTGCAGTGGGAAGCTGCGCATTCGATGGCGGCTGCTTTGCGGAAAGTTACGCTGTTGCCGGTGGGGTCTCAGACGTCGTGCCCGTCGATCTTCATATCCCAGGCTGCCCGCCCGCACCGATTGATATACTGAAAGGACTGCTCGCGTTGATGGAAATTGTCAATATTCGAACAGATACCCCCCGAACAGATCACGATCTTGACCAGACTGTTGCCGTATCGGCAGGTTCCTCGGCGGCAAGCACCTGAACCCGGTGGTTGCCGCGATGTCATGTTGTTACGATTTACGCTATCGACCCGGTCGCCGCACGTCGGTATGGGAGCGGTGCCACCCAGATGATACAGAGACTTTGCAGATGCCCCAAAAGGAATACAGCCGATGATTGGCTTCAGACCCACGCGCCAAGACGAGTTTTCGAGCTATCTCGATTATTTCATCCCTGACTATGCTGCGGAGATCTCGGCAAATTACGGCCTGTCCAATCCAGAAGCAGTGGTGCAGGCGAAACGCGAAATCGCCAAAGACCTGCCCAACGGTCCCGATACATTCGGACAGGTCTTGCTCTGCATAACGGATGGCGAAAGAGAAAATGCCGAAACCATTGGTTATCTTTGGTACCGCGCCGATACGGATTCCAAGATAGTGTTCATCAGTGATTTTCATATCCTTCCCGCCTATCAGGGTAACGGCTATGGCAAGCAAGCATTGCAGGCTCTGGAAAGTGCGCTCGCCAGGGAAGGATTTGAGCAGATCCGGCTGCGCGTCGCCGCGGACAACACGCGCGCGCAGCACGTCTACCAGGCCGGGGGATTCCGGACGACTGGTATCAACATGAGCAAGCGCATCAAAACGGCATGATACTCAGACTGGCGCGTCCGAATTGTCGATGCAATCCTCCCGATCAACGGGATTTTCGAGCGCCGCCGTGCTAAATTCAGCGCCTTTCAGCGGAGGTTACGGAGATGGCCTATCTGGACAGGGATGATCGTCAGAGGGACTGGGAAACGATCGGTTATGACACTCTTTTGGCATTGAGCATCGCGACACCAATTGCCTTGCTGGTGTTCTTCGTCTTGCGGATGTAACCGCGCATCGGCCGATTGCGATCAACAGGATTGTGGTTCCAGTTCCGCTCTGAAGCGGTCAACCCATTTTGCGACTTCAGCCTGCGCTTGTTCACGGGTTCTAAACGGCCCAATGAGTTCATGCTTTACGCCGCGGTCATTGACTTGCACGTAATGAAGACCCGTCGCCACAACGATGCCCACGGACGAGGCTGCGGACGTTTTGATCTCGACCGACGTTTCATTGATCGCCATGTTCATCCCCTTCATTCGCAGCCGCTGCCTTGATCAGGGAGGAGGCTTCAGGTGCGCGCACCAGATTATCCTCGGAAAGACCATAGGTGGACATGTCAATATCACCCCAGATCGATGCAACGGGCGCTTTGTGCCCCCGACGGCTCTGCTTGATTTCAACGACAAACGGTTTCTTTTGCGGTTTCATCGAAATCCTGTCGTTCGCTTTTCATCAAAGAAGCAAATTGGGTCCAGTGTCGAAATGGCGTCAGCCTTGATCAGGCTGGGTTACCGGCTTTTGCGCTTCCAGCCTATTCAAAAGCTCGGCAAGTTCCTCGGCATCCCGCCGGTTCATGCCAATAATGGTACGGCTGCCCATCTCGGCCGCCCGTGCCGTGCGCGCGTCGATGACCGTCCAGGTATCATTGAGATCTTGCTGCGGTTTGTAACGTTGAGTCATAAAGATGAGAATAACGCCCACTTTCATTCCTGCCAAGAGGGCGCGCATATTTTATCGTTTCATATTGATGTTTTATACATCAGTGGTAAGGTGATGCAGCTAACTACTCAATGATAAAAGTGGATACGATTTTGATTACTGCAAACCAAATGCGGGCAGCGCGGGCACTTCTCGGTATCGATCAGAAAGCCCTCGCGGAAATGTCGGGTGTTTCCCTGCCGACCATTCAACGGATGGAAGCCAGTGAAGGCGATGTGCGCGGCATCGTCGACAGCCTGATGAAGGTCGTCAACGCCCTTGATCGCGCAGGTATTGAGCTGATTGGCGAACATGCGCGCAGCGAAACGGGTGGCAGAGGCGTAAGGTACCGTCAACCGTCGCAAAAGTTCAACTAAATGCCGATGCTGTGGGATGCACCGTGCAGCGGCAGGACTTTCACAACATACCTGTGCAACTCAATGCCTGTCGCTGTCGATTGATGATCCCCTATTTGCGCAAGATTGCCGGGAGAGAACGGTTTGAAAAGACCGATCGGCATCTTGCGCGGTTCCTGACTTTTGTGGCTGGAGCTGCAAATGCCGGAGGCTTTCTGGCCGTTCATCAATACACCTCTCATATGTCAGGGATTGTCTCTGCCATGGCCGATAATCTGGTGCTCGGTGACACAAGTCTGCTGCTTGCAGGCCTCGCTGCCTTTCTCTCCTTTGTGGTCGGAGCCGCCTGCTCAGCCATACTGGTCAATTGGGCGCGGCGGAAAAGACTCCAGAGCGAATACGCTCTGCCGCTTATGTTTGAAGCCATACTGCTGATCTGCTTTGGACTACTCGGCCGCAACCTGGAGCACCGTGAATGGCTGTTCGTTCCGGCAACAGTCATGCTCTTGTGTTTCATCATGGGCCTGCAGAACGCCATCATCACCAAACTCTCCGGCGCACGCATAAGGACAACCCATGTGACGGGCCTTGTGACCGACATGGGCATCGAATTGGGCAAGCTCTTCTACTGGAATGCATCACCCAGCAGCCCCGATACGCCTTTCGTCAAGGCTGACCGCAAAAAGCTCAAGCTGCTGGCGTCCCTTGTCGCGCTGTTTCTTGTTGGCGGTATCGCCGGCGCAATCGGTTTCAAGCATCTCGGTTTTGCCGCATCGCTTGCGCTTGCAGCCATCCTTCTCGTATTGGCGACTGTGCCTGTGCTTGATGACCTTAAAATCAGGTGAAACAAACGTGGTTATAGAGCCAGGAATTACCACATGTCCCCGGGCATTTGGCGAATGCTTCATTGCAGAATCCGGGTCTATGCCACCTTGAGTTGAAGTTGTTTCCATGCTACATAGTCATTATGGTCATAGTAGTCAAAGGAGTGCCCGTCATGGGTCCGCAGACCAAATCATCAACGCCAGTCTGGACCGTTGCCGGTGCAAAGGCGCACCTTTCAGAGGTGATTGAACGAGCCCATCACGAACCGCAAACGATCACGCGAAACGGCAAGCCAAGCGTAGTTATGGTCTCTGTGGAAGAATGGGGACGGAAGACCGCTCGCAAAGGGAATTTGGCCGAGTTTCTGCTGTCCTCGCCCTTACGAGGTGCTGACATTGACATCGATCGCGAACGCGACGAACCCCGTGACGTGACCCTGTGAACCTTTTACTCGATACGAACATCCTCTCAGAAGTGCGGCGCCCGCAGCCCGAATTATCAGTTCTGAACTGGCTCGCTGAACTTGACGAAGATCGAGCATTCATCAGCGTCATCACACTGGCTGAAATCAGGCGCGGAATTGCATTGTTGGAGCAAGGACGCAAGCGTGACGCACTTGCTGATTGGCTTACGAATGAGCTAACCGATCGCTTTTCGGGACACATACTTCCTGTTGATCAGCGGGTAGCAGTCGCCTGGGGCGATCTGATGGCTGCATCCAAACAGCGGGGGTACGGTTTAGCCTCGATGGATGGATTAATTGCTGCTACAGCACTTATCCATAATTTGACGCTAGCCACTCGCAACGTGAAGGACTTTCAGTCCCTTGATCTGCAGACAATCAATCCGTGGGCCCGTTCCTGACCACATACTGTTGTTTTCCACTGCTCGCGATCTCTTGGTCCAAGATCACAATAAACCTTCGGCCAACCAAATGTGTACCTGACTGATCCATATTGACCACGCTGCAATGTAACTCCTAAAACACGCACTGGGTAAGCTGCGCCATCTCGCATGCAGCAACTCGCAGGCGTTTGCAGCGGGATGCAGCCGACCAAAATGAGGCTAGAAATTGTCAGTCCGCTCTGGCAACCAGCGGTATGATGAGCTGCCTCTCAGTTTCCGGCCCCCTCGATCACTGTGCCATACATTCCCCCTTCCGGCCAATGTTGGCCGAAAGGCCGGCGTTAAGAAATGGCTGAAGCAACGCCAGATTTGGGCGATCCGCTTCTTCCTTGACAGAGAAGGACGCATGAGAGATCGCGTGTTGCTTGATCTTGCAATCGACAGCGAGCGACGTGATTGTGATCTCGTAAAGCTGAAAATCGGAAGCCTTGCGACAGGAACGGAAATTCGAACCCGCGCTACTCGCCTATGCTGGAAAGCAATTCGTCGAGCTGCGCCAACTGCTCCGGCAATGCGGCCGCTGAGCCCTGTAGCGCTTCCTCAAGCGCCTCCTTGGACGGATAGACTTCGTGAAAATTCAGTAGTGTCTTCCCGCCCTGGTCCTCGAAGGTCACAGTTGTGATCGCGCCCTCTTCGCCCTCATCGTTGGTCCATACGATGCGCTCATTCGGCACCACCTCCAGATACTTCCCATGGAAGGCCATGGTGTCCGAACCGCCAACGCCGAATTCCAGCCGATATCTGCCGCCTGTACGGACGTCCATTTCGCACGATACGAGCGAAACGCTGGATACCGATTTTGGCACCCACCAGCGCTGGAACAGCCCGGGCTGGCTCCATGCCCTGTAAACCGTGCTCGGCGGCGCATTGAATGTCCGCGTTACGACGAGTTCGCGATCCCCTCTGCGCTCGACTGACGTGCGGTTCTGCGCACCATCTGCACTGTTAACTTGCTGATTCATCGTTTCCCTCCCGTTTCATTTCGCTGATGATTTCGTCCAATACTTCAAAGCGGGCCTCAAAGAACTTGCGATGCGCCTCGATCCACTCGGCCTCCTCCTTAAGGCCGCGGTTCCCAAGCTTGCAGGTTCTTACCCGTCCGACCTTCTGTGTGACGACGAGGCCCGCCCGCTCGAGAACCTGGACGTGCTTCTTCATGCCGGTCAGTGTCATCTGGAACCTGTCCGCGAGACTGGTAATCGACGCGTCCCCTCGTCCAAGCTGATCGATGATGCCGCGGCGGGTCGCATCGGACAGCGCCGCAAACGAGAGATCGAGGGGAGGATTTAAATACTGAACCATCTAGTTCAGTATTAACCTATTCGCCCAGGAAGTACAAGTACCCCAAACTTTCCATGCGGTAGACCAGTCATCCGAGGTCATGCCCCGCGGCGGCGGCAGCAGAAAATCGTCTACTGCGGGGTCAACAGCGAACCTTCGAGCCGCTGATGAACGAATGTCTGTTTTCAACGCCCGCTCTCCGAGAGTAGGCCGCCGGCTGACGGCCCCGAAGCGGAGGCGTCCTGAACTGCCGAACGTGATGGGATTGATGATGATAATTGTTCCGATAGCGCAGATTAGGTAGAGTGGCTTAGCAGTGAGACTTGGCCAAGAATGGCAATGCGGGTAATTTCTTGCTTCAGACATGAGACGCTCGTGAAAGTGAATCGGCAACGAGCTGGACGCGGTGGTTGATGGCCGCCATGGTGGACGTCACGAGCTGGTCGGGAAAACCGTTGGGCAGCTTCGTGATAGCGGCCTCTGCCTGCTGTTCGGCGTTCGCGGTGATGTCTTCAAAGATCGCTTTCATCGCCGGGGTACCCACACCGGAAAGGTCCGCCGACTGCATGAAATGGCGGGGTACGATGTCATGGATGGCATAGTGGCGGTTTCTGCCAACCGACATCGCAAGTTTGAATTTCTTGCGGGAGATCTGGCCTTCGTCGAGGCTCGGCTGTGCGGTCAGCACGTCGTAGAGAGGTGTCATTCGGAAGCGTCCGCCGGGGCCAAGAAAAATACTGAAGTTTTTAGCGTGACCGTCGGTCGCGCCGAGCAGCCAGAACAGGATACTGGCGCGCATGAATATGGCGATATCGGCGTCGGGTGTGTCACTGCCTTTCAGCAGGTTGATGATTTCCCGCATTCCAGGGCCACCGTCCGACTGATATTTTCTGGTGGGCGGGATCGACAGCGCCTGGCAAGTGTCCTCCTGCGGCAGACGGAGCAATCTTCCATCCTTCGCCCAAAGGCGGTCGAAACGTTCCACGATTAGTGTACGGCGTTCCCCGAATTCCGCGATCTCGACGTTGGCGGTGGGGACGCCCATTGCTTCCAGCAGCTTCAGGCAGAGATACTCATTCTCGACGCTGTTGGAGAGGTCGATGCCATTGGGAAGCTGGCCGATCTGCGGTTTGAGAATATGGGTGGTGGCGGTGGTGGCGGTGGGTTTAAACCACTGGCCGTCCTTGCGCAGCAGGGCGGTTTTTTCCTGTGCCCCGGCAATCGAGATTCGAAAATCTTCGTCTTCGCCCATACCGAGCGGCGCGGCGGCGAGATTCTTGATGATGTCTGCGACCTCGTCGTCGCTGACCGGCTTGCCGTCGGTATCGCCGGCAGTGCCGGGATCAGTGCCGTCGGGCAGGAATTGCAGGGCGCCCACGCAGTCCTGGCCCAGAGCGGTTAGCAGGCTGAAGGCGTCAGTTCCTTCCGCGCCGACGCGCTCGGCGAGCCGGTTGCGGATTGCGTCGTTGTCAGGCAGCAGGTTGTCGAACACATTGATAACCAGGTTGCCGATATAGCGGTCCTCGCGCAGGGGCAGTGATAGTGACACCGGGAATGTGCTGCGCCAATCCAGCCAGCTGTGTCCGTACTGGAAGTCGATGGCGCCTGTGGCCTCACGCCGCAGCACGCCGACATGACGGCTGTTCAGAAAAACGTTGAGGGGGACGTGCGCCCGCCTTCTCGCCATCAGAACAAGTCCTCGATGTCGGCGGCACTGCCCTGGCTGCGTGGTCGAACGACCAGTTCCAGATTGAGGGCTGAAAGGGCTTCCATCAGGGTGCGCAACTGGACGGCCGGCTCCCCGGCTTCAAGGCGCGAAACCGTGCCCTGCCGCATATGGATTTGTTCGCCGAGCGCGCCTTGACTCAAGTGCGCCTGTTTGCGGGCGCGGCGCAGAATGGCGCCGAGTTGTTTTTCTGTGCGGGCGATCTGTTCATTCATGGTGGCCTCCGATCACCAATATACGCGGGAACGTATAATCTGTCAATATACGCGAATGCGATTAAAGTAATGATATACGCGGAAGCGTTTAAAAAGCCATTATACGACAATACGTATAAGGACGCAGATGCACTCAGCCAGACGCACGCCAATCGTCGCCTACTGCCGGTGTTTGAACATGAGCTTTGATGGGGCACCGGTGCATGAATACAGCTGAAATTATGGATCTGTCTGCATCGGCGAAAGCCCATTCCTTCAAACAGCAGTTCACGGCACTCTCAACATAGTTGTGTCCCGATTAAGCCGTTCTCCATCCAAAGCAAATTCTTGCAACAGAGCCCTGGTGCTGTGCCATGTCAAAGTCGCTCTGGTCTTCCCTCATTGCAAGCGGCGTGCGACTGCCCCAGGGCGAGACTGGATAGACAGATCCTCATCCTTCACATCGGTTTCGAGGCTTTGCAAAATTGGGCAATGGGGACGGTGGTCACCGTGGCAGGCGTTGACCAGCACAGTGAGCGAATGGGCCATGTCCTGAAGACCCTTGATCTTCCTTTCCAGTTCGTTGATGTGGCCCTGCGCCAGATGCTTGACCTCGGCGCTCTGCCGGGTATCGTCACGCCACAAGCCAAGGAGATCGCTGATATCGGCAACCGAAAAACCGAGATCGCGCGCGCGGCGGATAAAGCGCAGCATATGGACGTCGGTGTCCGAATAATCGCGATAGCCAGACGATTTCCGGTCTGCTGCCGGAATGAGGCCTGTCTGCTCGTAGTAACGAATCATCTTGGCCGAAACGCCCGATGCTTTTGATGCCTGTCCAATATTCATCCGTATGCTCCTAGAAATGGTACGATAGCCGACCCCGATATAGGGTCGGCCGCTGCGGTTTATCAGTACGTCACTTTGAACCTGCGCAACCGCAGCGCATTGCCGAGCACGAACACACTCGACAAGGCCATGGCGCCCGCGGCAAAGACTGGCGACAGCAAGATGCCGTAGACCGGATAGAGAAGGCCCGCCGCGACCGGGACCAGTGCCGTGTTATAGGCAAAAGCCCAGAACAGGTTCTGCCGGATGTTGCCGATCGTCGCCTTTGACAGAGCGATCGCGTTGGGCACGCCCTGCAGGCTGCCCGACATCAGGACGACATCAGCCGCCTCGATTGCAATGTCCGTGCCTGTCCCGATGGCGAGCCCGACATCCGCCTCCGCCAGCGCCGGGGCGTCGTTAATGCCGTCGCCGACGAAGGCGACCTTGCCGTACTTGGCCCTGAGGCGGCGAACCGCCTCGACCTTGCCATCGGGCAGCACTTCCGCCACCACCTCGTCAATCTCCAGGCAAGCCGCTATGGCCTTGGCGGTGCGGGCATTGTCGCCGGTGATCATCGCGACCTTGAGGCCGAGAACGTGCAAGGCCTTGATGGCCGCAGGCGTTGTCTCCTTGATCGGGTCGGCCACGGCGATGATCGCCGCGAGCGCGCCGTCGATTGCCGCATACAGGGGCGACTTGCCCTCGTTGCCCAGGCGCTCGGCAACTTTGGAGAACGCGGCCACATCATAGCCGAGTTCGACCATGTAGCGGTCCGCGCCGATCTCGACGCGCCTGCCGTCAACCTTGGCTTTGACGCCGAAACCCGTCACCGATTCGAAGTCCGACACGGCCGACAGCGCGAGGCCCTCCGCGGTGGCGGCTTCCACAATCGCGGCGGCAATCGGATGTTCCGATTTGGTCTCGACAGCGGCGACAAGACCCAGAACATTCGACCGGTCGAAACCGGCGGCCAGTTCCAGATCGGTCAGGATCGGCTTGCCTTCGGTCAGAGTACCAGTTTTGTCGAGCGCCACCACCTTGGCATCCTTCAGCAACTGGAGCGCTTCGCCCCTACGGAAGAGCACGCCGAGTTCGGCCCCGCGGCCGGTGCCCACCATGATGGAGGTCGGCGTTGCCAGACCCATGGCACACGGGCAAGCGATGATCAGGACGGCGACGGCATTGACCAGCGCGAAGGTGAGTGCGGGCGACGGGCCGAAGGTGAGCCAGGCGGCAAAAGTCAGGGTGGCTATGGCGAAGACAGCCGGCACGAACCACATGGTGACCTTGTCGACCAACGCTTGGATTGGCAGTTTGGAGCCTTGAGCCTCTTCGACCATGCGGATGATCTGCGAAAGCACCGTATTGCCACCAACTGCTGTCGCCCGGAACGCGAACGCACCTTTCTGGTTGACTGTGCCGCCAACGACTACACTGCCCACCGACTTTGAAACGGGGATCGGCTCGCCGGTAATCATCGCCTCGTCGACATAGCTGGCGCCTTCGACCACCTCACCATCGACGGGCAGGCGTTCGCCGGGGCGAACCTCGATGATATCGCCGGAACCGACCGAGCCGATAGGCAGATCGACTGTCTTGCCGTCTCTGCGAACGCGCGCCGTCTTGGCCTGAAGGCCGGCCAGGCGCTTGATCGCTTCGGATGTCCGGCCCTTGGCACGGGCCTCAAGCAGGCGACCAAGCAGAATAAGCGTCACGATGACCGCGGCAGCTTCAAAATAGACGTTGATGGTTCCAGGTGGCAGGAAGCCAGGCGCGAAGGTCGCGACCAGCGAATATCCATAGGCTGCCAGCGAACCGACGGCCACAAGCGAGTTCATGTCGGGGGCAAGTCGCCAAAGCGCCGGGAGCCCCTTGTCATAAAAACGAATGCCCGGAATGAAGAGTACAGGCGTTGTCAGTGCGAACTGGATGTACCAGCTCCACTGCATGCCAAACGTCGACTGGATGAGGCCATGCACGCCCGGAATGAGGTGTGATCCCATCTCAATGAGAAAAATCGGCGCCGTAAGCACCGCCGCGATGGCGAAGTCATAGGCCAGTTCGCGGTGCTCGGCTTTTTTCTTCTCTGCTCGCTCGGCGTTTTCATCCTGATCGCCATTGCCGGCAGCCGCGCCGATTACCGTTGCTTCGTAACCGACGTCTTCTATCGCCGCGATCAGGGTGGCCGCGTCGGTGGTTCCGTGGATCGTGGCGCGCTCTGTCGCCAGATTGACGACCGCCTCCGTTACGCCGGGAATCGCCTTCAGCGCGCGCTCGACGCGGCCGACGCAGGATGCGCAGGTCATGCCCGCAATCGATAGCTCTGTGGGACCAGCCGAACCGGCAGATTTCACAGGGACGGAATAACCGGCGTTTTCGACGGCCTCGACAAGCTTTGCGCGGACGACGAGCGACGTGGTCGTGATGCTCGCACGTTCCGTCGCCAAGTTGACCGATACGGTCTCAACGCCTGGGACAGCGTTCAGTGCCCTTTCGATACGACCGACGCAGGACGCGCAGGTCATGCCCTCGATGGGTAGCGATATCGTTCCAGTTAAGTCTGTTGTTCGAACGGGGGCATTCATAGCCGCCTCCTTTATCGTTCCGAAATTGAAGTTCGGACGGAAGGTGGGGCTTCCAACCATGGGAAGGTCAATAGCAAATTTTTCCTTTTCGCACCACTTGACCTTACCATGGTTGGAAGCCCCACCTTGAGCTCATGAGACCCGAACCAAGGAGAATTCTTATGGAACTGAGAATCGAGAACATGACCTGCGGCGGCTGCGCCAAATCCGTGACCAAGGCGATCCAGTCAGTTGATCCCAATGCCAGGATCGAGACCAATCTAGCCGCACGCATGGTCAAGATCGAGACGACCGCTACCTCCGCGGCCCTTCAACAGGTTCTCGAAGAAGCCGGCTATCCGGCAACCACGAGGTGAACAGGAACGATAGCATGAACAAGCTCACTCCGATCTTCATCGCAGGTTCGATCGCCATCAGCGCCGGCCTTGCAATCGCACAGAGCCAAATGAACAAGGACAATCCCATGCAAGATCACAACATGTTGGGCATGGAGATGCCGGCTTCCGGCAACCCGTCCACGAAAGCCTATTTGGCGGCCAATGACAGCATGCATAAGGACATGATGGTCGAGTTTACCGGCAATGCCGACATCGACTTCATGCGCGGCATGATCCCACACCATCAAGGTGCGATCGACATGGCGGAAGTCGTGCTTGAATACGGCAAGGATCCGCAGGTCCGCAAACTCGCCCAAGAGGTGATCAAGGCGCAGGAAGGCGAGATCGCCATGATGAGGAAGTGGCTCGCGGAACGCGGCAAATAGCAACCGGAGGGTGGCTCTCAGGAGCTGCCTTTGGCGAAGAAAGAGAAACATTGGACTGGTTGAGCGGCCTCGCCGTTGACTGTCAAACGACCGAGAGGAAGACGATCGATGCATCGGCGGACTTTTCTGGCGAGCCTTACGGGTCTCGTCGTTACCGGGCCTGCAGCAGCCCAGATGAAACACGATATGGGCGGCATGAGCGGCCATGGCAATCACAACATGCCCGTGACAGGCACCGCTCCCGTTTTGCCGGAAGGGCAGCCGCTCAAAGCGTTGCCACGCCTGTCCAACCAGTCGGCCGTGCGCGGCATATTCAAAGCAAAGCTGGAAGCAGAACCAGGTGTCGTACGGTTCGCCGAAGGGATCGATACGCCTGTACTTCTTTATAACGGCACCAATCCCGTGATCGAGGCAAGTGAGGGCGACAAGGTCGAGATCAGCTTCAGGAACGGGATTCCAGGCGAACCGACGACGGTTCATTGGCATGGCATGCCGGTACCAGCCGACCAGGATGGCAATCCGGCGGATCCCGTAGCCTCGGGCGACGAGCGCATCTATGCGTTCGAACTGCCGGAAGGCAGTGCGGCATCTTACTGGTTTCATCCCCACCCCCATGGTTTGACTGCCCAGCAGGTCTATCGCGGACTTGCCGGTATCTTTCTGGTCAAGCCGAAGAACGATCCCATCCCACCGGAATACGGCGACACGATCCTCATGCTCACCGATCTCAGGATCGCCGCCGACGGGACGATACCGGAAAGCACGATGACCGATTTCATGAACGGTCGCGTCGGCGATCACGTGCTCGTCAATGGGCAGAAGAACCCTGCGATGGCTGTAGCGCTTGGCGAAAAGCGCCGTCTGCGTCTCTACAATGCGACGAATGCGCGATTCCTGCGGCTCAAGTTCGAGAATGCCAGCATGACCGTCATCGGAACGGACGGCGGCCTGATCGAAGCGCCCGTCGCCGTCGCCGAGCTGCTACTCACGCCGGCCGAACGCGTTGAGTTGATTGTTTCTTTCGACAAGCCGGGAGCGGCCAAGCTCACGACGCTCGAATATGAGCGTGGTTGGATGGGGCCGGGCAAGCCGAACGAGGCCGGCATGATCCTGCTGACCGCAAACGTATCGGAAGAGCCGATTGCTGCAATGCCGCCCCTGCCGGCAAAGCTGCGCTCCATCGAATCTCTTGGGAATCCGGTTGTCACGCGCCGGTTTGTCCTGACGGAAACCATGGGCGGAATGGACCATGGCAGTATGTCGATGCAGGGTATGGGTCATTCCAGCACGTCCGTGTCTTCCGATAGCATGGAGATGAAGTTCCTGATTAACGGTGCCAGCTTCGACATGAACCGCATAGACGAAGTCTCGAAAGTCGGACAAGTCGAGCTTTGGGAAGTCGTCAACGAGGCGGATATGGATCATCCGTTCCATGTGCATGGGACGCAGTTTCAGGTCGTAGAGCGCGAGAAAGACGGGAAGGTCACCAGGCCGTCCTATCGCGCGTGGAAGGATACGGTGAACGTCGTGGCCGGCGAGACGGTTCGGATATTGCTGCGCCATGATCTACCGGGGCCGCGCATGTATCATTGCCACATACTCGAGCACGAACAGCTCGGTATGATGGGAACGCTTGACGTTCAAGCCTAGTGCGGATCAGCGAATGAAACGAAGGCCCGCCGCGAAGATATTTGCGGCGGGCCTTCGTCAGTGCAGGGCGAGCGACGGGACCTCATCGCCGGTGGCAGCATCATTCGGCCGGAACCGGCCCCCGCAAAGTTTCCGGGGTAAAGAATACGTCGGCATGCATATCTTCCCGGCGTAATCCGCGCGCAAAGGCCACCTCCATTGCCGCTTCCACCATTGGCGGCGGGCCGGCAACATAGGCCTTCCAGCCGTCAAGGCCGGAAAGATCCTCCGCCACGGCTTGCGTTACGAAACCGCTCCGATGCTGCGCGGACTGCGCCTCGGACAGCACGGGTGTGAAGGTGAGATTGGGATGACGTTTTGCGAGAGCCTGGAAATGCCCAAGGAGATAAAGATCGCGCTCTGCCCGAACGCCGAAGTAGACACGGATCGGCTGCTTCATGCCGTGGGCAAGAGCGGTTTCCACAATTGACTTGATCGGCGCCAGCCCGGAGCCGCCGGCGATGCACAGGATCGGGCCGGAATGATGCTGGCGCAGGGAGGAAGAGCCCAAGGGGAATTCGAGCGTTGTTTTGTCACCGGCCTTCAACACGCTGTGCACATGCTCCGAGGTGGTCCCTCCCGGAACACGGCGGATGTGGAATTCAAGACTGTCGTCGCCGTACCCGTTTGCCATGGAGTAGCTGCGGGCAGGCACTCCATTGAAGCTGACCTGCGCATATTGCCCTGCAGTAAACAGCAGGGGAGCCCCATCCTCGGGCGTAATCCGGACCAATCTGATGTCGTGGGTGAGATCATCAAGGCAGGTCACGATGCCGTCCAGGCGTCGTGGAGGCTGAACGTCGTCGTCACTGCCCAGCCAGGCTACGGTCGAATCCGTTTGGGGCAGCGCCCGGCACGCCAGAATCAGGCCGTCGGTTTTCTCTTCATCGGTAAGCGCGAAGCGCGAATGCTGCAGCAGTTCCACCTCCCCCTCGATCAGCCGGGACTTGCAGGAGCCGCAGCGTCCGGACTTGCAGCCATGGGGGTAAGGAATGCCGGCAGCGAGTGCGGCGTCCAGGATGGTCTGCCCGCCCGGGACTTCAAGGCCGGTCCGAGCCTGCCGGATGTCAACGAGTTTGGCCGTCATTTCCGGTTCCTCCCATGCCTGCAAGTCCAAGTGCCCTGATCAGCTCCGGCTTCTGGCCTTGGAATGTTCCGTAGAAGACTTCAGAACCGACGATGGTGATTGGTGCTACCCGTACACCCGTGCGCGTCTTTGCCTCCTCGGCGATCTGCGGGTCGGTGAGGTTACGTTCTTCATAGGCGATTCCCTGCTGGGAGAGCCAACGCTTGAGCGCATGACAGTCCGGGCAGGTCGGGGTCGTGTAGATGAGAATGTTGGGTGCATTGGCATCCGTCATGGTCTTGCCTTTCTCCGAATTCGACTGGTTTGGCTCGCGCCGACCGTCCAGAGAGCTGCCGGGTAGCGGAACTTTGTCGTCAGGGTGCGGCTTCCAGCACTTGGAAGGTCAAGAGCTGTTGTTGCATGCAAAGGATTTTTCGGGCTTCGAACGCATGCCGTCGCCAAATGTCAGAATGCGGGCCTTAGCCACTTCCTCGGCATCACGAGTCTCTGGATCGCTGTTCCCGCCGATACCGGTGCTCATCCGACGACGAACTTCTCTCATCTAGAGTATTCAGCAAAGTGAAGGATGACGCTTGCCGCCGCATAGCGGGACGGATGCGTCCGGGGACCCTCCGGAAAAAACATTCTGGGGCCTTGACCTTTCCATCGTTGGAAACCCCACCTTCGTCAAACATTGACTGCAGCTGTCGCCCGGGATCCGGAGGGTGCGGCCGAATGAAGGTAAACGAGAATGAGTAAAAAAGCCGCCATCCTGTTCTTAGCCGGCGTCGCCGCCGCCGGGGGCATTTTTGCCTTTGTCGATAGCGACGACGCGGGATTCTATACCAGCCGCCTTCTTGCGCTTGCATCGGCGACGGCAACGTCAGAAGCTGCTGCCCAATCGGGCGAAACGTCCGTACCGCAGGTACCAGTCGCCGAGGTCGTTACGCGCAAGGTCGCGCTGTCGGTGGAGTTTACCGGTCATCTCGAGGCGACCAAAGTCATCGAACTTCGCCCACGTGTCGGTGGCGCAATCGACGCGGTCAGTGTTCCCGAAGGGGGGATCGTACACCCAGGCCAGCTCCTGTTCCAGATAGACCCCAGGCCATTCCAGGTCGTCCTGGATGCCGCCAAGGCTCAGTTGCAGCAGGCGACGGTTCTGCTTGATCAGGCAGCAATCGATTTCAGACGAGTCGAATCGCTGGCTCCGAGCGGCACTGTGTCGCGCAAGACCTATGACGATGCGCAGACCACACGCCACCAGCGGCAGGCGCAGGTCGAAATCGCGAAGGCAGCCGTGACCGCGGCCGCACTCGATCTCTCCTTCACGCGCATCACCGCGCCGATCGGCGGGCGCGTCGACCGGGTTCAAGTCTCTGAAGGCAATCTAGTCGCCGGCGGCAATGCCGGAGCCGCCACACTTCTCACCACGATCGTCTCGATCGACCCTCTCTATGTTTATTTCGACATCGACGAAGCCACCTATCTTGAATTCGTCGTACGTGCACGGGCGATCGAAAGTGGGAAGACTTCCGGCAAGTTGCCGGTACAGGTCGGACTGATGACTGATGCCGGCTTTCCGCATGCTGGCGAATTCGATTTTCTCGGTAACCGCGTCGACCGGAGCACCGGGACAATCCGGGCTCGGGCAGTTGTGAAGAACCCTGATGGTCGGCTGACACCCGGTCTTTTTGCGCGGGTGAACCTCATTACCGCCGAACCGGCTCAGTCTGTGCTCATCGACGATCAGGCGATCGGTATCGATCAAGGACGCCGCTATGTTCTGGTTCTTGGAACTGAGGACAAGGCCGAATACCGTCCGGTCAAACTCGGACCCGTTATTGACGGTCTGCGTGTCGTCTCAGCTGGCCTCAATCCGGGTGAAAAGATCATCGTGAAGGGGCTGATCCGTCCGGGTATGCGGGTGGTCCCGCAGATGGTTTCGATGCTGCCGGACCAATCCTCTGATAGAGACCGGTCAGCGGCCGAAACACGCGAGGCGCGTCGATGAATATCCCGCGATTCTTTGTCGACCGCCCGATCTTTGCGGTCGTTCTCTCGGTCCTGATGCTGATCGCCGGTGGCCTGACGCTGCTGAAGCTGCCGTTGAGCGAGTATCCCCAGGTTACCCCACCGACAGTGCAGGTGACGGCAAGCTATCCTGGCGCTAATCCCGAGGTGATCGCCGAGACGGTTGCAGCACCTCTTGAGCAGGCGATCAACGGCGTTGAGAACATGCTCTATATGAGCTCGCAGGCCGCGACCGACGGGCGCATGACGCTGACGGTAGCCTTTCAACAAGGCACCGACCCGGACATGGCGCAGATTCAGGTGCAGAACCGCGTCTCGCGGGTGCTTCCGCGTCTGCCGCAGGAAGTGCAGCGCATTGGCGTCGTGACGCAGAAGACCTCGCCTGACATCCTGATGGTTGTGCATCTCGTCTCGCCCGACGATCGCTACGATCCGCTTTATCTGTCGAACTATGCCCTCCTGCAGGTGCGCGACCAGCTTGCGCGTCTGCCGGGCGTGGGGGACGTGCTTGTCTGGGGTGCCGGCGAATATTCGATGCGGATATGGCTCGATCCAGCCAAGGTGGCGGGGCGCGGTCTCACCGCGTCCGACGTCGTGGCGACAATTCAAGAGCAGAACGTTCAGGTGGCCGCCGGCTCTGTCGGCCAGCAGCCAGAAGCCTCGGCGTCGTTCCAAGTCACGGTCAACACCCTTGGCAGGCTTTCGAACGAGGAGCAGTTCGGCGACATCGTCGTCAAAACGGGCGCCGACGGCCAGATCACCCGTCTGCGGGATATTGCCCGTATCGAACTTGGTGCGGACTCCTACGCACTGCGTAGTCTTCTTGACGGCAAGCCGGCGCTGGCGATCCAGATTATCCAGAGCCCCGGTGCCAACGCGCTCGACGTGTCGAGTGCCATTCGCGGCGCCATGGAGAAGCTGCAGAAAGGCTTTCCAGAAGGTATAGAGTATCGCATCGCCTACGACCCTACCGTCTTCGTCAAAGCTTCACTGGAAGCCGTGGTGATGACGCTGCTGGAAGCCATCGCATTGGTCGTACTCGTGGTCGTGCTCTTCCTTCAGACCTGGCGTGCTTCGATCATCCCGCTGGTTGCCGTGCCGGTATCGTTGGTCGGCACATTCGCCCTTATGTACATGTTCGGCTTCTCGCTGAACACGCTGTCACTGTTTGGGCTCGTGCTCTCGATCGGTATCGTGGTCGATGACGCCATCGTGGTCGTCGAGAACGTAGAACGTCACATCGCACTCGGCGAAACTCCCAAGGAGGCAGCGCGCAAGGCCATGGACGAAGTGACCGGGCCGATCATTGCCATCACATCTGTGTTGTCGACCGTGTTCATCCCCTCGGCATTCCTGTCCGGCCTGCAGGGGGAGTTTTACAGGCAGTTCGCCCTTACGATCGCAATCTCAACTATCCTGTCGGCCATCAATTCTCTCACGCTTTCCCCCGCGCTCGCAGGTGTGCTCCTGAAGCCGCATCACGCCGATATGAAGCGCGACCGGCTGACGATCGTCATCGATACATTGTTCGGGTGGTTCTTCCGGCTGTTCAACCGCTTCTTCGATGGCGCCTCCAATGCCTATGTCTGGTCGGTGCGCCGCGCCGTGAGACTCAGCGCACTCGTCTTGCTCGTCTATGCCGGTCTGGTCGGCATGACATGGACGGGTTTCCAGAGCGTACCCAACGGGTTCGTACCGGCTCAGGACAAGTATTACCTTGTCGGTATCGCTCAGCTTCCGACCGGAGCCTCGCTTGATCGCACTGAGGCTGTCATCAAAAAGATGTCGCAGATCGCGCTTGCCGAACCGGGCGTGGAAAGTGTCGTCGCGTTTCCGGGTCTTTCAGTCAACGGTATGGTCAATATTCCCAACGCCGCCGTCATGTTCACAATGCTCAAGCCCTTTGACGAGCGTAAGGACCCGTCCTTGTCCGCCTTCGCGATCGCAGGTCGCCTGATGAGTAAGTTCAGCCAGATTCCCGATGGCTTTGCCGGCATCTTCCCGCCGCCTCCTGTTCCGGGCCTTGGCTCGACCGGCGGTTTCAAGATCCAGATCGAGGATCGGGCGGGGCTTGGCTTCGAGGCTCTTGCGCAGGCGCAGGGCGCTGTCATGGGCAAAGCGATGCAAACACCTGAATTGGCTGGCATGCTTGCGAGCTTCCAGGTGAATGCGCCACAGGTGCAACTGGACATCGACCGGGTGAAGGCTAAATCGCAGGGGGTGCCGCTCAGCACGATCTTCGAGACGTTGCAGGTTAACCTTGGCTCCCTCTACGCGAACGACTTCAATCGATTCGGCCGTACCTATCGCGTCATGGTCCAGGCGGACGCGCGGTTCCGTATGCAACCGGAGGACATCGGCCGGCTGAAGGTGCGTAACGCTGCGGGCGAAATGATCCCATTGTCGGCCTTATTGACCATCAAGCACAGTTCGGGTCCGGATCGCGTCATGCACTATAATGGCTTCCCGTCGGCCGATATTAGCGGCAGCCCGGCGTCCGGATACTCGTTCGGGCAAGCGACCGCAGCCATAGAACAGATCGCATCGGAAATTCTGCCACCCGGCATGGCCTTCGAGTGGACGGAACTCGCCTATCAGGAGAAACAAGCCGGGAACACGGCCATGTACGTCTTCCCACTGTCTGTTCTGCTCGCCTTTCTGATTCTCGCTGCCCAGTACAACAGTTGGTCATTACCGTTGGCTGTGTTGCTTATCGCTCCGATGGCGTTGCTTTCCGCGATCGCAGGCGTCTGGCTCACGGGAGGCGACAACAACATTTTCACGCAGATCGGCTTCGTGGTGCTTGTGGGTCTTGCCGCCAAAAATGCGATCCTGATCGTCGAGTTCGCCAGAGCGAAGGAAGATGAAGGCGTCGATCCATTGAACGCCGTGCTTGAAGCGGCCCGGCTTCGCCTTCGGCCGATCCTGATGACCTCACTTGCCTTCATCGCCGGTGTCGTCCCGCTTGTGATCGCAACCGGGGCTGGTGCGGAGATGCGGAATGTCATGGGTATTGCCGTGTTCGCCGGCATGCTCGGCGTCACGCTGTTCGGCCTTGTGCTGACGCCTGTGTTCTACGTCCTGGTGCGCCGCATGGCGATCGCCCGCCAAACGCGAAGCGAGTCCGCCGCAGCATTGGAAGCGCGCCTATGACAGAGCGGCGGCAGCAAATTGGGGCCCATTTCGCGACCGCCGCGAGCTAACGAACGAAGGGAATTATTGTGAGCAGTACCGGACGTTGGATCAATTGTTCTGCCGATCACCCCGAAATCGCGGCTGACAAGGAATTGGCAGTTCCTCCTCACCTGATCATCGCGCGAACGTCATATCCTCACGGCCATGTTACGCCCATTCACCAGCATCAGCGCGCACGCTTTCTGCAATCCGTCAGCGGCGTGGTAGTTGTCCCGACATCTGAAGGCAATTGGATGGTCCCGGCGGGCCATGGTTTACTGATACCCGCTGGAGCCGAACATCATGTTCGCATGATGAGCGACGTGGCGCTCCAAACCCTTGATATCGACAGATGCCTAGCCGCCAGACTTGGTGAGAAATGCTTTGTGATTGCCGTTGCACCGCTCTTGCAAAGCTTGATCGAGGCAGCATCGGATCGAGGCCCGGATTCTGAGTTTAACGCAAGGGGGCGGGCAATTGCCGAGCTTCTTTTGCACGAGGTTCAGCATCGCCCACGCCTGCCACTTTCGCTACCGCTGCCCTCCGATCGAGCGCTCTTGGAACGATGTGCAGATTTTCTTCTGCAGCCGAACACTACAGATACAGTCGAACTCTGGAGTTCAAGCCTGAACATGAGCCGACGATCATTCACGAGAAAGTTCAAGAACGAGACCGGCCTGAGTTTTGTCAACTGGCGCCAGCGTGCATGCTTGATCACTGCAATTCCCCGGCTGGCTCAAGGCGATATGGTGAGAAGGGTTGCATTGTCATTGGGCTTTGAAAGGTCGGCGTCTTTCACTGTGATGTTTAAGCGTTGGCTCGGCGCCACGCCAAAGGCCTATCGATGGTAAAAGCACGGATGGTCTCGTAAGAAATACCCATCTCGTGCTCCAGTGGCATTTTCCCAAGCAGACGGGGGCTGGGTGGAAATCGGAAATAGAGCCAAATCCCTACGGGCGACAAGTGGTGGTGGAAAGCGGTGACGATTATGCGAAAGATCCCAGGTTAATGTGAGACTTTTGATCCGAACATTATAACCAGTTATGTTTTAGGTTTTTCTCGCGACGCCAATACCGCGCAGCAGCGGGACCGGCTACCCCCGCCGAGCGATGACGAATCTTCCCGCCTTTGCTGAATCATCATGACGGATGGGTAAGAAGTCCCCTCAAGACCGTCTTGGTGATCGTCTTCGCCGCCATATCGTAATCTGATACCTTTAGTTGGCTGACATGCAGCGCATCGCAGGCGAGAGCTTCGAACTCGACATAGAACTGGGTTACTGACCACAACAGAATGAACAGATGGCGCGCATCCACTTGTTCGATCTTTCCGGCTGCGACCCAAGCATCAATCACCTTTGCCTTCTCGGATGTGACAGTTCGCATGTGATCGCGGGCCTCGATCGAGAGATGTTCGGCTCCTTGCAGTATCTCGTTTGCGAAAAGACGCGTCTCCGCTGCATTCTCCCAGGCATGGTTCAGCTTCGCTCGAACATAAGCCTCGATTGCCTCGCCAGGCTCACGATCGACCGAGATGTGCCGGAACGCATCGTCCCAACTGTGGATGAGGTGATCGATGGCCGCGTTGTAGATCTCCTCTTTCGACGAGAAGTAATAGTAGACATTGCCCTTCGGAAGCCCTGAGGCCTTTGCGATTTCAACAATGCGGGCACCGTCAAGGCCCTTCCTCGAAAAGATTTCGACAGCTGCCGTCAGGATCTTGAGCACGTTCCGCGCTCTGATCGGCTCATCCGACGCAGCTTGCGACGCGAGCCCTTTTTCGGCTGGAACATGCGGCACTCTCAATTCCTCTGCCATTGGTATCCCATTATTTACTATGCATTTTATCCTGAATCATCATCCAGGATAGAGGTTTGTTTTTCCTCGCAGCCCCGTCACCTGAATTGTAGGGGACCTCGAGAATCGAAGTACAAATAAAAAGAAGTTGACAATCTGGTCAAGTTTTTTCAAAAAAGCTGACAAAATGGTCAGGTTCTTGGGGAAGCCGCCGGAGCGGATGATCGGGAGGGTAAGAATGGCAATGTTGTTAAAAGCCGCCATGGAGGAATTCCTGTCAGATTGGTCCGTCGATCTGAATGAATTCTGGCGCCCATTGATCGGGTTTGCGGAGCCAAACATTGACGGGATCGCATCCGAACTCGAGCTTGAAGTCTGGGAGCCGATCTTTCCGGTCCGGCGCGGCAAGCACTTTCCGGGAATGCCCGTGGGAGCGCATTTCCTGAGAGCGTTTGACGGCATTGCCCCGCGAGAGGTTCACTGTGTCGTTCTGGGCCAGGACCCCTACCCTGAACCTGGGTTTTCCACCGGCCGGGCCTTTGAAGCTGGAAATCTCGCGGGGTGGCGCGAGCTTGACAAGATGTTCTCCAAGAGCATCCGGGTTTGGATGCAGATGATCATGGCTGCACGCACCGGCGATCTGTCCTATGCCCGCAGCTTCGACGATTGGCCGAAAACGCTTTCGGCCATGGAGAGCGGTGTAGCCGACATCGAGCATCCGTCTGCCATCGCGGATCGCTGGGTCGCGAAAGGCGTGCTGCTTCTGAATGCCTCGCTGACGCTCACCCGCTTCAGGGTGGATGTGGATCCACATCAGTCGAAGGGCCATCTCCGGCTCTGGCGTCCAGTGATCGTGGAGACCCTGCGCGCTCTTGCTTTGCAGGGAAAACCGCTTGTGTTCCTTGGGTTCGGTGCCGCCGCCGCTGATACGCTGGCCGAGGCCGGCATTGACGAGACTGCCAGCGGGCATCTTCGCTGCGTTCTGCGTGATCATCCCGCACGAGCCGAAGCCGTCCTGTCCAGACCCAACCCATTCATTCTTTGCAACGACTATCTGGAGGAGATGGGCTCTTGTCCCATCGCGTGGTAACCATGGCGGCAACAAAAACATTCGACTTCATCGTCATCGGCGCCGGTTCAGCAGGCTGCGCTTTGGCAAACCGCTTGTCCGCCGATCCCGCAAACAAGGTGCTTTTGCTCGAGGCCGGTGGCCGCGACCTCAACCCGTTGTTTCGCTTGCCCATGCTGATGGGCAAGCTGTTCCATTCGGGCATCTACAACTGGCACTACCACACTGAACCCGAGCCGCATCTAGACGGACGCTCGCTCTATTGGCCCCGCGGCAAGGTGCTGGGCGGCACATCAACCATCAACGGCATGATCTATGTTCGCGGAAATCGGCATGACTACGACCGCTGGGCACAGATGGGTGCCGCGGGATGGTCCTACGATGAAGTGTTGCCGGCGTTCCTCCGTTCGGAAAACCATGTGCAACGCAATGACGCCTACCACAACACCGAAGGCGAACTGACCGTCTGCCGGGCGCGCGGCTGGAACAGCCTACTCGATGTCTTCAACGAGGCGGGCGGACAGGCGGGATATCCTCTCAATGACGATTTCAACGGCGAAGAGCAGGAAGGTTTCGGCCGCTATGACTTCACCATAGCGAAGGGTAAACGCTGCTCGGCAGCCCATGCCTTCCTGCGTCCGGCAAGGAAACGCCCTAATCTGACGATCATCACCCGTGCCCATACAAGGCGCGTTCTCATCGAGAACAGCCGGGCAGTTGGGGTCGAGTTCAGCAGAAAGGGTAACATTTCGAAAGTCTATGCCGACCGCGAGGTGATCCTGTCGGCCGGCGTCGTCAACTCGCCGCAGATCCTCATGCTTTCAGGGGTCGGCGCTGCCGACGAGCTCGCACAGCACGATATCCCTGTCGTCCATAACCTTCCTGGCGTAGGCAAGAACCTTCAGGATCACGTCGATTGCGTCATGGCCTATGAATGCCGGGAGCCGGTCACACTCTATTCGGACCTGCGTGCCGACAAGCTTACTTGGTCGGTGATCCAGGGCATGCTGTTCGGTGAAGGCATCACCACGACGTTCCCCTACGAAGCCGGGGCTTTTGTCAGGTCGCGCACCGATCTGGTCGCGCCGGACATCCAGCTTCACTTCATGCCGGCGCTTGAAAAGACGGCAAACCTGCATTTTCCAAACCCGTTCAAGAAAGAACGGGTGGAGACCAACCATGGCTTCTCGTTGCGCGTCGGCCCGGTCAATCCCGAGAGCCGAGGCGAGATCAGGCTGCGCTCGGCAGACCCGATGGACCGGCCACGCATCAATGCGAATTATCTGCAAACGGAGTTCGACGTTCGTACGATGATCAACGCGATCCGTATGACGCGGAACATTATCAAGCAGAAAGCATTCGATAAATATCGCGGCAAGGAACTCGCTCCGGGTCCAGACGTCGAAAGCGACGCGGAAATGGTCAGGTGGCTGCGTGCCAATGCCATGACGACGTTCCATCCGGTCGGCACCTGCAAGATGGGCAACGACCCAATGGCCGTGGTCGACGCTCGATTGAAAGTTCACGGCATCGAGGGCCTGCGCGTTGCGGACGCCTCAATCATGCCAATCATTTCAAGCGGCAACACGAACGCCCCGGCAATCATGATCGGAGAGCGCGCCGCTGAATTCATTCTCAAGGAGGCATCCGTATGATCGTCGAGCATCGCACATATACTTTTCGGCCAGGAACAGTCGACGGCTGGTTGAAAAGATACGAGACCGAGGGCCTGCCAATCCAGAAGCGGCACCTCAACACATTTCTTGGCCTCTATGTCAGCGAAATCGGCCCCCTGCATACGACGGTCCTGATGTGGCGCTACGACAGCCTTGCCGACCGGGAGACAAGACGGGCAGCCATGTATGCCGACCCTGAATGGCAGGCATTCATCTCCGGCGTCTGGTCGCTCGGCGCCATTCAGAGCCAGGATGTGATGATCATGAATCCGGCGCCGTTTTCTCCCGGCGCCTGAAGCAAGAAGGGTGCAAGACCTTGGACCCCGAGGACGACCGGGCGGCAACCGAAGCTGCCCCAACAAGAAGTAGCTGATATCAAATCTCCAGAGCAAGGAAATGGGAACATGACCAACAAGACTTCAAGTGAAAAGCATATGCTGAACCGGTCGATCGATCGCCGAAACTTCCTCAAGACGTCGGCAGAACTGGCGGCTCTTACCGTGGCAAGCAGCGGTCTGTTGACAACTGCATCGTACGCGGCCAGCGGCCTTGTTGCACTTGTACACACCCAGGCCGCAGGCGATGCCGGTCCGGTGGACTCGATGATTGCAAAACTGAAGCAGCTCTCTGCGGAGCAAGGCTTTCAGTACCGTGCAGTTTACGCCCAGGATCCGGCGACTTACGAGACGATCTTCCGTACTTTAGGGGATGCCGGCGCCTCGGTGATCGCCTCAACGTTCAACGAAGTTGCCGAGCCCTACAAGGCGCTTGCATCCTCCTATCCAAAGACCAAATGGATCCAGCTCTTTGCTGATCCTTTCGAGCCCCCGCTTCCAAATGTGGTGACGGTTTCCTACGATTACTATCTCGGCTGCTACCTCTCGGGCATTTTCGCTGCGCGTGTAAGCAAGTCGGGCAAGCTTGGCTTCATTGGCGGCGTGTCCATTCCGCCAATCAATGCCGACTACAATGCATTCAAGGCCGGCGCTTTGTCTGTGCGTCCGGACGCGTCGGTCACAATCGCCTTTGCTGGCTCTTTCCAGGACCCGGCAAAGGGGCAGGAGATCGCAACCCAGATGTATGCGAGCGGCATCGACTTTATCCAGACCGATGCCGCCGCAACCGACTTCGGCATCATTGCCGCAGCAAAGGAGGCAGAGGGACGCATGGTTAGCGTGCTCGACCCTGCCCAGTTCCCCCAGGGCCCCAAATCCGTAATCTCGATCGTCGGTCTCGACTTTGGAACCTCGCTCTATAACGAAGTGGGGAAAGCACTTGGCGGTAAATTTGCGGGCGGAACCCATGAGCACACCGGTTTGGGAACAGGGGTTATCGACTTCATCCCCTCGTCACTTTTCGCCGAACAGGGACCGGCTGACATTGTCGCCAAAGCAAAGGGAGTTGAGCCAGAGATTGCGGCGGCGCGAGCAGCGATCCTAGATGGATCCTTGAAGGTCCCATTCAATACGAAACTCTGACCTGCGACTGGATCATGCTGCGATGACGAAGGTTCGCCCACCTATATTTGAATGCCGCGATGTGACTGTGCGCTATGGCCACATCGTCGCGCTCTCCGATGTTGGAGCCGTCTTCGAACGTGGTATGATCCACGCCGTGGTCGGCCAGAATGGCGCAGGTAAGACAACCTTTGCCCGAGTCCTGGCCGGTCTTGTCCGTCCTGCGTCGGGTGAGATCAAAATCGACGGTCGCCCGCTTGCGGGCGGAAACGTCAAGGAAGCCCGCCGTTCCGGCGTCGAACTCGTCCATCAGAGTTTTGCCCTTCCTCCCTCTTTCACGGTTGCCGAAGCAATGCAGTTCGGCGCGGAAGGCGGAAGGCTATTCACGAAGGCAAGTCTTGAAAAGCGGTGGCAGCCCCACCTCGACGCACTTGACGTGAAGGTGAAGGCCAAGCAGCGCATCCGCGACCTGCCGGTGGAGACCCGGCAGGGCGTTGAAATCGCCAGGGCCCTCGTCTCGGATGCGAAGCTGCTCATTCTGGATGAACCGACGGCGGTCCTGTCTCCCGAAGGCGCTGCGAAGCTGTTTGATCGGGTTCGGCGCCTCAAGGAGCGCGGCGTAACCGTCATCCTTATCTTGCACAAAATACGGGAAGTTCTGGCAATTGCGGATACGGTCACGGTCCTGCGCGGCGGAAAGCTCGTCGATGGGCCGCTGTCCTGCGACGCGATTGACGCAACTCGGCTTGCAGAGCTGATCATCGGGCCAGCCGCGGCCCGCAACCTCAACCCGGACGACAAAGCAGTTTTGACAGGCGTAGCAATGGTCACGCATGCCGAACGGCATGCTGCGGGCACCGATACTGCCCCCGTCCTCAAGATGCGAGCCGTCTCCACACGCCCCGACCCGGAAGGTCCCGCGCTCAACCAAGTCACTTTCGACATTCAGCCAGGGGAAATTATCGGCGTGGCTGGCATCGAGGGCAACGGGCAAAGAACGCTTGTGCGCGCCGTCTCGGCACTGGCTGATGTCATCAGCGGTGAGATCTCCATCGACAGCACAATCGTGACCGGCACCCCACTCGCCGAACGACGGGCGGCGGGACTGCGCGTCATTCCCTTCGAGCGGAATGTCGAAGGGCTTAGTCTGACCAGTTCTCTTTGGGAAAATTGGTCGGCACGTGGTCTTCTTCAGATACCGCTCCTGTCCACCATTAGTCCTTCCGCTATCCGCAGGCTATGCGATACAGCCCTCAAACAATGGGATGTCCGCTATTCCGACGTCGGCCAGCGGGCAGGATCACTATCGGGCGGCAACGCCCAGAAGGTGATCCTGTCGCGTGAGATGGACGAAAACGCCCGCCTCATTCTTGCGGCACAACCCACGCGGGGTCTGGATATCGGCGCAACGTCCTTCGTATGGAAGTCGATGCGTGGTGCACGGGCGCGCGGTTGCGGTCTGTTGTTCATCTCATCGGATCTGGACGAAATCTTCGATATTTCGGACCGCGTTATCGTGATGCTATCCGGGCGCATCGTCGCCGAATTCCGACCACCTTATGACCTTGCCGCAGTCGGTGCAGCCATGACAGGAGTGCTTAGATGATCGATCGGCTCGTCTCCGTTTTCCGCGCACTGATCTTTATCTTGCTTGGTCTCGCGCTTTGCGGCGTGATCTTTCAGGCCGCGGGCTATTCAGCCCCCCTGATGTTCCAATCGATCGCCGATGGTGCGTTCCTTAGACCTGGCGCACTGCAACAGGCGCTTCGTTGGGGGCTCCCGCTGTTTATCACGGCCGTTGGCGTGGCGGTCTCATTTCGAGCGGGCTACTTCAACATCGGCGCCCAGGGCCAGTTCTACATGGGAGCCATCGCGGCCGCTTTCATGGCCGAATGGCTTAACGGCGCGCCAGCACCAATCCTTATAACCGCCTGCTTCCTTGCTGGCATGACGGGCGGTGCACTTTGGGCTCTCTGGCCCGGCGTTCTGCGATTGAAATCCGGTGCCGACGAAGTGATTACAACACTCATGGGGAATTTCATTGCCGGCCTCGTATTGCTTTATGTAACCGCCGGACCTCTCAAGGACCCCTCGGGCACCGGGCAGCAGGCGTCAAGCCGCCCGCTTGACGCCGCTTACCGCATCAGTAACTCGCTCGGATTGTCTCCGACGATCCTTGGTTTAGCCATTCTGGTCGGCACTGCAATGTGGTTTCTGGTCAATAGAACAGCCTTTGGCGTGCTTTCTGGCCTCGCCGGTCGCAATCCAACGATGGTCGAATGGCAGGGGGCGAGGACATGGCGCATTGGGCTGGCAAGTTTCCTGCTCAGCGGCGCCCTCGCCGGTCTTGCCGGCACGGTGGAATTCATGGGGCCGAACGGACGGTTGACCGGCGGTTTCCTGCCGGGTCACGGCTTCACCGCAATCCTGATCGCACTCGTTGCCAATTTCTCGGTCGTCGGCACAGCTTTCGTGTCGCTGTTCTTCGGTGGACTTGCGTCTGCTGCTCTCTACCTTCCGATCATGGCTGGCCTGCCCTCGTCGGCAATTGACATAATCAATGCAGCCATCGCTCTCTTCATCACCGCAAAATCCAGTGTCGTCGACCGGATGGCAAAACTCGGAGGACGGATATGGAAGACTTCTTAATTGCCATCCTGCGCTCGGGCACTCCGCTGATTTACGTAACACTTGCCGGTGTCATTGCCCAGCGAGCGGGCATTTGGCATCTTGGCCTTGAGGGTCTGATGATTGCCGGAGCCTGCGCGACCGTCCTCGGCATTGTGCTCACGCAATCAATCTGGCTCGCACTTCTCGGCGCCATTGGGGTCTGCGTTCTTGGATCTATCCTCCTGTGGTTCGTGGTAGAAAAACTTAAGGCCAACCAAATTATCGCAGGGCTCGGGCTGACAGGGCTGGGGCTGGGCGGCACTGCACTCGCCGTACAGTCGATATTCGGGACGCAGGCGGCCGTAAGTGCGCCATTCGGTCTGCCGCATATCGGCTCTGCCTTCGGACCATTCGGATCTCTTTCGATCCTCGTCTTGATCATGCCTCTAGTCGTCCTGGCAATGTGGATTGTGTTGCAACGAACCCGTTTCGGCCTGCGTCTGGCGGCAGCAGGCGAGCACCCCTTTGCTGCTCGCAGTGTTGGCGTCAATCCGGCTGTCATGCGCCTCGTCGCACTGATGATCGGCGGTGTGCTCTGCGCGCTGGCGGGTGCCGAGCTTGCTGCGGGCAGTCTTCAGATCTTTGCTCAAAACATGACAGCAGGGCGGGGTTTCATGGGATTCGCTGCTGTGATATTCGGCGCCGCCCATCCCATTGGCGCAAGTCTGGCTGCCGTATTTTTTGCCGTTGTGGGCGCACTCGGTATCAGGGCACAGCTCGCATTTGGCGATCGCGTTCCACACGATCTGCTGCTTGCCTTGCCTTATCTGGCTACGGTTCTCGGTATCTGGCTCAGCACACAACTGCGTGGCGGCACCAGGGCCAATAGCGGCCTCAGTGAGTTGCGCGACCAGTAATCGAGCGGTCGCCACACCAGACGTAAATCCGGCATCCGCCGCGCAAAACGAGCAGGATATGTCCATGCCTCCGAGACCAAAACAGACGATAATCAAGAACGCTACCCTCTTGACGATGTGCGCCGGAAACGCCAGCAAGCCTTTTGGCGGCGACATGCTGATTGAGAATGGACGGATATCGGCTATCGGTCAAAATCTCATCGCTGCCCCGGATGCAGCCGTTATCGACGGCGCAAACCGGCTTGTAATGCCGGGCCTCGTTAATGCGCATACCCACTCCAGCGAAACCTTCTTTCGTGGCCGGTATGAAGGCATGCCGCTGGAAATCTGGTTACTCTATGCCTATCCATTGCTGATGGGACCTGTCATCGATGAAAGGTTACTCTACCTACGCAGTCTTCTTCTCGCTATGGAATCGCTCCGCAACGGCGTCACGACGATATGCGACGACTTCTTCGATCCGCCGGCGCATGACCTCTCCCGCCTCTCGACCGTCTTCAGAGCCTATGACGATGCGGGAATCCGCGCCAATGTTTCAAGCGCAGTCATGAACATACATACTCTGGATGCTCTGCCCTACGCCCGCGAGGTGATGCCGCTCCATCTTCAGGAACAACTTGATTTCGGACCGCCCATGTCGGCAAGGACATATATGGACTATTGCCGCTCCGCTTTCTCGTTGCTGCATGGCAAGGCTGGCCGGATCAATTTCATGATAGCGCCGTCAGCGCCACAACGCTGTGCCCCTGACTTGCTGCAGGCCTGCCACGCGCTAGCAGTCGACATGGGAGTCCCGCTGCATACCCATGTCCTGGAAACCAAGACGCAAGCGGTGACCGGACATGAAATCTACGGCAAGAGCCTGATTGCCTACATGCACGATCTGGGCGTGCTCTCGCGCAACACCACCATCGCCCATTCCGTCTGGGTGGGTGGGGAAGACATCGCAATAATGGGTGAGAGCGGATGCTCGGTTGCCCACAATGCCGTCTCCAACCAGAAGCTTGGTGCCGGCATTGCTCCGATCCGCAGATTAATGAATGCGGGTGTATGCATTGGCCTTGGGACCGACGGCGTCTCATCGAACGATACAGCCCGCATCTTCGACGTCATGCGGGTGGCCGGGCTGATCCACAGCGCTTCCAGCCCGGATTATGATCAATGGATCCGTGCTGACGAGATTCTAACGATGGCAACAATCGGTGGTGCACGCAGTGCTATGCTGGAAAATGTCACTGGTTCGCTCGAAGTCGGCAAGGCCGCTGATCTGCTGATCCTCGATCTCACCTCCCCCACCTTCACCCCACTCAACGATATCACCAAGCATCTCGTCTATGCGGAGAACGGTTCTTCCATCGAAACAGTGATGATAGCGGGGCAGATCGTTGTCCATGACGGCCGCCTGCAAACGATCGACGAAGCCGCGATACTGGCCGAAATCCGCGAGCTCGTCCCGGCGCACCTCGCCGCACATGCCAAACTGGAGGCACGGAACGCAGCGTTCCGCTCCACCATGGCCGAAATCCATCGGCGCGCCACCTCCACGGACATCGGCATGAACCGCTACGCCGGAGATTCCGCGAGGGAGCCTGCGTAGCAGGCGCCCTCGTCCAGTTAGCGGCGTACCTCAAGCACATCGTCGTTATGATCGGCATGGGGGTTAAGCAGACGATCCGCTACGGCGACGTCGGCCATGGCCAAAACCGCCTTTGTGAAAGGGCTGCCTGAAGCGAGAATGACGGTCTCAGTCATATGAGAGCCGGCTCGGTTTGAGCAATGTGTTTTAACTCTCGACAGATTTAATGCCCTTGAGTAGGGTCGCCACGTTTTAGGGGGAGCATCATGAAATCAGTATATTTTGCCGCCAGCATTGTGCTTGCGTTCACAGGATCTGCTTTGTCGCAGCCCTTAGAAAGTTATACCGCCAGGTTGAGCGCGAAGGACCACTTCAATTGGTTCTGTTGCAAACTTTTGGGTTAATGTTTGTGTGACATTGAAGGTCTGACGGAAATTCAGAGGTTCAGATGTTCAAAGGTCGCCATTTCGATCGCTCGGTGACCCTGCTTTGCGTGCGCTGGTATCTGGCTTATGGGCTGAGCCTGCGAAATGTGAAGGAGATGATGGCAGAGCGCGGCATCAGCGTTGATCATTCCACCATCCACCGCTGGGTTGTCCATTTCTCGCCATGGCTGCTGAAACGTTACAACTTGCGCAAGCGTAAGGTGACAGGAAAATGGCACATGGATGAGACCTACATAAAAGTTCGCGGGCAATGGATGTACCTTTGCCGCGCCATCGATAGTGCCGGCGACACGGTGGAATTCAGGTTCAGCGAACACTGCGACTTGCTGGCAGCGAAACGGTTCTTCCGACGAGCACTGGAACACCACGGCCGACCGGACCGTGTTGTCATTGACGATAGCCAAACCAATCATGAGGCGATCGTCTCATGCGACACTGCCCATCGCCTTCAAACCAACGCGAAGCATTCTGTAAAGCCGGTCACAATTCGCCAAAGTCAGTATTTGAATAATCGGATTGAGCAGGATCACCGAGCGATCAAAAGGCGTGTTCGGCCGATGCTCGGCTTCAAATCCATGGCATCAGCGAGCGTTATTTTATCCGGCATCGAGATGATTCATATGATGCGAAAGCAACAGGCGAGGTTTGCCTTCAATCCCACGCCGTCTATCGCAGAGCAGTTCGATATCCTCGCTTCATAAAATGCGATCGGTTCAAGCCGACAACCCTTGATGACGTTTGCAACAGAACCACGTATTGTCGGAGCGCCCTGATGCCATCGAGATTGCGTCAGACCCAAAGTTCAACGCCGATTGACACCTTGTTCAACCTAACCGCTTGCATCGATTGGCCGGAGTTGACTGCCTCGCCGCTGGAAAATTGCATCTCAAGGGTTGACGGAACCCTGTCGAGAACCGAAACTGTTCAGAGTCGCAACCGACAGCCCTTAGGGCACAGGCATCATTTTGCCGCCTCAGTTTCGGTCTTTCCCGGGAGAACCATCTGAACAGAAGAGCCGCGGTATTGCAATCTTGGAAGCGGGCAATGTCAGTTCGTTTCGTGTGCAATATGGACGGTCCAGCATTTGAGACAGAAAGGATTCATATTGTGCGCCAGACTAAACCCGCTACTGCCTTTTGCGCGCTTGTTGCCGCGCTGGTAATCGCAGGATTTCCCAACGCAGTTTCAGCCCAGACTCAAACAGAGACTGGCTCAGCTATACCTCTGGCTGTCGGATTGACCAACGGTGGTAATGCAGAGGCGCAGGTGATCGAGGCCGTTCGCAAAGACGATATCCTGACCATCAAGTTGCGCTTCAAGCCTGTCGTATCGGATAAGCTGGAGAGGATTTACGATTCGATCAGCAAGACTGACTACGAAAACAGTTTCTACCTTCTTGCCGGCAACAAGAAACACCTTTTGTTGACGGACAGCAATGACAAGCCTTTGACAGATCCATATCTGGTTATAAAGACCACCAAAGGTTCGCCGATTGCAGGCTCCTGGCATGGCAGATTTCCCGCTCCGCCGAAGGAAGTGACCGAGGTGTCATTGACGATACCTGGAGTCGAGACACTCGACGCTATCAAAATTACTGACCGATAGTCATGCCCGGACTCAGCAGGTTCAGCCTCGCAGCGGCGATGATAGTGGCGGGAGTAAACTGGTCCTTTGCACAGGATATGGTCTACAACCGCGATGTCCGCGACCTTAAAGCCACCATCCTGGAGCTGAAGGGCCTCCCCTCTGATCTGGATAGCGCCATTTCGGATCTGGCTGCCAAGGCCGATGGGCTTGCCGCCCAACATAGCGGTCTTTCGGTACGACAGGACAAACAGACCGTCAGGGTGTCAATGACGGGCGATATTCTGTTCGATTTCGACAAAGCCAGCGTCCGGCCGGCTGCGATATCGACGCTCGACGATATCGCGCGTTTGGTCAAATCGGTTTCCACCGGCTCCGTCATCATTGAGGGACATACCGACGCCAAAGGCTCTACCCGTTACAACAAGAATCTGTCCCTTCGGCGGGCGCAAGCCGTCGCCGAATGGCTGATGGCACGCGGAGCCGACAAGAGGCTGCTGTCAGTCAAGGCCTTTGGCGACAGCCGGCCCGTGGCACCCAACACTCTTGAAAACGGTAAGGATAATCCAGACGGGCGAGCACTGAACCGGCGCGTCGAATTCGTGTTTCCAAGACAATAGTGCCCGCCATTGCAGGCGCCTTTGAGGCATAAGGCTTTCGCCAAATCCTTGCCGGCGTGACAAGCTTACGCGCTAAAATCAGAGCAACGGCTATCAGTAAGTCTTCGTTTGCAAATGCTGATAATGGCCAGTTTAGACTGCGGATAAAATTCCATATTCGCTCAACCGGGCCGCCGAATCAGCAGTATTCGCCCTTACCATTCAACGGTCTTCGCGCGTATGCCATATCCGCAAAACATAGACTGTCACATCCTGGATTTCATAACGCATCTCGTAGCGGCCAATCAGAATCCTGCGAACCTCACGCGGCTGAAATTCATCAAGTTCTTCGCCGAGGCGCGGATGAATCAGCAACTGTTCCGGCGCGACCGTCAGCGATTGTACGGTCCGCGCAGCGGCTGCCGGATTGACCGGCTCAAGGAAATCATAAAGCCGGGCCAAGTCGGACAACGCGGCAAGGGTCCATTCAATCTGCATCAGCGCGGAACAGGCAAAGGCTTATCGGTTGCAAGACTTGCGGCCCAGGCCTTCACGGCCTGATGATCTATCGCATTGCCGGCATCAACGTCGGCAAGGGCTTCGAGCGTCAACTGATGCCGTTCCTCTTCCTGTTCGATCCAGGCCGCCAAAGCCTGCTTTACAATCCAGCCTCTTGACCGGTCCAGCCGACCAGCCAGCTCATCAACCTTCTGCGCGAGTGGCAGCGGGACGTGCGCAGTGAGTACTTTTGTTTCCATCGGGTAGCTCCATATCGCCTTGTTTAATCATAGTGATTAATAGTGATTAAGCAATATCCATCATCCAATTGCAACCTCGGCAGTCATTAGAAATTGAACAGATGAACCTCTCTTTATATGTATAGGCCTGCCACAAATGCAGGGTGCCTGCATTGTAATTTGAGTGCGCCAACCACGTCGAAATGTCGCGATATGAGCAAAATCAAAATATCATCCAGACATGACAGTTCCGTTCACCATCCTGGCTGCATGAAATGGGTTGAATGATGCCGCCTCGCGCATTGCGTCAAAGTCTGCGACGGAACCGACGAACAAAGGCCCACTACAGAAGTGCTAGCTTGTCAGAACAAGGTTTTGCCGGACCCAGTCAGCCAGTTCGGGTATCGTCCGCGCCCGCCCGTTGGATGGATCACGCGACACCGTACCGCCGTCCGGCATTTTCAAAGGCGGCAGGCGCTCGGGAGCCGACATCGGATATTGTCCGTTTTTCTTGTCGGGTTTGACTTCGTGAACATTCCGGACAAATTCCTTCAGCTTCGTATCGTCATTCGAGCGGCGCAGCGCTTCCGTCAATGCCTCCGGCGGCATGTTGAGCTGTTTGGCAAGCGGCACGATGACAGAACCGACACTGTTTCCGTCATCGTCGTGATCGGCGAGAATTTTGGCAGCTTCCGGCTTGAAATCGGCCTTGATCAGGAACTGCTCGGTGGGTCCTTCATAATAGCTCGCAGCCTGGCTTCTGCGGATATTGTTGTAGACCATTTCGCCAACGATCCCGACGACGGCAAGTCCTGCACCCCATAAGCCGGCCTTGGGTGATTTCATCATGGACAGGAATGTGCCCAACGTGGTGGTAGCGGCGAAGGCTGAATTTGCCCACTTGCCCTTGGCCACGTGGTCAAGCGTATAGGCAACCATCAACAGGCCCCCGGCCCGATCAAAATATTTGGAGAACCAGCTCCATTTCGGCGTACCGCTCACCTCGGCAAAACTGGAGGCCCGGTCAAGAAAGCCGCCTTTCGGAAAGCGTCCGTTTTCAACAACCGAACGGGCCAGCCCCGCTCCCAGCTGGCTGGCCTCATAGGCAACGCCGCCCGTCAGCCAAACGGCAAACGATTTGGAAAGCAGATCAGGATTTGCTGCATTCTCAGCCGTGCTGCCGAGGTAGAGCAGCCCCTGTATTGCCGCCAGCCCCTTGCCGAAACCGGAGGCCGTCGTGATGCCCGCGCGGGGATCGAATTTGGAGCCGTCAAAAGATTTGCTCAGACCTTCAAGAGCAGCCTTGCGCGCCGCCGGATCGGTTGCCGCATTTGGCCCGTTCAACAGAATCGAAGAACTCTGTGCCAGCTTCCCATCGACCTGGGCCGGATTCAGCCGCGATGCGACATCAATGCTTCCTGGTGTCGGCGGCTTGTAGACCTTATTACCGCCGAGCGCCTCATAGGCCGCCAGGGTTTTATGCATACCGATGACAGCCCGGCCGGACCAGAACAGGCTGGGAGTATTGGGCACCGGAACCTTTTCCGGCAGCGTGGTGCTGGCGATATAGGCCTTGCCCATCTCCTTCCAGGCCTCTTCACTGTTGTTGACGGCAAACTGTGTCTGGTCATCATGTTCAAGCGCGCTGATGCCCGCCTGATAGCGATCGAAACCCTGCAGACCCTGCATATCGCCTTGTGCGGCATGAAGAGCAACAAGGCTGCGGAAAATCAAGGCGCCCTGGGCATCCATTTTGCCCTTGCTGCCGGGGTTCTTCGCAATCGACGCATTTATGCCGTCGGTCAGTTGCTTCGTGCTCAGGGCCGACTTCCAGTCATCCGCCACGACAAGATGGTCCTTGGAGAATTCGCCGACAACGTTCCGGCTATTTGCCACAAGATCATGCGTACCTTTGGTGGCTGCGTCGAGAAGTAGGGTCGCGTTGGCATTGTCGCCTGTCTTCTTGAGCTGCCCGATGACAGCAAGCGTCAACGAGGGATCCTTGCCGGCGGCGATTGCATTGCGGAATGGCTCGCCGGCACTATCGGGGCTGGCCGCCTTAATCTCCGGATAGGGGATGCCCATCTCCTTGCCAATTTTCTTCTTCTCTTCCAGCGCGAAACTGCGCGCCTTCTCGGGAAGCCGGTTCTCCCAGTCTGAGAAGGTCTGATCCTGTGTCGACTTTATGGATTCTGCTATCGACTGCGCCCGCTCGTCGATAAAGGTCTTCCCCTGGGGCGCTTGCGCAAGATGTCCCAGGACACTGGAGTAGCTCGCCACGGTATCGCGCTGGGTCAACTGAAGCGAGAACTTGATCTCTTCGGCAATGTTGGAGTTTTTGCCGCCAAGCCGGTGATCTGGGTTGGCGCCGGAAGCAATCGCCGCCCGCTTGCCGATCGCTTGCTCAATCTCGTCAATGACTTTTGTCTTCCGGTTGCCCTGTGCATTCGTCTCCTTGTTGGCCTCCTTTAGAATGAGGATGGCCGTTTCCGGTGTAACGTTCTTCGTTACCTCATCCAGGGTCCTGGCGGCGCGGCTGGCACCATCTTCTCTCTGTGCTTCTTTCCCGGCATCTCCATCGAGCCCATTGAATTTGTTCTCGCCCTTGGAATATGCGTCCTGAACACGCCGCGCAGGCTTGGCAACAAGAACGTCATAACCGCTGGCATCGAGCGCATCGGTGAATTTGCTATCGGCCGGGCCATAGAGTTTCAGCGTTTCGCGGGCACTGTTGATGGCGGCTTCTCCGCCATCCGGGGCGTCTTTGGCGAGTGTTTCGAACTGGCGCGTAATTTCGGCCTGGACTTCACCCCAGCCGGCCGAATTCTGCTGTGCCGCCGTTATCGACGCGCTCAGCGGTTTGAAAACGGCATTGAACCCCTCTTCCACCGCTTTGCGCTCATCGGCGACGATGGTTTTATAGCTGTTCGCCTTTGGCCCCAATGCTTCAAGGTCAGCCTGCCGTTGATCGAGATAGAGTTTCAACGTTTCGGGAGCATAACCGCCGTTTTTTGCGGCTGAAAGCATATCCGTATTGACGGCAAACCTGAGTGCCTGGGTTTTTGCATCCTTTTCTGCCGGTGATGCTGCCTTGTCGATGTCGGCTTGCAATGCGTTGATGGTTTCAAGGCTTGTACGCCGCTCCTTGCTCAGAACGAGCAGCGACGCGCCTTCATTGATCCTGTTGGCGTCAGTGATGGACCCGTTGAACGCGAGAATATCAGGCTGGATCTGGTTATAAACCCGCGCGATGCCGTCCAGAGTTTCATTGCGTCGAATGCGATGATCGACGCGCCCGTCTGTTTCCTGTTCCGGATTACCCTGAGGCATGAATCGCTTCTGCGCAATGTTTCCCGTGTCGTTGGCGGCGGAAACATTGATTTCCTTTCCCTCGGCGTTTGTAATGGTTGCAGACGTGCCGCCGTGCTGGAAATCCTCATAGTGAGTGGCGATAATCCCGCCGGTTTTGCGGTCGATGATCCTGATTGTCCTGACATCGCCATTGTCACTTGTCGGATCGGTGGTTTCCAGCCCAAGTCCGGCTGCTTCCATCTGCCTGATAACATCAGGACGACTGAGCCCCCGGCTGGCAGCTATCTCGTCGATGCTCTTTCCGGCTTGCACGTCTGCAAGGGTCGAGGGCGGTGTGTTGTTCCTGCTTGCCGCCACCGCATCATTGAACTTCACTTGCGAGGCGGTCGTGGCCGGGTCGATCTTTGGTATGACAAGCACGACACCAGCATCCAGAACCTGATCAACCCGCATATTATTGGCTCTGGCAATGGCCTGACCGCCATCGCTGCAGCCAAGCGCCTTGGCCACGATTTGTGGTGTCTGGCCCTGCTTTGCGGTGTAAGTTGCCGCGGCGAGCGCAGCCTGCCGTGCAAGCTCGATATCTCGTTGAAGTCTGGTAAGCAGGATTCCGCCAAGACCGAATGCCATCACATAATCTCCGGATTTTTTGAAGTTCACGACCACATATTTGCTCACAATACATACATCATAGTTTCACAAGATATTCATGTGAGTCCATAGATGGAGGAATTTCGTCCAGAGCTTATTGTTATTGCGCGCCATTTCTCCGTTGAGTCCAAATGGGGCATGCGCATGATTCACCATATGAAACTTTTGTGATCATCAAAGCCAGATATGGGCGGCGGCAAAGGCCTTGTCGTGGTTTGCCGATTGACTTCCAAAACGTTTTAAAAAACTGTGTCCTGACATGAACGGGAGTTGGCATGTCCAATCTGAAACAGCTTGCACAATCGCTTGGATTATCCATTACAACCGTTTCACGGGCGCTGGATGACTACGCCGACGTTTCCGCCAAGACGAAGGCACGCGTTCTCCAGGCGGCAGCCAAGATGGGCTATCAACCGAACGCGTCCGCGCGGCGCTTACGGCGCCAGCGCACGGAAGTCGTTGCCGTCACATTGCCGACCTCACCGGGGCACATAGGGCCGCCGCATTTCCTTCACATCCTGTCCGCCTGCGCCGAGCAGCTTGCCCTCTCCGGGCTCAATCTCCTCATTGCACCGGTTCCACGCGGCCAATGTGAACTGGAAATGTGCAAACGCTTTGTTGATGGACAACGTGTCGATGCCATGCTGCTGGTGCGCACGAAACGCCATGACGAGCGGGTTACGCTGCTCCAGTCGCGGGGTGTTCCGTTCGTTACGCTTGGCCGTACGGAATCGACGCAGCCGCACGCATTCCTTGATGGTGATGGATTTGCAGGATTCCGCGACGCGACACGCCGATTCATAGCCGATGGACACAGGCATATCGGGCATATCGCTGGACCGCAGGAGTTTTCATTTGCCTATCACCGCCGGCTGGGATGGGAAGATGCCCTGGCTGGCGCGGGATTGCCGTCACAACTGCTGGCAGAAGCCGCGCCCTCCGAACACGGAGGTTATGCAGCTGCAAAGACACTCATGGCCGGCGTGGTGAAACCAACAGCCATCCTTTGTGCAACCGACGAAATGGCCGTTGGGGCCATGCGCGCGCTGCGGGAAGTCACAGATGGTGGCACCGTGTGCATCACCGGTCATGACGATCTGCCGGTGACCGCTTTTACCGATCCGCCCTTATCGACGATGCGCGTGGCTTGCGATGACATCGGTGCCCGTATCGCTTCACTTTTGCTGCGCGCGATCAGCGGAGAGGCGCCCGAATCCCTGCAGGAAATCCACCCCGTGGAATTTTTGCCGCGTGCCAGTCATCACCGGCTGCAACGCCGCTCTGCAAACGACTAGCTCGCCCTGCTCTGTCACATCACCACCACTTTCGCGCCGATTTTGACGCGTTCGTAGAGATCATTGACATGGCTGTTCAGCATGCGGAAACATCCGGATGACGATGTAGTTCCGATGGTTTCCGGCTCGTTCGTACCATGGATGCGATAGAGTGTCTGACCGAGGTAGATGGCGCGCGAACCCAACGGATTATCCGCGCCGCCCGGCATTGAGGCCGGTAAATCCGGGCGTCGCTTCAGCATATCGGCAGGGGGTGTCCAGCTTGGCCATTTTGCCTTGCGGCTGACCTGTTCGACACCGTGCCACGCAAAGCCATCACGGCCGACACCGATCGGATAGACAAGCGCGCTGCCTTCCAGAACGAGCAAAAGCGACATCCTGCGCGTATCGATGACAATTGTTCCCGCTGCTTCGCTGCCGGTGTATGCGACGTATTTCGGTGCTGCCAATCGGGTGGCGTGATGCGGACGGCGAGCCGCCGCAGGTGTGGATTCGCCAAACAGAAAATCCCTGTACTCAGGGGCAATGACATCGGCATTTTCCGGACTGACGCCGATAGCCTGACCCTCCTGGGCTTGAGACGGCTGACAGACCAAAGACAGTACAAGGATAACAAGAACAGCGAAATACCTGAATGATGGCAAGGGAATTCTCCGGCTGTGGCTGTATCAGATAACCTTCGCGGCCACCAGATAATTGGCGACGGCGCTGAATTGGCGTTCCGGCACAGGGGTACCGAGGCTGACGGTCTCCAGATCCAATGCGAGTTCTTCGTCCTCATACATCGGAATGGCCATTGCCTGGGCGCGGGCGAGCATCAAGAGGTAATTTTCCGGCGTGGAGCGACAGGTCAGAACAGGCACCGGTGTCTCTCCCGCCACGTAGCGTATGCCGATGACAAGACGATCACGGCTTACAATCAGAAGCGAACTGTTCTTGAGCCCAATTTTCACTGCACTCGTCGCGCGCCGCTCCGCCTGCCGCTCTCGCTGGACGGCCGGATCCCCTTCAATATCTTTGCGCTCGCGCTTGAGTTCACTCTGCGTCATACGCATTTCGCGCAGGAACAGCCAGCGCTGCAGCAGGACGTCGAACGCGCCGACAATCAGAAAGGCGAGAACAGTCGTGATGGCCAGCGGACGGACCATCGCCCAAAAGGTTTCCTGCGTACAGGCGCCACCGCAGGATGGCGACTGAAACAGCGCCTCCAGACCCGACCAGAAAACAATGACAAAGGCTGCCCCCAGACACACGATCTTCACAATACCCTTGATGAATTCAACAACGCTTTTCAGTGAGAATATCCGCTTGAATCCCGTCGCGGGATTGATGCGGCTGAAATCCGGTTTCAGCGGATCGGTCGAGAACACAAAGCCTCCGGTAATTGCAGCGTTTGTGACTATGATGATGGTGATCGTGATAATGAGGATGGGCAAGACCGAGGTGAGAAATCCGCTTACAGCGATCCGTGTCATGCGATACAGCACATCCGCAAAAGGCTGTTCATAGAACCGGGTTGCTTCTTCAAACAGGGATTCGGCCCGAAACTGAAGTGAAGCCAATATACTGGAAAGAAAAACAATTCCCCCCAGGAGCGTGGCGCCGGACACCATATCCACACTATGGGCCACCTGCCCCTTCTGCCTCGCGTCATCAATCTTCTTGTCTGATGCCGGCAGATTTTTTTCTTCACTGGTGTCGGTCAATGCTCACATCCGTGTTTCGGTCTGCCATTTGTGCCACAAACACAAACGCTCACAAAACAAAATATGAACCTTGTGAAATAGATTTCATATGCGATATTGAGCAAATTATGATTATTCGCGGGGGGAAAGAGTTGCATGGCACGACGTTGGGTAGATGCCTTGGCATATGGCGGCGTATTGCTCGCCCTTTGCGGTTGCAACACCGCGCCGCAGACACAGACCCCGCAAATGACCGACCAGGCCAGATTGATAAAGCTCGCGGCGGATGTTGAAAAGCGCGGCGACCGCGGAACGGCGCTTGCCCTTTACGAACGCGCCGCAACCTCTTCGACGGATCCGGCCATTCAGCTGCGGCTGGCAAAGGCGCGGGAAGCTGCCGATGATCTTGACGGTGCGGAGGCCGCCTACCGTACCATGCTGGCTGCGAATGCCAACAACAGCGAAGCCCTTATTGGACTGGGCTCCATTCAATTGCAGAAGGGCGACGCCCAGGGTGCCATCCGGTCGCTCAATGCTGCCGCCGCGCATGCGCCGTCTGGCAAAGTCTACAACAAGCTTGGTACGGCCTATATATTGCTTGGCCAAACTGAAAATGCCGAAACGGCCTTCAGCAAGGCACTGTCGATGGAGCCTGGAAAACTCGATACCCGAACCAACCTTGCCCTGGCGCAGGCCGTTGGCGGCAAATTCCCGGTTGCCGCTTCGACGATGCAGGACGTGGTCAATTCACCCTTGGTGGAACGGCGCCAGCTTATCAATTACGCGGTCATTCTGCGCATGTCAGGCCGCACCGATGAGGCGCGCGCGGTCAATGTTCCCGAAATGACGGCAGCCGGCAAGGAAACCATTCTTCGTCAGGCTGCCAATGCCGTCACCATCAAGGATCCGGCATCGCGTGCCAAGGCGATTGGCGTGCTTGCCTCCGGCTGACAGCCGGACTCCTATCCGTCTAAATTCCCCCGACATTGGTGGTGGATTCGGGCGCTTTGCCACCTGAACGATGGTCTTCCCCATCAATCACGCGCCTTGCCGCCCGTGCCACAGGCGCGGCCATGGCAGGGCCCATATCCCGGCCGCGCACCAAGTCGCCTTCCTTTTCCGCCATCAATTGCAGATTGAGATTGTTGGCGCATCCCGATGGCAGATACAGTGCATCCGGCGTCTTGTCGGGTGTGGTGCAGGCATCCGGTACAAGCATACGGCCTTCGGCTGCATATCCCTTGCCGCCCGGCCGGTCATAGCCTTTGCGCACGACTTTACCATTGGCGTCAGGCGCGACAGGGCCAGTCGTTACATAATGATAATTGGGCGAATAGGGTTCGGGCTGGGTCTGGCACCCGCTCGCGCCGGCAAGGATGCACAATCCGGCAACGCGCATGACCCGGCGTGGGCTGGTGATCATTTTCTTAATCTCCCACATAGAAACCATATCCTTTTTTTGCCACCTGCCGTTTCTTGGCCACCGGTGCCGACAGTGCGCCGCTTGGGCTATCCAGCGGTGTCTTCAACGACCTGTCCGAGCGTGGCTGAACCAGATACGGCGTGATAAGAATGACAAGTTCCGTCTCGTTGCGCTGGAATTTCTTCGATTTGAACAGGCTTCCCAGGATGGGAACATCACCAAGAACAGGGGTTTTCTCCAACTCCCGTGTTTCTTCTCTCTGGAAAAGGCCGGCAATGGCAAATGTCTGACCGCTGCCAATTTCAACCGTCGTGTCTGCCCTGCGAACCTTGAACCCCGGGACGCTGATGCCGCCAATGGAGACACCTGTGGCCGCCGAGATGGTGCTCACCTCCGGCTTGACCTGCAGGGAGATGCGATTGTTGGGAAGGAGCGCCGGTGTAAATTGCAGCGAGACACCGAACTGTTTGTACTCGATGCCGATCTGCCGGTCACCGGCCGGGATAGGGATTGGCACTTCACCGCCGGCGAGGAAGCTGGCGGTCTGTCCGGTTACCGCCGTGATGTTCGGTTCTGCAAGAACTGTCAGAATACCGTTATTCTGGAGCGCGTCGAGCAGAACGTCGACGTTCACATTACCGGTTCCCAGATGCGCATTGATACCGCCTGGTACAGTCTGCAGGGGGCTGCCTTTCACGATGCCGAATGAGAATGAACCTTTTTCAATCAGAGCGCTCCAGTTAAGGCCGTAGCGTTCCAAGGAATTGCGTGACACCTCGGCGAACCGCACGCGAATATTGACCTGGTTGGCGCCCTGTATCGTCGTGTTGTTGATGGGAGGATTGCCGGGCTTGGCGTAGGACTGGATGACCGATTCCGTGTCCACGGCCTCGCCGACCGAGCGCGCTTTACCCGTGGCAACAGTCTTTTCACCAAACAGCTTCACATCGATGATGGTGTTGGGTTGCAGCGTCTTCATTGACTGCTTTGCCGGATCGGCATTGCCCGAAATAATGAGCTTCATGGTTCCGCGCAAACTCTGGTCAGCGTTGAGCGCTATGAGATTGGTCGTGCCGACCGCTGATCCGAAAACATAGATCGCGCCGGGGGAAACCACACGGACGTCAGCGATCTGGGTGTCCGCCACAAACACCGATTCCACCGGCTGATCAAAGCGGATGATAACACCCTGCCCTTGCGTCAGCTTCAAAGGCTGACCGGTCATGGCGTCAACGCTGATCGTTTGCGAATGCGCAGCGTCATTCATGACAATCATCGATATGATGCCCAGAAGCAGCACACACAGCATCATGCCGGTCGCCCTGCCGGAGGGCCATTTCCTATTGCGTATCAGGTATTTCACTCTTCTGGATCCCCCGACCTGGCCTGCCGGTCTATCCGGCTGTTTCCGTCTGGTCATTGCGTTCCGCCTTCAGCGAGGAAGGCTTTTCCGGTGCAGGAAGGGCGATTGTAGCCAGTGACTGCACATTGAATTCTGAGGCAATTTCCTGATAGGAAAGCACCGGAATATCGACATTCTGGCCGGCAAGGATGCTGTGAATCTGCCGGCGGATATCGATCGATGTCAGCACCGAACGTTTCAACATCGGATCGCCCGAGTTCAATAGCGCACTCACCTGATCGATGAGCGGCTTCAACACATCGTCCTGCAGGTAGTTTCCTTGTCTCAAGGCTGTCCTGATTGCTTCTTCTATCTGCCGTGTCAGGATGAACACCGGAATGATGCGGTTTTTCTCCGCGCGGCGATGGCTGATCTGGCGGGCCAGACCACTTCGCACCAGTTCCGTCATCTGGTGCGCATTTTCGATTTGCGGCGCATTTTCCACGATCGTTTCCAGAATGGCCCGCATATTGGTGATGGGCACATCCTCCTCGACAAGCCGGCGCAGAACTTCGGAAATCTTCTGCACGGAAGAAACCTCAACCGCTTCCTTGACCAGTTCGCCGTATTGGCTCTCGCAGGCGGCCAGCAGGGCTTTCGTTTCCTGAATGCCTGCAAAATGCGAAGCGTAACGCCGCAATGCATGGAACATGATTTCAAGCAGAACAGCGTCCGGAGCGTAATAGGAAATGCCTGCATCCATGAGCTTCTGTTCATGCTGCTTGTGCACCCAATAGGTTGACCTGCGGCCGATCAACGTCCCCGCATCGTCGTAATCGATGCTCATCAGGTCCAGATCGGTCGCTGCATCCAGCACGAGCAGATGCTCTGGCTCCATCGTTCCTTCCACGATGGGCACGCCCTCAAGATCAAGGCGGAAATCATTCCTGTCAGCGTCGTCGGCCCGCCAAAGCTGCGCCTGCGGAATATTGATGCCGAGATCGACAAGAATACGCCGTTTGATCGTCTCAGCGCCCGCAGCAAACTTTTCCGCCGAAATGGCTTTGCTCAGATCCTCGCCCAGCCAAACGGCAAGCCGGGACATCGTTTCCCGCGACGGCTCCGGTGTCTCAGGTTGAGGTTCTTTGGCTTCATTCTCCAGCTCAAAGACGGTGTTCTCCGCCCTGATCTGGCGCTTGCGGATGAATGCAAGGCCGCCGGCGACGGCGGCGAGCGACAGAAAGACGGTGACGGGCATGCCCGGGACAAAAGCGAGCAGGAAAAGGATCACGGCAGCAAGGGAGATCGCACGCGGATCGGCGCCCAGTTGCCCCACGATTTCGGTGCCCAGGTCCTGATTGCCGTGCGAGGCAACGCGGGTCACAACGGCACCCGAGGCGACCGAGACGAGCAGCGCCGGTATCTGCGCGATCAGGCCATCTCCGACCGTCAGCAGCGAATAGGTGTGGGCAGCCTCGCCGAATGACAGACCACGTTGCCAGATGCCGATGCTGAGCCCGCCAATCAGATTGATTCCGATGATGATGATACCGGCAATCGCGTCACCCTTGATGAATTTCATCGCGCCGTCCATGGCGCCATAAAACTGGTTCTCCCGCTCCAGATTCTGTCGTTTGATCTTGGCTTCCGCCGCGTCTATGTCGCCGTTGCGCACTTCATTATCAATGCTGATCTGCTTGCCCGGCAGCGCATCGAGGGTGAAACGTGCAGCCACTTCGGCCACGCGCTCGGCACCCTTGGTGATCACGACGAATTGGGCGACGGTGATCACCAGAAACACCACGAGGCCGACAACGATCTCGCCGCCCACGACGAAGTTCCCGAACGTATTCACCACATCACCTGCATCGGCCTGAAGCAGAATGAGGCGCGTGGTTGTGATCGTGAGCGACAGGCGGAACAACGTTCCCAACAGGACGACAGATGGCAGGGCAGAGAATTCCACCGGCCTGGAGATATAAAAGGCGACAATCAGCACCAGCAGGCTAAAGGCGAGATTGATGCCGATCAGCACGTCGACCATCACGGTCGGCAGAGGCAGGATCATCATGCCGATCGCCAGCAGCACCATGATCGCAACGACGAGGTCGGTGCGCCGCGCCGCCATCCGAGCCAGTTGGTTCAGTTGCAGGAGCATCCGCATCGTCAGGATCCGGCCGGCGAGGTCGTTGCGGATTCTGACTTCCTGGTCACAAAATCGGAGAACGCATCTCGGGCTTCCTGATATTGCCCCGCCGTCCAGAGGGCGCGGCTTTCCAATGCCGCAAGTTCCAACTGAAACTCTTCGCCCAGGTCCGCCATGCGGTCGATAGTCGTCAAAGCGCGCGTGGCCGCCCCCTGTTCGATAAACACCATCACAAGCGTCTTGAGGATGGCGGCATCATCGGGGGCGACACGAGCCGCCAGCAGCAGAAACACCAGGCCGCGATCGAGATTTCCCGCGCGCCAATACAGCCTGCCCAATGTGTGAAGATAATCGGCGCTCTCACGCTCGTTGAAGTTCAATGGACTTTACCTCTGCAATTCTGCCATTCACATCCCGGCATTTATCGATTTCCTCCTGCATCAGTTCCACCGCGAGGGCGGCAACGTCCGGCCCCAGTTCCAGAAGAGGCAATACATGCTCGAGAATATGCAAAAGCATTTCTTCGTTGTGGAACCCCTTCAGCCGTCCAATCGCCGATGCATCGACCCGCGAGAACTTGTCCGTGCGCTTGCGGTTGGCGTTTTTCCCGCGTTCATTGAAAAGCCTCGTGCTGCGCAACGCAGTTTCAAAAGACTGCGCATCCGTGGCGGCGTTCGCGGCGCTACGATCGCCGGCGGATGGCAGCCGCTGCTCAGCGCGCTCCCGGCTTTCAGTGCGACGCAGATCAAGCGCCATGGGGCCCCTCCCGCCGGTTAGAATGTCAGCGTGAATTCTTCCGCGTTGCGTTTCACGACAAGTCTGTCCGACCCGATTTCCTTGATGATCCAGCCATCTTCCAAAGCGGCGCCCGTGTAGAGACGTGAACCGTCAGCGGCAATCGCATAGGGCTTTTCTCCGAACCAGACCGCCTGCAGCTTGAATTTCGGCTGAATTCTTTTCGCCTCTTCGTGAACACTGCTCGACACGACGTTGCGGCTGCCATACTGGCTGTCAAATCTGTACTGGACATCAGTCCACTTTTTCATCTGCCCCTGATCGACCGCACCGCCGACATGCACACGCGATCCCTCCCACTGAACATCCAGAGCCTCAAGGCCATTGTCAGCCAGCATCTGGCTGAGCACCTGACGGGGATCTCCTGCCGCCGCGGATACGGGCGCAGCCTGCAACGCGGCGGCAGCCTCGGAACCGGCACGGCGACTGTCAAAATTACCGGCAATGCCGGCCTGAACGAGCGCGATTGACACGGCCAGCAAGGCAATGCAGCCACCAATCAGCCCGAATTTACGCCATGGTCGAAGGCGTGATTGCAGATCCGGCTTCATTTTCGCCGGTCCATTCAGAACCATGGAAACGCCGCCTGCGGAAATCCTCACGGGCAGCCTTGTACGCATGCCCTTGCCGATTTCGAGCTTTGTGCGGTTGTTGATGACAACCTCACCGTTATGGGCGCCGATAACCACCATTGCCCCGGCGCGGCGAATGGAGAAATGACGTTCCTCTATCGAACTGTCGCTCAAAAACAGGTCGCAGTCCGTGGAAGAGCCGATTTGGCAATCATCACCGGAAATGGGGACCACAACGCCGCGATGAACGCCATCGAGGACATTCAACGTCAGTTCGCCTGTGCCGCTCGGAATCTGCTTCATCAACATCATGAGAAACCTGTATTAACTGTGGCCGCCGGCATCGGCGCCCAATGGCGCCTCGAAGAAGATAAGGAGAGGACAGCACGAACCGCCCTCTCCCGCAGTAAAATCAGCCGATTTTTGCCTTGGCGATGTCAAGCACGCTCTGACCATCCATTGTTGCAAGCTTTGTCTGCGTTGCTTCTTTCTGGATGCGATCAAATGCTTCCTTCAAAGAAGCAAGATTGCTGTCGAAATTGGTGGATGAGGAGGATGCGTTGACGGAACCTGACTGAGCCATGATGAATCCCTTTTGCGTTTCAATTAATCACAGGCTCGTGACTCCGAGCCTTTTTCAAGCACAAATCAGTGCGAATTCACAACTAACAGCATACTCATAAATTGGCAATGTTACAGGAAAAAGATTGCCCCCATTCGGCCGTGTTTTATCTTACAAATATTACACCTATCCGTCGAAACCGCAGGTGATCTAACGCCAACTAACAAAATAAATGCATGTTTTATATGGATAATTTCATCAGACAAAATGAATCTGAAGGAACGCCGGCCCGCTTCAAAGACGCTCACAACCACGTTGACAGTGAATACTCACAATTGTAATCCTTTGATGGTGATTTTATCATAAACCGGATGTGAAAGCGTGACAGCAAACATCACCTATGTGGGTCATTCCGCTTTCCTGATGGCGCTCGCTGCAGTGGTGGTGGCGTGTGGCACATCGGCCGCGGCCGCACTGCCGGAATGGGCGAGCAAACCCTACAATTACGTGCTGATCAATCAGGACTTGCCCGGAGCCATGAAGGAGTTCGGCCGCAATCTCGGATTTCCGGTTGTCCTCGACGGTCAGGTGCGCGGCCAGATCCGCGGCCAGGTCAAGGCGCAAACGGCAGGACAATTTCTGGATGAACTTGCACAGGGCAATGGCGTCAACTGGTATTTCGATGGTGCCATTCTTCACATCAGTTCCAGTGACGAGTTCAAAACACAGGTCATCGAGCTGGGGCGGCTCACCGGCGATGCCGTGCTGCAGGAGATGAAGCGCATGGGTCTTTACGATGAGCGTTTTTCGATCACCTACAGCAAGAATGCGGCGGCGCTGCGCGTGTCGGGTCCGCCATCCTACATCGCCGTCACCAGGGAGGTTATTTCAACCATACAGCCGCCGCCCGCGACCGATGATGATCCGAGAGTGCGCGTGTTTCGCGGCCGCGGATCAACCGTCGATGAGACTGTTGAGCTGCAGACGGCGCGTAAACGCACAGACGCTCAGGCAGCACAATCCAAAAATGCTTTGACCAAAACACCAAATTGAGGAGTTTCAATCATGACCGCTGAACGGATCGCACCGGCCGCCGCGCAACAAGCATCTCCCCCTGTCGATGATGCCGCCCAGCAACAGCAGTTCGAAGAGGCGTTGGCATCCTCCATGCTCTCGGGGGCAACCTCGATGTTCACGCAGTTCATCATGGACATTGCTGGCGACCAGATGAGTGAGGCCAATTCAGCCGAGTAAGCATCTGCTGCAATCAACCAGTGAGGTACGCACCAATGGTTACCCCCATAACTTCCGTCAGTGGCCTGTCGCAACACCAGCCGGTTACGCCGGTTTCTGCCAATCAGCAGAATATCTACGAACATGTCGCGACAACGATCCAATCCATGCCGCACGGCGCAAGTCCCGTTGACATTGGCCGCAGTCTTGGCACCACCTTCAAGTCGGTTGCCGATCGTCTTGAGAGCGGAAGAGTTGAGGTTCAACGGTTCCTGGCATCGGGCGATGGAATAGCCACACCTGCCGGACAGGCAAAGGATCAGCAGGCTTCTCTCAATAAGGACAAGATGGGCAATCTGATACAGGGGCTGACGATGTCGTTTGACCTGATGCAGCGTCAGCACATGATTGCCAATGTGCCCATTCAACTGACCACCAGCGTTCGCGAAACGACCCGCGGCGGTGGTTGAGGCAAACAGCAATCCCATGACGCACACGTTCCAACGCATGATTTTGGCGATCGCCGCCGTATGTTTCCTGCAGGCATGCAAATCGGATCTCTACACCAACCTTGACCAGCGCGAGGCCAACCAGATTGTGGCCACGCTGTTGACGCATGGGATTTCGGCAACGCGCAAACCGCAAAAAGACGGGAAGCTGACCGTCCTGGTGGATGAGGATCAGTTTGCCGAGGCGGT
>NZ_AP027915.1:0-560705 GCF_055378485.1 Phyllobacterium sp. T2-21 | reverse complement strand
ACGACATTACACTCCTTGGCAAACACATCGGCGAGTCCATCATTGGCCAGCAGGCGATGGTTGAACGCCTGTTGCTTGGCCTCCTGGCCAACGGACATCTTCTCGTCGAAGGCCTGCCGGGCCTGGCAAAGACAAGAGCAATCAAAAGCCTGGCGAAGAATCTTGATGCTTCACTGTCGCGTGTGCAGTTCACGCCCGATCTGCTGCCAGCTGACATAACAGGATCGGAAATCTATTTCAGCGAAGGTGGCAAGGGTCAGTTCAAATTTCAGCAGGGACCCATCTTCGCCAACCTTATACTCGCCGATGAAATCAACCGCGCACCTGCCAAGGTTCAGTCGGCCCTGCTCGAGGGGATGGAAGAGCGCCAGGTGACGGTGGGAGGCAAGAGCTATCCCCTTCCCGACCTTTTCATGGTGATGGCGACGCAAAATCCGATCGAACAGGAAGGCACCTATCCTCTTCCGGAAGCCCAGCTTGACCGCTTTCTCATGCATATCGAAGTCGGATATCCGGATGAGGCGTCCGAAGCAGCGATCATGCGACTGGTGCGAAGCGAGGAGAATGCACAGGCGAAATCAGCCAAATCCGCCCGGAAAATCAGTGCCTCCGCAGTATTCGATGCCCGCAAGGCGATTGGCACTGTAACCGTGGCCAAGGCTGTTGAGGATTATATGGTGGCCCTTGTCTTTGCCACGCGCTATCCGCTGAAGCTGGACAAGGATCTGGCCAAGTGGCTGCAGGTTGGCGTGAGCCCGCGCGGAGTGATCGGACTGGACAAGGTTTCGCGCTCATACGCCTGGCTCAAGGGGCGCGACTACGTCACGCCCGACGACGTCAAAGCCATCGTTCACGATGTATTCCGGCATCGGCTCATCCTGTCCTACGACGCGCACGCCGCACGTATATCACCTGATGCAGTGATCGACCGGATCGTCGAACTCGTGGCTGTGGCTTGAATGCCATGGTCACGCGTCCCGCCCATGTGCAGAAAACCACAAGCGGCGTTTATGTCACCGTAGACGATCTGGCCAAGCTGGAGATGGTGGCCCGCAACCTGACATTTCTGCAGAAGACCACGGTGCAGCAGTCTTTGGTCGGACGGCACGACTCAAAAATGCGTGGCCGCGGTCTGACTTTTGAAGAATTGCGTGAATATCACGCGGGCGACGATATCCGCACCATCGACTGGCGGGTTACGGCCCGGACGGGAAAGCCGTTCGTGCGGATTTACGGCGAGGAAAAGGAGCGCCCGGCGCTTATTGTCGTTGATCAGAGGACGAACATGTTCTTCGGCAGCCGCCGCTCGATGAAATCGGTGACTGCGGCGGAAGCCGCGGCGCTTTGCGCATGGCGCATATTCGGTTCCGGAGACCGTGTCGGCGGTTTTGTCTTCAACGACGAGAGAATTGATGAACTGCGGCCTCACCGCAGCCGCGAAGCAATTTTCGCTCTGTCGACCAGAATATCCGTGATGAATCAGGAATTGACGGCGGATACGCCGGCAAGACGATCCAGTGGACAGCTCAATGCCGCTCTCCAGGCGGTCGCCAGCGTGGCGGATCACGATCATCTGATTGTCATCGTCAGTGATTTCGACGGCCATACCGACGCGACCAAGGACATGCTGCTGCGGCTCGCGACGCACAACGATGTGCTGGCAATCCTGGTCTACGATCCTTTTCTGCTTCAACTCCCGACCAGCGGCGGGATCGTCGTCAGCGGCGGCTCCACGCAAGCCGAACTGGCATTCCAGCGACCCCAGATGCGAAGCGCGATCGGCGAATTCGCACGTCAACGCGGGCGCAACCTTCTCGCCTGGCAAGTCGAACTCGGACTGCCGATGCTGCCGGTTTCATCCGCCCAGGAAACCGCGCCGCAATTGCGCAGTCTGCTCGCGCAGGCGGCATGGCGACAGCGGAGACGGTGAGATGGCCGAACTCGCGCCAATGCCCGATGACCTCACGGAAACTGCGCTGAAAACGCTCGCAGACATTGCGCTCCCCCCTGACGTGTCGTGGATGCCGCAAACCTGGGGCTGGGCCGTGCTTGCCGGTGCCATTTGCCTTGCGCTTGGATGGAGCATTTGGCGATCGGCAAGGCGGTGGCGGAGGAACCGTTACCGCAGGGAAGCGATCAGCTGCATACGGCAGATGAGCACGGCCGACCTTCCCGGAAGTGTGCCGGTCATCTTGAAAAGGACCGCGCTTGCCGCATGGCCGCGCGAACAGGTGGCCTCGCTGACGGGAAAGGAGTGGGTGGCTTTCCTGGAGCGCACGGCACCCAACCACAGCCTGGACCCCGAGCTTGCCCGTTTCATTGCGGAACTGGAATATGTGTCCGCGAATGCGGCATCGGGCCCGGATGCTTCGCAGTTGAGGCAAGCAGCCATCCGCTGGATCGGAAAGCATCATGTATCAACTTGATTATCCCTGGCTGCTTGTCCTGCTTCCCGTACCGCTGCTGATCTGGTGGATTGTGCCGCCTTACAAGGAGCAGACCACTGCGGTCCGCATTCCCTTCTTCGAAGAAGTCGCCCGCGCGGCTGGCGTTGTTCCGACCACGGGATCGCTGGTTTCGCAACGGTCCGTCCTGCAGACTCTATCCGCAAGCCTTGCCTGGATACTGATCGTCCTTGCGCTTGCCCGTCCGCAGTTTATCGAGCCGCCGCTGCAGAAGACGCAACCGCAGCGGGACCTCATGCTTGCTATCGATTTATCCCAGTCCATGGACACGAAGGATTTCCGCGAACCAAACGGCACCCTCGTGCCGCGCGTCGAGGCAGTGCGCAAAGTTGTAGCTGATTTCGTGTCGAAGCGGCAGGGCGACAGGATTGGTCTGATTGCCTTCGGCGACGCACCCTACCCGCTTGCGCCGTTCACGATGGACCATGCCACGGTTCAGACGATGATAGCGGATGCGCTTCCCGGGATGGCTGGACCGAGAACAGCTCTTGGCGATGCGATAGGGCTCGCCATCAAAATGTTCAATGATCCGAACATTCCGGAAAAGGTGCTTGTGCTTTTGACCGACGGGAACGATACCGCGAGCAAAATGCCTCCTGCAAAAGCTGCCGATATCGCCAAAGGAGCCAGGATCACCGTCCATACAATCGGAATTGGCGACATGAATGCGGTTGGCGAGGACAAACTGGACGTGGCCATGCTGCAGAAGATCGCTGAGGTCACCGGTGGCCGCTATTTCTTCGGGCAGGATTTGAAAAGCCTGGAGGACGTCTATGCGACCCTGGACCGGATAACGCCTGCCACACAGAAAATTCTGTCCTGGCAGCCGCGGACCGAGCTCTTTGTCTATCCGCTCAGCGCTGCTCTGGTTCTCCTAGTGGTATTTCATGCACTCGCATGGTTGGGAACGGAATTCAGGAGGCGCCGGGAATTGCCCGGCGGTGCGCAGCCATGATCGCCGACTTCCACTTCCTGCGACCGTGGTGGTTGACCGGCATTCCGGCGGCGATGCTGTTCCTTTGGCTGGCCTCGCGGCAAGGTGACATGAGAATAAAGTGGCGCGGCATGATTGCACCGCAGTTGCTCGATCATCTGATTTCCGGCAGGGAGCACCGCGGCGGCATCCGCCCCCATCATTGGATGGCAATGCTGATGGCCCTATCGGCGATCGCGCTGTCGGGGCCGACCTGGCAAAAGGAACTGCCGCCGTTTGTGCAGGATGCCGCCGCTCTTGTTGTCGCAATCGACCTCTCGCGGACAATGGATGCGATTGACGTGACACCGTCGCGGCTGGAAAGGGCCAAGCTGAAGATTGACGACATACTGGCATTGCGTCCGGCGGCCAAGACCGCAGTGATCGCCTATGCCGGATCAGCTCATCTCGTGCTGCCGCTGACGGAGGACGCTTCGCTTATCCGGACCTATGTGAATTCCCTGGTCACGCCCATCATGCCGGTCGGCGGCCGGAACACTGCGGCCGCGCTGGAACTGGCAGAAAAAACACTGGCCGATGACGAGGCAACCGGCACGATCCTTTTATTGACCGACGGTATCGATTCCAGCTCGCTCGCAGCTGTTCAATCGAAGCGGCAAAGCGGCCTCGTGGTACTCGGCATCGGCACTGCGCAGGGCGGTCCGGTCAAGACCGCCGACGGCAGCTTTGCCAATGATGCCAATGGCAACCGCATCTTTGCCAAACTCGACATTGATGCTTTGAGAGAGTTGCGCAACAGCGAAACCAGTGTCGCCACTTACACGGCGGATGACAGCGACGTGCATTGGATTGCCCAACACATCCGGACGCATTTTGAACAGCGGTCCGATGCCGGCCAAACCCGGTGGCGGGATTTCGGCTGGTGGCTGACGATCCCGATCGCGCTGCTTGCCGCTTTCACTTTCCGGCGTGGCGGGGGCATCCGATGGACGGGGGCCATCCTTGCCTTCCATATGATCACCAGCACGGATACGGCTCGTGCCGCTGACAACTGGTTTGTCGACGCTTGGCTCACCCGAGACCAACAGGGCCGCCTTGCCTATCAACGCGGGGATTTTCCGGACGCTGCCGACACGTTCGCCGATCCGGCCTGGAAAGGAGCGTCGCTATACCGTGCCAGGAAATTTGACGAGGCGATAAACGCATTCGCACGCGAAAACACGCCCGAAAGCTGGTTCAATCAAGGCAATTGCCTCATGCAGCTTGGAAAATATGACGCGGCTGTTGCCGCATATGAAAAAGCGCTGGCGGTGCGCAAGGACTGGATAGCGGCCAAGGGTAACCTTGCCGTTGCCGAGCGGCTTGCAGCGCGCAAAAAGAAGGACGAGAGCGAAGAGCCGCGGGATCCGGATGACGATCCGGATCAGATCCAATTCGATGAAAAGGGTAAACAGGGGAAAGAGGGAGAGGTCGATGTCGCGGAACAGGCGGCGGATATCTGGATGAAGAACATTGCGGTCAGCCCGGCACAGCTGCTGGCGCGGAAATTTGCACTCGAAGCGGCGCGGGGTGCGAAATGAGAATCCTTGCTGCAGCCTTGCTGGTGTTGTTCTGGCATCATACCGCTTTCGCCGCCGACCCTTTTGTTGAAGCGACCGTTGCCACGAAGGGTACTTTGGTTGCGGGTCAACAGATCCAGATCGACATCAATGTCTTCGTACCGAATTATTTCACCGCACCGCCACAATTTCCCGCGGTCGATCTTCCAAATGCGATTGTCACGCTCTCCGACGGGCGCGCCCAGAACCTCAACGTCGTCAAGGACGGAGCGCAGTACTCGGGAATCCGCCGCACGTATCTCGTCATTCCGCAATTGACGGGCAACTATGTATTGCCGACCGCAGACATAGAATTCGGCTACGCCGCCGTGCCGGGTCAGTCGGTCACGGCGAAAGTGTCGCTTCCGCCCGCGAGGTTTCATGTGAATGAAGTGCCCGGCAGCGGCAACGCCGGACCCATCCTTGCCGCGACCAGTCTCGAGCTGTCACAGACCTTGGACAGCGACCCCGGCAAACTGACAGTCGGGGACACCCTGGTGCGGACCGTGTCGCAGACTGCCGGGGGAACGCAGGCAATGATGTTGCCGCAACCGCATTTTGAAGCGCCGGCCAGCGTCAGGATGTATATCAAACCGCCGCGTTTGGAGAACGGCATCAAAGGAGCCGGTGGCGGATCGGGCAGCAGGCGGACCGACAGCATCACTTACATCGTAGAGCGCGAAGGCAGCCTGACCATTCCGGGCCTTTCCATCGACTGGTACGATACGGGCAAAGCCAGTCGCCAGCAGGCCAAGCTTTCCACCATTGCGCTCACCGTGAAGGCGGCTCCCGCGACGACGAATGCGATCATTCCGGATACGCCGGCACAACCGCAATCGTCGCGGGCACCTTCGCTGCATACAATAGTGCTTGCCGGGATAATCCTGTCCGCAGCGGTTTTGGCAGCATGGTTCTGCTGGATCGCATTGCCGCGCCTGTTCAAATGGATGGATGCACGCCAGAAGATGCTTGAACGATCAGAACCCGCCAGGTTCCGGCAGCTGTATCTCGCCTTGAACTCGGACAATCCGGCAGCGGCCTATGCGGCTCTCGAAACCTGGACGGCAAGTGCCGGATATAAAAGCATTGCGGCCTGGGCCGCCGCTACCCAGGATCAGGAAATTCTGAATGCACTTGAGGCTTTTGAAGCGGATTTATACCGTTCGCATATCGCGGCGAACTCCAAAATCACCATGAACAAACTGGCCTCCGCCATTTTCTCGTGGCGTGACGGCAATGGCAAGCGGCTTGACGTGAAGCACGAGAAGCCAGCACTGCCACCGCTCAACCCCTGACGCGCGAAACTCTTCGCCTCAGTTGGAATCTCGTAAATCCCACTGCTTTGTTCATACGCAATGCCGCCGTCCCTGATCACGATTGTGACGATGAAGACGCAGCTCGCTTTATCCCGATATGGATGATCCATCCAAAGGGCGCCAGCGTATGAGGCAGAAAGGAATCTTTCATGCTCAAATACGTCATCGCCTATCTCTCGACAGCGGCGCTGTTTCTTGCGGTCGATTATGTCTGGCTCAGCATCATGGCAAACGGCTTCTACCGCAGCCGGATTCCCGATGTCATTGGCACACAGGCCAACTATCCCGCGGCAATTGCCTTCTATCTGATCTTTGTCGCGGGTATCGTAATCTTCGCGGTCAGCCCCGCTTTGGAAAACGGCCGCTGGACAACCGCTCTCGTCTATGGGGCGCTTTTCGGCTTCATGGCCTATGCGACCTATGATCTGACCAATCAGGCGACACTCAAACAGTGGTCCACGATGGTGACGATTGTCGATATGGGCTGGGGTACCTTCGCATCGGCTCTATGCGCAACCCTCAGTCTTCTGTTCACGCGGTGGTGGCTGGCCACGGTTTGACAGGTCGACCTATGTCCTCGCACTCCGCCATTGAAGTCACGATGCCGGAAAGTCTGACGGCGCGCCGGTCATGATCTGTCGTTCCCCCCATGCCCAAGAATGAAATCAACGGTATCCCGCAGTGTCGGCGCAACGAAGCGGATCGGCGATCCCATCGCTCCGATAATGCCGATGTGACCGACACCCGGATAAAGCTTCGTCTGGACCGGAGACCCGACAGACCGCAGCTTCTTGTCAAGCGCCATGCTGTTGCGCGGATAGACAACATCATCGCTCTGCCCGTGCAGCAGGAGTACCGGCGGATTGCCGGGTCGAACCTGATTGACCGGCTGCGTTGATTCTGGTGTCCGCGCCGGGCTGAAAATATCGGCCACGGTTTTATCGTCGAACGGCAGAAAATCATACGGTCCGGAAATGCCGACAAACCCCTTCAGATCGCGCGCCGGATCAAGCTTTTGCTCGCCGAGCCACCTCTTGTCCACTGCCAGCATGGCGGCGATGTAGGCGCCGGCCGAATGCCCGATGAGATAGATTTTGTTGGGGTCTCCGCCATAGCTCTTACCGCGATCCTTCGCCCAGCGGACCACGGCCGCCCCATCCTGCAGGAAGGCCGGATAACGCACGTCAGGATACAGCCGGTAATCCGGAACCACCGTGACGATACCTCTGGCCGCCAGCGCCGAAGCCACAAAAGCGTATGTTGCCTTATCCCCGCTTTGCCAGGTGCCGCCGTAAAAGAAAATTGCCATGGGCGCAGCGCTGGTGTTTTTGGGCGCATAGATGTCCAGAGCCTGCCGCTGATCCACGCCGTAGGCAATGTTCCGGGTAACAGAAGCCCCGCCGGATGACGTCGTGATATCGAGCATCTTTCCGGCCGAACATCCAACCAGCGTTACAACCGTCAAAAGTGTTAGCAGCTGACGCAACACGTTAAAATCCAAGCAATGGTTGAACGAGGCGGCCGAGCACACTCTTCAATTGCAAACGCCCATCCACGACGGCCAGACAGATGCATTCTTCGTCGGGCCCCGCCTTGGGCTCATGTTCAAGACTGGCATCGGCGACAACAAGATCGCCCGGATAATAATCACCCAGCGCATCGTGCAACGTCCCCTTGAGCACCAGCGTATATTCGATACCTCTATGGGTGTGTTCCGGCAGCACCATTCCGGGCTTCGCGCGCAGCAGCATCGGCCGATTGCGGGGCGCACCGCCTCTGCCAATCGAGCTCCACTGCACGCCCGGCGCCAGGAACTTCCATTTGCCGATGTCATATTGCTCCAGCGGTGACGGTAGAACCAGACCATCCGGCATGGCGGCGAGATGCCGGACCTGCGGCATGACCTGCAAGGATGATGGCGTATCAAGACGCGCAAGAACCTGTTCCAGGGCATCTGCAGCCATTTCCGCAACCGGTACATCCTCGAGCGCAATACCACCCGCGACCTCGAACTGCCGCACGCGTTCGGCGCTGTCCGGGCAGAGCGACAAATGCGCCGCGACAACGAGCGCCGGTCCCTGGGCAAGGCTGCCCGCGGCATAGGCCATCAGAATGTCATCGGAAGGGCGATGGGTCATGTCAGCTCATTCCTCGCCCAGCAGATTTCTGAGATGCTGCATCGCCAGACGCAACCGGGATTTGACGGTTCCCAGCGGCAAATCCAGCGTCCGGGCGATCTCACTGTGCGGCTTGTCATCAAAATAGTGCAGTTGGATGACGCTCATCTGCTCTGGCGACAATTTCTGCATGGCCGTGCGCACCAGCGTTTCACCTTCCAGCCGCAGCAGCATCTCCGACGGAGAAGGTCAAAATCCGGCTCATGTTCTTCCATGAGATGCGCTGCGGGATAACGCTCGCGCCGGATCGCATCGACCCTCAGGTTTCGCGCAATCGTGAAAATCCAGGTGGAAGCCGACGCTTTGGCGGGATCGAACAGAGACGCCTTGCGCCAGAGCATCAGCATGGTTTCCTGCGCCAGTTCCTCGGCCTGCCCCGGCGCCATGCCGCCGCGCATGAAAAACCCTTTGATACGCGGCGCATAATAGCCGAAAAGTTCGGCGAAAGCCGCCTTGTCACTGCGCTGCGCGATACGAAGGATTTTTGCGGAATAATCGGCGGGCCCAGTCATTGTCTGAACGGTACGCCTGATTGCCGGGTTTGTTCCGGCAATCGAAAACGGACGGCGTCCAAAACGCTGCCATATCCTGTGGAAATCGCCGAAAGGTAGGGTTGCGAGGCCATTCATACCGCTCAATACGCAGATGCGCCGCAATCGGATCAGCACCGAAACTAATCCTGATCCAATTCCGTATTTCCACCGTATGCACTGATGCTGCAAGAAACAACGTCTGATCATGCCGATCCGTGTTGTTTCCACATGATGAGTACGGGAGAACATCGTTGAAAATTGCTGTCATAGGATCGGGTATTGCGGGCATGTCCGCCGCATGGCTTCTTTCCCAGAATCATGACGTGACCGTTTTCGAACGGGAGCTGCGCGTGGGTGGTCACAGCAATACTTTCCTCGTCGGCCAGACAGACAGAAGCCCGATTCCGGTTGATACCGGTTTCATCGTTTTCAATGAACATACCTATCCGAATCTGACTGCCCTGCTCGACCATCTCGGCGTGCAAACAGCGGCATCGGACATGTCCTTTGCGGTATCGCTCGACGACGGCAAGCTGGAGTATTCGGGCACCGGATTCAGCGGCCTGTTTGCCCAGCAGCGCAACCTGTTCAATCCGCGTTTCTGGATGATGCTGCGCGATCTCCTGCGCTTCTATCGCGAAACTCCTGCCCATGCGGGCAAACTCGGCCTGCTTGCTCTGGGTGAATTTCTGGAACGGGAGGGATATGGCCGCGCCTTCCGCGACGATCACCTCCTGCCCATGGCAGCTGCCATCTGGTCGGCGCCGGCATCGGCATTGCTCGACTATCCCGCAGAGGCGTTCATCCGCTTTTGCGACAATCACGGCCTGCTGAAACTCGCCAACCGGCCGCTATGGCGCACCGTCAAGGGCGGCAGCCGCGCCTATGTCGATCGCCTCACGGCAGGTTACAGAGACCGCATCCGGACCGGATGTGCCGCCGCATCCATCCGTCGCGGCAGAGACAGCGCCGCCGTGACCGATATCCATGGTGTTACCCGGGTTTTCGATCACGTTGTCCTGGCCGGTCACGCCGATGAATCGCTGGCGCTGCTGTCCGACCCGACGCCCCTGGAAGCCAACCTTCTTTCCGCTTTCCGCTATTCGGTGAACCATGCTGTTCTGCATGAAGACGACGCACTCATGCCAAAACGGCGGGCCGTCTGGTCCAGCTGGAACTATCTGGGACAGCGCCGGGAAGCTGCAGGTCCGGGCAACCAGCTGTGTGTGACCTACTGGATGAACCGGTTGCAGCCGCTCGAAACCGACCGTCAGTTCTTCGTCACACTCAATCCGCAGCATCAGCCGGATGCGCAAAAAATCCTGCACCGGGAAACCTATACCCACCCGATTTTTGACAGAGCGGCGATGCAGGCGCAAAAACAGCTCTGGCAGATGCAGGGACAGCGCAGCACCTGGTACTGCGGCGCCTATTTTGGCGCGGGCTTCCACGAAGACGGATTGCAAGCGGGCCTTGCTGTGGCGGAAGATCTCGGCGGCGCGCGCAGACCCTGGCAGGTTGCCGATGAATCCGGGCGCATCTATCGCCAGAACCGCCCCGAACCAATCGGGGTCGCGGCATGAATGCCTTCCGCTCGGCGATCTACACTGGCAGGGTCACCCATAGGCGCCTGCGCCCCAAACAGCATTTTCTGCGTTACCGCATGTTCTACATGCTGCTCGATATTGATGAGATCGAAGGTATCGCGCGCGCCAGCCGGTTGTTCTCCCACAACCGATTCAATCTCTTCGGTTTCTTCGATGGCGACCATGGCTCCAAGTTTGATGCGGCAGCGCGGTGTCCGGACCTGCGCGGTTATGTGGAGGACCATCTGCGGGATGCCGGCATGGTGCCCGATGGTGGGCCCATCAAGCTGATGACCATGCCCAGAATACTTGGCTATGTGTTTAACCCGCTGAGCGTCTATTTCTGCCATGATAGGAACGGCAGGCTGAAGGCACTGATCTACGAGGTCAACAACACGTTCGGCCAGCGTCACAGCTACGTTTTTCCGCTGGGCGATACGGACGACGGCAAGCCGTTGCATCAGGAATGCGGCAAGGAATTCTACGTTTCGCCCTTCATGGAGATGGCGCTGGACTATGATTTCACCATCACCCGGCCAGCCGATACAGCATCGGTTGTCATCAACGCGAGCGACAAGGACGGGCTCATCATCGCAACAGCCTTTTCAGGCAAGCGGCAGGAATTCAGCGACCGCCAGTTGCTAAAGCTGTTTCTCGGCTATCCCCTGCTGACTCTCAAGGTCATTGCAGGCATCCATTGGGAAGCCCTATGGATCTGGGTCAAGGGTGTCAAATGCAGCCCCCGGCCGCGGACGCCTGTTCAAACCCGGACAATCATTGCGCGCCGAACGGAATCGGATACGCAGTTCTCAAAATAACAGGCATACATGACTGAACAGCAATCATCGGCCACCCGTTTCCCCGTCATTGTCCTCTTCAGACACGATCTGCGGATCAGCGACAATCGTGCCCTGTATGCAGCCGCAAACACAGGTAAACCAGTCATTCCCGTATTCATTTGGGATGAGGGGAACACCGAAGCATCACGGCCTGTTGGCGGCGCGCGCCAATGGTGGCTGCACCACTCACTGGCTGCGCTTTCAGCGTCGCTCGGGGTTCTTGGCGCGAACCTTGTTCTCAAACGCGGGGCGACACAGACCATTGTTGATCGGTTGCTGGACGACACAGGCGCCGACATGGTTCTGTGGAACAGGCGGTACGATCCCCCCGGCGTCAGGACGGACACAAGCCTCAAATCCGAACTCAGCCGCCGAGGCATATCGGCAGAAAGCTTTGACGGGCATCTCCTGCATGAGCCGTTCTTGTTCAAAACCGGCACTGGCGGGTTCTATCGCGTCTATTCGCCGTTCTGGCGGGCTTTGACGGCAGGTCCGGAACCACGTGACCCGGTTCCAGCACCGCGAACGCTGGAGCCATATCATGAATCGATGGGTTCGGAGTGCCTGAACGACTGGGCGCTTCTGCCTGAGAAACCCGACTGGGCGAACGACTTTGCCAAGGATTGGACGCCGGGGGAAAACGGCGCACAGGAAAAACTAGCCGCCTTTCTCGGCGGCGCTATTAGCGGCTACGATCATGATCGGGACAAGCCTGCCATCGAAGCAACGTCAAGGCTTTCCCCCCATCTCGCCCACGGTGAGATCACACCGTTCCAGATATGGCATGCCCTGAAATCACCGAGCCTTGCGCGGGAAGGCAAGGATGTGGATAAATTCCGCAGGGAAATCGGCTGGCGGGAATTTTCCTACCATCTCCTGTTCAACAATCCCGCGCTTGCGACCAAGAACTACAATGCATCGTTTGATGGCTTCGCCTGGCAGAACAAGGCCGATGATCTCAAGGCATGGCAACAGGGCCGTACGGGTTATCCGATCGTCGATGCCGGCATGCGCCAACTCTGGAAAACAGGCTGGATGCACAATCGGGTCCGTATGATCACCGCATCATTTCTGATCAAGCACCTGCGCATCGAATGGCGCAAGGGCGAAGCGTGGTTCTGGGATACGCTTGTGGATGCCGACCCCGCCAGCAATGCCGCCAGTTGGCAATGGGTTGCAGGATCGGGTGCAGATGCCGCGCCTTATTTTCGCATTTTTAATCCTATGTTGCAGGGCGCCAAGTTCGATTCATCGGGCGCCTATGTGCGGGAATTTGTGCCGGAGCTGAAAAATCTTTCCGACAAATATCTGCACGCACCTTGGCTCGCACCCGAGAACATTTTGAACGCGGCGGGCGTTGTTCTGGGCCAGAATTATCCTCATCCCATCGTTGACCATCAAGCAGCGCGACAACAGGCGCTGGTTGCCTATGCGGACACCCGTAAAGATTCTCCCGGCCATTAGCCCTCAACGGCCGTGGATTGGTGACTGTCAATCGCCGGCCCTCCTCTACACCGCCTCCGTCATGCTCCCTGCGAGACGGCGGACCCGGCCATGAGTTGCAGGTCAGCCTCCGAGGCGTTTCCAATGACCCACGGGCAGGCATAATAATCTTCGATGCGGTCGATGACCCGACCGGCGACACGGACGCGCACCGGCCACGCGACCTGCCACCGGTCGCCTCGCTGGAAGAGCACGAGCAGGACAGGTTCTCCGTCGATCGCCCCGAACTCCATGGTCCAGGTGTCCGGGTTGCGCTCGTATTCGGCGAAATAGGGAGAGTTTCTGAGCAGACCGTCGAAGCAGTCTGCGACCCTCAACCGAGCATCGGCGCTGGTGAGGCTGCGCACGCCATCCCAGTCATGGCGGTTGAAGAGGTCAACATAGCACTGCAAGATCCGCGCGGTGTCGGGATCAAGCGGACTGCTCGGTTCGCCGGCAGGTTCCGCCGGCAAGTCCGCGAGCTTCGCCCGCCCGCGGGAGAGCGCGGATTTGACGCCGCCAACCGTCGAGGCCACGAGCTCTGCGGTCTCTTCCAGGGAATAATCGAACACATCCTTCAGGAGGACGCAGGCGCGCTCCTTGGGCGGCAGGTGGCCAACCAGCCGTTCGATGGCGCGATGTGCACCGGTCGTCGCCGGCTCTGCAGCGACGACACCAATATCGTCCGAATAGGCGCTTTCCGCGCGCTCGCGCGCATCGCGCCGCCGCAGAAAGTCAATGCAGCGATTGTGAGCGATGCGAAAGAGCCAGGGTTTTAGCTTGCTGGCATCGTCGAGGGTCTCGATCTTCGTGTAGGCCTCGAACAGCGTCTCCTGCATGAGATCCTCACCGTCGAGCCGTGAACCGGTCATGCGGGCGCAGTAGCGATGCAGTTGGGCGCGGACGTCTGATACCGTCTCGAGAAAGGCTCGATACTGCGCGTCGAATAAGCCGTTCGGTCGCTCAGGCATGTCCCTCACCTGCCACATCTTGGCGTCATCGAGGAACACAGGTGAGGACCACGACGCCGTTCCTGAAGCGATGCGTATCGACGAGCCTTTGGGCGGACAAGCGCGTGTCCAAGGTCTGCAAACGCGCACTTGCCCACTTTCAATTTGCGAGTCATGCGACCTCCTGACTTTCGCCGGGTGTTGCTGCGGTTCCGGTCAGGCCGAGCTTGGAACGAACCCATTGTGCGAACCGCTCTATCGCGTCGTCGGCTTCGGGCGCGCGGCCAGCCATCATCTGGAACGAATGCAGCATACCCGGAAATATCTCCAAGCGCACCTCGACACCGGCGTCCTTCGCGCGGTCGGCGAGCGCCCGGCTGTCGTCAAGCAGGGTTTCGTCTCCGCCCGCCTGCAGATAGATCGGCGGCAGGCTCTTGAGATCGGCAAAGATTGGGCTGGCGAATGGATGCCGGGCATCAGCCCCTCCAAGGACTTGCGATGCCAGCATATCCACGGTCGCCTTCTGGAAGAAGACGTCCTTCTCGCGGTTCGCTTCATAAGAAAGTCCGCTTGCCGACAGATCATGCCAGCCAGAGATACTGAGGATCGCGGCCGGCAAGGGACGTCCCGCATCACGGAGTCTCATCGCGGCGGCAATGATCAGGCCCGCGCCAGCGGAATCGCCCGCACCGATAGTATGCTTCGGCCTGATACCCTGCTCGCCCAGCCACTCGAACGCGGTCACGGCCTGCTCTATTTGGCGCGGGAACTTGCTCTCAAACGCATAGTCGTAAGTGGCAAGCAAAGCGTAACAGCCAATCGCCTTGGCGAGGTGCCCGACCATCTTGCGATGGGTCCAGATCGATCCGCCGACATAGCCACCGCCGTGCAGGTAGAGCATGACCCGATCCTTGGCCGCCCGTTTTGGCTGAACCCACAGCGCTGTCTTGTCGCCGAGGTTCGTCTCGATGTAATCGACGCCGCCCGGTTCCGCCGTCAACACAGACCATTCGGAGACTTCAGGCGGCAATTCGCGACCGCTGCGCCAAGCCTCCGCGAGCCTTTCGTAGTGTATCTTGTTTGCCAGGCTCTGCTTGCTCTCCATGGTAACGCTCCAATTCGTTTGGGAGGGCGATGTCGAGGATGACAGCCCGTCAACAGCCAAGACGGACGAATCCGGCAAAAGGATACGCCGCCGCCGGATCGGGCACGCTTCTTCCCGGTGAATGTCCCCTTATTCGATCCGTGCTGAAACTAATTTGAAAAGCCGCTCGTAACTCCGCCGCTTCCCAATCAAAGGGAAAAAACAGTGGAGAGAGAAATGTTCACCAATTCCATTCGCCTGGTTGCACTCGCATCTGTGTTGATTTCGGGAGCCGCGTTTGCGGAGAATCCCATGGTCGGCGGTGCCCCCATGTACGAAAATAAAAACATTATTGAAAACGCCGTGAACTCCAAAGATCACACCACACTCGTCGCAGCCGTCAAGGCAGCAGGCCTTGTCGAAACTTTGCAGGGCAAGGGTCCCTTCACCGTCTTTGCACCGACCAATGCAGCATTTGACGCGCTGCCCAAGGGCACGGTCGAAACCTTGCTGAAACCTGAAAACAAGGACAAGCTTACCAAGATCCTGACCTGCCATGTCGTCGCCGCCAATGCGGATTCGAAGGCCATCATGAAGATGGTCGATGATGACAAGGGCGCGCACCCGGTAAAGACCGTTGGCGGTTGCGTGTGGACTGCAAAATACAAGGGTGACAAGCTGACTTTGACCGATGAAAACGGCACGGTTGCCAATGTGACGATCGCCAACGTCAAACAGTCAAACGGTGTCATTCACGTCATCGACAAAGTTCTGTTGCCCAAGATGTAAATCCGTTTCCGGTTCCCGGTACGAAGGGAACAGTCGGCTGGCCCCTGCTCATATGATATGAATAGGGGCCAGTTTTAACGGACGGCAGGAAAGGACAATCCCATGGTAAAATACGGTCTCTATGTCTCGCTTGAAGCAAAAGCAGGCAAGGAAGATGATGTGGTGTCTTTCCTCACCGCCGGGCTGGCTATCGTCAACAAGGAGCGTGATACGGTGTCGTGGTTTGCTGTGCGCAGCGGTCCATCGGCATTCGCGATCTTTGACACATTCAACACTGCCGGTGCGCGCGATGCGCACCTTGCCGGCGATCTCGCCAAGCTGCTGATGGGAAGGGCAGACGAACTCTTTGCCACGCCGCCCGATATTCAGATGGTTGATATTCTGGCATCAAAACCGTAGGCCACCTGAAAATCAGTTCAGGGCCCAATATCGCGCAAGTCTCTGCGCGCACCTGTTGTAGGTCCAATGGGCACGAAGGTGATGTTTGGGCCATTCTGGCCGAACAGCATATGAAAACCTGATCGCAGCGCATAGAATGGAAAAACGGACAGGAGATGAGCCGCATCTTGAATGCGCCTAGCGAAGGAAACGACAATGCCCCTGGGAGTTTTCTCCATCATGCAGAACAAATACGCGAGGTGTCTGGCTCTCGTCCTGACGATCCTGATCGGCTCGAACGCGTTGCTCTGTGGCAGCGGATTTGCTTTCGAAGGCAAGACGACCGGTCTCGCCGATGCGACAATTGCCATTATCCGCCATGGAGAAAAGCCGGACAGCGGAACAGGTCTCTCTCCGGCTGGTGAAAAACGGGCGCAGGCCTATAGCGCGTATTTTCAGCACCTGACGCTCGACGGCCATCCATTCCGGCCCGACACGCTGATTGCGACCGCGGACTCCAAGAACAGTGCCCGCGAACGGCTGACCCTGGAGCCACTGAGCCAAGCGCTGGGGCTGCCTATCGATCTGCGATTCGGCAACAAAGATCTGAGCGGCCTTACCAAGGCTTTGAGAACCGAGCCGCACGGCAAATCGGTGCTCATTGCCTGGCATCACGGCAAACTCTCGCAGCTCATCGAAGCATTGGGAGGTGATCCGTCGACGCTGTTACCCGGCGGGCAATGGCCCGACGATGTTTTCGATTACATGGTTGTGCTGCGTTTTGACCACAAGGGGAAACCGATAGCCGGTTCTGCCGAGCTCATCCATGAGGACTTCGCCAATCCGCCCGGCCAGATCGGCGCTATGACGTCCCATTGACCGGTTGTTCCCGGCGCCGGGGTTCGTCCGGTTATTTTTCTGCAACCTCCCAAACTAGGGAGTCACAGCAATGCGCCCCTTCATGTTGGGATGAAAGCGGCAATAGAAGTCAACCGACCCTGCTTGCTCAAGCTGGAGCGTTGCCGCTTTGCCCGAGGAGATCACGACATCCCATCCGCCTTTCACTGTTGCCGTATGATCCACGATATCCTTGTTGATCCATTCGATCCGGTCGCCAACTTTTGCGGTGATGACGGCTGGGGTAAACACCATTTTCTCGATCGTGACCCGTATGGTTTCCGCCCTGGCAGGAATGGACCCCATACCCAATATCAGGACAATCGAGATCCATGCCTTGCGTTGCGACGCCATCGGTCTGCCCTATTTGAGCCCGGCAGCGACATGTTCGGCGTGCTGCTCATGCCCCTGGAAGATCTTCAGTCCGGTTTCCAGCAAGCTTTTAAGCTCGGCATTTTTTGCTGAAGGAATGAGCAAGTTTTCAAGCGCGCCATTGACCTGCTTGTGATAGGTCACCTCGTTCGTAACATAGGCCTTGTCAAAGGCGGTACCATCGAACTTGTCCAGCTTGGCGCGTTCGGCGGTGGCCGCCTTGACGAGCGAACGGCTGGTGTCGTTGTCCTCGGGTGTGACCTTCAGCTTTTTGACCAGTGCGAGAGCTTGCGTGTTGACCGCTTCATGATCGCGCACCATGTCCTTGGCAAAGGCAACAACGTCCTTGTTTTTTGATTTGGCAACCGCCTGTTTCGCAGCCTCGATATCGATGATGCCCGCCGTATAGGCAATGTGTGCAATTTGCGGGTCGGTTGGCTTGTCTGCCGCATGAGCGAGCGAAGCGCTGCCCAACAGGGAAAGAACAGCCAGGGCCGTCATTGTTCGAGAGAACATAATACCTCCTTCGCCCGGAGGAATGTCCGGGTCGTTTTTTTCAATTGACAGCCATTTGATGTTGAACGGCGAAAAAGGTTCCCGGAATTCACTCGATGAAGCCGAGCTGTTTCATGACTGCGGCTGTCAAACGGGCGCAGCGCTGTCCAGCGAATGGAAAGGCATCCATCAAGACCGGGCCGATCTGATCGTCCAACTGTTTGCGTACGAGCGCACGGGCGCGATGCAGACGCGTCTTGACCGTCTCCACTCTGATCCCGAGCACCTCCGCTGTCTCCTCCTGACTGAGCCCCTCGATCACGCGCGCGATAAAAACAGTCCTGTACACGTCGGGAAGAGCATCGGTTGCCCTTTCAACCATTTGTAAAATCTGCCGCTGTGCCATTAGCCGCTCCGGGTCTTCACCTGTTTTGATGGGAAACGGGATGATCCGCGTGTCTGAATTCCGGCTCGCCGAAGCCGCAAGATCCGGCGCGCGCCGCTTTTTGCGCAAACGTCCCAAAGCTTCATTGACGACAATGCGGGAAAGCCAGGTTGCGAGTGAGGATTCACCCCGGAACTGGTCGAGATGAGAGAAGGCAGAGCAATAGGCCTCCTGAACGATATCCTCGGCTTCGCTGTCATCCCGAATGACGCCGCGGGCAATTCGGTAAAGCCGGCGATTGTGCGTCCGCATTATTATGCGGAAAGCATCGGCATCCCTGATCAGCGCACGTCGAACAAGTTCGACATCGTCCCCATGACCGGATGGGGAAACTGTCTTTGCCGGTAATACCATCATCCTGAACTCCTCTGGCCATCATAGATGATATTTGCGGCAAAAGGTTCCCGGCGTCTTGGGCCTCAGATCAATATGGGCCGAGACATTGAGGAAGCCTGAGTGCTTCCAGGACTGGCACGGAGCAAGGTATCGATGTGATGGACATCAGCCCGCCAGATGATGCGTCAAACAGCCGACTTCAGCGCGACTCTCTTTTCAAGCGCCACCGCGTCTTCCTTTCGCTCACTGTAGCGATCGGTGAGATAGCCGGAGATATCACGCGTCAGCAGCGTGAATTTGACCAACTCCTCCATCACGTCGACAACGCGGTCATAATAGGCGGACGGTTTCATGCGGCCGTTTTCGTCAAACTCCTGATAGGCCTTGGCGACTGACGACTGGTTCGGGATCGTGATCATGCGCATCCAGCGGCCGAGCACCCGCATCTGATTGACCGCATTGAATGATTGCGATCCGCCGGACACCTGCATGACCGCCAGCGTCCGCCCCTGCGTGGGACGGATCGCGCCCATGGCAAGGGGTATCCAGTCGATCTGCGATTTCATCACCCCGGTCATCGCACCGTGCCGTTCGGGACTGGTCCATACCTGCCCCTCCGACCACAGCGAGAGGTCGCGCAGCTCCTGAACTTTCGGATGATCAACAGGCGCATCGTCAGGCAAAGGCAGGCCAGCCGGATCGAAAATGCGGGTTTCCGCCCCGAAATACTCCAGCAGGCGCGCTGCTTCCTGGGTCAGAAAACGGCTGTAGGACACTTTTCGGAGGGAGCCGTAAAGCAGAAGGATGCGCGGACGGTGTGCCGAGAATGGTGCAGACAGCCTTTCAGCGTCCGGAATCTGCAGGACGCTCGACGCGACATTGGGCAAATCAGACAATGCGCTTTCCCTCACTGTCGATGACGACTTCGCCGTCTTCCTTGGCGAAGGCACCTTTTTGCGGGCTCGGCAGGATATCGAGGACCGCTTCGGATGGCCGGGCAAGACGCACGCCCTTTTCCGTAACGACAAAGGGACGATTGATCAGGATCGGATGGGCCTCCATCGCGTCCAGCAGCTGCTCGTCATTCAAGGACAGGTCATCCAGCCCCAGTTCCGCATAAGGCGTTCCCTTTTCGCGGATGGCCTCGCGCACGGTCAGCCCTGCCCTGCGGATCAGGTCTTTCAGCTCCTGTCGGGCGGGCGGCGCCTTGAGATACTCGATGACGGTCGGCTCGATGCCCGCATTGCGTATCAATGCCAGGACATTGCGGGACGTGCCACAGGATGGATTGTGATAAATGGTGACGGTCATCAGACGGTCCTTTCTGCTTTGACCATGATCGCATCAGACCGGGCGCGTTCAGGCACTGCGTTTTTCCTCGGGCGGGCAACAGGGAACAATGTCGGCGATAAGCGGTGCGCAAATGTCCGGGTGCCCTGCGCAGCAATCCTTCAGGAGATAATTGATGGCCGCACGCAGCTTGCCGAAATTGGCTCTGTAGATGATGGAACGGCTTTGGCGCACCGATGTGATCAGCCCGGCGCGTGACAGGATCGCGAGATGTGTCGACATGGTGTTTTGAGGAACATCGAGAATACGGGCGATTTCCCCGGCAGCGATCCCCTCCGGCTCATGCATCACGATCAGCTTGAACGCATCCATGCGCGAGGGTTGAGCAAGAGCCGAAAAGGCCTCGATGGTGCTTTCTTTTTCCATATATCCAGATTTACAGATATATTGGATACTGTCAAGAACAGTAACTTGCCACGCAGGAACTCCATCGCCCGACGAGGCCATGGCATGCTTCAGCAATTCCCGCCGGAAAGGATCGTTCAATGTTACCGCGCGTCCCGCTTCGCCTGCGCTACCTTTGCCGCAGCCCGCTGCCGCCCGCGCTCCATTGGCCGAATTAAGCTTCCAACCTTGGAGTTTTCGATGACCCGCAAACCTTGATGTGCGTGACGCGTGTTCAGCTCAGCGGCGTCTTTTCTTGCGCCTTGCTTCATGTTCAACGCCTTGCGTGCATTTTCAATCAGTTCGATACTTGCCGTCAGCCGGCGGCGGCGTTCAATTTCATTGTTGAGACGACGCATCGCCATGGCAAGAACCGCAACCTTCAATTGAGAACCGTCGTCTTTGGTCGACGCTGTTGCACCCTTCGGCGCCGCTTTGCCACGCATTTCGCGGCGACGGCGATGCGCCTGCGTTTGGGCTTTGTCCCGCTGCCCGCGCAACAGCTTGACCAAATTGGCCAGTTCCGCGTCGTTCAAGTCCTGCAGCTCAGGATGGTGGGATTTGTCGACAAGGACTCGCTCTTCCGCACTCAAAGCGCGCGCTTCTTCCTTGCGTGAAATGGCCATGCTGTTTCCTCCCATTCTTATCGTTCGCATGAAGCGAACGTGTCGAAATGTGCAATCTTCGGATCAAATCAAAATACAAAACAACGCCGCCTTATTGCTGCATAAAGCCTCCTCGTTTCTGGAATATTTTTCACTTCAATCTTTAATTTTCACCCAATTCAATTTAATGTACTTCGACGAATACTTATATATCCGACAGACACAAAGTCAAAAGGATCATCGTGAAAGACGACCGGAATGACGAATTGAATCATAAAGTTCTGCTTGTCGAATTGTCAGCCAAATTGGCGGCGGCTTATGTTCGGCGCAGTTCGATACCCTGGACTGAATTGCCCAAGGTCATTACGGAAATCCATGCCGCGCTCGACAAAGTCGCGCTTGAACATGTGCCGCTTCCTCAAGCGCAAAAGGCGGCACCAGCCGTTAATCCGAACAAATCGATATTGGCCGACTACATCATATGCCTGGATGACGGAAAGAAGTTCAAAACTTTGAAACGTCATATTATGAACGAGTATGGATTGACGCCGGAAGCCTATCGCGAAAAATGGAGCCTGGACTCCTCTTATCCGATGGTTGCACCCAATTATTCGACCCGGCGCTCTGCTCTGGCAAAGGAAAATGGTCTTGGCCGAAAACGAATGGGTTTATAGTCGGGACCCGCGGCTATATCTGTCTGAAGCGTGAATGCCAGAGCATCAGTCACACCATTTTCTCCCGTCGAAACATAACTAAATATATGGCGCCGTGATTTAAGCCGCCGGAAATGGGACAATCGGGCGACTTTATCGCTGAACATTCCGGCTCGAATCCTGATCGTCGAGGATGATCGCGATATCGCCAGCATGCTTTCGGAACGACCCCATTCTGTGGCGATGCCCCCGGTGCCGTCATCAGGGGTGGCCGGGAAGCGCTGACAGCATCAATCGGCGTTCTGCACGCCTGTTGTCGCGGCAAGAACGCGTTCCGCACCGTCCTCGATGACCCCGCGCATGGCCTTTTTGGCAGCGCTCACATTGCGGTCCCTGATCGCATCTGCAATGGCCCTGTGGCGCGCCACCGAATAGCTGTGGCGCTCAGGGTTCGGGATCGGCGAGCTGATCGTGAACGTGGTCACCAAGGCCACCTCGATGAGCGCGCTGATCGAGCGCATGAAGGGATTGTGAGACGCATCGGCGATGGCGATATGAAATTGCAGATCGCTGTCGACGAAACTGGATGCGGCTTGGCCCGCCTCCCCCATCCTGTCGACCCATTTATAGAGTGTTTCGAGCTGAGTGGTCGTTCTGCGGCGCGCGGCGAGGCCCGCCGCTTCGGGTTCGAGCGCCAGACGCATTTCCAGAAGGCTCGACAGGAATTCCGGCGTGGGGCCGGCCTCGAAATGCCAGACCAGAATATCGGGGTCGAACAGATTCCAATGCGATCGCTCGAGCACGCGCGTGCCAATCTTGGCGCGCGGCTGAATCAGGCCCTTGGCCGCCAGCGTCTTCAATGCTTCGCGCAGCACCGTCCGCGACACGCCGAAGCGCTCGAACAGCTCGGCGTCACCCGGCAGAATGCTGTTCTCCGCGTAGTCACCGCTGATGATGCGCAAGCCGAGCGCGCGCATGACGTGGCCGTGATGCGTGTGCGAATGGCCCGCCGTCCGGAAATCGTAATTTGAAAGATCGTTGCGTGGCAAATCACCCCCCACTGGTCGCCGTTGTTCTCTTCAGTGACAGGAACACCAATATGCGTTGCAAGGCAATGAACGAGAAGAGAAGGACACCGACAACGATTTTTGTCCACCAGCTGGACAGGGTTCCATCAAAGACGATGTAGGTCTGGATAATCCCCTGGATGATCACGCCGATGAACGTACCGGCGATATAGCCGACGCCCCCGGTCAGCAATGTCCCCCCGATCACCACTGCCGCGATGGTATCGAGTTCGACGCCGACGGCGGCGAGCGAATAACCCGCAGAGGTGTAAAGCGAAAAGACAATTCCGGCGAGCCCCGACAGGAAGCCCGACATCGCATAGATGCCGATCGTGGTCCTGGCAACCGGCACGCCCATCAGCTCGGCCGACGTGCGGTTTCCGCCCACCGCATAGATGTAGGAACCGAACTTGCTGAAATGCGCGACGACGATACCGACCAAGAATACCAGCACCATAAGGCAACCGATGAAGGTCAGCCGTCCGCCGACTGGCAACCGGTAGAACAGCCCCTGTAATGCCGTATAGAACGGGTGATCGATCGGGATTGAATCCGTTGTCATCACGAAGCACATGCCTCGTGCCAGAAACATGCCTGCCAGCGTGACGATGAAGGACGGCACTTCGAGGTAATGGATGATCGCGCCCATGCTTGCCCCGAAAGCCGTGGTGATCAAAAGCGCGATGGCAAAGGCAATCAGCGGATGAACGCCATAATGCGTGATGAGGACGGCCAGAAGCACGCCGGTAAAGGCAATCACCGATCCCACAGAGAGGTCAATGCCGCCGGAAAGAATGACGAACGTCATGCCAACAGCGGCAATTCCCAGAAAGGCATTGTCCGTCAGCAGATTACCGGCAACACGGGTCGAGAACATCGCCGGAAACTGGAAAACACACGCAGCGTAGGCAATGAGGCAGATGAGCAGTGTGGCACAAAGGGGCAAAAGGCGTGTGTTCATTGTCTCTTTCCCCCCTTCGAGCGGAATTCCCCCCTGAGAAATGCCCATCCGCCCAGGGATGAAAATGACTGTGCCAGCAGGATGACAATGATGACCAGCGCTTTCAGGATGAGATTGTATTCGGGCGGGAAGCCGGACAGCAATATCCCCGTGTTCATCGCCTGAATGATAACCGCGCCGAGCGCCGACATGAGAATGGAAAAGCGGCCGCCAAACAATGACGTCCCGCCGACGACAACCGCGAGAATTGCATCCAGTTCCAGCCAGAGACCCGCATTGTTGGCATCGGCACCGCGAATATCCGCGGCAATGATGATCCCGGCCAGTGAAGCGCAAAACCCGCAAAACCCGTAGATGACGAGCAGCAGCAGTTTGCTGTTCAGTCCGGCATAGCTGCTCGCGCTTCGATTGATGCCGATCGATTCGATCAGCAGCCCGATTGCCGTGCGCCGGACCATGGCAATCGCGACGACGAGAAGCGAGACCGCGATCAGGATGGGCATGGGAATGCCGGCAAAGGAGCCTGTTCCGAAGAAGATCAGGCCGGGCTCGGTGAAGGTGACAATCGAGCCCTCGGTGATGAGCTGCGCAATGCCGCGGCCGGCCACCATGAGGATCAAGGTCGCCACGATGGGTTGCAGGTCGAAATAGGCGACGAGAATGCCGTTCCACAGGCCGCACGCCAGACCCGTGCCGAGGGCGGCAACAATGACGACAGGCAGGGGATAACCGGCGACGGTCATCGTTGCAGCCAGCGCGCCCGAGACGGCCATGACGGCGCCGACCGAAAGATCGACACCGCGGCTGGCGATGACAGCGGTCATGCCGATTGCCAGGATGATCACCGGGGCACCGCGATTGAGGACATCGATCAGGCTGCCGAACAGCCGGCCGTCCTGAAGGCGTATTTCAAAAAATCCGGGGAATGCCAGATAATTGAGAAACAGTATGAGCATCAGCGAAAGCAGCTGCGGCATGGCTTTCGTCAACGCTGCAGTATTCAGACGGATCATGCAGGGGCCCCTTCAGATTCAGCAGCAATCATCTGCATGATGTTTGAGGTCGTGATATCGTCACCGGAAATTTCGCCGCGATGCGCGCGATCCCGCAGGACAACGACACGGGTGCTGTAGGCGACGATTTCCTCAATCTCCGAGGAGATGACGAGCAGCGCCATGCCATCGTCGCAAAGCCGGTTGATCAGCGCGATGATCTCCGCATGCGCGCCCACATCGATACCGCGCGTCGGCTCGTCGAGAATGAGAAACCGGGGATTGGTTGCAAGCCAGCGGGCAAGAATAACCTTCTGCTGGTTGCCGCCGGATAGAAATTTGATCGGCTTTTCAATATCCGTGGTGCGGATATCGAGCGCCTTGACGAATGTGTCGGCCAGACTGATCTGCTCACGGCTCGACAACCGGTTGAACCAGCCTTTCTGGGCCTGCAACGCCAGGCAAATATTCTCGCGCACGGAAAGGTCGCCTATGATTCCGTCGGACTTGCGATCTTCCGGGCACAGCCCGAACCCGCAGGCGACAGCGTCCTGTGGTGTGCGGATGAGCACGGGATGTCCGTCTATGCGGATATGCCCCGTGTCCGCGGCGTCGATTCCGAACAGAATTTTGGCGGTCTCCGTGCGGCCCGATCCCAAAAGCCCCGCCATGCCGATCACTTCACCTTCACCGATATCGAGATCGAACGGCGCAATGCTGCGGCTGCGTCCAAGTCCCTTGAAGGAGAACGACTTGATGGCGGGGACCGGCCGGTCATGGCGCGTATTGTGCGTTGCGACCGCCAATGCCCGTCCAAGCATCAGGGAAACCAGATCGATCTTTGGAAGTTCCGCAGTCAAAGCGCTGCCAGCCAGCTTTCCGTTGCGCAGGACCGTGACCCGGTCACAGATTTCATAGACCTGATCGAGGAAATGCGTAATGAAAACAATACCAAAGCCGCGGGCGCGCAACTGGCGGAGTATGGCAAACAGGATCTCGGTCTCATGGCGATCAAGACTGGCGGTCGGTTCATCAAGGACAAGAACGCGCCCCGACATATCGACAGCGCGGGCGATTGCCACGAGTTGCTGCACCGCAACGGAGTAACGGGACAAATCGGACGAAACATCCAGATGCAGGTCATATTGCGCCAGCAACTCCCGCGCTTGTCTTTCCATCAGCTTGCGGTTGACAAAACCGAACCGCATTGGCTGGCGCCCGATGAAGAGATTATCGGCAACGGACATATTGGGCAGCAGATTCACTTCCTGGTAAACCGTACCGATACCGAGATGTTGAGCATGCTGCGTATCGCGCATGGCCACCGGTTGCCCGTCGATTTTGATTACGCCGGCATCCGGCTGATGAACACCAGTCAGCACTTTGATCAGGGTTGATTTCCCCGCGCCATTTTCGCCGAGAAGCGCGTGGATTTCCCCCGGCCTGACGGTGAAATCAACGCCATCCAACGCTTTGAAACCAACAAATGATTTGGAAATGCCCTCTACCGCAAGAAGACCGGGTTTGTCCGTCATTGCGCCGTCTCCCCATCAGCAGATTTTCGATCAGTGACCAGCCGCCCGAACGGGACGGCTGGCACGGTGATCCTGATCAGTATCCCAGGCCCTTCTTTTCCTCGTAGACCTTCTTCGGGTCATCGGCCTGTGTGTAGAGCTTCGATTCCGTCTGTATCCACTTTGGCGGGGCTTTTCCGCTGTCCTTGAATGCCTTCAAGGCATCAAAGGCTGGTCCCGCCATGTTCGGGGTCAGCTCAACCGTTGCGTTCGCTTCCCCTTCAGACATCGCCTTGAAAATATCCGGCACCGCATCGACAGACACGACGAGAATATCCTTGCCCGGCTTCAACCCGGCTTCCTTGATTGCCTGGATGGCACCAACGGCCATATCGTCATTGTGCGCATAGAGAGCACAGATATTCTTGCCGCCGTTCTCCGCCTTGAGAAAGCCTTCCATGACTTCCTTGCCCTTGGAACGGGTAAAGTCGCCGGTCTGGCTGCGGGTAATCTTGATATTGGAGGCCGAGGCGATTCCGTCCTCGAAACCCTTCTTGCGGTTGATCGCAGGACTTGAACCAACCGTTCCCTGCAATTCAACAACCTTGCAGTCCTTGCCGGCCACCGCTTTGACGAGCCATTCGCCGGCAACCTTGCCTTCGTGGACGGTATCGGACGTAACCGCAGTCAAATAGAGACCGTCATTGGCTGTTTCGATGGTGCGGTCCAAAAGAATGACCGGGATCTTGGCTTCCTTGGCTTCGGCAAGAACAGTATCCCACCCTGTCGCCACGACCGGGGCGATGAAGATGGCGTCGACACCCTGCGCAATGAAGCCGCGGATCGCCTTGATCTGGTTTTCCTGCTTCTGCTGGGCATCGGCAATTTTGAGATCGACGCCGCGTTTCTTGGCTTCGATCTTCGACACGGATGTTTCAGCCGCACGCCAGCCCGACTCCGAGCCGATCTGTGAAAAACCGACTGTCAAATCAGCCGCATGCGCAGCACCAGCGCACAACATGGCAACCGTGCTGGCAAGCAGAATTCTCTTCATGGAAATCATGACGTCTCCTCCCGAAATTGGTCAAATTTACAAGATCCTCCCAGACCTCCGCCGTATTACTATAATATAGTAATACAAATAACAAGACGGTTTTGAGCCACCACAAAGCGCCCGGTTGCGGGCAGCAGCCGAGGCAAATCAATCGCGGAAGGATAGCGGGAATGCCAAGTACCGAAGCGCGAGCGGGGACGCGTCAGCCCGGCGGATTGTCATGAAACTCCATCGGCTATCGGGATGGTTTACGTGGGCTGCGCCGACAAGGAACCCGTTGCCACCCTTGGCACGGCACTCTCGATCATGTCCGACTTGGCCTGAAAACGCAGGCCAAAGACGGCAATGAGCAGCGCGAACCAGACCGGATTGCGATTCTGGAAGAAAAGCGTGTCCGTACAGCTCGCAAAAATCACGTAGAGCCAGATACGGGAGAAAAGGCGCGTCAGATGCGGGTTTCCTCCCTGTTCTTCTGCACGCTCGATATAAAGGATCGGCAGAATCAACAGCCAGACGAAGATGAGTATGAGGCCGGGAATTCCGGCTGAAACGAGCGTATCAACATAGCCATTGTGGGCGGTTCCCGCGTTCAACGCTCCGCTTTCGATCTGGCCGCCGCCATAAATCAGTTCAGGAGACCCCCAGAACACGTCAAAGCCGTATCCGGTGATCGGCTGGCGCGCCACCGCATTGATCGCAAGCCTCCAAATATCGGTGCGTGTCGTGAATGTCGGGTCTATTCCGACGGAGGACAGCAGCTCGCGCACCGGCTCGAGAAATGCCGCGCCGACCGTGACGAAGTTGATGGCGATGATTCCGCCCAGGACGATGAGAAAACGCAGCGACCGCAAACGCTCGAACAAAGCTGCGAGAACAAGTGTGGCCGGCAAAGCTGCCGAGGAGGTTTTACCACCGGTCCTGAACAGGAAGTACGTTGACAGGACGACAATGACAACGGCTCTCAGGCGCAGATGGGATGACCATGCGTACAGGCCGAAGAAGACCGATATGACCATCACGCCTGCGGTGATGTTCTTGTGCGAGAACTGACCGCGCCAATCGCCTGCCAGTTCCCGTTCGGCAAAATCACCGATATTGTGAATCGCATATTGCGGCCAGACCGTGACGCCCCAGTAGGCGAACCCCAGCATCACCAGGGTGGCCAAACTCAGAAGTGCCGCAAAATGCCGCTCCGATTTTGGCAGGAGCAGGAATATGCTCGCGTTCATGCAAACCAGTGCGCCAAGGATGGCCCTTTTCACGGCAACGTCCGGGTGAAGCGACAGGATTGAAACGAAGATATACCAGAAGAAAATTGCCGAAAGCAGAGCGGCTGGCTGCAGGATCATTCGCCGGAGGGGGTGTCGCAAACCGAAGAAGAGCAGCATGGCGGAGAGGAGCAGCATCACCACCTGATAGAGCGCGTCGGAGCGCGGATCGGCGGGATTGATGACAGCGCTCAAATCGGGAAATGGAGTCGTGGTAATCCAGAATAGAAAGAATATCCCCAGAAACACAAAGGTGCGCATCAGGGTCTGGCTGACCCGAATGGTGTTTTGCCCTGTATCGTCATGCCCGCCCCCACGTACGGATGTTGATTTTCACCGGCAATCGACCCGGTGTTTTTCCTTGGAACCATCCGCGTCCCGACTATGTTTCAGATTGCGCAATGGGGTCAAGTGCAATGAATAGGCATATTGCAATGCCGTTGTTCAAAAATGACGGGAGCGATCAACCGCCATCTCTATGCTGGTCCAAGCACCGGTTTGACCTGTCCGAACGCAACGCGATTGTGGCGGTAATAATTTTCAATTCTTGCGCGACTTGAAGAAACTCATGTCCAGACACCCCGGCTGAAAAGGATTTCAATGGGAATCGTGATGCATGAACACGGCGACAACAAACCGATGCGTATCGAAGACATTCAAACAATGGCTCCATTGTCCGAATTCGAAATTCGCGAATTGTTCCGGAAAATGTTGAAACTCACCGAAGATGCCCGCGGTGCGACGCCCGCCGGCCGTCATGAACTGGATGTCGTGCAAAATGTCCTGAAATTCTCGATGGCGCGGCTGAAAGAACCCGACAGGCGCGGAATAGCCAACGATAATCCGGCGGGATAGTCCCATCCTCCTCCGCAGGGTTCAGAGCCCGACATCGTAAAGAATTTGGTTCATCGAACGGGCTGGCTCCCTTTCCTGCACGCCACCGATGACCTTGGCGGGAACACCCGCCACCGTTTTCCTGTTTTCGACGGATTTCAGGACAACCGAACCGGCGCCGATCTTGGAATTGACGCCGATCTCGATATTGCCAAGAACGGTGGCACTGGCGCCGATGAGAACGCCGTGGCGCACCTTGGGATGCCGGTCTCCGGTGTCCTTCCCCGTACCGCCCAGCGTCACGCCCTGCAGAATGGAAACATTGTCTTCGATCACGGCCGTCTCGCCGACGACGATGCCGGTGGCATGATCAAAAAACACGCCCTTTCCCATGCGCACGGCGGGATGAATATCGACCTGCAGAACACGTGACGATCGCGATTGCAGGAAAGCAGCCATATCCTCCCGGCCCGTATTCCACAAATGATGGGCGAACCGGTGGACCTGGATCGCGTGGAACCCTTTGAGATAGAGCAGCACATGCAATGCGCTCCTGGTGGCAGGATCGCGCTCAAGGACAGCGCTGACATCCGCCTCCATTCCGGACAATACCGCGCGGTTCTGCTTCAGCACGCCGCTGAACAGATCCCATAGTTTTTCGCTTGTCACGACCGGGCTGGCGAGAACATCCGCCAGCTGCTGGCACAGCGCATCCTCAGGATTGTCGAAACGCAATACCGCGTGCTGTAGAAACGCGGAAAGCGTCGGTTCGCGCTCGCTCACCGTCGCTGCCTCTGTAAGAATACGCGACCATAGTGCGCGCTTTTTTGAAACTGCCGTTGCATTGGTCATTGTGCACCACACTCAAAATCCGGTGATCGGCGTTATCTTGGACCCGTCACTGAAACGGGAAAACCGGAAAGCCGCCGCGTCCACCACCGGCGCGCGCCCGGTCACGATATCGGCCATCAAACGCCCGGCAGCCGGTCCTATGCCGAACCCATGGCCGGAAAAGCCCGTGGCGATATGAAAGCCGGGGATTTCGTCGACGGCCGAAATGACAGGTATAGCATCAGGCGTGGCGTCGATATAGCCGGCCCAGCGCTGGGCAATCTCCGCCTGATTGAACACGGGAAATGCCGCTTTGAGGCTGTCGAAAAAGCGGTTCGACAGATCGAGCGATGGCTTGGGATCAAGGACCCGGTGATACTCGAACGGGCTCGCCTCATCCATTTTCCATTTTGCCGGAATGCGCGCCTCGTCAAAGAAACGGCCGCCCAAGCGAAAGGACAGGGAATTCCATTCCAGTTTCAGTGCCGGCAGGAACTGCCGCGCATAGCGGAATGATTTCGGCACGATATCGACAATGTTCTCATGGCCGGAGGCAATGGTGTATCCCCCGTCCTGACGCTTGCGGATGGCAAAATCCTTGGACCACAGCGCCGTTTCCGGGCCTCCCTGCAGCGGCTTGGTGCGGATGACGGTGTTCAGCACCTTGAGTTGCGGCAGGTCGATGCCATAGAGGCCGCAAAACAGATTGGACCACGCGCCGCCGGCGAGCACCACCGCGCTGCATCCGATTGTCCCCCGTTCCGTGACAACACCGGATATCTTGCCGCCGGTTGTTTCGATGCCCCGCACGGCGCATTCCGTGAGGATGGATGCGCCTTTGTCGCGCGCCGCTTCGGCGATGGCGGGTGCCGCCTTCTGCGGTTCAGCACGCCCATCAACGGGCGTATACAGGGCACCTTTCAGGGGCAGATGTCCGCCCGGCAGAAGATCGTCGAGCTCCTTGCCGCTGATCATGCGGCTCTCCAGCTGATAACCCACCAGATTCTGCAGCCAGCGCTCGTTTTCCTCGTAGGATTTGTCGTCCGGCGCTGTGAACAGAATGCCGGCGCGCTTATACCCGGTATCGCGGCCAAGCCGCTGATCAAAACCGGACCACAGGCGCAGCGCCTCCGCCATCAGCGGCACTTCGCGCGGGTCACGGCGCGATATGCGCACCCATCCCCAATTGCGGCTGGATTGTTCCTGGCCGATGCCGCCCTTTTCACACAGCGCCACCTTGAGGCCGCGTTCGGCCAGTTCGAGCGCCGTCGAGGCTCCTATGATACCGCCACCGACAACGACCACATCCACCTTTTCCGGAAGGTCTTCGTCACCATGAACGCGCACAACATAAGGGCCAGGCATTGAACAGGTTTCCTCTCACCAACAATCGATCATACAGGTCTACCGGCGTGGCAACGCCGTGGCAGATGCTTTCCAGCCATGCCATTACGCCGCCGCCGCTGCAAGGTAGAGAAGATCGGTTTCGAGAGGAGGTATTGTTTTGCCAATGACCGCCTATCTCCGCAGGAATATGCTCAAACGAGCGTGTTTCGCGCCATGCATGCGCGAAACACATATTGTCAGATGGGCTTCCTGTTTGCGGACAGGCCTTACAGGAGCTTATCGAGAGTGATCGGCAGCTCCCGGATGCGTTTTCCCGTGGCATGAAAAACCGCGTTCGCTATGGCCGGGGCCACGCCAACGATCGGCAATTCTCCAACCGCCTTGCCGCCGAGCACGGAAGCATGATGATCGGGGATACCCACGGAGATCACCTGCAGATCCGGGATATCCGCATTCGTCGCCACGAGATAATCGCCGAGATTGTTGTTGATGACGCGGGCGTAGCGCGGATCGACGACGCCCTCCTCCAGCAGTGCCTGGCCGATGCCCATGATGATGCCGCCCCGCCATTGGCTTTCGGCCAGCTTGGGATTGTACAGGCGGCCCGAATCAAGCGCCGAGACCATGCGCGAGACACGCACGGTGCCGAAATCCGCATCAACCCGCACCTCGACAAAATGCGCGCACCAGCTGTGCAGGGAGTAGCCGCCTTCCGTCGGCGGCTTCATCGCCATCATGGTGGTGAAGTTGTTGTAGCGGTCCTGGGTGTTCTTCTTGTCCTCCGGCAGGGTATCGCGCAACGCCTCGACCTTTTCCTGCCCGATGACACGCATGAAATCGGCGATGGAAATATTGGGCTTTTCACTGCGCGGCGTCGAAATCACGCCATCAGCAATGGTCAGGGTATTGGTCTGCTGATCGAGAAAAGGCGAACTCGGATGATTAAGCGCAAGACCGATCAGTTCATCGCGTGCCGCGTGGGCTGCCTTGTGGACAGCGCCCGTCATCAGGTTGGCGAGTTGCGAGCCGCCGGCAACCGGTGCCCTGGGCAAGGCCGAGTCTCCAAGCTTCACACGAACCCGGTCAACCGGAATACCCAGAACCTCAGCGGCGGTCTGGGCAAGGATCGTATAGGTTCCCTGCCCCATATCGATGCTGCTGCTCGCGACCTCCGCCGTGCCATCGACGAGAATGCGGACCAGCGCTTCACCGGGTGTGCGCCGGACCGGATAGGTCCCTGCCGCGACACCCCAGCCGATCAGCTGGTTGCCTTCGCGCATCGAACGCGGCGCCGGCGAGCGCTTTGACCAGCCGAAGGCTTCCGCACCTGCGGCGAAGGCCTCCCGCAGCCGGCGGGTCGACCAGGGAATTTTCGCCTCCGGATCTTCCTCGGCATAGTTCAGCAGGCGGATCTGCAGGGGATCGATGCCCACTTCATAGGCAAGCTCATCGATCGCCGATTCAATACCGAACGCGCTGGGGTTTTCTCCCGGCGCCCGCAGGGCACCCGGGGTGACCGTGTTGAGCGGAATGACATTCTGCCGCGAGCTGAAATTGGACACCGCATACATGATCGCGGTGACAGAACCGAGCGGCTCGACCGCAACGCCGAGCATCGATGTCTCGTTGACGCCGCGCTGCACGATGGAAAGGAGTTTGCCCTCCCTGGTTGCCCCGAGGGCCAATGTCTGACGGGTGGCGGGACGGCCGCCATAGGCGGTGAAGGTTTGCGGACGCGTGACCACAAGCTTCACCGGTTTGCCAAGCATCCGCGCAGCGATCGCGGCAACGGCGCCATGTGGCAGCGACAGCGCTTTCGAGCCGAAGCCGCCGCCGATATAGGGCGAGATCATGCGGACATTCTCGAACGGTATGTCGAACCATTCGGCGTAAGAACGGGCCATGCCGTCGATCCATTGGCTTGGCTCCCATAGCGTGAGGCTGTCTGCCTCCCACTGCGCGATAATGCCGTGCGGTTCGATGGCAACATTGTATTCACGCGGCGTCCGGTATTCCTGTTCGATCCGCACCGGAGCCTCGGCCAGTGCCTTCTCGGCATCGCCCCGCGACATCGTCATGCGCTCGATCGGCACCCCGTCCCCGGCCTTGGGGTCGTCGAGGCCGTAAACATGCTCCCTTTCCTCATAGGTGACCCTGATGAGGGCTGCGGCGGCCGTGGCCTGCTCCAGGGTTTCAGCCACAACGGCAGCGATGTGCTGGCCATTGAAGCTCACAATCTTCGGCAGCGCCAGAAACGGACCTTCCGGGCCGGGCGTACCGGCCCATGTCGTCGCTGATTTCAGCGGCATGATATTGTCGGGCGTCAACACCAGGAGCACGCCCGGCGATGCTTCCGCAGCCTTGGCATCGACGGATGTTACGATACCGGCTGCAATCGTGCTCTGCACCGTTACGGCATAGACCAGCCCCTCGATCTGATGTTCGACCGCATAGGTCGCGCTGCCGGTGATTTTGGCGGGGCCATCGAGCCTTGACAGGCGTCCGCCGAGATTGCCGTCGGATGCATCGCCATGCTTGGCCTTTGGATTGATGAAAGTCATGCCAGACCTCCCAGTTGCAGGACAGCGCGCGTGATCACACGCGGGGCGAGATCGATCTTGTAGTGGTTCGCGCCATGATCAGCCGCGCCTTGCATGGACAGCAGACTGGCCTGACGGACCAGCTCCGGTTCCAGCACCTTGCCGATCAATGCCGCCTCCACCGCGCGGGCCCGCCACGGCTTCGTTGCTACGCCGCCAAGGGCTATGCGCACATCGCGAACCGTCCTTCCGTCGGCAGCCAGTTCCAGCCCGACAGCGGCGCTGGCGGCGGCGAACTCATAGGACTGCCGGTCGCGGACCTTGAGGTAAGTGGAGCGCCGTGCGGCGGCCGATAGCGGTATTGTCACGGAGGTGATGATTTCACCGCGCTCCATGGCGTGTTCGCGATCCGGATGATTGCCGGGCAGCAGGAAGAAGTCATCGATCGGTATCTCGCGGCTTCCCAGATGCACAACCGCATCAAAGGCAACCAGCGCGACAGCCAGGTCACCCGGATAGGTGGCAATGCAGGCGTCGCTTGTTCCCAGAACCGCGTGATTGCGGGTCACGCCGCCAAGGGCAGTGCACCCGGAGCCGGGACTGCGCTTGTTGCAGGCGGGAAATACGGCCGCATCACGGAAATAGGGACAACGCGTGCGCTGCAGCAGGTTGCCGCCAATGGTCGCCATGTTGCGGATTTGCGCGGAAGCTGCCAGCGCCAGCGATTGCGTGACGGCCGGAAAGGCGTCCTGCATCGCTGGATGATCGGCCACCGCACTCATGCGGGCAAGCGATCCGATCGATGCCCGGTTCCCGTCGACCTCTATGCGGTCAAGACCAGTGAGATGCGTGATATCGACGACGGTTTCCGGTTCGGCAACCCCGCATTTGGCAAGATCAAGCAATGTGGTGCCGCCGGCCAGGATCATGCTCCCGGCAAGCGCTGCGGCCGTGCGCGCCTCGTCCGCCGAACCTGCACGCAGATAGGTGAAATTCTTCATGATGCGGCCTCCGCAGCTTCACGGACAGCAGCCACGATATGGGAATAGGCCCCGCACCGGCAGAGGTTGCCCGACATATATTCACGAATCTCGTTGTCTGATCCCGCATGTCCTTCGCGAATGCAGGCAACCGCCGACATGATCTGTCCCGGCGTGCAATAACCGCACTGAAAGGCATCATGCTCGAGAAAGGCTGCCTGGACAGGATGCAGTTCGCCATCTTCTGCCGCGATGCCTTCAATTGTGGTGATCGCGCGGCCCTCGGCCTGGGCGGCAAGTGTCAGGCAGGCGAGCACGCGTTTGCCATCGATATGAACGGTGCAGGCGCCGCACTGTCCCTGATCACAGCCCTTCTTGGTTCCGGTCAGACCAATATGCTCGCGCAGGGCGTCCAGCAGCGTCACACGCGGCTCGACGGCAAGCGCCTGCTCCTTGCCATTGATGTTAAGCTTCAAGTCGATTGTTCCGGTCATTCTATTGCTCCTGCTGTAGCGGATGCAGATTCAGTCGGCGGCCCGGGATGCGGACACCTGCCGCCTGCCAGAAAGTTCAAAACCAGCCTATACGTATGAGAGACATGACACCGGCACCGATTCTGCGATAAGAAGGCAAACGGACTCCACTTAAACGGAGGGGCCTCCGCTTATCTTAAGACCTTGTTGCTCGTGGTCAAGCCCCCATGAGCGTGGAGCAGATTTTGGTTGCCAAGCCGCCAGAAAATTCCGAGCCAACCCCGTCGGCAGCCAAGGGCATGCGCGCCGATGCGCGACGCAACCGGGAAAAGCTGCTCGAAGTCGCGGCAGCGGTTTTCTCGGAACGTGGCATTGAAGGCTCCCTCGAAGACATCGCGCGGCGCGCCGGTGTTGGCATCGGCACACTCTACCGTCATTTCCCGACGCGCGAACATCTCGTCGAAGTGGTTTACCGCCGCGAAGTCGAGAGTCTCTGTGCGGCAGCGGGCGAATTGTCCCTGAGCCATGCGCCGGATGTGGCTCTCGAGGAGTGGATGCAGCGGTTTGTCGGCTATATCGCCGCGAAAAGAGGCATGGCAAACAGCCTGCGCATGCTGGTCAACACGAACTCCGAACTTTTTGCCGAGAGTTCCGGCATGGTCTCCGTCGCCCTGCGCAATCTCGTGGAAGCGGCCGCACATCAGAATCTCATCCGGCGGGACATCGACAGCACCGACCTGCTGCATGCCCTCTTCACCATCTATTCTATTCCCGATGCTCCCGACTGGCATGAGCGTTCCCGCCGTTTGGTGAAACTGCTGATGGATGGCCTGCGGTGGGGTGCCGGGGCGAAACACGCCCCCTGAAACGGCAGTTTTTCAAGCCTTAATCCGCGCCTCGACAACCGCTCCATCATGTTCCCGCAATCCTCGCATGCAACGATGCGCGGACAATTGGATGTGAGAAGCAATGCCTGCAGTTACAACACCGAGCGCGATTGGGAAAAACGTTCGTTCCCGCGGCTTCCACGACCATGGCTGTGCCCGAAATACCGGGTGCCGGGTCCAAGGTCGCGTGCGTGAGATTTGACATTGCCCCTTGCCCCATTGCTCTGTCGCCATGCGTGCGTGAAGACCATCTGCGTCCTTGCCGGTGCGGCGATGCTGACCGCTTGCCAGAATGATGCATCAGGCTTGGCTCTCTCGGCGCCAAGCCTGCCGGCGCGCTATGCGACCGCCGCGACGATGCCTGCTGGCCGACAGCGCGACCTGCGCGACTGGTGGCAGACGTTCAGCGATCCGGTTCTGAGCGGGCTCGTCGTGCGTTCGCTTGGACAGAACCTCACCATCGTCCAGGCGAAACAGCAGCTTGTCGCCGCACGAACGATGGCGCGGACATCAAGAACGCTTTTCATGCCCACCGCCGATGTCTCGGGTACAGCCAATGCCGGAACGGGTTCGACCAAATCGCAGGAATTGCTGCGCCGTCCGGTTCAGCTCAACCTTGAAGTGGGCTGGGAGCTTGGCCTGTTTGGCTTGAACGAGAACACACAGCGGGCAGCCAAGGCATCCGCCGACATGGTCGCCGAGGACGTCGAAGCGGCACGCATCGCTGTTGCCGCCGAAATTGCCAGCGCTTACGTGCGCCTGCGCGCGCTGCAGGAGCGCGAGGCGATCGCCCGCGCCTCCCTTGCCCTGATCGAGCGCGACGGCAAGCTTGCCGCGGTCAAATACCGTTCCGGCCTCGCCGCCGCATCGGACGCCGAGGAATCCCGGATAAGCCTTGGCGATGCGAAGGCGGAGCAGGCCCGGTTCCAGATGCAGATCGACATCACCCTGCAGCAGATTGCCACCCTTCTCGGGACCACGCAGATCGACACCTCCCTGCAGCACACAAAACCTCAACCCGTCGCACGGCTCGACCCCGTCACAGGCCGTCCGGCGGACCTCCTGCGCGCCCGTCCGGATGTCCGGCGGGCCGAACTTGCAACCGTGCGTGCCGCCGCCGATATCGGCATCGCCCAGGCCGACCTCTACCCAAAACTCCGCCTGAGCGGCATTGTCGGTGTTGGCGGACCGTCCAACGGTTCGCCGTTCGGCATCATGGGCGGGCCGTCGGTTCAAATTCCGGTTTTCGATCAGGGACGGCGGCGCGACGTCGTTGCGGCACGGCAGGCTCAGTTCGACGAAGCTGTTGCGGCCTACCGGCAGAGTGTTCTCGTTGCCTATGAGGAAGCATCATCCGCGCTGCGGGCATGGTCGGCCGTTCATGCCACGACCCGGCAACTGAACGCGAATCTGGCGTCCGCGCAAAAAATGCGCTCCGCAACCACGGTCCTCGAACGGGAAGGCCTGAGCGACGGATCCAAGTCGATTGGCTCGGCGATGCGCGTCCTGGCGCAGCGTAAGCAACTGGCCGAGGCGCAGGAAGCCGAAGCGCTTGCCCTGATCACATTCTACAAGGCCATTGGCGGCGCTTCGCCTCTGACGACCAGCACGCAAGGCGCCGCCCCCGCCCGGCAACGGAAGGGGTAACCGGATGTCCGTTTCGATAGCACGCAAAACATTGGTCCATGAATGGCGGCGGTTTCTGCCGGCGATTGTGGCGGTGGGTTTTTCCGGCGTTCTCATGATCGTCCAGGGCGCCCTGCTTCTCGGCATCATCGGGTCCAATGCGCTTTACGTCACACAGTCCAGCGCGCAATACTGGGTGGGTTTTCCCGGCACGCAAAGCGTGGATCTCGGGCGGCCGATCAGCGCCGGCATCGCAACCAGCCTGTACATGGAACCGAACATTTCCCATGTTGAACGCTTCCTGCTCGGCTCCGGTGACTGGCGCGGCGCACGCGGCGGCGGCACCAGCATCAATATTGTCGGCATTGACGCGCGCCCTCGCAGCATCGGCCTCTCCACGGTTGTTCCCCCGGCAATGCGCAACCTGCTGCAGCAACCCGGAACAGCGCTGGTGGATGCCACCGACAGGCACAAGCTGGCCGTCGATGTCGGCGATACCGCCGAGGTCAATGGCCGCCGCATTCACATTGTCGGTTTGATCGAGGGTCTGCGAGGGCTGGGCGGCGTGAACGTCGTCACGTCGATAGAAACTGCCCGGACTCTGGACAATGCGCTTGGGGCAACGGATGACGTGACCTATTTCCTTTATACCGTGACAAAGTTCGGACCAGCGGAAGCCATTCGCGAGCGTTTGAACAATCCAGCGGGAATCCCGCGCTTTCACGTGTGGTCCGCCCCGGAACTGGCGGGAATGTCGATACGGTACTGGCTTCTCGAATCCGGTGCCGGTATCGCCTTCATCTTCGCAACCATCATCGCCATGCTCGTCGGCGCTCTCGTCACCAGCCAGACACTGATGGCCGCCGTGGCCGGATCCATTCCGCAATATGCAACGTTGCGGGCCCTTGGCGTATCATTCAAGGGACTGCGGGCCATTGTCATCGAACAGGCCGCCTGGGTCGGGGTTCTCGGATTGGTTGTCGGCGCCGTCTTCAGCACCGCCGCCGCTCTCATAGCCCGCATCTACAGCGTGCCCTTTGAACTGCGGACCAGCATCGTTCTGGCAGCATCCACCGTTGTGCTCACCGTGGCGTTCGCTGCCGGCCTTTTCGCCCTGCGGCGTCTGCAGCACGCCGATCCAGCAACATTGCTCCGGTGACCGCCATGCAGCCAACGATTTCCGCGACCGGCATCAGCAAGGCATTTGTCGTCAAGCAAATCCGCACGATTGCATTGCAGGACGTATCCATCGATATCTTCCAGGGCGAACTGACCCTGATCATCGGGCCGTCCGGATGCGGCAAGAGCACGTTGCTGGCGACGTTGAGCGGTCTGACCATTCCTGATTCAGGCGCGATCAGAACGCTTGGAACCGATCTTGTGGCGGCAAGCGATGCCGAGCGCGGTTCCTTTCGCCTGCATCATTGCGGTTTCGTCTTCCAGGGCTTCAACCTGTTCCCGGCCCTGACCGCCGTCGAACAGGTGCAGGTGCCGTTGGACTATCTCGGCGTTGCCGCTGAAGAGACGGCGGAGCGGGCGGAACGGGCGCTGGAACAGGTTGGTCTCGCTGCCCGGCGCCACCTGCACCCCGCCGAACTGTCCGGCGGCGAAAAGCAGCGGGTGGCCATCGCCCGCGCCATTGTGAAAAACCCCGCCATCCTCTTTGCCGATGAGCCGACCAGCGCGCTCGACAGCGTCAACGGCCAGATCGTCATCGAGATTCTTCACACGATTGCAAGACGAACCCGGGCCACGGTTCTGTGCGTGTCGCATGACCCGCGTCTTATTGCCCATGCGGACCGTGTCCTGCAGATGGAAGATGGCCGCATTCTTCGTGACTGGCGTCCCGCCGCCGGTGCAAAAGCGTCAGGAAATACCAGTCATGACTATGTTTAGCCGCACCTCTCTGCAGTATGCGATCGTTCTGGCAGCGCTGGGCGGCGCCGGTCTCGCGCTCTGGGCCATGTCGAGCGCGACGGAGGCCAATCAGGCGGAAATTGCCCAGGCCAGGCCAGGCATTATTGCGGCGGCGCGCGGTGTCGTGGATGTCGAGGGCGGCCTGCTGCGGCTCTCCACCCAGCGTGACGGGGTGATTCAGGATGTGCCGGTGAAGGAAGGACAGCGGGTCAAAGCCGGCGATATCCTGGCCGCGCTCGACAATCGCCGCGAACTGATCGCTGTTCGCACCGCCGAAGCCGAAGCACGCCAGACCAAGGGCCAGTTGGACGCGTTGCAGACAAAGCTGGGTGCCCAGACCCGTCAGGCCGCACGGCTGCGCCGGGCAGCGGCAGGAAACGCCGTTTCGGCCCAGGCGCTTGATGAAGCCGAGGCGCAGTTGTCGGCAACCAAAGCCGAAGTGGTCATCGCCGAAGCCGCCCTGGCGGCTGCGGAAAGCCGTGCGGACAACAGCCGTCTCGAAGTCGAGATGCGGCTTGTCCGCGCCCCCATCGCAGCACGCATCATCCGCCAGTCCGCCCGTGTCGGCGAGGTCGTATCGACGCAAGCCGTTACCCAACTTTTCACGCTTCTGCCGGAGGCGCCACGCATCGTCCGCGCCGAAATTCAGGAGCAATTCGTCAAGCTGGTCAAACCGGGCATGGATGTCGACATCATCGCGGAAAACGACGACACCGTGTCCATCCAGGGACGCGTCATCAGCATCCAGCATGTGCTCGAACAGCCCAAATCGCGGGATGCGCCCGGTGATCGCGTCGACATCCGTACGGCTGAATGCATCATCAGCATTCAGCCCAAGTCACCATTCCTCATCGGGCAGCGCGTGATTGTCCGCTTCAAAACCTGACCGGATGATCGCAGCAGAGGGCGGCTTCGGTTCGCCGCCCGTCTGCCGCATCAGCTTTCACCCGATCCCGATGCGCGTGTTGAAAGACTGGCATACATGCCCGTGGTGCGGAATTCCGTCGGACTGGCGCCGTAGATGCGGCGGAACACTTTTGAAAAGTAATTGGCATCGTCGAAACCGGTCATGATCGCCACTTCCTTGACCGGAAGGAATGCGGCGTTGGTCAGAAGCTTTGTTGCCCGCTGCATCCGCTTCTGCAGCACGAACTCCGCCGGGGGCAGCCCCTCGCACTCGGCAAAGACCCGGGAGAAATGCGCCCGGCTCAACCCGGCTACCCGTGCCAGTTCGTCAACGGGAAGCGGTTTGTCCAGATTGGCGCTGATGTGATCGATGACGGGCTGCATGACGGTTTTCTCGTGCTGATCGACGGGGTGTGAGCCGAACACGCCGTCATAGAGCGCCATGGCGGCCTCGTAGGCGATGGCCGAGGCGCGGCCGGCGGTCTCCGCATCCGCGATCAGGCGCAGGCTGCAATCGGCCAGATGCTCTATCGTCTCGCCCGGCAAGCGCAAAACCGGCCCCTGGGCGGCGAGCACCGAGCGGTGAATGCGCAGCGCTTCCTCGCCATTCATGGAAATCCAGAAATACTCCCAGTGGTCGCCTTTCTCGAGCCAGTAGCGATGGTTATGCGGCACGAGGACCAGCAGAGTTTCACCCTCGCGCACCTTGTAGTTGCGGTTCTCATAGCGGAGCATGCCCGTTCCGCTGATCGTGTGCTGCAGGACGGTGAAGGGGGTCTGGCCGCGTTTTCGGCCGTCCCAATCATAGATTTCATCGCGCCGCACCTCATAACCGGTGCTGGTGGGCATGGTGTGCAGCGTATGGCGGCCCCGCGGCAGGGAAACCGTCTTCATGGTGTGCCCGGTATCGATCAGTTTCTGCAGCACAAAATTACCCTCAAAAGCATAATCCCTCTCTATTCGCTCCCACGAATATACGCATAATGCCAATCAAGAACAGCGGATGAACTGCGGGTAAGGAATAGAACAAGGGGAAAGACAGGAAAACCTGGTCTTTGCAAAGCCCGGTGTTTTTCCACCGGAGCTACCCTGCCCTGTTGCTTCCACCCGCATTGATGATGGGCAAGGTGAGGTCAGCATGAGCAGTTTCAAAATTGCCATTATCGGCGCGGGCAGCGTGGGTTTCACAAAGAAACTGTTTACGGACATTCTGTGCGTACCGGAATTCAGGGACATCGAATTTGCCCTGACCGACATCAGCGAACACAACCTCGGAATGATCAGGTCCATTCTCGACCGCATTGTCGAGGCCAACCATCTGCCAACCCGGGTAACCGCCACGACCGACCGGCGCAAGGCCATCGAGGGTGCCCGCTACATCATCAGCTGCGTGCGGGTCGGCGGGCTCGAAGCCTATGCCGACGACATCCGCATTCCCCTGAAATATGGTATCGATCAATGCGTCGGCGATACGATCTGCGCCGGCGGCATCCTCTACGGACAGCGCAACATCCCCGTCATTCTCGACTTCTGCAAGGACATCCGCGAAGTTGCGGAACCCGGCGCAAAATTCCTCAACTACGCCAACCCGATGGCGATGAACACATGGGCGGCCATTGAATATGGCAAGGTCGACACGGTCGGCCTGTGCCACGGGGTTCAGCACGGGGCGGAGCAGATCGCGGAAGTTCTGGGTGCCCGGTCCAAGGACGAGCTCGACTATATCTGCTCGGGCATCAATCATCAGACCTGGTTTGTCGATATCCGCCTGCGCGGACGCAGGATCGGCAAGGAGGAACTCATTGCCGCATTCGAGGCGCATCCCGTCTTTTCCCAGCAGGAAAAGCTGCGCATCGATGTGCTGAAGCGCTTCGGCGTCTATTCCACCGAAAGCAACGGCCATCTCTCGGAATATCTGCCGTGGTACCGCAAGCGTCCCGATGAAATCGCCAGATGGATCGATATGTCCAACTGGATCCATGGCGAGACCGGCGGCTATCTCCGGCACTCGACCGAAACCAGAAACTGGTTCGAGACCGAATTTCCGCAATTTCTCGAAGCGGCCGCCAAGCCGATCGATCCGGCACGCCGTTCCAACGAACATGCGAGCCATATTCTGGAAGCGCTGGAAACCGGACGGGTCTACCGCGGCCATTTCAACACCCGCAACACCGGGATCATCACCAACCTTCCCGCCGATGCAATCATTGAATCGCCCGGCTTCGTCGACCGGTTCGGTATCAACATGGTCTCCGGCATCACATTGCCGGAAGCCTGTGCCGCAACCTGCGTGGCATCGATCAATGTGCAGCGCATGGCCGTCCACGCCGCTATCAGCGGCGACATCGATCTTCTGAAGCTTGCCGTCCTGCACGATCCGCTGGTTGGCGCCGTGTGCACGCCGGAAGAAGTCTGGCAGATGGTCGATGAGATGATCGTCGCGCAAGCACCCTGGCTGCCGCAATATGCCCATGCGATTGATGCGGCCAAGGAACGCCTGCGCCACAAGACTGTGGCAACGCGTGAATGGAAAGGGTCTGCCAGCCGTTCCGTGCGCTCGATCGAAGAATTGCGGGCAGAGAAAGCATTGATGACGCAGGCCGTGAATTAGCTTTCCAGCGGCTTTTCCCGGCTTGGAGGAGACGGGAATGGCCATACCGGCTGGATCACAATCGAGAGGGAGAGACGATGAGCCATCTGCGCTATTGGAGTACACTCGCCTTGGGTGTTTCGATGCTGGCCGTTCCGGCGGCGGCATCGGAGCCGACAGTTCCGCCTGAACCGCCATCCTTCAAAGCGCAAGCCAAAATCACCTACGTCCCGCGCGATGCGATCCTCGAATTCAAGACCCTGCCCGCCTATCATGAACCGGATTGGATGACCGAGAAATTCGTCAAGACCGGCAAGCTTCCGCCGGTCCAGGACCGGCTGCCCAAGCAGCCGCTCGTCTACAAGACGGCAAACATGCCCGATGGCATCGGTATCTATGGCGATACCTTGCGGCACGTCATCGGCGGCCGGCCGGAGGGCTGGAACTACAGCGGCGGCCAGTCGCAGGGTTATGGCGGCATCGACATCGGCCTGTCCGAATGCCTGACACGAACGGCACCGCTGTTCCAGGTCGAAGCGAGCGACGTCGAACCGCTGCCCAACCTCGCCAAGGGGTGGGACTGGTCGCCGGATGGCCACACGCTGACCATGCATCTGGTCGAAGGCGCAAAATGGTCCGATGGTGCGCCATTCGATGCCGATGACGTCATGTTCTATTGGGAAGACAATGTCCTCGATCCCAATGTTTCGCCGCTGAATGGCGCAACACAGGAAACCTTCGGCGTTGGCACAACGCTGAAGAAAGTTGATGCCTATACGGTCCAGTGGACTTTCAAGGATGCGTTCCCGCGCCAGTATCTCTATGCCATGGCCTATGGCACGTTCTGCCCTGGCCCGGCGCATATCCTGAAGACGAAACATCCCAAATATGCCGGGACAACCTACGATCAGTACAAGAATGCTTTCCCGCCCGAATATATGAACATGCCCGTCATGGGTGCCTGGGTACCGGTCGAATACCGCCCCGACGACATCATCGTGATGCGCCGCAACCCCTACTACTGGAAAGTCGACGAAGCCGGCAACCAGCTGCCCTATGTCAACGAGATGCACTACAAGCTTTCGACATGGGCCGACCGCGACGTGCAGACCGTGGCAGGGGCCGCCGACTTCTCCAATCTCGAACAGCCGGAAAACTTCGTGGAGTCGCTGAAACGCGCCGCGCAGGACAATGCACCCGCCCGGCTTGCCTTCGGGCCCCGCCTCATCGGCTATAATCTCGACATGAACTTTTCCGCCAATGGCTGGGGCGCACCCGATGCACGCGGTCAGGCCGTGCGCGAACTCAATCGCAACGAGCATTTCCGCAAAGCCGTGACCATGGCTATCGATCGCAAGAAGCTCGGCGAAGCGCTTGTCAAAGGACCGTTCACGGCGATCTATCCCGGCGGGCTGTCATCGGCAACGAGCTTCTACGACCGGCAGTCCACGGTCTATTACCCCTTCGATCTGGAGGGGGCGAAGGCTGAACTGGCCAAGGCCGGCCTGAAGGACACCGACGGCAATGGTATCGTCAATTTCCCGCCGGACAAGGCTGGCGGGAAGGACGTTGAGATCACCCTTCTCGTGAACAATGCCTACAGCACCGACAAGAACCTTGCCGAGGGTGTCATCGCGCAGCTGGAAAAACTGGGGTTGCGTGTCATTCTCAACGCCCTTGACGGCAACCAGCGGGACGCCGCCAACTACGGCGGCCGCTTTGACTGGATGATCCTGCGCAACAGGTCGGAACTCGCCTCCGTCGTGCAGAACACGGAACAGTTGGCGCCTGTCGGGCCACGCACAAGCTGGTACCACCGTGCCCCGGAAAACGGTGCGGTCGACCTGATGCCCTACGAGGAAGAGCTGGTGAAAGTCGTCAACGCATTCATCGCGAGCCAGGACAATGCCGAGCGGGCTGAACTGATGAAACGCTATCAGAAGGTTTATACCGCCAACGTCAACACGGTCGGGCTGACTGAATTTGCCGGTGCACTGGTCATCAACAAGCGCTTCTCCAACATCCCGTCCGGGGCGCCGATTTTCATGTTCAACTGGGCTGAAGACGCCGTCATCCGCGAGCGCATCTTCGTCAAGGCGGACAAGCAGGGCGACTATGAACTGTTCCCGCAGCAATTGCCGGGCAAGCCTGGCGGACCCGGACCGATGAACTGAGCCTCCCAAGGCCTCTGATCCGGCCGGTCGCACCGCGTTGCGACCGGCGGGATGGACTGAAAAATCCAACGGCATGAATGCGTTCACGCCAGTTTTGAAACCAACACAAGAAAAGCGAACCGGCCCATGCTACGATTCCTGCTTGTGCGTATCGCATCCGCCATCCCGGTGCTGTTTGTGCTGAGCGTGGTGACTTTTGCCATCATTCAGGCACCGCCCGGCGATTACTCCGACTATATCCGCTCACAGCTGATGAACCAGGGCGGCGCATCCTTCGAGGCAGCCGATGCGCAGGCGCAGGCGTACCGGGTTGCCAATGGCCTCGACAAGCCGCTGCCCGTGCAATACGTCAACTGGATCGTCGGCATGGTGACTCGCGGCGATTTCGGTCACAGCATGTTCTACAACAAGCCGGTTGCCGATGTGGTTGGCGAGCGGTTGCCGCGCACGCTTCTCCTCGCCCTCACCTGCCATATCCTCGCGTCGATCATCGGGATCAGCTTCGGGATACTGGCCGCCACGCGGCAATATTCCTGGGTGGACAGCCTGCTCTCCGGCATATCGTTCCTGGGCATGACCGTGCCGCGCTTCCTGATGGCGCTGATCATTGTCTACATCATGGTGTTTCACTTCAACGTCTCGGAGATCGGCAGCTTTTATTCCCCGCGCTATGGCGGCGCGCCGTGGTCGTGGGGCAAGTTCGTCGATCTGGTCCAGCATGTGTGGCCGGTCGTTGCCATCGCCACCTTTGGCGGGCTTGCCTACAATATGCGCGTGATGCGCGGCAATCTGCTCGACACGCTCAATGCCCAATATGTCGAGACGGCACGGGCCAAGGGTTTGAGCGAGGGCGCTGTCATCATGCGCCATGCGGTGCCGAATGCGCTGCATCCCCTCATCATGTATCAGGGCGTCGTCCTGCCCTACATGCTGACCGGCGAGATCGAAACCGCCATCATCTTCGCGCTGCCGACGGTCGGACCCGCCATCGTCGGGTCCATGTGGATCGGAGACGTCTATGTCACGGCGACCTTCATGCTGGTGCTGTCGGCAACATTGATCGTCGGCAACATCATTGCAGACGTTCTGCTGGCGCTGATGGACCCGCGCGTTCGCCAGTATGGGGAGGTGCGGTGATGCAAATCCAGATAAGACCGCCGGTTGCCGCCGTGGAAATCCGCAAGGCCAACCGCGGTAATGAAAGCTATTCGGCTCTCGTGTGGCGGCGCCTCAAACGTTCCTGGACCGGCATGATTGGACTTGTCCTCGTCTGCCTGCTGCTTGTTATGGCCGCCTTCGCCGGTTTCTTTGCCCCTGTCGATCCCTCCCAGACGGAGATCGGCTTCGCACCGCCGGAAGCCGTGCGCTTCTTCGACAAGGACGGGCATTTCAATCTGCGCCCGCGCACCTATCCGGTCGCCGAGACCGAGGAACTTGATCCGGTGACATTCCAGCCGGTGGTCGGGCTGGACTATGGTAATCCCCGCCTGCTGGGGTTCTTCGTCAAGGGCTTTGAATACAAACTGCTTGGCATCATTCCGGCGGACCGGCATTTCTTCGGCACCCTCGACGGCAAGCCCGTGCATTTCCTTGGAACCGACAAGTTCGGCCGTGATGTTCTCTCCAGAGCCATTTACGGCTCCCGCGTCTCGCTGATGATTGCGTTGATTGTCGTCTCCATCGTGACGGTTGTCGGCACGACCGTCGGGCTGGTCTCCGGCTATTTCGGCGGACGGTTCGATGCCTGGACACAGCGTTTCGTTGAACTGGTCCTGGCATTTCCGCAGCTTCCGCTTTATCTCGCCCTCAGTTCGCTCATACCCGTCACGGCTCCGACGAGCATTTTCCTCGGTTTCGTCATCATCATCATGTCGGCGCTTGGCTGGGCGCAGATGTCGCGCGAAGTGCGCGGCAAGACACTGGCACTTGCGCGCATCGAATATGTGCGTGCGGCGCTGGCGGTGGGCGCTTCGGACCGGCGCATCATTTTCCAGCACATTTTTCCCAATGTCATGAGCCATGTGATCGTTGCCGTCACCATCGCGATCCCGCACATTGTCCTTCTGGAATCCTTTCTGGGCTTCCTGGGGTTTGCGGTGAAGCCTCCGCTGATTTCCTGGGGGCTGATGCTGCAGGACACCGCCACCTATTCCGTCATCGGGTCCTATCCGTGGATTCTCACCCCCGTCGCCTTCGTGCTTGTCACCGTCTTTGCCTTCAATGCCCTGGGCGATGGTTTGCGCGATGCCGTCGATCCCTATTGAGGCCGGAAACCATGCACACGCAGGAACCAAGCACCATGGCACCCGAACAACGGCTGGACAGTTCAGCCCATCGGGGCAATCCGATCATCGATGCCCGCAATGTCGCCGTCCGCTTCACGGTGGAAGACGGAGTCGTGGAGGCCGTCAAGGATATCTCCTTCCAACTCTATCGCGGCGAGACGATTGCCATTGTCGGCGAATCCGGGTCGGGGAAATCGGTGACCGCCCGCACCATCATGGGGCTCCTGACAAAGCGCGCCGTGGTGTCCCGGGAATCGAAGATTGCCTATGACGGCAAGGATGTCCTCAAGTTCTCAAGCCGGGCCCGGCGCGCGTTGCGCGGTAATCGCATGTCGATGATCTTTCAGGAGCCCATGAGCTCGCTCAACCCGATCTATACGATCGGCAGCCAGATCGTCGAAGCCATCCGCGTGCACCAGCGCATCAGCCGGCGTGACGCCCGGCAACGCGCGCTGGACCTGTTGATACAGGTGCAGATTCCCGATCCGGAATCCCGGCTCAACCAATATCCGCACCAGCTCTCCGGCGGTCAGCGCCAGCGCGTGATGATTGCCATGGCGCTCGCCAACAATCCCGACGTGTTGATCGCCGACGAGCCGACCACCGCACTCGACGTGACGGTGCAGGCCCAGATCCTCAACCTCATCCGCGATCTGCAGAAGCGGCTCGGAATGGCGGTCATTCTCATCACCCATGACCTTACCGTCGTCCGGCAATTTTCCGATTATGTCTATGTCATGCAGCATGGCGAAGTGAAGGAGCACAACACGACCGCAGCGCTCTTTGCCGCCCCCCGCCACCCCTATACATGCCATCTCCTCGGGTCCGAACCCAGAGGGCAGGCCAATCCGATGCCGGCGGACTGCGAAGCCATTCTGGAGGGCAAGTCGGTGCGGGTGACCTACATGCTGAAACGCGGCGGCTTCTTCAAGCCGCAATTGCACGAGCTTGTGGCTGTCGACAGTCTCAGCCTGAAACTCCACAGACACGAGACGCTCGGCATCGTCGGTGAATCCGGCTCCGGCAAGACCACCTTCGGACAGGCGCTCGTCCGGCTCGTGCATACGGACAGCGGCGAGATTTACTTCGACCGGCAGCCGATCCACGACAAGTCGCGGGCTGAAATGCGGCCGCTGCGCTCGCGCATGCAGATCGTGTTCCAGGACCCGTTTTCCTCGCTCAACCCGCGCATGTCGATCGGGCAGATCATCGAGGAAGGACTGGTCATCAACGGGATCGGCGTCAATCGGGCCGACCGTCTCGACCGTGTCCAGCAAGCCCTGGCGAGTGCCGGGATGCCGCACAATATCCTGTCCCGCTTCCCGCACGAATTCTCCGGCGGCCAGCGCCAGCGCATTGCCATTGCACGCGCCATTGCGCTCGAACCGGAATTCATCCTTCTCGACGAACCGACCTCGGCACTCGACCTGTCGGTCCAGGCGCAGATCATCGACCTCTTGCGCAAGCTGCAGGACGAGCGCGGCCTCAGTTACCTCTTCATTTCCCACGACCTGAAAGTGGTTCGTGTTCTTTGCCATCGTGTCATGGTCATGCAGCACGGCAAGGTCGTGGAGGAAGGTCCCGTCAACGACGTTCTCTTTCATCCCAAGACCGCCTACACTGAACGGCTTGTCAAAGCCGCCTTCGAGGTAGCCGCATAATCCTCCCGGAGATTGCCATGTCAAAACAGCCCAAAGTCACCTTTATCGGAGCCGGATCGACCGTCTTCATGAAAAACATCATCGGCGATATTCTGCAGCGCCCAGCCCTGTCGGGCGCAAAAATCGCGCTGATGGACATCAATCCGCAGCGCCTCGCCGAAAGCGCCATCGTCGCCGGCAAGCTGGCAAAAACACTCGATGCCAAGGCCGTCATCGAAACGCATACGGACCGCCGGCGTGCACTCGAGAAGGCGGACTTCGTCGTGGTTGCGTTCCAGATCGGCGGATACGAGCCCTGCACCGTCACGGATTTCGAGGTTCCGAAGAAATACGGCCTGCGCCAGACCATTGCCGACACCCTTGGCGTCGGCGGCATCATGCGCGGCCTGCGGACCGTGCCGCATCTCTGGGCAATCTGCGAGGACATGCTGGCGGTCTGCCCGCAGGCCATCCTGCTGCAGTATGTGAATCCCATGGCCATCAACACCTGGGCGATCGCTGAAAAATACCCGGCGATCCGTCAGGTGGGTCTCTGCCATTCCGTGCAGGGAACGGCGGGCGAACTGGCGCGCGACCTCGACATCCCAATCGGAGAAATCCGCTATCGCGCTGCAGGCATCAACCATATGGCCTTCTACCTGCAGTTCGAGCACCAGCAGCCCGATGGCAGTTACCGCGACCTCTATCCGGATCTAGTCCGGGGCTATCGCGAGGGGCGGTTGCCCAAGCCCAGCCACTGGAATCCGCGCTGCCCGAACAAGGTCCGCTACGAGATGCTAACGCGGCTCGGCTATTTCGTCACCGAAAGCTCCGAGCACTTTGCCGAGTACACGCCCTACTTCATCAAGGAAGGCCGTGAGGATCTGATCGAAAAGTTCGGCATTCCGCTGGATGAATACCCCAAGCGCTGCATCGAGCAGATCGAGCGCTGGAAGGGACAGGCGGAAACCTATGCCAAGGCCGATAGGATTGAAGTGAGCGAAAGCCGCGAATATGCCTCGTCCATCATGAATTCCGTATGGACCGGCGAACCATCGGTCATCTACGGCAACGTGCGCAACAATGGCTGCATCACGTCCCTGCCCGCCAATTGTGCGGCGGAAGTGCCATGCCTTGTCGATGCGTCCGGCATTCAGCCAACCCATGTCGGCACGCTGCCGCCACAACTCACTGCCCTCATCCGCACCAATATCAATGTACAGGAACTGACCGTGCAGGCGCTGATGACCGAAAACCGGGATCACATCTACCATGCGGCTATGATGGACCCGCACACCGCCGCTGAGCTGGATCTCGATCAGATATGGTCGCTCGTCGATGATCTTCTTGCCGCGCATGGCGATTGGCTTCCCGCCTGGGCCCGTGGTTCCCGGAAAGTGCAGGCTGCTTAGGCGGAGCGATGCATCGTATCAATTGCAGGGCGGTCACCCTGCAATTGAACACCGGCAGCATGCTTGCGACGGACGCGAACGGGAAAAAGCGGGGAGCAAGGCAAAAATCTGTTCACGACACCGGTGGCAGAGGCTACAGCAGTGCATCACTGGCATGCAAAGGTTGGAGCTGAGCCCATGACCGATACCGTTACCGATCGTTTTCTTCGCTACGTCGTCATCGACACCCAATCGGATCCCAAATCGTCCGCACAACCGTCCACCGAGAAGCAGAAGAATCTCGGCCACGTGCTGGTTGGGGAATTGCTCGCCATCGGCCTGTCCGATGCGCATATGGACGAGCACGGCTATGTCCATGCAACCATCCCGTCCAATGTCGACAAGCCGGTGCCGGTCATCTGTTTCTGCTCGCACATGGATACGGCGCCCGATTTTACCGGCACGAACGTCAAGCCGCGCATCCTGCATAATTATGGCGGCGGCGACATACAACTTCCAGGCGATCAGCAGCAGGTCATCCGGGTCAGTGACCATCCCGTCCTGCTTGACCAGATCGGCAATGACATCATCACAACAGACGGAACCACCCTTCTCGGTGCCGATGACAAGGCCGGGCTGGCGGAAATCATCACGGCGGCACAGTTCCTCGTCGACAACCCGGATATCCGCCACGGCACCATCAAGCTGCTGCTCACCGTGGACGAGGAAATCGGGCGCGGCGTCGACAAGGTGGACGTGGCCAAGCTCGGCGCACAGTTCGCCTATACCGTCGACGGCGAAACCGCAGGCCATATCGAGGACGAGAGTTTCTCGGCCGACGGGGTCGACATCACCATTTCAGGCGTCGCAATTCATCCGGGCTTCGCCAAGGACAAGATGGAAAACGCCATCAAGATCGCCGGCGCCATCATCGACCGGTTGCCCCGGGACATTGCGCCCGAGACTACGGAAGGCAAAGAGGGCTTCATTCATCCGACGGGCGTCACCGGTTCGATGGAAAAGGCGGCGCTCAGCTTCATCATCCGCGATTTTACCGATGACGGCCTTGCCGCCAAGGAAGCCATGCTCGAAGCGCTGGTGAAGGAAGTCATGGCCGGTTATCCCGGTTCGTCCTACACGTTCACCGTCAGGCAGCAGTACCGCAACATGAAGTCCGTCCTCGACCGCCACCCGGAGATCGTCGACAACGCGGTTGAAGCGGTCCGCCGGGCCGGCATGGTGCCGGTGCGCGGCAGCATCCGTGGCGGCACCGACGGTTCGCGACTGTCCTTCATGGGCTTGCCCTGCGCCAATATTTTTGCCGGCGGCCACGCCTTCCACTCACCACTCGAATGGGTCAGCCGCCAGGACATGGAAAGAGCCGTCAAGACGCTGGTCGAGCTCGCAAAGATCTGGGAAGAACGCGCCTAGCGCAAATTTGCTCTAGAGTGCCCGCGCGTTGCGGGCACCATATCTGCAGGCCAGGCGATCGATAGTGACGACCAGTGTTCCCAGCCCCAGAAAACCGGCAGTCATCCAGGCCATGTTCACCGCCGTTTCATCGAGACCGATCTCCGGGACATCGATGAAGGGATAGGGATAGAACCCGGAGAAATAGCCGTGGATCAGGGTGTAGACCGCATAAACCGCCGGAAAAAGCAGCCACCACAGAGCATGGCGCCACAAGAGCGCGCCGCGCCTGACCCAGAACAGCCAGTCAATGGCGTAAAGCACCGGCACGGCGTAATGGAGAATCTGGTCGCCGCGCGCCTGCCATCCGGTTGGCCGCCACGCGGTCTGCAGGACAAGGGCATAAATGACGCTGGTCATGACCACGTATGACAACAGCGCCGACCTGACCGGAGGACACTGCGCCCATTGCCCCGGCCGGGACCATGGTACCGCCAGGGAAAACACCAGACCGAGAAAAACAAGCGTATTGGTCTGGATGGTGAAATAACTGAAAAAGTTGGCCGTCAGCCGGAGCCGGCTGACATGGGCGGCGGGTATGATGGCAAAATACGCGATGCCAATGCCCGCCAGCACGACCATTGCGAGCATGGAGCGGTAGATTCGAACGGCCGTGATATCCGATGTTTGAATGATTTGTGGTGATTTCACCGCCCCAGTTTCCTCCGATGGCCGGAGAATGCTCTAGCCATATCCGTCCGGAAACTGAAGCGGTTTTTGCCTAAATCGTCACTGCGCCGGAGCTTTCAGCTATTCCGCCAGATCGACACCGTCGAAACGATGCGAACCCAGCGGATCCAGCACATATCCGGACACTTTTTTCGACATCGGCATGACCACGGTCGAATGATCAAGGGCTGCGATCGGCGCCTCCTTCTTGATGATGAGCTGCGCTTCCTCATAAAGCTTGGTGCGTTCGGCCTGATCCGAAACCTGGCGTGCCTTTTGCAGAAGCGTATCGAGCGGCTGGAAACACCAGTTGGAGTAATTGCTGGCACCGACGCTCGTACAGCTGAAGAAAAAACTCAAGAGGTTATCCGGATCGCCATTGTCGCTGGTCCCGCCGAGGATGACGGCTCCGTCCCGGTTCTTGTCGCGCGCCTTCTTGAGATATTCGCCCCATTCATAGGAAACGATCTCGACCGAGACGCCAACCTTGGCGAAATCGGCCTGGATCAATTCGGCGGCCCGGCGGGCATTGGGCATGTAGGGACGGCTGACCGGCATTGCCCAGACCTTCATCGCCAGATTGCTGACGCCCGCAGCCTGAAGCATTGATTTCGCCTTTTCCGGATCGTAGGGATCGTCCTTGACGGCATCGTTGTAGCCCCAGACTGCCGGCGGCAAGGGGTTCTTCGCGACCTGCCCCATGCCCTGAAACACGGCTTCCACGATGGCCTGCTTGTTGATCGCCATGTTCAACGCCTTGCGCACCTCCGGTTTGTCGAAGGGCGGAACAAGCGTGTTGTAGGCGAGGTAGGCGACATTCAGGCCGGGTTGTTCCAGCACCTTCAATTCGCTGTCGGCTTTCAGCACGGCGACATCGGCGGGCGACGGATAGGAGGCAACCTGGCACTCGCCAGCCCGCAGCTTCTGCATCCGCGTCGTCTGGTCGAGGGTAATGGAGAAAATCAGGTCATCGATCTTCTGCTTGCCGCCCCAGTAATCCGGATTGGCGGTGAAACGGACCACGGAATCCTGCTGGTAATTGACGAACTGATACGGTCCGGTCCCCACCGGCAGTTCGTTGAGCTGCGTCATCTTTCCATCCGCCTGCAGATGATCGGCATATTCCTTGGAAAGGATCGATGCAAAGTCCATGGCAAGGTTGGCAAGCACCGAAGCACTCGGGGCCGCCAGAACGATCTTGACGGTCTTGTCGTCGACCTTGCTGATTTCCTTGATCATGTCGGGAAGGCCCATGGCCGTTGTCATTTCCCAGGTAACGCCCGTGATATAGCTGTGCCAGGGACTGGTCTTGTCGAGCTGGCGTTGCAGCGAGAAAATAACGTCGTCAGCGTTGAGATCGCGGCTGGGCGTAAAATATTCTGTCGTATGGAATTTCACGTTGTTTCGAAGCTTGAACGTATAGGTGAGCTTGTCATCGGAAATCGTCCAGCTCTCGGCAAGACCTGGAATGACCGTCGTCGTTCCGTTCTGAAACTCCACAAGACGATTGTACACCGGCTTCGAGGAAGCATCCCATGTGCTGTTGGCGGAATAAAGCGCCGGGTCAAACCCTTCGGGCGAAGCCTCTGAACAGTAAACCAGTGTCTTGGCGCTGGCCGGTGATGCCAGGACCGGGAAAAGCGCGAGGGATAAAGCGGTGCAGGCAAGAGCTGCGGATTGCCGGGCAATACCGAAATTCATCAGATGTTCTCCTCTTTTGTTTTTATCGGCGGGGCCAGGACAACGCCCCGCCAGTCTTCCTTGCAAACCAAACCGGATTACGAAGCAGCCCAGACCGCCTGCGGCTTGGACCAGAGTTGTTCCGACCGGATCAGCGACACAAGTTCGTCCGCCTGAATCTGGAGGAAGCGCTCGCCCTTTTCTGCCGATGCCGATCGCGGGTCTCCCATGGTGCCGGTGACCGGGGCTCGTTCCGGGAAGGCGTAGAAGCGGGAAATCCCGGATGGAACCGATACGGCGCCGTCATGCTTTTCCGCAGCTTCGGAGAACTTCTCCGTCTTCACCATATCCCCGGCGATGGCCAGCATCAGCGAGGATTCGCCTTCACAGGCATGGGTCGGGCCGGCATCCACCTCGAACACCGCGGCCAGCTTTTCCGGCGCGAGCATCCATGGTGTCGTGGCAACGATGGGCATGGCGTATTCCACCGCGAGCTCACGTACGGAAACGGCCAGCGGATCGATGTTGCCGCCATGGCCGTTGACGATGAGCAGCCTCTGGAAGCCGAGAACCTTGAGCGAGCGGACGATGCTCGTCAGCACGGCGCGATAGGCCGCATAGTCAAGGCTGATGGTGCCGCCGAAGGGAAAATGATGCTCGCTCATGCCAAGCCAGAGGCCGGGCAGAACCGTCACCGGCATCTCGTCTGCAATCTGCCTCGCCGCTTGCAGCGACACGGCAACAGCGCTGGCGGTATCGGTGATAACCGGAAGATGAGGGCCATGCTGCTCAAGCGAGCCGACAGGCAGGATCACCAGCGCATTTGGACGCACTGCCCGCTCCTTCAGTTCCGGGGCCGTCAAGCGGGCCCATTCTACTTCCCTTGTCATAGTTCCAATACTCCCGAAAATGCTCTGTCATCGCGGGTGACAGGCTCTGCGTGGCTAGAAGGTCAACTGCGAATTGAAGCCGAGAACGAACATGATGAACTTCGACACATCGACCATATCGTCTCCCTGATAGCGGATCGTATAGCCGTCGGTTCGCTCGACGAACTTCAGATAGGACAGGAATTCGGCGGGAAGCCGGTTGCGGAAGGTAATCTCCAGAACGGGTTTCTCAATCACCAGCGGCGGCGTCGAACCAATCCGCGACAGGGCCGTCTTCACGCCCGCTCGCAGTTTTTCATGGGCTGCATTGGGGGTGAGCGAGCGCGCCGAACGGGTGCCATAGGCCCACTTCACAGGAACGGTCACGATGTCCCCGAGGTGTTCGCTGATCTCCTGCATCGCCACGTCGTCTCCGGACGCCAGGATGACCGGAACGCCGAAATCGCCGGCGGTCGCGGCATTGATACCGGCCTCGGGGACAACCTTGCCGTTGATGCGGATTTCGTGAAATGCCGTTCCGCCGATGGTATGGGAGAGCACCCCGCCCATATGGCTGGCCCCCGCATGGTAACCGATCAGCATGGCTCCGGCGAATGTTCCGACCTCGATCCCCTGCATCATCATCAGCGGCCGCGGCCAGCTGCGGACGATCTGAACATAATCGGGCAAGCGCTCGATCTTGATGCTCTGGCCATTGCCGTGCGAGTCGCTCAGCACGATTTCCTCGACGCCGTTTTCGTGCGCCTCCTCGCAGGCGGCGACAACCGTGTCCGTCATCCAATCGCGGGCACGTTCATACTCGAATCCCTCGGGCGTCAGATGATCGCGACTGACCACACCAACGATCCCCTCAATATCGGCAGAAATGTAAAGGCGCATGTTTTCCTCCCAGCTCCAGATCATATGGCTTAATACGAGATTGACTTTCCGACAAGAAACATAATTTATCTATAGGAAAATTAATTTTCAAAAGTTTCGGAGGATCACCGTGAAGCTGTTCATTGCAGGCCTGGATACGGAGACAAATACCTTTTCTCCCATACCAACGGGCTACGAGGCATTCCGTGAAAATCTCATTGCCCACGGCGATGCCACGTCCAGGCCATTGAACTGCTGCTCGTCGCAGATGCATGTCTGGTCGAATGCGGCAACGGATCGCGGCTGGAGTGTGGTTGAAAGCCTCTGCGCGGTGGCAGAACCGGGCGGCACCACCACCCGGACGACCTATGAAGCGTTTCGTGCGGAAATTCTGGCCGACCTTCAGGCGGCGATGCCCGTTGATGGCGTGCTGCTGGCGCTGCACGGCGCCTGCGTTGCCGAGGGTTATGACGATGTCGAAGGTGATCTTCTGTCCCATATCCGCAAGATCGTGGGCCCGGATATACCGGTGGGTGCGGAATTGGACCTGCACTGCCATCTGACAAAGACCATGATCGACAACGCCACCATGCTGGTCGCCTACAAGGAATATCCGCATACGGACATTGAAGAGCGCGCGGAACATCTTTTCCAGCTGCTGGTCAAGGTGCTCGAGGACGGCTGCCGTCCGGTGATGGCCGATTTCGACTGCCGCATGATCGGCATGTTCCGCGTGCATCAGCAGCCGCTGCGCGGGCTGGTTGACCGGATGAAAGCGCTCGAGGGACAGGACGGCATCTTGTCTGTCTCCTTCTGCCACGGTTTCCCGTGGGGCGATGTTGCGGATGTCGGCGCAAAGATGCTGGTGGTGGCGGATCGCGACATCGGCAAGGCGCAGGCGCTGGCAACGGCGTTTGGCCAGGAAATATTCGCGCTGCGAAAAGAGCTCAAACCGGAACACAGCAGCATTGACGAAGCGCTCGATCAGGCACTGGAGGTGCCGCACGGTACGGTTGTGCTTGCCGACGTATCGGACAATGCTGGCGGCGGCGCGCCCGGAGATTCGACATTCGTGCTCAGGCGCGTCATCGAACGGGGCATCAAGGACGTTGCCAGCTGCCTCTATTGGGATCCCATCGCCGTCCGGCTTTGCCACGAAGCCGGGGAAGGCGCGGTGCTTCCCTTGCGGATCGGCGGCAAGATCGGCGAGGCATCGGGCCAGCCGCTTGACCTGACGGTGACCGTACGGCGTCTTGCCTCCGGCATCACCCAGCGTTTCGGCATTGTGCCGCTGTCCATCGGCGATGCCGCCTGGGTCAGTTGCGATGGGGTCGACATCATCCTCAACAGCCTGCGCACCCAGACGTTTCATCCGGAATGCATGACAGCGCTCGGGCTTGATCCCTCCACCCGGAAGATCGTCATCGTCAAATCAAGCAATCATTTCCGTGCCGGATTTGAGCCGATCGCCAGCAAAATTCTTTACATCGCCGCACCAGGCGCATTGCAGCCGCACTTTGAAGACCTGCCCTATACAAAACTGAAGAACAGCTATTGGCCAAGGGTGGAAAACCCCTTTGCCACCGCCATGGCGTAGAGCGCCTGGACACGCCGCAGATCAAAGCGAACTGCGGCGTTTCCAATCTATGCCGGAATGTGCAGGTGGCAGCGCGCCTGATGAGGGGGCGCCTTTTCCATATCGGCCTTGCGTACAGTCAAAAGCGCTTGCGGCAATTCGCATCCCGGCACTGCGGACCTGCACCGCTCGCGATAGTAGCACCCGGCGGGCAGACGGCGGTTGTTCGGAAGCTCCCCGGTAAGGCTGGCATCCACGTCAAGAAGAGAATTTTTCAAACTGGGAACGCTGGCGAGCAAGGTCCGGGTATAGGGGTGCGCGGGATCGTCAAACACCGCTTCCGCCGTCCCCGTTTCGACGATCTGGCCAAGATACATGACGGCAACCCGGTCGCAGAAGTGACGGACCAGCGACACGTCATGCGAGATGAACAGATAGGAAAGCCCAAGCTCGCGCTGCAGCTTCAAGAGCAGATTGATGATCTGGGCCTGCACCGACACGTCCAGTGCCGATGTCGGCTCGTCGAGGATCAGAAGCTCGGGGTCGGTGCTCAGAGCCCGGGCAATGGCGATGCGCTGGCGCTGCCCCCCGGAAAACTCGTGCGGCAGGCGGTCAAGCTGGTCGCTTCTCAACCCGACGGAGATGGCAAGTTCTTCCGCCCGAGCCCGCAAGGCAGACGCCGGCATGCCTCCCCTGATATGCAGCGGTTCCGTGATCAGGCGCCAGACCGGCAACCGCGGATCAAGCGACGATTGCGGGTCCTGAAAAACGATCTGCATCTTCTGCCGGAGATCGCGCTTGAGCGTGCCGTTTGCACCGGCAAAATCATGCCCGTCCACCAGCACTCTGCCGCTCGTCAGCCCCACCAGGCCGATCACCGCCTGAACGAGCGTGCTCTTGCCGCAGCCGGATTCCCCGACGATGCCGAGGCTTTCGCCCGGCAGCACGCAGAGATCGACATTGTTGACGGCATGGACCTGCGAGGTCACCCGCCCGTACCAGTTTGTTGCTCCGGGAAACCGGACGGTGAGATTTTCAACGCTGAGGAGAGGTGCTGCTTTCACGACGGAACCTCGCTCGACGGTAGGGATGGATGGCCGGCCCGTTGCCAGCAGGAGACCGACTGCCCGCCCGGCAAGGCGGTTTCATGCGGTTTCTCCATGCATCTCGTATCGGCCTCCGGGCATCGCGGCCGGTAAAAACATCCGGGCGGCGGATTAAGGAGATTGGGTACCGTGCCGGGAATGGACTCCAGCGGCTCCTTTGGCCGGACACGTTCGGGCAGGCAGCGCAGAAGCGCCCGGGTATAGGGATGCTGTGGCCGGTCGAGGACCGCGCGGGTCGGCCCTGACTCAACGATGCGCCCGGCATACATGATGTAAAGCCGGTCGCAGATCTGCGATACCACGGCGATATTGTGGGATATGAACACCACCGATGTTCCGGTCCGTCGCGCCCGCCCCTGAATGAGCCGCAGGATCGCCGCCTGGACGGTGACGTCCAGAGCCGTTGTCGGTTCGTCGGCGATGATCAGGCCCGGATTGCACGAGAATGCCATGGCGATGAGCACGCGCTGGCGCATGCCGCCCGACAGTTCAAAGGGATAGGCCTGCATGATGCGGGCGGGCTCGGGGATGAGCATATCGGCCAGAATATTGACCGCCACCGCTTCGGCCGCCTTTCTGCCAAGCGCTTCGTGACGCTGAATGACGCTCACCAGCTGCTGGCCGATCCGGATCGTCGGGTTGAGCGCATTCATGGGCTCTTGGAAAATGGTCGATACTAGTTTGCCGCGAACCTGCTGAAGCTCCTCTTCGTCCATCGCCATCGGATCGCGCCCAAAGAGACGAATGCTCCCTTGCGTGATCTTATACCGGCCTTCCGGCAACAGGCGTGTTGCGGCCATGGTGCTGACGGACTTGCCGCAGCCAGACTCGCCGACCAGACCAACGATTTCGGCATTTCCCACCTTGATCGTCACGCCATCCAGCGCCTTGATGGCGCCGGCATAGGTCGGAAATTCGAGCGAAAGGTTTTCGATGCTCAACGCGTGCGGACGCTGTACGCTGTGTGCCGTCATTATCTCGTCCCCAATCGCGGATCCAGCATATCGCGGATGCCGTCACCCAGAAGATTGCAGCCCATGGCCGTCACAAGAATTGCCAGCCCCGGAAACGTGCCGTACCACCACTGATCGAGGATGAAACTCCGGCCACTGCTGACAAGCGCGCCCCATTCTGCCGTTGGCGGCTGCGCGCCAAGACCAATGAAACTCAGCGCCGCCGCGATGAGGACAATGCCGCCGAGATCGAGCGTTGCCTGCACGATCAGCGGGGAAAGTGCATTCGGCAGCATATGCCAGCGCAGGATGTAGAGATTGGAGGCTCCGAACGTTCGGGATGCCTTGACGAAAACCCGCTCGCGCAGCGAGAGCGTCTGGCCGCGCGCCAGCCTGACATAGGCTGGTATGCGCACGATCGCCACCGCCAGCATCGAATTGAAAAGGCTCGGGCCGAGGGCAGCCGCCAAGGCCATGGCAAGCACCAGTGCGGGCAAGGCCAGGACGACGTCCATGATACGCATCATGGCGCTGTCGAAAATTCCGCCGGCAATTCCCGACAGGCAACCCAGAAACACGCCGATGCTCATGGAAATGAGCACGATCATGAAAGCCGCACCGCAGGACGCGCGCGAGCCGTAGACAACCCGGGAGAACAGGTCCCTGCCGACTTCATCCGTGCCGAACCAATGGGCTGCGCTCGGCGGCATCAGCCGCGCCGACAGCATGACCTTGTTGGGATCGTACGGCGCGATGAAGGGGGCGCCGACGATCATGATGACGAGCAGCGTGATGATCAGCAGCCCGACCAGTGTCAGCGGGCTGCGCCGCGTCAGATACCAGAGAAAATGCAGTCGCGAGCGCTTCGACACGCGGCCTGCAGCGGTTTGATCTTCGGGACTGACAGCAACCATTATCCCACCTCCCGGATTTGCGGATCAGCAAGCATGTAAGCCAGGTCGATCACCAGATTGATGAGGACGTAGCCGATGGAGGCAACCACGGTGAATCCCATGATGGCCGGGAAATCCAGGGTCTGGATCGACGTCACCACGTAGGTGCCCATGCCCGGCCAGGCGAAGATGGTTTCGGTGAGCACGGCCCCGTAGAGCAGATCGCCCAAGGCGAGACCGAGCAGCGTGATCGAGGGTATCAGCGCATTGCGCAAGGCATGGTTGAAAATGACGACCCTGCGCCGCAGGCCGCTTGCCCGGGCGGTGCGGATATAATCTTCCTGCAGCACGTCCAGCATCGACGCCCGGATCTGCCGCGTAATGACACCGAGATTGGCGAAGGCCAGCACGAAGGTCGGCAGAATGAGATGCCGCACGGCACTGAGAAACGCGTCAAACCGGCCCTCAAGCAAGGTATCGATCAGGAAGAAGCCGGTGACACGCTGCGGTACGGCAAAGGCCATGGCCAGCCTGCCGCTCCCCGGCAGAATCTGCAATTTGGCATAGAACAGGAGGATAACCACCATGCCGAACCAGAAGACCGGCATCGAAATACCGCACACCGAGATTGTGCGGGCAATCTGGTCGATCGGGCCATCCTTGTAGATCGCCGAGAAAACCCCGAGTGGCACGCCGATCAGGACCGCCAGCACAAGCGAGAGAATGCCAAGCTCCAGCGTGGCCGGCAGAAAGGTCGCGATGTCGGCGGCCACCGGCCGCCGCGTTCGCAGCGACGTTCCAAGATCGCCGTGCAGCAGGCTGCGCACATAGATGACAAACTGATCGGTGACCGGCCGGTCGAGCCCCAGGTCGCGCCGCACATTCTCCAGCGTTTCCGCACTCGCCCGGTCTCCGGCGATCAGGCGTGCGGGATCGCCGGGTATCAGATGCGAAATGGCGAAGGTAATGATGGCGACGCCGAAGACGACGAAGAACAACAGGATGAGGCGCGGAACGATAATTCGAGTGATTGTCATGAACATCAATCCTCATTTCGTGCAGGTTATGCTGAGTCACATCATGGAAATGCGCGCATCCCTTCCGTCCTGTCCGGACGGAACCCGATAGTCCTCCTGTCCCTCGCGTTGCGTGAGCGCTCAGGACAGGAGTTTCAACTGACGAAATGTCAGGCCGGGTGGTCACGCCAGCGCCCGGCTATTCCTTCTTGGACATTGTCGCGAAGTTGTAGACCTGGATCAGCATCGGGTTATAGACATAACCCTGGACTGCGGCCCTCCGCGCAAAAATATCATTCTTCTGAATGAGATAGAGATAAGGCGCATCCTGCGTGGAAAGCGTCTGGGCTTCCAGATAGAGCTTTTCGCGCTTGGCCTGGTCAACCGTACTGGCCGCCTCCTGCACGAGGCTTGTTACCTTGGTATTATTATAGAATGCGCGATTGCCCGGCCCGCCCATTTTCGCCGGGTCGAACCAATAGTTCATGAACATGTAGGGATCGGCAAAATCCGGTGTCCAGGCACCCGGGGCAAGGTCGTAATTGCCCTTGGCCGCCATTTCGCGCTTTGTCGTATCAGCCACCGCCTGCAGATCCAGCTTGATGCCGATTTCGGCAAGACTGGCCTGAAGCGCAAGGCCGACCGGCTCCCACGAGGTATCGGCCTGGGAGAACGTATAGGTCAGATGAACATTGGACTGGCCCGCTTCCTTCATCAGTGCCTGGGCTTTTTCAATGTTGTAGCTGTACTGGAAACCTGCGGGATCATGGCCCCACATTCCATCGGGTACGGCCCCGCGCATTTGCACGGCCTGCCCCTGCATGATGCCATCCACGATGCCCTTATAGTCAACGGCATAGGAAATCGCCTGGCGGACGCGGACGTCATCCAGCGGCGGACGCTTGTTGTTGAGATAGACGTAGCTGACATAGAGGCTCGGATTGCTCTCGACAACAATCGAGGGATCCTTCTTCAGGGCTTCCGCCTGATCGACGGGCACCTGCTCGATGATATCCGCGTCACCATTGACGAGTTGAAGGCGGCGGGCGGAAACTTCTCCCATGACCCGGATGACGACCTGCTTCAAGGCAGGTGCCGGCCCGGAAAAATGCGGATTGCGGTCAAGCACGATGCTCTGATTGCGCTCCCAGCTCGAAATCCGGTAAGCGCCGCTCCCTGCAGAGTGCTCGACAAGCCAGGCCTTGGCCATGTCGCCGTTGACTTCGTGCTCCATCACCTTCGGATTGACAATCGCCGCACCCGAAACCGCAAGGGTCGACAGGAACGGAGCGAACGGCGACGACAACACGAATTTCAACGTCATCGGATCGACGACCTGCACTTCCTTCAGCACGGGAAATGAATCGGACGGTCCGGCCTTGAGCTTCATCAGGCGATCGAAACTGAACTTTACCGCCGCCGCATCAACGGCGGTGCCATCGTCGAATTTATGGCCGGCGGCGAGCTTGATCGTCCACACCAGATTGGCGTCATCGACGGACCAGCTCTCGGCAAGTTCGGGAACAACCTCGGTGGTCGCTCCCTTATACGCAACCAGATGTTCGTAGGCTGCGTAGATCAGCGTATAGCCGCTGTTGCTGATTTCCACGCCCGGGTCCGCAGTCGGCGGATCCTCGGCGCGCGCAAGAACCAGGACATCTGCGGCGGCCATGGCGCTGCTGCTGACCGACGTGGCAAGCAGCAGGGCAAGCCCAATTTTTTTCCAATGTGAGAAAACCATTTTAGACCCTCTGAGGTTCGGCGGACTCGAACGGCGCCTTGTATCCGGCAATTTATCCGCACAATCAGAATAGGTAATGATTTTCCTAAGCGCAACTTATTTTCTTATCGTACTAGTCTTCCGCTGGTTCTTGGATTTCTTTTTCAAATTCGAAACCTCGCCATCGGCGCCGATCAGTGAGTTGATCAGATCCTTTTCAGAGGTCGAGCAAACACAGAGAATCCGTGCCGGAGTCTCGCTGACGGAGAGATAGGCATGCCCCATGGAAGCATCGAAATAGACTGAATCACCGGCTTTCAACGTCGCGGGCTCATAGTGTTCCGTATGCAGTTCCAACGCGCCTTCAACGACATAGGTATATTCCTGACCGTCATGGCGGACGAATTCACCAAATTCCTCCATTGTCCTTGCATGCAGGACGGCAAGGATCGGCACCATGGATTTCTTCGATATTTCCGTGCAAAGGTAGAGATAGTCATAGTTGCCGGTCTGGATCAGCCGCCCTTCCCCTTGCCGGCTTATGGCGCGGCGCCCCAAAAGATTGGGGGTGGAATCCACAGGCCTTGTGCCGAAAAGCTCAACAATATCGACACCCAGCCCCGCTGCGAGTTGAACCAGACGATCGTAGGTCAAGGACATCTGATTGTTCTCGACCTTGGAAAGCGTCGACACCGCGAGCCCGGTCATTTCGCTCACTTCCAACAAAGTCCAATGCTTGCGAACGCGAATGTCCCGAAGAAAGTCACCCAAGCCAGTTTTCTGATCGGTCATTATAATTCTATCATCCTACAATTTATCGCGATTTACGCTACTACAGCCCGCCTACCGACGCGATAAGGAAAATTTACTTGATCATTAGGAAAATTAAGTTTCTTATGCGCTAAATTCGGGAGCGATACATGTTCGATTTCATTATCATTGGCGGTGGCATTGCCGGCGCTTCGGCAGCCTACGAACTGGCCGCCAAGTCATCTGTGCTTCTTGTCGAGCGCGAGTCCCATTGTGGATATCACACCACGGGACGATCCGCAGCGCTCTTTTCCGAAACCTACGGCAATGCCGCCATCCGCGCGCTCACCCGGGCAAGCCGCAGCATGTATGAAGTGCCGCCGGAGGGTTTTGCCCAGAATGAACTGCTCAGCCCCCGCTCCGTCCTTTATATCGCCCGGGACGATCAGCGCGACGGTATCGCGGCCATGTCCGATATCCTCGGCTCCAGCGGAAAAACCTCTCCGGTCATGACACCTGCCGATATATGCAGGCGCGTATCGATCATCCGTCCCGACTATGTCGCCTGCGGGCTGCTGGACGAGAGCTCCCGGGATATCGACGTCCACGCCCTGCATCAGGGATATTTGAAAGGTGCGCGCGCCCGTGGCGCCAGCATCGCAACATCAGCGGATGTCCTCGCGCTGAAGCGGACCTCGACAGGCTGGGACGTTGCGACATCGAATGGTGCATTCCATGGCACAACGGTCATCAATGCTGCGGGGGCCTGGGCCGATGAGGTGGCGGCGGCGGCCGGTGCGGCCCGGATCGGCCTGACGCCGCTGCGCCGGACGGCGATGATTTTGGATGCGCCGGACGGTGTCGATGTCTCCTCCTGGCCGCTCGTTCTCGACGTTAACGAGGAATTCTACTTCAAACCGGAAGCGGGCAAGCTGCTGGCGTCCCCGGCCGACGAAACACCGAGCGAACCCTGCGACGCACAAGCCGACGAAATGGATGTGGCCATCGCTGTCGACCGCATCCAGCAGGCGGCCGATCTGCCGGTCCGTTCCATATCGCGGCGATGGGCTGGCCTGCGGACCTTCGCCGCCGACAGAAGCCCGGTCGTTGGCTACGATCCCACGCTCGCCAACTTTTTCTGGCTTGCCGGCCAAGGCGGTTATGGCATACAGACCGCTCCGGCGCTGGCAAAAGTGGCGGCGGCGCTTGCCTGTCACGAGGCCGTGCCGGACGCGATCCTTGAAGCCGGTTTCGACGCGGGGGCCGTTTCCCCCGCGCGAAAGGAACTCCAATCACTCCAACGGCTGCAAGCCTGATATCTCGCGGCATCAAAGGGACCGGCTGATGACTTTCAACGTGGATTCGCTGGCATCGCTGATGCTGGACGATAGCTTCAAGAGTTTTCCATTCGGAAAGCGCATGCCGCTCAGCGATGTCGGCAAACAGCATTGGAACGTGCTTGCCGGCGATGTCCCGCTTCCTGCGGCGGTGATCCGTGCCGATGCGCTGGCGCACAATTCACGCTGGATGCAGCGGTTTGTCTCCGATCGCGGCGCACTGATCGCGCCCCATGTCAAGACGACCATGTGCCCGCAGATCATGGCCCGCCAGATTGCGGATGGAGCCTGGGGATTGACGGTTGCCACGGTTCACCAGATGCGCGTTTGCCGCCAGTTCGGGGCGCAGAGGATCATCCTCGCCAACCAGGCCGTGGGTGCAGCCGAGCTCAATGCCATCGCCGAAATGCTGAAGGCGCCGGACCTCGACTTCATGATGATCGTCGACAGCGTCGAAGGCGTCACCGCCGTCGCCGAAGCCGCACTGCACAACCGTCTTGCCCGGCCGGTCAAATTGCTTGTCGAGCGCGGATACAGCGGCGGGCGCACCGGTTGCCGAACCAACGACATCGCCACCGAACTTGCGCATCACATCCGCGCCACGCCGGACGTCTGCCTGGCTGGTATTGAAGCGTTCGAGGGCTTGATCAAGGCAAAATCCGGCGCACAGGAGCAGGCCGTGACCGCTTTTGTCGCCGACATCGCCGCCCTTGCGCAATCGTTCCGGGAATTGGACCTGTTCGGAACAGAGGATCCCATCGTCACCGCCGGCGGCTCATCCTATTATCACATTGTCATTGAACAGCTGGCGAAGGCGGGAATGCGCGTGGTCACGCGCAGCGGCTGCTACGTGACTCACGATTCCGGCCTGTATCACAATCACCACAACCAGCTGAAATCCGTCATCGGAGAAGAAGATGGATTGAGGCGGGCGCTGGAAATCTGGGCCTATGTGCAATCCATTCCCGAACCCGGGCTTGCCCTGCTCACGGCGGGCCGCCGCGATTGCGGCACCGACGCCGGATTACCGATACCGCTGCTCATGGCAAATGCGGAGACCGGCGTTCGGGACCTTCCCGAGGGATGCCAAGTCGTCGACATCAACGACCAGCATTGTTTCATGCGCTTTGATCCCGGCTTGCAGCTCGCCTATGGCGATCGTATCGGCCTGGGGATTTCACATCCGTGCACGACGTTCGACAAATGGGACATCATGTATCTCGTCGACGCGGATTATACGGTCCAGGACGTGTTCAAGACCTTTTTCTAGCGGTCATTGACCTTCCGGGATCAAGCCGCCGTGCTGGGAAAGCGCATCGTGAAGCAGGCGCCCTTGAGAGGGCCATTGCCGATCTCGATGGCTCCGTTGTGAAGCTGCATGATCTCCTTGACCAGATTCAGGCCGAGGCCCGTTCCGGAACTCTGCGGCTGCAGGCGGTTGAAAGGTTCGAAAACCTCTTCGCGCTTCTCCCGCGAAATTCCTGTGCCTTCATCCGCCACGACAATGGCTTTCGTTTGCTGCACCTTGACCAGGATGGTGCCCGACCCGCCGCCGTGATCGATCGCGTTCTGAACCAGATTGGTGAGAGCCCGCTCGATCGACATCGGATCGCCATCCACGATGACTTCACCGGCATCGGGTTCGAATGACATTTCATACCCCGCTGCAAAAGCCAGTGGCGCCAGATCGAGCACGACGCGTCCGGCAACACCCACCAGATCGACCGGCGCGAAAGCCACGGGTGCATGATTGAGCCGCTGCAGATCGAGGAGTTGCCCGCTCAGGATGGCCAGCCTTGATGTGTCCTGCAGGAGCTGGGTCTTCTCGGCACTTGCGGGCAATGCCGCAACGCGCGTGTTGAGGATCGCAATGGGCGTTCGAAGTTCATGCGCCGCCTGCGCCAGAAAGCGGTCATGCAGGGCATACCCCTTGTCCAGCCGGCTCAAGGCATCATTGACCGCATTGACGAGCGGACCGAGCTCCTCGGGCACTTCAGCCGTCGACAAACGCATGCCGCGTTTGTCGTAGGCGATTTGAGCGGCTTCGTCGGCAGCCCTTTTGACCCCCTTCAATGCAAACCGCACGACCAGCGGGGTTATGGCGAGGCTGGCCACGGCCATTGCCAGGAAGAGAGGGATGATGACCGTCATCATCCCGCCGGAGACGCCGGCGATCATGCGCTTGAACGACATGCGTCCCTGCGTTCCCGTGAATATCTGCACGTTGCCGGCGGCGGTGTCCTGCCATTTCACGATAGCGTCGGGCCGTTTTGGACGCCCCGGTTCATCGGCCAGACGCGCATCCGCCAGATGATCGAGCATGGCGCCTGTCGGTGCGAATTCAGGAGGAATCTTTCCCTGCGACAGTTCATTTCCCGATTTGTCGCGGATGATGAACCAGAGATCGGTGACATCTCCGCGCAATTGCACCATATCGGGCGTATCCAGCAGAACCAGTTGACCCGCTTCATTCCGGGACAAGGCATCTTTCAGGACATCAAGATTACCGCCCTCATAATCCTCGATCAGATAGCCGGAACTCCACAGGCCGCCGACAATGGCAACCAGCAGCGACAGGATGATCGCGGCTTCGAAAAGCAGCAGGCGACTGACAAGCCGCCATTTCAGCGACCGCGAACTCCACAATTTCATGCGGTCTCCCGCAGGAGATAGCCAAGACCGCGGACACCGTTGATGGTAACGCCTGCACCGGCATCGGTGAGTTTGCGGCGGACCCGCGAAATATGCGTATCGAGCGCGTTCGAATCGATCTCGTCATTCATGCCGAAGACTGCCTCCATCAGCGTGGCGCGCTGCACCATGCGCCCCATGCGCCGCATCAAGGCTTCAAGCACAAGAACCTCCCGCCTTGGCATATCGATGCGCTCGCCCTTCACCCAGGCCTCGCGATGTCCGAAATCAAACGCCAGCTGGCCGATCTTCGCCACCTCCGGCACGAGGCTCGACGGCCGGCGCAGCAAGGCGCGGACCCGTGCCAGAAGCTCTTCATAGGCAAACGGCTTGCCAAGGTAGTCATCGGCGCCACTCTGCAACCCGGCAACACGGTCGTTCAGATCGCCGCGCGCCGTCAGGACCAGAACCGGGATGTTCTGCCCGTTTGCACGCAAGCGGGGGACCAGCGACAATCCGTCACCATCGGGCAACTGACGGTCGAGAACGAGCACGTCGTGCACATTGTCTCTCAGCATGAATTCCGCGGCAGCAATGGTGGAGACACTATCGACGATCATATTCTGACGGGTCAGGACGTTGCACAGGGCGGCAACCATCTCCTTCTCGTCCTCAACCAGTAACACCCGCATTCCAGTCCCCCATAAGCCTGTCCGCCAACAAGATGACACAGGATAGCGTGCGTACATTGAGGCTGGCTTGCATCGGAAATCGCTTTTTCCGGCGCAACGCCAAATGTGTTCACAAGCCCGGACATGACACGCTGCCTCAATGTAGAAGCTGCAACCGTTTCCCCGTCAACGACAATTCACGCGAGGAAACAATGAAATCAATTCGACGTCGCCGGTCATCGTACCATCTGGCATGCCGCAACACCCTTTGCGCAAAGGGATCACGCCATGCCGATTGCTGATCTTCTCCCGTTTTTTCGCTCCTGGATACGCAATCCGCTGCGCACCGCCGCCATACTCCCGTCGGGAAACCGGATCTCCGCCCTGATGACCAAAGAAATCGATGCGGATATGGGTCCAGTTCTTGAGCTGGGCCCGGGAACCGGGCCGTTCACCCGGTCGCTGCTCCAAAGAGGCATACCGGAGGCAAGACTGACGCTGGTGGAGTACAGCACCGAATTCGCCCGGTTTCTGGGAAAAAGGTTTCCGCATGCGCGTATTCTGCGCATGGATGCCGCCAGGATCGGCGATTTCAACCTGTTCGAGCCCGGCACGGTCGGTGCGGTTGTCAGCGGGCTGGGTGTTCTGACGATGCCGCCGCGCCAGGTGAAGGGAATTCTCAGCGGCGCCTTCCGCTATCTTCGTCCGGATGGCGCATTTTACCAGATCACCTATGGTCCGCGCTGTCCTGTCCCTCAGTATCTTCTGGATCATCTGCAGCTGGAGGAAAGCTTTGTCGGCAAGACGATGCGCAATATCCCCCCGGCATCGGTTTACCGGATCAAACGCCGCGCCGCAGCCGTGGAACCGGACAGCGCCAATGGATGAGCTCGGCGCCGTTTCGTGGCTTCTGGGCTACGGATTCATCGGCCTCATAGGTCTGGCCGTCGTGGAAAAATTCATTCCGCTGTTTCCGTCCTATGTCCTGCTGATGCTGCTGGGCATGACGGTCGCGGAACCGCAGAACCTGATTGCCACGATTGCAGCAACCACGTTGGGATCGACCATCGGTGCCTGCTGCTGGTTCGGTATCGGCCGGACATTGGGGGGTGAACGCGTGGCCCGCAAGGTCAGCCAGTATGGCAGGTTCGTGTTTCTGTCCCCCCAACTCTATGACCGCCTGACCAATGCCTACCGGCGCAATCATTTCTGGGTCACCGTGACGGGGCAAACCATCCCGACAGCGCGTGTTTATCTCGCGCTTCCCGCCGGAATACTGGGATTGGATTTCAAGATCTTTGGCGTCGCAACATTGCTTGGGAGCATGCTTTGGAACGCGCCTTTCCTCTGTCTGGGATATGTCCTGCGAACGTCTGACTATGACCCGTTTCAAGCCGCGTTCTGGGCAGCCGTTGGTCTTGTCGGGGTGGAGATGTCAATCCTTGCCATCGTTACCATCTGCAAACGCCGCATGTCCGGCAGCCCTTCCCGGCAGAGGCTTCCAGTGAAGCAGGAATAGCGATCCACTGGAAGCCTTGGCCAGGTCCGCGGGTGCGGAATGGGGCGCTAGGCGGCCTGGCTGGCGGCCTTGCGGTTTCCGCTGCGGAACATCACGGTCATGTAGACAACGATGGCGATGATGCACCCCAGGAAGATCAGGCTCGTGATGATCGTACCAAAACCCAGGCCGCCATATTCCATGGGCTGCGAGAGAAAATCACCGAACGATGCGCCGAGCGGGCGGGTGAAGATGTAGGCCAGCCAAAACGCCACCACCGCATTGAGGTGAAAGACAAAGTAGCCAACAGCAACGAGTGCAATGATTGCCCCGAATATCAGCCCGGTGGCGGCAAACCCCAAGCCGAATTTTTCCGCGACCAGATCGCCCGCCGCAGTCCCCAGAGCGAACGTAAACAGGATCGCGAGCCAATAGAACGCTTCCCGCCGCGTTGTGAAAATCGAATGGATCGAGAGCGTCTTTTCATAGGCATACCAGACCGCAAACGTGGCGATCAGCGCCAGCGTGAAGACAATCGTGGTCACCTCCAGCGGAACATGGAAATTATCGACGAGATTGTCCGTAACGAGCGTGCCGACAATGCTGATGAGCACCACGGCTGTCCAATAGACCCAGGGAACATATTGACGCTGGCGGAACTGAAGGGCCAGCGCCAGGATCAGGACGGTGCTCATGATCAGGGAAGTGGCGGACAGGCCAAGACCCAGATTCACCGCCAGATAGTCGGCCGCGGTTTCTCCCATGGTTACAGCCATCAGTTTGATCAGCCAAAAATCGACTTTGACCTCGGGAACGCGGTTGAGCGCCCCATACGTTTCTTGCCTGGTGACATCCATTGTCAAGGTTCCTTCCGGTCGGTGAAAATCGGTTTATTTGCCTAGCAATTTCAAAGCTTGAGCAAAGAATTCGTCAGCGCGCTTGTCGTCGTCCGCATTGCATCGTTCGACGCCCTTGGCTTCAAGCTGGTCCACCTGCGCCTTGTCGGCTTCGTTCAGCTTCGCCGTGGCCTTGGCAGCACGGACGTCCTTCAACATGTCTTCGCAAGGCGCGGGCCCGGCGGCAAAGCTTTGCGAGGTGACAAGATTGGTCGAGAGCACAAGCAGGCACAAAGGGAGGGCATATTTCTTCATCGTGAAAACTCCATTGAATGATCGGCGGGGGAAAAGGGCTGGCAAACCGAACGCAACACATGCCGGTTCGCTGCGCGCAATTGGGTTGGTAAGTGGCGATGCGGCGGTTCCCTCAGGAGGGAACGGTCAGGAACGAGAGCAGCAGGGCCGCCAACAGCACGGCCCCGATAAACAGGGTGGGGTATTTCGCGAGATATCGATCCATTGGGGTCTCTCCAGCATGGTTTGGTCGTTGCCGGAGAGTTTGGACGGCCATTCTTACGGGCACTTCGCCCCGTCCTTACCATTTCGTAAGCGCAGGCATGCGCCGGTTTCTTACCAAACTGTAAGGTGCCGGAAAGGTGGCCGTGACCAGAAACCTGTACGCCCCATGGCAGAGGACACGAATCCACATCAAGGCATCATGTGTATTTGGTTTATGCTACAGTCGATCAACACGGACGAATTCGGGACGGAACATGCGCATACTGATCATCGAGGATGACCGGCAGACTTCGGACTACATTGCCAAAGGTTTTACCGAAGCCGGACACATCGCCGAGGTGATTTCAGATGGCAGAAGCGCGCTGTCCCATGCAGCCGGCACGGAATACGATATTCTCATTGTCGACAGGATGCTTCCGGGTCTTGATGGCCTCTCCATCGTCAAGGCGCTGCGCGTGGCCGGCGTGAAGACGCCGGTCCTGTTTCTCACATCGGTCGGCGGACTGGATGACCGCGTCGAAGGATTGGAGGCGGGCGGCGACGATTATCTGGTCAAGCCGTTCGCCTTTTCCGAGCTGTCCGCCCGCGTCAACGCACTGCACCGGCGACCGCCTTTTCAAAGCGAGAGCAACACCGTCGCGGTCGCGGATCTGGAAGTTGATCTCATGCGCCGAACCGTAAAGCGCGGCGGCACGATCATCGATTTGCAGCCACGGGAATTCAGACTGCTGGAAGTCCTCATCCGCAATGAAGGCCGGGTCTTGACCCGCACCATGCTGCTCGAGCGCGTCTGGGATTTCCACTTTGACCCGAAAACCAGCGTTGTCGAGACGCATATCAGCCGTCTCAGGGCAAAGATCGACAAGCCGTTTTCGTTTCCTCTGCTGCACACCATCCGAAACACTGGCTACAGCCTGCATGCGCCGCATTGACCTTCTCAAAAGCACGCCGTTCCGGCTGGCCATCATCTTTGCCACGCTCTTCATCATGTCGTTTGTCGTGGCGGGCTTCATCACGTTTCAACTGCTCAAACGGGAGCTTGCCGACCATCTGGACCAGACCATCCAGGATACCTATGCGATACTGACCGCCTCCTATGGAGAGGGCGATGCCTCCGAACTGTCCGAGACGGTCACCAGCCACGTCCTGTCTTCTTCGGGCCTCGGCCGCGTCTTCCTGTTGTCGTCGAAGGACGGGCAACGCCTGGCAGGCAATATAGAGAAGGCGGATGTGCCTTCCGGCTGGTCGACGGTCGAGGGTGGGCAACTGGGCTTGCCCAATGATGAACCCTATCGCGTCTATTCCGGCCAAGTGGACAAGCAGCCACTGACTGTCGGAATGAGCTTTAGGGAAAACGAAGAATTTCTGCGGATTGTCTTCATCAGTTTTGCCTGGGCCAGCGTCATGGTTTTGATCCTTGCCGCGGCGGGTGGTGTTTTTCTGGCGTCGCGTGTGCAGAAGCGCCTCGAAACGGTTGCATCGACCATGCGCAAGGTCGGCTCCGGCAAGCTCGACGTGCGCATTCCGCTGGTCGGGAACGGTGACGATATCGACCGCCTTTCGGAGCAGGTCAACCAGGCCCTCGGCCGGGTAAGTTCGCTGGTGGAAGGCATGCGCCAGGTCAGCACCGACATTGCCCACGATCTCAAGACACCCCTCAACCGACTGTCCCTGACCATCAGCCAGGCCATCGACAAGGCGGGCCGGGGGTCGTCGATTGTCGCCGATCTCAAGCGTGCGCAGGATGAAAGCCATCACATCAACGCGACATTTGATGCCCTCCTGCGCATCGCGCAGATCGAGGCCGGATCGCGGCGGTCACGGTTTTCCAAGATCGACCTGCTGGAATGCCTTGAAACGATCATGGAGGTCTACGCCGATGTTGCCGATGATCGAAAACAGCAATTGCGGCTATCGCTCGAACCGGATGTTGCATTTACGATGACGGGCGACCGCGAGCTGCTTATTCAGCTCTTCGCCAATCTGGTTGAGAATTCGATACGCCACAGCCCGGAGGGGGCGAAAATCTGGATCAACGCAACCCGTTCGAACGCCGCGATCAATGTCGACGTTGCCGATAATGGCCCGGGAATCCCTGTTGAAGAACGCGACAAGGTCTTCCAACGGCTTTACCGTCTCGATAAAAGCCGGACGACACCCGGCACGGGGCTGGGTTTGAGTCTGGTCAAGGCTATTCTCGACCTCCACCAGGCGAGTATTGCGTTGCAAGACAATGGTCCGGGGCTGCGGGTAAAATTGTCGTTCCCGGTTGTTCCGCCTTACAACCGCCCTGATCTGGCTGCGACTACGGCCCGCGCGAAACAATCATTCATGTCAAACCCATCTGCGGAGAACAACGGCCAATGAAGCAGCACTCGCATTCGGCTCGTCGCGGCAGTTGGCGAAAACTTCTCAAAGGCAGCGGCGCGGTGCTGCTTGTCGCAGTGCTGGGCGCCGGCGGCTATTACGGCACCATGCGGTGGCAGGGCAATTTCCATACAACAATCCCCGGCGAACTTTACAGGTCGGCCCAGCCGACACCGTCACAGATCGCGTTCTACAAGAAGACCTATGGCATCAAGACGATCATCAATCTGCGCGGCGAAAATACCGGCACGGGCTGGTATGACAAGGAAGTGCTCGCCGCCAGGGATCTTGGGGTCAAGCATGTCGACTTCCGCATGTCGTCACGGGAAATCCTCTCGCAGGATGACGCCGCAGCTTTGCTCGCCGTGATGAAGCAGGCCGAAAAGCCGGTGCTGATCCATTGCGAAGGCGGGGCCGATCGGACCGGGCTGGCCGCGGCCCTCTACATCGCGGCAATCTCGCACGGTGGCGAAGAACACGCGGAATCGCAGTTTTCTCCGCTGTTCGGTCATTTCTCGGTTTGGGGCAACCCTGCCTATGCGATGGACATCACGTTCGAAAAACTCGAACCTTGGCTTGGCTTCCCCGATTCGTAACCCTCTCATCTCTAGGCACGCACAATGGATATTCTCAATTCGGTCATCCTGGGAATTATTGAAGGCATCACTGAGTTCCTCCCGATTTCCAGCACCGGCCATCTTCTGATCGCCGAGCATTGGCTGGGGCAAAGGTCGGACCTGTTCAATATCGTCATTCAGGCCGGTGCCATACTGGCGGTGACCATCGTGTACTGGCGGCGGATATGGTCCCTCGCATTCGGGCTCCATCTGCCGGAAAACCGCACCTATGTCGGCAAGCTGCTTCTGGCATTTCTGATAACCGCCGCTTTGGGGCTCATCGCCAAGAAGCTGGGCTTCCGATTGCCGGACACCCTGCAGCCGGTCGCATGGGCGCTAATCATTGGCGGCCTGTGGATGCTGGTGGCCGAATGGCTTGCGGCAAAACAGCCGGACCGGACCGAAGTGACCTGGCTGGTTGCCATTCTCGTCGGTATTGCACAGATCGTGGCCGGCATATTCCCCGGCACCTCCCGGTCTGCTGCCACCATTTTCATTGCCATGCTGGCCGGAACCAGTAACCGCGCAGCGGCAACCGAGTTTGCATTTCTCGTGGGCATCCCGACGATGTATGCAGCCAGCGCCTATGAATTGTACGGCCAGTGGAAAACCGGTGGCGGCAATGAGGACTGGGGCGCCCTGGGCATAGCGTTCGTCGTGTCGACCATCACCGCATTCATCGCGGTCAAATGGCTGCTCAACTACATACGTTCAAACCGCTTCACCGCTTTCGCGATCTACCGCATTCTCTTCGGGCTTGTCCTGCTCGGTGTCTCAGTGCTTGCCTGATCTGCCACCTTTGTGGAGACGATGCATAAGCCTGACATCGTCTCCGGCCAGCTCCGAACGCAACAGATTGAGAAGTTCAAGCTTTTCAATCACCGCCTTCGGCTGGAAGGTGGCAAGGCCGACGATGATCGCCTCGATGAATGCCAGCGTCGCCGTGTGCATGCTGAAGGCATCGGTCTTTCCGCGCGGGATCGTGAGCGTCATATCAACTCTTGGGCCCAGCTGGCTTTCCAGCGTATCCGTCACCAGTATTTTTCCGGCATTCACGCGGTCCGCATGATCGACCAGCACGTCGAGTTCCGAATAGACCCGCCCATAGGCCATAATGAAAAGCAGATCGCCCTTCTCCATCGGCAGGAGCTGATCCGCCAGCAGAAGACCGGTCGCGGTCACTGCCCGCGCCCTCAAGCCAAACCGCGTCAGCTGGGTCGCGAAGTAAACGGCAAGCGCGCTGGTGGGGCCGATGCCGAAAATGACGATTTCGCGCGCCCCGGCCAGCCTTGTCACCAGCGCAACGTAATCATCCACCGGCACATTCTCGCTGATTGCTTCGATAGCCTGGATGTGAGCCCTTTGCGTGTCTTCAAACGCCTTCTTCAGATCTCCCCCGGTTTCCCTGATGGTCTGGGTGATCCGCTCTGCCGGGTTGTCCTGTGTCTTCAAATCATCGGCAATGGCGCGGCGCAGGGCATCCAGCCCGTCGAAACCGAGAGCCTTGGCGGTGCGAATGACGGTCGCGTCACTGGTACCCAGAGTCCTGGCAAGTTCCATCGCGGACATGACCAGCACCTGATGCCTGTTCGCGGCGAAATAGGTTGCGACCCGCCGCTCCGTCTGACTCAGCGGAAGAGAGCCGTCATGGACCGGCAGAAAGATGGAACGTGCTCCGGACAACGTGTTCTCCATTGACATCTGTCGTATTTACTACATTATCACGTGCAATGTAGTAAATACAACCAAGCGACTCATCATCATGGACAGTATCTCGTGGAGCATAGCGGGACCAGCAATCGGCGCGGCCTTCCTGGCCTCCGTTGTCGAGGTCGTCGAGGCGTTCACCATCGTTTTGGCGGTCGGTGTCCTCCGGGGCTGGCGCCCCGCCATCGCGGGCACCCTTGCGGGCCTGGCGGTCCTTGCAATTATCGTCGCCGGTCTGGGACCGCTGCTCGATCAGGTTCCGCTGCATGGCCTGCAACTGGTCATCGGCGTTCTGCTCCTGCTGTTCGGCATGGGCTGGCTGCGCAAGGCCATCCTCCGGTCGGCGGGTATTGTTCCCCTGCACGACGAGCTTGCCGCATTTCAGGCGGAAAAAGCCAATCTCGACAAGGAGGCACAGACGCATGGCACCTCGCTCGACTGGATCGCCGGTATAACGGCATTCAAGGCCATTCTCCTCGAGGGGCTTGAAGTCGTGTTCATCGTGATCGCCGTTGGCTCCGGTCGCGGCCTCGTCGGCCCGGCTGCGCTTGGGGCACTGGCCGCGTGCGTGCTCGTGTTGCTGGTGGGCGCCGTTGTCCACAAGCCCCTGTCGCGCGTTCCGGAAAACACCATGAAGTTCGGCGTCGGGATCATGCTGTCCTCCTTCGGCGTGTTCTGGACCGGAGAAGGCCTGGGTATCGCCTGGCCGGGACAGGACCTGACATTGCTGCTTTTCGCCGCCCTCTTCCTGCTGACGGGAATCGCGATGTCCTATATCCTAAGCGCAAAGCGGCAGGAGATTTCCCGATGAATATTCTGAAGGAAGTGTTTGCGGAACTCTACAAGATGTTCCTCGGCGATGCCAAGCTGACGGCGGCCACCTGTGCCGTGGTAGCGGCGACGGCGGCCATCATCAGATGGGTGCCTGCCGTGAATACGGCCATCGTCGGATATCTGTTTCTGGCGGGATGCCTGGCGACGCTGATTATCGTCACGACCGCAGCCGCGGTCCGTTCACGCCGGCCATAACCGGACACACCTGCGGGTGTCCGGCCGCGACTTCATTCGCCTGTGCGTCAGCGCTGCCTGGGATGCAGCGTCAGTTTCATGTGGCGGTTGACATCCTTGTAGAGCAGGTAGCGGAAAGGCTGCGGGCCACCGGCATAGCAGGCCTGCGGACAGAATGCGCGCAGCCACATGAAGTCGCCGGCTTCGACCTCGACCCAATCCTGATTGAGACGATAGACGGCCTTGCCTTCCAGCACATAGAGGCCATGTTCCATGACGTGCGTCTCGGCAAACGGGATAACGGCGCCCGGCAGCAGCGTGACAATGGTCACATGCATGTCATGCCGCACATCGGCCGGATCGACGAAACGCGTGGTTGCCCATCTGCCATCCGTGTCCGGCATGACCGATGGCGCAATGTCGTTTTCATTGAGCACAAGCGGCGTGGGCAGGTCGATGCCATCGACCGCCTCGTAGGATTTGCGTATCCAGTGAAAACGCACGAACGCATCTGTTGTATTCACAACGGACCAATCGGTTGCCGGCGGGATAAACGCATATCCGCCCGGCTGCATGGTGTGGGTCTTGCCGGCAAGCGTCAGCTGCAGTTCGCCCTCGACGATGAACAGCACCCCTTCCGCGTCCGGGTCCAGCTCCGGGCGGGCGCTGCCGCCGCCGGGTGCGACTTCCATGATGTACTGCGAGAAGGTTTCCGCAAAGCCGGACAATGGTCGTGCCAGAACCCAGCAACGGGTCTTGTCCCAGAACGGCAGAACACTGGTGACGATATCCTGCATCACCCCCTTCGGCAGGACGGCATAGGCCTCGGTGAATACGGCACGGCCCGTCAGCAGCTGGCTTTGCGAGGGATGTCCGCCTTGGGGTGCATAATAGGTGTTTCGGGACATAGGAGACTCCTCAGCTTGTCCAATAATGTTTGAGCGCCAGATGCGCAATTCCGCGGGCCAGTATTACCCGCTCCTATGAACCATCTTGCAAATGAAGCAAACTCCCAATCCCTAGCAGAATCCCATTGAAATCACATGGGTTGATCAGCGCCGCTCACGCGGCGATTCCGCCCATAGTAAATCAACCGGATGCGCAGCATTTTCAAAATGATATTGAAGATGTTTTGACGATTTCGTCTACGACATTTTGTCCAAGCGGCCGCTGGCGCCATTCATGGCTTCCCCCAACGGCCCAACGAGCCCGTATGTACAGGCACGGACCGGCAGCCCGTTCTGCCCGTTGCCTTCAAGGGGAAACGGATCGGCATACCCGCCGGCTTCTTCAACAAGCAGCAAACCGGCAAGCACATCCCAGGCAAAGAGATGCGCCTCGACATAGCCGTCAATGCGCCCTGCGGCGACCTGAGCCAGGCCGCGCGCCGCTGAACCGAATTGTACGCACTCGCACCCCGCATCGAGCAAACGCGCCATCAAGGCCAGATAGTCGCTTGACGGTGTCCTTCTGGAATAGCCCGCTTCAATCGCCGCCCACCCCATCGTCGCGGTTGTGCTCACCCGCATGCGCTCGCCATTGCAGAACGCCCCACGGCCACGGCGCGCAACGAACAATTCCTCAGCCACGGGATCAAACACCACGCCGATCCGCGTATCGCCATTGAGACAGAAAGCAATTGAGATGGCAAAGCCGGCGATGCCGCGGGCAAAATTTCCCGTGCCGTCGATGGGATCGACAACCCACACCTGCGCGCTGATGTCTCCTCCGGACTCCTCGGTCAGAATGCCGTCATCCGGAAATCGGCTTTGGATCGCATTGCGGATGAGAGCATCGACTGCGTGATCCGCTGCGGTGACCAGGTCCTGCGGCCCCTTCTCGATGATGCCGAGACCGTCAGACCTGCGGAAGTGGCGCATGGCGACCGCACCCGCCTGCTGCGCCAGTGAAACCGCGAAATCGTAACGCGTGGAAAGCGCGCCATCGCTCATGGAAACATTCATGGTTTTGCTGTGCCTGTCCGTGACTTCATGCGCCAGGCCGTGGCGGACGGCAGGCCGCCCAGTGCTGCCGCAATACGGTCGGCATGTTCGATCAGCGATCGCGCCATCGCCGGTACGGCGGCATCCGGCAGCAGCTGTTTCAAAGTCGTCACGCTGATCGCCCCCACGGCAGTGCCATCATGTCCGAAGACACCGGCAGCGACACAGACCACACCTTCGTGATCTTCCTCGTCATCGATCGCATAATGCCGCTCGGTCACGAGATCGAGCGCAGCGCTCAATGCCGGTATCGAGCTGAGCGTCTTGGCGGTGCGCGCGGGGTATCCGACACGCTCCAGAATGGTTACCGCATCTTCGCGCGCCATGGCCGCCAGAAAGATTTTCCCGACTGCCGAACAATGCGGCCGTTCGCGCCGGCCAAGCGCCGCTTCGAATCGAATGGCATCGGGGGCGTCGGCCCTGCCGATCACCACGGCTGCGTCCTCGTCCCAGATGGCAACGCGCGAGGTGATGCCTATCGACTGCGTCAACTGGCGCAGAACCGGCATTGCGACATCGGCGATCCCCGTTCCGCTGATGGCGAGATCCCCAAGGCGCACCAGGGCAAGGCCGAGCAGATAGCGCCGCGTCATCCCCTCGCCCACATCCGTCACGATGCCGCGTGCCTTCAGCGTCAGCAGAATGGCATAGGCCGCCGCTTTCGTGATGCCGACATCCCGCGCAAGGTCAGTCAGACGCGCGCCCTCCCGCCCCGAACCCGCAATCTTGTCGACGATGTCGAGCGCTCGTCCCACGCTTTGCACCCGGTAGAGATCTTCAGCCATTGCGCACAATTCCTCCTACCTGTCATTAAACAGACACGTGTTAATAGTAAACACTGTTTCGCAATAAAAAACAAATCCTATCCAAGCAATCTCTTCGTGCCAAGGACAGGATGCTACCAGGAATGAATCATGCACGTGACAGTACTCGGAGCAGGCACCGTCCTTCCCTGCGCCAACCGCAGCCCATCCGGCTACCTCGTTGATATCGCCGAAGAGCGGCTGGTGTTTGATATGGGTGCGGGAACGATGGCGCGCCTGCATGCGGCAGGGTTCAGCTACCGCGACCTCGACAAGATTTTTATCTCCCACCTGCATTCCGACCATGTGCTTGATCTCATCGCCTTGCTGCAGGCTTTCAATGCCACACCCGGATGGACCCGGACGACACCCCTCACCCTCATGGGCTGCAAGGGTTTGAGCGATTTCGTTGCCGGCATCATGAACCTGTTCGACGGCACGGTGCCGGAAAACTACGAACTGAATATCGTCGAATTGATTGCCGGCCGGCATGATTTTCCCGGCTTTGTCATCGAAACAGCACTGACCGGCCACACGGACAACAGCGTGGCATTCCGGCTTGAAGCCGATGACCGGGTCTTTGTTTATTCCGGCGATGCAATCGAAAGCGCCGCTCTTGCCGGACTGGCCCGCAAGGCAGACCTTTTCGCCTGCGAATGTTCCTTCCCCACAGGTTTTGTCACGGCGGATCATCTCACGGCCGATGGCGTTGGCCGCCTCGCAGCGTCTGCCGGGGTAAAACGCGTGCTGCTCACACATCTCTATCCGGATACGGATGACGACGAGGTGGCGCGGCAGGTCTGTTCCCTGTTTGACGGCGACGTCATCGTGGCGCGTGACGGCACGGTGGTGGTGCTGCCGTGAAGAGGATTGGGTCGGGAAAGCTCAACCGCACCTGGTTGGGCCTTCTGCCGCTGCTGGCATTCGTCAGTGCCTTCGAAATCCTGCCGGTCCTCATGCTGGTGAAGTCGAGTTTGAGCGGGCCGGACGGCTTGCTGCTGGGCAATTTTGCGCGGGCATTGACGCCATCCATCGCCACAGCCTTCGCCAACAGCCTGCAATTGTCGCTCGCAACGGCCTTGGGCGGGACTCTTTTGGGGACGATCATCGCCTATGCCATTGCCACATCCTCCAACGCCACCGTCCGGCTGTCGCTGACCGCCCTTGCCAATGTCACGGCAAATTTCGGGGGTGCCCCGCTTGCCTTTGCCTTTGTCATCACGCTTGGCTCAACCGGCTTCATCACGATCCTCCTGGGCTATGCCGGTATCGACCTCTATCCCGGTTTCCGGATTTATTCGATCAGCGGCCTGGGTATCGCATACCTCTATTTCCAGCTGCCGCTGGCCATTTTGCTCGTCATCCCCGCGCTGAAGCGGCTGCGGCGGGAGTGGCGGGAAGCAGCGGAATGCCTCGGCGCTTCCGGCCTGCAATATTGGACCGGCATCGGGCTACCCGTTCTTGCGCCCGCCATGCTGGCAAGTTTTTTCCTGTTGTTCGCCAATGCCTTCGGCGCTTATGCGACCGCGTGGACCCTTACCGGTTCCGACGTCAATATCATCCCTGTGCAGATCGCCGCCCTCGTGCGCGGCGAGGTGAAGCTTGACCCGGCACTGGCTGATGCGCTTGCGGTTCTTTCGCTGCTTGTCATGGGAAGCTGCCTCGTTGCCTATCAGCATTTCATGCGCCGCATGAGGCACGCCGCATGACCATGAAATCACTCACATGGCGGGCTCCGGTCATCGGTTCCTTCATCGCGTTCATGATCGTCCCGGTCATCGCAACGGCGCTGTTTTCCGTCGCAACCCGCTGGGACCGGACCCTGTGGCCGGAAGGACTGACGCTGAACTGGTGGATCAAGGTTTCCTCGCGCTCGGCTTTCCTCGATACGCTGATGAATTCGCTCTGGCTTTCCGCACTGTCCGTCCTGGTTTCGCTGGTCCTTGTGGTGCCAGCGGCCTATCTGGTCCATGCGCGCATGCCGCGGGCCAAGCCATGGCTGGAATTCTTGTCGCTCGTGCCCTTTTCCCTGTCGGGGGTGGTGCTGGCGCTTGCTCTCATCCGCCTCTATTCAAAGCTGCCGCTGCCCCTCATCAACACGCCCAATCTCCTGATTGCGGCCTATGTCATCATCACGCTGCCGTTCATGTACCGCGCGGTGATGAATGCCCTTGAAAGCGTGGATACGAACAGGCTTTCAGAGGCGGCCCAAAGCCTTGGTGCCAACCCCGCGCAGGTTTTGCTGCGGGTTATCGTGCCCAACATCGCGCCTGGCATTGTCAACGGCAGCCTGCTGGTCTTTTCCACGGCCTTCGCCGAGTTCGTCCTTGCCAATCTGCTGACCGGCACGCGCTTCAAGACCTTTCCGATCTATCTCGTCGAATTCACGCGTTCCGATGCCCGGCAGGCAAGCGCCCTTGCCTTCATGAGCTTTGCATTCGCCTGGCTCATTTCACTTGCCATCCTGTGGAGTGCAACGCGGGTTCGCCAGAACGCGAGAGCCGATACCCCGCACTGAACGCAAACACCGACATGCACGCCGCAAGCGGGAGCGGCGTGTATCGAACAAACCCGCCTCTGGAGAAAACCATGACCAAGAAACTCGTTACCATGATCATCGGCGCTGCCGTCTTCAGCGCCCAGCTTCTGCCGGCGATGGCCGACGACAAGCTCGCCGCCGCCAAGAAGGAAGGCCAATATGTCAGCTATGGCATGTCGGATGACTGGGTCAATCTCGGTACCATCTTCGCCAATATTGAAAGCAAATACGCGCTCAAGCATGTCGATACCGACATGACATCGGCGGAACAGATAACGCACCTTCTCGCGGAGAAGGATGCACCGGTCATGGATATTGCCGATATCGGCTACGATTTCACCGCGCGTCTGCTGGAGAACGGCCTGGCTGCCAGCTACAAGAATACCTCGTGGGACAGCATAAAGCCGCAATACAAGGACCCTGAAGGCCGTTGGGCCGCATCCTATTGGGGCGCCATCGCTTTCCTCGTCAACACGGACAAGGTGAAGGAGCTGCCGCAGACCTGGAATGACCTGCTCAAGCCGCAATACAAGGACATGGTCTGCAGCCGCGATCCGCGCATCTCGACCTACGCAACAGCCTCCGTCCTTGCCGCAGCCTATGCCAATGGCGGCAGCGAGGCCAATGTGCAGCCCGGCCTCGACTGGTTCAAAACACTGCGCGACAGCGGCAACCTGCGCAACGGCGTTGTCCTGAATGTCGGCTCCGTGCAAAAGGGCGAATGCCCGATTTCCCTGGTCTATGATTTTGACGGCTTTGCCAAGCGCGATGCGACCGGCTTGCCGCTCAAGGTCATCATTCCCGCCGACGGTACCGTTGGAATGCTGTTCGCCCAGTACATCAGTTCGGTCGCACCGCACCCGAACGCGGCAAAGGTTGCCATCGACTATCTGTTCTCCGATGAAGGACAGCTGCTCCTCGCCCAGGGCTATGCCCATCCGACCCGGGACATCGCGCTGCCAGACGACGTGAAGACGAAAATGCTGCCGGCCAGCGCCTATGAGAAAGTGCGTTTTCCAACCAACTTGACCAGCTTCTCCGGCGCGATCAAGGCGATTGCCGATGGTTGGGATAAACTCGCAAAATAGTTGCTTCCAGCACAGAATCGAACCGTGCGCTTACATTGGTAAGCGCACGGTTTCATTATTTAATTTATCATGAAAATACGACATCTGTTTAATATATAGCTATAATTTCTATTTCATTGGCGAAATTAAATTCCTAAAGCCGCACGTGAAGACACACATATGCGCCGGAGGCGCGAAGCGGTCGGCTCCGGAATATGATATCAAATATTTAAGTCTGTCAGAATTCGTTCTATTGCATTATGGGCAATCAAATGAGAATGCTTGTTCCCATGAGTCGCGTTTGAGTCCGCAAGGAATTTGTTCCGATGCCTCGTTCAATGCTGAGCCTCGCTTTGCCGATGTACATTTCACAATAATCCATCGCACCCGTCGAAATCTCCCGTGGTGGTTCGTCATCACAGATGAGACGCATCAAGCGCTTCTGTTGCCGGACAAACCGGGCCTACCCAGATTCCATATCAAATCAAGGCAGCTCCATGACCCATGATACACCGACCTATGCCGATGGGACGTCGTCTGCGTCTCCCGCGCAAGACCATAGCGCCCGCAACAGGCTTGTCATTGCCTTGCTCCTGGTGTCGGCATTTGTCGTCATTCTCAATGAAACCATCATGGGCGTGGCGCTGCCGCATTTGATGGCGGATCTGAAGATAACCGCGAGTGCTGCCCAGTGGCTGACCACGGCGTTCATGCTGACCATGGCCGTGGTGATTCCGATCACCGGCTTTCTGCTGCAGCGGCTGCACACGCGGCAGGTGTTCATTCTGGCCATGTCGCTGTTCAGCACCGGCACATTGGTATGCGCGCTGGCACCGGGTTTCCCCGAACTGGTCGTCGGACGGATCGTCCAGGCGTCCGGCACCGCGGTGATGATGCCACTGCTCATGACCACGATCATGAATCTCGTGCCGCCGGAAACGCGCGGCAAGACCATGGGCAACATCTCCATCGTCATTTCCGTGGCCCCGGCCATCGGACCGACCATTTCCGGGCTGATCCTTTCTGCACTCGACTGGCGCTGGCTGTTCCTGCTGGTCCTGCCGATCTCGCTGCTGGCGCTGGCTCTCGGCACCCTGCGCATGCGCAATGTAACGGTTCCGATCAAGGCGCCGATCGATATCCTCTCCATCTTTCTCTCGGCCATCGGTTTCGGCAGTTTCGTTTACGGCCTCAGCGGTTTGGGTGAAGCCGCCATCCATACCCCGGCCGTATCGCCCTGGTTCCCGCTCGTGCTGGGAGCGGTGGTCATCGCGGTTTTCGTCCTGCGCCAGCTGCAGTTGCAAAAGCAGGAGCGGGCCCTGCTCGACCTGCGCACATTGACCATACGGACGTTCGCGATATCGACCGCGATGATGGCGATCCTGATGATGTCGATGTTCGGCGTTTTCATCCTGCTGCCGCTCTATCTACAGAACGTCCTTGGGCTTTCCACGCTGGAGACCGGATTGCTGATGTTGCCGGGCGGCCTGATCATGGGTCTTTGCGCGCCCACTGTCGGCAGCCTCTTCGACAAGTACGGACCGAAGCCGCTGATCGTCCCCGGCGCCATCGTCTTGAGCCTGGTGCTGTGGGGCCTCGTCTTCGTGCAGCAGGACACGCCCTTCTGGGTCCTTTTGATCGCGCATATCGTGCTGAGCATCGGCCTCGCGCTCATGTTCACGCCCCTGTTCACGGTTAGCCTCGGTTCATTGCCGCCACAGCTTTATTCCCATGGCAGCGCCATGATCGGCACCACCCAGCAGGTGGCCGGCGCGGCGGGAACGGCGCTGTTTGTCGCCATCATGACCTTGCGTTCGGCGAGCCTCGCTGCGGGCGGGGCCGATATTCTGACCGCCACCACCGGCGGCATCAAAACCGCTTTTCTCTGCGGAGCGATTATCTCGCTGGGTGCCGTTGTCGCAGCGTTCTTCATCCGGAAACCTGAAACGAGCCAGGCTTCAGACGGGCATCACTGAACGGTTCAAGCCCGTTTCGTCGAACGCTGATCGCCGGGTGCGCCGTCCGAAAGGGTTTTCCGCACATCGGCCGCTGAAGCAGCATCCTGCCAGCGGTCCCGCAGATCCGGCAGGTTTACCTCTGTTCCGAGCAATCGCTTTGCCACACGCGGCAGGGATGCCGCCCCCATGCTGAGTTTGGTCACGCCGGACGCGACAAGAAGGAGGGCTGCATCGGGATCGCCCGCGGCTTCGCCGCAGACGGAAACCGGAATATTGGTCGCTCCCGCCGCTTCGACAACATCGCGGATGAGGGAAAGCACGGCCGGATGGGCGGCGTCGGCAAAGGTGCCAAGCCGTGGATTGCCCCGCTCCGCCGCAAGGGTGTACTGGGTCAGATCGTTGGTGCCGATGGAAAAGAAATCCGCCGCATGCGCAAACTGTTTCGCCGTCAGTGCGGCAGCCGGCACCTCAACCATGATGCCGAGATCGATGGGCCAGCGATGATCGATTTTTGCAGCATCGAGTGCCGCATGTGCCTCGTCCAGGGCCCGGCGCGCCGCGTGCAGTTCATCGACCTGCGTCACCATGGGCAGCATGATCCGCACATCATGCCCGGCGGCAGCGCGCAAGATCGCACGCAGCTGCGTCTGGAAGATTGCCGGTTCCGCGAGGGAAAGACGCAAGCCACGCACACCGAGGAACGGGTTGGCTTCTTCAGGCATGTTCATATAGGGAACAGGCTTGTCCCCTCCGGCATCCAGCGTGCGCACGACAATCGGCTTGCCCGCGAATACATCAAAGATCGCTTTGAGTTCGCGCATCTGCTCGATTTCACCAGGGGCCTCCTGCCGGTCCAGGAACATCATTTCGGTGCGCAGCAGGCCGATGCCCATGGCACCGGCTTTCACTGCGGCCTTGGCATCGCCAACGCCGACAACATTGGCCCACAGCTCAATACGGCGCCCGTCCCGCATTTCTATGCTGCCGTCAATCAGGGGGGAGCCGGAAGCATCCAGCTTTTCTTCATCACGCGCCTTGACGAACGGCGCGCTTTGTTCAGGTGTCGGATCGAACAGAACAGCACCCGTGGCGCCATCGAATGCAACGGTTGCCGCATCCGCCAGAACAAGTCCCCCGGCATTGGCGATGGCTGGAATACCGGCCCCGCGCAACAGGATTGCCGCATGCGAAGTCGCGCCACCGCGCCGCTCGATCACGCCGAGGACCTGAGCGGGATCGAGAACGAGGGCTACGGACGGCGGCAACTCGTCCGCAAGCAAGATGGCTGGCGGCCCGGCCGGCAGTTCAAATGCCGCACGGCCGAGCAACGCCGCGATGATTGTATCGCGCAGATCGAGCAGATCGGCTTCGCGCGCACGCAGATAGGCATCCTCAAGGCTGCGATATGCCAGTGCTGCCTTGTCAAAGACCGCCGAAACCGCCGCGGTTGCATTCAATTTTTCATCGGTGATTTTGGTCCGGGCAGCGGGAATGAGTCCCGGCTCGGCCAGAAGTCCGATTTGAACAGCCGCGATGTCTCCCGCCATGCCATGCGTCTTGCCCAGGGTTTCGCCAACGGAGGCAATGACGGCATCCAGACGGGCAATTTCGGCCTGCGGATCGGCAATGGATGCGTTCGACACCTCGAGCACGGGGCGCTTGAGAACAGTCAGCGGTCCAACGGCGATTCCCGGAGAAACGGGGGTCGCATTGCCTTTCGCAACGACTTGCGCCGGTGCTGCTGCAGGGTCGGCCTTGCCGGCCAGGCTCCGGATAAGGTCGCGCATAGCGGATACGGCCTCTTGTGCATCCGCACCGCTCGCCGTGATGATGAGGCGATTGCCTTGCCGCACGCCAAGCGTCATGAGGTCGATCATGCTGACCGCCGAAGCGGCTGATTTGTTGCCGTCCGCCCGGGCAATGCCGATCTGCGATTTGAATTTTGCAGCCAGTGCAGCAACCTGCGCGGCGGGGCGCGCATGCAGACCATGCGGATCCGGAATGACCGCCTCCGCCGTGGCATCGGGCGCGCCGGTATCTGCCGGTACAGCCTCCGGCGCGGACGACACCTCACCGCCCAGCTGCTCAATCTTGGGCCGCAGCGCCTGCACCGCCTGACGTTCAACCTCCGCGCGCGGCAGACCCTGCCCCGCCGCCACCGCAGCCGCAATGGCTCCTTCGACAAACGGCGCCGCCGATAAAATCACACGCGTGCGCTGGTCGCCCTCGGTCAGGTCCAGCGCCATCTCCGCCGACAGAAGTGCGCTGCCGAGATCCATGAGCACGAGACAGCCCGCCGGATGGTCCGCCTCGGTCAAGGCTTCGAGAATACGCATGGCGTCGGTGCCGATCTCGTCACCATTGTCCCCCATCCCAGCGGCGCAGATGATCGTGACCGTATCCCCGGTCATCTGCCGCGCCAGCGCGGCGACACCCTCGGCAAGCATGCGGGAATGCGAAACGAGGATGAGCGCGACGTGATCAGACGCGCCGCTCATGCTGCGGCAACATCAGCGAGTGCTTTAAGCAGGTAATGGGTGGACGTCGCGCCGGGATCCTGATGGCCCACGCTGCGGTCTCCGAGATAACTCGCTCGGCCCTTGTGTGCCACGAGCGGAATGGTTGCCTTCATGCCGGTTTCGGCCGCCGCCGCGCTCAGGGCCAGCGCTTCGGCAAGCGGCTTGCCGGCGGCCTGCTTCAGCGCATCGGCGGCAGGAGACAGCGCATCGATCATGGTCTTGTCGCCCAGCGCCGCCTTGCCGCGCTGCACGATGCCGGCAAGGGCGGCTTCCAGGCAGGCCGTCCAGTCGGCAAGGGTAAGATCAACCTTGCCCGTCGCCTTCACCGCAGCGCTGAGAAAAAATGTCGAATAGAGCGGACCGCTGGCGCCGCCTACGGTCGAGAGCAATGTCATCGCCGCCGTCTTGAAGACCGCAGCGGCATCCGGGAATGACTGATCCGCCAGTTTGGCTTTGACCGCGAGGAAGCCGCGGGCCATGTTCTCGCCGTGATCGCTATCGCCAATCGGCGCATCGAGTTCCGTCAGATAGGCCTTCTCACGCTCATAGACATCGGCAGCACGGTTGATCCACGTGACAAGCGTTGCGACGGACAGCACATCCATTTGAGTATCTCCCGGATAGATTTTGACAACAATGGTCCCACCCCGCGAACGGGATGGGACTTGATTTCACAGCTTGGCCGAAGCCCGGACAGAGGGCTTCAGCCGATCATGTCAGGCGCCCCAGCGCAGCGATGGCGTGACCACCGGAGCGTCCCAGAACTTCACCATTTCATCGTCCAGTTTCAGCAGGGTGATCGAGCATCCCGCCATTTCCAGACTGGTGACATAGGACCCGACAAGATTGCGGACGACTTTCAGCCCGTGTTTCGCCGCGATCTCATATGCCTTGCGATAGACGATATACAGTTCGATCTGCGGCGTTCCCCCCATGCCATTGACGAAGAGAAGCACATTGTCGCCGCTCTTGAAAGGCAGGTCCTCGAGAATGGGCTCGAGCAGCATTTCCGCCACGCGATCCGCACTCTCCAGCTTCACCCGGTGCCGGCCCGGCTCGCCATGAATGCCGATGCCGATTTCCATCTCATCCTCCTGCAGGATGAAGGATGGCTTGCCCGCATGCGGCACGGTGCAGGCCGACAATGCCATGCCCATGGAGCGGCCGTTGGCATTGACCCTGCGGCAAAGATCCGCCACCGGTGCGAGCGGCATCCTGGCTTCTGCGGCACCGCCGCATATCTTTTCCGCCAGAACCGTCGTGGCAACGCCGCGCCGGCCGGCGGTCCATGTCGAGTCCTTCACCGCCACGTCATCGTCGATGACAACACTTTCGACATCGATGCCTTCTGCCCGGGCAAGATCGGCGGCCATTTCGAAATTCATCACATCGCCGGTGTAGTTCTTGACGATGTGAAGAATGCCTGCGCCACCGTTGACCGCCTTTGATGCTTCCAGCATCTGGTCCGGGGTCGGGCTGGTGAAGACCGCTCCCGGACAGGCTGCATCGAGCATGCCCCGGCCGACAAAGCCGCCATGCATGGGTTCATGACCGCTGCCGCCCCCCGAAAGGAGGGCGGTTTTTCCCCGAACGGGCGCATCGGCCCGCGTGATGAAATTGGGGTTGCGGTGGACTCGGATCAGATCGCCATGGGCGGCAGTCATGCCGTCCAGAGCTTCCTCCACGACAGCGTCGGGAGCGTTGATCAGCTTTTTCATGCCAGCCTCCTTGGGTTAAATCAGGGCCTTGATGAAGAACGCAGCAATGATAGCACCAACGATAGGACCGACCACCGGAATCCACGAATAGCCCCAATCGGAGCCGCCCTTGCCGGAGATCGGCAGCACGGCGTGGGCAATACGCGGTCCAAGATCGCGGGCCGGATTGATGGCGTAACCGGTGGTTCCGCCGAGCGACAGACCGATGGCCCAGACCAGCATGGCAACCATGTAAGGCCCGATGGCCGGGGTGATGCCGGCGCCTGCAACCGCTTTCGAGAAGATGGCGGCAATGACGAAGACCAGCACGAAGGTGCCGATGATTTCACTGATAAGGTTCGCCCCCGTATTCCGAATGGCCGGTCCCGTGCAGAAAACCGCAAGTTTCAGGCCGGCGTCCGATGTTTTCGCCCAATGCGGCAGATATTGCAGCCAGACGATGACCCCGCCGAGGAAGGCACCAATCAGCTGAGCCGGAATATAGGACGCGATCTTCGAATAATCGCCCGATACAACAGCAAAGCCGATTGTCACTGCCGGATTGATGTGCGCGTCGGGACTGCCTGTCGATGTGGCGACAAACACGCCCGCGAGCACCGCAAATGCCCAGCCGGCGGTGATTGCCACCCAGCCCGCATTCTGCGCCTTCGAACCCTGCAGCAAAACACCGGCAACGACGCCGTCGCCGAGAATGATGAGCATCATCGTCCCCAATAGTTCACCGATAAATGGTGTATGCATAGTCTCCTCCTCCTAAAAATGATGATGAACGGAACAAAGGGAGCTGCAACGAGCGCAGCTCCCTCCAATTGACGATGTATTAATCCACCCAGTCAAGCGAACGGGTTACAGCCTTGTTCCAGGCGGCAAAGAGCTTGGTACGCTCGGCCTTTGACATGGCCGGATGCCAACGCTTGTCGACGCCCCAGTTTTCCACGATGTCATTGGTGGATTTCCAGTAACCGACGGCGAGACCGGCCGCGTAGGCCGCACCCAAAGCCGTGGTCTCGATGACCTTCGGGCGCACGACCGGCACGTCGAGAATGTCCGACTGGAACTGCATCAGCAATTCATTGACGGTCATGCCGCCATCCGTGCGCAGTTCCTTGATCTCGACCTTGGAGTCCTTGACCATGGCGTCGAGCACTTCGCGCACCTGGTAGGCGCTGGCCTCGAGCGCCGCACGGGCAATGTGTCCCTTGTTGGCAAAACGTGTCAGGCCGGCAATGACGCCGCGGGCGCTGTCCTTCCAATGCGGCGCATAAAGACCGGAAAACGCCGGGACAAAATATACGTCGCCATTGTCTTCCACCGTCCGGGCCAAAGCTTCGACGTCGGGGCTTGTCTGAATGATGCCGAGGTTGTCACGCAGCCATTGCACGAGGGCGCCGGTGATGGCGATGGAACCTTCGAGCGCATAAACCGCCTTCTTGTCCCCGAGCTTGTAGCCGACCGTCGTCAGCAGGCCGAAGGTCGATGGAACGAGCTTTTCACCCGTATTCATCAGCATGAAGCAGCCGGTACCATAGGTGTTCTTGGCTTCACCCGGATTGAGGCATGCCTGGCCGAACAATGCCGCCTGCTGATCGCCGAGAATGCCGGCAACGGGCACGCCCTGGAGCGGTGCCGCCTTGATCTCGCCATAGACTTCACTCGACGAGCGGATGGTCGGCAGGCAGGCGCGCGGAATGTTGAAGAGCTTGAGAATCTCGTCATCCCAATCCAGGGTCTTGAGGTTCATCAGCTGCGTGCGGGAGGCATTCGTCACATCCGTGATGTGAATGCCGCCATCGGCGCCGCCGGTGAGGTTCCAGACCAGCCAGGTATCGATATTGCCGAAAAGCACCTCTCCTGCCTCAGCCTTGGCACGCGCGCCGGGCACGTTGTCGAGAAGCCAATGCAGCTTCAATCCGGAAAAATAGGTCGCAAGCGGCAGACCTGTCTTTTCGCGCAGCCGATCCTTGCCGCCGTCCTTCGCGTAGCGGCCGACGAGCTGGTCCGTACGGGTATCCATCCAGACCACGGCATTGTGCAGCGGCGCGCCCGTCTTCTTGTCCCAGAGAACGCTTGTTTCGCGCTGGTTGGTGATACCGACCGAGACCAGATCCGATGCGGAAAGCTTGGCTTTCTTGAGCGCACCGGCAACGACGCTCATCGTGTTGCGCCAGATCTCGATCGCGTTGTGTTCAACCCAGCCGGGTTTGGGAAATATCTGCTCGTGTTCCTTTTGATCGACGGCAATGACAGTACCCTTTCGATCAAAGATGATGAAGCGGGAACTGGTTGTGCCCTGATCAATGGATCCAACATATTTCGTCATACTTTCCTCCTGTTTCTTCTCTTGCGTTCGGTGTGGTGTTTCGGCTCGGCCAGAGATCGCAACCGCAAGCCTCCCGGCTCCCCAGACGGATTGCGATCCCCTTGGTTTGGATGTCGGATGGTGAATTGAAAACAAGGTTCTGAGCAGCCATTGCGCCGCGGCAAGCGGCGCGTTTTGGACTGGCGGCCATGCTCAAAAGAAGTGACGGCGTACACGCTGGTCCGGCAGGCTCATGATCGGAGAAGCGCCAGATCCTGCTATCGGATACCCCGCAAAACGCCGTGTCCACGGCGGGCTGGGCAATGCCGCAGCCGACGAGATCAACTCCGAAAACAATGAGCCCGTAAGGACGTGCTTGCACGTGCCACCCCAACTCTAGCGTTCCACCGGATACAGCCGCTGTCTAAGCGATCATTTGTCGTTGATGAAACGATAACCGAAACCAAACGCGAAGGCAAGGAATGTAAAGTGAAAATAAAACGCGCATTCACAACCGCTTACACGTCACTGAATGGGCTGGCCTCGCGGCCAGCCGCCACCTGCTATTGCGCTCGGCGCTGGACGGTTTTGGCCATGAAGGTTTCGAGGGCGGCGGTTTCTGCGCCGGTGACATGCAGGCCGACCTTGGTGCGCCGCCACAGGACATCCTGTGCGGTCATCGCCCATTCCTGCGCGATGAGATAGCGCACCTCCGCCGCGTAGAGATCCCAGCCGAAATGCTCGCCGAGATCGGCTAGGGATGCCGCCGTGCCCAACAGCCCCCAGGCCCGCGTGCCGTAGAGCCGTACGAGCCGGTAGGCATGGCGCGGTTCGAGGAAGGGGTAATCGGCTTGCAGCCGCTGCAGCTGCGCCGCAAAGCCGTCCGCCGGGAAATCGCCGCCCGGCAGCGTGCCGGCCGCCGTCCATGGCTTGCCCCTGGCCCCGAGCTTCTCCTCGATCTTCTCCAGCATGTGCTCCGCCAGCCGCCGGTAGGTGGTGATCTTGCCGCCGAAAATGTTCATCAGCGGCGCCAGCCCCGCCGGCGCATCGCTTTTCAGCACATAGTCGCGCGTCGCCTCCTGCGCCTTCGAGGCCCCGTCATCATAGAGCGGGCGCACCCCCGAATAGCTCCACACCACATCGGCGCGCTGCACCGGCGCGGCAAAATATTCGCTGGCCGCCGCGCAGAGATAATCGGTCTCCGCAGCGGTGATCGTCACCTCGGCCGGATTGCCGTGATAATCCTGGTCCGTCGTGCCGATCAGCGTGAATTCCTGCTCATAGGGAATGGCGAAGATGATGCGCCCGTCGGTGTTCTGGAAGAAATAGGCGCGCGGATCGTCGAACTTTTTGCGCACCACGATGTGGCTGCCCTGCACCAGGCGCACATTGTGCGCCGCCTTCAGCCCGGCCACGCCGGTCAGGACCTCGTCCACCCAGGGACCGGCCGCATTGACCACGAGCCGCGCCCGCACCGTCTCCACCGCGCCCGACAGGGCGTCCTGCACGTCCAGCGTCCAGCCATCGGCCGCGCGCCGCGCTGCCGTCACCTTGCTGCGGGTGCGGATCACCGCGCCGCGGTCGGCCGCATCGCGCGCATTGAGCGCCACCAGCCGCGCATCATTGACCCAGCAGTCGGAATATTCGAACGCCCGCGTATAGAGCGACTTCAGCGGCCTGGCCGCCGCATCGCGCGTCATGTCGAGCGTGCGCGTCGCGGGCAGCTTCCTGCGCCCGCCAATGTGATCGTAGAGGAACAGGCCCAGCCGCAGCAGCCAGGCCGGGCGCAGCCCCGCATGGTGCGGCAGCACGAAGCGCAGCGGCCAGATGATGTGCGGCGCCGCCGCCCACAGCACCTCGCGCTCCATCAGCGCCTCGCGCACCAGGCGGAACTCGTAATATTCCAGATAGCGCAGCCCGCCATGGATCAGCTTGGTGGAGGCCGACGAGGTGCCGCTGGCCAGGTCGTTCATCTCGGCCAGACACACGCTGTAGCCGCGCCCCACCGCATCGCGGGCAATGCCGCAGCCATTGATGCCGCCGCCAATCACGAAAATGTCGTAGATCCCGTCCTGTGCCACCGCTCATCTCCCTGTTCGCAACCGTCCTGCCCGCCAGCACCAGCCAATATAGCACCACTGCGAAACAAATACGAAACCAAAAGAAAATATAACGCGCATCAACTCACCCGGCAAGATATATTGCGGACGTGGATGTTCTCCGGCGGCTATTGCGCGCCCCGAAGAATGAGATCGGCAGCCTTTTCTGCAATCATGATGACAGGCGAATTGGTATTGCCGGAAACGATGCTTGGCATGATGGACGCATCGACAACGCGCAGGCCCGCGACACCGTGCACCCGCAGGGCACGGTCGACAACGGACCGGTCGTCGCTGCCCATCCTGCAGGTCCCGACGGGATGAAAAATCGTGGTCGCGATATCCCCGGCGCGCTGGATCAATTCGTCGTCGCTCTGGTACTGCGTGCCGGGCAGCATCTCGGACGGATGATACTTTTTCAAGGTTTGCGTTGCCATGAGATTACGCGCGTGGCGGATCGACCGGGCCGCCAGCAGCCTGTCGCCCGGCGTGGAGAGGTAGTTCGGCCGGATCTCCGGCTGCCGGCTGGCATCGGGTCCGGTAACGTGGACGCTGCCACGGCTTTCAGGGCGCAGATTGCAGACGGACACGGTCACGGCGGGATAGCGGTGCAGCGGTTCGCCGAGACGATCCGTGCTGAGCGGCTGGACGTGGTATTCCAGATCGGGTGTCAGCAGCGCGGGGTCGCTTTTGGCAAAAATGCCGAGCTGGCTCGGTGCCATCGACAATGGCCCCGAACGGCGCAACGCGTATTCCAGTCCCATCGCGGCGCGCGACAAGAGGTTGTGGTAGAGCTGGTTCAGCGTTTTCGCTCCTTCGATGCGGAAAACCGTGCGGATCTGCAGATGGTCCTGCAGGTTCCCGCCGACGCCGCGCAGGTCATGAAACGATTCAATACCCGCCTGTTTCAGGAGATGAGAGTCTCCGATACCCGACAGTTCAAGGATTTTCGGCGAGTTGATCGCGCCCGCCGCCAGAATGATTTCCCGAGCGGCAGCCTTGCAAAGCTGGCCGTTTCGTTCAAAGCGGATCGCTGTTGCGCGCTTGCCGTCAAACTCCAGTCTTTGCACCTCCGCGCCGGTCAATACCCGGAGATTGGATCGCTTCAAGACAGGGCGTAGGAACGCCTTGGTGGTGTTCCAGCGAACACCGCCGCGCTGATTGACCTCGAAATAGCCGGAGCCCTCATTGTCACCGCCATTGAAATCATCGGTCTTGCCAATGCCAAGCTCTTCGGCCGCATCGCGGAACGCATCGAGGATGGGCCAGGACAGGCGTTGCCGTTCCACGCGCCATTCGCCCCCTGCCCCATGCAGCGGCGAACGTCCACGGTAATTGTCTTCGGATTTGAGGAAATAGGGCAGGACATCGTCCCAGCCCCAGCCGGCGTTCCCGGCCTGCCGCCAGCCATCATAATCGGCGGCCTGCCCCCGCATGTAGATCATGCCGTTGATCGACGAACAGCCGCCCAGCACCTTGCCGCGCGGATAGGGAAGCGAGCGGCCGTTCAGCCCTGCCTCCGCAGCGGTTTTCATCATCCAGTCCGTGCGCGGATTGCCCATGCAATAGAGATAGCCGATGGGTATGTGAATCCAGTGATAGCGGTCGCTGCCGCCCGCCTCGAGCAGGAGAACGCGGTTTTTCGGATCGGCTGACAGGCGGTTGGCCAGCACGCAGCCGGCCGATCCGGCCCCCACGATGATAAAATCATAGGCACCTTCATCTATTGGCGATGCATTGCTCACGCTGCAGCCTCCGCCATCGCGGCGTCACGCGCGGCCATGCGCTTCCAGACCGGCGCCATGGCATCGGCGATATCCCGGTAGAGCTGATAGCGCCTGGCATAATGGCCAGCCCTTGCAGCATCCGGCCGGTAGGACCGCTCCGTCACGACCATGGCCGCGGCACCGGCATCGAAATCGGAGAAAATGCCGACCGCTGTACCCGCGGCGATTGCTGCGCCAAGCGCGCCCGTCTGGCTCGACCGCGCCACCGTCACCGGAACCCCCAGGACATCGGCAAAAATTTGCGGCCAGATCAGGCTGCGCGAACCGCCGCCGGACAGCACCGCCTCGTCGAAATTGGCGCCTGCGTCCCGCAGTGTTTCGATATGCTGGCGATGGCCAAAGGCCACGCCTTCCAGCAAAGCCCGGATCAGGTGACCTTTCGTATGCCAGCCCGCGACGCCATAAAAACCTGCCCGGGCATTGCCGTCCTGCTGCGCGCCGTAGAGGAACGGGTGATAGAGCGGATCGTCGGCGGACGGTTCCACCGCCACCGCCAGTTCACAGCAGCGATCGAACGGCGAGCCTCCATCCGGCTGTTCGCCGTGGAAGAACTCACGCACCAGCCATTCAAGGTTGGCGGCCGACGTCGCGCTCGATTCAATCGCCATGTAACGCTCGCGATCGAAGGTCGACGACATGAAGAACGGTTTTTTGAGGCGGGGCGCGTCAACGACCACCTGATTGATGCTCCAGGTACCGGCGATGATCGACGCTGCACCCGTGCGGGTTACGCCCGAGCCGATTGCCGAGGCAATCACGTCGAAAAGCCCGCCAATGACGGGCGTGCCAACGGCAAGTCCGGTCTGGTCGGCGGCGGCCTGCGTGACCGTTCCGGCGATATCGGCACTCTCTATGAGCGGCGGCAGCAGGTCCATGCAATCGCCGAGCCCGAAGGCGGTCATCAGCTCTCGGTCATACCGCCGCTGTGCGACGTCGAGCAGCCCGCATCCGGCCATGTCGGACACCTCGCTCACGCGCTTTCCCGTCAGGCGGTTGACGATGAAATCCTTGCACAGGAACACCGTGCCGATCCGCGCGAATGTTTCCGGCCGATGGCGTTTGATCCAGGCAAGCAGCGTCGGGGTCTGTGACGGCCAGGGCCGCTGCAGGCCGATCGGATAGGTGCGGTCGCCGACACCTTCCGCCTGCCATTCTTCCACGAGATCCGCCGCCCGTGTGTCCAGGGACTGGATTGCCAGCAAAGGATTGCCCTGACGGTCAAGGGTATAAAGACCGTTGCCATGCCCGGCGCAGCCGATGGCAGCAATCTGCTCCGGGCCTATTCCGGCGTCGGCGATGCAGCGTTGAATGACCCGGCGCGCATTGGTCCAAAGCTCGTCCAGCCCGCGCTCGACGTGCCCCGGATGCGGCATGCTGCTATGCCCCTCCTCGGCAGCCGCCGCAATCTCATTGCCTTGCCGGTCGAAGATGATGGCCTTGATGATGGTGTTGCCGGCATCAAGCCCCAAAAGATACTCTCCCATACGGAACCCCTCCTCAGGTTCTTGTTTTCATTCTCAGCCCTGCTGGTAGAGCGCGTAGGCATCCTCGCCACTGGCATTGTCATGAATAATGGCCATCAGCCCGCGCACCACTGCGCTCGGATTGGCATGCTGATAGATGTTCCTGCCATAGACCATGCCCACGGCCCCCTGCCGCATCAGGGCCGCCGATTTCTCGAAGACCATGCGCAGATCCTCCTTGCCGCCGCCCCGCACAAGAACAGGACACCGCGCCGCCTCCACCACGCGATGAAAATCCTCCGCCGCCGTCGTCGGGTCCGCCTTGATGATATCAGCGCCCATTTCGCGGGCAAGGCGGGTGAGCGTGACGATCTTGTCGGCATCGCCATCCACCATATAGCCGCCGCGTTCCGTGACGGGCTGCATGACGAGCGGCTCGATCATCAGGGGCATGCCGTATTTGTCGCAGTCGGCGCGGACCCGCGCGATATTCTGCACGCATTGGCGGAACAGGTCCGGCTCGTCGGGCAACATGAAAAGATTGACGACGACGCAGGCCGCATCCATCTGGATTGCGCCGATCAGCGGCTCGGCCTCGTTCTGCAGCACCGCCCACATGTCGCGATGGCGGATGGCATTGTACGGATTGCCCATGTCGATGCGCATGACCAGCGCCGGCTTGTCCTTGCCGGCGACATCCTGCAAAAGGTCGGCCTGGCCGTAATTCATCTGGATGGCATCCGGACCTGCCGCCACCAGTGCACGGACGACACCCGCCATGTCCTCGAGACCATTCAGGAATGACGGCTCATTGCATACGCCGTGATCGATCGCCACGTCGAGGCAGCGCCCAGCGCCGAACAGCCGGTTCATCCGGACCTTAAGATTGTTGCGCATATCGTACTCCTTGTTCATTGCGTGCGGTGAGTGTGCCGAGGCCAACGCCGTGGCGCCCGGCAAGAAGGGTGAGGAAGCGGTCAAGCTCTGCTTTCCGGCGGGCGGGCGACCAGCCCTTTTCGCGTGCGAGCACATCGAGCACCGCTTCCGTCATGTCGAGGGATAGCTGGCCGCTGATGGCGAGCGTGGTGCGCCGCAACAGCAGGTCATCAAGATGTTCCGCCGCTTCGTTGCGAATGAGGAACGCGATTTCCCGGCTCGAATATCCGGCATTTGCCATTGCCGTGTCCGGGCCGGCCGCGATAAAACGTGCAATCGCTTCGGCATCGGTGCCGTATCGATCAAAGAGCTCTGCAATCCGTTTTGGCGGAACGTTTGTTTCGCCGTAAATCCGCGAAATCCATTGGCCGATGTCCTCCGGAAATGCCCGTCCGCCGCCTATAGGACGGGTTGTCGTTGTCACGTCCCGTGCCCGATGCAGGCGTTCCAGCGTCATGTCGGCGGCAAGCTCACCGAAGGAGCGGAATGTCGTCCATTTGCCGCCGATCATGCACAGCACCGGCGGCGCGCCATCGGATGGTTCGATGATCGTGCAGTAGTGATCGCGCGGGATGCGGCCGGTAAAATCATCCTTGCTGGCCGGGAGGGGACGCACACCGGAGAACTGGAAGACAATGTCTTCCGGCCGGATGCGGATGCCAGGCAGGACAAAGGCCAGCGACTGCAGGATATAATCCCGCTCGTCCGGTTCGCACCGAACGCTCTCGGGATCGTCGACGCGGATATCGGTCGAGCCGACGAGAACCTTGCCGAGATAGGGAAAGAGGATGCAGATGCGTCCGTCCTCGTTCTCGTAATAGATCATATGGTCGTCGAGGGCTCCGGCGAGGTCCGCATTGTCGATGATGAGATGCGATCCTTTCGTGCCGCCCATCAGCGGCACCGGCCGCTTTTCCTGCGAAAACAGACCGGCATTGGCGATATCGATCCACCCGCCTGTCGCATTGATGATGAAGGCGGGCTCGACTGGCGTTGCCGCACCGGTGACGTGATCGTGGACGACGAAGCCGTCAGCAGACCGCCGCAGTTCGGCGTAATTCAGAGCGCAGGCGTGATCGCCCGCTGCAAGGCCATCTCTCAGCACCTCCATGCCGATGCGTTCGGGATGCTTGACCCAGGCATCGTGATAGGTCGCGGAGCTTTTGACGGCGGGATTGAGCGCCGGCCATTTGGCCAGTGTCGCCTGCCGCCCGCGGAAGCGGTGACGTGGCATCAGAGCCCGCTTGCGGGTCAGGAAGTCATAAATGCTCAAGCCCGCCTTGACCGCAACCGCACCGCGCCGGCTTGGCCTGCGGCTCAGCCCGAGAAACCGCACGATGCCATTGGCAAGACCGGAGAAAATATCGAAGACCGGGACGGTCGTGGGCAGCGGCGCAACAAGATGCGGCGCGTTTTTCAACAGGCGGTCGCGTTCGGCCAGCGATTCCCGCACCAAGCTGAATTCACCGTTTTCAAGATAACGCAGGCCGCCATGCACCATGCGCGACAGGGCAGCGCTGGCACCGGAACAGTAGTCATGCTTCTCGACGAGCAGTACATTGACGCCCTGCAGCGCCAGTTCGCGGAAGACGCTGATGCCGTTGATACCGCCGCCGACGACGCACACGTCCACTTTCGGACTTCGACGAAGTCCGTCAAATATCTCTTCACGGTTCATGATGCAGCCTGTTACCTCATGTCTGCCAGTTGCACTGCGATGGCCGCGTCAATGGCCGAGAGGTCGTCTGTGCCGAGCCGGATGGTTCCCGCCCGCGCATTGTCGAGCACCTGATCGGGGTTGCGCGCGCCGCACAGCGCAAAGGTGATGCCCGGCTGCGCCAGCGTCCACGCGATGACGATCTGCGCGATGCTGGCTGCGTGTTTGTCCGCGACAGGCCGAATGGCATCCGCAAACTGTTTTGCCTTCAATCGGTTATCGACTGAGAAGCGCGGATTGTCCTTGCGCTGGTCGTCGCCGGAGAACACACGCCCGGGATCAACGGTCCCGGACAGCAATCCCAGCGCCAGCGACGAATAACTCAGCAATGAAACGTTATCTTTGCGCGTTACCGGCAGCAATTCGGTCTCAAGTTCCCGGTCGATCATGCTGAACCGTTCCTGGATCGCATCCAGCGCGCCGGTGGCGATATAGGCGTTGAGTTCAGTGAGATTGACGTTGCTTGCGCCAATGGCGCGGATCTTTCCGGCCTTGCGCAAATCCTCCATGGCCCGCACCGTCTCCTCAATCGGCGTCGTCGGGTCCTGCCAATGGGTGATGTAGAGATCGATGTAATCGGTGCCGAGACGCCGCAGGCTTTCCTCAACCTCGTGAACAATGGCATCGCGCCCGAGATAGCGGTGCACCGGCTTGCCATCCTGATCGAAAAAGTGCGTGCCTTTGGTTGTGTGCCAGACGAGACCGCATTTGGTGGCAATGACGGCCTTGTCACGGCGCCCCTTGAGAGCCTTGCCGACGATTTCCTCCGAACGCCCAAGCCCGTAGGCGGGAGCCGTGTCGATGAGACTGACACCGGCGTCCAGCGATGCCTGGATGGCGGCAATCGATTCCTGCTCGTCGGTGCCGCCCCACATCCAGCCGCCGATGGCCCAGGTTCCCAGCCCCACGGCCGATGCCTGCACACCGGATTTGCCGATTGCCCGCGTCAATTGCTCGTTGCTCATGCCTGTTCTCCTTCAGCGGCAATGTCCAGAATGCGCTGTCCCGTCGCCTCGTCCGTCACCAGCGTGTCCAGATGATTGCCCCGCATGATGCTAAGGATCGGCCGCGCCTTGTTCGGTCCGCTGGCAACCCCGATCTTGGTCGGAATGGAGGCGAACTCCTGCAGCGTCAGCGAGACCAGCGAACCGTTCAGGCTGTAATCGCAGACCTGTCCGCGCTCATCGAGCAAGTGGGCCAGCAGTTCGCAGCGCGCGCCGGAACGCTCGATCGCCTCGAGGTCCGTGCTCGATGATGGATGCAGGTCGTAATAACTCGAGTCATCCGTGAGGATCGAGCCGATACCAACGACGGCGATTTTGGCTTCGCGCGCCCGTTTGAAGACATCGGCGACCGAGCGCATGTTGATCAGCATGGCGCGCTCGGAAGGGCTGTCGGCAAACAGCGGCGCGTGAATCTGGTAGGCGCGCCCGCCGAGCCTGTCGGCCATCAGGGTCGAGACATGGTTGACATCGGTATAGTGCTTGCCCTGGACGCAGCCGGTGGCCGGGATCACCTCGACATCGAAACGGCGCGGCGCCTGCAATCCGGCAACCACGGCGCTGACACCCTTGCCGCCGGTAATGCAGATCGTATCGCCATCGGTGATCTCCTCGATCAGCAATCGCGCCGCAGCCTCGCCGACCGCCTGAAGCGCCGTCTGCGGATTGTCGGACACCGTCGGCACGACAATGGCACGGCTGATGCCGCCGAGTGCCAGCAGCTGTTCCTCCATATCGACCAGCGGCTCGACCGGCGATTTGATCTTGATCTCGACGAGGCCAAGCTGGCGGCCGCGCTTGATAAGGCGGTTGACCGTCGGCTGCGAAAGCCCGAGCTGGTCGGCAATCTGCGCCTGGGTCAGCCCCTCGAGAAAGTGCAGGACCAGCGCCTGGTGCATCTGCCGCGCGATGACGATCTCCTCGCGCGGAGCCGCGTGTTTCGGATTGAGTTTGATAATCGCCATGTCAGGAGGCCTTCCGCTTGTGCAGGAAATGGTCGATGGAGACGGCCGTCAGAAGAATGCACCCCTTTATCATGTCCTGCCAGTAGACGGAGACATCGAGCAGCACCAGCGAGCTGGTGACGAGCGACAGCAGCGCTATGCCAAGGATGGCGCCAAGGATCGTGCCGGACCCGCCATTGAGCGAGGCACCGCCGATAACCGCAGCTGCAATGATGTTGAGCTCCATGCCGACGCCGAAGGTCGGTGTCGCCGCGCCGAAGCGCGACATGTAGATCACTCCGGCGAACCCCGCGAGCGTCGAGCAGAGAACCGTTACCCAGAATTTCACCTGCTTCGTGCGGATGCCTGAATAAAGCGCCGCCTTTTCATTGCTGCCGGTATAGAAAACCTTGCGCAGGGCGGTGGCGCGCCGCAGCAGGAAATCGAAGAGCATGACCACCGCGAAGAAGATGAGGATGACGTAGGGCACCCCGTAAAACGAGCCCTGCCCGACCGCCTTGAATGCGGGCGGCAGGGTGAAGAGCGAAAGCGGCGTTCCCTTGGTGATGATCAGGCACAGGCCGCGCACGATCACCATGCCGGCCAGCGAGGTGATGAAGTGGTTGAGCCCCACCACCGTGACGAAGAACCCCATGACACAACCGATCAGCCCGCTGGCCAGAATGCCGATGAGCGAGGCCGTCCACGGGTCGAGCCCGGCCAGGAACAGCGTGCCGGAAAGCACCATGGCAAAGCAGACAACCGAACCGACGGCGAGATCGATGCCGCCGACGATCAAAAGGATCGTCATGCCGACAACGACAATGCCTTCCACGGAAAAGCTCATCAGCATGGCGCGGAAGTTGCCAAGCGTCAGAAAATGCGGCGAGACAAAACTCATCGCGATGCAGAGCGCGAGAATGATGGCGATGAGACCGGCTTCGCGCATCGAGCCCAATTTCTTCCAGGATGAAACCTGCACCGTTTTTGCCGTCATCGTCTCGACCGCCATTCGTGTATCTCCCAATCGCTCTTCAGGCTGCATGTTCTGGTGCATGCGTCGTTGTATGTTTCAGTCCGGATGCGAGCCGGATGATCGCTTCTTCGCTCATTTCATCGCTGCCGAGTTCACCGGCCACCGCACCTTCACGGATGACAAGCACCCGGTCACACAGGCCCAACAGCTCCGGAAGCTCGGAGGAAATGACAACAATGCCGATCCCGGAGCGGGCGAGTTCGCGCAGAAGCTGGTGAATCTCGGATTTCGCACCCACATCGATGCCGCGCGTCGGCTCGTCCATCAGGATAACCTTGGGTTGGACCGCCAGTTGCTTGGCGATGGCCACCTTCTGCTGGTTGCCGCCGCTGAGCGATGACACCGGCATGTCGACATGGTTCATCCGCACGCCGAGCCTGCTCGCAAAGTCGCGGGCGAGCTGGCCTTCGGCCTTGGCATCGATCAAACCGAGATGACCGGTGACTGCCTTCAGATTGAGAACGGATATGTTCTGGGCAATCGACAGGTCCAGGAAGACCCCTGATCCCTTGCGGTCCTCCGAAAGGTAGACAATTCCTGCCTTGACCGCATCCGCATAGGTTCGAATGGCCTGCGGCTTGCCGTGCAGGGAAATCTCACCCTCGACAGCCGTACGCAAACCGCAAATGCCCTCGGCAATCTCGGTGCGCCCGGACCCGATAAGCCCGCCAATCCCGAGGATTTCGCCGCGCTTCAGATCAAACGACACGCGGCTGAAACGGTCCCCGTCGCCAAGCGCGCGAACCGACAAGATTGTCTCGCCCGAGCGCTCAGTCTCGATCTGCTTGGGTGGATAGAGCTGCGTGATCTCGCGTCCCACCATGCGCCGCACCACGTCATCGGGGGTGACATCGGCAATATCTTCGGTGGAGACATAGCGGCCATCGCGCAGCACGGTGACGCGATCGCACAGGCTGAAAATCTCCGCCATCCGGTGGCTGATATAGATAATGGAAATGCCGTGCGTCTTCAGTTCCCGGATGATGCCGAAGAGTATCCGCGTTTCCGCTTCCGTCAGCGCCGCCGTCGGTTCGTCGAAAATCAGCACCCGGCAGTCGAGCGTGAGCGCCTTGGCAATCTCCACCAGCTGCTGGCTGGAAATCGCCAGGTCGCCGACCCTTTGCCGGACGTCGATGGGTGCCAGCCGGTCCATGACCGCCTGCGCATCGCGTTCCAGCCTGCGGTAATTCATCAGAAACGACCGGCGTCGGCTTGTGGTCGCCATGAAAATGTTCTCGGCAACGCTGGCATCGGGACAGAGCGCGATTTCCTGATGCACCAGTCCGATGCCCAGTGACTGCGCAACCGAAGGCGATCCAATCTTCTGCGGTTTGCCATCGAGCAGAATCTCACCGTCATCGGGCTGAAGGACGCCGGCAAGAATGTTCATGAGCGTGGATTTTCCGGCACCGTTCTCACCGCAAAGCGCATGAACTTCGCCGCGCGCCAGAGTGAAGTCGACGCCCGTCAGCGCTTTCACCGCACCGAAATGCTTGGTGATACCGCGGATACTCAAGACCGGTTCCGATGCCATCGCGCCTTCCTCCCTCCCGTTCGCCGAGGCTATCCGGACCTTGCGGGCCCGGATAGCCGTCTGCGAAGACTACTCGTCGATGCCCTTGGTGCCGCGACGCTTGAGGTACTTGTCCCAGAAGAAGTCATCCGCATTGTCGGCTGTTACAATGGACAGGCCATTGTCGACGAAGGGGATGCTCATCGGGTTGGATCCGGCGCGCTTGGCATCGTTCATGGGATCGATCAGTTCCGGATGCTTGGCGAACCAGAGCAGCATGAAACCCATATAGCCCTGCATGCCCTGATTGGGATTGATCGAGCCGAAGACCTGACCGGCCTTGATCATATCAAGGATATTGGCATTGACGTCGGCGCACATGACGAGAATCTTGCCGCCGCTTTCCTTGTTGGCCTGCGCGGCGCCAATCGCCGAATTGGCTTCCGGCATGAAGACGGCTGCCAGATTGGGATTGGCCTGCGCGATGCTCATCAGGCCCTGATAGGCCTTTGTCGGGTCCTGATTCGACGCCGCCCTGCCGACCAGCTTCATATCCGGCCACTTTTCCTTCATCCGGTCGATAAAGGCCGTGACGCGGCGGTCATGATTGTCCTGGCCCGGATTTTCCAGAACGGCATATTCGCCCTTGCCGCCCAGCTTCGTGGCGATGGCGTCGGCTGCGTAAATGCCTTCACGCTTGTTATCCGAGGTGATGAATGAAATCCGCTTGGACAGCGGCGAGTCGGCCGCAAAGGTGACGACCGCGGTGCCCTGGTCGACCGCCCGGTTGATCGGTTCGATGAAGGGATCGGAATTCATCGGATGCACCAGAATACCGGCAGGGTTCTGCGCCAGCGCCTGATCGAAACTCGCTATCTGCTTGTTGACGTCATATTCCGGTGTGCCCGTATAGGCTGTCTCGCAGCCCAGCTGCTTGCCCGCCTGCTTGAACATTTCATAGACGGGAAACCAGTATTCAACGCCCGAAACCATGACGTTCATGACGTATTTTTCACCCGGCTTGCAGCGGAACGGATTTTCCGTTTCCGCGTTCGCCGATGATGCAAAGAGTGTGGTCGCAAGGACCGCCATGGCGGTCGTGCCCAGAAAAGTGCGCAAGTGTCCTCCTCGAGGCCGAAGCCCCTCCCATTGGTGTGTGGCGCCTTGTATGGCGGCCGCTGTTCCTTATGAAGACCAGCAATCCTCCTCGAGTGCTGGCAGGGATAACTAAGCGTATGATAAAGCGACTGTCAATATAATTCATAACGTGAATTATAATTCATATAATCCAGGATTTGCCCGGTCAGACGCGGATATGCCCGCGCCTGATAGCGCACGGGAATGGCGCCTCCGGTTGGTGACGATTGCCAGCTGGCCGCGCTGGCGAAAACAGCACCCGCCATGAAACGTTTCATCTATCGCGCGCCGAATTGACCTTTTCTCAACCTATACACGGCAAGTGAAGGCAGTGATAAAATGTGACCGGCAAGCGCTTGCCACATTCTGTCGTCGCTGATCTGATATGCTCATCATCTGCTGCGGCCAGGTTTGATGCACAAACACCAAGAGGGCCACATGGACTACAGCATATTGTTGACCGGTGTTGTTCGTATCCTTGGTCTGACGGCGCTTGTCATCCTAAGCTATTCCATTGTCATCCGCACCTTTTCCAAAGGGTGGAAAAAAGGCGCGGCCGTCGGTGTTCTGCTGGCGCTCGGCGGAATCTTGTCGATGAACGATCCGGTTGTTATCGCACCGGGGGTCATCTTTGATGGACGGACAGCATTGCTTGCCATCGCATACCCCTATGGCGGGCCTGTTGGCACAATCGTTGCCGCCCTGCTCATGGCGGGATACCGAATCTGGCTCGGCGGCGTCGGGGTGGTACCGGGACTGATTTCGATTGTCCTGATTTGCGCCATAGGGTGCGGGATCGCGCTTATCCCCGTGCGCAAGCTTCCGATCGGGTTTATCCGTTCCGTTGTGACAGGCATGCTCGCCTCATTGTCGCTCGTCTCGATCAGCCTGTTGCCGCACGACATCATTGCAACGATCGTCGGGTTTCCCCTCTTTGCCGTCGTCATCGCCAACATTGTGAATGTGGTGATTCTCTCGGATTTTCTCGAGCGGGAAAAGTCCCGCCTGCGGATCATGCGGGCTCTGGAGCACGAAGCCTGGGTGGACCCGCTGACAAAGCTGCAGAACCGGCGCGCTTTCGATCGCGCGGCGCTTCGGGCCATGAATGACAACAAGTCCAAGGCAGCCCATTGTTCCCTGGTCATGATCGACATCGATCATTTCAAGGCCATCAATGATCGTTGGGGTCACGATACAGGTGACATGGTGCTGGCGGATGTCGCCGCCATCATCCGCAGGAATGTTCGCATCACCGACGTTGTTGTCCGTTACGGCGGCGAGGAAATCGTCCTGCTGCTGACGAATACGCCGCAGAACGTAGCCAATGAACTCGCCGAGCGGGTGCGCAGCGAGATCGAGCTTGCGCGCTTTTCCACGGACCTTGAGAACGTAACCGTCACGGTCAGTGCGGGTGTTGCCAGTCTCAACGGGCAGCACACCAGCATGGAAGCATTGCTGAAAGCGGCAGACAGGGCGCTCTATCGCGCGAAAACCAGCGGACGCAACCGGGTGGAAGTCGCCTGAACAATTTTTGACATTGCGTCGTCCTTTCTGCTCATATGGCTGCAAATCAGGTTTCGATCCCAACGGCACACTTGAAGCACCAGCGCTGGAGCAAACATGGACGTGGATTTCGACGACGCATCAAAGAGAGAAGCCAAACCACAGCCGGCACCGGCCAACGGCAGCAAGTCTTCAGCACTCGGTACATTGAGCAATCTTCTGGGCCGTGCCGGCATTCGCGTCAACGGCGACGCCCCCTGGGACATCCAGATCAAGGATCCGAGAGCCGCAACCCGCATCCTGGGGCAAGGCAGTCTGGGCCTCGGCGAAAGCTACATGGACGGATGGTGGGACTGTGCGGCGCTGGATCAGTTCTTTGACCGCATATTTCGCGCCAATCTGACCGAACATGTGACGGCCAAGGACGTGTTGCAAACACTGCGAGCGCGATTGCTCAACTTGCAGAACAGCAGGCGCTCCTGGCAGGTTGGAAAGGAACATTACGACGTTGGTAATGACCTGTTCTCCGCGATGCTTGACCGCCGCATGACCTATTCCTGCGGATACTGGAAAGACGCCGGCAATCTCGACGACGCCCAGAGTGCAAAGCTCGATCTCGTTTGCCGCAAGCTCGGTCTTCAACCGGGCATGCGCCTTCTGGATGTCGGCTGCGGCTGGGGCAGCCTGATGCAGTTTGCCGCCGAGAACTATGGCGTCTCCTGTGTCGGCTTGACCATTTCCAGGGAACAGGCGGAATTCGCGCAACGAACATTGCAGGGTCTGCCCGTCGAATTCCGCCTCGCGGATTACCGGTCGTTCAATGTCGAGGGACTTGAGAAATTCGACCGGATTGCCTCGATCGGCATGTTTGAGCATGTCGGGCACAAGAACTACCCCGCTTTCTTTGATGCTTGCAGACGCAGCCTGTCGGACGACGGATTGTTCCTGCTGCACACGATCGGGCGGAAACGCACCCGGAACATGATCGATCCATGGTTTGACCGGTATATCTTCCCCAATGGCGAACTGCCGTCCCTGGCCGAGATTTCCACCAGCGTGGATGGCCGCTTCGTCATCGAGGACGTGCATAATTTCGGTGCCGACTACGACAGGACACTGCTGGCATGGCATGCGCGGTTCGAAGCCGCATGGCCGCAATTTGCTTCCAAATATGGCGAACGTTTCTATCGCATGTGGCGCTATTATCTGTTGTGCATGGCCGGATGCTTTCGGGCGCGCCAGATCCAGCTTTGGCAGACGGTCCTCTCGCCCCAGGGTGTTGCCGGAGGATATCAGCGGCATTCGTGAACGAGAGCAAGAAGGCCTGTGCGGCCGATCAGCCGCCCGTATTCGGCTTATCCTCAATAGGTGACTGTCACCGTGATCGTATCGGTGTAGGTACCGGGCGCCGGCGTTGTCTGGACGGGAACCCGCCCATAAACCGTGTAGGGCTGCGCCGCGCCGCTACCCGATGCTGAAACCGTATCGGTACCGATGGTCTGCCCCCACACGGTGGTTCTGTTGGTATCGGAATAGAGGGTATAGTTGACCAGCGCGCCGCCGAGCGCGGTCATCTTGCGCGAAGCGACCGTGGCCCCCACGCCGATCCCCGCATCGAGGCCGATATTGTACGGCGTCGTGTTGGTACACTGTACGGAAAGCGTGGTGGACGCATCGTCGTTTGCCGCGATCACACCCACCGAGGTGAAGGTCAGCGTCGCGGTACTCACCAGGGCACAGGATGCCTGAATAGCGATCTGGACTGTAAAGGTACCGGTTGTCGTGACGGCCAATGCCGGACTGGAAAGGCCAAGCAAAGCGGCCAGACCGACTGTCGAGAAATTGCGCACCGAATAGCCGAGACTCATTCATCCTCCTCAAGATATGCTTGCCGCTGGCAAGCACCTCCGATTCTCTATAAAGGACTCAGTAGTTATTCACTGCATAATACTTAATTCTTATACATTTAAAAGAACTTATCGAATGGCAAATATTTACCCTTAACGAGGCAAGATTTAATCACGTATCATTGGTAAGTGAATTTACATTAAGTATCTGACTGCGGAATATTTAACGCATCCGCCCTGTCATTCATCTGTCCGATACATGGCTTTCCATGCAACATGCCGGCGCGGTTGAAGGTGAACACGTGGAACACTTCAAATGAGCGCTCCACGAGCCACAAAGCCAGGGCGGCTTGCAAGACTGACTGTTACCACTTCACGGTCAGGCCAATATTCCCCTCGAAGGCGCGCTTCCGCTCGCCGCTCACATCAAAGGTGTAGTCGGCGGTGGCGAAAGCACTCACATTCTTGGTGAAGTTATGGACGATACCGCCGCCCAATTCGAGTGACGTGCTTTCCGCCTGGGTCGTGATCGGATCGGTGCCGAACAGCACCGTATCGGTGGCCTTGAAATTATGCCAGAGATTGGCCTTGAGGTAGGGCTGGAACAATCCACGCGCGGTCTGGTAATTGCCTTGCAGCCGCGCACCGATACGGCCTGTCACGGCATCGTTGCTGTCGAACGAAACACCGGAGAACGCATCCTGCTGATCGTCGAACCAGGCCCGCTGCCAGATGAGCTGCGCCTGCGGTTCAAGCAGCCAGTTGTCGGTCAGTGCGAAGGGATAGCCGCCTTCGAGCGACACGGTAATGCCGCTGCCGTCATTGTCTATGCCGGCTCCGCTCACCGAGCGCGCATTGCCGCCATACCAGGTTCCCATCACAATACCATCCAGATACCAGCCGGAGGGGCCAATATGCGTCCAGTAACCGCCGACACTTGTCGCGTCGACCTTGATCTTGCCTGTGCTCAAATTGTTCCAGCCAAGGGCCTGACCTTTGACATCGGAATTCATGCCGGCATAACCGAAGAAGATACCCGCAATATCCCGATGGCCGCCTTCACTCTGCCGGCGCAGGATATCGATACCTGTCTGGAATCCCCAGATTGATCCGTCAATCGAGGGTGATGCCGTGCCTGCCCAGCCCTGCTCGATGCTTTGACCGAAAACGCGTCCCCAGGCCGCCGACAGGTCACTGCCCGGCGTGAGAACGCTCTGCTCGCCGCGGCGCTCGTGGAACGTGCCCAGCGTTGCCAGCGTTGCCAGCCTGGCGGCCGGCGGAACTGCGGAATAGGTCGCGACTTCCGGACGAAGCAGCGGCACGACGCTGACGAGCACCCCGCCCCGCTCCTCAACGACCGGGGTAACCGGCGTTGCACCGGGTTCCGGCGGTTGTCCGCCTGGAACGGGCGGCTGTACAACGTTTGGCGTTGCCGGATCGGTTGGCGCAATGACAGGTCCTGTCGGCGTCGGATTGTCCGGCGTCGGCGTGGGCGTGACATAGTCCGAGCGCAAATACCAATTCTGGGTCGTGTTTGCGCTGACGCCACCCTTGAACAGAAAATACTCGTATGCCCCGGCCGCGGCGCGGCCACTCAGAAAAAATGCACTCCCGGCCGTCGTCGCACCATTCACGGCATCGACCACTTTGATGCCGTCAATCACCGTCGCAGCGCCGGTCCCTCCGACGTTGGTAACGGCAATGCCGGTTGTACCGGTCGCCGTTCCACCGGATAGAACGAGCCTATCCGATGCGGAGGAGTCATCGCCAAGAACGGTGTTCAGGAGCAGTGAGCCATTGTTGCCGACATAATTGCCCACGATGGTCAGCCGGTCTCCCGCAGCACCCGAACCATTGGTCAAATCGATGACACCCGCATTGGTGACAGTGATCGCCGGTCCGCCGGCATAAGGCGTGATCGAGGGATTGAAGCCACCTCCGGCGAGCAGTTTCGCCCCCGGTGATACGGTTACATTGCCGGTCAGGTCCTTTTGCAGGGTGAAGTTGCCTGTCTGGATGAAACTGTCGTGAAAATCTCCGGTTCCCGCCCATGTCCAGTCCGTACCCTTCATGTACATCGTCTGGAAATTGGTAAAGGCGTTGTCGATCAGCCCGGAACCCTGAAGGGTCAGCTGATTGTTGCCGCCCCCGCCATTGGCGGTTCCGATGATTTTTGAGCCGGTCTGCAGCGTAAAGTCGATACTGCCGTTGCCGCCGCTCAGGGCGAAACCATTGCCGCCGCTCAGCAATCCGGCATTCGTGATCTTGGTCGGGCCGTTGAGCGTACGGATCGCGGGTCCTTGATCGCTGATGATTTGACCGCCAGCCAAATTCTCGATTGTCGCGTTGAAGCTCGATCCCAGCGTGTTGGAAAACACACCGTCCGAAGGCAGGCCACCGGATGCCGCGCCACCCTGCGCATGAATCACACCGCTGTTGGTGAGACGGGCATTGGTGCCCTGCATGTAAACCGTTGGAGCACTGTTGCCGGTTGTCGTCAATGTACCGGTATTGATGACGGTTCCGTTTTGCCCGAGAATGGAGGCCGCACGCGCATTGCTTCCGTTGGTCGTGACCGTTCCATTGTTGATAAGGGTATTGTTCGGCGATCCGCCGCCGCTCTGCCCCCAACTGGCCGTCATGCCGTAAGCGTTGGGTCCCGTTGTCGTGATCGTGCCATTGTTTGTGAGCGTATTGCCGGAGCCGTCTGCGGCCATGCCATCATTGTATTGGTTGGTCGTGCTGATCGAACCGTTGTTGGTCAGGCTGTTGTTGCTTCCGGTGCCGACCAGACCTGCACCGCGATTGAGCCCCGTGCTGCCCGCTCCCGTCAGCGATATCGCGCCGTTGTTCACGACAGTGCTGCCATCGACGACACTGACACCGGAGTTCTCGGTGGGGCTGCGGACAATATTCAACTGGGCACCACTGCCAACATTGACCTTGACGCCGGAGCTTCCCGCTACCGCATGCACGCCCGCCGTCGCGGGATTGGGTGCCGAGGTATCGCAAGTGACCGTCTGGCCCGATACCGGCGCAAGGCTGGTGCATGCAGCCCAACCGATGGATGGACTGGCAATTGAGATGAGTGCTGTTGTGGTAAAAAGAGACAGAAATCGCGTGTGCAACACGGAAAAACGCATGGTGGCTCCCCCAGCATTCCGGTGCGAACACGCACCCAGGCAGCTCAAAATGCATATTTTGTCGAAATGAGGCTAGTCAGTTCAGAGTATTTCTCTGCTTAATCCACACGGAATAAACATCGAGTGGCAAAAATAACACAATTAAGCACGGCTACTTTCAAAGAGTGTGGAATAAACGCGCAATGCCTTCTATTGCGCGTTTATTCACTACAAGCAGGTACCCATAAAAGGTTAACGCCAACCTCGGAAATACACGCTTTCCAAAGGCAACCCCATGAGAATCATTGGTGCATGGGAATCAATTCTGTCGCAGTTATCAGGCTGCCTTATGCTCAACCTCGACCGTCACGTGCGACAGATCATGAATGTGGGAAAGCTTTGCGCGATAGGAAGACGGCGCTTTCGGATGATCGCTCACCAGCGAAACAATGGCGCCGTGATGACCCGGGCCCAGCTGCCAGACATGCAGATCCGTGATCACATCCCCTTCCCGTTCGATGGCCGAACGGATTTCCTCCGGCAGATCCTCGCTTGACGGAACATAGTCCAGCAACACGCCCCCGGCACGCCGGATGAGCCCGAACGACCAATTGGCGATGACCAGCGCACCAATGATGCCGATGGCCGGATCGAGCCAAAGCCATCCATAGAGACTTGCCGTTACAAGAGCGCCGATGGCCAGCACCGAAGTCAGCGCGTCAGCGAGCACGTGGATATAGGCCGCTTGAAGGTTATTGTCGTGCGCATGAGCATGAGCATGATCGTGATGATGCTCATGGTCGCCATGATGCGAATGATCATCGCGCAGGAGCCAGGCGGAAAGCAGATTGACCGCAAGACCAACGACGGCAATCGATATTGCCTGGGGAAAATTGATCGGAACGGGATTCGCCAGCCTGACAAAGCTTTCCCAGGCAATCAGCAGTGCAATCAGAGCCAGAACTACCGCACTGGCAAAGGCCGCCAGATCGCCGAATTTTCCGGTTCCGAACGTGAACCGCGAATTGTGCGCGTGCTTTCGCGCATAGAGATAGGCCAAGGCCGCTATCAGCATCGCCGCCGCGTGGGTTGACATGTGCCAGCCGTCCGCCACCAGCGCCATTGAACCGTAGACGGTTCCGGCGGCAATTTCAGCAATCATCATGACCGTGGTCAAGGCGATAACCATCCATGTGCGCCGTTCGTTGCGCTCGTGGTTCTTGCCAAGGAATATATGGTCGTGCGAGCCGGCATTTGACTGTGCCGCGTGGTGATTTTTCATTTGAGATATTTCCTTACGACATCAATGAGTTCCGCAGCGCCTTGGGCCCGTTCCACATCGGGGTCCTTGTCCGGATCGACCACATGCATGCGAATGTGATCTTCGATCAGCTCGACAACCAGGCCGTTTACAGCGCCACGGACGGATGCGACGAGATTGAGGATTTCACCGCAGGCAACTTCCGCCTCCAGCGCGCGCTCCACTGCCTCCATCTGCCCTTTCAGGCGGCGGATGCGGGCGATGAGCTTGGCCTTATCTTTGGTTGTGTGTGACATAATATACCCCCCTACCCTATATTACGCAATGATGCAACATATTCTGCCCGCCCCTTGATGGGACGCGCTGACGATCAAACGCGGGAAAACAGCTCAGATCGCGTAGGTCGCGCCGGCGATGATTGTACCGATGACTCCGAGAAGAATGGATGCATACCAGGGCCAGCGGCGGCCGCCGGTAATGATGGCAATGGTCGCGACCGCGATCGCTATGTGCAGGAACGTCGCCGCGATTGTCAGGTGATGGTGCCGCCCTTCATGGACGAGGCCTTCCTGCAATGCATCCTCCGATTTGACCTCGAAATCCCGCGCCGTTTTCTGGATCTCCTGGCTTTCCGCTTCATTGCGCTGTGACTGGGATGCGAAATCAGCCGCCTTTGGTCCGCCTTGCGCTGCGGCAATATCGTACATGTTTTTCTTGAGGCTCTTGGCCTGGAAGAAATTCCAGTTATCCGTTGCCTTGTTCTGGAAGAGCACGGCCTGGGTCTTGGCCGCGGTGGCCCCGCCGCTCTCGATTGTTTCCAGACTGCCGACGCCCGCAGCGACGACTGCAAGAACTGCAATCGTTACCGCAACAATGGCGAGAAAGGCATTCTCGCTGTGCAGGGCGTGCTGGGCATGTTCCGTATGTTCAAATGCTTCAGACGAGATTTCTTCCATCGAGTTTCTCCCATTCTCTTGGCGCTATGGGATCGCTCGCAATTTGGTCGAATTGTGATGAATGCGAACCTACGCATCCATCCCCCTTGTCCAGCAATCCACACCGCTGAGAACCTACACCTCATTGCCGATCGATACGAGCGGAGAAACCCGGCGGCCGACGCGCCTCGTGCCGTTAACCATTTGTTTAACATTTGATTGATTGACGCAGCCGTTTTGGCGTTAACTCCTTGTTAAGAGTTTGTTGGGGTAGCGGCAATGTTGCGTGTGTTGAGCGTTGCGATCTGTGTGTTTCTGGGTCTTTCATCGCTGACGCATGCGGGTTCCTCGAATCCGTCCACGGCGGCCACGGCACGCTCCGTGTCCTTCGAGCGCCGCGCGGCCCTGTTCGGCGCGATTCCCGGCAGCACGAAGCCCTCGGCGGCAAGCGCTGCAGCCACCGGCGGCAAGACGAGCATTCCCTATGGCTGGGTGGATTTTTGCGGCCGGCGTCCCGCGGAGTGCAATGTCTCACCGCTGCCGGCAGCCGATGTCAAACTCACAGCCGAGACATGGAATTATCTTGAACGCATCAACCGCGAGGTGAATGCCTCCATCGAACCGATGAGCAATCTTGAGCATTGGGGCACGATGATGGATCACTGGGATTACCCGGTCGACGGCAAGGGTGACTGCAAGATTTATGCACTCTACAAGCGCAAGCTTCTGCTCGAGGCCGGATTTCCGCGGCAGGCGCTGCTCATGACCATCGTGCGCGACTTGAACGACGAAGGTCACGCCATTCTTACCGTAAAGACGGACCGGGGTGATTTCGTCCTCGACAATCTCGCTGAAGAAGTCAGGCCATGGGACGCCACAGGCTATAATTTCCTCAAGCGCCAGTCGCAGCAAAATCCCAACATCTGGGTATCCATCAATCTGCGCGGCGACGCATCAAGAGCCTCCACCGCAAACCTTCAGGCAAGAAACTGATCTGACGCCGATCATTGCCCGTTCGATTGAAGAATGCCTTCGAGGTCATCGAGCTTTTCATTGATCAGCCAGCCATAATAGTTTTCGACCGGATATTTGCGGTTGCTGCCGCTTGCGATCGCCTGCCGCAACTCGGCGGCCCGGCGCCGTGGCTGCCCGACATTGTACAGGGTCGCCGTGATGCCGGGATTCTTCGAAATGTCGAAGCCCTGCGCCGCATAGGCGTCGATGGCATCGCGCAGGATTGCCGCGATGTAGACGACGCTGCGGTCGGGATCCATGACATCGCGATAAACCGCCTGAGGCTGATCGGGAGAAAGCTTAGGAAGTTTGCTGACCTGCGAGACAAGGTCCGTCACCTCCAGGGCCGCCAGCGGGCTTATCTGACCGAGGCCAAACGTCTGACCGCCGTAGAACGGCTGGAAAAACGCCCGCTGCAGTGAAATGGGTTCATAGGCCACGTCATCGACGGTCTTGCCTCTAAATCGATCATCCCAGACCTGATCGCGGCAATTCCACAGCTCGGCGCTGGCTGTCAGCGCGGCGCAGGCGGCAAATTCCGGCCTTTTGACAAAAGCCTGGATCGTGACGCCCTTGTACCGGAAGGAGAAGTCCGCATTGGCATAGGCCAGCGCCTTGACATAATAGGTCTGCACCTTGCCGACGGCACTGACATTGTACGTATGCTCCCCGACCAGCGCACCGACGATGTGAATGGGATCGATGTGATAGGCGCGGGCGGCATCCTTGATCTGCGCAACCAGCTTTGTCTCGCGCGTGAGCAGCGCAATGATCTGCTTGTATTTTTCGTCATATGTCGTGTTGAATGCTTTTGCCCGGTCCGCCGATGTCTTGGGGATGGGTGGCTGCGTCTCGGAACGGTTGCCCGGCGGCACCAGCACCTCATTGGCAGCATCGGCCGGTTGCCCAAGGAAACTACCGATGCCAATGCCGATGACCAGCATTGCGGCCAAGCGAGATACCGCGGGAAAGCTCATAAAGTACGTCTCCATTCTTGACCGAAAGCATAGGGGAAGCATGCGCTCGTAATATACAGGTAGGAATGTCACGCAGGTATGATTGTGGTAAAGATTGGGTCGGCACCTGCGGCTCTTTTCCACACCTGGCGCTCTTATCATGAATCCCTGCGCTGGCGAGATGCAAGAATCACGTTTGTCCGTAAAAAATCCACGCGCATTGGTAAATTCCTGCACCCGTAGTATATCCTACGCGCATGCGCATACTCCTCGTTGAAGACAATCGTGATTTGGCATCCTGGCTCGATAAGGCGCTGCGGCAGGCCCATTATGCCGTCGACACCGTCTATAATGGCGAGGATGCCGACCATGCGCTGCGGGTCGCCGACTATGCCCTTGTCATTCTCGATCTGTCGCTGCCCAAAATGGACGGAATGACCGTGCTGCGGCGCCTGCGCAAGAGCGGCAGTACCGTTCCGGTCATCATACTGACCGCGAATGCAAGCCTTGGCGGGCGGGTTGCGGGGCTTGACGAAGGCGCCGACGACTATCTGGCCAAACCATTCGAGATCGCCGAACTGGAGGCGCGGATCCGGGCGCAGCTCCGCCGCGGGCATAACCGGGCCAATCCCGAGATCGAGCTAGGTGAATTGCTGTTCGACGGCAGGACGCGGCAGTTCTTTCTGTCGGGCAAGCTCATGTCGCTGACACCGCGCGAGCATGCGGTGCTGGAGCACCTGATCTTCAAGGCGGGGACGACGGTCAGCAAAACTGTCCTGTGCGAAAGTGTCTTCGGTTTCAATGATTTGGCCGATGCAAATGCCATAGAGATTTATGTTCACAGGGTACGCAAGAAGCTGGAAGGCAGTTCGGTGAAAATCGCGACATTGCGCGGCATGGGCTATCTTTTGCGCCATGGCGAGTGACGGCAAGCCCCAGACGCAGTCGAAATTCCGCCGTTTGTGGAAACGGTTGAGCGAGAGCCTGCGGGTCCAGCTTCTGCTCTGGATCGTTCTTCCGCTGATCGGTGTGATCTGCGTCAATCTCGTCATCAGCTTTCAATCTGCCGAGGCCACCGCCGATCTGGTCAGCGATCAGTTGCTGCTGGCGTCCGCCCGGGTGATTGCCGAAGCCGTGACGGTGGACACCAACGGGACCGTTGCCGTGGATATTCCGCCCGCAGCGCTTGAGATGTTCGATATCGGCCATGGCGACAGGGTTTTTTACCGGGTGCTGACGGCATGGGGAACCCTGGTCTCCGGCTTCGACAACCTGCCCGAACCCAAGAAGGAACAGGTGGGCGAGGATGCGATGTTCAGAGACTCTCCGGTACGCGTGCTGACATTGAATCACCCGGTGATCGGCCTGGCACGGGATGCCGAAGTGTCCGTGTCGGTCGCGGTGACGCTGAATGGCGAACGGGCAATGCGGCAAAGGCTCTGGCTGTCGGATTTCACCAAACAGGTACTGCTGGTTCTCGTCGCCGGTTTTGTCGCCATTGTCGGGCTGCAGCGCGGACTCACCCCGGTCCTGCGCCTGCGCGATGCGGTGCGCGAACAGGGACGGGAGCGGCTTGATCCGTTTTCCCCCGAAACCGTGCAGACCGAACTGCGTCCCCTGGTCCACGCCCTCAATGATTATATGGAGCGCGTACAAAGCCAGATGGCGGCACAGAGGCGGTTCGTCTCCAACGCGGCGCACCAGTTGCGCACGCCCCTGACCCTGGTCGCGACCCAGGCAAGCTTTGCCGCCCGGGAACAGGACAACGACCGCCGCAACGAGGCCTTGCAGGCTCTCCGGTCCAGCACGAAGCAGCTCGCCCGCCTCGCCAGTCAGCTGCTGACATTGTCGCGCGCCGAACCAGGCAGCCGCAGGCCGCGGCGCGACAGGGTCGATATGACCGCGGCAACACGGCAGGTCCTCGACACCTATGCCGAAACGGCCTTGCGCCGCCAGATCGATCTCGGTTTCGAGGCCAGCGAACCGGCTTTCGTCGAAGGCGACGGCCCGATGCTGTCCGAGATGATCGTCAATCTCATCGACAATGCCCTGCGCTACACGCCGGTTGGCGGCACCGTCACGGTTTCCATTTCCAAAGGCGATGAATGGGTGCAGCTTCGTGTCGAAGACAACGGGCCGGGTATACCCGACGATGAAAGAGCGAAGGTTTTCGAGCGGTTCTACCGCATCATGGACGTGCAGCCCGAGGGTAGCGGGCTGGGCCTTGCCATCGTCAAGGAAGTCGTTGACGGCGCTGACGGTACGGTGAGTTTGGGCACCTCCCCGAGCGGAGGATTGACCGTGGACATCAAGCTGCCAACAATAAAACAGGACCGGAGCGAGCCGGTCCTGTCTTGATCGCTGGCATGCTGAATTACTGCATGTCGGTGTGCTGTTGCGGGCGCCACTTTGCCAGCCGGGTTTCGATCATGGTCATGATCATTTCCGCCAGCAGCGTAACAAGCATCACCAGAATGATGGCGGCATACATGCCGGCCGCATCGAATGTGCCTTTGGCAATCGAGATCAACTGACCGATACCAAAGCGCGCGCCGACAAATTCACCAACGATCGCGCCGATGATGGCAAAGCCGAAGCTGACGTGCAGGCTGGCGAAAATCCAGCTCATCGCCGATGGTACGATTACCGTGCGCGTCACCTGCCAATTGGACGCCCCGAGAATACGGGCATTGGCAATCATGTTGCGGTCGGCTTCGCGCACGCCCTGAAATGCATTGGCGAACACCACGAAGAACACCATGATGAAGGCCAGCGCCACTTTGGATGCCAGTCCCAGCCCCATGATCATGATGAAGATCGGGGCAAGAACGACGCGCGGGATCGAGTTGATCGCCTTGATATAAACCGAGAAAATGTCGGAAAGGAACTGGTTGCGGCCAAGGCCGATGCCAACCAGAACGCCGGCAATGGAGCCTGCAAAAAAGCCGATCAATGCTTCTTCCATGGTGACCCACAGATTGAACCAGAGCGACCCTTCGGCGGTACCCTCCGTGATCCATTCATACAGGCGCATGACAATGCCGCTTGGGCTGGAATAGAAAAACGGATCGATCCAAAGCCTGTTGGCTGCAAGTTCCCAGATACCGAGAATGCCGACCAGGATGACGAGCCGCCAGAACAAGACAGCGTGTTTGCGGCGTTGCATTGCCTTGAGAGCGGCAGCCTCTATCTCTGCGTCGGAGGTTCCGGCGCGGAAAATCGGAGCAATGTTTTCCAATGGGGTATCGGTCATGATGAAATTCCTCCGGTTCAGGCTGCCTGACTGGCGCGGCGATAGCTCATTTCCACTTCATCGCGCAGATCTTCCCAGATCGTGCGGCAATATTCGATGAAACGGGGCTCGTAGCGAATGTCAGCAACCACGCGCGGACGCGGGAGATTGATGGGATAGACGGATTTCACCGTTGCGGGTCCGGCGGTCAGCACATAGACCTTGTCCGCAAGCGCAACCGCCTCCTCAAGGTCGTGCGTCACAAAGATGACCGAGGCCTTGCGTTCCGCCCACAGGCGCAACAGCTCTTCGTGCATCACGGTCCGGGTCTGCACGTCCAGCGCCGAGAACGGCTCGTCCATCAACAGAATTTCAGGCTCATTGATGAAAGTCTGGGCCAGGGACACGCGCTTGCGCATGCCGCCCGAAAGCTGGTGCGGATAGTGCTGCTCGAAGCGGGACAGCCCGACACGGGCGAGCCAGTCTCTGGCGCTGCGGGTGGCTTCCGCATGGGATTTTCCGCGGAAGAGCGGGCCGGCCATGACATTGTCAATGACATTGCGCCACGGGAACAGCGCGTCGGTCTGAAACACGAAGCCGACTCTCGGATCGATACCATTGACCGGGCCGCCCATGAGGCGCACTTCGCCGGCGCTTGGCCGGGCAAGTCCGGTGACGAGATTGAGTGTTGTGGACTTGCCGCAACCTGTCGGTCCGACAACGGCGACGAACTCGCCGGGTTCGACCACCATGTTGAAATCGCGCAAGGCAGTCAGCGACTTGCCGGTCGGTGAAACGAAGCGGCGGCTGACATTGATCAATTCAATGGCAGGGGTCTGGGATGCATTGTCTTTCATGGCAAATACCTGGGGCGTGCTGAATAACGGGCGTGCACGCAATGCCCGATACCAAGGGATCGCTTCCAGCCGCTGGCGGCCGGAAGCGATAGGCTCGGAAAGGTTATTTGGCAGCTTTCACGAATTCAGACGTGAAGGTCTTGGAAAGATCGATCTGCTTGCCTTTGACGTTCTTGGAAAAGCTCGACAGAACGTTCAGTACGGTCTGCGGACCGTCCGCCGGCATCACGCCGTCTGCGGTGAACATGCCCTTGCCGTCGGCAAGCGCCTTTACATAACCTTCCTTGTCGCCGACGTAGAAATCCTTCGGCATCTTGTCGGCAATGTCATCCGCACTGTGGGTGTTGATGTACTTCAAGGTCTTGACGAAGGCATTGGCCAGCTTCTGCGTCGTTTCCTTGTGTGCATCGACCCACGATGTTTCCATATAGAGCGATGCGGCGGGATAGGTTCCGCCGAGAGCGGCCCGCGTGCTTTCAATCGTGCGCATGTCGATCAGGACGCTTGCTTCCTTGGTCTTGAGCATGCGCGAGATGGTCGGCTCGGTTGTCATGCCGGCCTGGATCTTGTCCTGCTGCATGGCGGCAATGAATGTCGCTCCGGCACCGACAGGCACGGATGTAAACTCTCCGGGCTGCAAGCCGCTCTTGAAAGCCAGATACTGCGTGAGGAAATTGGTGGAGGAGCCAAGCCCGGTGACGCCGAGGCTCATGCCCTTGAAGTCAGCCGCAGACTTGATCTCGGGGTGTTTCGTCGAAACCAGTTCGACTTCGCCCGGTGCCTGGCTGAACTGAACGATCGATTCAACAAGCTTGCCCTTGGCCTGCAGGTCAATGCAGTGATCATAGAAACCGACAACGCCCTGGACGGCGCCTGCCAGCAGCTGGTTTTCGGCATCGACACCGGCCGGTTCGTTGAGCAATTCAACATCCAGGCCTTCGTCCTTGAAATAGCCGAGCGCTTCGGCAAGCTTTGCAGGCAAGTAAATGTGCTTTTCATAGCCGCCCACCATGATGGTGATCTTGTCATCGGCATGAGCGGCGGATCCGGCACCGAATGTGCTGGCGGCCATCAAAACGGCAAAAGAAGCCGTGTGAAAAAAAGAGCGTGAAAGTGCCATTGTTCCGTCCTCGATTTGTTTCCCGCACCCTCAATTCTTTGTCACACCGTGGGTGTGTTCTTATGGATGCAGGGGTACTATAGATGACGCAACCTTTCAGTTAGCTTTCAGCGGCGAAAAGCCGTTTTTCTGTTCTGCGATGCCCCTGTGGAACGGTGGAATTCTAGGCCGACAATGCCAGAATAGTGGTTGGTTGCGGCAGCGGCACTTCCGCTGCAATACCGTCTTCAAGCCTGCTGATCCGGCCACTGATCATGATCTGGTCCAGCGGGGCGGGCCTGCCCAGATAAAAGCCTTGCGCCGCATCGCACCCCTCCGCATCCAGAAGCGACAGCTGGCTCTGCGTTTCGATGCCCTCGGCCAGAACCGGGATGCTGAGGCTCTTGCCCAGCGCGAGAACCGCGCGAATAATGGCCTTTGCCTGCGGGCTCGTCTCGACTTCGCTCATGAACGAACGGTCCAGCTTGATCGTATCGAAGGGAAACGACCGCAGGGTTTCAAGCGACGAATATCCCGTGCCGAAATCATCGAGGGCGATGGTGACACCCAGCTGTTTGATCTGGCGCAGGATATGCAGGGTCCGGACCTTATCGGCGATGATCGTCGATTCGGTCAGTTCGAGCTCGAGGCGGCTGGCGGGCAGCTGGGTTTCCAGCAGGATTTCATGGATCAGCTTCGGCAGGTCCGCATGGGAAAGCTGAACGGGCGACAGATTGACCGCAATCTTGTAGGCGGGCGTCCAGGATGTGGCGGCGGCACAGGCCGTACGCAGAACCCATTCGCCCAGTTGCAGGATCAGCCCGGTTTCCTCCGCAAGCGGGATGAATTCTGACGGCGGGATGAAACCGTGCTTCGGATGCTTCCAGCGCAGCAGGACTTCATAGCCGCGAACTTCGCCGGTCGAAACCGCGGTCTGCACCTGATAGTGCAGGTCGAGTTCATTGTTGTCGAGTGCCTCGCGCAGCTCTCCCGCCAATGTCCGGCGGGCCCGGACCGTTTCGTCCATTCCCTGTTCGTAGAAGCAGACTGCCGTGGTCCGGTCGGCCTTGGCACGATACATGGCAAGGTCGGCATTGTTGATCAGCATTTCCTTGGTATCGGCATCATCGGGATAGAGTGCGACGCCGATGCTCGCTCCAGGGTTCACGTCAAAATCGCCAATGCGGATGGGCTTGAACATCGCTGATTCAATGCGGGCGAGAAACCCGTTCAGCGCTTCTCCGCTGTGCGCGTGATGAATGGCGGCAAATTCATCCCCGCCCAGCCGCGCAACGAATTCCCCGTCATGCAACAGATCGCTCATGCGCAACGCCAGTGTGCGCAGAACCTCATCGCCGGAACTATGCCCACGGACATCGTTGATTTCCTTGAAGCGGTCGAGATCGATGCAGATCAGCGCAATCCGGTTCCTGGTATTGCCGGCGGCGCGGATTTCCCGGTCGAGGCGGTCATTGAAGCTGGCGCGGTTGGGAAGGCCCGTCAGACTGTCGTTCATCGCCATCTGGCGCAGCCGCTGATACGAATCCGCCCGTGTACGGTCATCGATGAGGTAACTGACGAGCCCCGTACCCACGACAATCATGCCCACCAGCGCAATTGCCAGGGCCATGGCCTGCAGGGCCGCATGATCGGTGAACGCACCGGCCGTCGACAACGGGGTAATTTTGAACGCCGTCATGCCGGTAAAATGCAGGCTGACAATGGCAAGCGCCAGCACGCCGGACGCGGCGGCCAACCGCCTGTTGAATTTGCCATTGACGGCAAGGTGCAATGAAACCGCTGAAAGGACGACGGACAGAACAATCGAGGCCATCAAATAGGTCATGTCCCAATCGACAATACCCTGGACGCGATAGGCGAACATGCCGGTATAATGCATGGCTGCGATGGATACACCCAACAGCGAACCGCCGACGATGGAAGGCAGCCGGCCCGATCCGCTCGTGGCTATGACGAAGCTTACCAGCGCTCCGCCGATTGCGACCAGAAGTGAAACGATGGTCAGGACGGCATCGAAGGCGACGGGCGCTCCCGGATCATAGGCCAACATGGCGATGAAGTGGGTACACCAGATCGCCGATCCCGCCGCCGTTGCCGTCAGGAAGTGCCATCCGATTTTTTCCGGGCCCGTTGTATTCGCCGCCCGCTGAAACAGGCGGAAGATCGCCCATGAACCCGATACGCAAACGAAAGCCGCAAGGAGAACAAGCCAAATGTTGTGCTTTCCGCCGATACACGCCATCACCAACATCATGATTACGGTTCTCTCTGTCCCTGTTTGCATCCTCCCGTGGTCTTCCACTACGGACAAACACTTGATGTTGAATTAACGGATCAGGTTATTATTGGGTTGATTTCCAGCTCGCCCAATGGGCGGCACCCGCACGTCCCGCCGAAGCCGGTTTTTCTAAATTTGAACTTGAGCTGTTCAATCAAAATAAATCATGTCGCGACATCGCGGGGCGCCGGTTACACTTTATTCATTTCGAGGCAACCAAATGGTTCAAAATGCTATTTGGGGCACACAAGATGAAATCGGTATTGGCTCTTGCAATTGCAGCTTTGGTTTCGCTCGGCGGCATGGCTTCGGCGGAAAAGCAGACATTGAGAATAGCGACCGAGGGCGCCTACCCTCCCTTCAATTTCATCGATGCCTCCGGCAAGCTGACCGGTTTCGACGTCGAAATCGCCCATGCCCTCTGCAAGGAGATGGACGCAAACTGCTCAATCGTCACGGTGCCGTGGGTGGAGATCATCACGCGGCTTGAACAGCACGAATATGATCTCGTGGTTGCCAGCATGTCGCTGACCGATGAACGCGCGAAGCGCATGGAATTTTCCACGCCCTATTACCGTTCTCATTCGGCTTTTGCCGGCGATCCGCAGAAATTCCACGACATTTCCCCCGCTGCCTTGAAGGGCATTAAAATCGGCGCGGGCAAGGATACGATGCAGGCTGAATATCTCAAGAAAGTCTACCCCGAAAGCACGATCATTCTGGCCGCGGATCAGCCCTCCGCTCAGAAACTGCTGACCTCCGGCAGTGTCGAGCTGATGCTGGCGGACTCAATAGAACTGCTTGCCTTTCTGCAGTCACCCGAAAACTCCAGGTTCGACTATGTCGGTGATCCGCTCACCAGCGATCTCCTGCGCAGCACATCGCATGTGACGGCCTCGAAGGGCAATACCGAGCTTATCCAGCAGGTCAACGAGGCGTTGAGCCAGATCCGGCTGAACGGAACCTATGACCGGATCAACAACAACTACTTTCCCTTCAGCATCTATTAGGCCGTTACCCGACATGCGTAATCCTTTTCAGGGAATGCAAATTTCGATGCGGGCTGCAGGTCAGCTCCTGATTGCGCTTGTCCTCGTCTATGCCGTTGCGGCGGCCGGCTATTCATTCTTCCTGCTGCAAAAGATCGAAAGCAACGCCGATTACGCGCAGGAAAACCAGCTGCCGCTCGTCCTGGCCCAGAACCGCAATGCCCTGAAGATCGAACGGCTGGCGTCGCTTGTCCGCTCCGCCTATCTCGCCCGGGATCGCGAACTTGAACGGCAGGTGCAGCTGCAGACCCATGTCCTCGCCCGAAGCTTCACCCTGGATAACAATGCGCAACTGGCCGACAAGGTGCTGGAAGTCGCCGAACAGGTAAAACGCATCATTGCCAAGCGGGAACAGATCAGGCGAAGCGAGGCACTGGCCCAAACGAAAACCGAAGGGATCTCCGCCGCACAGCTGGATAAGCAGGCGCTCGAGGCCTATCAATCGGCCATGCATCTGACGGACAGCCTGACACAGGACCTGACGACGGACGCCGCGGCGCTCGCCTATGCGATGTCGGGCGACATTCAGAAGACCGCCAGGATGATCCAGCTGGCGTGGATCGTCATCCTGATACTCCCGGTGGCAATCGCCATCGGCGCGCTGTTCGTTGTGGCCCGCCACATCATTGCCCCCATCCATACGGCGATCAACTATCTCGGGTCGATTGACCGGCAGGAAGCGGGCGACGTCAAATTCCGCCATCCCCTGTTCCGGGAGCTTTCAACCATTTTCGATGCTATTCAGGCCTATGGCCGGGTGTCGCGCGACCTGTTGGAAACCAACACCATTCTGCACACGTTGTCCGAGGAGGATGGCCTGACCCGGCTCGCCAACAGGCGCAGTTTTGAGCGAAAGCTGGTTGAGGCGTTCAACACATCCGTCGAGCGGGGCGATGATCTGGCCATCGTCATGGTCGATCTCGATCACTTCAAGTCCATCAATGACCGCTACGGCCATCAGGCCGGTGATACGTGTCTCAAAGCCGCCGCCAGCGTCCTCAGCGGCGTCTGCTCGGACCGGACATGCCATATCGCGCGGTACGGCGGAGAAGAATTTGCCCTTGTTCTTCCCGCCTGCAGTCTGGAAGACGGTGTCGCCGTGGCAGAGGCCATCAGAACCGCCATCAGCAGCCTGCGCATCAAGGCCCCGCAGGACGACATCATAAGAATGACCGCCAGCCTTGGCGTCGCGTCGATGCGAAGCGGCGTTTTCGACAGTTCGGAACAGATTCTGGAAAATGCCGACAAAGCGCTGTACCGGGCAAAACACAGCGGCCGGAACAATGTCAAGGCAATCGCCGGACACGACATTGCCGTGCCGATCGTCGCTTGAGCCGGTAACCCGGCAGCCAACGCGCCGTTCTGACGCTGTGTGGATCAATCGGGAAGAATCCGGACAAATTGCGTCACTAGAAAGAAGGCGCGGAAACGTATAGGTTGTCACTGCAACTTAAGGTTTTATTCATCCGAGGACAATGCGATGAGTCGGCCCTCAAAGTGACAAAGGCCAGCACCACTTGCCTGGCAAATGCCGACCTATCACCCGAGCGGCTGACTGCCGTCGACCTCGGTTCCCCATATCCGATTGCATCGAACGATACTGATATAGGCAAGGCGCTTGATCGCCCGATCGAATTCTCTGTCAAATAGGAGAGAACGGCAATGACCTATCTACTTTCGACGTACTGGCCTTGGATGTTGATTGCGCTTCTTCTGGGCATCGCAGTGGGTTTCATGACCTTCCAGCGATCGGTCCAGGCATGGCGCCCGGCTTCCTGGCCGGGCTCGCTTAGACTGCTTTGTCTGCTCTTCGTCGTCGGCCTCGTGGTCGCGGTGCTGAAATGGCTGCCGGGCCTTGCCGGGCAGTATCTGGAAGCGGCTCTGCTGCTTGTCGGCAGCTATGTCATCGGTTATTTCGCCGGCAGCTGGCTGGCAAGTCTGCGCGCCGCCGAACCGGCTGTCCAACAGCAACCCGCCATGGCGCCAGCGGCACCGGTTGCCGCCGCGCCGGCCGCAACGGCTCTGGCCAGCGACGGTCATCCCGGACAGCGCCCGCCGTCAATCGACAGGGTTGCAACCCCCGACAATCTAAAACGGATAGCGGGCGTCGGCCACACCAACGAGATCAAACTCAACGAGCTCGGCATCTGGACATTCAGTCAGATCGCGGCGTGGAACCATCAGAATGCGGAATGGGTCGGAAGCTACCTCGCCTTTCCCGGACGCATTGAACGGGAAGACTGGATCGGTCAGGCGGCACGGCTTGCACAGGGCCTGGAAACGGAATTCTCACGCAGGGTTGATCATGGCGATGTCCCCACATCGCTCTGATCCAAGCACGCCGGAATGCAGGTGGCGGCAGGGATGACTCATTGCTGCCCCAAAATCCTGCGATCATCGAGATGTTGGAATCATGCGATGGAAAAGAGGAAGAGATGAGTGAAAAACGTTTTTCTGTCCCCGTTGCAGTACGATTGGGCATTGCGGGACAGAGGATGATCTACAGCACATGGGAAGCCGTAGAATGTCTCAAAATCCACTGGCCGCGCAATCACGGCCCCAAATACCGGAAGGCACTCCAATCCTGTATGGATGCCCTTGATGGGTGGAAACCAGCCCACAAGGCCCGGCGTGCATTTGTCGATGCGGCACGCGAGGCCGGCATTTTCCTTGAGGTCAAACCGCAGCATTAAACCGTCTCACCCCGGCCGGTACGGCCGTGAGCTGTCCGCGCGGTGGTGACAGAGATCGAGTGAGGTATCAGCTGCAAGTTATTCTTGTAGCTGCATGTTTTCCTTTGAACCGCTAAACTGGATTAAGTGCTTCGGACAAAGCTTGACCAAATCGTGCGATCGGGTCCGCCAGCCGTCCAGCGGGCGGGCGATGCAGCAGCCAGACTTCCACCTTGGGGTGGAAGTCGGCGGTCTCGATGACCGCAACGGCATCACGCCACTGGCTTTCGATCAGCGCCGACGGCGTGATGATGCCAATGCCCATTCCGCGTGCCACCAGTGACAGGCGCAAATCGGAACTGATTGTTTCCACCGCTATATCGAATGGCAGGCGGGCAGCATCAAACGTTTCCCGCATGAAGGTGCGATAACCGCAACCGCTTTCGTTCATGACCCAGGGATGACGGGAGAGATCGAGCAATGTCGCGGGAGACCGGATACCCAGGCTGGGCGCCGCCACAAGAAGCACATTCTGCAAACCGAAACTCTGGCTGACAAGATCGTCCGGCGGCTTGATGCCTTCAGCCAGACAGATGGCAGCAGCGTCGATCTCATTGCGCTGCACCTGTTCGATCAGACGCGGCGACCAGCCCGAACCGACCTTCAATGACAGCCGCGGAAACTCCGCGCGAAGCCGGTCAATCGGCAGGCTGAGCGCCGCATTGGACAGATAGGGCATGACGCCGAGGCGAAACTCCCCCGACAACTCACCTTCGGGTGAAACCTCGGCTTTCATGTTCTCGATGGAATGCAGGACCCGCCGGCCGTGTTCATAGGCGGATCGCCCGGCCGTTGTGGGCTTAAGCGGCTTGGAGTGCCGGTCAAGCAGTGTCTTGCCGACGGCACTTTCCAGGTTCTGCACCCGCCGTGTGACGGCAGGCTGCGTCAGGTTCAGCCGTGTCGAGGCGGCAACGATGGACCCCGTTTCAACCACCGCAACAAAGGCCTGAATATCTGGGATGTTCATACGAATCTCGCATAATCATTATACTTTGTATTCAATTGTATCATAACAGGAACAGTCCATAAAGTCTGGTCGAACACCATCGACACCCATTCATGGAGCTGGAATGTCCCACTCGATCCAAGCTGCGCACTGCGCGCCAGACAGCGCAGAATCGTCCCTACCGGCCTCTCTCACCATCCTCTTTGGCTCCGCTGTCGGCGTCATCGTCACCAACCTGTTTGCGTCGCAAACACTGGTCGGCATCATCGGGTCCGAATTGCATCTGACGCCGTCGATGAATGGTTTCATTTCAACGGCAACGCTCATCGGCTATTCAGCCGGGCTCTTCCTGCTCGTCCCTCTCGCCGACATGCTGGAAAATCGCCGGTTGGTTCTGCGGATGCTCGCCATCGCCGTTGCGGCCGCCGTCTGCACCGCACTAGCGCCCGGCGCGGTCTCCCTCATTATCGCGCTGCTTGTGCTCGGCGCCGCCTGTTCGGCGATCCAGATACTGGTTCCGGTCGCCGCGGCCATGGTATCCCCGGAACACAGGGGGAAGGCGATCGGCGACGTCATGAGCGGGTTGATGATCGGCATCCTGCTGTCGAGACCGATAGCAAGCGCCCTCGCCGATGTGCTTGGCTGGCGCACCTTCTACTGGTCGAGCGCCTTGGCCATGTTCATCCTGGAGAGCGTGCTCGCCTATCGCCTTCCCACGCGCAAACCGCAATCGCAACAGACCTATCCGCAGTTGATCGGATCGCTCTGGAGCCTCTTTCGCGAGGAGCCCGTCTTGCGCCGCCGCGCACTGTCCGCCAGCCTTGCGATGGCGGTATTCAGTCTGTTCTGGACGGCAATCGCGCTGCGGCTGGCAATGCCTCCCTTTGCTCTTGGGCAAGCCGGCATCGCGCTCTTTGCTCTCGTCGGTGCCGGAGGCGCCGTGGTTACCCCGATCTTTGGCCGGATGGGCGACCGCGGCTGGACGATGACGGCGACGCTCGCCTGCCACATCCTCATCGTTCTGGCATTCGGTCTGGCTGCCATAGCTGGCTGTTCCGATGCGGCGTCTCCCTTCACCTTGCTCACGCTGCTCGGCCTCAGCGCCGTCCTATTGGATGTGGGTGTGACCGGCGACCAGACGCTTGGGCGGCGGGAAATCAACCTGTTGCGGCCGGAGGCAGGCAGCCGGTTGAACGGTCTTTTCGTCGGCCAGTTTTTCATCGGCGGCGCGATGGGATCGGCACTTGCCGGCATTGCGTGGATTTCGGGCGGCTGGGGTCTCATCTGCGCGATCGGTGCGGTCCTCGGCATCTGTGCCTTGATCTTGGACATCAGCCACGTCCGAACCGGAAGACCATAGGCCAAAATACCAGCCCCTACCGTGTCTATTGCGCATTCGACATAGAACTATTCCACATTTGCGATGCCATCTCGTGCGGAAGAGCGCTATGAAAACGCCATAAGGGAGCGCACGGGATGGCACAGGCCAACGGCAATACACAACGATCGAGAGCGCGGGATGTCGGCATTGCTCCCGGCCACTATCCGCCCGGTCCGCTCAACGCGATCACCGATGTGGCTGGCGTGCGTGTGGGGCACGTGACGATTGTCGAAGGCGAAACCATCCGCACCGGCGCCACCGCGGTCCTGCCGCATGGCGGCAACCTGTTCCAGGACAAGGTACCGGCCGCGATTGCCGTGCTCAACGGTTACGGAAAGTTCGCCGGGTCGACCCAGATCGAAGAGCTGGGCGAGATGGAAACGCCGATCCTTCTGACAAACACATTGGCAACCGGCAGGGCCATCGAAGCCATCAACCGCTGGACCCTGTCGCAGCCGGACAATGGCCAGTTGGTCTCCATCAACGCCGTGGTCGGCGAAACCAATGATTCCCGTCTCAATGATATCCGCAGCGGGCGCCCCAGCATCGAGGAGATGGGCGAGGCGCTTGCAGCGGCCACCGACGGCCCTGTCGCGGAAGGCAGCGTCGGCGCAGGCACGGGAACGGTGGCCTTCGGGCTGAAAGGCGGCATCGGCACCAGTTCCAGACGCGTCAGCACAGGCGGAAAGGATTATACCGTCGGCATTCTCGTCCAGTCCAATTACGGCGGGCATCTGCGCATCGACGGCACACCCTATGCCAGCTCGGCAAGCGAAGACCGGGACGGCTCCATCGTCATCATCGTGGCCACCGACGCGCCCCTGTCGGACCGCAATCTGAAGCGTCTGGCCACACGCGCTTTTGGCGGCCTCGCCCGAACCGGTGCGGCGCTGAGCAATGGTTCGGGCGACTACGCCCTGGCCTTTTCTACCGCAACGGAGGTTCGCCGCACGAAAATGCAGCGCAAGAAAGTGACGGCAATCCCGGATCTGCCGAATGAGCTTGTGTCGCCGCTGTTCGAGGCAGCCATTGAAGCAACGGAAGAAAGCATCCTCAATTCCCTGTGCATGGCGCAAACCACCGAAGGCTTCAACGCCGGCACATCGAGCCCCAACCGGGTCGAGGCCATCTCGCTCGCGACATTGAAGCGCCTCGCCCGCCGGTGATTTCCCGGCCGGCGCACCCTTTTCATACCAAGGAGTTCCCATGAAACACACGGCCGACAGCCGCATCGCCTACGTCAACGGCGCGTTCGTTCCCGCTGCGGAAGCACGCATTTCCATCTTTGATCGCGGCTTTCTTTTCGGCGACGGGATTTATGAAGTCACTGCCGTTCTTGGCGGCAAACTGGTCGACAGCAAGCCGCACACCACGCGGCTGCAACGGTCGACGAATGAGATCGGCATCCGGATGGCAGTCTCCCCCGAGGAGATCGAGCAGATTCAAAAGACTCTGATCGAGCGGAATGCGCTCGTCGAGGGACTGATCTATCTGCAGATGACGCGCGGTGCCGAGGAACGGGACTTCCTGTTTTCCGATGACCTCGAACCGACCCTTATCATGTTCACCCAGGTCAAGAAGCTGATCGATTTGCCGGCCGTGAATACGGGGCTCGCCATCAAATCCGTCGACGACATGCGCTGGGCGCGCCGGGACATCAAGAGCACCTGCCTGTTGCCGCAGGTCCTGGCCAAGCGTATCGCCAGGGAAGCGGGCTGCCAGGAAGCTTGGATGATCGAAGATGGCCTGGTCACCGAAGGGGCATCCTCGACGGCCTATATCGTGACACCGGAAGGCTCGATCGTCACCCGCGCCAACAGCAGCAAGACGCTGCCCGGATGCACGCGTCTCGCTCTTCTGCAGCTGGCACAGGAAACCGGCATGCGTATCGAGGAGCGCCCGTTCAGCCTCGCCGAGGCTCTTGCCGCCACCGAGGCGGGCATGAGCAGCGCATCCAACTTTGTCCTGCCGGTCACGACGATCGACGGACTGCCCGTTGGCAACGGTACACCCGGCCCCGTCATGCGGCGGTTGCGTGAATTGTATATCGAGCACGCGCACAAGACGGCGGTCTGACCCTCGGCACCGCGGATCTGCCTTTCCTATGCGGCAAGGCAGATCGGACGGCATCAGTGCGATGACGTCATTTCGGCGATGGCTTGCCAGACGCGGCGAACCACGGGCCGCCGGTTTTGCCGGGACCGGTAAAGCCGGATGTCGACGCTGATATCCCAGCTTGGATCGGCAGCGCGGACCAGCGCGCCCTGCGCGAGATCGGCTCGCGTCAGGCTCTCCGGTGCCCAGGCGACACCCCAGCCGGCAAGCGCCATGCCCGTCAGTCCGACAGCCATGCTGCCCTCATGCACAAGCGTGTAGTCCGGCTGCCGCCTGGCAAAGAGGTCGGCCATCAGCTGGCCGAAGAACGAAGCCTTTTCATAGCTGATATAGGCGACCGGTTTTCCCTCGCGGCCGAGCGCGTGCAACGGCTCTCCATCGACGCCGGGTGCCGACACCGGAATGATATTTTCCGAACCGAGCAGCTGATACTCGAATTCCAGGGGATCGAGCAGCAATGGCACCGACGCGTGGGCATAGGTCAAAAGGAAATCACATTCGCCATCCACCAGGGAATTGGCGTTCTGCTCCATGATGCCGGAGTCCGGGCGCAACCGGGATAGGACCGGTCCGGTTTTCGTGTTCAGCGCCTTCAGCCATTCCGGGAAAAGGGTGAATGACAGGGTGTGCAGCGCCGTGAAGGTGATCGTGTGCGCATCGATCCCCTCGTCCACCTTGAATTTGCGCCGGGCCTGATGAAGCGTCTTCAACGCCTCCTGCGCGACGGGCACAAACTTGTCTCCCGCATCGGTCAGGCGGGACGGATAGGTCGCCCGGTCTATGAGGGTTGTTCCGAGCCAGGCTTCCAACTGCTTGATGCGCCGGCTGAAAGCGGACTGCGTGACATGTCTCTCATCGGCAGCTTTCGAAAAATTCAGCGTATTCGCCAGCGCCAGAAAGTCTTCGAGCCACTTGATTTCCAATGGACGGTTCCTGCTTCACAACAAAAAGGCACCCGCGGTGGGCGGGCGCCTTCCCGTATTACGGAAAGCGATGCGGATTTCAAATCAAAATCAGCGTGCCAGCGTATATTCCATCATGCGGCTGCGGCTGAGAACCAGCTCGACTTTTCCGTCGGCAAGGCAATGCAGGCAGATGCGCTTGCGCCAGGGTCCATCGATGAGAGTGAAGAGGAAACGGCCATTGCCCATAGGAACCAATGGCATGGCATGGCGCGTCGGGCCGATCCCCATGCTTACCATGCCATCGCGTATATCGAAACGCGCCCCATATTCAGCGGCAACCCAATGGCCGTTGAGATCTGCGGATGCCAGTCCCGGCTTTACCGGCAGGAATCGCCGGTTGACACAACCCGCCTCGCCTTCCAGGGCCGTGCCGGTCCAGCGCAGCCGCATCGGCGAGGAAGCAGATCGCGATGAGAACCAGCCGTCCCCATCATCATAGAGCGTGTCCTCCGCGTCGAGATAGGTGGCAATGCCGCCCGCCATTTCAATCCAGTACGGGCCACTTTCCGTGACGTAGAGACCGTCGGGAATGGTGCAGTTCGTCTGCGGCAGCGGCAGTCCCGTGAGGGCGCCCATCGCGGTGAGGGCAATCTTGTAGCCATTGGTATCGTCCCGATTGGAAACGACGACAAATCCGGTACCGGCTTCCGCGTCGAGAAGAAAATAGGATTTGTAACCGGGGTGCGATCCGCCATGGCCGACGAAACGGCGTCCTGCCAGCTCCGACCAGCGCAGACCAAGCCCGTAATCGGATGGACGGCCATCGCCCATACAGCGGGTGGCGGAAAGTGTCGCGAGCAGGCCCGCATGGCGATCACCGCCTGCAAGCAAATGCTGCAGCCATACGGCAAGGCTGTTGCCGCTCCCCGTCAGACTGCCGGACGCGGAGATATGCAGGCCAGCAGCGCTGAGCTGCCACGTTTCACCGTCCTTGAAGTAGCCCGGCACGAGACCGGAAACCGGGTCGTTCCATACCTCCGGCGCCTTGAGGAAGATACCCAGCGGACCGGCAATCTCATCCTGGACGAAAGCGTCGAAGGTCTTTCCCTTGCGTTCGAGAGCGGCCTCGACCAGACGATAACCGGTGTTGGAGTACGAAACGTCGGTGCCGGCATCGAAGTTCAGCCGCGTCAACGAGCCGAGAAAATCCAGGAGCGGCTGTTTCTGTGTTTCCGTATAAACGGACAGCCCGAGAAGCGTCAGGCATTCGCGCACATCCGGCAGACCGCCGCTCATGTCGAGGGCACGGCCAACGGTCACGTCGGCGAGCGGCGGCTGCAGCTCTGCAAGATGGTCACCGAGGCGATCATCCAGCGCGATAAGACCAGCGTTTTGCAGCACCATCGCCGAAAAAACATGCTTGGTCACCGAGGCGTAGCGCACCACGCTGTCAGCTGAAAACGCCGTGGCTGTCGCAAGGCTTTCCAAACCTCCGGCGTAGGCGAAGCGGATGCCTTGCCTATCGAAACCGATGATGGCCCCGCCCGGCTCGTTGGCCGGCCATTGACTTGCAAAGTTTTCGGCACAGGCCGCAGCGGCCACCCAATTCAAACTGACGGACATCCTGTCCTCCGTTATGCCGGTTCTTCGAGATTGATGCTCAACGTGCGAAGCGCCGACGTATGCGCGTGTTTCGCGCGTCCTGCCCGCAGATCGTCGGCGCTCAATTGCTCGACCATCTCGCCGTTCAGCATGACGCCAAGCTGCGGGCACAGATGCGCGATGACCGCCAGATTGTGGCTGACGAGGACATAGGTCAAATTCCGTGCCTGCCTGAGATCGGCCAAGAGGTTGAGAATCTCCGCCTGCACCGACACGTCAAGCGCGCTGGTCGGCTCGTCCAGCAGCAGGACCTGCGGTTCGGCAATCAGCGCGCGGGCAATGGCAACACGCTGGCGCTGGCCGCCGGAAAGCTGGTGCGGATAGCGAAAGCGCACGGTCTGCGGCAGGGCGACGTCCGAAAGTGCCTGCTTGATGCGTTTTTCGACGTCCGGCAGCTTGTGCACCAGGAGGAGTTCACTGAGAATCCGGTCGATGGTCTGGCGCGGGTGCAGCGAACCGAACGGATCCTGGAACACCATCTGCACCTGCCGGAAAAAAGCCGGCGGTCGCCTCAGCGGCGCATCCGTGCCGTCGAAGGCGATGCGCCCGCTCCAGTCTTCATTGAGACCGGCCATCGCGCGCAAAACCGTTGATTTGCCCGATCCGCTTTCCCCAACGATGCCGAAGCTGCCGCCCTTGGCAACATCAAAGGAAACGCCGCGGACAACTTCATGCGTGCCGAATGAGATTCTGAGTTGATCGACCTTGATCATGGGTTGAGCCACGCTGCATCGCGAGTGAGAACGGGAAGTCTTTCCTTGGGGTGCATCAGCGACGGCATGCAATTCAGCAGGCCCTTCGTGTAGGGATGCTGTGCCTTGGCGAGCTCGGAAGCCTTGAGCTCTTCCACAACCCGGCCGGAATACATGACGGCAACCCTGTCGCAGAAATGCGAGACCAGCGGCAGGTCATGGCTGATCAGGATGAGGCCCATGCCCCGGCGCGACACCAGATCGTCGATGAGACGCAGGATTTCCGCCTGCACCGTCGCATCGAGTGCGCTGGTCGGCTCATCGGCGATCAGCAGTTCAGGATCGGGCGCCAGCATCATGGCGATCATGACGCGCTGTCCCATGCCGCCCGAAATCTCGTTGGGATAAGCACCGGCCACCTTGCGAGGGTCGCGGATCATCACCTGATCCAGCAATTCAATGGCAGCTTCCGCCGCTTCTTTCCGGCTGGCCTTCTTGTGGGTGCGCCATGATTCGGCAATCTGGCTGCCAACCGTCTTCACCGGATTGAGCGAATATTTCGGGTCCTGCAGAATGAACCCGGCGCGCTTTCCGCGGATTTGGCGCATGCCGCGCTCCGAAGCACCGAGAATATCGATGCCATCGAATGCAAGCCTGTCGGCTTCAATCTTGGCATTGCTTGGCAGAAGCTTCATCAGGGCGCGCGCCGTCAGGGACTTGCCCGAACCGCTTTCGCCGACGATGCCGAGTTTTTCGGTACCCAGCTGCATGGATACGCCGCGCACGGCCTCGAACCGGCTTGTTCGCGTTTCAAAGGCAATACGAAGGTTCTTGATATCGACCAGCATCCTGTTTCCTAATTCTGCTTCGGGTCGAGGACGTCACGCAGGCCATCACCCAGGAAGTTGAAGGCGAGCGATACCATGAAGATCGCTATTCCCGGGATTGTCGCAACCCACCACTGTTCGAAGATGAAGCGTTTGGCCGTGGCAATCATCGCGCCCCATTCCGGGGACGGCGCCTGCGCGCCCATGCCTAGAAAACCGAGACTGGCCGCAGTGATGATGATCGAACTCATGTCGAGCGTGGTGCGCACGATCAGGCTCGGCACGCACAGCGGCGCGATATGGCGCAGCATGATGCGCCAGCGCGATGCGCCGGTCAGGCGGTACGCGGCGACATAATCGGTGTTGCGGATCGTCATGGTTTCCGCCCGGGCGAGGCGCGCATAGGGCGGCCATGCGGTCAAGGCGATCGCAAGGATTGCACTCTCCACGCCGGGCTTCAGCGCAGCGACGAAGGCGAGAGCAAGAATGAGACGCGGAAACGCCAGAAACACGTCGGTGATCCGCATGAGAGCGGAATCGACGACGCCGCCCATATATCCGGCAACACACCCCACAGCCAGGCCGATGGGTGCAACGACGGCAACCACCGACACCACCATTCCAAGGGTGACGCGGCCGCCGAACAGGATGCGCGACAGGATATCCCGCCCCAGTTCATCCGTTCCGAACCAATGCACAGCCGAGGGACGCGCCAATCTGTTGCCGAGATTTTGCAAGCTCGGATCATAGGGCGCGATCAAGGGTGCCAGCAGTGACAGCAGGGCGAACAGAAGGATGATGCCGAGGCCGATCATCGCCAGAGGATTGGACTTCAGGCTCAGCCAGATACGGTACCGGCGTCCCCAATTGGCTTGCGAGCGCGAGGCGGGGGTTTCATCCAGCGCCCAGTTACGAAAAGATGTCTGTATCATCGGACACGTGGATCCAGCAGTTTGTATAAGATATCGGCGAGCAGGTTGAGAACGACATAGATCAGGCCGATCAGCAGCGTTGCGCCCACAACCGGGTTCATGTCCGCATTCATCAGCGAGATGGTCAGATATTGTCCAAGGCCCGGCCAGCTGAACACCGTTTCCGTCACGACCGCCCCTTCCAGCAAACCGGCATAGGTGAGCGCGAGAACGGTGACGAGCTGAACTGCGACGGTCGGAAAGGCATGTTTCCAGACAACGGCGGCGGCAGAAAGCCCCTTGGCACGCGCGGTAATGACAAACTCGCCCTTGAGCGCATCCAGCATGAAGGCGCGGGTCATGCGCGTGATGTAGGCCATGCTGAAATAGGCGAGGATGCAGACGGGCTGTATCATGTGGATGAGCGCGTCATAAAGCGCATCCCAATCCCCGGCAATGATGGAGTCGATTGTCAGGATACCGGTGACGTGCGGCACCATATCCTGAAAAATGATGTCCTGACGCCCCGGCCCCGGCGCAATGCCGAGTACGGCGTAAAACACCAGCAGCGAAATCATCGCCAGCACGAAAACCGGAACGGAATGGCCGGCGAGGCAGATGACGCGGATGGTCTGGTCGACATAGCTTCCCTGCCGGACCGCGGCCCAGACGCCAAGCGGAATGCCGATCACGGCGGCAAGAATGAGCGCCGCGGTTGCCAGTTCCAGCGTGGCCGGGAAATAACGCGCGATATCGGTCGCCACGGGATTGCGGGTCAGGATGGATTTGCCGAGATCACCCTGAACGATCTGCGCGAGATAGTGGAGGAACTGGATCACCACCGGCTGATCCAGTCCCATTTCGATCCGCGCCCGGGCGATGACGGCCTCGGGCGCATTGTCGCCAACGGCGGCGATCACGGGATCGACCGGCATGACGCGGCCGATCATGAACGTGATCACCGTCAGCCCGAGCAGTGTCAGGAAGACACTGCCGAGAAGGCTGGACAGATTTTTTATCCGCGCGTTCAAGCCTTTGCGATCCCTGCATAGGAGTGGGAGTCAGACAAGGTGCCAAGGCGCATGCCCGAAACAGCCTTGCGGCAGGCAGCCGTGGTTTTTGTCTGCAGCATCAGGGCAAAGGGGCTGTGCTCCATATGCGCTTTCTGCAAGGCTTCGTAGAGCTCGATGCGCTTCTGCGGATCCTTTTCGTCGCGGGCTTCCTCGGCCTTTTTGGTCATTTCCGCATCCTGCCAGGACGAGCGCCAGAGGAACGGCTTGGTCTTTGCATTGTCCGAGTTGTCGAGATTGATGTTGAACACATCGGCATTGGCATGCGGATCGAAATAGTCCGAACCCCAGGCGGACAGCGCCATCTGATGTTCACGGGCACGCATTTTCGTCAGGACCTGGCGGTTTTCGGCCGCCTGCAGCTGAACGCGGATGCCGATTTCGGCAAGGTTCGCCTGAAGAGCCTGCGCAATATCCGGATAGGGCTGGGCCGAATAATGGTCCATGACGATATCGAAACCGCCGGCAAGGCCTGCCTCGGCCATGAGTGCCTTGGCCTTTTCGACGTCCTTCTGGAAGGGTGTGTCGTTCACGGCGCCGGGAAAGCCCTCGGGCAGGAAGCTCTGATGGATTTTGTGCGTCAGCGGCACGATGTTCTGCTGGATGCCCTTGTAGTCGATCGCCCACTTGACCGCCTGCCAGACCTGGGGCTTGGCCAGATTCGGGTTCTTCTGGTTGAGCGAGATGAGAACCAGCGAAGCCACGCCCTTCTGCACCAGCGTATAGTTCTCGTCGCCCTGAAGCGTGCGCAGCTGCTCGGTCGTCAGGTTGCGCGCGATATCGGCATCGCCCTTCTGCAGCATCAGCAGCTGGGATGACGGATCGACCACATGGCGCAGAATAATGCGCTTGATGTTGCCCTTATAGGCGCCTTCGGGGTTGACCTTGAGCGTGACGCTTTCGCTGGGCTTCCAGGCCATGAGCACCCACTCGCCGGAACCAGCACTGTTCTTCTGCAGCCAGCCATTGCCGAAATCGTCGCCCGCCACGTTTTCCAGAACCACCTTCTTCTCGACGATGCTGCCGACATTGGCGGACAGGCAATAGAGCAGGAAGGACAGGGAAACCGGCTTTTCAAGCGTGATCTTCAATGTCTTGTCGTCAACAGCCTTGATTTGCTGCTCGACATTCTCGGCGGTAAAGCCGAACTGCGTGATGATGAACGCGGGTCCCTTGTTCATCTTGACGGCGCGCTGCAGGGAAAATGCCGCGTCTTCGGCTGTCACCGGCGCGCCGCTGGCAAACTTTGCCCCCGCACGCATCTTGAACGTGAACACCTTGCCGTCGGCATCGGCTTCCCATGATTCGGCCAGGCCGCCATCAACCTGATCGGCATTTTCGAGATTGGGATGCACCAGCTTGTGATAGATATTGCCGGCAATCTCGCTGCCGACCGCCTCAAAGCTTTCATGCGGATCGAGGCTTGTCATGTTGTCGATCTGCTGCGCGACAACGAGGATGTCCTTCGGCGTATCGGCAAATGCCTGGGTCAGATTGACATAGGATAGAAACGGTATCGCTGCGCCGCCAATCAACAGATTGCGTCTTGAGATCATGGTGCGTGCCCCTTTGCTCGTGGTTCTTTTGTTCCCGGACGCCGCCCCGCTGCAGACATCGTCTGACTGGCTCGCCGCCCAAATTTCTTGCGTGTCAATTTTTTAAGCAGGCTCTATCATGCTGGTCGAACGGGCGGCCAATGCCGATTTTGGCAGTACCTATGCACACTGTGCATGCGGCAGGAACAGAGGTGCGGAACAGGCGTGCCGATGCGTTGTGCGCATGGGCAGCGACCGAAAACGCATTTGCCATTTGCCGGTATTCGCGCCAAAGCTGGTGACAGCTTCGGGACTCGGCTCCCGCCACCGCAAAACGCACCAAGGTTTCCTGACCCATGACCAGCCATTCAATCGTCCCGGTTTTCGACGGGCACAACGATGTCCTGCTCCGCCTCTGGATGTCGACCGAACCGTCGCCGGAGAAGCGCTTCATCGAGGGGGAAAATGTGGGTCATATCGACCTGCCGCGCGCGAAAAAGGGCGGACTGGCGGGTGGACTGTGCGCGATTTACGTTCCGACGCCATCGCCGCAGAAAAATGCCAATGGCGATTACAACACGCCGGACATGGAAAGTGCGCTCAACACCACCCTGGCCATGGCCGCGCTTCTGACACGGATCGAACGGCAGGCGGAAGGCCGCCTGCGCATCTGCCAGACGGCGGATGACATCCGCAATGCAATGAAGGACGGGGCGTTTGCCTCGGTGCTCCATATCGAAGGCGCGGAAGCCATCGGGCCCGACCTCGATGCACTCTACGTCCTGCATCAGGCGGGGTTGCGCACGCTCGGACCCGTGTGGAGCCGCAGCAATATCTTTGCCCACGGCGTACCCTTCCGCTTTCCCAGTTCCCCGGATATCGGGCCGGGCCTGACCGATCACGGCAAACAGCTGATCCGCACCTGCAATGAGCTGCGGATCATGGTTGATCTCTCCCACATGAACGAACAGGGCTTCTGGGATATTGCGGCCATATCGGACGCGCCGCTCGTGGCCTCGCATTCCAATGCACATGCGCTGTGCACGCACAGCCGCAATCTGACGGACCGCCAGCTTGACGCGATCCGCGATACAGGCGGACTGGTCGGCCTGAACTTCGGCGTCCTGTTCCTGCGTCAGGACGGCGTGAGAAATCCCGACACGGATTTGAGCGAGCTGGTGCGGCATGTCGATTACATCGTCGATCGCATCGGGATCGATCACGTTGCGCTTGGATCGGACTTCGACGGCACAACCATTCCAGCCGCCATGCGCGATGCCGGCGACCTGCAATTGCTGGTCGATGCCCTGCGCCAGGCGGGCTATGATGGAGAGGCGCTCGACAAGATCTGCCACGGCAACTGGATAAGCGTTCTCGAACGCACGTGGACGAACTGACCGGAGTTTCGCCGGTCGGTTCTCTGTTTTTGTTTACATGGTGATTCTGGAGCAATGGGCCAGGGTAACGGCCCAGTCATCCGCCGTGCGGCTCCAGACACGGGTAAAGGCCAGTTTTTCAGAAAACTTTTCGCCGTAGTAGGTTCCGGTAAACCTGACCCGCAACGAAACCAGGACTGCATTGCCGAGCGGCCGGATGATGCTGTCGAGGACGTCGATCTGCTCGAGCGCCAGGACACCGCTGCGATGCGCTTCAAGGTCCTGCGCCTTTTCAATCCGGCGTCCCTGATGATCGATGAAAATGAGGTCGTTGGCCAGCAGCACATCGAGCGCTTCAACGTCGCTGCGCAGCATCGCAGACCTCAGGCGTTCTTCGCACTGCTGAATGGCGGCTTCATCGGCTGTATCGAATGCAGTGGTCATCTCATCATCTCCTCCCCTTTTATTCCGTATCGGCCGAAACCACCGGAGGGCGTGGGCATCGACCGCAAACACGCATAAAGGCTATCCGTCATATCTGAACAAGGCAATAACCTCTAATTTTCTCCGGAACAAGTTGCGCCGTCGCTCCACTTTGACGCGGGCCTTGTCAGAGCGCCGGGGCGGACAAATCGCCGAGAACTGTCGGGATCAGTTCGGAAACGGTGGGGTGGACAGGCACCGCCCATTTGAGCGTGGGATAGCCCACCTTGGCGCTCATCGCGTCGATTATCCCGTGGATCGCCTCATCGCCGCTGGTACCCAGAATCGCCGCGCCCAAAATCTGCTGTGTCTGCGCATCAGCGATGATCTTCATGAAGCCCTGCGTTTCGTCCTTCTCGACAGCCCGGCCAACCCGGGTCATGGGTCGCTTCGACACCAGGATGGGGCGGCCCGTTGCCCTGGCCTGGGTTTCGCTCATTCCCGCCCGGCCGAGCGGCGGGTCGATATAGAGCGCATAGCCGGGAACCCGATCGCTGACCTTGCGGCGCTCGCCATCCAAGAGGTTGGCCGCCACGATCTCATAATCATTATAGGCCGTGTGGGTGAATGCGCCCTGCCCGTTGCAGTCTCCAAGCGCCCAGACACCGTCGGCACTCGTCGCCAGAAAGTCATCAACCTTGATGTAACCCCGCTCGTCCGTCTCGACGCCTGCCTTGTCCAGACCGAGATCGTCGGTATTGGGACGGCGGCCAATCGCCAGCAGCACATGCGAGCCGACCACGCTGCGCGCACCGGAATCGCAATCGAGATGAACTTCCGTGCCGTCGGCATGCGGTTTGAAAGCGATGCAATTGGCATCGAGACGGCAGGCAACGCCTTCATTGTCCAGGATGGACCTGATCGCCTCGGACACATCGGCGTCTTCGCGTCCAACCAGCCGGGGACCTTTCTCAACGACAGTGACCTGCGATCCGAAGCGCCGGTACATCTGCGCAAATTCGAGGCCGATATAGCTGCCGCCAACCACCACCAGATGCCGGGGCAAGGTATCGAGCTGCATCATGGTCGTATTGGTGAGACAATCGACATCCCGAATACCCGGCATATCCGGAATGTTGGCGCGCCCGCCCACATTGATGAAAATGCGCGGCGCCTGAAAAAGCACTCCGTCGACAGCAATCGTATGAGCGTCGACGAACCGGGCATGCCCCTCGACAACCCGGCAATTGCGCATACCGCGCAGCCAGGTCTCGACACCCGTGCGGGCGTTGAACGAAACGGTATCCGCCCTCTGCCGCACATGCTTCATGTCGACGCGAATAGGCTGTTCTATCACAACGCCATAATCGGCCCCGCGCCGGGCAAGGTGCGCCGCGTAGGCGCTGGCAACCATCGTCTTCGTCGGCATGCAGCCGGTGTTGACGCAGGTGCCGCCAAACAGTTTTCGCTCGACAATCAGCACGCTCATGCCAGCCGCGGTCAGCCGGCTTGCGAGCGATGGACCCGCTTGCCCCGCCCCTATGATGATTGCGTCGAATGCGTGGCCCATGGCAGTGCTCCAGCGTTAAGGGTATGCGAGAGTAACAAGAGCGGCATTGGTTCGGAAGCCACGTCTTGCCCGGCAATCGAAACATCGACAGCTGGCTGCAAGACCGGTAGAAGCAAACAATGAACTATCTGCGGCAAGCCACAGCCAGCCTTACTGTTTTCGCAACCGCAAGCGTGCGGGAGCTCCGGTCGTTGGCAAGGCCCGGACCGCGAATGGTCGACGAGTTCGAGTGCGTCATATCCGTGCTGCTCGCAATCATCTTCGCGCACGTCCTTGGGGCGAAGAACGTCGGTTGGGCGGCGTTCAGCGGCTACATGGTGATGCGCTCGCATGTATCGGAAAGTCTCACCCGCGGCATTTTGCGCATCATCGGCACATCGGCGGGTGCGGGTGCCGCTTTGGCCCTGGCCCCGCTTGTCATCGGCAAACCGTTCCTTCTCAGCCTGTCGCTTGTCATTATCGGCGGCGTCACCCTTTACTTCGCCCTCGTCGGCAAACGCAGCTATGCCTGGCTGTTCACCGGGCTGACATTCTGCATGGTGCTGATCGACGGCATGAAACATCCATCGGAATCGGTGCTGCCGTTCGCCCAGTCGCGCCTCGTCGAAATCCTTGCGGGCACCCTCGCCTGCATTCTCGTCAGCGCGGTATCGACCTTTACCATAAGACGCCGGCTGCCGCGGCAATCCCGGGAAACGCCCGCGCAGACCGCGATAAGACACTCCGTGATCTGGCACCGGGGTGCCGCGAAGCATGCGTTGCAGGCCGCAATCGCTCTGGGGCTGATTCCATGGATATGGCTGTGGACGGGCATCACCTCCCTCAGCCAGTCGAGCATTACCATCATGGCCGTGATGATGATTCCGGTGAGCAATCTCGCCGCAAGCGTGCTCAACCCGATCACATCGCGGCTGGTGCTGCGCTTTGTCGGCTGCAGCGTCGGCGGCCTGATCGCCACGATCATCCTGCTCGGCAGTCATCATTCGCCCGTCCTCATGACGCTTGGCGTGTGTATAGGCGTCCTTGTCGGGCGGCATATCGAAAACAGCAACTCCTCCATCAGCTATATCGGAACGCAGTTCGTCCTTGCCTTTCTTGTCGTCCTCGTGCCCGACACCTATACAAGTGCCGCGCTGCAACCCGGTATCGAACGGCTTGCGGGCATCCTGTTCGGCGTGGTCATCCTGGAGCCGGTTCTCCTTGCCTCCCACTATCTCTTCCGTGATCACACGCCGCGAAATGACGGTCCTGACATCAAGCGGCCATCATCAAACGAATAAAATATCGTGACGAATGCGGATCATCTTTCTGCAATAAACTTTACGCGCGCAAATTTTTATATTGACACAGCAACATAAATTGAACATCCATGCGGCGGACGAAGGTGGGAGGAGCATCGGCCATCGCCAACGGACGAAGCACGGCAGAACGGCCATGCAGTATCCGGTTGTGTATCGCCAATGCCCATCTGCCGGCTTTCGAGAAAACAACTGTTCTGGAGGGAACAATGATCCGTACCCATTTTACCAAACTGCTGCTTGCTGGCGCCGCCGCACTGATGGCCACCGGCGCTTTTGCCGAAGGTATCGGCGCTTCGCTGCTTACCCAGCAGCATCCGTTCTATATCTCGCTTGCTTCGGCAATGACCGCGGAAGCCAAGGCGGAAAACCTGCCGCTTGAAATCGCGATTGCCAATCAGGACCTGAACAAGCAGCTCGCCGATGTGGAAGATTTCATCACCAAGGGCGTCAGCGTCATCATCATTTCGCCTGTGGACAGCACGGGCGTAAAATCCGCCATCGCCAAGGCGCAGAAGGCTGGCATCAAGGTGATCACCGTGGACGTCCCCGCCAAGGGCGTTGAAGTCACCTCGCATGTCGGCACCGACAACTATACCGGCGGCGTCAAGGCTGGCGAGCTGATGGCCAAGCAGATCGGCGACAAGGGCAATGTGGCCGTCATCGACTACCCGACGGTGCAGTCGGTGGTCGATCGCGTCGAAGGCTTCAAGAAGGCGATTGCCGCGCATCCCGATATCAAGATCGTCTCCATCCAGACCGGCATCACCCGTCCCGAGGCGCTTGCCGCCGCCCAGAACATCCTGCAGGCGAACCCCGACGTCGTCGGCATCTTCGGCTTCGGCGACGATGCGGCGCTTGCTGCAGCCTCGGCCGTCAAGTCGGGAAAGCTGCAGGATCAGGTCAAGGTCATCGGCTTCGACGGCATGGAAGAAGCCCGCAATGCGGTCAAGAACGATCCTGTCATGGTCGGCGTGATCGCGCAGTATCCGGACCAGATGGGCAAGGTTGCGGTTGCGACCGCAGGCAAGGTCATCAAGGGCGAGACCGTTGACGCCAAGCAGCCGATCGTTCCGGGCGTTGTCACCAAGGCTGGCGAAGAAAAGTAACCCCCGCCAACGTCAACAATCAACAGTGCCACTCGCGCAGGACCGCCTCGCGGGTGGCAGTTCAGGAAGACCTGCGGTAAGGATTGTCATTCATGGCCGTTTCATCCAACGCACCTGTGCTTGAAATCAAGGACGTCGCCAAAACCTTCGGTCCGGTGACGGCACTCAAGCGCATGAACCTTTCCGTGCGGCCCGGGCGCGTGCATACGCTGCTGGGCGAGAACGGTGCCGGCAAATCCACGCTCATGAAAATTCTCGTCGGCCTGTTCCAGCCGACATCGGGCTCGATCACGCTGCGCGGCGAGCCATACGCTCCAAAGAACCCTATCGAGGCAAAGGCGCTGGGTTTGAGCATCGTGTTCCAGGAGCTCAGCCTCTGCCGCAACCTGTCGGTTGCCGAAAACATTCTGGCGACGCATGAACCCAACCGGTTCGGCTTCATCCATGAACGCGATCTCAACGCACAGGCCGCACAGATCGTTCAGGACCTCGGCCTGCCTGTCAATGTGCGCACCAAGGTCGGCGATCTGTCCATCGCCCAGCGCCAGCTGGTGGAAATCGCCAAGGGGCTCAGCCGTCCCGCCGACGTGGTCATCCTTGACGAGCCGACATCCTCACTGTCCGACAGCGAAGCGGAAATCCTCTTCACCATCATCGAACGCCTGAAGGCCAAGGGAACGGCCATCATCTACATCTCGCACCGCATGGAGGAAATCATGCGGATTTCCGATGATATCACGGTGATCCGCGACGGTTCCTTTGTCGCGACGACGGAAAAGCAGAACACGAGCATCGAAGGCCTGATCGCCTTGATGGTCGGGCGGGAGATGAAGGACATCTACCCGCCGCGCCTTGTCGAACGCCCCTCATCTGCGGTGCCTCCGGTTCTTGCGGTTGAAAATCTCTCCGAAGCCGGAAAATTCGAGAATGTCTCGCTGGACGTGCGGCCGGGCGAAGTCGTGGGCCTGTTCGGCCTGATCGGGTCCGGCCGCTCCGATGTGATGAAGGCCTTGTTCGGTTTCGGGCAACCAGCCGGGACAATCCGACTCAACGGCAATCCCGTGCATCTGCGCTCACCGGCCGATGCGATCCGCCACGGCATCGCCTTCGTGACGGAAAACCGCAAGGAAGAGGGATTGGTACTGCAGCACAACGTCGAGCGCAACATCAACATGGTCGCTCTGGGCCAGCTGTCCGGACAGTTCGGCTTTACCCGCCCGGCCCGCGAACGGGCGGCGGCCAAGACGGAAGTCCTGCGCCTTGCCATCAAGACCGCCTCCATCGACACCCCTGCCGGCTCGCTCAGCGGCGGCAACCAGCAAAAGATCGTCATCGCCAAATGGCTGCAGACGCAGCCCAAAATACTCATTCTTGACGAACCGACACGCGGCGTCGATGTCGGTGCAAAATTCGAGATTTACCGCATCATCCGCGAGCTCGCCGCCGCCGGGACGGCGATCCTGATGGTATCGTCGGAATTGCCCGAAGTGCTCGGCCTCAGCGACCGGCTCGTCATCATGCACGACAAGCGCGTGGCAAAAACATTGGATGCGCAGGGCCTCAGCCCCGAAACCGTTATGACCTATGCAGCAGGAATACACCAATGAGCAATTCGACCGAGACGAAGCAGGCGCTTCTGGCTTCCCCCCTCATCCGGCAATATGGTGGCATCGTCATCTCGCTGATCATCCTGTGCCTGGTCTTTTCCTCGATCAGCCCGCGGTTTCTCGCCTTCAACAATTTTATGAACATCATGCAGCAAGTGGCTGTGATCGCAGTTGCTGCCTATGGCATGACCTATGTGATCCTGCTCGGCGATATCGATCTTTCCGTAGGCTCGATCATCGCCGTGGCAGGCATGGTGGCCGCGCAGGCCTTTTCCATGGGTTTTGGCTTTGCACCGACTGTGCTGATCACACTGGCGGCAGGCGCCATCATGGGCGGGCTCAACGGCGTCCTGTCGGCAAAGCTCATGCTGCCATCCTTCATCGTCACGGTTGCGACCATGGGCATCTACCGCGGCGCTGTCAGCCTGCCAACTAACGGCGCCCCCGCCTCCATCGAGAATGAAACATGGCTGGCCATCGGCAGCGAAAGCTGGCTTGGCCTTCCCATCATCATCTGGATCGTCATTGCGCTCTTTGCCATCAACCACATCGTTCTTTCCCGCACGATCTTCGGCCGCCGCGCCTATCTGGCCGGCGGCAACCGCGAGGCGGCGATCTATTCCGGCATCCGCGTCGACCGGCTGAAGATCATCATCTTCATGATCTCAGGCGTCATGGCGGCGATCAGCGGCATCCTGCTGTCCTCGCGCCTTTCCTCGGCCCAGACCAATGCCGGCATGGGCTATGAACTCGACGCGATTGCCGCGGTCGTGCTCGGCGGCACCAGCCTTGCCGGCGGCGTCGGCACCATGGTCGGCACCATTCTCGGCGCGCTCATCATCGGCGTCATCAACAACGGCATGAACATGCTGGCCGTCCCCTATTTCTACCAGCTCATCTTCAAGGGCATCGTCATTCTCTTCGCCGTCTGGCTGGACGTCCGCAGCAAATCAATGCGGGCCTAATCCCGACCGGCAGGCCCGGGGAGGAACACGGCGAACGGTTCCTCCACCGTGCGTTTCAGATAGGCGAGATAGGACGCGTAGCTGCCATGATCGGGCGCGATGCGCCCGAACTGTGCGTCCGGCATAGATGCCATCGGAATGAGAACGATAGGTGCTGATATCGGCGTCAATTGCGCGCCGCGTCCCGCCTGCAATGTGGTCAGGATTCCGTACATTTCGCCCGTGATGGACGGGCGCGAAACGATGATCAGGCGCTGCTGGCCCGATGTATTGGTCGCGAGATAGATGTGGCCGGAGAGATTCGGGATCGCCACCGTCCCCTGCTGGGTAAAGGCCGCGTCGAGCCGTTCTTTTTCAATGAACCGCAGATTGGACGCGGCATCGTTCCAGCCGATCTCGGTGCAATAGGCAAAGATTGCCTTCGGATCGCCAAAGGACGGCCGTAACGTCAGGTACCGGCCTTCAATCCATCCGACAGCCGCGCGGGAATAGGCGCCGAATTCCTCACTGGCATGTCCATTGTTCACCGCAACCGGGTTATCGAGCAGGTCCGCCGCACGCAGACGCATGCCCAGCGCTTCTTCAAGCCGGATCGTAGTTGCCAGTGTGAACGGCCGGTGGCCGGAAAGCGCCTTTTCCAGGGTGGACAGGCTGATCTTCGCCTGGTCGGCCAGATACTGCCGCGAAACCCGCCGCCGCGCCATCTCCTCGCGGATCTTCGTGGCGACGGCCTGGTTCTGCCGCTCCGATAGCTGACTGTCGATATCCCCGGCCATAGCGCCCGCTCCCGTCAAATCACGTACATTCCTTCACATATCCACACAAGGCCGTCGGGGGCAAGACATCTCGTGACGGGGCCGTGCGGAACATTCCCGAAGCTTACGCTGGCGGCAAAAAGGCCCATGTATGAAATGGGGAAAGCTTCCCGATGGGAGCACCAACAGGAGCTTTCCCGATGAAAACCGCAACCTTCCATACCCAGCAATCTCCCCGAGCGATGCCCCATTGGCTGCGCCGTACCTGCCAGGCACTCTGGTTGATCAACGTCGTTGGTCTGCCATTTATTGCGCTCGCCGTATTCTTTTTCAGCCTGGCGACGGCGCATGCCGAAACCGCCCGGTCGCCCCTTGTCACCCTCGATGACGTCAAATCCGGCACGCTTCTGCTGAAGAGCTCGGAAGCCGGCCGCTACGTCGAAGCGCCGCGTGTCGCCACGGATGTCGACATCGTCGTCAGCGGTCCGACGGCTCGCGCCCGCATCACCCAGATATTCACCAACCCGTCCAATGGCTGGGTCGAGGCGGTCTATGCCTATCCGCTGCCGGAAGACAGCGCCGTGCATGCGCTCAAAATGGTTGTCGGCAAGCGCGTGATCATCGGTGATATCAAGGAAAAGAAGGAAGCCAAGGCCATCTATGAAACGGCGAAGGCATCCGGCCAGAAAGCCAGCCTGGTTGAACAGCAGCGGCCGAACCTTTTCACCAATTCCGTCGCCAATATTGGCCCGCACGAGCAGGTTGTTGTGCAGATCGACTATCAGGAGCCCGTGCGCCTGTCCGGCGATGAATTTTCCTTGCGCGTGCCGCTGGTTGTCGCCCCGCGCTACAATCCTGCACCGATCACGCAGACCGCCGACCTTGCGGTCGACGGTTCCGGCTGGGGCACCACAGCCGATCCCGTCGCCGATCGCAGCAAGATCACGCCGCCCGTGCTTGATCCGCGCATCAATGCCCCGGTCAATCCGGTCAGTATCAAGGTCCGCCTGCAGGCTGGTTTTGCCCTGGGCGAGGTGAAGAGCCATCACCATGCCGTCAACACCGAAACCATTGATGCGCAGACACAGGTCGTCTCGCTGGCGGGTGACAACCACGCCGACCGCGACTTCGAACTGACCTGGAAACCGCAGAATGCCAAGGCACCCGCTGTCGGCCTGTTCCGCGAAACGGTCGGCAAGCATGACTATGCCCTCGCCTATGTCACGCCGCCGGTTGTCGAACAGAAGCAGGAGCAGCGCCCGCGCGAAATCGTCTTTGTCATCGACAATTCCGGTTCGATGGGCGGAACATCGATGAATCAGGCCAAGGCCAGCCTCGACTATGCGCTGAGCCGCCTCAAACCCGCTGACCGCTTCAACGTCATCCGCTTCGACGACACCATGACCTCGCTGTTCCAGGATACCGTTGCTGCCGACCGCGAGAACGTCTCCACAGCCCGCGAATTTGTCGGCAACCTCGAAGCATCCGGCGGCACGGAAATGCTTGCGCCGCTGGAAGCAGCCCTCAACGACCGGCGTCCCAATGATCAGTCCTTTGTCCGCCAGATCGTGTTTCTCACTGACGGCGCCATCGGCAACGAACAGCAATTGCTCGATACCATCGCCGCCAGGCTCGGCCGTTCGCGGGTTTTCATGGTCGGCATCGGCTCTGCCCCCAACAACTATCTGATGAACCGCGCCGCTGAACTTGGCCGCGGCACCTTCACCTCCATCGGCTCGACGGATCAGGTTGACGAGCGCATGCGCAGTCTCTTTGCCAAGCTGGAAAGTCCCATCATCACCAACCTCAGTGCCACTTTCTCGTCCGGCAATGCCGATGTGACACCGGCCATTCTGCCCGATCTCTACCGCGGCGAGCCGCTCGTCATTGCCGCCAAGCTCGGTTCGCTCTCCGGCACCCTGACAATCAAGGGCATGATCGGCACGCAGCCATGGGAGGTCACTCTACCGGTTGCCAAGGCTGCGGAAGGTGAAGGCCTGTCAAAACTCTGGGCCCGCCGCAAGATTTCCGATGCGGAAGTCGAAAGCACCCTCGGCAAGATCAGCCGTGAGGAAGCCGACAGGCGCATCCTGAAACTGGCCCTTGAAAACAGCCTCGTGTCGCGCCTGACCAGTCTGGTTGCCGTCGACAAGACCCCGTCACGGGCGCAGGACAAGCCGCTGACCCGCGCCGACGTCCCGCTCAATCTCCCGGCAGGCTGGGATTTCGACAAAGTGTTCGGTGAACAGGCAACACGCAAGGCCAGCCTCGACAATGGTCCGGACGTCCAGTTTGCCAAGCTGGCGGCAGGCAAGAAGCCGGTTGCCCAACAGGCTCCTGCCGATCAGCTTGCCCTGCCGCAGACGGCAACCGATGCGGAACTGCGCATGATCGCCGGGTTGATGATGCTCTTCGCCAGCGCCGGGCTGTTCTTCTTCAGCCGCAAGACAATGGGGAAAGCATGATGAGCACGATCCGCACACGGCACGGCGTCTCCAAGCGGAAAGGCAGGGCGGTTCTCCGCCCTGCCCTGCGGGCCGGAATGATCGTGATGGCTCTGGTCGGGCTGGTACTGGTCAGCCAAGGCCTGTGGATTCATGCGAAAGCCATGGTGGCGCAGGTGCTTCTCGACCGTGCCTTTACCCGGAGCGTCGCAACCGGCCAGCCGGTCAAACCCTGGTCATGGGCCGATACCTGGCCGGTCGCACGGCTTGAATTCCCGCGCATTGGCGAAACCTCCATCGCCCTGCACGGGGCAAGCGGACAGGCCTTGGCCTTCGGTCCCGGCCATGTGGACCGCAGCGCCGAAGCAGGCGACAGCGGCACGGCAGTCTATGCCGCACACCGCGATACGCATTTCGCCTTTCTGAAGGACGTGCAGATCGGCGATGCGGTCCGGATTACCCGGCGCGACGGCAAAGTGTTCACCTATCGGGTCACGGAAACATCGGTCGTCCGCTGGGATCAGTCCGGCATTGATACCAATGCCGCCGGCAAGAATCTGGTTCTTGCCACCTGCTGGCCATTCGATGCCGCAACATCGGGACCGATGCGCTATCTGGTGAAAGCGCGGATGCTGGAATGAGATCAGCTGTCCAGTTCACCCCGCCGGATCAGTTCTTCCCTGATAAGCTTCTTGGCGATCTTGCCATAGGCGGATTTGGGCATATCCGGCCAGAAGACGAAACGCTTGGGCAGTTTGTAGCGCGCCATCTTGCCGTTCAGCCACGCCATGACGGCCTCGCCATCGGGCGCGCTGCCGGAGCGTGCAACACAGACCGCCAGCCCGACCTCGCCCCACACCGGATCGGGAATGCCAAGCACCGCCACTTCGCTGATATCCGGATGAGTGAGTATCTTTTCCTCGATCTCGCGCGGATAGACGTTGGAACCGCCGGAGATATACATGTCGGACGCCCGGCCGGTGATGTAGACGAAACCCGCCTCGTCCATGTGGCCGAGATCGCCAGTGCGGAACCAGCCATCGCGAAAGGCTTTCGCATTGGCTTCGGGGTTGTCGTAATAACCCGCAAACACCGCCGGCCCGATGACACAGATCTCGCCGGTTTCGCCCGGTTTGACCTCTTGGCCGGTGTCGTCCTGAATGGCGATCTGCATGCCGGTCCGCGCAAAGCCGCAGGTGCCGAGCCGCGCATCGGGACCATCCCGCGTCGTATGATAGGCAGGCGGCAGGACCGTGATGTTGCCGGTCACCTCGCCAAGGCCGAAATACTGCACGAGCACCGGCCCAAGCGTCTTCAACGCATGAATCTGGTCGGTCCGGTACATGGGCGCACCGGCATAGATCACGTAGCGCAGGGAGGAGTGATCACGCTCATGCACCGCTGGATGTTCCGTCAGCATTTTCAGGATCGTCGGCACCGTGAACATATTGCTCACGCGCCATCGCTCGACCAGCCTCCACGCTTCGGCAACATCGAACTTCTCCGTCGGCAGCAGGATCGTCTTCGCACCGCGCGCCACCTGGGTCAGCTGGTGAATGCCCGCGCCATGCGACAGCGGCGCAACCACCAGCGAAGCATCTTTTTCCGTCGTGCCGGGCATGAGATCGCACAGGTGATTGGTGATGACGAACGCCATCTGGCCATGGGTGAGGACGGCCGCCTTGGGCCGGCCTGTCGTGCCCGACGTGAAGAAGAACCAGCAGGGATCGTCGTGATCGACAGCGGCAGTTGCAACGTTCCGGCCGTCAAAGCGGGCGACGATGTCATCGTAATCGTCGCCGAAATCCGCCTTGCCGATGGCAATGACGAAAGCAAGATCGGGATTCAAGTCCCGGCTTGCCGCGACATGGTCGGGGAAGAGGTGACCGCAGATCATGCCCTTGGCTCCGCTCGCCTTGGCGAGATAGGCGACCTCATCCGGTGTCTGGCGGAAATTCGCCGGCACCCACACGGCGCCCAGCTGGAAACAGGCGAACATGGATTCGAACATCTGGTTGCAGTTCTGCGACTGGATCAGAATGCGGTCGCCCTTGACGACACCAAATTCGCTGTGCAGTGCCGCAGCCATCGCATCGACGCGCCGTTGCAGTTCGCTCCAGCTCCAGCTTTTCTCACCCCAGACAAAACCTGTTTCGTCAGGCAGGCGGCGCGCGGTCTGCGCCAGGAAACCCGACAGGTTCATCACGCGTTTCGACATGGCCGTGATCAGCGCCGCATCCTTGCTGCTCATGCTTTCATCCGTTCGGGTCTTGCTCTGGATTTCACACCGGCCGCCGAAGCCCGTTTCGGCCGGTCATTGAGCGGCTGGAGATGGGCCAGCCGCGCCTCGATCTTTTTCGCCTCGCTGCGCATCAGCTCCGCCAGTTCCTGCTGGCGCGCAGGCTGCATGCGGCTGTCGATGGCCGCGATGCTCAACGCGCCGGCGGCCCGCCCATCCGGAAAATGGATCGCAAGGCCAATGCCCCAGGAATTGGCCAGGATACGCCCGGGGTTGAGGGCAAAACCCTGTTCCCGCGTAGCCGCGATATCCTCCCTGATCTGCCACGGCGGAAGATTGGGGTAATCGGCAAGCAGCACCGCCTCGTTGGCGGCCAGGATGATATCGATCTCGTCATCCGGCATCGTTGCAAGGATGGCCAGTGAACCGCCGCCGACACCGAGAGGATGCCGGTACCCCGCCTGCAGCGCATGGGTGCGGATGGGATAGGTGCCTTCCTCCCGGTGCAGGCACACCGCATAGGTCTCGCGCTGGATGGAGAGAAAACTGGTATCCTGCGTTTTGGCGGAGAGAATGCTGAGGCTGTCGCGCGTGATCTGCAACAGGCCGTAACGGCGGGTGGCGAGCGTTCCCAGCACATAGGCTTCCTGTCCGAGATAGTAACGCCGGGTCTGTGCATCCTGTTCGACCAGCCCCGAGCGGATGAGTGCAAGCAGCAGACGCCGCGTCGTTGGCTTGTTGAGGCCGCCCTGCTCGACAATCTCGCTCAGCGATCCGCCCTGATCGCCGAAATAGCTGACAAGACTGAGAAGACCCAGTGCCCTGTCGACACTTTGCGACCCGTTGAGACTGGCTGGTGCCGTCATCTTTTCTTCCATGCTCTCCCACACGCATTTTGATCCATATTGTGGATCATTTTGTTGTTCTATTGAACTATGGCATAAAAAATATTGCAAGATGCCAGCATTTGTTTATGGTTTTATCCAATTCAAGGAGGAATTGCATTCTATAATATGGACCTATGATTTGAACCGATGCGATGGAGGTTGCTTCGTTCAATGAGTTCCAGGGGAATGCGCCACGCTGTTCGGGAGGAATCACATGAACAATCTGTCACGCCGCCAGGTCCTGGCCGGCACCGCTGCAACACTGGTTGCCAGCCCCTTCATCATGCGGCGTCCGGCCCATGCGGCCGAATTTTCCTATAAATACGCCAACAACCTGCCGGTGTCTCATCCGATGAACATCCGGGCGCAGGAAGCCGCCGACAAGATCAAGGCGGAAACCGGCGGCCGCTTCGAACTGTCGATCTTCCCGTCGAGCCAGCTCGGTTCCGACACGGATACGCTCAGCCAGCTGCGTTCCGGCGCGGTGGAATTCTTCACGCTGTCCGGTCTGATCCTCTCGACACTCGTTCCGGCCGCATCGATCAATGGCATCGGCTTTGCTTTCCCCGACAGCGCCACCGTCTGGAAGGCGATGGATGGCGATCTCGGCGCCCATGTGCGCAAGCAGATCGAGAAATCGAATCTCGTCGCCATGGAAAAGATCTGGGACAATGGCTTCCGCCACATTACGTCGAGCACCAAGCCGATCACCACACCGGATGATCTGAAGAACTTCAAGATCCGTGTTCCGGTCAGCCCGTTGTGGACATCCATGTTCACCGCTTTCCAGTCATCCCCCGCCAGCATCAACTTCAACGAGGTGTACTCCTCGCTGCAGACCAAAGTTGTCGAGGGTCAGGAAAACCCGCTCGCCATCATCTCGACGGCCAAGCTCTATGAAGTGCAGAAATACTGCTCCCTGACCAGCCATATGTGGGACGGCTTCTGGTTCCTGTCGAACCGCCGTGCCTGGGAAGCCTTGCCTGACGATATCAGGACCGTCGTTGCCAAGCACATCAACGCCGCCGGCCTTGCCGAACGCGACGATGTGGCCAAGCTCACCGAAACCTTGCAGGCCGACCTGAAAACCAAGGGTCTTGAATTCAACACGCCGGACCCCGTGCCCTTCCGCGATGCCCTGCGCAAGGCAGGCTTCTATTCCGAATGGAAGGGTAAGTATGGCGAGGAGGCCTGGGGTCTTCTGGAAAAAGTCGTCGGCCAGCTGGCATAGGGGCGAACCCGATGGCAGGGCTCAGACTGACCGAAGACGCCGTGGCGGCGGAGGGCGAAAGCATGCTTTCTCCCCCGCCCCGCAATGACCACTCCATCGCATCGAAACTCGACCGGCTGCTTGGCCATCTCGTCGAGTTTCCCGTGGCAATCCTCGTTGTTGCCGAGGTGGTCATCCTGTTTGCCGGCATCATCGCCCGCTATGTCGTGCATCAACCGCTGATCTGGTCGGATGAACTCGCTTCAATCCTGTTCCTGTGGCTCGCCATGCTGGGTGCCGTGGTGGCGTTCCGGCGCGGCGAACACATGCGCATGACGGCACTGGTCGGCATGATGAACCCGCAGCGCCGGGCATTTTTCGATGTCATCGCCATTGTTGGCGCAATGGCATTTCTCCTGTTCATCGTCTATCCCGCTTATGACTATGCCCACGAAGAAACCTACATCACCACGCCGGCCCTGGAGATAACCAATGCATGGCGCGCGGCGGCATTGCCCGTCGGTGCCGGACTGATGATCGTCTCGGCGCTTATCAAACTCTTTCAGGTGTCGAACCTGCGGCATGTGGTGACGGCGATTGCCCTTATCGGCGTGCTGACGCTTGTCTTCTGGCTGCTTGGCCCTTCTTTGAAGCCGCTGGGCAACATCAATCTGCTGATCTTCTTCGTCGGTGTCGTCGCAGCCCTCGTTCTCAGCGGCGTTCCCATCGCCTTTTCCTTCGGTCTTGCCACCTTCGGCTATCTCGCCCTGACGACGAATGTGCCGATGATCGTGGTCATCGGACGCATGGATGAAGGCATGTCGCACCTCATTCTCCTCGCCGTGCCGCTCTTCGTGTTTCTCGGCGTGCTCATTGAAATGACCGGCATGGCGCGCGCCATGGTGCAGTTTCTGGCAAGCTTGCTGGGGCATGTGCGCGGCGGCCTGTCCTACGTGCTGATCGGCGCGATGTATCTGGTCTCCGGCATATCGGGCGCCAAGGCCGCCGACATGGCCGCCGTCGCGCCGGTGCTCTTCCCGGAAATGAAGGCCCGCGGTGCCAAGCCGGGCGATCTGGTTGCCCTGCTTTCGGCCACCGGCGCACAGACGGAGACCATTCCGCCCAGCCTCGTGCTCATCACCATCGGCTCGGTCACCGGCGTGTCCATCGCGGCGCTGTTCACCGGCGGCCTGCTCCCCGGCGTTGTCCTGGCTGTGATGCTGTGTTTCGTCGTCTGGCGGCGCTACCGCCATGAGGACCTGTCGCATGTCACGCGCGCCACCGGTGGGCAGATCGGTCGGGCTTTTGTCATCGCCCTGCCTGCCCTGGCGCTTCCCTTCATTATCCGTGCTTCCGTCGTCGAGGGTGTGGCGACGGCAACGGAAGTATCGACCATCGGCATTGTCTACTCCATCGTCGCGGGGCTTTTCATCTACAGGCAATTCGACTGGGCACGGCTGAAGCCGATGCTGGTGGATACCGCCTCGCTTTCCGGCGCCATCCTGCTGATCATCGGCGCGGCAACCGGCATGGCCTGGGCATTGACGCAGTCCGGGTTCTCGCGCGAACTTGCCGCCGCCATGACGGGGCTGCCCGGCGGCCCCATCACATTCCTTGCCGTTTCGATTGTCGCGTTCATCATTCTCGGCAGCGTTCTGGAAGGCATACCCGCCATCGTGCTCTTCGGCCCGCTGCTGTTTCCCATTGCCCGGCAGGTGGGCGTGCATGAGGTGCACTACGCCATGGTCGTGATCCTTTCGATGGGCATCGGCCTTTTCGCCCCGCCCTTTGGCGTCGGCTATTATGCGGCCTGCGCCATTGGCCGGGTCAATCCCGACGAGGGTATGCGGCCCATCTGGGGCTATCTCGCCGCCCTCATTCTCGGCATCATTCTCGTGGCTGCCGTCCCGTGGATTTCGATTGGCTTCCTCTAATGACTGAACGACTGAAAGATAAAATCGCCATGGTTTTCGGGGCAGGCTCGTCCGGCCCCGGATGGAGCAACGGCAAGGCTGCCGCCATCGCCTACGCGCGGGAAGGTGCAACCGTCGTTTGCATTGACCTGCAACAGGAAGCCGCCGAGGAAACGGCAGCAATCATTGCGGCGGAAGGCTTTTCCGCTTTGGCGGTTACGTCGGATGTCACCAGCAGCGCTTCCGTCACAGAGGCCGTGGACGCCACGATCGAGCGCTATGGCCGGATCGACATTCTGCACAACAATGTCGGCGTCGCCACAGCGGGCGGACCGGAAGACCTCGATGACGAAAAATTCCGGATGTCGCTCGATATCAATGTCGGCTCGGTGTTCCGCACCGCCAAGGCCGTCCTGCCGCATATGAGGGCGTGCAACTCCGGGGCGATCGTCAATATTTCCTCGCTGGCGGCCATCCGCTGGACCGGCTATCCCTATTTCGCCTATTACGCGGCCAAGGGCGCGGTCAACCAGGCGACCGTGGCGCTTGCCCTGCAATACGCACCGCACGGCATCCGCGCCAATTGCATCATGCCCGGCATGATCGATACACCGCTGATCTACAAGCAGATTTCCGGCAACTACACATCGAACGAAGAGATGGTTGCCGCGCGCAATCGCCTTGTTCCGCTGGGGCAGATGGGCAGTGCGTTCGATGTGGCCAATGCCGCCGTCTTTCTTGCCTCGGACGAAGCAAAATTCATCACGGGTGTCTGCCTGCCCGTCGATGGCGGACAGAGCTGTTCGGCGGTGGTCGGTGCCTGAGCGCCGGTTGCAGCAACCCGGCCCGGCGGCGGCGGAACGGTTCGAGAGTTTCCTCGGCACCGGGCGTACATTCAGCTTCGAGCTCCAGCCGGGTCTCAGTCTCAACGACGCCATTGCCATCCCGCTTGCCGCCGCCAATCTGCGCGCCGCATCGCTTGTCATCGAAGGCGGCGCCTTTGCTCCGTTCCATTATCTCATGCCGGCACTCTCGACCGATGGTCTTCATGCGGCATGGTACAGCGACACCTTCGCACCGGCAGGCGAAACCGTAATGGAACGGGGCAATGTCACGTTCGGCGAGCGCGACGGCGCAGCCTTCATCCATTGCCACGCCACCTGGATCGAACCGGATGGCAGGCGTTGCGCCGGCCACATCCTGCCGCACGAGACAATCGTCAGCCGGCCGATCCGCGCCACGGTGTGGGGTGTCGAGACCATCCGCATGGTGTCGGAGCCGGATGCAGAAACGGCATTCACCATTTTCCATCCCGTGCCGGTCAGCGCACCTGCGGCCGATGACGCCGGTCCGCGGACAGTCATCGCCCGTGTCTGCCCGAACGAAGACATCACCGGCGCGCTGGAAGCGATCTGCCGCAAGCACGGTATTGCCGGGGCGCATCTGCGCGGCGGCGTCGGCAGCCTGATCGGCGCCCGATACGCCGATGGCCGCCGCGTCGAGGATATCGCAACGGAAGTGTTCATCACCGGCGGGTTTGTTTCGGCAGATACCAGCAGGACCCGCATAGAGATCACCATGGTCGATACCAGAGGCGGCATCACCCGCGGCGATCTGGTGCGCGGCGACAATCCCGTCTGCATCACCTTTGAACTGTGTCTGGAAGAGGCCTGACCACCTCTTCTTCCGCAACAGAGAGGACCACGTCATGACGACATTCGATAGCGGCGAGCGCACCGCCCTTGTCACCGGCGGCGCATCGGGGATAGGCCTTGCGACGGTCCATGCCCTGGCCGGCGACGGCTGGAAGATTGTCGTTGCTGATCGCGACGTGAAGGAAACGGTGAAGGCAGACCTCGGCAAGGCCCATCCCGGCCGCATCCGCTTTGCCCAGCTCGATGTCACCGACGAGCACGCGGTCGAGGCACTCATGGCGGAGACGGAAGCAGGGTTTGGTCCGATCAGGGGGATTGTCTGTTCGGCGGGAATCGGCCGCGATACGCCGTTCTTCGATACCACGGCGGACATGTTCCGGCAGATCCATGAGATCAACGTCATCGGCACATTTCTGGTCACGCAGGCCGGTGCGCGCATCATGGCGGCAAGCGGCGGCGGCGCCATCGTCAATCTCGCCTCGATCTCCGGCATGCGCGGCAATATCGGGCGGGCGGCCTACGGTGCGTCAAAGGGGGCGATCATCAATCTGACCCAAGTGATGGCGGTCGAGCTTGCGCCCTACAACATCCGTGTCAATGCCATTGCGCCCGGCCCGGTCGAGACACCCCTGGCCGCCGCCGTGCATACGCCTGAAATACGCGAGGGCTGGAGCAAAACAGTGCCGCAGCGGCGTTACGGCCAGCCGGAGGAAATCGCCAGCACGATCGCCTTTCTTCTCGACGAAAACCGTTCAAGCTATGTGACGGGCCAAACGCTTGCCGTCGACGGCGGCTTCACGGCCGGTGGCCTCATCGGCTAGCAAACCGCTGGCTTACTCGGCCTCCGGATAGCTCAGGCTCTGCAACTGCGTCGGGTCCGCTCCTTCGATGCGCCGCAACACGGCCCGGGCAAGTTCGCGCCCGGCATGCCGCACATCTTCGTTAAACACAATGATTTCCGGGCGGAACCATTGCAGGAAATGCGTCGTCTGCTTCGACACCAGATCGATGTCCCGGCCAAGTTTCATGCCCGTTGCCTCGATACCCGCGACAACAGCGACGGTCAGGCCGCCGGTACAGCAGATGATGCCATCCGGCGGATTGGGCTGGCGCATGAACATTTCCGTCCGGTTGCGCACATCGTCCAATGAAATGCTGCCGTTCCAATGGTCGAGCATAACGGGCACTGCCCCGCTTTCCTGCAGGCCCCGCCTGAAACCATCGTCGAGATGCCAGTAATAGGTATGGGCCGGGCCCGGCCCCGCAACCATGGCGATCCGGCGGCGCCCGCGCTCAACCAGGCTTTTCACCGCCGCATAGGCATAGGCTTCGTTGTCGAAATCGTGGAAGGGATGCTCGATACCCATTCGCGTCCGCCCGTGCGTGGCGAAGGGAAAGTGATGATCTGTCAGATAACGCACGCGCGGATCGGACGGCTGGGTCTGGGACATGATGATCCCGTCAGCCGATCCGGTTTCAATGATGTAACGGATGGGCTGCATCGGATCGTTCTCGGGCGAGTATGGCGTCACGATGAGATGGTATGGCGTTTCAGCCAGGACTTCGGAAATACCGTAGACGAGATTGGAGGTCAGCCCCATGATCTCGCTCTGCGCGTTGAGCACCAGACTGATCACATTCGTCTTGCCGGTCCGCAGGCGCACACCCGCGCGATTGGGCCTGTAGCCGATCTGCTTGGCGATCAACTGCACCCGGGTCTTGGTTGCCTGTCCGATTTCCGGCGCATCCTTGAGCGCGCGTGAAACGGTCGTCACCCCGAGCCCGGCCATGAACGCGATGGTTTTCAGCGTCGGCCTCTCGCCGTCCGCGAGCGCCGCCACTTTTTCCCCGTCGTCAGGGTGATGCTGCTTGTCGTTCATGTCAATTCAACCGGTTAACCGAATTATTCTCCCTGTATGGACCCGCCAAGAGCGTTCTTCAAGATACCTTCCTCCAGTTTCTGTATCGTTTCAGGTTTTTCATATTTCCAAGTTGTTGCAATGCACCACAGGCTCAACCGCCGGACCGGTCCTCGCCCTGCTTTGCATAAAAGTCGATAGGCTGTAGACGGGAATTCTTGACATTAACCTCGTAACTAATTGTTTTTATTGCACACGAAGGAGGGTCCTGTGGATTATATCGATGATCGAAAAAAATCAGAGACGCATGATTGCCTCATTCAAAATTTTCAATTACCGTACCTGTAACGTTTCAGATTTGGGAGGATACGATGCGTTACCGGACATCTCTGGCCATATTGGCTGCATCCACATTGTTATGGACAACCGGCATTGCCGGCGCCGTGGACCTGGAGGTCACCCATTGGTGGACATCGGGCGGCGAGGCAGCTGCGGCCAAGGTGCTTGCCGAATCCTTCGACAAACAGGGCGGTGACAAATGGGTTGATGGCGCGATTGCCGGCAGCGGCTCGACCGCCACCCCGATCATCGTCAGCCGCATTCTTGGCGGCAACCCGATGGGCGCAACCCAGCTCAATACCGGCCGCGATGCGGAAGACCTGGTCAAGGCCGGCATGATGACCGACCTTTCCGATCTTGCCGCCAAGGAAGGCTGGGCCGCTTTCATCCGCCCGGCAAAGCTGCTCGACGCCTGTAAATATGACGGGAAGATTTATTGCGTACCGGTCAACATCCATTCCTGGCAGTGGATGTGGATCAATCCCAATACCTTCAAGGATGCGGGTCTGCCCGTTCCGGCGAACTGGCAGGAATTTGTCGCGGCGGCGCCCAAGCTGAAGGAAAAGGGTATCATCCCGCTAGCCACTGGCGATGCCTGGCAGGTCACCGGCATTTTCAACGTCATGATCCCCTCGCTCGGCGGCAAGGATCTGTTCCTGAAGGTCTATCAGGACAAGAATGCCGAAGCCGCCGCCGGTCCGGAAATGAAGGCGGTGTGGGAAGCGTACGCACAGGCCCGCAGCCTGGTCGATCCCGGCTATGTCGGCCGCTCCTGGAACGAGGCAACCACGCTCGTCATGACCGGCAAGGCCGGGGCACAGGTGATGGGCGACTGGGCTCAGGGTGAGTTCGGCGTGGCGAAAAAGGTCGCCGGAACCGATTATGACTGCCTGCCCGGGCTGGGCGGCAACGCCATTCTCGATACGGGCGGCGATGCCTTCTACTTCCCCAAGAACCAGAACCCCGAGGTGACCAAGGCGCAGCTGAAGCTGGCGAGCCTGCTTCTTTCCAGGGAAACGCAGGTTGCCTTCAATCTGGCCAAGGGCTCGCTGCCGGTGCGCGGCGATGTCGATCTCGAAGCCGCCAATGCCTGCATGAAAAAAGGCATCGAGATTCTGAAAAAGCCGGAAAACATCCTGCCGTCGCTGAACCAGAACCTGACCGCGGACACCAAGGGGCAGATCGAGGATCTGACCAAGGAGTTCTTCGCCGACGCCCACATGTCCGTCGATGATGCGCAGGCGCGCTTCGTCGCTATCATCAAGCAAGCCCAGTAGAACCGACCTTCCTCCAGGCACCCCGCCGGTCGCGCAAGCGATTGGCGGCCGTGCCAAGAGTTGACGGAGAACGCCATGAGTTCCACCGCGCGTCCCAACACATTGTTCAAGAACCTGAACGCCAAGGTTGCGGCCCTGCCGATGATCGCAACCGTTCTGGTGGTCTTCATCGGCTGCACGCTGTGGACTGTCGTTTATTCCTTCACCGCGTCGCGGGCATTGCCGGAGCTGACATTCGTCGGGTTCGACCAGTATACCCGCCTCTTCAACACGCCGCGCTGGAATATCTCCGCTGTCAACCTTGCGATCTTCGGCGTCTTCCTGCTGTTCTTTTCATCGGTCATCGGCTTCATTCTCGCGGCGCTGATGGACCAGAAAATCCGCTTCGAGAACACGTTCCGCACCATCTTTCTCTATCCCTACGCCCTCTCGTTCATTGTCACGGGGCTGGTCTGGCAATGGATACTCACGCCGACCTACGGCATCCAGCGGGTGGTGCGGGATCTCGGCTTTGAAAACTTCACCTTCTCGATTCTGAACGACCAGCGCTATGCCATCTATGCCATCGTCATTGCCGGCCTCTGGCATGGTACGGGCCTTGTCATGGCGCTGATGCTGGCAGGCCTGCGCAACATCGACGAGGAAATCTGGAAGGCCGCGCGGGTTGACGGCATCCCGATCTGGAAAACCTATCTCTTCATCATCATTCCGATGATGCGCCCCGTCTTCATCACCACCATTGTCCTTATCGCCGCCGGTATTGTCCGCGTCTACGACCTCGTCGTCGCCCTGACCGATGGCGGTCCCGGCAATGCCAGCGAAGTACCGGCCAAATATGTCTACGAATTCATGTTCCGCCGCGCCAATCTCGGACAGGGCCTTGCCGCGTCCACCATCATGCTGACCACCGTTCTCATCGTCCTCATTCCCTGGGTTTTGATGGAATTCCGCGAGGGCAAACGCAAATGACCATGGCAAGCCAGACCGCCGCCGAACCGCGCGGCAAACGTCCCACGACGACCTTCGCGCCGTCGACAATCATGATCTATGGCGTCCTGCTGGTGGCCGCGATCTACTACCTGCTGCCGCTCTACGTGATGATCGTCACTTCGCTGAAGGGCATGCCGGAAATCCGTCTCGGCAATATCTTCTCGCCGCCCGTGGAAATCACCTTCCAGTCGTGGAGCACGGCTTGGGACAGCGCCTGTACCGGCCTCTACTGCGAGGGCCTGAAGGTCGGCTTCATGAACTCGGTGAAGATCACCATACCGAGCGTCATCGCTTCGATCCTCATCGCATCGGTCAATGGCTATGCGCTGGCCAACTGGCGCTTCAAAGGTTCGGAGGTGTTTTTCAGCATCCTCCTGTTCGGCGCCTTCATTCCCTATCAGGTGATGCTGTATCCGCTCGTGATCATCACCCGCAATCTTGGCATCTTCGGAACGCTGACCGGCGTCATCGTGATCCACACCATCTTCGGCATGCCGATCCTGACCCTGCTGTTCCGCAACTACTTCGCCTCGCTGCCGGCGGAACTCTTCAAGGCGGCCCGCGTCGACGGGGCGGGTTTCTGGCGCATCTTCTTCCAGATCATGGTGCCGATGTCCGCGCCGATCTTCGTCGTCGCGATCATCCTGCAGGTCACCGGCATCTGGAATGACTTCCTCTTCGGTGTCGTCTTTGCCGGCACGAAAAACGTGCCGATGACGGTGCAGCTCAACAACATCGTCAACTCGACGCAGGGCGTCAAGGAATACAACGTCAACATGGCAGCCACCATCCTCACCGGCCTGGTGCCGCTGCTCGTCTACTTCTTCTCAGGCAAATATTTCGTCAGGGGCATTGCCGCTGGCGCCGTCAAAGGATGATCGCGGATGCAGCCAATCTTTCTACAACAGTTTCACGGGAGCGGATCGGTATGACCCAGCAGAGCCCCAGCGTTTCGATCAAGGATCTTTCGCTCAATTACGGTTCGGTGAGCGTGCTCAAGGAGCTCAATATCGACGTTGCCGATGGCGAGTTTCTCGTGCTGCTCGGACCATCGGGCTGCGGAAAATCGACCTTGCTCAACTGCATCGCTGGATTGCTTGAGATCTCGGACGGGCAGATTTTCATCAAGGACAAGAACGTCACGTGGAAGGAGCCGAAAGATCGCGGCATCGGCATGGTGTTCCAGTCCTATGCGCTCTATCCGCAGATGACGGTCGAGAAAAACCTTTCCTTCGGCTTGCGGGTAGCGGGCCTGCCCAAGGCGGAGATCGACAAGCGGATCGCCAATGCTGCTGATATTCTGCAGATCGGGCCGCTCCTGCAACGCAAGCCCGGCGCGCTTTCCGGCGGCCAGCGCCAGCGCGTCGCCATCGGCCGTGCCCTGGTGCGCGACGTCGACGTATTCCTGTTCGACGAGCCCCTGTCCAATCTGGATGCCAAGCTGCGCTCGGAGCTGCGTGTCGAGATCAAACGCCTGCACCAGAAGCTCGCCAATACGATGATTTACGTCACCCACGACCAGATCGAGGCCCTGACGCTGGCGGACCGTATCGCCGTCATGAAGGGCGGATTGATCCAGCAGCTGGACGAACCGCTCACCATCTACAACAAGCCGCGCAACCTGTTCGTCGCCAGTTTCATCGGCTCGCCGTCGATGAATTTCCTCAAGGGCGAGATTGCAGAGAAGGACGGCAAACCCGTCTTCCGCATCGCCGACCTCGATATCTCCCTGGAAAACTACGTGGCACAAGAATCTCTGCAGATCGGGCGGTCCGTCATTTTCGGCCTGCGTCCCGAGCACATCACACTCGGCGATCAGCCCGGCCCGGCAGGCCGCTCATGCAAGGCGACCGTCGATCTCGACGAGCCCATGGGCGCCGACAGCCTTGTCTGGCTGAAAGTCGCCGGCAAAGCCGTGTCGGTGCGCGTGGATTCCGGCCGCCGCTACCAGAACGGCGAAACCGTGCACCTCACCTTCGATCCAGCCCTCGCCTCGCTTTTTGACTCCCAGACTGAAGACCGCATCTGACAAACCTTATGGAGTACTGACCGTGACTGACTTTTCCTACCAGCTCTACAGTTCCCGCAACTTTCCCCCGCTCGATAGAATTCTTCCGATCCTGCAGAAGAATGGTTATGCGCAGGTGGAAGGTTATGGCGGGCTTTACGCGGATGCAGCGGCAACCCGGACCGCGCTCGATGCCCATGGCCTCACCATGGCATCCGGCCATTTCAGCATCGATCTTCTGGAAAACGAGCCGAACAAGGTGCTCGATATTGCCGGAACACTGGGCATGAAGGCCATCTATTGCCCGCATCTGGCCGTCGAGCAACGCCCCTCGGACGCGTCCGGCTGGTCGGATTTCGGCAAGCGGCTCGAAGCGGCGCATACCACCTACAGCAAGGCTGGATATATTTTCGGCTGGCACAACCATGATTTCGAGTTCAAGGCACTGCCTGACGGCTCGATCCCGCAGAAGCTCATCCTCGATGCCGCGCCGAGCATTTCCTGGGAGGCGGACATCGCCTGGATCATCCGCGGCGGCGCGGACCCGTTCCAGTGGATCGGGGATTACGGCTCCCGCATCAGCGCCGTTCACGTCAAGGACATCGCACCGGCTGGCGAAAACACCAATGAAGACGGCTGGGCGGATGTCGGTTACGGCACAGTCGACTGGAAAGCACTCTTTGCAGCGCTGAAGGGCACATCGGCCCGGTATTTCGTCATGGAACACGACAACCCGTCGGATGACGAACGGTTTGCCCGCCGTTCCGTCGCCACGGTCAAGGCATTCTGAAGAAAGACAGCATCATGGCAAAAACACTTGGTATTGGCATCATCGGCGCCGGCAACATTTCCGCCACCTATCTGAGGCTCGGCCCCCTGTTCAAGGGCATCGAAATCCGTGCCGTCGCTGACCTCAACAAGAAGGCGGCGGAAGCGCGCGCCAAGGAATTCGGCATCGAGGCACGCAGCATCGACAAGCTGCTTGCAAGCGATGACATCGACCTTATCGTCAACCTGACGGTGCCGGACGCGCACTTTGCCGTCTCGCACCAGATCCTGTCGGCCGGCAAGCATCTCTATTCGGAGAAGCCGCTGACCCTGTCGCTCAAGGATGGCCTTGAGTTGCAAAAACTCGCCAGCAAGAAGGGGTTGAAGGCCGGCTGCGCGCCGGACACCTATCTGGGCGGTGCGCATCAGCTGGCGCGCAAAGCGGTGGATGACGGCCAGATCGGCACGATCACATCGGGAACCGCCCATGTCATGAGCCACGGCATGGAGCACTGGCATCCCAATCCGGACTTTTTCTTCCGTCCGGGCGGCGGCCCGATCCTTGACCTCGGCCCGTACTACATCGCCAATCTCATCAACCTGATCGGACCGGTGAAGCGGGTGGCCGCCCTGACATCGATGGCTACACCGACCCGCACCATCACCAGCGAACCGCGCCGGGGTGAAACCATCGCGGTGACGACACCGACCACCATTCAGGCCCTGCTTGAATTTGCCAGCGGCGCGTCCATCACCCTGTCGGCAAGCTGGGATGTCTGGGCGCATCATCATCCGAACATGGAGCTCTACGGCACGGATGGCTCGCTGTTCCTGCCCGATCCGAATTTCTTCGGCGGCGATGTCAAACTGGCCAAGCCGGGCAAGAAGGCGAAATCACTGAAAAGCTGGGCGCATCCTTTCGGCATTCCCAACCAGAAGCATTCCGTCGGCATGATGGCCAATTACCGCACGGCCGGGCTGGCGGACATGGCGGCAGCGATTCTCGAGGGCCGCGATATCCGCTGCTCCATCGACCGGGCGCTGCACGGTGTCGATGTCATGGTTTCGATCCTGCGCTCCGGCGAAGAAAGGAAGTTCATCGACATCAAGACCAGCTGTACCCGCCCCGAAGCACTTGGGATCAAGGAAGCCAAATCCCTGCTGAGGAAGAAATAAGCCTCCCAAGGCTGTTCACCCCCTCTGCCCCGTGCGGCAGAGGGGCCCGGCCCGTGCTTTAATCGGCGCTTGGTGCTGGATCGAGCAATCGCGGTCCTGGTCCCTGCTCGGACAGCTCATCCCAGGGGTTGCGTAAGGGGCATTCCTGCATTGACAGGCAACCACACCCAATACAGCAGTTCAACTGATCGCGCAGGCCGATCAGTTTGTTGATCCGGTCATCCAGATCCGCCTTCCAGCCTGCCGAGAGCCGCCGCCAGTCCGCCGGCGTCGGAGCCCGTCCCTGCGGCAGGGTCGACAGGGCTTCGGCAATCGATGCCAGCGGTATGCCCGTCCGTTGCGCCACCTTGATGATGGCAACACGCCGCAGAACCTCGCGCGAGTAACGGCGCTGGTTGCCACGGTTGCGTTCGCTGTGGATAAGGCCCTTGCTCTCGTAGAAATGCAGCGTCGAAACCGCCACGCCGCTGCGTGCCGCCACTTCCCCCACCGTCAACTGCCTGTGCCGCTCACTTGGTTTGATTGTCATCCGCTCAATCCATACCTTAACATTACTTCAGGTTTATAGCGGCCTCCGCAAACTTTGTAAAACTTGCGTACAAGTCGCTTTCATACTGGACATCACATGCGGGAGAGGTTCCTCTAGCCGTTCCCGAGATTGCCAGCAGGAGGAAAAGTATGCAGACCCGTTTCACAACGGTGGTTTCTTTCACCGTTTCCCTCGCCTTGAGCACAATCCCCATCACCACAGCCTTTGCAGCATCGCCTGAACCGGCAAAAGCCGAGCATGGCATGGTCGTATCAGCCCAGCATCTGGCAACGGAAGTCGGCGTTGACGTTTTGAAAAGTGGCGGCAATGCCGTGGACGCGGCGGTAGCGGTTGGTTATGCGCTCGCTGTGCTTTACCCTACGGCAGGCAATATTGGCGGTGGCGGATTCATGACGATTCGCCTCAAGGACGGTAAGACCACCTTTCTCGATTTTCGCGAGCGCGCTCCGCTGGCGTCCACCAAAACCATGTATCTCGATGACAAGAGCAATATCGTCAAAGGTCTAAGCCTCGACGGATATCTGGCGGTTGGCGTGCCGGGAACCGTTGCAGGATTCGAACTGGCGCGTGAGAAGTACGGCACCAAAAAACGCGAGGAATTGCTGGGACCGGCGATCCGTCTTGCGCGGGATGGTTTCGAGCTGGTTCAGGGCGATATCAATTCGTTTAAGGCCGGCAACAAGCGGCTTGCCAAGGATCCGGCTGCTGCCGCGATTTTTCTGAAGCCTGACGGCAAACCCTATGCGGTTGGCGAAACGCTCGTCCAGACCGATCTTGCCGCGACCCTGTCCGGCATCTCCGACAAGGGGCCTGATTCCTTCTACAAGGGCACTACTGCCGATGCCATTGCAAAAGCCAGCCAGGACAAGGGCGGCATTCTCACCAAGCAGGATTTCGAGCAGTATTCGGTGCGCGAGCTGGAGCCGGTGAAGTGCAATTATCGTGGTTATGACATCGTGTCGTCGCCGCCCCCAAGCTCCGGCGGCGTCATCATCTGCGAAATCCTCAACGTGCTCGAGGGCTATCCGCTGTCCTATCTCGGTTATGGCTCCGCCGAAACCGTGCATGCCATGGTCGAGGCCATGCGCTACGCCTATGTCGACCGCAACTCAGCACTTGGCGACCCGGATTTCGTCAACAATCCAGTCTCAAAATTGCTCGACAAGGCCTATGCCAAGGAAATTCGCGAGAAGATCAGCCCGTTCAAGGCCGGTGTATCGAAAGAGCTGATGCCGAAAGGCCTCGGCGAGAGCACGGAAACAACGCACTATTCGATCATCGACAATGACGGCAATGCGGTTGCCGTCACCTATACGTTGAACGGCTCCTTCGGCGCGGGTGTCGTGGCGCCTGGGACCGGCGTGCTTCTTAACAATGAAATGGACGACTTCACCTCCAAGCCCGGCGTTCCCAATCTGTACGGGCTGGTACAGGGCGAAGCCAACGCCATCGCGCCGAAGAAGACGCCGCTCTCCTCGATGAGCCCGACGATCATTTCCAAGGATGGCAAGCCATTCATGGTGATCGGCAGCCCCGGCGGTTCGCGCATCATCACCATCACGCTGGAAGCGATCCTCAACGTCATCGATCATGGCATGAACATCCAGGAAGCCATTGATGCACCGCGCGTCCATCATCAGTGGCTGCCCGACAAGGTTTACATGGAGCCCTATGCCCTCTCGGCAGATACGCGCAAGGTATTGAGCGATATGGGCCACACCGTCCAGATCGACAAGAATTGGTCGATCTGGGGCCAGGCCGCAGGCATCCTCGTCGGCGGCGCGAGCCTTTCCGACATCGAAAAGGGTGACGGCGCGCGGTATAACGGCGCCATCGACAGCCGCGCCAGCTCAGGCGAAGCAAAAGGCTACTGAAACTCCAGGGGCTGGCAACGATGTTGCCAGCCCCTGTTGTCAGATGCTGAAATCGACCATGCGGCCACGCAGCTGCCGAATAGTTGCGGCATCTGCATTGGCAAAGGCAAAGCGCAGGAACTGCGTGTGTCCGGCGCCGAAATATTCACCGGGAATGGCCAGTATGCCCGCCTGTCTGGCCAATTGCTCGGCCACTTCGACTGAGGTCTTGCCCGGGAAGGGATGGCGGACAAACGCGAAGTAGGCACCGACGGCTTCGAGCTTCCAGCCGCCAAGACCGGACATGGTCTCACGCAGGGCCTGGGCACGGGTTTCGATTTCCAGCCGGTTGGCGGCGCGCCAGTCGCTCAATGCGGGAAGCGCATGCGCTACGGCAATCTGCGGTGCGCGCGGCGCGCAGATCTGCAGATTGTCCATGATCTTGGCAATTTCCGTGACAACGGTTTCACCCGCCGTTACCGCCCCCAGCCGGTGTCCCGGAATGCAGAAGGATTTGGAAAAGCTGTAGAGCTGGATGAGGTTGTCTTCCCAGCCGCTTTCATTGAAAAGACCATGCGGTGCGCCGGAGCCATCGGCCAGAAAGTCGCGGTAGGTTTCGTCCAGAATGAGCCAGATGCCATGCTTCCTGCAAACCTCGAAAATTGCGCGGAGCCGGTCAGGTGAATAGACCGCGCCGGTCGGATTGTTCGGGGTGACCAGCGCCAGGGCACGCACGCCCGGCACCAGCGCTTTTTCAACCGCCTCCACTGTCGGCACGAAACCGTCTGCCGCACCGCAGGCGACAAACCCCGTCGTGATACCAAGCATCGACAGCGTGGTTTCATGGTTGAAGTAAAAGGGATCGGTGACAAGCACCGTTTCGCCCGCGGCGGCCACGACCATGGCGGCACAGATGAAGGCCTGGTTGCAGCCTGATGTGATGTGGATGTTCCGGCCGTTGATTCCAGCGCCATAAAGCGCCGACACATGCGCGGCATAGGCATCGCGCAGAACCGTCTCGCCCTCGATCGGCCCGTAATTGGCATAAGCAACCGAAGACGCCGCTTCGCCGAGCCAGCGCAGCATGTCCGGATGGGGCGGATAGCCCGGAACCGCCTGCGACAGGTCGATCAAGGGGCCATGTCCGCCGGCATAGGCCCGGCCCCAGGCCTGCACGGCCGGAATGGGCGGAGGAGACAGGCGGGTGACGAGCGGGTTCAGCACAGCAGCAGTCATGGATGATCGTCCTATCGGGTATCGGCCTTGGCACGCCGCTTCTGCGTGCGGTCAGGCCTTTTGGCTCGTGTTGTGGGAATGGATGGCGGCGCCGCCGCGCGCTCGGGCGCACTGATCTTGCCATTGCGCCGCCGGATGATCCGGCGGGCCGAGGTCTGCGGTTCCGTGATGGTATCGGTTTCCAGCGATGCGAAGAACCAGTCGATGAAAACCTTGACGATGGGCGCATTGCGCACCTCGTTGCGGCAGGCGACATGGAATGCGTCATTGGCGGGCACGGTCAGGTCGAAGGGAACGATGAGTTCGCCCTTGGCGATCAGGTTGCTCGCGGTAATCGTATCGCCAAGCGAAACGCCCTGCCCGTAAAGCGCAGCCTCCGTCGAGAGCCGCGCATCGCTCATGAAATGCTGGGCGCCGCGCGCAAGATCCGTGGCATCAGCTGCTGCCAGCCAGGTGTTCCATTCGCGCCCGTCATCGCCATGCAGGAGCACATGGTTGCGCAGGTCGCGGACCGAGCGCAGCGGGCGGCTGTTGAGCAGCGTCGGGCTGGCCACCGGAAAAAGCTTCAGCGTGCTCCACAAACGCGACCAGCAGTCCGACCATTTGCCATCCCCGTAGAGCACGCAGACATCCACATCGGGCGACTGGAGATAATGCGCCTCGTTGGTGGCAATCAGTGTCAGCCGGATATCGGGATATTGTTCGGTGAACTGGTTCATGCGGGGAATGAGCCAGAGCGACAGTAGTGCCGGCACGCAGGTCACCGTCAATTCGCCCTTGGTCGTGGGGCGTTTCATCAGGGCCGTTGCCGTCGCAATATCCTCGAATGCCTTGGAAATGGTCGGCAGCAGCAGCGCGCCCTGCGCCGTCAGTTTCAGCCGCTGCGCACCGCGCTCGAACAGTTGCACATCGAGCGTTGCTTCCAATGCCTTGATCTGGTGGCTGATGGCACCGTGGGTCACGTTGAGTTCGCGGGCAGCGGCAGTCACGGAACCGTGCCGCGCCGTCGCTTCGAAGGCGCGCAGGGGATTCAATGGAGGCAACCGGCCAAGCGTCATGGGAGACTCCAATAGACATCAAATTCGGATTTGTCATGTGAGATTTTCTCACACTAATCCCTACAACAATGTCAATTGCTTTTCCATCGCCTTTGCATCGATAATATGGCCAACGAAGGCGAAAAGCCCAGGGGAACTGACAGAAGCGGATCACATCGGACAACCCTTGCAAGGGCAATCCCTCCCGCGTTTCCCCCGAGCTTTCAGAGAACGGGATAGTGTCATGACATCGTGGGATGAGAAGAAGCTGAGCGATCTGCGGGCTAAGTATGGCGAAAGCCATGGCGGCGAACTGTTCGATCCAACCTTCCGCAAGGTTGCGGACAAGATTTTCTCCAAGAGCGGCACGCGGCTTGCACCCTATGCGGGCATTCCGACATTCCTCACCGCGCCCTATATGCCGGTCGATGCAGCGACACCGGATTTCGGCAATCTGCAGGTGGCCATTGTCGGCGTCCCGATGGACCTTGGCGTGACCAACCGTCCCGGCTCGCGCTTCGGTCCGCGCGCCGTGCGCACCATCGAACGCATCGGACCGTACAACCATGTGCTCGGCTGCGCGCCCGTTTTTGACCTGCGCGTTGCCGATATCGGCGACGTTCCCTTTGCCAGCCGCTACCGGCTGGAACAGAGCCATGACGATATCGAGCGCCGGTTCAACCAGATCGTCGACGCCGGCGTGGTGCCGCTTGCCGTCGGCGGCGACCATTCGATCACCCATCCTATTCTCAAGGCCGTCGGCAAGAAGCGTCCGGTCGGCATGATCCATATCGATGCCCACTGCGATACGGGCGGCGCCTTCGACCAGACGAAGTTCCATCATGGCGGGCCATTCCGCAATGCGGTGCTCGACGGGGTCCTCGATCCGACCCGCACGGTCCAGATCGGGATTCGCGGCGCGGCGGAATATCTGTGGGAATTCTCGTACGAATCCGGCATGACCGTCATCCATGCGGAAGAGGTAACCGGCCTTGGCATGCCCGCCATCATCGAGAAGGCCCGCAAGATCGTCGGCGACGGTCCGACCTATCTGTCGTTCGACATCGACAGCGTCGATCCGAGCTTTGCGCCGGGCACCGGCACGCCCGAGGTGGGCGGCCTGACCACCCGCGAAGTGCTCGAACTGATCCGCGGCCTCAAGGGCATCAACCTGGTGGGCGGCGACGTGGTGGAAGTGGCACCGCAATATGATGCGACCACCAACACCGCCCATGCCGGCGCGCAGGTGCTGTTCGAAATCCTGAGCCTGATGGTGTTCAGCCCGTTCGTTGCAGGAAAACGCGACTGACACGTATCAATAGACCTGACAAACGGTGCGGCGATATCATTCCGCACCGTCACATAATAACAAGAAGGGGACTGCCATGACATTCAAAACCACGCTCAAATCATCCTTTGCCGCGCTTCTGCTGCTGGGTGGTGCAACCATCGCCATGTCGGCAACGGCGGCGCGCGCCGACGCCATCGACGACATCACTAAAGCCGGCGTTATCAATGTCGGTGTCTTTGCCGACTTCCCGCCCTTCTCGTCGGCAAGCGCCGACATGACCCTGAAGGGTTATGATATCGACGTGGCCCAGGCTCTTGCCAACGCATTGAAGGTCAAGCTCAAGACTGTCAGCGTTACCGGCCAGAACCGCATTCCCTACCTCACGGAACATCGCGTCGACCTGCTGATGAGCGTCGGCTACAGCAAGGAACGCGAACAGGTCCTCGATTTCGCCGCGCCTTACGCTCCGTACTACATCGCGGTGATCGGGCCGAAGGCGCTTGAGATCAAGAACAAGGACGATCTCGCCGGAAAGAGCATTGCCGTCAATCGCGGCACGCTGGAAGACACATCCCTGACTGCGGCGGCACCGGCTTCAGCCGACGTAAAGCGCTTCGACAATTACAACGCCGTCATCCAGGCCTTCATCTCCGGCCAGACGCAGCTCATGGTGGTCGGCAACGATGTGGGCGCGCAGGTGCTCGCGCGGCAGGAAGCCCTTGCGCCGGAACAGAAATTCCAGCTTCTGACGTCTCCCTCGCATATTGCCCTGAACAAGAAAGAGGACCGTCTCAAGCAGGCCGTCAACGATGCCGTCGCGAAGATGCTGGCGGATGGCTCGCTCAACAAGAGTTCCGAGGCCTGGCTGAAGACACCGCTCAATCCTGCCAATCTCAAGGATTGACCTGTGGGCTATGCGCTCGATTTCGGCTGGTTGAACGATGCGCTCGGCATGATTGCCAGCGGTGCGGCCATGACGGTCTTTCTGATCGTCGTGACCTCAGTCGCTGGCACATTGCTCAGCATCTTCGGCGCCATCGGGCGCCGCAGCCGCCATGCGATCCTGCGCAAGCTGGTTGCCGGATACGTCGAGCTCATCCGCAACACACCGTTTCTGGTGCAGCTGTTCTTCATCTTTTTCGGCCTGCCGCGCCTCGGCATCCGCCTTGACCCCGTTGCGGCAGCGATCCTTGCCATGACCCTGAACATGGCGGCCTACAGCACAGAGATCGTTGGCGCCGGACTGGATGCCGTTCACAAGGGGCAGACCGAAGCGGCGAAGGCGCTTGGCCTTCGCCCGAGGATCATCTTCATCAAGATCGTACTGCCTCAGGCGCTAAAGGTTATCTTCCCTGCCCTGACCAGCCAGATCGTTATCATGATGCTGGAATCCGCCGTCGTTTCGCAGATCGCCGTGCGGGAGTTGACCTACGAGGCCGACATGCTTCAGGCGCGCACCTTCCGCGCTTTCGAAACCTATTTCATCGTGACCCTGGTCTATCTCGGGCTCAGTATCGCCCTGCGCAGGCTGCTCTATGCGGCCGGACGCCGATCGATTGCCGGAGGCATGGCATGATCGAGTTCACCTTCTGGGACATAGCGCGCAATCTGCTGCTGGCGGCCCGCTGGACAGTATTGCTTTCCATCGTCGCTTTTACCGGTGGTGCCATCGTCGGCGTGGCTATCCTTCTGGCACGTATCTCGAAACGCAACTGGCTGCGCCGCAGCGCCCAATATTACATCGGCCTGTTTCAGGGAACGCCGCTGCTGATGCAGCTGTTTCTGCTGTTCTTCGGCCTGCCGCTGCTCGGCTTCCGTATCGAAGCCTGGACGGCCGCAGTGCTGGGTCTGACGCTTTGCGCCAGTGCGTTCCTCGCCGAAATCTGGCGGGGCGGCGTGCAATCGCTGCCAGACGGACAGTGGGACGCCGGCAGCAGCCTTGGCCTGCATTATTTCGCGCAGCTGCGGCTGGTCATCCTGCCGCAGGCCTTTGCCATAACACGGGCACCGACGGTCGGTTTTCTCGTGCAGTTGATCAAGAGCACGGCTTTGACGTCGATCATCGGATTTGAGGAACTGGTCAGGACGTCGAACGCCATCAACAATGCAACTTTCGAACCTTTCACCGTCTATGGGCTGGTGGCATTGATCTATTTTGTTCTGTGCTATCCGCTGACGCGCTACACTAAGAAACTGGAACTTCGTACCGCACAGCGCTAGAGCGCGCGCAGTGTTGGTAAAAGAGTGGGAATCAGCCAGAAACTGGCCAACAAGAAGGAGATCGGACTATGGATACAATGATCAAAACAGCCGTCAACCGGCGTACCGTGCTGGCTGCCGGGGCTTTGGGCACCGCAATGCTTGCCATGCCGTCCGTGCTGCGCGCACAGGACAAGTCCCTGAAAATCGGCGTCTATGGCGGCTACTTCAAGAATTCGTTCGACAAGAACATTTTCCCCGAATTCACCAAGGCAACCGGCATTGCCGTTGAATCCGTCGCAGAACCGACGGGCGAAGCCTGGCTGGTTCAGCTTGAACAGGCTGCCAAGGCCGGTGCTGCCCCTGCCGATATTTCGATGATGTCGCAGGTTGCCATGATCAAGGGCCAGTCGACCGAACTCTGGACGCCGCTTGACACGGCGAAACTGCCCAACGCGAAGAACCTGCTCGACCGTTTCATCAACAAATATCCCGATGGGCGCATCGCCGGTATCGGCGCGGTGGCATGGTATATCACGCTCGTGACCAACACCGATGTCTACAAGGAAGCGCCGACATCCTGGCAGGCCTTCTGGGATCCGGCAAACGCCGACAAACTCGGCCTGCTTGCCCTCGTTTCCAACTCGTTCCTTCTGGAAGTGACGGCAAAAACCTTCTTCGGCGGCACCAATGCCCTCGATACGGAGGAAGGCATCCTCAAGGTCTTCGACAAGCTGGCCGAAGTGAAGCCGAATGTCCGGCTATGGTACCGCGACGAAGCGCAGTTCGAACAGGCGCTGAAATCAGGTGAAATCCCGATGGGCCAGTATTATCACGACGTTACCGGCCTGGCAGCGTCCGAGGGGCATCCTGTCCGCTCCACCTTCCCGAAGGAAGGCGGCATCCAGGATTCAGGCTGCTGGGCGGTGTCACGCGCATCAAAGAAGATCGACGAAGCGCATATCTTCATCGATTACATGAGCCAGCCAGCCATTCAGGCAACCCTGTCCCGCAAGGTGGGCACGGCTCCGACGGTCAAGCGCGAACTGCTCGACCTGAATGAAAAGGAGTTCGCGGCTGTATCGTCGGATATCGAACCGATCCTGCCGCGCTACGACCTGCTGACGACCAAGGCCGACTTCCTCAACCAGAAATGGACCGAGCTGATCGTTGGCTGATCGCGTTTGCCGCCGGTTGCGGATAGGCTTTCCGGAACCGGCGGCAGCCTGCCGGATTGTACAAAGGTGAAACCCGGCCTATTGCGAACCGGGTTTCTTTTTAACGATGACGAATGAAACGAGGGCTCGATGTCCGGACTGGTATTGAACGGTGTGACCAAGCAATTTGGTACATTTACCGCCGTGGAGAATGTGCAGCTTTCCGTGCCGCACGGCACGTTTGTATGCATGCTCGGGCCATCGGGCTGCGGCAAGACCACGCTCCTGCGGATGATTGCCGGGCTCGACGACCCGACCGGCGGCTCCATCCTGCTCGACGGCGAAGACATCACCAAGGTCCCGACCCACAAGCGCAATCTGGGCATGGTGTTCCAGTCGCTGGCCCTGTTCCCGCATTTGAGCGTGGGCGAGAACATCGCCTACCCCCTGCGCATTCGCGGCAAAGGCCGCGAAGACCAGAAAAAGCGCGTCGATGAACTGCTGGCCCTGATCCACCTGCCCGGCTACGGCGACCGGCCCGTTTCGAAACTGTCCGGCGGCCAGCGCCAGCGCGTGGCCATCGCCCGCGCTTTGGCGCTTTCGCCCAAACTGTTCCTGCTGGACGAGCCGCTCTCGGCGCTCGATGCAAAGCTGCGTGAAGCGATGCAGGTGGAACTGCGGCAGCTGCAGCAGAAGCTCGGCATCACCACCATCGTGGTGACGCACGACCAGCGCGAAGCCATGACCATGGCCGATACGGTGGTGGTCATGAATGGCGGACACATACGCCAGGCCGCCTCGCCGATCGAAATCTACCGCAAGCCCGCCGATACGTTTGTCGCCGACTTCATCGGCTCGACAAATCTCATCGAAACGACGGCCGACAGTTCGGGCGCCGCCACCATCTTCGGGCACAGCGTGCCCGGTCTGGTCCTGCCTGCAGGACTGCAGAAAGCAACGATTTCCGTGCGGCCGGAAGATGTGCACCTGACAGCGCCGGGCAACGGCGCCATCAACGGCACCGTGACCTTCGTGCGCGATCTTGGCGGCACGATCGAAACCTTCGTGGAAGCGGGTGGCAAGCAGATCGTCGCCGTCTCGACGCCGCGTGCCCGGCCTGAGGTGACAGCCGGACAACAGGTCGGCATCGTGCTCGCCCCCGATGTCTGCGTGGTGCTGAAACAATGAAGCGCGAAGCCCCCCAATCCATAGCCGATTACGGGCCGCTGTTTTTCCCCGCGGGCATGCTGCTGGTGTTTTTCGTGGTGCCGTTCGGCACCATGATCGCTGTGAGTTTCTTCCAGCGCCAGCAGGGCGGCTTCTATACGCCTGCCTTCGTCTTCTCCAATTACGAGCGCTTTCTCAGCGTCTTCTTCGGCGGCGTTCTCGGCTTCTCGCTGATGCTGGCCATCACCGTCGCCATCTGCTGCGTCGTTCTTGCCCTGCCCTTCACCTATCTCCTGTCCAAGCTGCCGCGCCGGTTGCAGGTGATCTGGCTCGTGGCCTTGCTCTCCGTACTGTCGCTGTCGGAAGTCATCATCGGCTTTGCCTGGTCCACACTGTTTTCGCGCACGGCCGGGATCACCAACATTCTTGTCCAACTGGGGTTGATGAAACAGGCCGTCGCCCTGTCGCCGAGCTTTGGCGCTGTGCTGACGGGCATGGTCTATCAGGCGCTGCCCTATACGGTGCTTGTCCTTTACCCCGCCCTTGTCCGGCTCGATCCCACCCTGATGGAGGCGGCGCGGACATTGGGTTCGTCGCCGGTGCGCGCCTTCTTCAACGTGCTTGTGCCGGCGCTGCGCAACACGATCATGGCGACGCTGATAATGGTGTTCATCTTCGCGCTGGGTTCGTATCTGCTGCCGCAGATTCTTGGCAGGCCGCAGCACTGGACGCTCTCCGTCCTCATCACCGATCAGGCGATCTACCAGTCCAACATGCCGTTTGCGGCGGCCATGGCCGTGTTTCTGGTGCTTGTGACGCTTGGTCTGGTGGCCCTGACATTGCTGATCGGACGCAAGGGAGAAAAGGCATGATGACCACCCTCAGACGCCTTTATTTCTTCCTCGTCGGGCTGTTTCTCGCCCTTCCGCTGATCGTGGTTGCCGGCGTGTCGGTCAACGCGAAGCAGACGCTTGCCTTTCCGCCGCAGGGCTTTTCGCTGGCCTGGTACGGCGAAATCTTCCTCAATCCGGAATGGCGCAGTGCTCTCATTGCCTCGGTCGTCCTCGCCACCACATCAGCGGCTTTGGCCGTGCTGATTGCGCTGCCGCTTGCATGGTTCCTGTGGCGGCGCATTGCACCGTGGGCGAACATCTTTCAGGTCCTCGGCATTGCGCCGTTCACGCTGCCGCCGGTCATCACCGCGCTCGGCCTTCTGACATTCTGGGCCACCACCGGCTTCTATGGCCAGCCATGGACCGCCGTGATCGGCCACGCGATCTTCTTCGTCACCCTGCCGCTGGTGACGCTATCGCTCGGCTTTTCATCCATCGACCGCTCCTTCGTCGAGGCTGCGGCCACCATGGGCGCGAGCGATCGCACCATTTTCCGCACGGTCATCCTGCCGCTGATCCTGCCCTATCTGGTTTCCGGCTACGCCTTCGCTTTCGTCTTGTCGCTCAACGAGTATATCGTTGCCTACATGACCGTCGGCTTTACGCTGGAAACGCTCCCCATCAAGATTTTCAATGCACTGCGCTACGGCTATACGCCGACCATGGCCTCGGTGACCATTCTCTTCGTCGCCACCGCCGCCGTGATCTTCTCGCTGGTTGCAAAATTCGGCGACCTGCCCAAGCTGCTTGGTGCCATGGCCACGGACGACAAATGATGCGGATGGCAGCACTCCAGATGCAGGCGGTTTGCGGCGATGTCAGCGCCAATCTGGCACGCATCGGGCAAGCCGCGAAAGCTGCCGCCAAAGCCGGTGCCGACCTGCTTGTCGCCCCGGAACTCGCCCTGACCGGTTACGGTGCGGGAGAGACGATCACGGGATTGGCAGAGCCGGCCAATGGCGAACAGATCGATCGGCTGCAGGCCATATCCAAGGCCAACGCCATAGCCATCATCGCGGGCTTTGCCGAACGCGATGGCGATCACATTTACAATAGTGCGGCCTTTGTCTGCGGCGATACCCAGCCTGCCATCTACAGGAAATCGCATCTCTATGGCGATTATGAGCGGGCCCTGTTTACCCCGGCAAAACCGGCCAGCTGCATTGTCCCGCTTGCCGGGCTGAAGCTGGGCATGCTGATCTGCTACGATGTAGAATTTCCGGAGAATGTCCGCCGCCTGGCGCAGGCGGGCGCACAGATGATCCTCGTGCCGACGGCGCTTCCCGCGGGCCCATCCGGAGAATTCATCGCCGCGCACATGATTCAGGTACGCGCGTTCGAAAACCAGATATTTGTCGCCTATGTCAATCACGCCGGCAGCGACGAACGCTTCACTTTTGCCGGCCTCTCCCGTATAGCCGCGCCGGATGGCAGCCTCGTCGCTGCCTGCACGGATGCCAATGAACACCTGGTTTTTGCCGACATCGACCGGCACGCCTTTGCAGCATCGATTGACAGCAATCCCTATCTGAAAGACCTGACGCGGATATGACCGACATCATCGACACCGACATTCTCATCATCGGCGCCGGCATTGCCGGCGTTGGCGTAGCCGCCGAGCTTGCCCATACGCACAAGGTCATCATACTCGAACGGGAGAGCCAGCCGGCCTACCATTCGACGGGACGCTCAGTTGCCATATTCCTCCCCAATTACGGCAACGATGTCATTCGTGCGCTCAATCATTTCAGCGCGCCCATGTTCATGCAGCGTGACACGAACCTGTTTCCCGAACCGCTGCTGACACCCCGTGGTGCCCTCACCATCGCCGATGAAACCGGCATTGCAAGCTGCGAAGACATGATCAAAAACGGCGTCAATGTCGAGGAGATCAGCGTAGACCGGGCCGTGGAAATGGTGCCGATCCTCAACCGCGATCATATCAAGGCTGTCTGCTATCAGGCTGAAGCGCAGGACATCGACGTGAATGCCCTGCATCAGGGCTGGCTGCGCAAGGCGACGGGCCTCGGCGCCGAACTTCGCACGTCATGCGAAGTCATCCGCGCGAGCCGGGTGAACGGCTTTTGGCTGGTCGAGACGCCGGGTCAGACATTCCGCGCCCCTACGGTCATCAACGCTTCCGGCGCATGGGCCGACGTCATAGCAGGCATTTTCGGCGGCAAGCCGCTTGGGTTTACCCCCTTGCGCCGCTCGGTCGCCGTGCTGCCCGCGCCGGAGGGATACGACACCCGCAGCTGGCCGGTGGTCGACGATGCCAATGAGAGCTGGTACCTCAAGCCTGACGGCGGACGATTGTTCGTCTCGCCCGGTGATGAAACCCCGGTGGAACCGCATGACGCCTATGTGGACGACATGATCCTCGCCGAAGGCCTCTACCGCTATGAACAGGCGGTCACGATACCGGTCAACCGTGTCGAACGGAGTTGGGCCGGTCTGCGCACCTTCGCGCCGGACCGTACACCCGTTACGGGATTCGACGCGGAACTCGACGGGTTCTTCTGGCTCGCCGGACAGGGCGGATATGGTATCCAGACTGCTCCGGCGCTATCGCAGCTTGCTGCCAAGCTCATCCGCCAGCAATCCTTGCCGGATGGTCTGGCAAACATCGCCCCGCGCCTGTCTGCTGCCCGCTTTCAATCAAGCAGGGGATAGCCGCCAAAAATCGCCGTCTGGCTGCCAACCTCCGAGCGGATGAAATCGCTGAGCACGCGGATGCGCGGCGTGTTGACGATATCCTCATGGCAGATCAGCCAGTAATCGCGATTGAGGTGCATTTCCTTTGGCAGCACCGGCACCAGTTCCGGATAATTGTAGGCAATGAAGTAGGGCAGGATGCAAAGGCCGAAACCCGAGCGGGCAGCGCTCAACTGGGCAAAAATGCTTGAGCTCTGGTAGGCCGGCCGCAGACCGGGAAGAATCTCGCGCATATAGTCGAGCCCGGGCGTGAAAATCATATCCTCGATATAGCCAATGAAGCGGTGAGCGGAGAGATCAGCGCGTTGCCGGATCGCCGGATGCCGGGCGAGATAGTCTTTCGCCCCATAGATGAACAAGCGGTAGGGCATCAGTTTTTCCTGATGATAGGGGCCCGTGCGTGTCGGATTCAGCGTGATCGACAAATCCGCCTCGCGGCGCGACAGCGAGACAATCTGCTGGATCGTCACCATTTCCACGGAAAGACTGGGGTAGGACTGCGCCATGATGGGCAGGCGGTTCGCCAGAAAGAAATTGGCTATCCCCTCCAGAATGCTCAAGCGCACGACACCGCTGAGCGAGACCGTTCCGCCGGAGGCTTCATTCTGAAAGCGCTCGGCTTCGCGCTCCATGATTTCAGCCGATTCAATCAGCTTCTCGCCAAGTGCCGTCAGAATGTATCCACGCGGATTCCGCTCGAAAAGACGCGCCGAAAGTGCCTCCTCCAGCCTGTCGATCCGCCGGGAGACGGTGACGTGATTGGTGCGCAGGCGACGCGCTGCCGTCGTGAGCTGACCGGTCCGCGCCACCGCCAGGAAATATTGCAGATCGTCCCATGTGTATTGCCGCAAGGCGCACCCATATGTACGTATTTGTACCTATTCTGTGCGAAAATAGGTGTTTGTGTACTTATTTGTCAATGCTACAGTTTTTTCAACGAATGGTTGCCTGCTACGAGAAACGGGACAATCATAGGGGCAAGAATTATCCGGCAGAGAGGAATGGCTGACCGGATTGAGGAGGAGAACCGAACCGATTGGGCGCAGACATCTCTGCGTCATGGCTTTGGGTCATTTTCAGCCGAGACGATCAAGTCCGCGACGGTCCATCATACGATGATTCTGTGAGCGGCGTTTCTTTGGGAGGAGAACAGAATGAAATTATTGGCAATTGCAACCGCTGCCCTGATGGCTGCAACCGTTATGCCCGCTGCGAGTGCAGGCATTTCGGACGGCAAAGTCAAGATCGGCATCCTGAACGATCAATCCGGTGTCTATGCGGATTTCGGCGGAAAGTGGTCGTTCGAAGCGGCGAAGATGGCCGCCGAAGACTTTGGCGGCAAGGTTCTCGACGCGCCGATCGAGGTCATCACCGCCGACCATCAGAACAAGCCGGACATTGCCTCCAATATCGCCCGCCAGTGGTATGACACGGAGCAGGTCGATGCGATCATGGAATTGACCACCTCGTCCGTCGCGCTCGCCGTGCAGGGCATCTCCAAGGAAAAGAAGAAGATCGATCTTGTGACCGGTGCGGCCACGGCCGAACTGACCGGCAAGCAGTGCTCGCCCTATGGTTTCCATTGGGCCTATGACACCCACGCTCTCGCTGTCGGCACCGGCGGTGCGCTCGTCAAGCAGGGTGGCGATACCTGGTTCTTCCTCACCGCCGACTATGCCTTCGGCTATTCCCTGGAAGAACAGACGACCAAATATGTGACGTCGAAGGGCGGTAAAGTGGTCGGCTCCGTGCGTCATCCGCTGGCAACAGCCGACTATTCCTCGTTCCTGCTGCAGGCGCAGTCATCCGGTGCCAAGGTGATCGGTCTGGCCAATGCCGGTCTCGACACCGCCAATGCCATCAAGCAGGCCGCTGAATTTGGCATCGTATCGGGCGGCCAGCGTCTGGCAGCCCTGCTCTTCACCCTGGCGGAAGTGCACGGCCTCGGCCTTGAAGCAGCCCAGGGCCTGACCCTGACGGAAAGCTTCTACTGGGATCGCGACGACCAGTCCCGCGAGTTCGGGCGCAGGTTCTTCAAGCGCACCGGCCGCATGCCGAACATGATCCAGGCCGCGACCTATTCCGGGGTCACGCAGTATCTGAAAGCCATTCAGAAAGCCGGCACCGATGACACGGAAAAAGTTGCCGCTGCCATGCATGAAATGCCTGTCGATGACGTCTTCGGACGTGGCGCCAAGGTCGGTGCCAACGGCCGCCTGATCAGCGATGTCTATCTGATGGAAGTCAAGAAGCCATCGGAAAGCAAGGAGCCATGGGACTATTACAAGGTTCTGGCCACGGTTCCGGGCGATGAGGCCTATATAAAGCCAGCCGAAAGCGGCTGCGATCTGGCCAAGTAGTCCGGATGACAGCTTCGTTGAGCAGTACGGCATTCGGGGGAGGACATACTTCCCCCGGCAGCGCCGGTAACGCCGGAGCCCGGGTGGTTCTCTCCGCCCGCGGCCTGCGCCGGGATTTTGGCGGCTTCATCGCCGTCAATAATGTGGATCTGGATATCCATCATGCGAAAGTCCACGCACTGATCGGCCCCAACGGCGCGGGAAAGACCACGGTTTTCAATCTCCTTACCAAGTTTCTGCAGCCGTCGAGCGGCACGATCACCCTGCTCGATCAGGACATCACCAGAACCGACCCGGCGAAAGTCGCCCGTATGGGGCTGGTTCGCTCGTTCCAGATTTCTGCGGTTTTCCCGCATCTCACCGTTCTCGACAATGTGCGCGTGGCCCTGCAACGCCCGGCCGGCCTGTCGACGCAGTTCTGGCTGCCGACCAGCGCCCTCAACCGGCTGAATGATCGGGCCATGGAACTGATTACGGCCGTCGGATTGCACGACGCCCACAATAAACTGGCCGCTGACCTCTCCTATGGCCGCAAGCGCGTGCTGGAGATCGCCACAACGCTGGCGCTCGATCCCAAGGTCCTGCTTCTGGATGAACCCATGGCGGGCATGGGCCACGAGGACGTGCACATCGTTGCCGAGATCATTCGCGAGGTGGCCCGCGACCGGGCAATCCTGATGGTCGAACACAATCTGAAGGTCGTTGCCGATCTTTGCGACCAGGTCACCGTCCTGCAGCGCGGCGAGATTCTCATCTCCGGCGACTACCAGACGGTCAGCCAGGATGAACGGGTGCGCGTTGCCTATATGGGGACCGAACATGAGTGATCCAAAACCCCTCCTCGCCGTCCGCGATCTCCATGCCTGGTATGGCGAAGGCCACGCGCTGCATGGCGTCCATCTCGATATCCATGAGGGCGAAACCGTCACCCTGCTTGGCCGCAACGGCGTCGGCAAGACCACGACCCTGCGTTCGATCATGGGCATTATCCGCAAGCGCACCGGCAGCATCGCCTTTGACGGCAGGGATATGATGCGCGTTCCCCTGCACCGCACGGCCCATGCCGGCATCGGTTTCGTGCCGGAAGAGCGCGGCATCTTCGCGACGCTCTCCGTCGATGAGAATCTCAACCTGCCCCCCATCGTTGCCAAGGGCGGCATGTCGATACCGGAGATCTATGATCTTTTTCCCAATCTGAAAGAGCGGCGCAACAGTCCCGGAACCAAACTTTCCGGCGGCGAGCAGCAGATGCTGGCCATTGCCCGCATCCTGCGCACCGGGGTCAAACTGCTGCTGCTTGACGAGCCGACCGAAGGCCTTGCCCCGGTCATCGTGCAGCGCATCGGCGAAGTGCTGGTGACGCTAAAGCAGCGCGGCATGACCATTCTGCTGGTCGAGCAGAATTTCCGTTTCGCCAGCAAGGTCGCGGATCGCTTCTACGTGGTGGATCACGGCAAGATCATCGATAATTTCCACGTCCGGGAACTGCCGGAACGCATGTCCATGCTCAACGAAGCGCTGGGAGTCTGACCCATGACCATGATCTTCGGCGTTCCCCTGCAGGCCTTCCTCGGACAGTTGCTGATCGGCCTCATCAACGGTTCCTTCTACGCCATGCTCAGCCTTGGCCTGGCGATCATCTTCGGCCTCTTGCGCGTGATCAATTTCGCCCATGGCGCGCAGTATATGCTGGGTGCCTTTGTCGGGTATCTCCTGCTTGCCCAGCTCGGCATCGGCTACTGGCCCGCCTTGATCCTTGCGCCCGTCATCGTCGGCGTCGCCGGTGCGATCGTCGAACGCGTCGCACTCTCGCGTCTCTATAATCTCGATCATCTCTATGGCCTGCTCTTCACTTTCGGGCTTGCGCTGGTGATCGAAGGGACCTTCCGCTATTACTACGGTGCGGCGGGACAACCCTATGCGGTGCCCGCCGCTCTCACCGGCAGCTATAATCTCGGCTTCATGGTCCTGCCGAAATACCGTGCCTGGGTGGTGCTGGCATCCCTTGCCATCTGTCTTGCCACCTGGCTTCTGATCGAGAAAACCCGGTTGGGTTCCTATCTGCGCGCGGCGACGGAAAATCCGACACTTGTTAGGGCCTTCGGCATCAACGTGCCGATATTGCTGACCTTTACCTATGGCCTCGGCGCCGCGCTTGCCGGGCTTGCGGGCATCATGGCGGCACCGATCTATCAGGTGAGCCCGCTCATGGGCACCAACCTGATCATTGTCGTGTTCGCCGTGGTGGTTGTCGGCGGCATGGGTTCTATTCTCGGCGCCATCGTCACCGGTTACATGCTCGGTATTTTCGAGGGCCTGACCAAGGTGTTCTACCCCGAGGCCTCCAATATCGTGATCTTCGTCATCATGGCGATCGTTCTGCTTGTCCGTCCGGCAGGCCTGTTCGGAAAGGAGGTCTGACATGACCGATACGACAGTTTCCCCAGGCCAGAAAAGCAGGTTTCTCAATCTTGAAATGCTGCTGATCCTTATCGGCGTCGCAGCGCTCATTCTCGCGCCCTTCCATTTCTACCCGGTCTTCCTGATGAAGGTGCTGTGTTTCGGGCTGTTCGCCTGCGCCTTCAATCTGCTTCTCGGCTATACCGGCATACTCTCTTTCGGCCATGCGGCATTCTTTGGCGGAGCCGCCTATTTTACCGCCCATTCCGTCAAGGAATGGGGCTTTCCGCCGGAGCTCGGCATCCTGCTCGGCGTCTTCGGCGCAACGATCCTTGGACTGATCATCGGTTTCTTCGCCATCCGGCGTCAGGGTATCTATTCGACGATGATCACCCTCGCCCTGTCGCAGATGTTCTTTTTCTTCTGCCTGCAGGCATCCTTCACCAAGGGCGAAGACGGCATTCAGGGTGTGCCGCGCGGCAAGCTCCTCGGCTTCATCGATCTGAACGATCCGCTCAACATGTATTTCTTCGTGCTGGCCGTTTTCCTCATCGGTGTCTTCATCATCTGGCGCATCATCAATTCGCCCTTCGGCATGATCCTCAAATCCGTCCGGGAAAACGAGAACCGCGCCATTTCGCTCGGTTATTCCGTTGCCCGCTACAAGCTTGCGGCCTTCGTCATGTCGGCAGCGCTCACCGGCCTTGCCGGCGGCTTGAAGGCGATTGTCTTTCAGTTTGCAACGCTGACCGATGTCAGCTGGCAGATGTCCGGCGAGGTCGTGCTCATGACCCTGCTTGGCGGCATCGGCACGCTGGTCGGCCCGATCGTCGGGGCCGGATTCATCACGGCGCTGGAAAACTATCTCGCCACGTCGGAATTTCCGGTCACGGTGATCACCGGCATCATTTTCATGGTCTGCGTCCTCGTCTTCCGCCGCGGCATTATCGGCGAGCTCTACGCCTCGCGGTTCGGCAAGAAACTCGAGAGCAGCTCCGGGCACTGACATGACAGCCAGCTATGACTACATCATCGTCGGGGCAGGCACGGCAGGCTGCACCTTGGCCAACAGGCTGTCGGAAGACCGGAACGTGTCGGTCCTCCTGCTCGAGGCCGGCGGCAAGGACAATTACCCCTGGATTCACATTCCGGTGGGGTATCTCTACTGCATCTCCAATCCGCGGACGGACTGGTGCTTTTCGACCGAGGCTGAACCTGGCCTCAACGGCCGCGTCCTCAACTATCCGCGCGGCAAGGTGCTTGGCGGCTGCTCGTCGATCAACGGCATGATCTATATGCGCGGGCAGGCGCGCGACTACGATCTGTGGCGGCAGGATGGTTGTGCCGGATGGGGCTGGGATGACGTCCTGCCCTATTTCCGCAAGTCGGAAGATTACTATCTCGGCAGCGATGAATTTCACGGGTCGGGCGGCGAATGGCGCGTGGAGGAAGCGCGCCTGCACTGGGATATTCTCGATGCGTTCAGGGATGCTGCCGAAGCGGCGGGGATCCCGCGCACCGACGATTTCAATCGCGGCGACAATGAAGGAAGCTCCTATTTCAAGGTCAACCAGAAACGCGGCATCCGCTGGAACACGGCAAAGGCGTTTCTTCGCCCGGCAATGAAACGGGCGAACCTGACGGTGGAAACGGGAGCCCATGTCCGCAAGCTCGTTATCGACGGCCTGACAGCCGGGGGCGTGGAGATCGAACAGGCGGGAACCATCCGCACGATCCACTGCCGCCGCGAGGTGATCCTGGCGGCAGGCGCCGTCGGCTCGCCGCAGATTCTTGAATTGTCCGGCATCGGCCGCGGCGACGTTCTGCAGAACGCCGGAATCACTCCGGTTCTTGAACGGCGCTCGGTCGGTGAAAACCTGCAGGATCACCTGCAACTGCGCTGCGCCTATAAGGTGACGGGCATTACGACGCTCAACGAAAAGGCCAACCGACTTTTGGGCAAGGCATCGATTGCCCTGGAATACCTCATCAACCAGTCCGGCCCGATGTCGATGGCCCCAAGCCAGCTGGGGGTCTTCACCCGCTCCGATCCGTCTTTTGCGACGGCGAACCTGCAATATCACGTGCAGCCGCTATCCCTGGAAAAGTTTGGCGAAAACGTCCACCCCTTCCCAGCCTTTACCGCCAGCGTCTGCAATCTGCGGCCGGAAAGCCGTGGTTCCGTTCACATCAAATCACCGGATTACCGGGCCCATCCGGCCATCCGGCCGAATTACCTGACAACGGACAGCGACCGCCGTGTCGCGGCGGATTCAATCCGCATCACCCGCAACATCGTGGCGCAAAAGCCGCTGCAGCGCTACAGGCCGGAAGAATTCAAGCCGGGGCCGCACTATCAGAGCGAGGCGGAGCTGATCGAGGCGGCAGGCGCCATCGGCACGACGATCTTTCATCCCGTCGGCACCTGCCGCATGGGCGCCGATCAGGAATCCGTGGTCGATCCCCAGTTGCGCGTGCGGGGCATAAAAGGATTGCGCATCGCCGACGCATCCATCATGCCGACCATCACGTCGGGCAATACCAACGCGCCGACGATTATGATTGCGGAAAAGGCGGCGGAAATGATCGCCCGCACCTGAAAGCCAATCTGCTTGAACCGCTGTGATCTCTTTGCTATCATTGAGATCAATGGAGGTACGCATGGCCGGAAACCTGCACGTCAGAAATCTCGATGATGATCTCATTGTAAAGCTCAAGTTGCGCGCAGCGCGCCACGGCCGCTCAACGGAAGCGGAACACCGCGAAATTCTGCGCCAGGCTTTGGCGACCGAGATCGAGCCTTCCTTTGATGATCTTGCTGTCCAGTTGCGCAAACTGACGATGAACCGGAAGCAAACGCCTTCGGAAGAACTGCTCCGCGAAGGACGCGACGAGCGTTGATGGAAACCCTGATCATCGATGCCAGCATCGCCGTCAAATGGGTCATTCAAGAGGAAGGGACGGAGCAGGCGCTGAGACTGCGCGGCCGCTATCATTTCGCGGCGCCTGACCTTCTCGTCGCCGAGTGCGCCAACATTCTGTGGAAGAAAGTGCAGCGAACCGAGCTGACGCTGGAAGAGGCCCAATTGGCCAGCCGGCTGCTGCAACAGGCAGACATTGAACTGATCGGCATGCGCGGGCTTCTGGAAGAGGCGACAAGGCTGGCAATTCTGCTTGGCCACCCTGCCTATGACTGCATTTATCTCGCGCTTGCGAAACAACGGCAATGCGTGTTTGTCACTGCAGATGAAAGACTACTTCGCATCGTCCAGCAGAAGGCAGTGGGCACAACCTTCCCGCGATGCATGACGCCCCTTCAGGTTAGTGAGCGCACCTGAATTCATCGTCATTCTCAGGATCATTGAATGGAAATGGGGATGGACAGGGATTGACTCCCGCCCTGAAAATCATCCGGCGCCGAGGGGACGGGCGACGCACGGCGGACCAGATCGAGGACATACTGGTCAAGCCCCGGATTTCCAGAACTGCCGACGATCCTCGAAGCAATGATATTGCCATCGCGCGTGACCGTAAACGCCACGCTCGCCCTGCCGGAACCATGACCGCCGCCACGGGCACGGCGGGAATAACGTGCCAGATAGGAGTTGATCTTGTCTTTCCAGCTGCGGGCAGCACTGGCAGAACTGGCCCGTGACACGCTTGGCTGCTGCCTGGCTTCCACAACGGTATCGCTCTTCACGTCCGTGACCTGTGTCTTCACCGGTTTGCGCACAACCTTCTTCGGCATGTCCTTTTTAGGCACATCCGGCTTTTTCTGTTCGGGGCGGACAATAGGCAACGGCACTTCCGCCTTCGGCAGTTCAACCGTTTTTTCCGGCTGCGGCTCCTCCGGGACCACCTGCTCTTCCGGCACCGGCTGTTCGACAGGCTGCGGCTCAGGTTCGGGTTCGATCGGCTTTTCCGGCGGCATGTCGGGCGCCTTGGCCTCCTGTTGGACAGGCTCCGGTGTGATCTTCTCCGGCTCGACCGGCGGCAGCTCGGCAACGGCTTCCGGAATGACGGGAGCCGGCAGCGGCTCCATATCGATCATCACAGCAGCGGCAATATCTCCAGCCTCCGCTTCCGGCTGATACCTGTATCCGTACCATCCCGCACCGGCATGCAAGCCGGCCATCACAATGCCGGCGGCGGACCACAGGCCTATTTCGCGCCAGTTCAGCTGAAACCGTCCCGCCCCGCGTGCTGCTGGCTCGCCCGACATCACTGCGCACTTCCAGCGGGCACCGACGGGGCACTTTCGAGTCCGACGAGGGCGATCTTGAGATAGCCATTGTCACGCAGGGTGTTCATCAGATCCATCAGCGCGCCATAGTCCACGGCCCGGTCGGCACGCAGGAACACACGCGTTTCCTTGTCGCCCTGCGTCTTCTGGTCAAGGAAGGCGCCCAGCGTTTCCTTCGTCACCGTGTCATTGACGATCGCGATGGTATGATCGTCCTTCAGTGTGAGATAGAGGGGCTGGTCTGGTCGGGTGGCTGGCGCCGCCGTCGACGCCGGCAGGTCGACATTGATATCGACGGTGGCGAGTGGTGCCGCCACCATGAAAATAATCAGCAGAACCAGCATGACGTCGATGAATGGCGTCACGTTGATTTCGTGGTTTTCCTGCAATTCGTCGTCGGAAACATTGTGCCTGATACCGCCGGCCATGATCTCTACCTCTACTCCGCCGCAGCGGCACGGGGCTGATGCACCGGCGGCACCAGCGCAAAATCCACGTCGCGGCTGACAAGCCGTTCAACACCCGCCGAGGCATCCGCCAGCAACTGGCGGTAGCCGGTGATGGATCGGGCAAACACGTTGTAGATGACGACTGCGGGGATCGCGGCGACAAGACCGATGGCCGTTGCAAGCAAGGCTTCGGCGATGCCCGGCGCGACAATGGCAAGATTGGTCGTCTGCGATTCCGAAATGCCGATGAAGGAATTCATGATCCCCCATACCGTGCCGAAGAGACCGACGAACGGTGCCGTTGAGCCGATGGTCGCCAGCACGCCCGTGCCCCGGCTCATGCGGCGGCCGGCCTGCGCCTCGATGCGCGACAGGCGGGAGGAAACACGCTCCTTCAAACCATCAGCACCCGCATAACTCAGCGCTTCCTGCGACAGGCGCACTTCCTCGCGTGCGGCATTGACCAGCTGAGCCCCCGGTCCGCCGCGGCCTTCCAGTGCCTGTTCGGCATCGCGCAGGGTGCGCGCACCGCCGATAGCGTTGAGGGCGCGATAGGCGCGGACCCTCGCCCCGGCCAGTTCCAGCGTCTTGGCCAGCCAGACAGTCCAGGTCACGAGCGACGCGAAGGCCAGTCCGATCATCACCCCCTTCACCACCCAGTCCGCCGCCATGAACATGCCCCAGGGGGACAAGTTGTGCGGGAGGGTTGCCTTGGTGACGGCGGCCGGTGCGGACGGCGCCGGAGCAGCCTGGAGAACAGGCGCAGGCGCCGCTTGAGGTGCCGGGGCGGCTTCAACCGGGCTTTGCTGGATGGTCTGAGGCTGCGCCGCCTGCGGCGCGCCTTCTTGCGCCATCACTGGAGAAGCCAGCAACAACAGGACCGGAAGGACGACCGTTCCTGCTCTGATACGCCCTGAAACATTCCGCTTCACTGGAAATCCGCCTGTGCTTTTGCGCATGACTTTTATCTTTCGCTTCTTCCGCCATCTCAGCCATCGGGCCGGAAAACTCTGCCGGCTCTCAGCGGGTCCGATGCGTGGCATTTGATCTGGTGGAGCGGCTGTAATATTGTTGAGTATAATAATCAACAATTAACTTCTGCAACCCCAAGTTTTATGGCAAGGGCATTTTTGGGCATTTTGCGCGTCTCAATCGTCCCGCCTGGCGTTGTCGCCGTCAAAACCGCGCCGCCAGTAGGCCACAACAAGATGCTTGGAGCGCTCATGTTTTCGCTCCTTGCGCAGATGCGCCCGGATTTGCTTGAAATCGGCGAACTCACAGCCGGCCCAGACAAAGGTGTCGGGGGAAATGACGGAGGAGTCGAGGCCTTCAACGATCCCGGCAAGCCCGCCGGTCGTCCCGGCGGGTGCGCCATCGCGATACACCCAGCGAACATCGAGTGTTGCTGCGGATTGCAGAGGCTGCCTGTCAGCGGGGCTGTCGATTTCAAGAATGACGGTTGCCTCGGCCTCCGCAGGCAGTGTTTCCAGAATCCGGCCGATTGCAGGTAGCGCCGTTTCGTCGCCAACCAGGAGATATCGCCGCGCGTCTTCCACGCCACCACCACCGGGGCCTGTCATTCCGACAATGCCGCCCGGTTTGGCATTCAAGGCCCATGTCGATCCCGGCGTATCGTTGCCGGGATGAACGACCATGTCGATGTCGACTTCGCCGCGCTCAATGTCGATGGTGCGGATGGTATAGACGCGGGCGGTCAGCGCATCGTCCCCCTCCGGCCAGACCGGACGGCCATCGCGCCCCATGGTCGGCCAAACCGGCTTTCGGCCTTCCGGCGCGAACAGCAGCCGGATATGCAGGCCGCCAATCGCAAACCGGGCAAGATTGGAACCGCGCAAGCGGATGCGCCGCATATGGGGCGTGAGGTCGCGGGCGTTCACCACCCGCATCTCGCGAAAATAAGGCAGTTCGGCGCTGTCCAGACCATCGCCCACCCATGACAGTTGCGGTTTCTCCGTGCCGGCGAAGCCCAGAAGACTATCGGCCAGCACCATGCGGACATAGGCCAGCGATGTTTCATCATCGGCCTCGACATCGAGAGACAGGATATCGCCGGCAATTGTCAGATGCGCCTTGCCATAGGGCGTTTCAATGCGCCCCTCCGCGTCATCACGTTCGACGCGCGCATGCTCGGAAAAGACGTTGCAGAGCTTGTCCAGCATGTCCTGCGGCGCCTGGAGTTTAACCGTAGCGGAGCTGCTCAGAACGGTCGGCATGGCAGACATGGGTATTCTCCTGGCATTGCGCTTCCGCCGTCCATCCATTGCGGATGACCATGCGGGGCCGCCGGGACCATATTAAAATATGAATAATTGAGTCAAGTATTAAAGCGAAAATTTCCGCGGCATGAAGGCAAGCCTGCCTGCCCCCTTCAGGGATCGTCAGACGATACCCCAGGCACGGTAGCGGCCCCGCCCGGTCATCTCCCGCACACCCAACTCGGCAATGAGATTGAGCGCGCCCCGCGGCGTCACTTTCAGCTCCTTGGCAATCAGCGCCGTTGAAACCATCGGCCGTGACAGAATGAGATCGATCATGCCGGGCAGGCTGGAGGTCGAGCGGCGGTCCTTCAGCTTGCGTTCCATCTGGACGCGGGCGAGGCTCAACCGGTCGATCTCTTTCAGACTGGCAATGGCCGATGATTGCGCGGCTTCCAGAAAGGCCGTGAGCCGCGTGTTGCGGTCACGGGCGCGGCGGCGATCGCGCGGTATCGCGCGCAACCCGGCATTGAAGACCGCCAGATGCGCCCGCGTCTTCATGCGCTCGCGCAACATGGAGGCGACCAGCATGGGGCCAAGCCAATGCTGGTGCTGCAGTGGCTCGATTTCCTCCCACGCATCCCAGAGCAGAGCCGCAGCCAGCATGGGCGGCAGATCGCGGGAGCGATCCATGACCGCAAACCACTCCTCCATCCTGCCGTCTTCATCCCAGTCCGGATCGTAAATCAGAGAATCCCCATCCGGCGTCAGATGACCGGGAGAGATTGCTTCCGCTCTGGCCGGCGGCGTGTCACGCGTTTCCTTGGGCTGCTTCAGCAGGCGTTCCGAACGGTCGAGCAGCGCGTCCAGCCTTGCCAGTTCTTCCTCGAAAGCGCTTTCCGCTTCTGACCCTGGCTCGGGGGCAGCCTCGATATCGAACCCGCGCACCGGTTCGCTGATAATCGGCGCGAGAAGCGCATCGCTACCCCAGCGACCGCGCAGGCTGGCAATGCCCTTCGGGCTCAGTGCCCATTGTGCGGGACTGGAGGCGATCTGACGCCGGGTTCGCAGAATTGCGTGCGCCCGGGTCAATTCATGGGTTGGCGTCCTGATATCCATGCGGGCGTCATGCAGGACAAGGTCCTCCACATGAACAAGTTCACCCGCCAGCCACAGCGCATTGCAGGCTTCCATGAAATGCGACCGGGCAATCCAGCCTTCGTTTTCGCGCAACAAGCCGTCTTTGGACTGGCGGCTGCCCAGCGCACCGAAATCGCCCTTGCGCGCCACCCGTTCATCCAGCCGTGCAAGTGCATCTTCCGCGGCGACAACCGGGCGAAGCAGGTCTTTCAGGGAATAGTTCGTAGAATCATAAGCCATTGAAATCATGATAGGGGAATAGTGAAAGTGAAGCTATTGCCCGAGATGGAAAACGGCGTCCATCGATCCGGACATCAAAGAATGCCGAAGCGGAAGGCGCCCTTTTTATCCCCGCTCGACCGGGCGCGCGCGCCGAGAACCAGAGAGGGATGGTCCTCGATCATGACGGCGATGAGCCGCAGCGACGCTGCGGCCTGCAGGGCCAGCGGGCGCGCCGACATCCCGGGAATGTCCGCTGCCATTGACCGGGCGGATGCGACATAGCCTGCGACGGCTCCGGTATCCTGCGTCTGCAAGCTTATCATTTTCGCCAATTGCGCGAGGTTTTCCGAAACGCGATCGGCAATATCGTGCTCCAGTCGCCCCCATGACAACAGCCGCCGCAACCGGATGATTTCCGCCCCGAGGGTGACCGATGACAGGGCGTCGTCCAGCAGGGTCTCCCCCGCCTCCCGCATGGTCCTGAGAATCGGCATCAACTGGTTGATGCGGTCATAGGCAAGGCTGTTGAATGCGGACGGGCTCGGGACCCGGTCACGCAGACAGAGCCGGACAATATCCGTTCGCAACGCGCCCATCATCCGGTTCACCGTCACCTGCGGCCGCTTCGGCAGAACAACAATGAAGACGAGAAGTCCGATGAGGATGCCGACCAGAACCGACAGCGAGGTTTCCATGAAAACCTGCGGTTCAAACACCATCGCCTCATGCGGTTTGAGGAAGACGATGAAATTGATGGCGAAAGCGGTTGCCGGCCCGACATGGCGCGGATCCGCCATCAGCAGCGCCGCCGGTACGAGGATGGGAACGATGAATAGGGCAAACCAGAACAGACCGGGGAAAGACGGCAGGATCAACTGCCCCAAAACAAAGGCAAACGGAACGGCGTATAACGTGCCCTTGAAAAATCCCCAGCTCGTCTGCAGCGGGTTGGGCATGGATGCGAACAGGCTGCACACCACTGCGACGATAATCGCCGCCGCCGCCGCATCCGCATGCCGGCTTTCCATCCAGTAGGCCGTCATCAGGGCTGTCGCGACAACAGCGCGAACCGCATTCACCAGGGCCGTGCTGTGATCCCGGTAGACCGGCAATGCCGGCGGCTTCCTGCTGCCGGCCATATATTGCGAGCGGCTGCGCAATGCCGAAAGACCGTTCAACGTTGCCTTGAGCCCGTCGAGAAACTCACCCAGCAGCGTCAAACGGGCCATCATGCCGATGCTGTCGTCGCCCCACGGCCTGCCTTTCAGCTCCGCAATTTCGGCTGCGATGATATCCACCCTGCCGAGCCACGGCTCAACGGCGTCAACCTTGAAGTCGCGTGCCATGTCATCGAGCAATACCCCGAGTTTGTCACGCAGGCTGCTCCATGTCCCGTCGGACGAGACCCGATGCGCGACAAGGATGTTCACAATCGACAAGCATGACATGAGATGCCCCACCGTATGGCGGGAATGGCGGCCATGCGTGACAAGGCTGGGGGCTTCCAGCCGTGCGTGAGCCCGCATGGCGGCAAGGGCCTGCGTGTCCGCGATCAGCTTCCTGTGCGCCGTCTTCAGGTGCCCGGCATCGCGCCCGGCAATCGCATCGCTGGTATAGCGCGCCAGATCGGCGATGCAGTTTTCCAGGCCTTCCACCAGCGCCGTTCGTGCAAGCTGCGGTTGAAAAAAGCGGCTGGCCACACCGGCACAGACGATGCCGAGCATAATCTCGGTGCAGCGCGCATAGGCAAATTCGGCCAGGAGATGCGGATGGCCAAACGCCGGGAGTGCGATAATGACGGCGGTATAGCCCGCAAGAGCCGCACCGTAGGATTCCGGGTTCCGCAACATCGAGGCCGCGTAGGTGCACAGTGCCACCCACAGGGCGATCGACGCCACAAACAGCCATCGCATATCACCTGTCGCGGCGGTGATGGCCATCGCCGCCAAAGCCCCGATCAGTGTTCCGGCCAGACGAAACAATCCCTTGCTGATGACCATGCCGGCGATCGGTTGCGACACGATAAAGACAGTCATCATTGCCCATTGCGGCTGCTGCAGGTTCAACGCAAAGGCTGCCGTGAGGGCAAAAAGCGCCGCGACATTCGTTCTCAGCGCAAATACCCAGGCCGTCCGGCCGGGCCATGCGGGATGTTGCATGATGGTGTGGATGGATTGAAACATGGCGTCCGATCTGGCAGCTCCCCGCCCTCAATATATTTCACAGGCAGGTGGCACAACGGAAAGACGCCTCAGGACCGTGCGTCTTCTTGCCACCTCGGCTTCATCACAACCTTTGCCGTGCAAGACCGCCTTCAATGACCCCATTGTGTCACAAACGTGACATCCAACGAGCGCATGATCCAATGGCGACCATCACCCTAACGAGGACCATTTTATGCGTAGATTGCTCAGTCTGCTGACAGCGTTTGCTTTTGTTGGCCTTACCGCCGCCTATGCCGGCGAGGTCAAGCCTTTCAGCGATAGTAAGGAAATCGACCTCCTGACCATTTTGCCCCCGCCTCCCGCCAATGATTCGGCACAGACCAAGGCAGAAATCGGCGAAGTTCTTACCTTGCAAGTGACGCGGACACCGGAAATGGTTGCCCGCGCCCAGGCCGATGCCGAGGAAAATGTCTGGCGTTTCGCCGACGTTCTGGGTCCGGATTTCAACAAGGACAAATTGCCGAAGCTTGCTGCCTTTTTCGACCGGGTTGTTGAAACCGAAGGCGCTGTCGTTGATCCGGCAAAGGATGTTTTCAAGCGTCCGCGTCCGCATCAGCTGAGCGAACTCGTGAAGCCGGCCGTCAAGCCGTCCAATTCCGGTGCATGGCCCTCCGGTCACACGACCGTTGGCACGCTGATGGGCATCGTTCTGTCCAACATGGTTCCGGAAAAGAAGGCTGAAATCATGGCCCGCGCCTGGGAATACGGCAACAACCGCATCGTTGGCGGCATTCACTACCGTTCCGACGTGGAAATGGGCCGCATTTCCGGCAGCGTCATTGCCGCGACAATCATGAAGCATGATGACTTCAAGGCCGAATACGAGCCTGCGAAGGCTGAACTGCGCGCTGCCTTGGGTCTCGGCGGCGCCTGATAGCATCTGCGCCGGCCATTTCCCCGACAATGCCCGCCATGCGTGTTCTTCGCGCATGGCGGGTTTAACCGTCTACGACTTTGGTCGTACGTGCGAGCCTGACCTTCGCCCGATGCAGGAACGACGGAACAGGGTTACTTTCCGGCCCAGCGCTTCACGAAAGCGTGATAACTGGAAGAGACAGCTATGTTCAGACCAAACCAGATGTGGCTCGCACCGCAGGTTGAACCCGATGTTCCTGGCCACGCATCAACGACGGCCGCATGATCATGCGTTATCAGATACAGTTGCTTTCCGTTGAATATTTTGCCCTGTCGCTTCTGCTTGGCCTCGTGCTGATACCCCTTCTCTCGTCTGATTTCTGGAACGCCTTGCGCGATAAAGTGATGATCCTGTTGAATTTTGCAGGCGGATGGAGAAAGGGGACAGCCGCGCGACAGGATGAATCCGCCAATCAGACGGAACCGGCGTCAATGCGCACCCATCCGTCCTATCGATTGCCTGAGGGTCAACGCGCAACGCCGAAGCCCCGTTACAAGAGCAAGGGTGGCATTCGCTCCGCCGAGTGGTATGGAACAAGGAACCGGCCAGTGAGACGTCGGCTTAAATAACCGGCGAGGAATGAAAACGTGAGTTTTTTGCATGCTCTTCGTTTGCGTGGTCTGTTCGTCAAACTGGTGTTGATGTTCATGATCGTCGGCTTCGGCGCGCTTTTTCTCGTCAGTATCCTCATGAGCCAGTTTTCCTCCGGCCGCTACGAGAGCAGCATCCGCAGCTTCTTCAATGGCCTCGATCAACAGCAACTGACCGCTCTGGCGTCGGGAACAGATCCGCGCGACAAGGAAGCCTGCACCGTTCTGGCCAGCAAGATATTCTGGAATGTGGTTCGATCCGGCGTCACGCGGGTATCCGATTTCGGCATCATGTTTTCGTTTTTTCACAGCGGCCGGATGCAGGTCCGGATCATTGATGACAACGGCATGGTGTGTGCCACCCAGCCGGACGCGACGCCCCTGCTCGGCAAGGCGCTGAGCGCGGCGGTGCATGCCGAACAGCCGAATTTCATTCAAAGGGACAATGACGACTGGGCCATGGTCAAGCGGGTAGCACTGCCGCTGGCCAACAACACCCAGGCGTTGATCGGGCTTCATTACTGGTCGCAATGGGAGCTTTACGACGAAGTGCTCGATGCCACCGTTTATGACTATATCCGCACATTCATCCTGATCAATTCGATGGGGGCCAGCGTTGCGGCGTTGTTCGTCTGGCGGCTGTTCCGGCGAATCAAGCGGGCGACAAACGCCGCGGACCAATGGGCCGCAGGCGATCTGCGGGCCCGCATCAAGGACGGTTCAAGGGATGAATTCGGGCGGCTGATGCAACGCTTCAACAGCATGGCGGATGCAATATCCAAGAGCTTTGATACGCAGAAGGCGCTGGCCATATCGGTGGAACGCAACCGCATCGCGCGCGACCTGCACGATACCGCCAAACAGCGCAGTTTTGTGCTGGGTCTGAAGCTCACCGAACTGGAATATGAGGCGCAGGGGCACGCGCCGCTGCTGCCGACGGTGGAATCGGCCCGGCGTCTGGCCGATCATTTGCAGCAGGACCTGGAGAACGTCGTTTCCGGCTTCAACCTGCCCGCGATTGCCGATTACGGCCTGTATGAAACATTGTTGCGCAGTGTCCGCGATCTGCTGGCGGGATCAGGCGTGCAATGGTCGATCAATTGGCCCGAAGGCGCCCGTTCCGCTTTTGACGGCGTCCCGGAAATAGCCCAGGAATTGCTCATGATCACCCACGAAGCCGTGGCAAACGCCCTGCGCCATGCGCAGTGCCGCACCATTCGCATCGACTGCAATCCCGGCGCCCGCTGGCACTGGAGTATTACCGATGACGGCCAGGGTTTCGATATCGGCAAGGCTCCTTTTGGCATGGGATTGTCGAACATGCGCTGGCGTGCAAACACATTGCCCGGCGGCATTATAACAATCCAATCGGAAGCAACCGGCACATCCGTCGATGTGTCGTTCAAGCTACCCGTGGCAGGGCAATCATGAGCACAACAATAGTCATTGCCGATGATCATGCCGTGGTACGCGAAGGCATTCGCGGGCTGCTGCGCATCGATCCCGGTTTCACCGTCCTTGCGGAGGCCGAAAACGGTGAGACCGCCATATCGATGGTGCGCGAACACCGCCCCGACGTTCTCCTGCTGGATCTGATGATGCCGGGAATGGGCGACGCTGCGGAAGCCATGATCGGCCTCATCCGCAAGGCGAGCCCCGAAACCCACATCATGATTTTGACATCCAGTGACGACGACCGGCTGGCTTTCAAAGCCATTGAGGCCGGGGCCCATTCCTTCCTGCTGAAATCCATGCGCGGCGAACATTTGATGAATGCGATTCATGCGGCCAGCAAGGGGACGCCGACACTGCACCCCCTCGTGGCACAGCGCCTGCTGAACTCCATCCGCAATCCGCAGCCGCGCCAGTTCGAGGATCTCACGGCCCGCGAGCTTGAAGTTCTGCGCTGCCTGGCCGAAGGCGGCAGCAATGCAAGGATCGCCGCCCAGCTCAACATCACCGAAAAGACGGTGAAGGCCCATCTGGGAAGCATCATGTCAAAGCTGGACCTGACCGACCGCACCCAGGCGGTCGCCCTCGCCTGGCGCGCCGGCCTGATGAAGCAATAACGCGAACGGAAACCCGGCTCAGGCGGCGCCGGATGTCCGGTCCGGATTGCGCCGCAAGGTGTTCATTTCCGCTCTTTCCCGCGCCATGTTGCTGACCGCCGCCCGCAGGGTCGGATGCCGCGACATGAAGACGTTGAAATCACGGCGATCAAGCACAAGAAACTCGCAGAAATCGATGGCGACGACATCCGCCGTGCGCCGTCCGCCGCTCAGCAGCGCCATTTCCCCGAAGAATGCTCCGGGCTCCAGCCGCACCGGTTCGCTGTCGAGCTGGACCTCCACCACGCCTGACGCAATGAAATACATTCCATCACCGCGATCGCCGATCCGGATGATCCGTTCGCCGGGCGATGCGGATTTGGGTTTGAACAGCAGCAGGAGTTCCTCCTGCGCGTGCTCATCCACTTGCGCAAACAACGGGAAAGTGTCGATCAGCTGCTGCATCTTGAGCTGGTGCTGCCGGTTGCGCTCCTCATTGATCGCCCGGATATCGCCGAGTTCACGCGCCAGCGCTTCCTCCCGGCTTTTGCCGTAGCCGGCAAAAAATACCGGCCACCGGCGATGGATGCTGTTCTCCACCCCCTCGGCGGCCAGAAACACCAGCGGATTGATGGTGATCGAGAGGATTGCCCCGGCCAGAATGATATCCTGGCCCTCCCTTGGCAGCAGGCCGAGCGTTACACCGAGACCGGCGAGAATGAACGAGAATTCGCCGATCTGCGCCAGGCTGGCCGCGACCGTCAGGCCCATGCCCACGGGGAAACGCAGCAAAAGCACGATGCAGAAGGCAATCAGCGACTTGCCGAAAATAATCAGCGCGAGCGCACCCAGCACGGCCATGGGTTCGCGCAGCAGGATGGACGGGTCGAACAGCATGCCCACGGAAATGAAGAACAGCACCGAGAATGCATTCTGCAGCGGCAGCGAGTCCGCCGCCGCCCTGTGACTGAGATTCGACTCACTCATCACGACGCCGGCAAAGAATGCTCCAAGCGCAAAGGACACGCCAAAGATCTCCGTCGCTCCGAACGCAATACCGAGGGCAATGGCAAGAACCGAGAGGGTGAACAACTCCTGCGATCCCGTCCGCGCCACCAGGGTCAGCAGCCACGGCACAACCTTCGGGCCCAGGAAGATCGCCATGACGGCGAAGGCCCCGACCTTGAGCAGCGTGATCGCAATGGTCAGCACCAGCGGCATTCCGCCCGCAGCGGCCTGTCCGGCCACACCGCCGGCATGCGCACCCAGAATTTCTGCGAGGGCCGGCAGGAGCACCAGCGCCAGCACCATCGCCAGATCTTCCACGATGAGCCAGCCGACGGCGACGCGCCCGTTGGCGGAGTTGACGAGATTGCGCTCTTCCAGCGCCTTCAGGAGCACAACCGTGCTGGCGACCGAAAGGCTCAGGCCCAAAACCAGCCCGGCACCGATCCCCCATCCCCACAGCGAGGCCAGGCCGACACCAAGCACGGTCGCCAGCACGATCTGTGCAACCGCACCGGGCACAGCGATACCGCGGACAGCCAGCAATTCGGAGGCGGAGAAATGCAGGCCGACACCGAACATCAGAAGGATGACACCCATCTCGGCAAGCTGCGACGCAAGCGCAGCGTCGGCGATAAAGCCCGGGGTAATGGGCCCCATCAAAATTCCGGCGACGAGATAACCGACCAGCGGCGGCAGACGCAGTCGATCCGCGAGATAGCCGCACACGGCCGCAAAAACAAAACTGACCGCCACAGTGGCAATTAAGGAAACTTCGTGATGCACGTCCGCCCTTCGGTTCTTATGAGTTCCCACTCCGTCCAGGCACGGTTGGCCCGGCTCCAACCCATACAAGCTAGATTGCTCCGAACATAGCCCAATTTCGCACTGGACAGACCAAAGATCGGCGGTTCGGGCAAGCTGGAATCGTCTGGCAACGTCCGCGTGGTGTCTGGCCGGGCCGCGGCGAAAGGATGCCTACCGGATCGAACGGGGCGGACGACCCTGCGCGCCCTTCGGCTTCAGCAGGTCTTCAAGACCAATGCGCCGGAACATCTCGGCGCGGACGCGGTCCGCAACGCCGTTGACGATCTCGGCGCCATCCTGCGACGGATCGATATGCGTGCGGAACGGGCGGGTTCCGAACGGCATGCCAATCACATCGACAATCGCCGTGGCGACGGCACCGGCATCCGCGTCGGCGGGCTCCAGCGCAGCGAGGCCTTGCAGGGCCTGTTCCGAAACACCGGCATAGGGCCCTTCATTGTACTCGGCCGCCCGTTCCCTGTCAGCGGGCGAACCGGAATGGGCAAAGTGATTGGTGCCCTTGGTGAAGGCGCCGGGAACGATGATCGCCGTTTCAATGCCCCAGCGGCTGAGTTCCGCCGCATAGGATACGGCGAGCGAATCCATTGCCGCCTTGGCAGCGAAATAGGGCGACAGGTATGGCGGCGTGCCGCCACGGGTGCTGGACGAGGAAACCCAGACAACCAACCCCTTTTCCTGCCTGCGCAGATGGGGGAGTGCCGCCCGGTTGACCCGCTGCGTCGACAGCACGTTGATGTCATAGAGTTCGGCGAACTGTTCCGGTGTGAATGCCTCGGCGGGACCGAAAGACATATGACCGGCATTATGTATGACCACGTCGAGACGGCCCGCCTCGGCAATGATTTTGGCTATACCGGCTTCCACGGATACGTCGGAAGCAACGTCCAGTTCCACCGAACGCAGATCAACGCCATGTTCAGCGGCGAAGGCGGCTGCCTCGGCGACCTGCGGCGCGTTGCGCCCCTCTGTCGCCCGCATTCCTGCGTAAACCGTATGGCCTGCCTTTGCCAGGGCACGGGCCGTGAGAGCACCAAAACCGCTGGACGCACCGGTGACGACGATAATTTGCTTGTTCATGATCATGATCCTTCTTGTTTCGTGATGGTTGTCTGCAGGAGATACAGGTCAGGCGACGCCGCCATTGGCGCGCAGGATCTGGCCATTGATCCAGCCGGCGTCCGGGCCGGCAAGGAAGGCAACGACGCTGGCGATATCGTCCGGCTGGCCCAACCGCTCGAGCGGCGGCATCTTGGCAAACTGCGCGACAAGCTCGTCGCTCTTGCCATTCAGGAACAGGTCGGTGGCGATCGGTCCGGGAGCCACGGCATTGACGGTGATGTTGCGGCCGCGCAGTTCCTTGGCAAAGACGTGGGTGAACGCTTCGACGGCAGCCTTGGTGCCGTTGTAAACGGCGTAACCCGGCATGTTCAGCGCGAGGGTAGTGCTGGAGAAATTGACGATCCGGCCACCATCATTCAACCGCCTGGCGGCTTCGCGCAGGGTATTGAACGTTCCCTTGACGTTGATGCCGAAATGGCGGTCAAACTCCGCATCGCTGGTTTCGGCGAGCGGAAGCGTCTTGAGAATGCCGGCATTGTTGACCAGCACATCGACACTGCCGAACGCGGCTTCGGCCGCATCGAACATGCGCGCAACCGCCTGCGCATCGCTGACGTCGGCCTTGGCGGTCAAAGCCCTGCCGCCGCTCGCTTCGATCCGGCGAGCCAGTTCTTCAGCTGGCGCAGCTTCGCCGGAATAATTGATGACGACCGTGAAATCATCCGACGCCAGGCGCCGGGCGATGGCTGCACCGATACCGCGCGATGCGCCGGTGACGATTGCGATCTTCTTTTTGGTTTGTGTCATGGTCTTTCTCCTTCATGCCTGCGCCGCAGCGCTGTTGATGAAGGCACCATGCATCATTTATTTTTCGGGATAATCATGCAATAATTGACATCACTATTCGAGATTTGAGAACAATGGACACATTGGATGCCATGCGGGTTTTTGCCCGCGTCGTCGAGCGCCGCAGTTTCACGCTGGCGGCGGAAGATATCGGCTTGCCGCGTTCGACCGTGACCAATGCGGTGCAACAGCTGGAAGCGCGGCTGGGCACCGGCCTGTTGCAACGGACCACCCGGCATGTCAGCCCGACGCTGGATGGCGAGGCCTATTACCAGCGGTGTCTCGCCATTCTGGCTGATATCGAGGACGCCGAAGGTGCGTTTGCCGGAGCAAAACCGAAAGGGCCGCTGCGGGTGGATGTGCACGGAACGCTGGCCCGGCACTTCCTTCTGCCCGGACTGCCGGCATTCCTGCAGACCTATCCCGGGATACAGTTTTATATGAGTGAAGGGGATCGCCTCGTTGATCTCGTGCGCGAGGGTGTCGATTGCGTGCTGCGCGTCGGCGATCTCGCCGACAGCGATATGATCGCCAGGCGCGTGGGCATGCTCGACGAGATCACGCTGGCCTCACCCGGCTACATCGAGCGGTTCGGCATGCCGGAGCATCCGGATGAACTCACCGGGCATCAGATGGTTGGCTTTCGTTCAACCGCGACAGGCACGATCCTGCCGCTCGAGTTCCTGGTGGAAGGCACCATTCGCACCATCACCCTGCCCGCACCCGTCTGGGTCAACGCGGCTGAGAGCTACGTCACGACCGCAAGGCTTGGGCTGGGGCTGATCCAGATCCCGCGCTATCACGCCGAAGCCGACCTGGCCGCAGGCACGCTCGTCCACGTTCTGTCTGATTTCCCGCTCTCACCGACCCCGGTTTCCCTGCTCTATCCGCGCAACCGCCAGCTTTCGCCAAGGGTGCGCGTGTTCATTGACTGGATATCACAGAGGTTTACGCACCTTCCCTGACTACCGGGTCCTGCCCCTGACCAACCTCATAAACTTCTATGGGAAGTCCATCCGGATCGGCGAAGAAGGCGAATGCGCGCTTGGTATAGGGATCAATCCGCACCGGTTCGGTTGCAACGCCCCGCGCGTGCAGCCAGGCCAGTGTGTCCTCAACGGAGGTGACGGCAAAAGCCAGATGCCGCAGCCCGCAGGCTTCGGGGCGCGACGGACGTGCGGGAGAATGCGGAAAATGAAACAGTTCGATCTGGGTATCGCCGGATCTCAGGTCGCACTTCCATGACTGGCTGTCCGGGCGCCAGTTTTCAGCGATGATCCCGTAGCCAAGCTTCTCGGTATAAAACTGCTTCGAGCGGTCGTAGTCACTGCAAATGACGGCAACGTGATGAAAGCGCGAGAACATTGGTTTCCTATCTGCTGTCCCGGAAAGCGGTGGCAAACCGGTATGCCAGTGCGGATCACCAGGTGTTGAAGCGAACACCCGCCCGGATCTGATGGGTTTTGATGCCATCGTCGCGGATGGTCACATCGCCATTCTGATACAGGTCCTTGCCGCCGATATCCGCATAGCGATAGCCCAGATCCAGCTTGAGGCGCGGGGTTATATCAACCGCAATACCGGCCATGAGCGCCCATTCAAAGCGGTTTGTGCCACCGGATTTAAGCCGCGCATCGACGGGCCCCTGATAGTCGTAATTGACATTGGCAAAGCCGATGCCGCCGCCCACATAGGGTGTAATTCCGTAGTAATTGCCAAGGTCGACATAGGCGTTCGCCATGGCTTCCCACAGATCCGTCGTCGTTTCATAGTAGTTGCTGTCGCGCTGACTGTAACCGACGGTTGCGTCCGCACGCAGGTAGTTATTGAACTGATAGCCCACGCCGATGAAGGGCGAGAAGCCCCGCTTCAACTCATATTCGCTCGGCGTACTGCCGCCGGGATAATCAACATGAGCCTTAACCGTTGACGAAAAATTGTAGGCAACGTCGCCGCGGAGATACCAGCCTGATGCAGTCTCAACCGGCATATACGGCGCCCGTTCCGGAAAAGTCGCCGGACCAAGATCAGCCGCAAGAACATGGCTGCCAAGCAGAGAGAAGAAGGAGGCAGCAGAAAGGAACGTTTTCGTATAACGCATTATCTATCCCCAAGGTGAATAACTCTGGGGACCCCGCCCCTTATCACTACCTTAGGATGAGCCCGTTAAGTTCCGGTTAAGCATGATCAGTAAAAGCAAAGCCCCGTGAAATACCAATCAGGGCGGGGCTGGTTCGGTTGCGGCAAGACTTCCCGGATTGCATTGCCTGCGGCAGCGAATAAGCTTTCGCTACGACTCACCGCGACAAAGCGACGGAACGCATGAAACTGTTCTTTGACAGCCGGCAGATGGCCCATCAACCCAAGCAATACATGATCAATGGCAGGATCACCGACCCGCTTGAGAACTCGGCACGCGCCCATACCCTGATCGATGCTCTCGCCGAACTTGGATTGGCGCAGGAAGAGCCGGGCGATGCGGGGCTCGATCCCATCCTTGCCGTCCATGCCGATCACTACGTCGCATTCCTGCAAACCGCCTATGACAGGTTCATGCAACTGCCCAACCACGGGCCGGAGGTTTTGCCCAATGTGAATTCCTATCAGGGCGCCGGCCGGGATTTCGGCGTGCGCGCACGTCCGCGCCCGACAGGCATTCTGGGTCAGGCGGGCTGGTACATCAACGGCCTGTCCTGCGCGATGATGGAGCACACCTACCCGGCTGCCTATGCCTCGGCCCAGACGGCCATTGCCGCCGCCGATGCCGTCCTGAATGGCGCGCGCCAATCATTCGCCCTTTGCCGCCCGCCCGGCCATCACGCCTATGCGGACCGCGCCGCGGGTTTCTGCTATTTCAACAATGCAGCCATTGTCGCCCAGCATCTGCGCAAGCGCCATGATCGCGTTGCCATCATCGATTTCGACACCCATCACGGCGATGGCACCCAGGCCATTTTCTACACCCGTGACGACGTGTTCTTCGGCTCCACCCACACCGATCCATCCAACTACTATCCGCACTACAGCGGCTATGCCGACGAAACGGGAGCAGGCGCGGGCCAGGGTGCCAATCTCAACCTGCCTCTGTCCGAAGGCAGCGGCGACGCGGCATTTATCGACGCCAACCGTCGGCTGGCCGCCGCCGTGGCGGCGCATGGATCGACGGCGCTGGTGTTATCGGCGGGCTGGGACGCCCACCACGACGACCCGCTCTCACGCTTGAAGGTGACCACGGACGCCTATGCGGAAATCGGCGCTCTGTGGGGGGCTGTCAATCTGCCTGCGGTTATCGTGCAGGAGGGCGGCTATTCGCTGAGCGCCGTTGCCGAAGCGGCTCCCCGTTTCATGGCTGCTTATCGGGCATCGCGGAGCGAGGCGTAAACGAAGACATTTCCGCCGTGCTGAGCGGGAACTGAAAAACGTCCGTGCTCCAGCCCCCGGATATCCATACAATTGGGCGTGACCATATAGCGTTCGGCTACCCTGTGTTGTAAACTGAACAGTTGAAAGGTTCGGGGGATTCCTGCCAATCCCGGAAGATATAGACACTACCATCCATTTTTGCCCTCCACGTCATTGCACCGAACGGTTTCAAAAGGAGGCTCTCACCGGAATACAACCTATTCGAATTGTTCAGAATTCAGCTTATTTGACAGCTTACGGTTACCCATGGAAAAAAGTTTAACGCGCTATATCTGGTCGAACACGCGGTTCCAGCAAATATGGATATTGATGGTCGTTGCGGCCTCGATGATCCCGTATTTCCTGTCGTTCGATTTGCCGAAACAGATTGTCAACGGCCCCATACAGGGCACGGGATTCGAAGTGGAAGGCGCAACGCAGACCTTCATGCGCATCCAGTATACGCTGCCCTATTTCGGCAAGGTGATGTTCTTCAAAGGGCTCCAGCTGACGCGCTTCGAAATGCTGATGGCGCTGAGCCTTGTGTTTCTGCTGCTTGTGGTGATCAACGGCCTCTTCAAGCTCTACATCAACACCTATAAGGGCCGGCTCGGCGAGCGCATGTTGCGCCGCATTCGCTTTGAATTGATCGATCGCGTTCTGCGGTTTCCCCCGAGCCAGTTCAAAAGGGTGAAATCGGCCGAAATTGCAACGATGATCAAGGATGAGGTGGAGCCGATGGGCGGTTTCACCGGCGATGCGTTCGTTCAGCCGGCCCTCCTCGGCGGACAGGCCATCACGGCGCTTGTTTTCATCATTCTGCAAAATTTCTGGCTTGGCATGATTGCCGCCGGGATTGTTGCGGTGCAGGGCGTCGTCATTCCGCGCATGCGCAAACGATTGCTGGATCTCGGGCGGCAGCGTCAGCTGACGGCACGCGAACTTTCGGGCCGTGTCGGTGAGATCGTCGATGGTATCGGCACCATTCATGGCAACGACACGTCCAATTATGAGCGCGCGGATATTGCGGCACGTCTGGGGCTGATCTTCTCCATCCGCTACGATCTTTACCAGTGGAAATTCCTGGTCAAGTTCATCAACAACTTCCTCGCACAGATCACGCCCTTCCTGTTCTATTCCATTGGCGGCGTTCTCGCGCTGCAGGGCCGGCTGGATATCGGCCAGCTGGTTGCGGTCATCAATGCCTACAAGGATTTGCCCGGACCGCTGAAGGAACTGATCGACTGGGATCAGTCGCGCCAGGACGTGCAGGTGAAATATGCGCAGGTCGTCGAGCAGTTCAATGTCGATATGCTTGTCGATCCGCATATCCAGGCGGTTGTGTGCGAACCGGTGGGAAAACTGGAACATTCGCTGAATGCGGTGAACCTCACCCTCTCCGACGATAGCGGCGCACGCCTTGTCGAGCACGTCTCGCTTGAGATCAAGCTGGGCGAGACGGTGGCCATCGTCGGTGCAAGCGGCGGCGGCGGCGAGGCGATAGCGGAAGCCTTCGGCCGCCTGATCTGGCCTGACTCGGGCCGCATCACCATTGACGGCACCGATATTCTCGAGCTGCCAGAATCGATCACCGGGCGGCGTATCGCCTATGCCGCCTCCGATGCCTATTTCTTCCACGGAACGCTGCGCGACAACCTTCTCTATGGCCTCAAGCATGCGCCCCTGACCAAGGTCGAATATGACGGGACCAAGTCCGCCAAATACAAATGGAACATCAACGAAGCGCGGCTTGCCGGCAACCCGGACCTTGATCTCAACAGCGACTGGGTCGACTACCAATCTGCCGGTGTCACGGGACCGCAGGATCTTTTCACGGTCGTGCGGCCGGTGCTCGAAGCGGTCATGATCTCGCAGGACATTGTCGATCTGGCGCTTCGCTCGCAGGTGGACACAGCAACCCATTCCGACCTGACAAGCCGCATCGTCGAACTGCGGCAGGCCCTGCGCAAAACCCTCCAGGATGAAAACCTTGACGGGCTGGTCGTCCCGTTTGAACCGAAGGTCTACAATCCGCAGGCAACCATCGGTGAAAATCTCCTCTTCGGCACGGTGAAGCGGCCGATGATGACCAATCTTCGACTTGCCGCCCATCCCTATTTCCGCGCGATCCTGCGCGAGAGCGGCCTCAATGTCGATCTGTACAAGATGGGTCTGGAAATTGCGGCGAACGCCATCGAACTGTTCGAGGACCTGCCGCCGGACCATCCGTTCTTCCAGCAGCTGACCTTTATGACGGCGGACGATATTCCGGCCTATCAATTGCTGTTGCAAAAGCTGCAGGGCCGCGATTTTGACGCCGCCTCGCCCGACGAACGATCGAATATCATCCGTCTGAGTTTTGCTTACATCGAGCCGCGGCACCGCTTCGGTCTGTTGACCGATGAACTCATGGCAAAAATTGTCGAGGCACGGCTTCGCTTCCACAAGAATTTGCCGGATGATCTCAAGGCCGTCATTGAACGCTACGATCCCAAGAAGTTCATTACTTCGGCTAACCTGATGGACAATGTTCTGTTCGGAAGGATCGGATACGCGCAGGCCGATGGACCGGATCGAATTCGCGTCATCCTGCGCAATCTCTTTGACGAACTCGGGCTTTACGACAGCGTCTTGTCCATCGGCCTTGATTTCGATGTCGGATCAGGCGGCAAACGCATCACCAATGTGCAAAGGCAGAAGCTGAATGTCGCCAGGGCCCTGCTCAAGCGGTCCGATTATGTGATTTTCAATCGCCCGCTGCCTGCACTCGACCAGCGTGTCCAGGATCAGATCACGCGCAATATTATGCAGGATCTGCATGAGGAAGGTCACGCGCCCGCGATTATCTGGGTGCTGGCTAATTCTTCACTGGCAAACCTGTTCGATCGTGTCCTTGTATTCGATCGCGGGGCCTTGGTCGAAGATGGAACACACGCGACTCTTTTGGAGAAAAACGGTATATTCAAAGAGCTGGTATCGTAATACTCTATGTCTGGGTAGAGTGGCACTTGTGGGGTATTGGACGTTCATGCTTCTGAAAGACGAAGTCGAAATGTTGCGGCGGATTCCGCTGTTTTCCGGTGTGGCGCCAGCGAAGCTCAAGCTTCTGGCCTTCACGTCCGATCGCGTCAGCTATCGCGCCGATCAGGCTTTGTTCCGGCAAGGCGACATGGGCGATGCCGCCTACGTTATTCTGTCGGGTACGGCCGAGGTCAGCGTCGATACGCCCAACGGACAGATCAAGGTCGCTGAAGTCGAGCACGATTCCATCGTCGGCGAGATCGCGATCCTTTGCGACGTCCTGCGCACGGCCACGGTTACGGCCTCAACCCCGCTTGAAGCCCTGCGCATCAGCAAGGAGCATTTTCTCAAGCTGCTGAGCGACTATCCCGAGATGACCATCGAAATCATGCGGGTTCTGGCCAGCCGGCTGAGCCATACGACAGCGGAGCTCTCGGAAGAGCGCAGCAAGCACTGACCGGCATTTTTCAAATTATCAGACTTTTTCGATGCTGCCGGTGGCAAGATCGACCCTGAAATGGCGCGACGGCAATCCTGAGAGATAGCAGCCCATCATGCGCACAATCCGGGCAAACAGCGCCTGCGCGCCGCCCATTTCCATTGCATCGGACACGGCAAAAACATCGATCAGGATGTGATAGATGGCCAGTCTTCCCGCTGGTATGCGATCGAGCGCCATTTCGCTGCCCATTCTGAGGCGGTACCAGTCGCCCAGAAATTCCTGCACCGTGATCCCGTCGAAAGACTTGAGGGTAACCTCCCGGCCCGCCAGCAAGGCATCCAGCCTGGCTTTGGTCTCGGCACGCCCGCGCTCGGCATGGACAAGGATGATGGTCGCATCCATATCCACCGGTTGGTCCAACAGGCTGAGTGTGAGCAGGTCACCAAGGGTGAGCAGCGGCAGAACCCGCGCCATGTCTTTGGGCCACTCGCGCCGTAGGTACCGGTGCACCACCAGCTGATCGACGTGCTCGGAGATGAAGGCTCCGTAATCCGCGGCATCGAGCATCTTTCCGATCTTCTTACCGGTCAGATCGATTTCGGTCCGGTACAGGGCGTTCAGGCGCGGATCGATCGCCTGTCGGTCAATCCCGACGGTTTCAACTTTAAGGGTCTGCGCCTCGAAGGTGACGACCTTGAACGCGGGCGGAAATGCCACCAGCGACGGCACACCGATATTGATCAGCCAGGACGCATCCTGCGCAACCCTCGCGGTATCATTGACATGCAGGTGGCCGCTGAAATGTATCCTCATCCCGGCATCCATCATCGCGGCGGCAACATCGGGCAGCGGCATCCGCTTGACCGAACCCGTGTTGCCGATGACCTGCCTTTCATCGTCATGCGTGCCATCCAGGATATCCAGCATCGGGTAGTGCGAGAATGTAAGCAGCTTCTTACCTTCCAGCTCCGCCCGCCTCGTGACATTCTTGATCCATTCGATGACAAACCGCTTGTGCCGCAGCATGGCATTCCAGCCGGCATTGGTGCTGTCGATGAACGCGCCGGAACTGCCGCGCTCGAAATCGCCGTCACGCGGTTCGAAAACATTGGCGTCGATCATCAACAGCCAGAGGCCCGCCACCGGCTCGACAAGATAGGATGCATCCATCAGGTGGTATTCGTTGGTGCCGTCTGCCGAGCGCACCGGATAGAGCCGCTGTTCCGGCGCATCGTCCGGCCCGAAGGGCGTTTCCCAGTGCAGATCGCCCGCGCGGCGAAAGAACCCGAGATCCGGCAGAGCCCGCAATCCCTCGGGATAGCCTGCGCAGAACATCTTGTCCGTTACGACCATCCCGTCCGCATCCTCGTCAATGAATGCGCTGTCACTGGCGACGATGGTGTACGTGCCGTCGGGATTGAGCAGGCGCTTGGCATGATGCCGCCCTTCGGGGCCGAATATGTCGTGGTTTCCCGGAGTAGCGGTAAAGACCAGCCCATGCGCCTCGGTGTAGCCATCCAGCAAATGCCGAAGTGCGTTCAGCGTCGCAACCTGCCCGTCATCGGAATAGTCCCCGAGCAGGACGACCTGCTTGATTCCCCGCTGCACGACCTCGTCAAGGGCCGTGCGCAGGGCAAAATAGCTTTCGTTGAAAACCCGGGTGGAGCGCACCGTATCCGTCAGGCGCCGCGCTGTCATGCGCCGGCCACCGGCCTCTACCCCAGCAAAATCATAATCGCCGTAAAGATCATGAAAATGGGCATCTGCGATGATGGCGACAGGCGGAAATGCGGATGAGGACATGAATCAGACGTTCCGATGATTTTATACATTTGTATCAGCGATTGTCATAAAGCTTAAAAAACAAATCGCTATCGCCTACATATGCTGAATGGCAGACTTTTATTGCGCACTTAGCCAATAAAACAAAATCCAAGCCTCGCATAACGTCTGCAGTTTGGTTACGATGACCAAAAAAACGGGGAATTGGGTGTGAGAAACGTATGAGTGAAGAGATATTTCGGGTGAAATTCTGGGGAACGCGTGGCAGCGTACCAGTTTCCGGCCCCGAATTTGAACGCTATGGCGGAAACACGTCATGTATCGAAGTGCGTTGCGGTGAACATAGAATGATCTTTGACGGGGGCTCCGGCCTGCGTCAGGCGGGTGATGCCCTGTCGGTGCAAGGCGTCGACCAGATCGATATTATTTTCACCCACAGCCATTATGATCACATTATCGGCCTGCCGTATTTTGCCCCCCTCTACAATCCGATGATGAATGTACGGCTCTGGTCCGGCCACCTCGCGGGGATCATGACCACCCGGGAAATGGTCCGCCAGTTCATGCGGCCGCCCTGGTTCCCCGTCGAGCCGGATATTTGCAAGGCAAGTCTCGGCTTTCGTGATTTCCGCTCCGGCGATGTGCTGACACCGCGCGAGGGCGTCACCATCCGGACGGACAGCCTGAACCATCCCGGCGGCTGTATCGGCTATCGCATCGAATGGGCAGGCAAGGTGCTCGCGCTCATTTACGACACGGAACACGAAGCCGGTATCCTCGACCCGGCCGTGCTGCGCCTGATCGATGGCGCCGATCTCGTCGTCTACGACTGTACCTACACGGAAGACGAGATGCCGCGGCGCTTTGGCTATGGCCATTCCACATGGCAGCACGGTGTCAAGCTGGCGGCGGCCGGCAAGATCGGCAAACTAGCGCTCTTCCATCACGCGCCCTCGCGCACCGATGACGAGATCGACGCATTCGAGACATTGGCCAGAGAGCGCTTTAGCGGGACATTTGCCGCCCGTGACGGCCAGGTCATCGATCTCTAACCCCCTGGCTTCTGGCTCTTCATCAGATCAGTAACAGAGAGCCAGCGCCCGCCCGGTGTTCGTGCAACGACCTGAAAGAGCTTGGTCAGGAATACCCAAGCCGACTCGTCGTGAACAAGATGATGGGTCAGAATCCCGATTGGCTCACCGCTTCCGTCAAACCGCAGCCGCAGCTGTTCCACGATGGCGCCGACCAGTTCCGCGTGGTCGCGGCAGCCTCGCGTGCCATGCCAATCCATCAGATCGACATGGGTGTTGATCTGCGGCACCGAAGTTTCCACCGGCTTGGCCGGGCCAAACACGGAGAGCGCCTTGAACCCGCACGCTTTGAGATAGGGCAGGAGTGCCGCATCAATCCGGTTCCAGGGCGGCACAAGAACGGGCACAAACCGATCAGGATACAGTCTGGCGAGCAGCACGCATCCCTCGCGCAATTGCCGCAGCACCAACTCCTGAGGCCGGTCAGGGCCAAGCTCCTGCTTCTTCCGGTCCTTCGGCGCATGGTTTTCATGCGACCAGCCGTGAACCGCAACGCAGATCCGGCGCTCCGCCGCAAGGCGCTCCGCCAGCGCCTCGCCGGTATGGGCTGGTATCACCGCGAGCGTCACCGGCACGTCAAAATCGTTGGCCAGGCCGATGAGGCGGTCCAGCGCGGCGGTCGGCTCGACCGCGTCGTCATCGCGCAACCAGAATTTTGCACTGCGGCTGGCATGGATCCAGCGCGCGAGTTCCGCCTGCAGAGGCTGCCAGATTGGGTCTTCCGTCATCGGCTCCGTCCCATGAATTGTGTCAGCACAGCATCCAGTTGTCGTACCGCATTCTCCAGCGACCGCTCCTCCAGAACAAACCGCCGCGCCCGCGCTCCCATGGACTGCCGCAGATCATTGTCATCCAAAAGGCTGGCGATGGCGGCGGCGTAAGCCGGCACATCATCGTCCCGCGTCAGGAAACCGGTCACACCATCCTCGACCACTTCGGGAACGCCAGCCGTTGCCTGCGCAACAACCGGCAAACCCGCTGCCTGTGCCTCAAGATAGGCGATGCCGTAGGCTTCGCCGCAACCGGGCCAGACATAGGTACCACCCTGACGCAACAACGCGGCAATGTCACCGGCGTTCCGCTGTCCGAGCCACTGGATGCGGTCACCGAAAGCGTCAAACAGCGCCTGCACGTCATTGCGGGCCGGACCGTCGCCGACAATCGTCAGAGTCCAGGGCCGTCCGACAATCCGTGACAGAGCCTTGGCCAGCATTTCATAGCTGCGAAACTTGTCACCCGGCCGCATCATCGCCACGGTGACCAGCCGATGCGGATTATGCCCGATGCCGCTTTCACGAAAAGGCGCGGTATCGATAAACGGTTGCAACCGGGCAAGGCGCGCGCCGGGAATATTGCTTGCGAGCCCATCCATGTCGCGCTGCGTAAAACACAGGTTGACCGCTGCCGCGCGCACCGCCTCCGCCACGAGAATTTGCGTCCCGGCCCAGCCAAGCGCATTGCGGCGCGGCGAATAGGATGCTTCCGCGGTGATGTAGGGAATATCCATCGCCGCCGCCATGACGGGACCGATCAGGTCCGGCGCCTTGTAATAGGGGTGATAACAGAACCAGAGATCGGGTTTTCGTCCGGTCTGCCAGAGGCCTGTGAGGCGCTCAACCTCGGCGCGCGCCGCCGCGGCAATGGGTTCGCGCTCTTTGATTGCGGGCGATGCGCTGAAGCTGCGCAGCTCCGACACGACTTCGACCTGGTGTCTGGCTTTGCGCAGCGCTGACATGAGCAGCCGAGCCATCTCACGATCGCCCGACGGCGTCGCGTGATTGGGTGATTTCAAGGGCGCGTAAAAGGCAACCTGCATGCGCACGCAATCCAGTATTTCACAATCGTTTCAACCATTTCGGCGAACGCTTGCCGATTCCGGCAAATCTATAGCCGGTTCCTGACGTCTGACACTAACAATCTTTTGATCTGTACCGCCATGATTGTTTGTCAAAAAGCCATCATTGCGCTTGATCGCTCGCCTCCCGCTCGCCAAATCAGATGGGCTCGCATAAGCTTTGCACGGCGACGGAGGACAGGGGAAACCATATGGCTGACAAGATGCGGGAATTGATGCGGTATTCATGACGATAACAACGATAGCACCCATGCTTTCCGAGCGGTCCCTGCGCAGGGCGCGGCTGGTATCGGGCTTGATCATGCTCACATTCCTGACCTTGCATCTGACCAATCATGCGCTCAACCTCATCTCGCTTGCCGCCGCCGAGGAAGGACGCCGCTGGTTTCTCGCCATCTGGCGCAATCCCGTCGGCACCACCCTTTTCTACGGCGCTGCGGTCACGCATGTCATGCTCGCGATGCGGTCACTCTACCTGCGACGGACGTTCTACATGCCGGTGGGTGAAGCGCTGCAGATCATTCTGGGGCTGGTAATCCCGCTGCTCATCATCGACCACGTGGTCGGCACGCGCATCCGCCATGAGCTATCCAACTACTACGACAGCTACGAAGCGATCATACGCGGTTTCTGGATCACCTCGCCCTTCAACGGCGTCAAGCAGACCCTCGCCCTGATCGTCATCTGGTGCCACGGCTGCATCGGCATCCATTTCTGGCTGCGCTACCGGCAATGGTATCAAAGCGCTGCACCGGTGCTGTTGACCGTCGCCATCCTGTTGCCGGTGCTCGCCCTGCTTGGTTTTGCCAATACCGGCCGGACCATCGCCAACATGTCGCCCGCCTCGGGCTACGGCGAGTTTCCTTCATCGGGCTATCAGGGTCACAAGAACTTCAATGCCACGCGCTACGCCTCCCCGGCCGAACGCGCCGAGGTCAAGCAAGACGAGTTTCTGATCAAGACCGGATTGTATGGCGCCTTTGGCGGCGGGCTGGCGCTGGTTGTCGCCTTGCGAATCCGCCGCCGCTGGCGCGAGCGCGCGACCCAGATTGAAATCCGCTATGCCGATGGCGAAAGCGTGCGCGTTCCCCTCGGGTTCAGCGTCCTTGAAGCCAGCCGCCTCGGCGGCATACCGCATTACGCGGTCTGCGGCGGCAAAGGCCGGTGTTCAACCTGCCGTGTCCAGGTTCTGGAGGGCGCCGAGACGCTGCCTCCGCCCGAACCGATCGAGCAGACCACCCTCACCCGCATCGGGGCGGATTATGGCGTGCGTCTCGCCTGCCAGTTGCATCCAACCGCCAATATCAGTGTTGCACCGCTTCTTGTACCCAGCCTTGAAAGCATCGTACCGGCAGGCAGCCAGCAGGCGAGCCCCGGACGGGAACGCGAAATCGCCATCCTGTTTTGCGATATCCGCAGCTTCACCATGCTGACGGAAGCCCGGCTGCCCTATGACATCGTTTTCCTGCTCAACCGGTACTTCGCGATCGTCGGCCAGGCCGTCGAGCGTTCGGGGGGACGGCTCGACAAATTCATCGGCGATGGGGCAATGGCGCTGTTTGGCCTGACGGGTTCTGCCGCCGACGGTTGCAAGAACGCGTTGAAGGCGGCTGCCATCATCGTCAAGGAAATCGAACGGCTGAACGATGAACTGGCGGGTGAGCTGAGCATGCCCCTGCGCGTTGCCATCGGCATTCACACCGGTCCGGCCATTGTCGGCGCGATGGGGTACGGGGCGGTGAAGAGCCTGACCGCGATTGGCGACACCGTCAATGTCGCCAGCCGGCTGGAAGCCGTCGCGAAGGAATTCGACGTAACCCTCGTGGTTTCAGAACCGGTCGTCGCCCTCGCCGCTTCCGATACCGCGGGGCTTGAGGTCAGGGATGTCGCCATTCGCGGGCGGGCGCTTCCGCTTCGGGTCTACATTGTTCCGCAGGAAAGCAGCATTCGTTTCGGGTAAAGCGTGCGGCGCATGCCCTTTGGCGCGGATCAGCGGCGGCGATAAAGGAAGTAACGTCCCGGCTTGACGCTGGCAGGCAAGGGAAGCAGTTCAAGCGCGGGATGATCCAGCGCCAGGCCACTGGCGACGATACCGTGACGGGCCAGTAGTCCAGCGGCCAGCTGCGGCAGCCATGTCTGAGTAATGGCATCCTGCTCCGGATAGCCCGTGCCGATGTCCGCATGCACCAGTGCCGCGTCGATGCCGAGAAAGCTTTGCGCGGTTTCCCTGATTTCCCCGATAATCATGTTTTCCGGATCGGGCGTGGAAGCCTTGTAGGCATGGGATGCCCGATCAAACGCAATGATCCGCCGATCCGGAAACCGCTCGCGCAAATGATCGTAGGTGCGGCCATTGCCGAGACCCAGCTCCAGCACCGGCCCCGGCAATTCCCTGACCGTGTCGCTGATATGGTTGAGAACATCGCGCTGGGCCGTCACGCGGCGGATGAAGCTGTCAAGACGGCTCATGATGATCGGGTATCCACTGTCAATTCACTACAGGCTTGGCTTAGCAGGCCGCCGCAGCCGGGTCGACCGCGCCAGGCGACATATCCGGTAGATTCTTTTTGATCGCTTCGGGCGGAACCACCCTCGAATCCCCCGCTTGCCGCCGCCTCGAAGGCGCCTCCACAAATCGCATTTTCTTTAACTTGACTCTTTTTCTCAAGTTCTTGTATAGCTGCACTCGCGATAGTTGCAAAGCTGGATATTTCAAAATTTGAAATATTTCTGGCCGTATCTCATGTTGCCATGAGCGGCAATACAATCCTATGCAAAAAAGAATAAAGATCATGCCAAAAGAAAAGAGTCTTCATGATGAAAATGTTCTTATTGATGCACTGGTTAAATATAAAAATAAACTGATATCTATTGCCGAAAGTGTATTGCACTCCCATGCACAAGCGGAAGATATATTTCATGACGCCATCGTCAAAGCTTGCACCATGCAGACAAATTGCATTCATTGTCCGGTCGGATATGCCTGCCGCATGGTCTATAATCTTGCGCTCGATGAGGCGCGGAAGCGGCAATACGAGAAGAAGAATCTCATGCCGATGGACGGCGTGGATTCCGTGCCGGCGCCGTGCGTCAACGCGCTTGATTGCATCGTGATGACAGAGGCGCTCAACCGGGTCATGGCCTCATTGAACGATCTGCCCAAGCGCACCCACGACGCGTTCATCCGCCACCGCATCGAAGGTGTTCCGCAGAAGGACATTGCGGAAGAACTGGGCGTCTCGCGCACCCTGGTGAACTTCATGATCAAGGATGCCCACCGCTACTGCGAGCAATCACTCAAAGTCGCTTAGCCGCCTTGCGCGGGCGCAGGAGCAGCAGCGCAAACACCGGACCGCCCAGAAGCGTCGCGATCAATCCCGTCGGCAATTGCCACGGGAAATACGCCGTGCGGCCGATGAAATCCGCGACCGCCATCAACAACGCGCCAAACAGAGCCGTACCGAGAAGATGCGGAAATCCGCGTGTCAGTCCGATGCGCTGGGCAAGGTGCGACGCCATCAGACCGACAAAGCTTAACGGCCCGACGACGAGCGTCGCGACAGCCGTCAACAGGGCGGCAAAACCGAGGATAAGGATGCGGAATGTCCTGACATTGACGCCATGGGAATGGGCGGACATTTCGCCCAGCGCAAAATGCTGCAAGGGCCGCAGGAAGACCGGCACCACCGCCATTGCCGCTACAGCGCAGGCCAGCGAGATGACCGCCGCGGGGCCGGTGACACTGTAGGTCGATCCCGTCATCCAGCTGATCAGCGACATGGCGCGCGGATCGCCCGATGCCAGGATGACTGAAATTAGCGCCGTCAGGAACGCACTCAGCGAGACGCCGATAATGAGGAACTGGTTGCCCGACTGCGCTTTGCGCCAGCTCATGGCAAACAGCGCCACAAGCACGGCGGATGCGCCGAGAAAACCGCCCAGCAACCTGCTGATATAATCGGGTTGCGCCACGACAAACAGGACGCACAGCAGCCCAAAGGCCGTACCCGCGCTGACGCCGAGCACCTCGGGGCTGGCAATGGAATTGCCGGTCAGCCGTTGCAGCAGGCTGCCGGCAAGCGCCAGCATTGTTCCGGCAGACAGCGCCGCAATCAGCCGGGGCAGCCGCCACGGCAGCAGGGAGTCCAATGTGGCGCCGGTATGAATGGCCCAGGCCGTGTCGATGCCGCGGCCGACAAAGATGGCGGCAATGCAGGCAAGCAGCAGCAGACCGGCAAGAGCGGTCAGGATCAGCGCCGGATGCCGGCTCCTGCGCACCGGCGATGCGGCAGCTGTCGGCTGCCCCGCGGCCTTGCGGCGCAACATGACGATCAGCAATGCCGGCACCCCGATCAACGCCGTCACGGCGCCGGTCGGCAGCAGGATGCCGGTCATGGCCGCCTGCATCTGCAGCAGCTGGTCGATCAGGACAAGCAGTCCCGCACCGACAAGGGGCGCGACGATCAGCCGGTCCTTGATGCGCCGCGCGCCGATCGCTCTGGCAATGGCCGGCGAGGCGAGGCCGAGGAAGCCGATGATGCCGACCACGCTCACGGTGAATGTCGTCAATGCGACGGCAACGATGAGCGTGAGGGCACGCGTGGTTTGAAGCTTCATGCCGAGCCCCTGCGCCGCGTCGCCAAGGGTCAGCACATTCAGTTGCCGGGCGAGAAGAAACGCCAGAAACGTGAAGCAAGCGATTTTTGGCAGGAGTGCGCTCACATCGCGCCAGTCGTTCTGATTGAGCGAACCGCCGCCCCAGACGAACAGGCCGGCGAGATAATGATTGTTCATCAGCACCAGAATGGTCGTGATTGCGGTGCAGTAAAGCCCCATGACGAGACCCGCCAGGATGACGGTGACAGGCTGGAACTGGAAACGCCACGCCACAGCGAAGACGACGGCCATGGCCGCGAACCCGCCAATGGCCGTGGTGAGGTCCCGGCTCCAGCCAAGCAAGGCCGGAAACCACAGGATCGCCACGCCAAGCGCCAGTTGCGCCCCGGCCTCGATACCCAGCGTCGAGGGCGATGCCAGCGGATTGCGCAGCACATGCTGGAAAAGCGTGCCGGACAGCCCGAGGGCAAAGCCGCAGATGACGGACATGGCCAGACGCGGCAGCAGGCTGTAGTGCAGGAGAACCGCCTCACCGTCGCTTGCCAGCGGAGGCAGGAAAACGGCATCAAGACCGAGCTTGCCGATCGTCGGCCACAGATTGAAAGCAGCAACGCCGAGCGCAACCAGCCACAGGGCACCTGTCCAGATCAGACGTTGAGATGACGACGTACGCAACATCTAGACTTTTACCTCCGCCAGAAGACGGGCGAAGCGGGAGACCGACGGCAAGGCGCCGAACATCAGCACACTGGCCATGCGCTCGGCATGGCCCCTTTGAACAAAGGGCATGGCCTGCCATAGAGGACTTCCCGCCAAGCCGGCCAGAACATCCGGCGGAACCGGATCCATGTAGAAAATGCGGCTGTCGCCAATGGCAATGAGATCGGCAAGCCCGGCATCGCTGAAACCCCATTCATTGGTTCGCCTCGTCCAGGCATTTTGCAGGTCGAGCCGGTCGAGAACGTCCTGAAAGATACCGCCAGGGCCATAAACCCGAATGTTGCGGGCGTCCAAAAACGTCATGATGGCCAGTTTCTGCTCGGCGAGACGCCGGGTTGCCGCCTTTGCCGCCAGCAGGTCCCGCTCGGTGCGGTCAATCAGGGCCTGCGCTTCCTGCGGCTGCCCGATAATCTGCCCAAGCTCCAGCGTTGCAGCAACGATGTGCGGATATGGCGAAGATCCGAGTGCATGGATGGGAAAGGATTTAACCGGCGCGATTGTCTCGAGCTGCGGCCTGATCCATTCGAGATAGGGTGTCGAAATGATCAGATCGGGCTGCAGCAGCTGCAGCATTTCCATATTGATCTCATAGTTCGAACCGACATTGGCAATGCCCGGCGGCAGGGGCGGCTCCATGACCCAGTCGTACCAGCCCTGTGTGTCGATCAGGCCAACGGGCGGCGTGCCGAATTCGATCAGCGTCTGCGCCAAACCGTAGTCCAGCGAAATGATGCGCGGCGTCGCAGCCCTGGCAGCACGCGCGAGCAGCGGCGATGCGAACAGAAGGCCTGAGCCGAACAGAAAATCGCGGCGGCGCAGCGCGGCCATCATCAGAATCCCGATCCTTAGAGAACGTAGCTTATGGGCGACTGTGTTTCCGGATGGCGGAAAATACCCATGCGGACCCCGTAAATGGCGTTGAGCTTGTCGGCCGTGATCAGCGCATCGGTCTCGTCATGGGCCACAAGCCTGCCGCCCGACAGGGCGATCAGCCGGTCGCAGAAGCGCGCGGCCATGTTGATATCGTGCAGGACAATCAGGACCGAGCGATCATGCTCATGCGCCAGCATGCGTATGAGGCTCATCACTTCGATCTGGTGGTTGATATCGAGCGCCGAGATCGGCTCATCCAGCAGAAGACATTCCGTATCCTGCGCAATGAGCATGGCGAGAAAGGCGCGTTGCCGTTCGCCGCCGGACAGCGTGTCCACGATACGGTCGGCAAACGGTGTCAGTCCCGTCAACTCCAGGGCTTCGGACACTTTGGTGCGGTCGGTGAGCGAGAAGCGGCCAAGCGCCCCGTGCCAGGGATAACGGCCGAGCGAAACCACTTCCCTGACCGTCATGCCATCGGTGTCCGGCGTCTGCTGCGGCAGATAGGCAACCTTCTTGGCATAGTCCTTGGGGCGGAACGAGGCGAGCGGCTGGCCGTGATAGTCAGCCTGCCCCCGCGTCGGCGCCTGGAACCGGGCCAGGATTTTCAGCAGCGTCGACTTGCCTGAACCGTTGTGGCCCAGAATGCCGACCACTTCCCCTTTCGGAACGTCCAGTGTCAGCGGATGAAGCAGCGTTCTTCCGTCGATATCGAAACTGACACCACTGAGGGAAAAGGACGTTCCGTTCATTTGATATTTGACCTTAGAATTTGACCGACAAGGTACCCTTGATTGTCCGGCCTTCGCCGTAGATACACATCGGTGCATTGTCATAGTCGGTAGAGCAGGTGGAATAGTAGCCCTTGTCAAAGAGATTGCTGACCTTGAGCGCGCCCTTCCATCCATTCTTCTCATAACTGACGGCCGCATCGACCAGCGTATAGTCAGGAACGTTCACCTGCTTGCCACTGGCACCGCTGCCAACGGAACTGCCGACATAGCGGATACCGGAGCCGATGTTCAGCCCCTGAAGCAGGCCGGAGTCAAAGGTGTACTTGGCCCAGAGCGAGGCCTGGTTCTTGGGCACCATCGGCGTGCGGTTGCCGACTTCGGGCAGAGAACTGGCCGTGATTTCAGCGTCGAGGTAGGTGTAGCTGCCTGTCAGGCTGACATTGTGGAAGAGGTCAACGGTGGATTCGAACTCAAAGCCACGATGGCGCACTTCTTCGATCTGGCGATATGCACCGTCGCTGACAAAGGCCAGCACATTGGTTTTCGTGATGTCGAACAAGGCAGCGGTGAAATGCGCCGGCATGAAATCGGGATCATACTTGACGCCGACCTCGTATTGCCGCGCCTTTGACGGCGCATAAGGGGAACCGGTCAGGGCATCCTGGCCGATATTGGTCACGAACGACGTGGAGTAGCTCGCATAGGGTGTGATGCCATTGTCGAAGAGATAGCCGAGGCCGACGTTGCCGGTGAAGGCATTGTCCGATGTATCCGTTCTCGTATTGCTCAGGCGGTCATCCGTCTTTTCCTCGAACCAGGACTGGCGCCCGCCGAGATTGAGCAGCCAGCGATCGTTGATCTTGGTCTGTGTCTGCGCATAGATGCCAACCTGGTCGGTCGTGGTCTTCCGGTCGACAATCGTTCCCGGCATCGGCACATCGATGCCATAGACCGGGTTCTCGAAATTGAGACCGGGTCCGGGTGCATATCCGTTGTGGCCATCAACCGTGTAACGGCTGTAGTCGACGCCCATCAACAGCGTGTTCTTGATATGATCGGACTGGTAGTCGTACTGCGCACTGTTGTCGACGCTGAAGATGGTCGCCGTTTCATCGACCGTGAAGGCGGCTCTGCCCAGGGTCTGCTCATCCAGCATCTGGGTGTAATAGAGGTGCCGGTAATCCGTGTCCTGCGACGTGTAGCGAAGGTTCTGGCGAACCGTCCACGCATCGTTGAAACGATGCTCGAAGGAATAGCCGATCGAGCCATGATTGGCGTTGAAGCGGTCAAAATCCGGATCCGACGTTGTGAAGCTGCGCGAGAACTTCGGCAGATTGGGATGAAGCGGGCTCGCAACAGGCAGGAACGTATTGGGCGGAAGCTTATCCCACTGATAGTTGGCAAAGACCGTCAGAGAGGTATCGGCGCTGGGCGACCAGGTGATCGCCGGTGCGATGAACACACGGTTGTTCTTGGAAAAATCAATCGCCTCATGTCCCTCGCGGAACAGACCCGTCAGGCGGTAGGTCCACACGCCTTCCTTGTCCAGCGGACCGCCGGCATCGAGACCGACTTCATAGGTGTTGTGCGAGCCGTAGCCGGCATAGGCACTGTACAGCGGGTCCTTGGTTGGCCGCTTGGTTGTCAGGTTCACCAGACCATCGGCACCGTTCTGACCATAGAGTACCGAGGCCGCCCCCTTGATGATCTCAATACGCTCAAGTCCGTAGGGCTCGGCCTTGAAGCCGGAGAAATCAATCGTCCGCTGCGGCAGCCCGTCGCGAGACACCGCATAAGGGCCGACGTCGAAACCACGGATCATGAATTGATTATAGCGCTCGTCAACACCCCAGGGCGAGCTGGTCACCCCCGCCGTATAGGCCAGCGCATCCTCGATTCGCTGCGACGGACGGTCATCCAGCTGCTCGCGCGTGATAATGGAAACAGAACGCGGAACTTCGCGCAGCGGCGTGCTCGTCTTTGTTCCTGTCAAGGTGCTGTTGGCGAGATAACCATTGCCGGGGCCGGTGGCATCGTCGCCGCTGTTGATGACAATCGGATTGAGCTCGATGGTCGGCGCCTGCTGCGCATAGGCGAGATTGGCAGTCATGAGCGTTGCCAGCGATGTGGTCATCAGCAGACGTTTGTGCGAACGCTGCTTGCGCCCGGCTGAATTGACCCCGTTCCAAATCATCGTCCTGCAACCCCGCATGACCAAACCCCCGTTAAAACCCTGAGACTATTCGATATTTAATATGAGTATTATTCTCATATTCAAAACATGACTACATTTGTCATGTTGTCAGAGTCAAGGCGCGTTCGACGAAATGTCCGTCTTTTTCACCCGCCTTGACCAACTTTGTTTTGCCTGTGTCCTGCCTACAACCTGGCGGCGTGGAGGGCCTGCTGGATGTCGTTCCAGATGACCTCGGGCTCCTCCAGACCGACAGCGAAACGGATGGTCTGCGGATTGACGCCAAAGCGTACGAAGGAGGTCATCCGGTCAGGAATCTGCAAGGCGGCTTTGGCAGGAACCACCAGCGTTTCCGGTCCGCCCCAGCTGACGCCAAGGCGGATATGGCGCAAGGCGTTGACAAAGCGCGCAACATCGATGTCCGGGTTCAGATCGAAGGCAAAGAGGCCGGAAAAGCCCGTCAGCGTCTTCTTGCCCGGATGATCCGAAAAAGCGGGATGGCGGACAAGCGCGATATCGTTGTGCTGCTGCAGGTGCTTGGCGAGGACGAGCCCGTTGTGCATGTGTTCCTTGAGCCGCACTTTCAGCGTACGCATGCCGCGCAGCAGCAGCCACGCTTCGAACGGCGAGAGTTTTGCGCCGATATAGGGATAGGTCGAGCTGTTGATCTTGGCGATCAGGTCACGCGGCCCGACGACAACGCCCGCGACCGTATCGCTGTGGCCGCCGAGATATTTCGAAGCGGCGTGGATGACGATGTCGACGCCGTGATGGATCGGCTTCTGGAAGAGAGGCGTCGCCCAGGAATTGTCGATGACAGTCGTCACGCCATATTCCTTGGCCATGGACGTCAGGGCTTCGATGTCCTGCAGTTCGAAAACCATCGATGTCGGATTTTCCAGATAGAGCAGCTTCGCACCGGGCAACGCCGCGCGCACCTCGTCGTGGTTGGACGGATCGACGAAATCCACCGTGACGCCAAACCGGGCAAGCAGCTTCACGAACAGCCGGTAGATGTCGTTGTAAAGATGCTGGACGGCAACCACGCGGTCACCGGACTCGACGAGGCTGAGAATGGTCGCGGTGATTGCGGCCGTACCGCTGGAGAAGCCGCGTCCGTCTTCCGCACCTTCCAGGCGGGCGGTCAGCAGTTCGAATTCGCGCACCGTCGGGTTGTCGCCGCGCGAATAGATGTAATTGCGCGCACGCCCGGCAAACACATCTTCCATGGCTTCATAAGTGTCGTAGGTGAAGAGCGACGTCTGGAAAATCGGCGGCGACACCGCATTGAAGGCGGCCGCATCGACCGGCGAAAACAGGTCGTCCGGCATTTCCATTGGATCGAATTCATGGGGTGGCATGGATTTGTTCATGATGCCCTCTCAGACACGGTGTTGTTGAAGGTTGCGACGGGAAGATCGGTATCGGCGCGCAGCGTGGTGAAAAGAATGACGGCGGACAGAAGTGCGGTCAGCGTTGGAGCCAGGAACAGGCTGGCAAGAAGGCCGTCAAAGCCGAGGAAATGCGGCAGGACAAACAGCAGTGGCAGGAGGAAATAGCCGTTCTGCGCGATGCTGATCGTGGCGGCGAGCCGCGCCCTGCCCTGTGCCTGCAGGAGCACGACAAGGATTTGCCGCATGCCGAAAAAGATGAAGGGAACATGGGTGACGATGATGGTCAGCGTGGCGATCCGGGCGATCTCCGGATCATCGGTGAAAATGGCTGCAATGGGATAGCGCAGAAGAACGGCGCCAAGCCCGTAGGCCACGGAAAAAGCCGAGGTCAGCATCAGGAGCAGGTTCGATGCCGCCAGCAATCGCGGCGTCTTCCCCGCGCCCCAGGCGAAGCTCAGGACCGCCTGGCCGCCCAGCGACAGACCGACGATGGGAAGCATGCCCAGAGTGAGAACCCGCAGCGCGATACCGACACCGGCGATGCCGCTGTCGCCGCGATAGAACCCGGCATAGGTAAACAGCACGGCGAAACTGATGCTGCTCAGCATGCTGGTCAGCGTCGTCGGCAGGCCGATGGAGAATACCGGTTTCAATATATCCGCCCGGAACGCGGCAAAGCGCGCCGACAGGTGCAGTGTGCCCATGCGCTTGCGGAAATACAGCGCGTATGCCGCAATCGCCGCGATCTGGGACAGGATGGTTGCCATGGCGGCGCCCGCAAGCCCGAAGCCAAACCCGAAGATCATGATCGGATCGAGAATGATATTCAGGGCAAAACACCCGAGCAGCGTCCACATACTGAAACGCGTATTGCCTTCCGAGATGGCGATGAAATCCGACACTATCTGGAGCATCGTCAACGTCACCGAAAAGGCGACGATGATCAGATAGTGTTCGGCAAGCGGCATGATCGCTTCGCTGGCACCGAACAGGCCGAGCAGTTCACGCCGGAAGACAAGGATGCCTGTGGTGAGCACGATACCGAGCGGCACGGTCAGAACCATGAGTGTCGATGCCGTCACATTGGCGCGCTGCGGGTTGGCGCTGCCCAGGGCACGCCCGACGGCGGTCGCCACACCGACGCCGAGCCCCTCGCCGATGGCGCCGATCATCATCAGGATCGGCAGGACAACCGTGATGGCGGCAATTTCATGGGCGCCGATCATGCCGACAAACACCATGTTGATCGTGTGATGCACCGCATTGATCGACAGGCCCGCCACGGCCGGCAGGCCGAGCCGGAAGATCAGGCGCGTCAGCGCCGGATCGTTGAGATCGTCGGGCGCAAAATAGGCGCGCCTTGGCTTCACTTGCCCGATTTCCTCGGGATTCATGGTGCCGGCACCCAAAGCCTGTCGTCGAAAAAGCGTTCGCGCAGCAGCATGACCAGCATGGCCCTTTTATGCGGGAAATCGAAGTGCTTCACCTTGGAAAAGCCCGAGCGGTCGAGATTGCGGATCTGCTGCTCATGGCTGGCGCGCGGCTCGCCGACAATGCGCTGGGTGCGCGGATCATCGAGAAACATGAAATGCATCAGCGACGGCAGCCACGCCGTGATCCACTGCTTGCCGCGATAGGCCGGCTCGCCGATGGCCACATGCCAGCCACGGTCGTAATCCTGCGCGTCGTAATAGGGTCCAAGCCGGTTTTCCCTAGCCCAATAGACCTCGAAATAGCCGAACGGCACGCCGTTGAAACAGCCGATCAGCGCCAGGACATGCGGATCATGCAGCCGCTCCTCGAGAATGGCCGCGTGCTTCTCCCTGTCGCCACCGTCTTCCCAGATCACATTGACCTGCTCGTCATTCATCCAGCGATGGAAATGCCCAAGATCCGTTTGCGGATCCGCAGCCCGGAACGAAAGCACCTGATCGAGCCAGGGAATGTAGCGTTCGTAGACAACGCCGACCGGCTTGCGCGGGCGTTTGGGATGATACTGGCCATTGGTCATGACGTGCACCTGCGGGTGCGGCCAGGCGGGATTGGCAATCCATGGCATCGACCATTGCCAGAATTCCCTGGTATCGACGGTCAACGAATTGCCGCTGTGCGTCCCCAGCGGAAAATCCGATGGCTGCACATTGTCGACTTCAACCAGACTGATATTGCGCGACTGCGCCGACAGAAATTCGATGGCCGAAGCCAGAACCGAAACGGTTTCGTCGGCATTCAAATCCGGCAACCGAACGCGGACACTTCCAGCCCTTGGCTCGACATCTGCGAGATAGCGTCCGGCCACGGTCGAAATCAGCATCTGACCCGGCGTTTTCATTTCGGCGGATTTCAGGAAGCACGACAGACCTGAAGCTGGAAGCGGCGAAACATTGGCTTCTTGGGAGATATTGGAAACAAGGGTCATGGTGCGCTCCGCAGCTTGCTCGCTGGCAAGTTTTGACAAGATGGTTGCTACAGAGACGGTCGGCACACCGCTCGATTTAGCCAAAACTTTGAAAAATTTTTCTCCCGTTCCGCTTAAATCGGGCGCGGGTTCATCCGTCTCTTGGTCATGTCTTTATTCTGCAAGGAGCCCGCATGATGTCGAATGCCGAGACGTCGCCTGAGACCTGGAGCATCGTTCGCGATCAGGAACACCGCTATTCCGTCTGGTCCAATGACAAGGCTCTGCCCGTCGGCTGGAGCAAGGAAAGCTTCAGCGGCACCCGCGAGGAATGCCTGGTTGAAATCAAGAAAATCTGGGTTGATCCGCGGCCGCTTGCCCTACGGCAGGCCGTGGCGTGATTGCCGGCTATCCCTTTCAGACAACAGATCGGTGACACCATGAACAAACTCTTCGCTCAACCCGAACCCAATGAACCGGTTGCCGTGGACGGCATCGCCAGCGGTGCGGCCGAAAGCTTTCCGCTGACGCTGGCGCAAAAGCGCATCTGGTCGCTCGAGCAGATCGGCAACGCAACGGTTTTTCCCTTCCAGGTGCTTTCCCTGCATTGGGAGAAGGGCATTACACTTGATCAGGTGCAGGGCGCCCTCGACCGGCTGGCGCAGCGGCACAGCGCCTTGCGCACGCGCTTTCGCCGCTTTGCCGGCGGCCGTATTGAGCAGTTTTCCGTTCCGGGCGACGTTCCCTCCAATGAGATTGTTGGTAGTGACAGCAATCCTCTGAGCGCGACAGAAGCCGAAACGGAAAAGGCGGGCTTCGTTGCCCGCCCCTTCGATCTCCTGAACGGTGTTTCCGCCCGCTATCAATTGATTGCCGGAAATAACGGCCAACTGATCTCGACAATCGTGCTGCACCCCATCGTCTGCGATGAGGCAGCGCTTGCCATTCTGCGCAGCGATCTCATCGCGCTCGCCGAGGGCAGGGAATTGCCCGTGCTTCCCGGCGACAGCCTGCAGCGCGGCATGCGCGAAGAAGAAGCGCTGGAAACGCCGCAATTTGCGGCAGCCCTTGCCCATTGGCGCGATCTGATTGGCGAGGAGTACAATGCGACAACCCTGCCCACACGCTTCAATGCTGCCGGATATGCCGGTGCTGCGCGCAAGCGCGTGCCATTCACACTCGATGCGAAGCTTTGGACCGGCATCCAGTCCTATGCAACGCTGAAAGGGTTGAAGATTGAAGAGCTGCTTGCCGCCGCCTTTGCTGTTCTCCTGGCCCGCTACAGCGGCACCTATTCGCTGCAGTACGGAACTCTGCTTGGATCCACGAGCCAGGAGAGCATAGCGCGCAGCGAGCAAATCCTGCCGCTGAAGCTTGAACTGACGTCGCGCACGGCCTTCCTGGATGTTTGCAAAGCGCTTGCATCGGCGGTAGCCACAGGAACGGAATATCTCGTTCCGTTCGAGCGTCTCGTGCAGGAAATCCAGACGCATGAGGAACGGGAACAGGACGCGATCGTCAAATCCCTGTTCGAATTCCGTCAGCCGCCCCGGCATTCCACATTGGCGCAAGACCATGTGCCGGCCGTCGCGCCGCGCTCGGATGCGGAACTGGCACTGGTGCTGACCCCGAAGGCGGACGGCGCGCTCGCCGGCCTGTTCGACTATGCGGAAGACATCTATGAGCCGGCACTGATCGAGCGCGCCGCCATTCATTTCCAGCGCGTTCTCTCCCAGGCCATTGCCGGGGAACAGGTCCGCATCAAGGATATCGACCTCATCGCCGAGGATGAACTCGATGTTCTCTCGGCTCCCTATGAGGATGACACTATCAACGACGACCGGGCGGTGCATGAACATATCGCCGCCCATGCCCAGCGCACGCCTGACAAGACCGCCATCATCTTTGCTGACGAAGTCTGGAGCCACGCCAAGCTTGACCGCAGCGCCAACCGGCTGGCGCACCGGCTGATCAAGCTCGGCATCGGTGCCGACATCAGTGTGGCGATTGCCGTCAAGCGTTCTCCCGAAGCCATCGTCGGCATTCTCGCCACGCTCAAGGCGGGCGGCGCCTATATCCCCGTCGAGCCGGATCATCCCACCAGCCGCAACCACCACATTCTGCGCGATGGCGGCGTGAAGGTCATCCTCACCCACAGCTGGCTGCTTGACCGCATTCCGGAGGGTCTTGATGCGGTCATCCTCGAACTCGACAAACTCGACCTGTCGGAGGAGCCGGACAGCGTCCCCGACGTCAAGGTCCACAAGGACCAGCTCGCCTACATCATGTACACATCCGGTTCGACCGGCCTGCCAAAAGGCGTTGCCGTCGAACATGGCCCCTTGACCCATCACATGCAGAACACCTCGCGCGTCTACGGCATGAGCGCTGAATCGCGCGAACTGCCGTTCCTGCCTTTCAGCTCCGATGGCGGACACGAACGCTGGATGAACCCGCTGATGGAAGGCGGCAGCATCATTCTGCCGGACCAGCCCCTGTGGACCCCGGAGGAAACACTGACCGCCATGCGCAAGCACGGCGCCAACAATGCCAGTATTCCCACCACCTATCTGCAGCAGTTGGCGGAATGGGCCGATCTCACCGACAGCGCGCCGCCGATGCGGCTCTATTCCTTCGGCGGCGAAGGACTTGCCCAGCAGACCTTCGATCTCCTGTCCACGGCTTTGAAGTCCGAATGGCTGATCAACGGGTACGGCCCGACCGAGACCATCATGACCCCGATGGTCTGGAAAGTACGTGCCGGGCAGAAATTCGAAGGCACCTATGCACCGATCGGCCGTGCTGTCGGCAATCGCCGCGTCTATGTCCTCGATCCCGACCTCAACCCCTGCCCCATCGGCGTGACGGGCGAGCTTTACATTGCCGGTGAAGGCATGGCCCGCGGCTATATCGGCAAAGCCGATACGACAGCCGACCGTTTCATTCCCGACCCGTTTTCCAAGGAGGGCGGCCGCCTCTATCGCTCCGGCGACCTGACCCGCTGGCGCGAAGACGGCACGGTCGAGTTTGTCGGCCGCGTTGACCATCAGGTCAAGCTGCGCGGCTACCGCATCGAGCTCGGCGAGATCGAAGCGGCGCTGCTCCAGCTCGACGGTGTCGGCGAGGCGCTCGTGGTCCTGCGGGACGACGAAGCCACCAGGCAGAAGATGCTGGTGGCCTATGTCGTACCGAAACAGGGTTTCGAGCTCGATGTGACGCAGATGCACGCGGCGCTGGAACGCATGCTTCCCGCCTACATGGTGCCTTCGGCCATTGTTCCGCTGAAAGCTATGCCGATCAATCCCAACAGCAAGCTCGACCGGTTCGCCCTGCCCGCGCCAACACCCATGAAGCGCAACATTGTCGAACCGGAAAACGCCGTCGAGGCAGAAATCCGCGATATCTGGCAGGACATCCTGAAAACCAGCCCGATCAGCGTTGAGGACAATTTCTTCGCCATCGGCGGCAATTCCCTTGGCGCCATTCGCATCCTCACCGCCCTGCGGCAGCGCAAACCGCAGAACCGCACGACGATTGCCGATCTCTTCAACAATCCGACGATCCGCTCGTTCGCGCAGGTCGTCGAAAACGGCAACAGCGAGGCGGGCAGCGAAGTGATTGTGCTGCGCGCATCGGGAACCAAGCCCGTGCTCTATTGCTTCCCCGGCCTTCTCGTCAGCACGCGCGAATATGTCAAGCTGGTCGACTATCTCGGCGCCGATCAGCCCGCTACCGGCTTCATCTGCTATTCACTCTCCGAACAGAAGGAAATCGGCTCATCCGTCGACGATATCATCCAAGGCTATGTGGATTACATCCGCCGCGAGAGCAAAGGCCAGCCCTGCTATTTCCTCGGCTGGTCGTGGGGTGGACTGCTCGCCTATGAAACCGCGCGCAAGCTCGGCGACGAGATCGATCTGCGGCTGATCACCATGGTCGACGTCTGCGATCTCGGCACTGAGTTCGCCATTGGTGCCAAGCCGCGCTTCAAGCCGGGCGAACGCGACCAGTTGCACGCGACCGTGCAGGAGTGGTTGTCGCGCACCGCCATGCGCGCCGAATGGGACCGCCTGCTCAACGTCATGGACGAGGATACCTATGAGCAGTTCCTGCGCTTTGTCGGCGATGAGAAAGACGAGCTGCCGACGGATGGTCCGGACATCAGCAGCCGCGAACACACGTTCTGGATCCTCATCGACAACGCCCTGATTTTCAGGCGTCACGAACTGAAGCCGCATGACGTGCCGATCCATTCCTGGGCGGCCGACGACAGCCTGAATCGGGGTCTCAACCTGATCGACTGGCGGCGCTACTCTCCCCGGGCCAATCCGGCGGAAATCATCTCTGGCACCAACCATCTGCACGTAATCGGATCACAGGCATTCCACAGCCGCCTCTCCCACCGGCTGGACGAGGCCCGATAGGGCCCTTTGGAATCAAGATCACGGAAAGGAATTCTGATGACTGCCATGTTTGTGAACAATGATCATACGCGCCAGCCGAACGAGACCCTCGATCTGGCGGGTATCGGTGTCGGACCTTCCAACCTGAGCCTTGCGGCACTGCTCGACAGCGTCGGCGGCCTCAAGGCGCATTTCTACGAACGCCGGACAAATTTCGACTGGCATCCCGGCATGATGCTGCCCGATGTCGAATTGCAATCGTCCTATCTGAAGGACCTGGTCACACCCGTCATGCCGACCAATCCATGGTCGTTCGTGTCCTATCTCGTGGCCCATAAGCGCCTCTATGCGTTCCTCAACGCCCATTACGATGCCGTGCCGCGCCGGGAGTTTGCGCAATATCTCGCCTGGGTCGCCGGACAGCTCGACAATGTCTCGTTTGACGCTGCCGTGCGCGAGGTCAAACACGACAAGGACAGGTTCGTGGTGCAGCTCGACAACGGCAGTGTGGCGGCAAAGAACATCGTGCTGGGAACAGGAACCACGCCCTTTGTCCCTTCATGGGCGACACCGTTCCTCGGCGAACGCTGCTTCCACAATTCCGAAGCAAAATTCCGGCTGCCGGACCTCAATGCAGCCCGCATCGCGGTGATCGGCGGCGGCCAGAGCGGCGGCGAAGTGGTTGAATCCCTGCTCAACTCCAAAGCCAATCTGAAAGAGCTCAACTGGTTCAGCCGCCGGCACAATTTCGAACCGATCAACGACACCGCTTTTTCCAATCAGGTGTTCTCGCCGGAATATGTCTATGCCTACCTCAACCTCAACAATGACCAGAAGCTCGAAGCATTGAAAGCTTCGATCCTGACCAGCGACGGCCTTTCCCTGTCGACGATCAATGCGATCTACCGCCGGCTTTACAGTCTGCGCTATCTGGAAGGCCGCAGCATCGAGGCAAAGCTTTCGCCCAATCGCGATGTGATTCAGGTGGAAGCGGACAAGGACGGCTATCGGCTGATCGTGCGCAACCGCTTTGACGGCGGTGTCGAGGTTGCCCATGCCGATGCCATCATTCTTGCCACAGGTTACCAGTTCAAACTGCCCGAGGCCCTCTCCGGGTTGCAGGACCGTATCCAGTTCGACCGTCACAGCCGCCCCGCCCTCAATGACGAATACTGTCTCAACTGGAGCGGTCCGAAGCAGAACCGCATCTTTGCCCAGAACGCCGGGCGCTACAGCCATGGCATCGCCGATTCACAACTGAGCCTGATGGCATGGCGCAGCGCCCACATCATCAACACGCTTACAGGTCACGAGCACTTCGATCTGGAGCCGCATGACTCGCAGGTCAACTGGCTGTCGAGCGGGCACGAGACCGTCGGCCAGTCCATCGCCGTAGATTATTAGAACCGGAAAATCGGATCGGGCAGGCTCTGCTGGCGGAATTCCAGTTCTGTCCGATCCGATTGCGCGCAAACCGCAATCATGTGCCCGCTTGGGGACAGAAGCAGCCGGTGGCACCAGTAGCCCCGATCTCCAGGCAGATCATGGTCCACGCGGATTGCCCGGCTTACCGGATCAACCCGCACAGTCAGCCGATGCGGCTCGACAGCCAGCCCGTGGCCTGTCGCCTTCAAAAAGCTCTCCTTGAGTGTCCAGAAAGCGAGCAGCAGCGCCTGACGTTCGGCGCCTTGAAGCATGGATAACATCGCAGACTCAGCGGCGGAGCAGATGAGTTGCGCCGCCCCGGCCTCAAGTGTCGCCGAGCGCATCTCGGCATCCACGCCAACAGCCGTACATGCGCGGCTGACTGCAAGCACCGCCAGACCATTGGTATTGCTGAGATTGAATGCCAGCGCCGTTTCGCCGGCAAGATACGGTTTGCCGTGTTCGCCGGCAGCGATGTTCAAGTCCTCCGCCGCGGCTCCGGTGTAGAGCGACAGGACGCTGCGCTGGAGGTAACGCCCTGCCATGAACCCGATGGCATCCCGGTCGAACCTGAACGCAGCCGCCCGCTCCTGTTCGGGCAGCGTGAGTGCCGACCTGACCTTTGCCCAATCCGTTTGGGCTTCAGTAAAGGCCCACCACCAGATATCAATCGCAGCAGGATGCCCAAGGGTCCGGGCCGGGCTGGCCTCCGGCAAATCCGTGAGACGATCGTATGGCAGCATCGGGCCTCTCCCTTCCCCCGGCTGTGTTCAACCGTCCTGGCGCGGCTTTACAACGGCGAAGGCAGCCTGAATGGCACGATTGACCGCCACCGGCAGCAGAGACATGTGGTTTTCACCGGCGTGAATCTCGAACTGCGTCCGGACCGGCCGGTCAGGCAGGGCGTTCAACCGGCGCATGAGTTCGACGGAATGAACATCATTCAATGTGATTTTCTTCTGTGCCAGCCGGTCAGCCTCGTCGGCCGCACCGCGCTGGAATGGTGCCAGCTTGTCCGTCTCGTACTCGCCGCAGGAGAGATAAAGCGCCGCCCCCGGCCGTGTCGCATGCGCTGCTTCGAAGTGGGGAAGAAAGGCATTGATCGCACAATTTTCCCAATAAATCGACGCACTCGCCGCAATCCATGTTGTGAAGGCCGATGGGCGGGTGAAGAGACTGTAGAGTACGAAGAGGCCGCCGAAGGAATGACCGAAGATCGCCTGGCGATTGCGATCAATGGGAATGTCCGCTTCGATCATCGGCTTGACCTGATCTTCGATGAACGTCAGGAACTCCCCGGCCCCGCCGGTCCTGACTTCAGGGCTGTTTTCATAGAAGGGCGGATAGACCTGTCCGGGGGGTGGCCCGAGATCCCAGGAGCGTCGCAAGGGATCATAGGCGCCGTCCACGGGATAGCCGATGGTGACAATCACGCCATAAGCCACATTGGTGCCGCTGGGATAACTCGCCTGCGCCCGCATCGCGTCGACGGCGGTACCGATCACCACATTGCCATCGGTCATGTAAAGCACCGGCCATCCATCGCTTGGCGGCTCCCCGCCGGGGCGGTAGACGAAAACGCGGTACACCAGGCCATTCTGGTTCGAGACCACGTCATGAAAGGTGGTGTTGCCAATCATGGCCGGTGATGAATTGGAGAATGCTGTCATTGGTCCGTATCTTGTGAAGGGAAGGAGAACCCTTCCGCCATCGGAGCAGCTTGCATAGCGCAAATCCGGCTACCCTGTTATTAAACATGACTATAATGGTCAATATTTATTATCCGCTGGCGCTGGAAGGACCGTTGCGACGCAGCGCCAAGCGCTGGAATTCATCATCGCCAAACGGGTGCGGGACCATAGGCTCTCGGCCTGCAGGAAAGCTGCGCTAACCATATATTCCATTTCCCCTGGAACAATTATGGAAAGCCCCTTGCAGCAACGCAGTTAATTTCCGATGTTTACTCAGATACCGGAATTCTCTCTCTTCATATGTATAAGTAAATTACATATTGATCGTTCTTTTTGCCTTGGAGTTATCAAAGAAGTGAGAAGAAATATATGAATGCACACGAAAAGCTAATCGAATCCATGGCAAAGGCTATCCACGCCCAGAAATATACTGGAAACCAGAGCTGGGACAGCATTCCGGATTTTGTCCGTCAGACATACCGGGAATATGCCAAGGCGGCCATTCCGATCGTGTATAATGTCTTGCGTGATCCAACCAACGAAATGATCGATGCCGCCAACCGAGCGCGCCCATCCGTCACGTCAAGAACGATTCAGGCGGCTGTCGATGCATCGCCCCTCAATCCGAACGGTAAAATATAGCGTATTTTCCGCTGGAATCGGTACCGTGGGGGGCCGCTGCCCCGTCAAGGACACCCATAATTTTGTCGTGAAGTGCCTTCGGGTGATCGCAGTGCGATCCCCCGGGTTGGTTCGCCGCGGCGTTTCATCCATACAAGGTGCCCTCCGCCCCCGGGCGTGCGTGATTTGGCATCACGCGTGTAAATTATACACATCACGACAAACATATATAATAAACGTCAATTTATTCTCGCTTACGTCAATATATATATTGAAAAAAGTGTTCAAAAATCTCACGACTTGAACAATTGTTTTGTATTGTACGGGGTACGTAAACTTGTATTTAAATTTTGAATTAATCAGAATAAGTGAAAAACTTGTTATGACAATTTCTTTAGTTGCTATTTCTGTAAAACTTCTCGTAGTCTGAACTTCCTTGAACGTCTAAAGTTGATCTTGAACTTCCGTTGTAGAAGTTGCTTGAGGTATTTGGGTTTTTTGGGGGGAGTGAATGTATAAGAATCCGATGGAACGTTCTGAATACAGATCTCTTCCGAGCTCAAGCGGCGACATATCCGGCAATGTTGAAAAGATGGACGGGAATTGGCGCTGGTCGGGCTTCCCCGATGAACAGGGACGTTATGGCTTCAAACGCCAGGTGTGTCCATTACATCAGACATCCATCGTTTATGGTGAAACAAGCGGCCGATTGGAAGTTGCGTCCAATGGTATTGGTGCAACGTTAAGCTTTGTATTCGTGCTCAAGGGCGCGGTTGATCTCATCGATACCAAGAACCGCAAGATACAGAATATTCCGGCGGGAACCGCCACCGGCGTGTTCGACCGCCCGGGGGTCAAGGCGAAACTTTATCCGGCCAGCTCCTGGGTGAGTTATCTTGTGCCCGTACCCACATTGCGTGAACACTTCGAACGCCTGATGCGGCGCCCGTACTTTCAGGAGCTCGCATTTTCGCCCCTGCATGATTTCCGCACCGGCAGCGCTTCCGCGCTGTACCAGACGCTTTGCTACGTGAGCGAGGATATAGCGGCGGCAGCGGGTTCAGGCCGTGATGTCCTGGCGGGCGTGTATGAACGATTGCTGCTCGCCAAGCTGTTCATGACCAGGCCTGACAACGTCAGCGCCCTGAGCAACCAGTCCTCCCGGAGAATTTCACCGCGCTATCTGCAGAACGCCGAAGCATTCATGCGTGAGAACATTCACAATTCGATCACGCTCGATGAAATTGCGGCGGCGGCAGGCTGCAGTTCCCGCGCCCTGCAGCGTATGTTCAAGGAATATCGCGATACCAGCCCCATGCACATTCTGTGCGCGTACCGATTGTCGGCGGCGCATGATGCAATCGTCAGCGGCAGTGCGCGCAATGTCACCGACCTGGCCATGCATCTGCAGTTTTCAAATCCGGGACGTTTCTCGTCGCTGTATCGGAATGCCTATGGAATGAGCCCGTCGGCAATGATGCGATTTCACGAAAAGAGCACGTAAGACATGCTGAAGAGGCAAGCTGGACCTTCACTGCCAAGCATCGTGATGCCGCTCTATCCCTTTCATCGGTATTTGGAGCCGAGACGATCCGCATCGGCGGGGCTGGTTCTCACCATGATGTCTGCAATTGCCCTTTCCGGCTGCGCACTTCCCGGTTCGGGTCCTTCAACCGCGCAGATCGTCGAGCAGCGGAAAACGGAAACGCGCACCAACTACGCCATGGTCGACGTGAACGACGCCGTGCTTTCCTATGCGGCGACGCGGCCGCGCGAAAGCCTCGTCAATCGCTTTGGCGCCGGGCCGCGCACAAGCGACCTGCGCATTGCAGTCGGCGATGTGGTTGGCGTCAACCTGTGGGAAGCGCCGCCCGGCAGCCTGTTCGGCAGCAACATCACCGCAGCAGGCTTTCAACAATCCTCCGGCGGATCGACAGTCATTCCGCCGCAAACCGTTTCGGGCGATCGCACGATCGCCGTGCCCTATGCCGGACGCATTGCCGTTGCCGGGCGGACTCCCTCCGAAGTGGAGCGCCAGATCGCTGCGGCCCTTGACGGCAAGGCCGTCCAGCCCCAGGCGCTTGTCACCATTCAGCGCAGCACGGCCAATTCCGTCACCGTTACCGGTGAAGTTGCCTCCGGCGCGCGGATTTCCCTTTCGGGTGCTGGCGAACGCATACTGGATGCCATCGCTTCGGCGGGCGGTATCCGGGCAGCAGCCAGCGAGAGCATCATCCGGTTGACGCGCAATGGCGTGACTGCCCGTATTCCGTTCGACGTGCTTATCGAAAATCCGGCGGAAAACATACGCCTGAAATCCGGGGATCTCATCACCGTCGTGCGCGAACCGCGCACCATTCTTGTGTTGGGTGCGGCTGGACGCAATGCCGAAATTCCGTTTGAAGCATCCCGGATTTCCATGGCCGACGCGCTGGCCAAGGCGGCCGGCCTGAACGACAACCGCGCTGATGCCAATGGCGTCTTCGTCCTGCGCTACGAACTCGCCTCCGTTGCCAGACGCTTTCTTCCCGCCGGCAACCCGCTTCTCAACTCCGGCGAATATATCCCCGTGGTGTACCGCTTCAACATGAAGAACACGAGCACGATGCTGGCAATGCAACGATTCGAAATGCAGCCGCGCGACGTCATTTACATTGCCAATGCATCAGGGGCCGAATGGCAGAAGGTCATGGCAATCTTTCAGGGTGTCGCATCCCCTGCTCTGTCCGCCACCTCGATCGGCATAAGCGCGGCTGCGGCAACGAAATGAAACTGGCAAGAAAGTAACGTCTGATCCGCCGAAATGCGGAGACTTGAACAACGAGACCATTACCGCCCTATGCTTCCCTTGGGAGCAGCTGCCGTGAGAGTAAACAATGCCATCCCAATCGTTGCTTCACCTCCATGAGATTGCAAGCTTCAAGCGCCCGGATCTGGAGTTGGCCGTTCAAAACCTCGCACGCAGCGCCTATCTCGGCGACTACACAGCGGTTGCGCGCATTCTGGGCCGCTACAAATTCTATATCGACACCCGGGATCGCGGTTTTGGATCACACCTTCTCCTGGACGGGTACTGGGAAATCTGGCTGACCCAGTTTTGTGCCCGGAACGTACGCGCCGGCATGGTCGCCGTCGATGTGGGGGCAAATTTCGGTTACTATTCGGTCCTGCTGGCGGAGCTTGTCGGTGCGTCGGGGCAGTTGCTTGCGATCGAACCCAACCCCCATGCCATGGATTTTCTCAGGCGCAGCATCGATCTCAACGGTTTTCTGCGTCGTACCCGCCTCGAACAAATCGCACTCAACGATACCAACGACAAGCTTGTCTCCCTCTACATCCCTCACAATGAGCCCAAAAACGCGGCAGTGGTGGAGCCCGGCTTCGTCGCGGATGCTGTCTCGGGATCTCTCGTCAATGTTCGCACGGCGACGCTCGATCAGCTGTGTCAGTCCTACGCGCGGGTGGACTTCATAAAAATCGATGCGGAAGGCGCGGAGGAACATATTTTTGATGCGATGCAAGAAACCATAAAACGCCATAAGCCCATGATTGTCATGGAGTTTAATGCGCTCCGGTATGCAAACAGCGTTGAATTCATTCGCCGGTTGACGGCGGTCTACGGCACGTTGCGGCACCTCGATTTCAAGGGGCAGACACATGTTGTGACCGCTGACGAACTGGCGAATGAAAATATCGGCGAAGATTGGCTTTTAGTCATTTCCGCCGGCGATCCATATTGAGAATCCAGTCGCAATCGAACCCGCTACGCTTCGAAAGAACACGTCCTCATGGTCAAGACAGTTTTCTACGACGGCCTGAATATCTCACTCAAAAAGGGCACAGGCATTGCAACATATGTGCGGGGTCTTATTCAGACAGCGCAAAACATAGGCCTTACAACAGGGGTCGTTCATTCGATCCAGGGCAATCTGCCCAAGGCCCCACTGCTGAGGGAAGTCGCACTGTTTGACGATAGCGCGGCATACACACTCAGCAAAATGGCCAATACGCGCAGGTGGATCCGCCGGCGCATTGCAGCACCATTTGGCGTGAAACCGGCACTGATTCCATTGACGGGAACGGTTATTGTAAAATCGCAACAATCCAATCTTGGTGGTGCTGATCTCCTTTATGCGAGCAATGATGTTTTCCAGCTGGCGCGCAAACACTTCAAACTATATGGCGACAGCCTGAAGTTAAATTTTGATCAGAAGCCCGATCTTTGGCATTGCACCTATCCCATGCCGATAAAGGTTCGCGGCGCGCTGAACATCTGCACAATACACGATCTTGTTCCACTGCGTTTGCCATACCTGACCGAAGACAATAAGCGGTATCATTACAACTTGCTGCGGCATATCGCGAAATCGGCCGACCATATCGTTACTGTGTCCGAGCAATCACGCAGGGATATCATCAGCATTCTCGATATCGAGGAAGACCGGGTTACGAATACCTATCAATCCGTCCATATACCGCTTAGCGTTCGCAGCAAATCGGACGACGTCGCCGCCGATGAAATCGCTGGAATTTTCAATCTTACCTGGAAAAAATACTTTTTGTTTTTTGGTGCGTTTGAACCGAAAAAGAACCTGTCCCGCCTCATCGAGGCTTATCTGTCCGCCAAACTTGACTTGCCCCTCATTATTGTTGGAGCGCCCGGCTGGCAAGGTGATCAAACGCAGCAACTGATCGATGACGAACGGTTCCGGTTTTACTCCAGAACTCAGGACAGGATCATACCGGGGCGCCAGATTCATCGTTTTGATTTCGTCTCCTATCCATTGCTCGTGAGCCTGATCCGCGGTGCGAGAGCGGTCCTGTTTCCATCGCTTTATGAAGGTTTTGGGCTGCCAATCCTGGAATCCATGCAACTCGGAACCCCAGTCCTTACGTCCACCGAAGGGTCGGTTCCGGAGGTGGCAGGGAATGCAGCCCTCATGGTGGATCCCTATGACACCGACGCGCTGCGTAAAAACATCAGGGCCCTTGCGTGTGATACCGACCTTTGCAATCATCTTTCCCTGGCTGGTCCAAAGCAGGCAGAACGCTTTTCTCCAGAGCGCTATCAACAAGCTGTTGGATCGCTTTACGATCGTCTCTTCAATGGCACATAGCCTATAGGGAGTGAACGAAATCGATGACGCTCTTGGTTGCGTTTGGAACACCGGGACATATGTCAACTTGGGGTATTACAGCGCTTCAGGCCATCGTGCGCGAGGCCTATCCAGATTACTGTTTCTTCCCCATTGAAACCCTGCCCGATCTAAAAAACGCCTGGAGCACTAGAACGAGTGACACCGTCATCGTGTTCGCACATCATCCCGATGCCGCTCTCTGTGACTTCTTTCTTCGATCCAAAACGCCTTGCATTGTCTTTAGCGAAGATGTGCTGGACTCCGTGTTTTATCTTGTTCAGCATTTGAGCCGACAGGACAGTGGAATTACCCAGGCTGTATCAGCAAGTATTGCTTGTCTTTCGCAAATGAAATCGCACCCATTGCTCGTTTCAATTGAACGTCAACGATTTGGCGCGACGCAAATTCATCTTGTTCTCGCTTACATCTGCCGAAAATTGGGAATATGCCTGACGACGACGGCGATGGCCCGGTGTTTGAAGCTGCTGGGAGCCGATGCCGGTGGGTTGATTACCCGCATCGATCAGATACCAACCCTTGAAGAATCTGCCGCGAAAATGAATCACTTCTATGCCGCTCCCGGCGTTGGCCGCGACGCCATCGCCGATGATCTGCGGGAAATAGCGCTCAAGGTTCTCGAGCCATTCAACGGCAAAATATTGAGGGATCGGGTGTCCTCGCTTGTCTGGCCACAGGAAAGCTTCCTGCTTGCCGACAAGGGAGGCGAGCCAGCGACAGGTGAAATCGACCTCGTGGGACAGGCCCGCTGCCTCGTCTATGGTCCCTACTTCCATCTTCCGGCCGGCGAGTGGAACGTCCGGTTTTTCCTGGATATTGATCAGAATATCTACGGACAGATTTTTACGATCGAAATCTACAGCGAGGACATACTGGGTAAAATCCGCGTTCGCCCGTCCGGAACAGGGTCGTTCGCAGCGGAAACGACCTTCCGGGTTGAACGGCCTAAAATACCGATTGAAATTCGCCTCTTTACAGAAACAGGCTCCATCGAGGGCTCAATCGCGCACTGGCACGTCGAATTAAGTCCGGTCCATAGCGAGATTGGCACTCCCGAAGATTACCAGTCCGGTTCGGATCCGCAGCCCGAACAGGATGCGGTCGCAATGAAACTGGAATCCGTTAACCATCAGGACTGAAGCGATATTTCCCATTGCAATACAAAACGCGACAAACACAGACATCTGGCGACTATATTTAGATAAACCAATGTAATTAAAGTATATATCGTAATTATAATCTATGGCAATCTTCACCTCGAAGTTGGTCTTTTGAAGGTGAAAGTTATGCAGAAACTTGGTGCTATCGGTCTATTCTTTGCAGCCGCAGTTTTATCGGGCAATGCTTATGCCGCCGATGCCGTCACTGATACAGCTCCGCCGGAAGCAGTGTTCACGGCACCGGCTTTTACCTGGACGGGTTTTTATGCCGGTGTGAACGCCGGCTATGCATTTTCTGGAAATGACCGCGTTGGATTTCGCGAAGGCGGCAATTTCCTCGGCAGCATCGGCACCCTGGAGGATAACGGCTTTCTCGGCGGCGCCCAGATCGGTTACAACTATCAGATCAACAATTTCGTTCTCGGCCTGGAAGCGGATTTCCAGGGCGGCGACATCAGCGACAGCATTTCCGGTCCGCTTGGCCGCGTGAACTTCGATGCCCACTCAAAGATCGACTGGTTCGGCACCGTTCGTCCGCGCCTCGGATATGCATTTGACCGCACGATGATTTACGGAACGGGCGGCCTGGCCTACGGCAATGTCAAATACTCGATTTCCGACAGCATCGGCAACGCCGCCAGCGAGAGCAAGACCCGGGCCGGCTGGGTCGCGGGCGCCGGTATCGAACATGCCTTCACAGACCACCTCACAGCCAAACTCGAATACCAATACATCAATCTCGGCACGCATACGGTCGGGAATGACTTTATTTCGACAGACGCAACGTCTGATTTCCACAGCGTGCGCGTCGGCCTGAACTACAAGTTCTGATCCGCCCCACTCTGGGAATGCAAGCAACGAACACCGAGCTCTTAACAGAGAGGGATTTGTCATGACTTTGCTAAACGTTCAACTTGTATCCAACACCAACCAGACCATCAATTCCAGCAACGCCAGTAACGGCGACACGGTGAATTTGGGCCTGGTTTCAAACGGCATCCTCACTGTGGATGGCGTCAATGTCACGCTGACCAATGTCGCGGGTGCCGGTGTTGTCACCAGCACGACGATCAATCTCGTGAACAACGCCAATCTTACGGTCAATACGGCACTTCTCAGTGTAACGGCAGGTTCAACATTCCATTACAATATTGGCGCGGGTACCAATCTGACAATCCTCGCCGCTCCCATTGCTGCCAGCCTGTTGAACGGCACCACAATCGACTTCGCTACCGCCGGCGGCACCGGACATTTCACATACAACCCAGGAACCGTAAACCTCAATCTCAGCACTCCGCCAAGTATCATCAATGTGGACAATGGTGACAAGGTAACGGTCGTCAACGCGGCCAGCGTGCAGCTCAGCGGAAATACGCTTACATTCTACGGCCCTCTTGGTGTCTTGCAACCTCTTGCATCTTACCAGATTCCAGCAGGGGCAACCTACCAGTTCACCAGCAGTGACAACACTGTCACGTTCCTTACTCCGTGCTTCGTTCGCGGAACGCTCATCGCAACACCTGGCGGCGAAGTCGCCGTCGAATTCCTGAAGATTGGCGACATTGTTCTCACCGTGAACAATGGTGCAGTCCCGATCAAGTGGATAGGAAGCCGGAAGCTCGATCCGAAGGCCATGGATAAACCTCGCGACGAGTTACCCATTCGAATCCGCGCCGGAGCAATATCGGAAAACCAGCCGTCAAGAGACCTCTTCGTCTCTCCTGATCATTGCATGTTTATCGAAGGCTCGCTCATTCCTGCAAAACTGCTGATCAACGGCACAACAATTTTGCAGGAGATCATTCTCAGTCCAATTGACTATTTCCACCTCGAACTCGAAGAGCATGACGTGATCTGGGCGGAAGGCGCACAGGCCGAGAGCTATCTCGACCTCGGCAACAAGAGCGCGTTCCTTGAGCCAGGCGTTCTCCAGTTCACATCCCCCAAGGCGAAACAGGCGAAGGCTTGCTATCCCTTGGCTTACTGGGGCCCCGCCGTTGATCAAGCACGCGCATTGATCGCCGAACGTGAAACCGCTCTTGGCTACACCACGGATGAAGCAAAAGCGTCTTGATATAAAAACATAAACACAGATTGCAGCGATATACGTCGCTGCAATCTGTAATATTAACCACGCATGACAATAATATACTTTCGATATATAATATATTTCATTTACAACTCTATTTTTCATTATGGAATAAGCTTCAAACGCACTTGGAGAGCAGTGAATGCGCAGTGAATTATTTACTTCACCTTATTCGCTCGATGTAGATATAGACGATATGAGAGGTTTGCTTGCCAGGTTTGCAGGCAAGCGCATTTTCTTTGATGGCGTGTTCAAGGGTGACTACAGCCTGGCCATCGTCAATCGTTTCCTGGCACAAGCACTGATTGCATCAGGCGTTGAAATCGTCTGCTACACGCACGAATCCGATTGGCAAACCGATTCCCGCCTGAATGCCATGCCGGAGGTCAAGCGCCGGCTGCTTGCCCATTATCCAGCCGGCGAAACATTCGATATTCACCTGCGCAATACCTGGCCGCCGGCGACCCATGACATGCTTGGACGCTTCAACGCCTATGTCAATTTTGCCTGGGAAGAGCTGGAAGTACCGCAATATCTTGTCTCGCGTTTCAACCGCGATCTCGATCTCTTGATGGTAACGTCCAATTTCGTCAAACAAGCCTTCGTACAATCCGGATTGACCATTCCTGTCGAAGTTGTCGGCAACGGGACGGACCATATCCAGGCCCATGCGGGACTTGCCGCGGAATCGCCGCTGCCGCCGCATGGCAAGGCACGGATTCTGCACGTGTCATCCTGCTTCCCGCGCAAGGGCGTGGATGCGCTTGTCGAGGCCTACGCCAGGACATTCAAACAGGATGAGCCGGTTGAGCTCGTCATCAAAACCTTTCCCAATCCAGACAATATCCTCAAATCCGTCATGGCCCGCTTCGAAGAGCAGCTGAAACAGGCGCCACCCGTCATTCTGATCGAGGATTATTGCGATCCCGAGCAATTGCTTGCGCTGTACCGGACCGCATCGCTTGTCGTTGCGCCGAGCAGGGGCGAAGGGTTCGGCCTGCCCCTGGCGGAGGCAATGCGCCTGGGAATCCCCGTCGTAACCACCGGCTACAGCGGCCAGGTGGATTTCTGCACCCCTTCCACCGCATGGCTGGTTGACTACCACATGGCGCCGTCGCTGGCTCATGTATCGGGTTCATTGAGCTTGTGGGCCGAGCCTTCCACCCTGCATCTTGGCGCGCAAATGCGCGCAGCGCTCTACAATGAGGAGGAGGCGCGCATGCGCAGCAAAAATGCGCAACGTTTTCTGGACGCGCATACCGGATGGAATTCGGTGGCTGCCAGGGTTCTTGCGGCCATCGCCAAACCGGTAAAACTGATCGTCTCCCCCAAGCGGCCGTGGACTGTCGACCTCGTTTCGTCGTGGCAACAGCAGTGTGGCCTTGCGACCTATGCCGGGCACCTATTTTCCACCCCGGCACTGGCCGGCCGTTTCTCGCATATCTATGCGCGCCGCATTCTCGATGATGCCTTGCCGGACAGCGCAGCCGCCAGGACGGCCGAAACCGCTGATATCACATCGCGGCCGTGGGGCTATGATCTTACCTCGCTCATGCGGTTCATTGCGGAAATCGAGGAGGCAAAGGGCGACGTCCTGTGGATGCAGCATCATCCCGGCCACTTCTCAACATCAGACATGGAACTGCTGTTGAAAACCCTGCTGCAGATCAACCACAAGCTGCGCGTGATAACCATGCACAGCGTGAAGGAAACGCTGCGCGGCGGCAATCTGGACTGGACGAAGAGCTTCGATATCGTGTTTGTCCATTCGGCAGAGGACGCGGGGCTCCTGGCCAAGGCGGGACATCCCAACGCCATTGTTGTTCCCCACGGGGTGCGCGAGGCGACGGGCGGGGGTGCGCAACCCGATCCATCCGCGTTCACCATCGGTTCGTTCGGCTTTTTGATGCCGCACAAGAACATCGACATATTGGTGCAGGGATTTGCAAAGGCGCGGCTTTTCGAACCGCGACTGCGCCTCAAACTGCTCAATTGCGTGGTTCCGAACGATGAATCCCGGGCGTCCAGGGTGCTGATCGAGAATCTCCTGACCCATTTTGACCTGCATGACGTTGCAACAGCCCGCTTTGATTTCATCGACGAGAATGAGCTGAGCGACGAGCTGGCCCAATGCAACCTGCTGGCCTTTCTCTATGGCGCCTCGACCGAGACGGCGACCGGCGCCGCGCGGATTGCCATGACGGCGGATCGTCCCCTCCTGTGCTCCCGTTCATCGGTGTTGCGGGACATGTGGCCCATCAGCCATGTCGTGCGCTCGGTGGACGTGGATTGCGTTGCCGAAGCTCTTGTCAGTCTCGCCCAGAACCCGGACCTTCTGGGTTTGCGTGACGCCGACCGCCGGCAGGCGGCGGAATGGAACTCCTATCCGCGCGTGGCTGCGCGGCACGTTGTGATGATCGAACAGATGTTGGGACGCAAACATGACAATCGCCGAGCTGCATAAGATACCGCTGCAAGCCCTGCCCAAGGATGTCTTTTCCTTGCCGGCCGACGCTTTTGTCGACGCTTGGGCCGCTGCCTTCAACCTGGCCGAAACGGATCTGAGCGCGGACGACCGGCATGATCTGGCGCAGGCCATTCGCAATGGAACCAACAGGATGAAAGTCATCGACGCCCTTCGGTCCGTTGCCCCCGAGACCACCGAGAAGATTGGCGACTTCTCGGCACAGGTCATACGCCGACCCGCCGATCAGTTCGCGCTGCTTGAAAATTTTGCCCGTTTTGCGCCTGACAGCGACGTGGCATTTCTGCGGTACGGTTTTTCCAAGATTCTCGGGCGCGAGCCCACCGACAAGGAGCGGCTCGCATTCGAGTTCGACCTGCGGCGGGGCACGATGGCGCGCGAGGAGGTCGTCAAGACGATTGTTGGAATTGCCCGCCGCGAAGGCCGGGTGTCGCTTTGGGATACGCTGGCGGAATCGGGCCAGGCGCAAGGCGTGCAGGACGACAGCAGTGCGGCGCGGAGCATGCCGGCTGGCCTCTCCTATGATTTGAATGGTCAGGAGACGCTGATTTTCGTGCGCGAGGTACCGGGGTCCGGCTGGATGATCGGGCCGGACCTGTTGCGCCAGCCGGTCAATGTTGTCGACAATGGATGGAAGGTCAGCCCTGGCTGGCTGCTCGTCGGGCCGAAGCGCAGCTTTCAGACGGGGTCGTGGCGTATCCAGATCGATCTGGTGCAGGAAATGAATGCCAAGCTGGCCATACAGCTGGTTGCCAATTCCGGCCTCGATATTCTTCAGGAAGTGACGATAGCAGGCTCTTTCTCCGGCAATCTTTCAACCGAGATCCGTGCCGAACACCGCTTCGTTGAACTGCGTGTAAAGATTGTCGATACACACAGCGAGACGTCGTGGGTACGGCTGCGCGATCTATCGATGGTTCGCGAGGCACAGTCATGATCCGCCTGCCATTCTCGGGGCAAGCAGCCAAGCGCCAGCCGAAACCGGCAGACAACGGTGCTGCGGTTGAGACACAGCTGTCCGCCGGGGCACAGGCGGATGCCGCCCGCAATCGCGGTGACTGGCAAAGCGCAGTCACCTTTTACCGGCGCGCCATTGCCGATAGCCCGGCACGCACAGACTTGCTTGTGCAGCTTGGCCACGCCGAAAAGGAACTCGGGAACCACGATCGCGCAGAAACGGCCTACCGCAAATATCAGGGCCTGCATCCCCGCAATGTCGATATTCACGTTCAGCTCGGCCACCTCTTCAATCGCAAGGGCGACTTGAAGGCGGCGTTCGTCTGGTATGAAAAAGCTCTTCAGCTTGCCCCCGATGACCGGGAAATCGCCCGCCACGTCAATATCGCGCGCAACGGTTCCAGCCGCCCCGGCCTCGACCAGAGCCGCCGCGATGCCATGCGGCTCGTGGAGGAAAACAAATGGTCACAGGCCCGCGCCGCCCTGCGTGCACTGGTCGTCGACAATGGCCAGACCGACATGATTGCCGTCTTCGCCAATGTCACGAAGGAAGACGGAGATTTCGACGCGGCGCTGAAGCTCTATGACCAGTACCGCGATTATGCCAATGCCTTCAACCCTGACAGCCTGGAAGATGTGGAGGTTCAGCTCGGGCATCTGCACAAGATTGCCGGCGACTATCGAACAGCGCTCACCCACTACATCAGGGCGCGGAACCATCACTTCAAACGTTCCGGCTACGTTGACGCAACCTCATCGCATGAGCGCGAAATTCAAGCCTGCATCAGCGAGATATACACCTGCTTCTCCGCGTGAACGATGGCAGGCGGTTCAGCCCAATACACCCTAGTTGCTGTGATCCCGGATTGCGGTGAGCAGCAGCCAGGCGAGCAGATAGCCGATGGACGTCACCAGCAGAACAATCGTGATGTTCCGTATGGCCGTCGGCAGTTCCGCCTTGTCAGGACGATTGGCAGGCACGACAACCTCCAGATAAAGCTGCTGCCGCCGGGCATCCGCCCTTGCTGTCTTCAGCGAATCGAGCGCGGACAGGAGTGCCTTGTTGGAAAATTCCCGCTGCAGGATCAGCCCTTCATAATCCGCAATTCTGGGGGCGATGGAGCTGTCCGTTCCCGCAACTTTTTGCTGCTCGAGTTTCAGTTGCTCTTCCAGGGCGCTGATACGGCTGGTGATGAAAGGGATCGAACTGGAATCCGGCGCCGTTTCCCGCGTTTCGGCAAGACTGGCGCGCGAAGCGGCCAGCTCGGCGCTCAGCCGGCTCATCAGTTCAACCAGCGATACGGAGTTCTGCCCCGGATCGATCATCAATTCCCTGTTGCGGAAAAGCGTGATCGCCTTCTGCGCATCGATCATGCGCTGCTCGGCATTGCCCACCTCGGTGGTGGCGAAGCGAATGGCATCGCCGCGCGCCCGCTCATTCATTTTCAGAAGCCGCTCGCTGCCGAGTTCAAGCAGCTTCTGGTTCATCTCATAGGCATCGTCCGGCCGGAACGCCGATGTCCGGAGAACCGTGATGCCGGTTGTGTCGTTGTGAATGACCTGCACCCGCTGCGAGAAATACCGGTAGAGCTCTTCGAACAGGCCGGTTTGCCACGGTGCCGGGAAGCGCGCAAAAACATCCGCCTCCGGACGATCGAAATAGGTGCGGATGGGCAGGTCGTCACTCATCCGCTGCAAGGCGTCGCGGGACCGGATATATTCCTGCGCGGAGAATGTGTCGTCCTGGGATCGGGTAATGCCGCTGTTCTGCAGCAGGTTGCCGAAACTTGACGACGAGGGTGGTGCCGAGACACGCACGACAAAGGACGATTGCGAAACATAAATCGGCGCCGCGATAAATGCGTAGTAGACGCTGACCAGCAGAACGGGAAGCACGATGACGACCAAGGGCAGCCGTATCTGCCAGAGCCTGGCAAACACGCCCCATTTCCTTCCCCTTGAGGACGGAACAAAAGAATTATGCGCCAGACTATTTATGATTCTAATCCTTTGCAGCAAAGAAATTGAATATTGCACGCCTCATTTCATTCAAACTGAAACAAAAAGAGTATATGTCTAAAATATATGGCTTGTGAAGTATTTAGATCGCTCTTGCACCGATGAAAAGAACGTATAAAGTTTCATTTGACGTTCAGTGGATATAACTTGAAGAAGACATTCAATGAAAGCTGTCTTGCCTCAATACAACACGAGATCCCGCTTTTTTACTGGCCTGCGCGCGCAGGGGCGTGTTTTGGGCGCATTGGTCATGCGGGAGATGATAACCCGCTATGGACGCGAAAACATCGGCTTCCTCTGGCTGATACTTGAACCGATGATTCTGACATGCGGCGTCATGTTGATGTGGACCCTGATGCGTCATGAAGCGCACGGGCTGACAGTCATTGCCTTCGTTCTGAGCGGCTATATGCCCCTGACCCTGTGGCGGCACGTGTCGTCCTACATGGTGAGCTGCATCCGTCAAAATCTGCCTTTGATGTATCACCGGCAGATCGGCCTGGCCGATGCGCTGATGTCCCGGGCTTTGCTGGAGATCGGCGGAACCACTTTCGCCCTGCTGGTTGTCTATCACGGCGCCTATCTGGCAGGATTTATCGAACCGTTTGCCGATCTTGGCCTCGTCCTGGCCGGCTGGCTGTTCATGGCATGGTTTGCCTTTTCCGTCGGGCTCGTTCTGGCAGCGCTGGCGGAAATATTTGAGGTTGTTGAAAAGCTGGTCGCGCCGCTTCAGTATCTGATGCTGCCTATCTCCGGCATGTTCTTCATGGTGTCCTGGCTGCCCCACGAAGCCCAGAAACTGGCGCTCTACGTGCCGACAGTGCATTGTTACGAGATGTTCCGGGCCGGTACCTTCGGCAATACGATCAAGCCCTTTTATGATGTCTCATACGTTTTTTCGGCTTGTCTGCTCACAAATGCCGTGGGCTTTTACCTCATTGAACGCGTCAAAGGACACGTCAAGTTTGAATGAGAGCAAAGGCTGCCGTTTACCAAACACTCGGACCAGCAACAGCGGAGGATCCCATGCGCGATACAAGTGAAGATTGGGAAAAACTGGCGCAAGACAATGCCTATTGGGCGGTTCTGACCGAGGACGAATTCAAATCAAAGAAACTGACCAAAAAACATCTGCAGACGTTTTTTGCGCGGGGCCGCGCCGATGTAGCGAACCTCCGGGCAAAGATCAAAAGTCTTATTCCCGGTTTTTCGACGCCAACGGAATCCGTCATCGATTTTGGCTGCGGCGTCGGCAGGCTGCTCATTCCATTGGCCGAGCAGGCCAAGAACGCCATCGGCATCGACATATCGGAGACAATGCGCTCCATCACCCTGCAGAACGTTGCCCGTCATGGCCTTGATAACGTCCGATGTGTTGAAAGTGCTGAAACGCTCGTCAAGGAAGGCGTCAAAGTCGATTGGCTGAACAGCTACATCGTGTTGCAGCACATCGAGCCGCGTCGCGGCTATTTCATCATCAACGATCTGTTGCAATGTGTGAAAAGCGGGGGGATCGCCTCACTGCACATCCCGCTGTTCAAGACGGCGAACAAGGCCGAGTATTACAATGACCGGGTCATGTATTTTCGCAATGACTACTACAAGAACGAAACAGTCTTTGTTGACCGGGATAATTACAGCCATCCGGACATACAGATGTATGACTATGATGCGAATACGGTTTTGGCTCTGTTCCACAAGAACCAGATGACGAATGTCCATCTTCTCCACGATCAGTCGGCAACGGGTATTCATGCCTATTACTTCATCGCCAGGCGCGATTGAACGACCGCCTGCACAATCTATAGCGAAGCGTAAATACTGAACGCAAACTTGACGTCGTCGAAGACCCGGCCCCTTCCGCTTTTCAGGACAAGCGCCGATTTGCACTGGTCGGCGATCATATCAAGGGTATGGCCAACGATGATCATCGCCCGATCCCTGCGCTTCACAAACAGCTCGTCAAATGACCGGCGCTGAAAGCGCTGGTCGCCAACCGCGATGACTTCATCGATCAGGTAGCAGTCGAAATCGATCGCAAGGGACAGGCCGAACGAGAGGCGCGCGCGCATTCCGGATGAATAGGTTTTAATCGGCATCTGCAGATATTTGCCGAGATCGCTGAAGGTCTCGACGCTGTCGCGTATCTCATCGAGCGGCCTGTCATAGATGCGTGACAGAAACCGCATGCAGTCATATCCGGTCATCGATCCGCCAAAACCACCGCTCAAGGCGATGGGCCATGAAAGCGACATGGACCGTACGACCCGGCCGGCCGTTGGTTTTTCAATGCCCGCGATCAACCGGACCAGCGTGGATTTGCCCGCACCATTGTGGCCGAGTATCGCGATCTTCTCCCCGGGGCGCACTTCGAAAGTGATATCGTCAAGCACGCGCCGGGTTCCGCCATGGACCGGATATTCCTTGACCAGGTTATACACGCCGATGGTGCCGTCTTTCGGCAATCCGTCGGGTGACGGGATGTTCGCGGTGAATGCAGGCGGAGCACCACCGGGATGGGTGAACGTCAGTGTGTCCGAATTGCTCATGTCTCTGCGTGCTCGTAAATCTGGTTGAGCATGAAACGGACGATCCAGAATGCGGCAAAGCACATCACGAAGGTCAGCAGGATCGACCACAGACGCCTTGGATACAAGGCATGGTCAGGGCGGTTGGGATTGACGATCCGCTCGAGATAAAGCTGCTGCCGTTGCGCCTCGATCTTTGCATTCTCGAGCGACGTCGATGACGATTCCAGCATCCGCATGCCGAGTTCGCGCTGCAGGAGCAATTGCTCATACTGAGCAATCAATGGCGCCATGGAAGTATCTCCGCCAACAACCCGGGCCCGCTCCATGCTGATCTGCGTCTCCATGGCATCGATGCTGCTGCGAAGCGACTGTATCCGCGGGCTTTGCGGCGCCTGCTGGATCAGCGCCGTATATTGGGCCTTGTTCTTCGCCACCTCGTCCGACAACTTCGCAATCATGTCGAGCATGACCGCCGACTGCTTGCCAGGGTCGATCATAGCAACCTTGTTGCGGAATTCCGTCAGCGACTTCTGCACCTCCGCCATCCGGTTTTCGCTGTCGGCAACCTCGAGCTTGGCGTAGCGTATGGCGTCCTGGCGCGCCCGCTCATTGAGCTGGTTGATCAGCGCTTCTGCGCCGTCGAGCAGCACTTCCGTCAGTTTTTGCGCGTCCTCAGGCCGTGCCGCGCGCACTTCAAGGGTGGTGATGCCGCCGCCCGAATCCGTACCGACTTTCATGATTTTGAGATAGTGCTTGTAAAGCGCCTCTTCCGTCGCATCGCCCCAGATGCGGGGAAAGCGCGTCAGAAAATCGATGTCGGGCCGGGACAGTATCGCGCGCAGATCGGTTTTCGCTTCCAGTGTGGCAACGGCGGCGCGCGATTCAATATATTCCATCACAACATAGCTGTCGTCCTGGGCGCGAACGAAGCCTGTACTTTGCAAAAATCCGCTGAGCAGGCCCGCTGCATTTCTGTTTGGGCTGCGCACCACAAAGCGCGTTTCCGATACATATTGGGGCGAGGCAATGACCCCGTAATACACCGTGGCAAGCGTCGTCGGGAGAATGACCATCAGGATAAGCAGCACATGCCGGCGCAACAGCGCCATCAGGCGTATCGTCCAATGGTCTTTGCGCGCTTTCTCAGCTTCGGACTGGCTGAGATCAACCAGCGTCAGGTAGTCGATGAATTCGTCGTTGGGACTAAGCCGCGTCATGCCAAGACATGCCCGGTTGTCGCTGCATCGGGTTCAGAATGTTTGCCGGATAATGCCAAACTCATATTCATCTCCGCCAGCGGCCTGATGCCATCCACTACAACGCCAAGATATAATTAAAATAAATATTCTGCAATTACAACTGAATACAACTATTGATATAATCAAATATGATAAAATACAAATGTTCATCAACAACAATGAAAAGACAAATACACATCTTATTGTCGTAAATATACTTGTTCTGGCGGAATTAGTATAGCGCCGCAAAAATCCGAATGAAATAACTACCTGAAATTGCGTTTGTTTTGGGTTCTGCCGACATAACGTCAATGCGGAGCCGATTGCGAAGGGGCTTGACGACCTGTGGAGGAGAAATCCGGGCAATCTGGCACAATCGTTCCTTTTCCGATCCGCGGACGGGCAAACCGTTGCATCTCCTCGCAAAAGCCTCTTGTCCTGTTGCTTCAGGGCCCCGTGGGCCCATTTTTTCGCATCCTCTCCGGTACATTCGAAACACAGGGCTTTGATGTCCTCAAGATCAACTTCAACGGCGGAGACTGGCTGTTTTCGCATGGTCCAGGCACGCTCAACTTCTGCGGTTCCATGGATGCCTGGTCGGATTGGCTGGACGCGTTCATACGCAGCAGGCGGCCGGAGGCAATCATCCTGTTCGGCGACAGCCGGCCCTACCACCGCCAGGCGATCATGGTTGCGCTGCGCGCCGGCGTGCCCGTCTCCTGCTTTGAGGAAGGCTATATCCGCCCCAATTTCATTACCTGCGAATGGGATGGCAACAATGCGCTGTCGCCCCTTCGCAGGCCCCAGCCGGCGCGGCCTGCATCGTCGCCGCTCCCGATAGAACAGGTCAAGGGCAACCTTTTCCGCGCCATGACCCTGTTTGCCGTCCGCTACTACCTGGCAAAGACGGCTGGCGCCGTGTTCTTTCGCGGCAACGTCCATCATCGCAGCCGGGGTATTCTGTCGGAAGCTGTTCTCTGGACGCGGAATTTCTGCCGGAAAATACGCCACTATCCCGCGAACAACGCGATGATGCTCAATCTGATCGAGAATCTGGAGAACCAGTATTTCGTCATTGCATTGCAGGTGCACGACGATCAGCAGCTGCTGCGGCATGGCCGCGGCTGGACAATGGAAAAGCTCATCACCGAAAGCATCCGCTCATTCCGGCGGCATGCCGCGCCGGCGCACCATCTGGTGATCAAGGTGCATCCGATGGACCGCGGCCACAAGAGCTACCGGCCATTTGCCATGGAACTGGCACGGATCGCCGGCTGCGCGGAGCGGGTCCATGTCGTCGATGATGGCTCCATCGGCTTGCTGATACGGCACTCCCTGGGGCTGATAACGGTCAACAGCACCTCGGGATTGCTGGCCCTGAACCACGGCAAACCCGTGCTTTCCCTCGGCGAAGCAATCTACAACAAGCGCGATCTGGTTTGGGGCCGCCGACATGGCGGCGAGCCGGGTGACACCGCTGGAATGGATGGCTTCTGGACATCGCCGGTTCCGCCGCGCCGCGACGCCGTCAAGGCATTCAATGCGCGCATGCACGAGGAAAGCCTCGTCAACGGCAGTTTCTACCTGCGCAACCTGACCGAAGCCACAAGCAAACGCGTCGTGCAACGCATCCAGCGGGACCTGAAGATGATTGCGGTCAATATTCCCGCGCTGTCGCCCGACATTCCGAACGGAACGCCATGAGTTTCGCCCGATCACTCCCCCTTCAGGCAACAGGCCCGGCAAACGCTGGCGCGACTGCAATTGGAGCGGCAGAGCAGGCGAATTGGCTGCCGCCGCAGGGCGCCGCGCTGCTGGCATTCCTGCCGACGAGGCTGCGGTTTCCCCTCATTGGACCAGCGCTCGGCACCACCGCGATAAGGTCGGCGGAAATGGCCTGGAACCGCGCCGACGGTGTTGTCGGTTGGGGTGAAAAGCCGCTTGCCCGGCTGGGAAAGGGGTTGGCCGCTATGCGCGGCATTCCCTATTGGTCGCTGGAAGACGGCTTTCTCCGGTCGGTTGGGCTTGGCAAGGCAGGGGCACCGCCGGTGTCGATGGTGGCGGACGATCTCGGCATCTATTTCAATGCCGCCAGGCCATCGCGCCTGGAAGAATTGCTGCAGTGGGGTGCCGACAAGCCGGATCTCGCCCGCGCCCGCACGCTGCACGCCATGATCGTTGAACACCGGCTGACGAAGTACAATCACTTCCCGGACCGTCCGGTCGCCCTGCCCGCAACCCATGGCCGGCGGATCCTGCTCATCGATCAGGTGGCCGGTGATCATTCGGTGAGGGGAGCGGGTGCCGATGACCACGCGTTCCGGCATATGGCCAATGAAGCCTGCGCCGTGCCCGGGGCAACCGTTCTGGTCAAAAGCCATCCGGATAGTGTTGCCGGTTATGCCAGGGGGTATCTCAGCCAGCTCGCGGGAAGGCGCAATATCCGCTTTATCGACGAGAACGTATCGCCGCATGCCTTGCTCGATGTCGTCGATGAAGTCTGGACGGTATCCAGCCAGTTCGGTTTCGACGCGCTGTTGCGGTCAATCCCCGTCACGACGTTTGGCGTTCCGTTTTATGCCGGCTGGGGTCTGACACGGGACTGGGCCGACGGCCCGGTTGCCAATGCCGCTTTGAACCGCCGCACACACCGGGTGAGTCTCGATGCTTTTGTCGCGGCAACATTGCTTCAGTACGCCCTCTATGTCGACCCCGTGACAAGGCGGCAAACCACGGCCGAAAAGGCCATCGACCGGCTTGTCGCCTGGCGGCACCACGCGCTGGAACGGCGCGGCAACTATCTCTGCGCCGGCTTCTCGCGCCATAAGCGGCCGACAATCCGGCGTCTGCTGCAGGGACCCTGGTCCAGCGTCAGTTTCTGCGGTGAGGTGCCGACGAAAAAACAGCTGGCACAGGCCGACTGTCTCGTGCGCTGGGGTCAGAATGCCGACGAACCCCATCGGGGGAATGCCCTCCCAGCACCGTTGCCGGTTCTGCGCATCGAAGATGGTTTCATCCGGTCTGCGGGGCTCGGCGCCAACCTGACGCCCGCCTCCTCGCTTTGTATCGACCGGGAGGCGCTTTATTACGATGCCACCCGCGAAAGCGGTCTGGAGAGGCTGCTGCGCACAGCATCGTTCGGCCCGCTGCTGCTCGCCCGGGCGGCCCGCCTGCGCCAGCGGATCATTCAATACGGGATCAGCAAATACAATCTCGACGTCACCCCATCGCCCGACTACCGCACGCTCGCCGCCGGCCGCCGCATCGTCACCGTTGCCGGACAGGTGCCGGACGATGCCTCCCTGCGGCTTGGCCTCACCGGCGGCATCTCCAACCTCCAATTGCTGCAGATGGTGCGCACGCGCCGCCCGGATGCCTTCGTGGTGTACAAGGAACATCCCGATCTGCTGGCGGGAAAGCGGCAGGGCCTTTGCGATGCCGCTGCACTTGGCAAGCTGGCCGACCTTGCCGTCGGCAATGTCGCGCTCGACACCCTGCTTGATGCGAGTGACGAGGTGCATGTCGCCACGTCGCAGCTGGGCTTCGAAGCCCTGATCCGGCAACGGCCGGTGTGGTGCTACGGATTGCCGTTTTATGCGGGCTGGGGCCTGACCCATGACGCCGTCACGCCGCTTCGCCCGCGCCGCACACTGTCGCTCGATGCGCTCATGGCAGGCGTTCTCATTCTCTATCCCCGCTATCTCTCCGGGAACACCGGTCTGCCCTGCGAGGTGGAAGACGTTATCGATGAAATTCACGCAACGCGACACAACAAGACCGGCGTGTTGCGCCGGTCATTACGCCGGATTGGGTGGGCACGATGAATGCAATAGCCATGGACATCTCCCGCCTGATCGGACGCGCGCATTATTCGACGCCAACGGGGATTGATCGCTTTGAACTGCAATACGCCCATTGGGCCAGGGAACGCAGTTCGCTTTTTGTCGAAATGGGGCGGAACAAGCCGATTGCGATCAATGAGGGCCGTGCAGCGGGATTGATAACCGACCTGAGTGCGCGCTGGTCCGGCACGGCGCTGAGCCCGAGGCAGTCTGCCGAGCTGGAAGAGATCTATGCGGCCATCGATGGACGGATCTCCTGGTGTGATATCAGGCCCGCCCCGGCCGGATCAAAGCCGGCAAAGGTGAAACAATGGGGTCTGGTCGCCGGAAAGGCCCTGCGGACCCTGTTTCCGGCCGGGCCGATGGCGCGCAACACCCCTTTCGTCCATGTCTCCCATACGAACCTCGACAGGCCTGCCGCCTTTTCATGGCTTGACGGAAAGCGCCGCAGCGGCGTTTTCTACGTCCACGACCTCATCCCCGTCACCCATCCCGAATTTGTCCGCAGGAAGGAGCCCCAGCGCCACCTGCAACGGATGGAGACTGTGCTGCGGCATGCCGGTCTTATCCTGTGCAATTCCCAGACAACGGCGCGTTCGCTGCGGTCATTTGCCGACGAACGCGGACGCGTGGCACCGCCCATGGCGATTCTGCCTCCGGGCATCGAGAACAGCTTTCGCCAGGTCCGCCGCGCGGGCATGCCCCGCACCCAAAACCCCTATTTCGTCATTGTCGGAACCATTGAACCGCGCAAGAACCACATCCTGCTCCTGCAATTGTGGCGCTGGCTCGTCGAGCGCGATGGCGACAGCGCGCCGCGCCTGGTGATCGCGGGCAAGCGCGGCTGGGAAAACGCGCAGGTCTTTGCCACGTTGGACCGGTGCCCCCAGCTGCGCAACATGGTGCTCGAAGTGCCGGATCTGGGCGATGCCGCATTGGCCGATCTGATGTCCGGTGCCGCCGCCCTGCTCGCCCCCTCCTTCGTCGAGGGATATGGCATGCCGGTTGCCGAAGCCATGGCGACGGGAACGCCTGTCATCGCGTCGGACATTCCGTCCCATAAGGAAATTGTCGGCGACCAGGCAACGCTGCTCGATCCCTGTGACGGCCTTGGCTGGCGGGCGGCAATCGAAGCGCATGCCGGCGAGTACCGAAGTAAATCACGACACACTCCACAAGATTGGAGTGGACATTTTGAAGTATTGGATGAATTGTTAGCAAATGCCGTGCAAGTTGTACGGTAATAGCACGAATTTCTCCTGATGTATCTGATACACTCCAATGAATGTGAAGGCGTCATGACGAGTTACAATGACATTATGAGTTGCTACAAATTTATTCTTGGACGCGACGCAAATGCTGAAGAGATAAATGCAATTTCCGAGAATTTACTCGATATCTCGGATATCCCGTTCGGGGAACATCGAAGAATGTTCCTGTCATCCGATGAATTTCACCATAGACACGCAGAAGTTATCTTCGGCAATTTTGTTCGAAAGAGCATCGAAGTGCTCTATGAAACAAAGCAAAAATTCAAGATTTATCTGGATTTGCGCCAATACCACATGACATTTGGCATCTTTAGCGGCCAATATGAGAAGTTTGATATCGACATCATAAAGGCCGTGACGCCGGACAACGGCGTATTTTTCGATGTCGGCGGCAATGTCGGATATTACTCGCTGTCCGTGGCAAGCAAACCCAATTTCTCCGGCAAGGTTGTTGCTTTCGAGCCGCTCCCGCATCTGTGGAACCTGTTCAATAAATCCATCTCGGAAAACAAGCTTTCGAAAACCGTCAAAGTTCACAAACTGGCGCTTGCCGATGCTCCGGGCATCATGGAGCTCAACACTGCCGAACACACGGTCAATGCGGGCGCAACCAGCCTGATTGCCGGCTCCGGAAACACCACGTCCGAGCGCAGCACGAAGGTTGAAACGTTGGACCGCATCGCAAAAGGCCTCAAGCCGGATTCGATAAAGGTCGACATTGAAGGCGCCGAAGAATTGTTCTTCGCCGGGGCTGCCGAAACCATTACGGCATCGAAGCCGACAATGCTGGTCGAGGTCAACCGCGAGGTCCTCGCGACGCTGTCGAAAACCACTCCGGGCCGTATATTCGACCGGCTGTCCGGCTGGGGCTACGAGGTCTGGGAAGTTCTTGAAGACACGATCAGACAATTGCCGACAGGCCCTGCAACCGACACGGCTTTTCCCGCCGGACGGGTCGCCAATATCCTTGCCGTCCATTCCGACCGCAGACAGGATGTCGCGCATCGGCTGAAAGCGCTCGATCTGACACTCTGACGGGCCGCAGAATACAATTCTTTCCCCGCTTCCGCATCTTGGGCTATAGCTGCGCGAGATGGAGGAATCGGCATGCAGATCATCAACAGAGTCATGGTGGGCGAATCCCTGGTCGGCGAAGGCAATGAGGTTGCCCATATCGACCTGTTGATCGGCCCGCGCGGCAGCGCGGTGGAAACCGCGTTCTGCAACGCCCTGACCAACAACAAGGACGGTTTCACCTCGGTTCTGGCCGTGATCGAGCCGAACCTGCCCTGCAAGCCCAATACGGTGATGTACAACAAGGTCACGATCCGCGGATCCGGCCAGGCCATGCAGCTGTTCGGGCCGGCGCAATCGGGTATTGCCAAGGCAGTGCGCGATTGCGTGGCGGAAGGCGTGATCCCGCTCGAGGAAGCCGACAACCTGTTTATCTGTGTCGGTGTTTTCATTCACTGGCAGGCGCGCGACGACAGCAGGATACACGATTACAACTACCAGGCGACAAAAGAGGCCATTCAGCGCGCGGTTACCGGACGGCCGACGGCCGCGGAGATACTCGGCCTGAAATCATAACCGCCGCCCGATGATCAGTGATCGCGCCTGCGATGCGATACGGGTGCGTTGGCAGGCAGGACCGGCGCGATCTGTGTCTCGCGCCTGCGCTCGATCTCGACGCCCACGCCCCCCGGCCCCAGTTCCAGCTTTTCCGCCCGCACCACCACGCGGGTGACACGCGGATTCTCGAGGATGAACGCGGCGATGCGCTCGGCCAGCGTTTCCGACAGCTCGATATGGCCGCGCGCGACGATGGCGCGAATACCGTCCATGATCAGATCATAGGACACGATGTGGCGCATGTCCTCGGGATTGCGGGTTACCCGCAGGACATCGGCGGTGACGTCGAAACGCATCTTCTGGGCAATGCCGTGCTCGAAACTGTACGCGCCGATATGGACGGGCAGGACGAAATCACGGACGAAAATCTTGTCCGTCCCAAGCCCTTCTTCGGCCGGATCGGGGAAATAGCCGCGCGCTGCCAGCAATTGATAATCGACGCCGGGCGCAAGACTGTCCCGCCGCTCTGGAGGAATGAGCTCGCGGATTTGCGAAGCCGCCTCAACGTTGATCGTGCCCGCATGGGCATTCTCGAAAAATGCCTGCCTGAAACCCAGAATATCCAGCTGAAAACTGAGAAGGCGCGGAATATCCGGCGTTTCAAGCGCACCGGCGATGCCGACCAGGATCGAAAGCGCGTGGCACTCCCGGACATAGGCATCGATTCGGGCGAGCGACACATGGTTCAACAGCCGCGATCCGTTGCTCGTATCCAGCATGATCACGGCAAAGCCCTGGGACGACAGGCTGGACACGTCGGGCAACGCGCTCATCAGGTCCACATGAACGACCGCCATCCACTTTGCCGGAGCGGGCAAGCCGGGGAGGGCGTGAAGCGGCGTGGACGTTTCGACCGGAATGCCGATGAACCCAAGTCCTGCACCCGCCAGTTCCCCGGCACGGGATGCGAGCGCCGCCTCTGGCAATGTTGCGGACAGCACGGCCTTGCCGCGCGCGGCTTTTGCATAGGGCTGCAACGCTTGCAGATCAGATGCCGGTACATCGATGATGTCGGCGCCGCACTGAAGGACGATGTCCGCCTCTTCAGGGCTGCGGACAATGGCAAGCATCTTGGTCATGGGCAAAAACCTCCGGATGCACCATGAACTACATGTATCGGCGCATGTCCGCGCCGATCATGACGCCATGAAATGGCGTCATTGCGAAACAGGGCACCTATTTCAGTGCCAGCTCAGAACAACCTTGCCCGAGCTTCCGGAGCGCATGGCGTCGAAGCCCGCCTGGAAATCATCGATCGGCAACCGATGGGTGATGATCCGGCTCAGATCAAGCCCCCCTTGCACGAAGGCAATCATCTTGTACCAGGTCTCGAACATTTCCCGGCCGTAAATGCCCTTCAGGTTGAGCATCTTGAAAATGACCTTGTTCCAGTCGATCTCGAAGCCGGTCGGCGCGATGCCGAGAATGGCAATCTTGCCGCCATTGTTCATCTTGTCGATCATGTCGCGGAAGGCCGGCGCGGCGCCGGACATTTCGAGGCCGACGTCAAACCCTTCGGTCATGCCGATCTGGCGCATGACATCTGCAAGGTTTTCCTTCGACGCATCGACCACGTGATCGATGCCCAGCTGCTTGGCAAGCGCAAGGCGGGACGGGTTGATGTCGGTGATGACGACCTTGCGGGCGCCCGAGCGCTTGGCAACCAGCGCACCCATGATGCCGATGGGCCCGGCGCCCGTGACCAGCACGTCCTCGCCCACCAGATCGAAACTCAGCGCGGTGTGAACCGCATTACCGAACGGATCGAAAATCGCGGCAATCTCGTCGGAAATATCGTCGGGAATCGGCACGACATTGTATTCCGGAATGCACACATATTCACCAAACGAGCCGGGACGATGCACACCGACACCCAGCGTGTTGCGGCAGAGATGCCCCCTGCCCGCCCGGCAGTTGCGGCAGGTGCCGCAGACAATATGCCCCTCGCCGGAAACCCGCTGCCCGACCTTGTATTTGGTGACCGCCGAGCCGATGTCGGCAATCTCGCCGCAGAACTCATGCCCGACAACCATCGGTACGGGAATCGTCGCCTGCGCCCACTGATCCCAATTGTAGATGTGAACGTCAGTGCCGCAGATCGCAGATTTTTTCACGCGGATCAGCACATCGTTGGGACCGGGCTCCGGCACGGGAACATGCTCCATCCAGATGCCGGGTTCCGCCTTGGCCTTTACCAGTGCCTTCATCATGTTCGACATGGTGTTTTTCCTATTTGATGATGCCGAGATCACGCCCGACTTCGGCAAAGACGTCTATAGCGCGGGCGACATCTTCCGTGGTGTGGGCAGCAGACATTTGGGTGCGGATGCGCGCCTGGCCTTTCGGCACGACCGGGAAGGCAAAACCGATGACATAGACGCCCTTGTCCAGCATGCGCGCCGCCATTTCCTGCGCCAACGATGCGTCGCCCAGCATGACGGGGATGATCGGATGATCGGCACCGGCAAGGGTGAAGCCAAGCTTGCTCATATCCTTGCGGAAATGCGCGGCATTGGCGCTGAGGCGCGCCCGCAGGTCGGCACCCCGGTCGATCAGGTCGAAGACCTTCAGCGAGGCTGCCGCGATGACCGGCGCCAGCGTGTTGGAGAACAGATAGGGCCGCGACCGCTGGCGCAGCCAGTCGATCACTTCGGCCTTCCCCGAGGTGTAGCCGCCCGATGCGCCGCCCAGCGCCTTACCCAGTGTGCCGGTGATGATATCCACCCGGCCTTCGACGCCGCAATGGTCGGCGGAACCACGGCCATGCCTGCCGACAAAGCCGACCGCATGGCTGTCGTCGACCATGACCATGGCGCCGTATTTTTCGGCGAGATCGCACACACCCCCGAGATTGGCGATAATGCCGTCCATGGAAAAGACGCCGTCGGTGGCGATCAGCTTGAACCGGCTGCCTTCGGCTTTCTTCAGTTCTTCCTCCAGCGCCGCCATATCGTTGTTGGCATAGCGGAAGCGCTTTGCCTTCGACAGGCGCACGCCGTCAATGATCGAAGCATGGTTCAGCGCATCGGAAATGATCGCATCCTCTTCGCCCAAAAGGGTCTCGAACAGGCCGCCATTGGCATCGAAGCAGCTGGAATAGAGGATCGTGTCTTCCAGCCCGAGAAAACTGGAGATGCGCGACTCAAGCTGCTTGTGCTCTTCCTGCGTGCCGCAGATGAAACGGACCGAAGCCATGCCATAGCCGTAACGGTCGAGTGCGGCTTTTCCGGCTTCCGCCAGCTCCGCATTGTCGGCAAGACCGAGATAATTGTTGGCGCAGAAATTCAGGACCCTGGCACCGCCGGAGACCTCGATTTGTCCGGCCTGCTTGGAGGTGATGACACGTTCGGACTTGTAAAGCCCGGACTCCTTCAAGCCTTTCAGCTCGCTCGTGAGGTGATCGATGAATTGCTGGGTCATGATCGGTATGGTGTCCTGCTGTGTTCTTCCGGCGGGGCCGTGGCGTTGGTGCAATCGGATATTCGCAGGCTGTGTCATCTCACGATCGGATGAATGTCTCAAGCCCCAGATTGAACAGCGGCCGGACGGCACCGAGAATGGCGAACTCCTCGCTTGATTTGTCCGCGATCAGAACCGGCAGTTCCAGCGTTCCGATCAGGCCTTCCGCCTGGAAAGCCTGCTCGAACGCCTGCCAGACATCCGCATTGGCAATGAATGGTCCTGTCACGATAACCCGCTTGGGAAAAAGCAGGCGGCAGACATTGGCGAGGGATCGCGCCATGAGCTCGACCCCGGTGCGCATATCTTCCATGTCGAGCAGGGGCCGCCGGGCCATTTGCCCGGCCAGCACTTCCTCGTTCTCGGACAGGGACGGCCATCGTTCGAGCATCCGGGGCAGCAGCGCCCACAGAGACGCTGCTGTTTCAAGACAGCCATGATTGCCGCAGCCGCAGGGGCGGTCTTCCAGCAGGTTGAAACGCCAATGGCCGATTTCGCCGAACGGTCCGCCCGCACGGATGAACGGATCGCCATTCACGCTGTAGGCCAGGCCGATGCCCCAGCCCCAGTGCAGGAGCAATGTATTGTCGGTGCCGTAAACCGGGTCCTGCAGCATGCGGGCATTGAGTTCGGCATCGAGGTGCCGGCAGACCAGAACCTCCGGGGTGACCGGCGCCAGCGCCGCCGCCAGGTCAAAATCGCGGATCTTCGGCCAGCGCGAGGTGAGCAGCCAGGTGCGGCTTTCGACATCGACAACGCCGGATACGGACACGGATGTCCCGATATGCTGCATTCCCGCCGGACACTTGTCCGCCAGAAGCGTGACCAGATCCTGCATGGCGGCCGTCATCTGGCCGCAGTCGGCGTCGGCCCGCATATCGAGACTGAAGCGTTCCAGCGTCCGGCCGCCGAAATCCACCAGCGTGCCGCGCAGGGAACGGCTCGACACGTGAATGACCGTTGCGGCGAAACGCTGCGTGTTGAGGCCGATCCGGATGGCGGGGCGGCCCCGCCCGCTTTTTTCGCCGGCCGTTTCCACCAGCAGGCCGCGCGCGATCAGGTCCCCCACCACTTTTGACGTGGTGGTCGAGGTCATGTCGAGCGCTTCGGCAATGCCGGGGCGGGAATGCTGGCCGCCGTCGGAGACAAGCGCCACGACCCGGGCGCAGTCACGCTGGTGGGCATCGTCATAATGCGTCTCGTCAACGGTCAGAATCATGCGGGAACGCCCTCGTTCTTATTTTTGAATAATATTATTCTAAAATACCTTGCAGTGCCATGGACAGCTATGCTTACAATGGCGGCCACGGTGAAAAGCATATGCAAGAAGGTTGGTAAAGCCCATGGTCGATACGCGTATTTTATCTGACAAGCAGGTCCTTGGCGCGACCGGCGCTGCGCTTGGCGCGGCGGCGATCCGCCAGGCGATTGCGCAAAAGGGCAAGGCGTCGATCATTGTCGCCACGGGCGCCAGCCAGTTCGAACTCCTGCAAAATCTCGTTGCGGCGGAGGACATCGACTGGTCACGGGTCACGGCGTTCCATCTTGATGAATATGTCGGCATGGACATCACCCACCCCGCCAGCTTCCGCAAATATCTGCAGGAGCGGTTCGTTGCGCCGCTCGGTGGCAATGTAACGTTTCATCCGGTCAATGCCGAGGGCAATCCGCAGGCCGAAGCAAAGCGACTCAGCGCGGTGATCGCCGAACACGATATCGATGTCTGCTTTGCCGGTATCGGCGAAAACTGCCATCTGGCCTTCAACGATCCGCCCGCCGATTTCGATACGGAAGAGCCCTATATCGTGGTGACGCTGGATGAGGCATGCCGCAGGCAGCAGATGGGTGAAGGCTGGTTCCCGTCGCTGGACGCCGTGCCTGAGCAGGCCATTTCGATGAGCATCCGGGAAATCCTCAAAAGCCGCCTCATCATCCTTTCCGTGCCCGACGCGCGCAAGGCACAGGCCGTCAAGGACGCACTGGAAGGTCCGGTCGACCCACGTCATCCCGCCTCGATCATCCAGACCCATCCGCAGACAATCCTGCTGCTCGATCCGGACTCGGCGTCGAAACTGTCATGATCACATCGGGCCTCGTCGATATCCAGGTCAACGGGTTTGCCGGGGTGGATTTCAACGCCGCCAGCGTGACACCGGAGGCGTTGGACCGCGCCTTGGAGGCCATGCTGGCAACGGGCGTCACCACATGCCTGCCGACGATCATCACCGCCTATCCCGATGAACTGGAAGCACGCTTTACCGCGCTCGACCGCTGCGTCAACGCCAGCCGTCTGGGTCCGCTGATGTGTCCGGGATACCATCTGGAGGGGCCGTTTCTCAATCCGGCACAGGGCTTTTCCGGGTGCCATCCCGCACAGGCCATGACATCGGCTGATCCCGCCCTGGTCACGCGTCTGCAAGACGCGATCAAGCGGCCGATTCTTCTCGTGACCGTCGCGCCTGAGATATCCGGCGGCCTCGATTTCATCCGGGCCATGGCGGCACGGGATATTCTGGTTGCAATCGGCCATTCCGCTGCGGATTTCGCCATGGTGGAGGCCGCGGCGCTGGCCGGGGCGAGCCTGTCGACGCATCTCGGCAACGGCCTGCCGCAGATCATGCCCAAGCTCGACAATCCGCTCTTTGCCCAGCTTGGCGAAGACCGGCTGCTGGCGACCTTCATTGCCGATGGTATTCATCTTCCACCCAAGGCGCTGAAATCGCTGATGCGGGCCAAGGGTTTCGAACGCTGCGCCCTGGTGACCGACGCTGTCGCCGCAGCCGCCGTTCCCGCAGGCACCTATGATTTCGCCGGCATGCGTATCGAGCGCACCGCAGACGGCACCGTGCGCCTGCCCGGAACGACGGGGCTGGCCGGATCGTCCCTTTGTCTCGATGACGGGGTGCGCAACCTTGTCCGTTGGGGCATCGCGTCCTTCGAACAGGCCGTTGAAATGGCATCGACGCGATTGCTGGTTGCACTGGCACCGGCCCTGCGCGCCCGCAACATCACCCTGCCGCATGCGGAAATCGACTGGTCGGACAGCATGGCCATCCGCAGCGTCCGCATTGGCGACGAGATCAGAAACTGCAACTGAAACATCCAAGAACAATAAAGGGGAATGCAAATGGGAAATGACCAGTTTCGAATGAGCCGCCGGGTGCTGCTCGGCGGCATGACCGCATCGGCAATGGCGGGCGCGATGCCCGCCTGGGCCAAGACACCCGCCCTGCCCTCCGCGCCTGTCGTGATCACCGTGATGGACGTGGGCGGTGCGCTGGCGCTGATCCAGCCCGCATTCGAGGAATATGCCAAGACCTATCCGGAACGGGCATCGCGGATCATCTTCACCAAGGCGCCGGTGACGGAGCTCGCCGGCAAGCTCAAGGCGCAGCAGAGCGCTGGCCGCATCGATATCGATATCGTTCTGACCGGCAGCGACGGATTGGCGGCCGGGCTTGCCAATGAAACATGGCTGAAAATCCTGCCGGATTTCGCCGACAAGTTTCCGGGGATCGAGGAAAACTACGAACCCGCCGCGCTCGCCCTGCACAAGGCGCAGGGCGACGGCTACGGCGTCGTCGTCAATTATTACCCCTCGGGCCCGCTGATCGAATATGATCCGGAACGGGTCAAGAAGGTCCCGACCAGCGCGGAAGAACTTCTGGCCTATGCCAAGGAAAACCCCGGGCGCTTCATGTATGCCCGCCCGACCAATTCCGGTCCCGGCCGCACCTTCATGATGGGGCTGCCCTATATTCTCGGCGACAAAGACCCGCAGGACCCGATCAATGGCTGGGACAAGACCTGGACCTATCTCGCCGATCTCGGCCAGTACATCGATTATTATCCGGCTGGAACCGGCGCGACGATGAAGGAATTCGGCGAAGGATCGCGCGACATCATCATCAGCACCACCGGCTGGGACATCAATCCGCGCGCGCTCGGCATCGTGCCCGAAACGGCAAAGATCGGCACCCTCAAGGGTTTCCACTGGGTTTCCGACGCCTTCTTCATGTGCATGCCCAAGGGCATCGCCGACGACAAGGCGGCTGTCGTCCTCGACCTGATGGCCTTCCTGCTCACCCCCAAGGCGCAGGCCTATTCCTATGACGAGGGCTATCTCTATCCGGGTCCGGCAGTGAAGAACGTGCCGCTGTCCATGGCACCGCAGCACAGCCAGGACGTGATCAAGCAGTTCGGCCGGGAGGAATATGCCGGGCTGATCGCCAACAACCCGATCGAACTGCCGCTGAAGCCGGACAAGATGGTCATCGCCTTCCGCAAATGGGACGAACTGGTCGGTTCCAAGAAAGCGAAGTAAGGGCTTACTGCACCTGAACCAGGTGCCCCGCCGAGACTTCATTGTATTGCCGCACAGGCACGATGAAGTCCGGCGTGCGCACCGGGCTCTTGATCTCGTCATTGGAGACCGGCCGCTTGATGCCACGCCGCGACGGATCGGGCACCGGCACGGCTGAAATGAGCTTGCGCGTATAGGGATGCTGCGGGTTCTCGAAGATGGCTTCGCGCGATCCGATCTCGACGATCTCACCGAGATACATCACCGCGATGCGATGGCTGACCCGTTCCACCACGGCGATATCGTGCGAGATGAAGAGATAGGCAAGGTTGAGGCTCGCCTGCAGATCGAGCAAAAGGTTGATGACCTGCGCCTTGATCGACACGTCCAGCGCCGAGACGGATTCATCGGCGACGATCAGTTTCGGATCGAGTGCGAGTGCGCGGGCAATGCACACGCGCTGCCTTTGACCGCCGGAAAATTCATGCGGATAGCGGCTTGCCATATCCGCCGTCAGCCCGACCCGTTCCAGAAGATCGGCAACACGCTCCTTTGCCTGCGCGCGCGTTCCAAGCTTGTGTTCGAGATAGGGTTCGGCAATCGCAGCGCCGACGGTGATGCGCGGGTTGAGACTGGCGAACGGGTCCTGAAAGATCATCTGCATGGTGCGGCGCATATCGCGCAGCCGCTTCGGCTCCATGGTCAGCACGTCTTCCCCGTTCAGCAGCACCTCGCCGCTGAGCGGCTGCACCAGACGCATGATCGAGCGTCCGGTCGTCGACTTGCCGCAACCGGATTCACCGACGAGCGACAGGGTCTCGCCCGGCTGCAGGGTGAAGGACAGATTCTCCACCGCATGCACGCGGCCTTCCAGTTGTCCGAACATCCCCGAGTGAATATTGAAGCGGGTGGTGAGGTTCTTCACCTCGAGCAGTGGCTTTACCTGCGATTTGACGGTGTCGGCGGCCTCGACAGGCACATCCGACGTGCCGGTTGCCCGGTCCACCACCGGAAACCGCAACGGACGCTTGTGTCCCTTCATCGAGCCGAGAATGGGAACAGCGGAAAGAAGCGAGCGGGTATAGGGATGCTGCGGACGGGCAAAGATGTCCTCGGTCCTGCCGGTTTCCACCGCCTCGCCATTATACATGACGACGGTGCGGTCAGCGATCTCGGCAACCACGCCCATATCGTGGGTGATGAAGAGGACGGATGTGCCCTCCTCTTCCTGCAGCAGCTTGATCAGATCGAGAATCTGGCCCTGGATCGTCACGTCTAGCGCCGTCGTCGGCTCATCCGCGATCAGCAGCTTCGGCTTGCTGGCCAGCGCCATGGCAATCATCACGCGCTGGCGCATGCCGCCGGAGAAGCGGTGCGGATATTCGTCGAAGCGCGATTGCGCGGCGGGAATGCGCACCTTCTCCAGAAGCCGGATCGTTTCGGCCTTGGCCTCCGCCCGCGACATGGCGGAATGGCAGAGCAGGGCTTCGCTGATCTGCTGGCCCACGGTGAACAGCGGATTGAGCGAGGTCATCGGCTCCTGAAAGATCATGGCGACGTCATTGCCGCGCACCGCCCGCATCTGGCTCTCGGGAAGCGCAAGAATGTCCTTGCCGTCCAGCATGATGCGGCCTTCGATTCGGCTCTTGTCCTTCTGCAACAGCCGCATGATGGACAGCGATGTCACGCTCTTGCCCGAACCGGATTCGCCGACGATGGCCACCGTCTCCCCCGGCGCCACGTCGAACGAGACATTGCGCACAACCGGCCGCCATCTGCCGTCGGACTGGAAGGATGTCGTCAGATTGGCGACCGACAGGACCGGCGCGGGGGCATTGCCCCTGTTGCCGGGATGGGAAGGCTGACGATTGTCCATGAGTACAAATCCTTTCCGTTGGCAGGTGGCGATGCGCCGGTCAGTCGGGCCAGCGCATGAGACCGGCCATGCGGCGCGCATAGCGGTTTTCAACCGGGGTCGAGATGATCGCGTTGGACGCACGCGCCTTGCCAAGCTCTTCCGTCAGACGGCTGGCCACAATGGTTTCTTCTCCCGGATGCAGATTGCACGGGTCCATATAGAAATAGCCGTGTTCGACCTCGTGGTCCCGGACGATCACCGGGCGCGCGCCCTGTGCCAGTGCATCGGCGAGATCCCAGGCGGAGATATGGGCGGCCTGCGGTTCGATGGTGACGCGCAGGCGGTCGAGCGGATTGTGTGTCGGGTCGGGCTCGATGACTGCCGTGACGCCCGGCTTGCCCGCAAGCGTCTGCTGCCAGAGGTTGAGATAGCCGGTTTCCCGCTCGCGGATACCCGCATGGTCGCGCTTTTCCCAGGCTTCCAGCGCAGCGATGATTCCAAGGATGCTCTCCTTGCCCACTTTCATGCCGCGGCCAATGCCCATATTCTGCAGGAAGGTGTTGCGGACGAAATCCTTGGCGCCGGCGACGATGCCGCCGGTCGGACCGCCCAAAAACTTGTGCGCGGAATAGAGCGCGATGTCGGCCCCCTGCTCCAGAAAGATCTTCAGATCATATTCGGACGCCGCATCGACGATGACTGGCACGCCGCGGGCGTGGCAGACTTCGGCAAATTTCTGCAGGGCAACGAGGCCGTACTGAACCGTGTGATGCGAGACAACAAAGACGGCTGCGGCGGTGCGCTCGTTGATTGCCCCATCGAGATGATAGGGGTAGCAGGATGTCGCCTGACCGACCAGAACGGCCTTGGCACCGGCGAGCCGGATACCCTGATCGACCGGCGCGCCATAGCTGACCACGTGGCCCATCTGGATGATGACTTCGTCCTTCAATCCCGTGGTGTCGGGCAGGCGTTCGATGGCGGCAAGATCGTTCCCCGTCATGGCCGCAGCCACCGCGAGGCTGATGCCGGCGGAGCAGGACGCCGTGACAAAGCCGGCCTCGCCGCCGGTCAGCCGGGCAATCACCGGGCTCGCCTTCTTCTGCAGGTCGTTGACCTCGACGAACTGCGGCAGGATTGCCGTCATGGCGGCGACCGCTTGCGGAACCACGATCGACGCCCCCAGCGAGGTCATCGTGCCGGACACGTTGATAACGGGTCGCAACCCGAGCGTTTCGCGAATATCGTCGGGGTTGTGAGAGTCTGTCATGCTAATCTCCTCGAAATGTTGCCGCTTGCAACACATTCCATTTTCTAGGCATATATGCCATTATAATGTAATAAACTGTTTGAACATCAATCGAGCCTGCCAGGAGCCTGAACGTGGACGCAAAGACATCAGACATGGGCGCTGCCCCCGGTCTTGAGACAACCGAACAACCGGAAGCGACGGGCCGCCGTTCCCGTGTCAGCGGCATCGACCGCGCCTTGCAGGTTCTGGACTATCTCTACGAAACCGGCAGCCCGGCCGGTGTCTACGGCATTGCCAAGGCCATCGGTGCGCCGCTGTCGACGGTCTACGTCATCATTGACGATCTGGTTGAGAAGAACCTTCTCTCCCGCAACAATGACGGCTCCGTCTGGCTGGGCGCACGGCTTTACCACTACGGTCTCGCCTATGCCCGCTCGCTGGATTTTCTCGACGTCGCCAACCACGAAATGCACAATCTCAGCCGCGTATCGGGTGAAACGGTGCAGGTTTGCGGCCGCGACGGCGATCACATGATGGTTCTGGCCATGGCCGATGGTCCCGGCCATTTCCATGTCACGTCGCGCGTCGGTACGCGCGTACCGCTGAACTGGACCGCATCCGGCCGCCTGCTTGTCGGCCATCTGCCCGAAGCCGAACGGCTGGATCTGTTCAAGCGCTGCGCCAAATCCTCGCCCACTGGCCGCGCCGTCATCGAACCGGCAGCGCTGTCGAAAGCCGCTGCCGAGGCGCTGCAATCGCGCATTTCCATCCAGGCGGGCGAATCCGACTACGCCGTCGCCTGTGTTGCCTCGCCCGTATGCGACGACAAGGGCACCTGCGTTGCCACCATCTCCATCGTTCTGCCCGAGCAGAAGATTGCCGATGACCCCGAGCGCTACACGGCCGAGGTCAAGGCATCTGCCGAACGGATCGAAACGGTGATGGGCTGGCGCAGTCATTCCTGATCCTAGTCCCTCAAGGCGATGATCGCCTCGATCTCCACGGTGATGTTGCCCGGTAGCGAGCCGAAGCCCACGGCCGAGCGGGCATGCTGCCCCGCATCGCCGAACACGTCGATCAGCAGATCGGAGCATCCGTTGATAACAAGCGGATGATCGGCAAAGTCAGGCACGGCATTGACCATGCCGAGCAGCTTGACCACCTGCTTGACACGGCCAAGATCGCCCAGGGCGGAATGCAGGACCGCCAGCAGGTTGATGCCGGTCAGCCGGGCATGGGCGTAGGCGTCCTCGACGCTGACGTTATCGCCCACCTTGCCCGTATGCATGAAGCCGTCATCCTCGCGCGGGCCCTGGCCCGAGAGGTACAGCATGTTGCCTTCCTGGATGTGGGTAACGAAATTGGCAATCGGACGCGGTGCCGGCGGCAGCACGATGCCCAGCGCCTTCAGCCTGGTGTAAGGAGATGTGCCGGCGTCGACAGCCGGACTGGATGAAGGATTCACGCGAGCTCCTTAGCGGTATGAATGGGTATGGCGGTGATTGACCAGCTCGGGCTTCACCGGTTGATAGCGGCTCGCCGCGATGGTTTCGGTGCCCAGAACCACCATGCGCGGTTCGAACAGTTTGTGCAGCGTCGCTTCATAGCCCAGCGAATCGATGACGCTGAGATCTGAATCAACCAGTTCAAAGATGGTGAACTCGGCCGGCTTGCCGACGGAGAGGAGATTGTCGGTCGGCAGGCCGATGGCCGATGCCGGCGAGAGCGTCACGGCCTCGACGACTTTGTCGAACGGCATGCCGACGCTCAGCAGCTTCGACATCGTCGTTCCCAGATCCCACACGGAATAGTTCAGGCTGTGCAGGTGGATGTCGGTCGAGATGGAGAAAGGCAGCAGGCCGCGGCTGATGGCGACTTCCGCCACGCGGAACGAGAACGATGCGCCGCCATGGCCGATATCGAGCCGGATGCCTTCACCGGCGCAGCGTTCCGCCAGTTCGAACAGATCCTCGTCTTCGATGATGCTGGCGCCGACCTTGCCGTTGAAGCAATGGGTGATGATGTCGCCCGGTCCCAGAATCTCCAGCACTTCGTCATAGAGCGCAGGCGGTTCGCCCACATGCACCATCATCGGCAGCTTGAGAATTTTTGCCACCTTCTTGCCGACCTTGACCGGAGTCACGCCCCAGGAGCCGGTGATGACATGGCTGGCACGCACCTTCAGGCCGACAATGTGGTCGCGGTTTTCGTTGACGCAGGCGACCGTGCGGTCGAGATCGATGGAGCGGATATCGCTGAGTTCGCTGACGCGGTTGCAGGCGACAAGGCCAATCGAGCCGAGATTGAGGAAAGCCTTGATGCGTTCCTTTGCCGGTTCGATGATATATTCGCGCAGGCCGTGGAAATTCGCTTCACCTGCCGAGCCCGCATCGACGATGGTCGTCACGCCGCGCTCGACACCGCAGATTTGCGGGCGAACCGAGATATCGGTTCCGCCATGCCAGACATGGGCATGCAGGTCGGTCCAGCCGGGCGAAATCCAGGCGCCCTTCATGTCAATGCGCCTGGCATCGCCGGCGACGTTCAGGGAGGGGCCGAATTCGGCGATTTTTCCATCCGCACCGATCAGGATATCAATGGTGCCGGAGGGTGTATTGGGGCCAAAGGCAACCGGCTTGACATTGGTCAGCAGCAAACGGCCGTCGGTTGCGGAGGGGGCGGGCATGATCAGAGATCCTTTCTGAGGCGGGGGTCTAGGAGGTCGCGGAAGCCATCGCCGACCATTTGCAGCGAGAGAACGGAGAGCACGATGGCAATGCCGGGAAACAGGGTCATCCAGTCGGCCTGACCGACATATTGCCGGCCGGCGGCAATCATCGTGCCCCAGGTCGGCACTTCAGGGCTGACGCCAAGCCCGAGGAACGACAGGCCGGCTTCCGCCAGCATGGCATGGGCAAACAGGAACGTTCCCTGGACGAGGATGGGCGAGAGCAGATTGCGCAGGATATGGCGCGTCAGGATATGCGGCGTCGAAATGCCAAGCGCATGGGCGGCTTCCACATAGGGCAGTTCGCGGATGACCAGTGTCGAGGCCCGCACCACGCGGGCAAGCCGCGGCGCGTAGACGATGCTGAGCGCGATGATCACCGTCGTCAGCGACGGACCGAGCGCCGCAACCAGCGCAATGGCAAGCAGGATATCGGGGAATGCCATCATCGCATCGATCAGCCGGGTGATCGGCGCATCAAGCTTGTGGAAGAAACCGGCGAGAATACCGAGGGTCACGCCAATAAGCGAGGCGAGCACCACCACGGCAAAACCAACGAGCAGCGACAGCCGGGCGGAATAGATCGTGCGCGAAAACACGTCGCGTCCGAATTCGTCCGTGCCGAATATCCATTGGGCGCTCGGCGGCTTCAGCCGGTTGACGATCGACAGCTTGTTCGGCGCATAGGGGGCGATGAGCGGCGCGAGAATGGCAAGCGTGATGAAGATTGCCAGAACGATCAGGCCGAACAGGACGGTCTTGCGGCGCAGGAGAACGCGCAGGAATTTGCTGCGCTCGCTGGCGGGAACGGGTGAAACGATATCGGTCATCAGTAGCGCACCCTTGGATCAACGACGAGGTAAAGCATGTCGATGGCGAAATTGATGAGGACGTAGAGCCCGGCGATGATGAGGAGTGCGCCCTGAATAACCGGGTAATCGCGGCGCAGCACGGCCGAGACGACGAGATTGCCGACACCGGGCAGGCCGAACACCGTCTCCGTCACCACCGCACCGGAGATCAGCACGGCGGCCGTCAGGCCGACGACGGTGATGATCGGAATCAGCGCATTCTTGAAGGCGTGCTTGAGCACGACACTGCGTTCGACAACGCCCTTGGCCCGGGCGGTGCGGATGTAGTCATCCCCCAGCACATCCAGCATCGAAGCGCGGGTAAACCGCATGATCAGTGCCGATGAAACGATTCCCAGCGCAAAAGCCGGCAAAACGAGATGATACAGCCGCTCGCCCAGCGTCGTGTCCGGTCCGCCATAACCCGAGACCGGGAAGATGCCGAAGCGGACGGCAAACACCTGCATCAGGATCAGGCCGAGCCAGAAGCTGGGAATGCTGGCCGCCAGCATGGCAAGCGCCGTTGCGGCCTGATCGAAGACCGATCCGCGCCGGTACGCGGCATAGACCCCGATGGGGATCGCAATGACACTGGCAATCAGGATCGAGAAAACCGTGAGGAAAAATGTCGGCTCGGCGCGCTGCGCCAATGCCGTCAGCACTGGCTGGTCGAGAAAGATCGACCGTCCGAGATCGCCCTGCAGCAACTGGCCGATGAAATAGACGTACTGGACGAGGATGGAGCGGTCGAGCCCGAGGGTTGCCCGCAACTGCGCGATATCGGCAGCGGTCGCTTCCGGTCCGAGCATGACGGCCGCCGGATCGCCGGGCGTGACACGGACGATGATGAACACGATGGTCACCACCAGAAACATCACGACAATCATGCCGATAAAGCGTTGGAAGATGTAACGGAGCATGGGCCGGTTGGATCCTGCTGCGGGAGCTACGATACGAAGGGACCGGCGGCAGGCGGCTTGCGGCCGCCCGCGCCCGAACGCTTCAGATTACTGCTTGAGCGACACGTTCCAGAAATAGGGCCAAGGCGCCGGAGTAAAGTGCTCCAGCTTGGGCGATTTGGCCGACAGCGCGTTGAAATCGCCGATCTTGATGATCGGCGCTTCCGCGTAGATCACCTTCTGAACGTCCGCCCACAGCGCGATACGCTTCTTCGGGTCCGTTTCGGCATTGAAGGCATCCACCGCCACCTTGCGGGCCGGTGTATCCCAATTGCCCGGCGCACTGGTCGACAGGGCGCCGATCAGCGCGGGTTCCGGCAGAAACGGGCTGTGGCTGATATAGATATCCCAGAGTGCCGGGTCGGCGCGGCGCTGCGTCAGTGTTGCCCAGTCGACCACCTGCAGATCGACATTGATCCCGGCGGCCTTCAGATATTCCGCTGCGACCTGTGCCATCTTGTAGTGGAACTCATACTGGCGGCTGGTGAGAATGCGCACCGGCTTGCCGTCGTAATTGGCTTGCTTCAGAAGCGTCGCGGCCTTTTCGGGATCGCCGATATTATAGCCATCCTTGACGCCCGCATCGCTCGCCCAGCTATAGGATGCCGGATAGAACGATCCATTGAGCGCATAGAAGTCCTTGCTGCCGAAAGCGGCGGCCAGCATGTCTTCCACGTTGAGCGCAGCGCGGATCGCCAGGCGCATATCCTGGTTCTTGGTCAGGCCCTGCGCCGTGTTCAGCACGAAGACCGGCCAGCCGAAGGGCTTCAGCAGCACCGGCTCGGTGACCTTCTGGCCCTTCAGGCGGTCATAGGCCTCGACGGGCAGACTGTCGGCATAGTCGAACTGGCCGGAAATCGCGCCTTCGACCCGGGTATTGGCATCAGGGACAGGAACGAAACGGATTTCGTCGAGATATTGATGACGGGCGCCGCCATAGCCATTCTCGCGCCCTTCCGGAGACTTGTAGCCGTCAAAGCGCACGAGCTGGATATACTGGTCGGCCTTGCGCTCCTTCAGCTTGTAGGGGCCCGTGCCGACCGGGTCGGTCATCGGGTTCTGCTGCTTTTCACTTGGGAGGATGATCGCCGCGGCATTGTTGAACGCCAGCAGCGACAGCAGCGGTGCATGCGGGGCATTGAGCGTGATGCGGACGGTCGAGGCATCCACCGCGTCAATGGATGTGATCAGAGGCGCGACCTGCTTGCCGCGCGAGGCGATCTGGGTCCAGCGCTTCAGCGAAGCCACGACATCGGCGGAATCCATGTCGGTGCCGTCATGGAACTTGACGCCGGTGCGCAGCTTGATCGTGTAGATTTTGCCATCCGCCGAAATCTCCGGCAGGCTTGCCGCCAGCAGCGGGGTCGGGTTCCAGTTTTCATCGAAGGTGTAGAGTGTCTCGAAAATGTGCTGGGAAACAATGCCGACCAGATCGGCCGTCGATGCCATGGCGTCAAGTGTCGGCGGCTCGCCGATGGTCGCGACATTGATGACGCCGCCCTTGGTCTGGGCAAAGGCCGCAGGGCTGAGGGCAACCAGCGCCGAACCCAACAGGAGTGCGAGTTTCAGTGATTTCATGACAGTTCCCTTTGTTATTCTATTATTATGTTATATAATGTTTTATAGTAGAATAAGACCAAATGTATCAGGCGCTGTCAAACAAAAAAGAAAAGGCAGCGCGAGGGGCGCTGCCTTGATCATGCAACCGGCCGGCAATCCGTTCAGATAATGCCGCCGCTGCCGCCCGTGCTGGCCGGCCGGATTTTTCCGACCTTTTGCCGATAGCCGCTGGCCCGGTAGGCGGCGATGGGATCGATGGCGCCCCCCGCCCGGCGGCGGGCTTCGGCCAGTATCGGCTCGACATCCGTTCGGTAGGCGCGCTTCAGCGCATCCGATGCCATCAGCGCGTCATTGCCGTCCTGATAGCCGTCCAGAGCCGCCCGGTCGACCAGCAGGGCCTGCGCATAGGCGCGGCGGATTTCATTGGCACTCGAGATCAGGCTTTCAATAGGATCGGTCACATTGTGCGACTGATCGATCATATGCGCGGGATGGAAATTCTCGACGCCGCGCGCCTCCGCATCGACCAGTTCGTTGAAAACCAGGAACAGCCGGTACGGATCGATGGAACCCGCATCCAGATCGTCATCGCCATATTTCGAATCGTTGAAGTGGAAGCCGCCCAGTTTCTTGAACTGGATCAGCCGCGACACGATCATCTCGATATTGGTGTTCGGCGCGTGATGGCCGAGATCAACCAGGCAGAAGGCTTTCGGCCCCAGCGTCTGGGCGATCAGATAGTTGCTGCCCCAGTCCTGCACCACGGTCGAATAGAAGGCGGGCTCGAACATCTTGTGTTCGGAGAAAATGCGCCAGTCGTCAGGCAGCGCCTTGTAGACCTGCGCCATGGCATCGAGATAGCGCTCGAACGACCGGGCAAAATGGCTCTGGCCGGGAAAATTCGATCCATCGCCGATCCACACCGTCAGGGCCTTCGAGCCGATGGCGTCGCCGATTTCGATGCACTCGATATTGTGCGCGATGGCCTGCTTGCGCGTCGCCGCATCCGCATGGCTGAGCGAGCCGTATTTGTAGGAATGCGCCTGATCCGGCGCATCGGAAAAGGTGTTGGAATTCATCGCGTCGAAGCCGAGGCCGAGCGCCTCCGCATGGGCTTTGAGCTGTTTCGGGTCCGCCTTGTCCCAGGGGATGTGCAGCGAGACGGTCGGCGTCGCGCGGCTCAGCTGGTGGATGACTGCGCAGTCATCGAGCTTGTCGAAAATGCCGCGCGGCTCACCCTGCCCCGGAAACCGGGCAAAGCGCGTACCGCCGGTACCGACGCCCCATGAGGGAACCGCGACGAAGAAATCAGCCACCTTGGCGGTGATCGCCTCGATATCGATGTTGCGGCGGGCAAGATGCGCGCCCAGCGCCTCGAAATCGCTGTTATGCGCCGCACCGCGCTTGTCGTTCTCGGATGCGATCAGATCGCCGGAAATATGCTGTTCAGCCATGTTGTCCTCCCCCGGACTGCCTTTATCGCGTGAAGCTCTGCACGTTGCCAGCGTCAACATTGATGATATTGCCCGTTGATTTGGCGGACGCATCGGAGGCAAGGAAATAGATCGCCTCGGCAATGTCTTCCGGCAGCACGTTGAGCTTGAGCAGCGACCGCTTGCGGTAATGCTCTTCCAGCTCATCCACCTGCAGGTTGGACGAGGCGGCACGCTGTTCGCGCCATTCGCCGTTCCAGATTTTCGAGCCGCGCAGCACGGCATCGGGATTGACGGTGTTGACGCGGATACCGGCTTCCGCCCCCTCCAGCGCGAGGCAGCGGGCGAGATGGATTTCCGCCGCCTTGGCAGCACAGTACGCGCTGGCATTGGGCGAGGCGGCAAGCCCGTTCTTCGATGCGACGAAGACCACGTTGCCGCCGATCTTCTGGCGCCGGAACAGGCGGAAGGCTTCGCGCGATACGAGGAAATAGCCTGTCGCCAGTATGTCCATGTTGCGGTTCCACATGGCAAGCTCGGTTACCTCTACCGGGGCGGACGAGGCGATGCCGGCATTGGAAACGAGAATATCGATGCCGCCGAATTCGATCGAGGCCTCGGCGAAGCTGGCGATCACTGCAGCCTCATCCGTCACATTGAGCTGCACGCCGCGCACCGCATCGGCGCTGTACCGCCCGGCAAAATCCTGATGGGCGGCCTTCAGGGCCTCCGCATCGATATCCGCAAGGACGACACAGGCGCCCTGCCCGAGCAGCCGTTCCGCCGTGGCACGGCCGATGCCGCCGGCACCGCCCGTGACAAAAGCCACGCGGCCCGCCAGGGATTTCGGCTTCGGCATGCGCTGCAGCTTGGCTTCCTCGAGCAGCCAGTATTCGATATCGAAGGCCTCCTGTTCCGGCAGTCCCTGATAGTCCGAGACAGACGATGCACCGCGCATCACATTGATGGCGTTGACATAGAATTCCCCGGCAATGCGGGCCGTTGCCTTGTCCTTGGCAAAGGACAGCATGCCGACACCGGGAATGAGGAAGATGACCGGGTTGGGATCGCGCATGGCAGGCGAGTTGTCATGTTTGCACGCGTTGTAATAGCGGGCATAGTCGGTGCGGTAGGCTTCCAGCGCCGCATCGAGCGCTTCGACAGCGGCGTCCGGATTGGCCGCATCGACATCCAGCACCAGCGGGCGAATTTTCGTGCGCAGGAAATGATCGGGGCAGCTGGTCCCGAGCGCCGCCAGAGGATGCAGGTTGCGGGAATTGACGAATTCCCGCACCGCCGGCTGATCGTCGAAATGGCCGAGCTTGCGTTCGGCTACACCGATCTTGCCGCGGATTTCCGGCATCAGCCGCGCGGCGATGGCGCGGCGCGCCGATGCGTCGAGGCTCGCCGTTGCTTCCCCGCCGAATGCGGGTTTGCCCGCCGTCTTGGCGTCGAACCAGACAATCGCCCTGTTGATGATATCGAGAGTCAGCTCGTAGCATTCCTTGGCGTCATCGGCCCATGTGAACAGGCCATGGCTTTCCAGCACGACACCCTTTGAATTCGGATGCGCCGCCGCATAGGCGCCAAGATCGAGGCCGAGCTGAAAGCCCGGACGGCGCCAGGGCAGCCAGCCTATTTCGTCGCCAAAGACCTCTTTGGTCAGTTCACGCGAATTCTTTGATGCGGCAATGGCGATGATCGCATCGGGGTGCATGTGATCCACATGCCTGAACGGCACGAAACCGTGCAGGGGCGTATCGATCGATGCGGCGCGGCCGTTGAGATTGAAGGTGCAATGGGGCAGGAAGCCCACCATGCGGTCTTCGTCCGCAACACCTTTGTAGATGGACTTCAGCGATTCCAGCTTTTCCATATAAAGCGTGGCGAAACCGTCGAGCTTGATCGTGCCGACATCGCCGCCCGATCCCTTCACCCACAGCACCTCCACCGGCTTGCCCGTAAGCGGATCGGTTTCCGAAACCTTGGCCGAGGTATTGCCGCCGCCGTAATTGGTGATGCGCTTGTCGGCACCCAGCAGATTGGAGCGGTAAAGCAGCTTGCCGGGCTCATCCAGCGCGGCAGCCTTTTGATCATCCCAACGATTATCCAGAAGTTGGACCTTGTTCGCCATGCTTGCCTCCCGAAGACGATCTGATGGCCTGACAACACGCCGCAGCCATGTGAATTTTCTCTAGCTATGAAGCAGGGAGTGATTTGCTGTCAATCATAAATGATCAAATTCAATCATAAAATTGCAATTGTGCAGTGCAGTATGAATAATTTTGACTGAAGTTGATTGACAGCACCGTGTTATTTGCGCAATGTTCGCAGCAGTGGAGGGAAAAATGCACGAACGTGAGCGCCAACGAATTATCCTGAGTGCCGTTCAGGAAAAGCCGTTCATCACCATTCAGGACATTGCCGAACTGACGGAAGCGTCGGAAGCAACGATCCGTCGTGACATCGCCTCCATGCACGTCCACGGCAAGTTGCGCCGGGTGCGCGGCGGCGCGGAAGCCATTCACCCGCCGCAGCAGACCGCGCTTGCCGGCCGGCCATTCCGCGTCTCGGAAGCCGAGAACATCGACAAGAAGCGGGCGATTGCCCGTGAAGCCGTGGGCCTGTGCAACGAGGGCGACGCCATCATCCTCAACGGTGGCACCACGACATTCCAGATGGTGCATTATCTCGCCACGCGCCGCCTGCAGATCATGACCAATTCCTTCGCCATCGCCGAACATCTGGTGAAGAACTCCAAGAGCACGGTCATTATTCCCGGCGGCATGATCTATCGCGAGCAGAGCATGATCCTCTCGCCGTTCGACAATGACGTGACCCGCAATTTCTATGGCAAGCGCATGTTCATGGGCGCCGTCGGGGTCGGTCCGTTCGGCGCGATGGAATCGGACCCGCTGATCATTCAGGGCGAGCAGAAGCTGATCAATCAGGCGGATGAACTGGTGCTGCTGGTGGATTCCAGCAAGTTCGAGCGCCGGTCGAGCCTGATCCTGTGCCCGTTGCAGCGGGTTGCAACAATCATCACCGATGACGGCATTGCGGATGCCGACCGGAAGATGGTGGAGGATGCCGGGGTTGAGCTCATCGTCGCAAAGGTGGGAGCTCAGGACAAGTCAAGGGATTCCGCTTCGATCGCATAAAAACCAGGCGCCGAAGCGGCGTATTTCAATCTAGGGAGGATGAAATGAAACTGTTGAAGACACTCGCACTGGGATCGGCCTTGGCCCTTGCCATGCTCGCATCGCATGCACAGGCGGAAACGATCAAGATCGGTCTCGTCGCCAAATCACTCGGCAACGGCTTCTTTGAAGCAGCCAACAAGGGCGCGCAGGAAGCAGCCAAGGAGTTGGGCGGCGTCGAAGTCATCTATACCGGACCGACATCGACGACGGCCGAAGGCCAGATCGAGGTCATCAATGCGCTGATCGCGCAGAACGTCAATGCCATCGCCATTTCCGCCAACGACCCGGACGCTGTCGTACCGGCTCTGAAGAAGGCCATGGCGCGCGGCATCAAGGTCATCTCGTGGGATTCCGCCGTGGCCAAGGACGGCCGCATCGTCCACCTCAACCCGTCGTCGAACGAGCTGATCGGCAAGATGTGCCTGCAGCTTGCCGCTGCCCATCTGCCTGATGGCAAGGGCGACTTCGCCATCCTCTCGGCCACGACCACATCGACAAACCAGAACACCTGGATTGCCGAGATGAAAAAGCAGCTGCCGAACTTTCCCGGCCTCAACCTTGTGACGACAGTCTATGGCGATGACCTCGCCGACAAGAGCTACCGCGAAGCGCAGGGCCTCCTGACCTCGCAGCCGAATGTGAAGGTCATTGTCGCGCCGACCACGGTTGGCGTATTGGCGGCATCCCAGGCAGTATCCGATGCCAAGAAGATCGGCACGGTTTACGTGACCGGCCTCGGTCTGCCGTCGGAGATGGCCGGCGCCATCAAATCAGGCGCCACCAAGGAATTCGCCATCTGGAATCCGATCGATCTCGGCTACTCCGCCACGCAGATCGCCTATCATCTCGTCAAGGGTGATACCGACGGCAAACCCGGCAGCGACATCAGCGCCGGCCGCATGGGCAAGATCAAGATCGGCGACAATGGCGAAGCGGCCATGGCTGATCCCTTCGTCTATGACGCGAAGAACATCGATCAGTTCTCCAAGATTTTCTGATCCGGCAATCGCGCCGCAAAGCCCGGCAGGCCTTCTGCCGGGCATTTTTTAACCCTTCGGTATTGCCCATGATGACCGCAGCCCTTGCTGACTCACCCCTCGCAACCCCCATTCTGGAAATGCGGGCCATCTCCAAGACCTTTCCGGGTGTGAAAGCCCTGAATGACGTCAACATCGCCCTGTTTCCCGGCGAGGTGACGGCGCTCATCGGCGAGAACGGTGCGGGCAAATCCACGCTCGTCAAGATTCTGACCGGCATCTACCCGTCCGACGAAGGCGAGATCCATATCGACGGCAAGCCCGTCACCTTCGGCAATGCGCAGGATGCCATCGATCACGGCGTGACCGCCATCCATCAGGAAACGGTGCTGTTTGACGAACTCTCGGTTGCCGAGAACATTTTCATCGGTCATGCGCCGAAGACATCGCTGGGTCTGGTCAACTGGAAGGGCGTCAACGCCAGGGCGCTGGCCCTTCTCCATTCGCTCGAAAGCAATATCGATCCGCGCACGCGGCTGAAGGACCTGTCCATCGCCCAGCGCCATCTTGTTGCCATTGCCCGCGCCCTGTCGGTCGATGCGCGTATCGTCATCATGGACGAGCCGACCGCCGCCCTGTCGCGCAAGGAGGTGGACGACCTCTTCCAGATCGTCAAGCGGCTGAAGGCGCAGGGCAAGGCCATTCTCTTCATCAGCCACAAGTTCGACGAGGTCTACGAGATCGCCGACAATTACGCCGTGTTCCGCGACGGCAAGGCCGTGGGCAGCGGGGTTCTCGCCGAGATCAGCCAGAACGACATTGTCCGCCTCATGGTCGGCCGTTCCATCGAGCACGCCTTTCCGAAAGTCGACATCCCACTCGGCGAAACGGTGCTCAAAGTCGAGAACTATAGCCATCCCACCGAATTCCGCGACATTTCCTTTGCCCTCAGGAAGGGTGAAATCCTCGGCATCTACGGGCTGGTCGGTGCGGGCCGCTCGGAAATCTGCCAGTCCCTGTTCGGCGTGACCTGGCCGTCCGGCGGCAGGCTGGAGCTGGACGGCAAGGAGATCCAGATCCGCTCGCCCGGCGATGCAATCCATGCGGGCATCGTCTATGTGCCGGAGGAGCGCGGCCGCCACGGTGCCGTGCTGCAACTGCCGATCTACCAGAACATTTCATTGCCGTCGCTTGGACGGACATCCCGTTCGGGTTTCCTGCGCGCCGCCGAAGAACTGGCGCTGGCGCGAAAATACGCCGAACGCTTCGACCTCAGGGCCGCCGCACTCTCGGTGCCGGTCGGCACGCTCTCCGGCGGCAACCAGCAGAAAGTCGTCATCGGCAAGTGGCTCGCCACACAACCGAAAATCCTCATTCTGGATGAACCGACCAAGGGCATTGATATCGGCTCGAAGGCGGCGGTCCACGCCTTCATCAGCGAACTTGCCGGCGAAGGCCTCAGCATCATCATGGTATCGTCGGAACTGCCGGAAATCCTTGGCATGTCGGACCGCGTGCTGGTGATGCGCGAAGGCCTGTCCGCCGGTCTCTTCGAGCGCGCCGACATGAGCGCCGAGACGCTGGTTCGCGCCGCAACGGGCAACGCGTGAGGATCGGGATGATCAAGCAACTGTTCAAGTTTCGCGAAATGCTGCTGGTGGTGATCATCGCCGTGCTGCTCGGCGTTTTCTCTTCCCGCTCGCCCGGCTTTGCCAGCCCGTCGAACCTCTCGAATATTTTCAACGACACGTCGATCCTGATCATTCTGGCCCTCGGGCAGATGACCGTCATCCTGACGAAATCGATCGACCTTTCCGTCGCGGCCAATGTGGCCTTTACCGGCATGGCCGTCGCCATGCTCAACGCCGCGCATCCCGGCCTGCCGCTGGCACTGATCGTTCTCATCGCGCTTGGCATCGGTGCGGTCCTCGGGGCGATCAACGGCCTGTTCGTCTGGAAGCTCGGCATTCCCTCGATTGTCGTCACGCTCGGCACGCTCACCATCTATCGCGGCATGGCCTTCGTGCTTTCCGGCGGCGGCTGGGTCAATGCCCACCAGATGACCGAGCCTTTCCTGCAGACACCGCGCCAGCTCTTTCTCGGCCTGCCCGTGCTCGGCTGGACGGCCATCGTCATCGTCGCCATCATCTATATCGTCATGTCGCGCACCTTCCTCGGCCGGGCAATCTACGCCTCCGGCGGCAACCCGACGGCAGCGGTCTATGCCGGTATCGATGTCGGGCGCACGCGCTTTTTCGCCTTTGTCATATCGGGCACGCTCGCCGGGCTCTGCGGCTACCTCTGGGTATCGCGCTATGCGGTGGCCTATGTGGATATCGCCGCAGGCTTCGAACTCGACAGCGTCGCCGCCTGCGTCATCGGCGGCATCTCGACCCTTGGCGGCATCGGCTCGGTGGCCGGAGCGGTGCTGGGCTCGCTGTTTCTCGGCGTCATCAAGAATGCCCTGCCGGTCATCAACATTTCGCCGTTCTCGCAAATGGCAATTTCGGGCGGCGTGATCATCGCCGCCGTGATCTTCAATGCGCGGCAGGAACGGCGGCGCGGCCGCATCATCCTGCGTGACCGCGGGGCATCGGAAACAATCGAGGGTATCGCATGAGTGTGGTCAGCGAAAAACGTCATATCCCGGACCGGCTCGGCACCTCCGCAACGCGGCTGTTTGCCAGCTGGGAAGCGCTGCTGCTGGTTGTCGCGATCCTGATCTTCATCGCCAACTCTTTTGCGTCCCCCTACTTCCTCAACGCATGGAACCTGTCCGACGCCACGTTCAACTTCACCGAGAAGGCGATGGTGGCCTTCGCCATGGCGCTCCTGATCATCGCCGGTGAAATCGACCTGTCCGTCGCGGCGATCATTGCGCTTGCCTCGACGGCCATGGGCGCTGCGGCCCAGATGGGCGTGGGCACGCCGGGCCTTGTTGCCATCGGCCTTGGGGTCGGCATCGGCTGCGGCGTGGTCAACGGCATTCTCGTCGCCGGGCTGCGCCTGCCGTCGATTGTCGTGACCATCGGCACGATGAGCCTGTTTCGCGGCATCGCCTATATCGTCCTCGGCGACAAGGCCTATGGCGGCTATCCCGCCTCCTTCGCCTATTTCGGCCAGGGCTATGTCTTCTGGGTCATTTCGTTTGAATTCGCCCTGTTCGCCGCCCTGGCCATTCTCTTTGCCATTCTCCTGCATGCGACCAATTTCGGCCGGCGCGTCTATGCCATCGGCAACAACGAGTTTGCCGCGCGTTTCTCCGGCATCCGCGTCGAGCGCATCAAGTTCACGCTGTTCCTGATGACCGGGCTGATGTCGGGCATCGCCGCGGTCTGCCTCACGTCACGCCTCGGCTCGACACGGCCGTCCATCGCGCAAGGGTGGGAACTCGAAATCGTCACCATGGTGGTTCTCGGTGGCATCTCCATCCTCGGCGGCTCGGGAACCATCGGCGGCGTGGTCATCGCCGCCTTTGTCATGGGACTGGTGACATTCGGCCTCGGGCTGCTCAACGTGCCGGGCATCGTCATGTCGATCTTCATCGGCCTGCTCCTGATCATCACCATCACCCTGCCGATCATCATCCGCCGCTTCAGGCACAGGAAACACGCATGAGCACCCAAGAGACCTATGCGTTCAAGATGACCCTCCATCCGGGCATGGAAGACGAATACCGCCGGCGGCACGATGCCATCTGGCCGGAACTTGCCGATCTCCTGCACGACGCGGGCGTGCAGAATTATTCGATCCACCTTGATCGTGACACCCACACGCTGTTCGGTGTCCTGACCCGCCCGAAGGAACACGGGATGGCTGATCTTCCCGATCATCCCGTGATGAAGAAATGGTGGGCGCACATGGCCGATATCATGGTGACGAACCCCGACAATTCACCGGTGCAGTCCGATCTGGTCTGCCTGTTCCACATGGCTTGAGCTGGCATGACCAAGCCGCGCCATATCGCTGTCATCGACGTCGGCAAGACCAACGCCAAAGTCGTCGTCGTTGATGCGGCGAGCGGCGTGGAACTTGCAGCGCGCAGCACGCCCAACGGCGTGGTCACCGGCGGCCCCTATCCCCATTATGACGTCGACGCACTCTGGACGTTTTTTCTGGCCTCCCTGACGGAGCTCGCTGCAACGCCCGGTTTCGACGCGATATCCGTCACCGCCCATGGCGCAGCGGCAGCCTTGCTCGGCGACGACGGCCTGGCCATGCCCGTCATCGACTATGAACACAGCTATCCCGATGCAGTACGCCGCGCCTATGCGGACCTGCGGCCGGACTTTGCCGAGACCGCCTCGCCCTATCTGGCGGGCGGACTGAATGTCGGCGCGCAAATCCATTACCAGAAGACGCAGTTTCCCGAACGGTTCCGGGATGTCAGAACCATCCTGACCTATGCGCAATACTGGGTATGGCGGCTGACCGGTATTGCGGTCAATGAAGTGACGTCGCTCGGCTGCCATACGGATCTGTGGAATCCGCGGGAAGGTGATTATTCCGGCCTTGTCGACACGCTGGACCTGCGCCCGTTGCTGCCGCCGATCCGTAGGGCATTCGATCATATCGGCGATTTGCTGCCCCCTCTTCAGCATCAGCTGGGCGTCAGGAAATCTGTGCCGGTCTTTTGCGGCATTCACGATTCCAATGCATCGCTGCTGCCGCATCTGATGACGCGCAGCTCGCCATTTTCCGTGGTCTCCACGGGCACGTGGGTTGTGCTGTTTGCCGTGGGCGGGCAGCTGGATCAGCTCGATCAGGAGCGTGACACGCTTGCCAATGTCGACGCCTACGGCAAGCCGGTGCCCTCGGCCCGGTTCATGGGCGGCCGGGAGTTTGACCTTTTGACCGGCGGCAATGCCGCCGCGCCCGATACCGCAACGCTCGACCGCGTCATCCGCGATCACATCATGCTGCTGCCCAGTCTTGTCAGGGGAACGGGCCCCTTTCCGCACCGGGAGGCCGTATGGCCGAACTGCGAGGCCCGGACACCGGCCGAACGCACAGCCGCAGCCTCGCTCTATGCCGCGCTGATGACTCATGTCAGCCTCGGGCTGATCGGGGCGGCAGGCACCACGATTGTCGAAGGTCCCTTCGCCCGCAATACGGTGTATCTGTCTGCACTGCGCAGCCTGACAGGGCGTGACGTGGCCGCCCTGCCCGGCTCAACCGGAACCAGCCTTGGCGCGGCCCTTCTGGCGGGCGCGACAATCCCCGTGCAGGCAAAGACCGGAAATGTACAGCCGCTCGATGCCGCATTCGACACATATGAGGCGATATGGCGGGACCACCTCGCATGAAAAAGGCGGGCTGAAAAGCCCGCCTTTCCCTTTCAGTCGTTACCGGCTGTCAGCCGGCATAGGCAAGGGCTTCGTCTTCGCTGACGCCGCCATGCAGGGCGCGGTCAAGCTGCCCCTTGTCCAGTTCGCCTTCCCAGCGGGCGACAACGATCGTTGCCACCGCATTGCCGACAAGGTTGGTCAGGGCACGGCATTCCGACATGAAGCGATCGATGCCGAGGATCAGCGCCATGCCGGCGACCGGCACGGCCGGAACCACGGACAGCGTTGCCGCCAGCGTGATGAAGCCGGCACCGGTGATACCGGCAGCGCCCTTGGAGCTGAGCATGGCCACCAGCAGCAGCAGAACCTGATCCGTCAGTGTCAGCGGCGTGTTGGTTGCCTGGGCAATGAACAGCGCAGCCAATGTCATGTAGATATTGGTGCCGTCCAGGTTGAAGGAATAACCGGTTGGGATGACGAGGCCGACGACGGACTTCTTGCAGCCCGCCTTTTCCATTTTCGCCATCAGCGTCGGCAGGGCGGCTTCGGAGGAGCTGGTGCCGAGAACGAGCAGCAGTTCTTCCTTGATGTAACGGATCAGGGCGAAAATCGAGAAGCCGTTGTAGCGGGCGACGGCGCCGAGGATGATCACCACGAAGAGGATCGAGGTCAGGTAGAAGGTTCCGATGAGGAACAGCAGGTTGGCGACCGATGAAATGCCGTACTTGCCGATGGTGAACGCCATGGCACCGAAGGCACCGATGGGAGCAGCCTTCATCAGAATGGCGACCAGCTTGAACACCGGTGCCGACAGCACATGCAGGAAGTTGGTGACCGGCGCGGCGCGCTCGCCGACCATGGCCAGCGATACACCGAACAGAACCGAGAAGAACAGCACCTGAAGAATGTCGCCGGAAGCAAAGGCACCGACGATGGTCGTCGGAATGATGTTCTGCAGGAAGCCGATGACGCTCTGTTCATGCGCCTGCTGCGTGTAGGTGGCGACCGAGGCCGGATCGAGCGTTGCCGGATTGATGTTCATGCCGGCACCGGGCTGCACGACATTCGCAACGATAAGGCCGACGATCAGCGCCAGTGTCGAGAAGGTGAGGAAGTAGATCATCGCCTTGCCAGCGACGCGGCCGACTTTCTGCAGATCGCTCATGCCGGCGATGCCGGTCGTCACGGTCAGGAAAATGACCGGAGCAATGATCATCTTCACCAGCTTGATGAAGGCATCGCCGAGCGGCTTCATGCTGGTGCCGACATCGGGATAATAGTGGCCAAGCGCGATGCCGATGGTGATGGCAACGATGACCTGGAAATACAGATGGGTGTAGATAGGTTTCTTGACGCGCGGCTGCGGTGCTGCGCTGATGGTCACAGGACTCATGTCTTCCTCCATGGTGCGAGCCGCGTCTGGCAGAAACCCTGTCAGCCTCCCGGGCCCTTCTTGTTCTCGAGAACAACGCATGCGTTCTCTGGAAAGGCATAAGCAAGCACCGTGCCAATCTTGATTTATTTGATAATATATTGATTTTATTGCATATTATTTTTATCCTTCGGGCGCGGGATATAAAAACGTGCGGAATTTCGCACAAACAGATTGTCAATCGTGCGGATATATGCACAAATCAGCCATGGACCGCCCCCTGCCAAACGATGCCGATATGCTGCCCCGGATCGGGGGATTCAGCACCATGGGCAAAATCGTCTATGGCGCCCTGGCCGTTTTCATCATCCTCGGCGCCCTGCTGGCCGCCAATGATTACGGCCGCAACCGTGCCTATGTCGCGCTGGAAACCCGGGCCAGAAGCGCGGCTGAACTCAATGCCGTCCTGCTGCGGACCGTGCTGGAGAAGCAACGCTCCCTGCCCTTCGTCCTCTCGCAGGACCGCGACCTCATCAGCGCGCTCTCATCCCGCAGCGAAAGCATGCTGCATCTTGTCGACCGCAAGCTGGAAAGCCTGATCGAAGGCACGCACGCGTCGGTCATCTATCTCCTCGATGCGAAGGGCACGGCCCTGTCGGCCAGCAACTGGCAGGAACCGACCAGCTTTGTCGGCGTCGACTACAGTTTCCGCCCCTATTATCTGCGCGCACTCGCCAATGGCAGCGCCGAGCACTATGCGCTCGGCACGATCAGCAAACGGCCGGGCCTGTATATTTCGCGGCGCATCGACGGTCCGAACGGCCTGCTTGGCGTGATTGTCGTCAAGGTCGAGTTCGATGAACTGGAGGCCGACTGGCGCCGGAGCAGCGACCCGTCCTATGTCCTTGATCCGCGCGGCATCGTGCTGATCACCAGCTTTCCCGAATGGCGCTTCATGGCGCAGGCACCGATCCCGGCCGAACAGCTCGGCCCGATCCGGGAAAGCCTGCAGTTCGGCAATGCGCCGCTCGAACCTTTGAGCGTCGCGCCCGCCTTGACAACCGCGACGCCGGACAGGGTAACCGCCCAATTGCCGGGTTCCAGCCAGGACGCGGAATATGTCCGGGTCCGCGTTCCCGTGCCGACAACCAGCTGGACGCTGCAATTGCTGACCCCGGCCGGCGCGGCGGTGAGCGAAGCCATCCGTGCCGCGCAGCTCGCCGCGCTGGCGGTCATTGCGCCTGTCCTCGGGTTCACCGCCTTTTTCCTGCATCGCCGCGGCCTGGCGCTGCAGCGCCTGCAGGAGCAGGAACTGGCGCGCCGCGAGCTGGAGCGCCGTGTGGCGGAACGCACCGAAGCGCTGAGCACCGCGCATGCCGAACTGGTGATGCAGGCGGAGGAGCGGCAGAAAACCGAAAACAAGCTGCAGACCGTGCAGCAGGAACTGGTGCAGGCCAACCGCCTTGCCATTCTCGGGCAGGTGACGGCGGGCGTTGCGCATGAGATCAACCAGCCCGTGGCGGCCATCCGCGCCTATGCCGACAATGCCGGGACGTTTCTGGCGCGCAATCAGGTCGAACCGGCCAGGGAAAACCTGTCGGCCATCGCGGGCCTCACCGAACGCATCGGCAGCATCACCGATGAACTGCGCACCTTCTCGCGCAAGGGCACCGGCGATGCCGGTCCGGCTGACGTCAGCGACGTCATCGAAGGCGCGCTGCTGCTGCTCGGCAGCCGCTTCCGTCAGACCGTCGGCAAGATCACGACCGAGACGCCGCCGGCCGGGCTGAAGGTGCATGGCAACCGCATCCGGCTCGAACAGGTGCTGATCAATCTGATGCAGAACGCGCTGGAGGCAACCGAAGGCGGGCCATCCAGCCGGATCAGCGTCGGCTACGCCGTCGCCGATGACGAGGTGCAGCTGACCGTGGCCGATAACGGCCCCGGCATTCCCGATGACATCATGCAGGCGCTGTTTACCCCCTTCAATACCTCCAAGGACCGCGGGCTCGGGCTTGGCCTGGTCATCTGTCATGACATCGTCGCCGAGTATGGCGGACGCATCGAAGTGGACAGCAGCAGCGCCGGAACCCGATTCACCGTCCACCTCAAAAGGGTTGCCTGACCATGGGATTCCAGCCGCAAATCGCCTTTGTCGACGATGATGACGACCTGCGCAACGCCAACAGGCAGACGCTGGAACTTGCCGGGTTCAGCGTGATTCCGTTCGCCGATGCCATGAGTGCCCTGCGCTTCCTGACACCGGAATTCGCCGGCGTCGTCGTCAGCGATGTCCGCATGCCGCATGTGGACGGGCTGGAATTTTTCCGGCGCCTGCGCGCGATGGACGCGGATCTGCCCGTCATCCTGATCACCGGGCATGGCGATATCGAAATGGCCGTCGAGGCCATGCAGGAAGGCGCCTACGATTTCATCGCCAAACCCTATCCGGCCGAGCGCCTCGTCCAAAGCATCCGGCGCGCCGCAGACAAGCGCCAGCTTGTCATGGAAAACCGCCAGCTGCGGCAATTCATGGAGGCCTCCGACGAAACGGTGCCGCTGATCGGCCAGACACCCGTGATGCAGAATCTGCGCAAGACACTGCGTCATGTGGCCAATGCCGATGTGGATGTGCTGATCGCCGGCGAGACCGGCAGCGGCAAGGACGTGGCCGCCGGTCTCCTGCATGAATGGAGCCGCCGCAGGCAGGGTAATTTCGTTGCGCTCAACTGCGGCGCCCTGCCGGAATCGGTGATTGAAAGCGAGCTGTTCGGCCACGAGGCCGGAGCCTTCACCGGCGCGCAGAACAAGCGTATCGGGCGGATCGAACATGCCAGCGGCGGCACCTTGTTCCTCGACGAGATCGAAAGCATGCCCTTGGCCACCCAGGTCAAACTGCTGCGCGTTCTGGAAATGCGGGAAATCACGCCGCTTGGCACCAATGAGCACAGGCCCGTGGACCTGCGCGTCGTCGCCGCCGCCAAGGTGGATCTCGGCAGCCCCGAACAGCGGGCGAATTTCCGCGAGGATCTGTTCTACCGTCTCAATGTCGTCACGGTCTCGATCCCCCCCTTGCGCGAGCGCAAGGAGGATATTCCGCTGCTGTTCACGCATTTCCTGCACCGCGCCGCCATCCGCTTCAAGACGGAACCGCAGGACATAAACGCTGCAATGCGCGCGCGGCTGATGGATCATGACTGGCCCGGCAATGTGCGCGAACTCGCGCATTTCGCCGAGCGGGTTGCGCTGGGTCTGGATGAAATGACCAGTGAACACACGCCGTCGCAGACCAGCACGCTCACCCTGCCCGAAGCCATGGAACGCCATGAGGCAAGACTCATCCGCGAGGCCCTGACGGGCAACAATGGCGATGTGAGGACGACAATCGAGGCCCTGGGCATTCCACGCAAGACATTCTACGACAAGCTGCAGCGCCACGGCATCGACCGGGCTGATTATGTCAAAGGAAAGTCACCCCCGGACCAGATCTAGCACTGTTCACCCCGGCGTGCGCCGCCACCGAGAGACGCTCGACCAGCGGGCATTCGAGCTTGGTGATGGGGTAGCGCGTTCCGCTCCCCGGGGCATAGCTGTCGAGCTGTTCGATGGCCCAGCGGCCCATGGCCCGGTGCGGCAGGACGGATGTGGTCAATTGCGGGTGCAGGTGCCGTGATATTTCTTCATCGTCATAGCCGATGACTGAAATATCCTCCGGGATGCGGATGCCCGCTTCCTTCAGCGCTTCGTAGCAGCCGATGGCGGTCCGGTCATTCTGACAGAAAATGGCAGTGGGCCTGTCCTTCAGCGCCAGCAGCGTTTTCGTCGCCTTGTAGCCCGCGCTTGCCGACCAGTCGCCCTCGATCACCAGTTCCGGATCGAAGGGGATATCGGCGGTCGCCAGCGCCCGGCGATAGCCGCGCAGCCGGTCCTTCGCCGCCTCCATCCACGGCTCGCCGGTGATGATGCCGATGCGCCGGTGGCCGTGCTGGATCAGGTGGCGGGTCGAGTGCTGGCCGCCGGCAATCTCGCTCGGAACGACCGCCGGAAAAGCATAGTCGGCGGTATAGCAGTTGAGGAGCACCAGCGGGATATCGAGATTGTAGAGATAGTCCGGCAACGTCACCTCGCGGGTAAAGATCGCCATATAGATCAGCGCGGAAATCCCCTGCTCGCGCAGGGCGCGGATGGTGCGCGGCTCCATCTCGGGGTCATTCAATGTCTGGGCAACCAGAATGATGTTGCCCGCATTCCACGAGGCCTGCCGCGCGCCCTCAATGGCAACGACTGCTTCGGGACTGGTTGCCAGCTGGTCGACCACGAAGCCGATCTTGCCGTCGACCGCAGGCGCATAGGCATCATGGCTGTCCAGGTGGGCAAAGTTGGGCGCGGCATAGCCGAGCGAGCGGGCAGCCTCGATCACGCGTTCGCGCGTCTCCGCCGCCAGCTTGATGCCCGGCGTCTTGTTGAGCACGAAGGAAACCGTTGCCTGCGAACAGCCGGCAATGCGCGCGATATCGGTCATCGTCACGCGCTTGTTGACGCGTTTGCGCCGGGCCGTGACCCGGACGGGCTTTTTCTTTTCAGTGGTCACATCATCCACTGTGTCATTCATTCGAAAACAGCCCTTTGCCACATGCAAGCACGGCTGAATCAATCAAACCGCGTGGGAATGATTATGCAGCGAAACACCGGCTAATCAACATAAATAATTATTGACTAATTTTTATAAATGAAGATGATCAGACCAGTGGAATTTCCACGCTCTGAATTTCTGGGAGGAAAATTCGTATGTCCATCACCCGTCGTACCCTATTGCTCACCTCGGCCGCCGGCCTCGTCGCCGCCATGGCTGCAGGCAGTGTTTTCGCCGCGTCGCCGCCGCTGAAGAAGAAAGACACCTACAAGGTCGGCTTCGCTCAGACGGAAAGCAACAATCCGTGGCGTCTGGCCCAGACGGCCAGCATGCAGGAAGAGGCCAAGAAGCGCGGCTGGCAGCTTGTCTACACGGATGCGGCAAGCTCCGCGGCCAAGCAGGTCGCCGACGTCAATTCGATGATCGCACAGGGCGTCGACCTGATTTTCCTTGCCCCGCGCGAGGAAAAGCCGCTGATTCCGGCGATCAAGGCCGCCAAGAGCGCCGGCATTCCGGTTATCCTGCTTGACCGCAGCGTCGATCCGTCCCTCGCCAAGGCCGGCGACGACTATGTGACTTTCATCGGCTCCAACTTCATCGAAGAGGGCCAGCGCATCGGCGAATGGCTGGTGGCCAATGCCAAGGGTAAGACCAAGATCATCGAACTGGAAGGCACGACAGGCTCGTCGCCGGCCAACGACCGCAAGAAGGGCTTTGACGACGTCATCGCTAAGCATTCGGATTTCTCGATTGTTGCCTCGCAGACCGGCGATTTTGCCCGTGACAAGGGCCGCCAGGTCGCCGAAACCCTGCTGCAAGCGCATCCCGACGCCAATGTCATCTACGCCCACAATGACGAAATGGCGATCGGCGCGATTTCCGCCATTGAGGCGGCAGGCAAGGTGCCCGGCAAGGACATCCTCGTCCTGTCGATCGATGGCGGCAAGGAAGCGGTCCAGGCCGTGGTCGACGGCAAGATTGCCGCGGTGGTCGAATGCAATCCGCGCTTTGGCCCCAAGGCCTACGATACGGCAGCCGCCTATGCCGCCGGGGAGAAAATCGCCCCGAAGATCATCAATCCGGACCAGTTCTACGATGCCGGCAATGCGGCAAAATTGTTGAGCTCCGCCTATTGATATCTGATCAAGCCAGCGCTTCCATGGAGCGCTGGCTTTTTCATGTCTGGTGCAACCCTGCATCCAGGCAAAAGCTCCGGATGATTTCAGAAACGGCTTTGCAATGGACACCGATATTCTTCTGTCGATGACAGGCATCGACAAGCGCTTTGCGGGTATCCCTGCCCTTTCCGCCGCCTCGTTCACCGTGGCCCGCGGCGAGGTGCATGCGCTGATCGGCCAGAACGGCGCGGGAAAATCGACGCTCATCAAGGTGCTGACCGGCTATCACCGGCGGGATGCGGGCGACGTGACGTTCGACGGCAAGCCGTTTGAAGTCGCCTCGCCGCAGCAGGCGCAGGCGAACGGCATCAGCACCATCTATCAGGAAATCAATCTGGTGCCCTACCGTTCCCTGACGGAGAACATCTGCCTTGGACGGGAGAAACGCCGCTTCGGCCTGCTCGACTGGGCCAGCATGCACCGGGAGGCTGAAAACCTGTTGCGGCGCTTCAATATCCGCGCCGACGTCCGCCGCCCCCTGATGGAATTCAACACGGCAACCCAGCAGATGGTGGCCATTGCCCGCGCCATCGGCTTTTCCGCCAAGCTCGTCATCATGGATGAGCCGACCTCCTCGCTCGACGAGCGCGAAGTCGGCGTCCTCTTCAACGTCATCCGCCAGTTGAAACAGGACGGCGTTTCCGTGGTGTTCGTCAGCCACAAGCTGGATGAACTCTATGCGGTGTGCGACCGTGTGACGATCATGCGCGACGGCCGGACGATCAGGACCGCACGCATGGATGGAATTGAAAAGATCGAGCTCGTCTCGTCCATGCTGGGGCGCAGCATTGAAAAGACCGAGGGCCACGCCACCGCCTTTACCGCGCGCGATGAAAAGAACATCGGCAAGGTCCTGCTGTCCGCCGACAATCTCGCCGTGGGGCAGATCGTCCAGGATGTCTCCTTCACCATCCGCAGCGGCGAGATCGCCGGCTTTGCCGGACTGCTCGGCGCGGGCCGCACCGAAACGGCGCGGCTGGTCTTCGGCATCGACCGCCCGAAGGCGGGCGCCATGACCTATGGCGACAAGACGTTCGAACCCCGGCGGCCCTCCGACGCCATCGCCGCAGGCATGGGTTTCTGCACCGAAGACCGCAAGAGCGAAGGCATCGTGCCGGATATGAGCGTCGCCGAAAACATGATGCTGGCGCTGATGCCGAAACTCGCCAAATCCGGTGTTATCGACGAGAAGGCGCAGCAGGAGATCGTGAAACGTTTCATCAAGCAGCTTGGCATCAAATGCTCCGGACCGGAGCAGAAGGTGCGCGAGCTTTCCGGCGGCAATCAGCAGAAAGTCCTGCTTGGCCGCTGGCTGGCGATGAATCCGCGCCTGCTCATTCTCGACGAACCGACACGCGGCATCGATGTCGGCGCCAAGGGCGAAATCCAGTCGCTGATCAAATCGCTGGCGGACCAGGGACTGGCTGTGTTGATGATCTCCTCCGAGCTGGAAGAGGTCATCGAGGGCGCCGACCGGGTGTTCGTCCTGCGCGACGGCATCAGCGTCGCCGAATTCGGCCGCGCCGCCGCCACCGAAGACGCGCTCATGGGCGCCATGGCCCATGGCAATGCGCCCGCTGTCGAGGAGGCCCTGATATGACCGGCACACCCCAAATGGCGCGCACGACAGCCCGGCGTTTCGATCCCTTCGATTTCCTCGCGCGCTACGGCACGCTGATCGCGCTGCTGCTGCTGATCCTGTTCAATCTGGCGTTCACCCGCAATTTTGCAACGATACAGACGCTGAATGTGAACCTCACCCAGGTCTGCACCATCGTCATCGTCGCGGTCGGGATGACGCTGGTCATTGCCACCGGCGGCATCGACCTCTCCGTCGGGTCGCTCATGGCCATCTCCGGCGCTCTGGCGCCGATGATCTTCCTCGGCAAGATCATGCCCATCGGCAATATCTATCTCGCCGTTGCCGCTGCCATGCTCGTTTCCATCGCCGTTGCCGGGCTGTTCGGCCTGTTCAATGGCTGGCTCATCTCCGCCTTCCGCATCCAGCCCATCGTTGCCACGCTTGTTTTGTTCATTGCCGGGCGCGGCATCGCGCAAGTCATGACCAACGGCAATCTGCAGACATTCCGCGTGCCGCAGTTCCAGTTCATCGGGCTTGGCCGAGTGCTCGGCATTCCGGTGCAGGTGATCCTGATGCTGCTGATCGTCCTCGCCGCCGCATGGATGCTGAAACGGACGGTGTTTGGCCGCCAGATCATCGCCATCGGCGGCAATGAGCGGGCGGCAGAACTGTCCGGCATTGCCGTCGCCAGGGTCAAGCTGCTGGTCTACGCCATCAGCGGCCTGTGCGCCGGGCTCGCCGGGCTAGTCGTCATCGCCATCAACTCCTCCAGCGATGCCAATCTGGTCGGACTCGGCATGGAGCTTGACGCCATCGCCGCGGTCGCCGTCGGCGGCACGCTGCTGAGCGGCGGCAAGGCCACCATCATCGGCACGCTGATCGGCGCCATGACGATCCAGCTGGTGCGCTACACGCTGCTCGCCAATGGCGTGCCCGATGCCGCCGCACTGGTGGTCAAGGCGGGGATCATCATCCTGGCCGTCTGGATCCAGCAGCAAGGCAGGGCGCACGCATGACCCGGACACGATGGATATCCCTGCTCGGCAGGTACGGCGTGGTGGTCGCGCTGCTGCTGCTCGTCCTGTTCGGCTGGCTGCGCTACGATTATTTCCTCGGCTTTTTCAACATATCGAGCGTGCTGCGCTACAATTCGATGTTCGCGCTGGTGGCGCTTGGCATGTGCTTCGTCATCATGACCGGCGGCATCGACCTCTCCGTGGGGTCGACCGCAGCGCTCGGCAGCGTGGTCGCCGCGCTCTTCAGCCCGCAGGGCGCATGGATCGGGCTTGGTGCCGGCGTCGGTGCCGGGCTCTGCGTCGGTCTCGTCAATGCCGCGCTGGTAACCCGGCTGAAGATCATGCCGTTCATCGCCACACTCGCAACCATGCTGGCGGCCAGCGGCACCGCCCTGCTGCTCGCCGACAACCAGTCGGTTTCGGTCTCCTATGACAGCGGCTTTACCAGCATCGGCCAGGACAACTTTTTCGGCTTCCCCATCCCGGCATGGATAGCGCTTGCCGCCTATGTCGCCGGCTGGATCATCCTCAACTTCACCAGCACCGGACGCGGCGTGCTGGCCGTCGGCGGTAATGAGGATGCGACGCGCATGATGGGCCTGCCGGTCAGCCGGATCAAGTTTCTGGTTTACCTTGCGAGCGGCGGGCTTGCCGGCCTGGCCGGCGTCATCCTCGCCTCGCAGTTCGGCGCGGGCCAGCCGATTGAGGGCGTCGGCTGGGAGCTCTTCGCCATTGCCGCCGTGGTCGTCGGCGGCACCCTTTTGACCGGCGGCGTCGGTTCGGTCGGGGCAACGCTGGCGGGCGTGCTGCTCCTCGGCATTCTCTTCAACGTTCTCAATTTCGAGAACGGCAAAGGCTGGATTTCGCTCTCCGCCTACTGGCAGTCGGTCATTCGCGGCCTGTTTCTGCTCATCGTCGTTGTCCTGCAGGCGAAGCTCGCCGCGCGCGGCAATGCAGCCGTGCGGGACCACTGAGCGTGCGCGCGCTGCTCGGCCCCCAGCCCTTCGGAATGTTCGCCGGGGAACCGGTGTTCCAGGCGACGATCCAGTCGCCATCCGGTGCGCTGGCGCATGTGCTGAACTGGGGCGCTGTTATCCGCGACCTGCACATCCCCCTGGCGGATGGCACGCCGCAACGGGTGGTGCTCGGCTTCGACCACTTCGATCCCTATCCCGTCCAGTCGCCCTATTTCGGCGCGCTGGTCGGGCGCTACGCCAACAGGATCGCCCATGGCCGCTTTACCCTTGACGGCAGGGAACACCAGCTCGACCGTAATGAAGGCGGGAAACAGACCCTGCATGGCGGCGCGATGGGGACGTCGCAGCGCCTGTGGACCATCGCCGACTGGAGCGCCTCGTCAGTCACGCTCGCCTTGCGGCTGCCCGACGGCGATCAGGGTTTCCCGGGGGCAATGGAGGTGCGCTGCACCTACCGTTTCACCGCGGATTCGACGCTGTGCATGGACATCACAGCGACCACCGATGCGACGACGGTCGCCGGTTTTGCCCAGCACAGCTATTTCAATCTCGACGCGTCCGACGATATCCGCAGCCACCGGCTGCAGATTTTCGCCGACAGCTATACGCCGGTCGCCGACGACCTCATTCCGACCGGCGACATCCTGCCGGTCGACGCAACACCTTTCGAATTTCGCGCGTCGCGCCTGATCGGCGCGCACCCGTCCGCGGCCTATGACCACAATTTTGTGCTGAGCGGTGCACTCAGGGACGGCCTGCGCCATGCCGCGTCGCTTGCCGCCGACAATGGCCTTGAACTGCAGGTTCATACGAGCGAACCCGGCCTGCAATTCTACGACGGCCGGATGATCGCCCCCGGACTGACCGGCCTTGGCGGCAGACGCTACGGGCCGCATGCGGGCCTGTGCCTGGAAGCCCAGCACTTTCCCGACAGCCCCAACCAGCCGCATTTCCCCGGCACCGTGCTGCGGCCCGGCGAGACCTACCGGCAGCAGACGGAATTCCGCTTCCTGCAGATCTAGAGCGGTTTGCGGCCATATTGGATCAGTTCTGTTTCCCGGATGGCGAGACAATCCACGCGGAAGGTAGCAAGGCCGATGTTTATCCATCGGACGAAGCTGCCTGACAAAGTGGGTGTCCGCCAGCCGGAAACCCGAAGGGCCGGGTGAATTTGGCCCAATTCCTGCGGGTTTTGACTTCGTCCGATGGAGAACATCGGTCTCGTCAAACCCCTTGACCTTGTCCGCAAATTCCCGCCGGCAGAACGATTCAATATGGCCGCAAACCGCTCTAGCCTGTTGCCAAGCGCCCGCTCCCGTCCTATGCCGGAACGCAAAGCAGCCGGATGAGGAGCGTTTTGGTATGGCGAGCAATGTGGCATTGACGGGATTGGCGCGGGACATGCAGGCGCGGGCGGATGCGGGCCGTCCGATCCGCATCGGGCTGATCGGCTCGGGCGAGATGGGCACGGACATCGTCACGCGGGTGGCGCATATGCCCGGCGTCGAGATCGGCGCGATTTCCGAACTGAACCTGCCCAATGCACTGAAAGCCGTCGATATCGCCTATCAGGAGCCGGGCCATGCGCAGGAAGTGACCACCGCCTCGGCCCTGACCGCGGCGATGGAGGGCGGCCGGATCGCCGTCACCGACAATGCCGACCTCATCCTCGAAAATGACCTGATCGACGTGGTGATCGATGCGACGGGCGTTCCGGCGGTCGGGGCCGAGATCGGCCTCAGAGCCATGGAGCACGGCAAGCACCTCGTCATGATGAATGTCGAGGCGGATGTGACCATCGGGGCGTATCTGAAAAGCGAGGCGGACCGCCTCGGCGTCACCTATTCGCTGGGGGCGGGCGACGAGCCGTCCTCCTGCATGGAACTGATCGAGTTCGTCTCGGCCATGGGCCATCCGATCGTGGCCGCCGGCAAGGGCAAGAACAATCCGCTCAACATCGACGCCATTCCCGACGATTACGCGGAAGAGGCGGCACGGCGCCACATGAATGTGCGCATGCTGGTGGAATTCGTCGACGGCTCGAAGACCATGGTGGAAATGGCGGCGATCGCCAATGCGACGGGGCTGGTGCCCGACAAGGCGGGCATGCACGGCCCCGCCGCCACGCTGGACCAGCTCAACAAGACGCTGATCCCGCAAAGGGATGGCGGGCTGTTGTCGCGCGTCGGTGTGGTCGACTATTCCATCGGCAAGGGCGTGGCGCCGGGCGTGTTCGTGGTCGCCGACATGTCGCATCCGCGCATTTCGGAGCGGATGGAGGATCTGAAGATGGGCAAGGGCCCGTATTTCACCTTCCACCGGCCCTATCACCTGACCTCGCTGGAAGTGCCGCTGACCTGCGCGCGCGTCGTGCTCTACGGCAAGGCGGACATGGTGCCTTTGGCCAAGCCGGTGGCGGAAGTCTGCGCGGTGGCGAAGAAGGACCTGAAGGTCGGCGACACGCTCGATGCGATCGGCGAATACTGCTACCGCGCCTGGATCATGACGGCGCCGGAGGCACGCGCCGCCGGAGCCATTCCCTGCGGCCTGTTGCAGGGCGGCACGGTGACGGCGCCCATCGCCAAGGGTGCACTCATCACCAGCGCCAATGCCGCCCCCATCCCCGGCTCGAAGATCGTCGAGCTCAGACAGCGGCAGGACAAGCTCGTCTATGGCTGATTCGCGTCAAGCCGATTGACGCCACATTTGCGCCGTTCTGCCCCGGAGGGCGGGACGGCTTTTTATTTCGGCCATGGAACAAAATAACTTTATCATTAGAAAACAAAGACTTGATGAATGTGCGGGCGATAAAAACCGCCCGCAAATAAACCTGTATAAAACCTGCATCTCCTTGAAAAAGCCGTGTCAAGTGCCAATATTAATAAATGGTTAACGACTGAGTCTTTGGTGCAGGAGAATGAAGTGCCAGCGTATCAAGTCAAATTTGCCTATCTGACCAAATACAAACAGACACGTCATCTGTTTCATCAGCTTGTCATTGCCGAAGACGAGGCCACGGCGCTTACCGAAGGCCGCAAGATGATGAACAGGCGCTCCCCCAATGCCCGAATCATGCATGAGTCCTGCGTGCTGCGCCCTGACAGCCAGGACGTCGAAAGCGCCACCGCCCAGGGCTGGGTGCTCAACGACAACTGGTGGTCACGGCCGATCAAGCCGGACGACGATCTGGCAGCCATTGCCAGGCACGGTTTTGCGCACAGCAACCACATTCACGCCAAATCGGCGATGGACTGCGTCGCCATCGACAAATACGCCGCCTGATGCAATGCGGACCTAAAGTTCGGTCCGCATGCTCCACAATTCCGGAAACAGCACGACATCGAGCATCTTGCGCAGGTAATTGACGCCGGATGTTCCGCCCGTGCCGGTCTTGAAGCCGATGATGCGTTCCACCGTGGTGACATGATTGAACCGCCATCGGCGGAAGTAATCCTCGAAATCCACCAGCTTTTCCGCCAGTTCATACAGCGGCCAGTGGGTCTCCGGCGAGCGGTAGACCACCAGCCAGGCATCGCGCACGCTGTCATTGGCCTCATAGGGCAGCGCGCAATCCCGCTCCAGCACCGCCGCGTCGATGGCAAAGCCCTTGCGGGCCAGCAGACGGATCGACTGGTCGTAAATGCTGGGCGCACGCAGGATACCCTCCAGCCACGCATGAATATCGGGTCTGTGCGCATGCGGGCGCATCATGGCGGCATTCTTGTTGCCGGCCAGAAATTCGATGGCGCGGTACTGGAACGACTGGAAACCCGATGACATGCCGAGCGCCTCGCGGAAGGTCGTGTACTCGCTCGGCGTCATGGTCCGGAGCACGTCCCAGGCGGAGTTCAGCTGGTCGAGAATGCGCGAGACGCGGCTGAGCATCTTGAACGACGGCGCAAGATCGTCTTTGGCAATGTGTTCGCAGACCGACATCAACTCATGGATGACCAGCCGCATCCAGATTTCCGACGCCTGGTGCTGCACGATGAACAGCATCTCGTCATGGGCGTCGGAGAGCGGGGCCTGTGCCGTCAATATCTTGTCGAGACGCAGGTAGTCGCCATAGGACATGCGCCCGTCGAAGGACATCTGCGCGCCTTCCGTCTCCGGATTGTAGGGTGTGCGGCTCATGTGACGGCCTCCCTCACCTTGTATTTCGGCGCATCCCAGGCCCGTGTCGACAGAATGTCCCGCAGGATGGCAACCGCTTCGGACACTTCGGCAAAGCTGAGATAAAGCGGCGTAAAGCCGAAGCGGATGATATCGGGCGCGCGGAAATCGCCGATGACGCCGCGGGCGATCAGCGCCTGCATGATGGCATAGCCATAGTCGCAGGAATAGGAAACCTGGCTGCCGCGCTGATCGGGGTTGCGCGGCGTGACCAGCGTCAGGCCGAATTCGCCGGCAAAACCGTCGACTTCCTGAATGAAGAAATCGCACAGCGCCACGGACTTGGCCCGCAGCGCATCCATGTCCACGTCGTCCCAGAGCGCCAGCGCCTCATCCATCGCCACCATGCCAAGCACGGAGGGCGTGCCGCACAGATACTGGTCAATGCTGTTCGACGGTGCATAGGATGATTCGAAGGCGAAGGGCGCGCGATGCCCGAACCAGCCGGACAGCGGCTGGCGAAAGCCGCCGTGATGGCGCGGATTGACATAGAGAAACGCCGGGGCGCCGGGACCGCCATTGAGATATTTATAGCCGCAGCCGATGGCAAAATCCGCGTCCGCTCCCGAGAGATCAATCGCCATGGCACCGGCGGAATGGGCGAGATCCCAGATGACGAGAATGCCCTTGTCATGCGCCGCTTTGGTGATCGCGGCCATGTCGTGCCGATAGCCCGTGCGATAGTTCACATGGGTCAGCATGAGAACCGCGACATCGTCCGCCAGCATCGCCGGGATATCGGCAGGCTTGTCAGCCAGCACAAGCCGGTGGCCCTGACCGATCTGCCTGGCGACACCCTCGGCGATATAGAGATCGGTCGGAAAATTCTCCCGTTCCGAGACAATCTTGCTGCGGCCCGGATTGAGGCTGAGCGCGGCGGACAGCACCTTGAACAGATTGATGGAGGTGCTGTCGGCCGACACGACGGTGCCCTCCTGCGCCCCGATCAGGCGGCCGATCCGGCCGCCGACCTTTTGCGGCAGATGCACCCAGCCCGCCGTATTCCAGCTGCGGATGAGCTGATTGCCCCATTCCTCGCTGATGGTGTGGGCCACGCGGGCTTTCACCGTCTTCGGCAGGGCGCCCAGTGAATTGCCATCGAGGTAAATCACCCCATCCGGCAGATCGAACCGCTCGCGGAAATGGCGCAGGGTATCCGTCTCGTCCGAATGTGTTGCATTGATCCGTGTCATCGTCACTCTTCTCTTTGATCTGTCAGGCGGCCGTATCAAAACCGGCGATGCCGCTGGCTTTGGCAAGTTTCAGAAAGGCGTCCTTGGCAAGCCGCACATGGTCGAGCATCAGGACCGCCGCCCTGGCCTTGTCGCGGGCGAGCGCCGCTTCCATCAGGGCCGTGTGGGCATCGATCCCCAGCGCTTCACGCGACAGGTTGCCGAGCGACTTGTCGCTGTTTTCCTGCGCGACACGGGTCAGGTGATCGATCCGCAGGATGATGTGGCGGCGATAGCGGTGCAGCTGGGCATGCAGCTGCTGGGCAAAGTTGAGCAGCCACTTGGATGACGCCCCGGCGATGAGCGCCATGTGAAATTCGGTGTGGGCGACATCCCAGACATCGATTGCCTCGAACTGCGAAAAGGAATTGGGCACTTCGCAGGTCGACAGCCGGTAGTGCGCCCCGACGAGATTGGCCTCCCAGTCCCGGTCGCCGTTCTCGATGGAACTGACGAGGAGCTCGGTTTCGATGACGGACCGCGCCGCTTCGAGATCCTGCAGTTCCTCCAGGGTGACGATGGCCACGCGAAAGCCCTTGTTGGCCTCGGTGGTTACAAAGCTCTCCGCCTGCAGCCGGTTCAGCGCCTCCCGGACCGGCGTGGCACTGCTGCCGAGTTCCGCGGCGAGCGTGCGCAACCGCAGGGATTGTCCTGGTTGCAGGTCGCCGTTCAGGATGCGCGAGCGCAACGCTGTATAGAGGTTTTCCGACTTGATGCTTTCGGCCATTGCGTTCCCTCGGCCTTTGCCATTTTCTGTTTGTATATCATTTCACGTTTGTTATATTATTTTCAAGCCTGAGGAGGCGAGGCCAATAAAAAGCCAACAAAAAATGGAGAACAATCGATGATCGGTGCAAAATACGTCGTGCGGACAGCGCTTGCTGCAGCACTGGGAATGGGGCTTGGGCTCAGCGCAGCCTATGCGGAAACGAAGATCGGCATTGCGCAGTTCGGCAAGCATCCGCAGCTGGACGAGACCGTCACCGCCTTCAAGGCCGAACTGGTCAAGCTCGGCATTGCCGATGCGGTTTTCGATGAGCTGCAGGTGAATTTCGATGCAACGCTCATCCCGCAAATGGTGACGAAACTGGCTTCGGCTAATCCGAAACTGATCCTCGCCGTCACCACGCCGGTGGCACAGGGTGCCCGCCAGATCGTCGGCAACACCGGCACGCCGGTTGTTTTCGCCGCCGTGACCGATCCGGTCGTCGCCAAGCTGACACCCTCCTGGGAAGCCGGCGACAAGAACATGACCGGTGCGTCCGACCTGCAGGACGTCAACTCCGTCGTCAAGTTCATCAAGCAGCTGCTGCCGGATGCCAAGCGTCTCGCCTATCTCTACAATCCGGGTGAAGACAATGACGTTGCCGTGCTGAAGCTGGTCAAGGAAGCTGCCGCAGCGCAGGGCCTGACCGTCGTGGAAGTCGGTCTCGACAATACCAATGACATCCCGATGCGCGTGAGCTCGCTCGCCGGCAAGGCCGATGTCATTTACGTACCGGCCTCGAACCTGGTGCAGCCGGCCGTTCCCGCCGTTGCCGCCGCAGCGCTCAGCATCAATATCCCGATCGTCAATGCCTCGGCCCAGGCCGCGCGTGACGGCCTTGTCGCCGCTGCCTTCGAAGTGTCCTACACCAAGGTTGGCCAGAACGCCGCCAAGCTTGCTGCCGAGATCATTGCCGGAAAGTCCGCTGCCAGCCTCGCACCGATCAAGCCGTCCTATGCGGATCACGCGGCGCTGATCAACGAGAAGGTCCTGGAGAAAACCGGGCATAAAGCCCCGGACTCCCTCAAGGATTGCGGCTGTTTCGTCAAATAAGCCTTCTCCTATCGTCTGCAAACATATAGTTCCTGCGCCATCACAGGCGCAGGAACTTTTGACACGGGGCGCTTCGTCCTGGTTTGAGGGGCTCAAACATGACTACCAACATGCTTGCCGTAACGGGCGGCACAAAGATTTTCTATCGCGGCACACTGGATGAACGCCGGGCGCTTGATGGCTTGAACATCGCGCTCAAACCGGCCGACTTCTGCATCGTCATCGGCAGCAATGGCGCGGGCAAGTCCAGTTTTCTCAACGCCGTTTCCGGCAAACTGCCGCTCGATGCCGGACGGATCACGATTGACGGCCAGGATGTCACCAAGCTGAACGCGCATCGCCGTGCCCAGTTCATTGCCCGCGTGTTCCAGGACCCGATGATCGGCACCGCGCCGACCATGACCATCGGCGAGAACATGCTGCTGGCCGAATTGCGCGGCAAGCCGCGCGGCTTTTCCTACGGGCTGACCGCGCCGCGCAAGGCCAAATATCGCCAACAGCTCGCCGAGCTCAATCTCGGCCTGGAAAACCGGCTGGACATGCCGGTCGGGCTTTTGTCCGGCGGCCAGCGCCAGTCGCTGTCGCTGGTGATGGCGGTGTCGACCCGGCCCAAACTGCTGCTGCTCGACGAGCATACGGCCGCGCTCGATCCGCGCACCGCCAAGCTGGTGATGGACACCACCGTGCGCGCCGTCGAGGAACTGAAGCTGACCACGCTGATGGTCACGCACAATATGGAACATGCGATCAAGTACGGCAACAAGATCGTCATGATGGATGCAGGCAAGGTTCTGCTTGAGATCGGACAGGAGGAGAAACGCGGCATTACCGTACCTGACCTCATTGACCGGTTTCACACCAAATCCGACGCCATCGCATTGCAGGGGAGTTGAGCAGCATGCTGGACATTCTTACCAGTTTCTACGGTCTCATTCCCGTCACGATAGCGCAGAGCCTGATCGTCGCCTTCGTGGTGCTCGGCGTGATGCTGCCGTTCCGCATCCTGAATTTCCCGGATCTGACATCGGAAGGCGCCTTCCCGCTCGGCGGCTGCGTCTGCGGCACGCTGATCAGCATTGGCGTCAATCCGTTTCTGGCCTGCGGCGTCGCACTTGTCTGCGGCTTTCTCGCCGGCTGCACCACGGCATTCATCCATTTGCGCTTCAAGATCAACACGCTGCTCGCCGGCATCCTGGTCATGACGATGCTCTACAGCATCAACCTGCGCATCATGGGCCGCACCAACATTCCGCTCTTCACCTATGACACGGTCTTCACCATTCTTGCCGGCCCGTCGGCCAACGTTCCCTGGGTGAAAATCCTGATCGTCGGCGCGCTGATTGCCCTGGTTGTCGGCCTGATGCTGTATTTCTTCATGTCGGAAAAGGGCACGTCGATGCGCGCCGTCGGCGCGAGCCCTGACATGGCAGAAGCACAGGGCATCAATGTCGGCATCGCCACCATCATGGGCGTCGGCGTTGCCAGTGCGCTTTCTGCAACCGGCGGCAGCATCATGGTGCAGACGCAAGGTTTCGTCGACGTCAACATGGGCTTCGGCATCCTGATCAACGGCCTTGCGGCGCTGATCATCGGCGAAGCGATCACCGGACGGCAAACCATCCTGCGCCAGGTCATGGCGCCGGTGGTCGGTTCGATCGTCTATTACCAACTGATTTCCTTCTGCCTGACGCTTGGTCTGGCCCCGGCCGATCTGAAATTCGCCACCGGCGCATTCGTTCTGCTGATGCTGGCCTTGCCCAACCTGCGCAAATCGGGTTCCGGTACGCAGATTCGCGAAAAGATACGGGAATAGACAACCCGCAGGACGAACCAGGCATTTTGCGCCGGGTTCGTCCTCTGGTAGTCTTGGGCAACGGCATCGATGGGGGAACCGTCATGAGCGCGAAATTCGACTGGGACGCCGCCTATTCCAATGGCGCCTACATCCCCGGGGGAAATGATTTTCCACCGAAATGGAAGGCGCTTGCCGCGGACTTTCGGACGGAAATGACGACCGCCGGCCGGCTGAAGGCCGATATCGGCTACGGTCCGCATGAACGCAATGTCCTCGATCTCTTCATGCCGCGCGGCGAGGCGAAGGGCCTCGTCGTGTTCGTGCACGGCGGATTCTGGATGAGTTTCGACAAGTCGGCATGGTCGCATCTGGCAAAGGGGCCGCTCGCGCACGGGTTTGCCGTCGCCATCCCATCCTACGTGCTGTGCCCGCAGGCCCGCATCAGCGACATCACCGTGCAGATTGGCACCGCCATTACCCATGCCGCGGCAGAAGTCCCCGGACCGGTTCACCTGACGGGCCATTCGGCGGGCGGGCATCTCGTCGCGCGGATGGTGTCATCCACCTCGCCGCTCGGGCAGCCGATTCGCCATCGCATCCGCAAAACGGTGCCCATATCGGCGCTCGGCGACCTGCGCCCCCTGATGAAGACGCGGATGAATGAAACGTTTCATCTCGATGCTGTCGAGGCGCGGCTGGAGAGCCCTGCCCTGCTCGAACCGCAGGAAGGCATTGATGTGACAGCCTGGGTCGGCGGCGCGGAACGGCCGGAATTCGTGCGCCAGAGCACACTGCTGGCCAATATCTGGTCAGGCTTCGAGTGTCAGGCGGATGTGGTGGAAGAGCCGGGAAAGCATCATTTCGATGTGATTGACGGTCTGGCCGACGGCGAGCACCCGCTGACGCGTACGCTGCTCTGCCTGTAGTCAGGGAATCACCAGAATCAAAAGACTGCCAGAGTTGGGATTTGGCTCTGGCAGTCTTTTGGATTTTTTGATTTAAAAAATCAATTATTTCATGCGCTTAAACGTTTTGAGACGTCAGGCGTCATGGCATTTGCCGGCAGCCCGAGGGCATGGGCAATGCGTTCCAATTTCGTCGGGTCGGAATTCTGCCCGCTTTCAATTGTATCAATTTCAAGGGTTGTAAGACCGCACGCAACGGCCAAATCCTCTACGGAATATCCGAATTGTTCGCGGAACGCCCTAACAATGTTTGTACCATTGGCTATCGCCGTGGAAATGGCTTCTGGCAATGAATAGTCGCCGACGGTTGTGCTCATCGCTTTGCTCCTAACGTGAATGGTTGGTTAACAAATCGGAAGGCAGAACTTATACGTCCATCGTCTTCGATCAAGCCTTTTATCAGCGATCACCAAAAACGTGATCGCAAAGCTCCATCCGAACATGCCTTATTTAGGCACCAGATGTCAGTAGAATACTGTAATTCGCGGAATGTTAACTCGACCAATTCCTAAAGAATATCAGTGGATTGTTACGCCACTGTGTCACTTGTGACAGGCTATATATAGGAAAGATGCGGCGGAAATGAACCATCACCCCCTGAAATATTTCAAACCGGTATTTTTGACGCTGGCCGCAGGCCTTCCCCTGCTGACGGGATGCGCAGGCGGTGTCTATTACGATGCGTTCCGGTATGACGCGACCTGCGTCGACACGGATTCGCGCCATCCGGAGCGGGGTCCGGTCTGCGTGGTGGAAAAGACCCGCTAAGCCCTTCCGGGGATAACAGCCCCGCCGGACCGGCATACCGGCAAACAGCGGCTGACGCGCCGAATGCCGTTTTTGCTTAAGAAACCGTAAACAAAAACGCTATAAATTATTGAAATATATAATAAAATTTCTCATTTTCCCAAACTGTGCAATGTGGATGCAATCTTCAATTGCAAAATAAACCATGTCTTCCGGCGCAATAGGTATTGCCGGAAGTGGGGTGGTCGATTGCAGGGGTTTTGCGTCAGTTTCGGTGGCCATTTCATGGATCGGGCGATCATCGCGCCGGAAGACATCTGTACCAGAGCGTGATCAACCCAAGTGTATCAGGCTCTCAGGAGTTGAACCCGCGCATCAACATGTCGCCGGACAGTTCGGTGGATCATGCGCTTGTATGTTTGGAGTAATGCGAATGTCCTCTCAGAGAAAGACTGTCTTGCTCGCCGGCGCCTTTGCGCTGGCAGCCTTATCAACCGGGACGGCGATGGCCGCCGATCTCTACAATTCCGCACCGGCCTATCGTGATCCGCCCGCCTCCCAGTGGAGCGGCGCGTATATCGGCGCCCATGGCGGAACCGCCTTTACCAAGTTTCCCAACCCCTTCGCCGACAGAAACGGCTGGAGCGGCGGCATCCAGGGCGGCTACAACTACCAGATGGGACCGGCTGTCCTCGGCGCCGAAGTGGAGGGCTCCTATCTCGGCGGTGCCGAGCACAAGGTCCTTGGCGGCAAGGTCGAAGAAAAATGGCGCGCCGCCGCCAAGGCCAAGGCGGGCCTGACCTTCAACCAGACGCTTGTCTTCGGAACGGCCGGCGTGGCCATGACCAAATTCGATTCAGGCGACAAGGTGCGCGACACCAGCGGCTGGAAGACCGGTTATCTCGTCGGCGCCGGCGTTGAACAGGCCTTTGCCGGCGGCCTGTCGGCCAAGATTGAATACAACTACATCCACACGCCCAATGTGAAGGCAACGTCGGCTCTCGGCCGCAGCGAGACCGACATTGGCAGTCATGAGCTTAAAGCCGGTCTCAACTACCGGTTCTGACGACGACGCATGATCCCGGTGGTGCAAAGGCCGCCGGGATCGTGTCCGACCGCATTCCGCAGCGACCCGTGGATTTCAGTCCCGTCCACGCGCTTGCGGTGTAGAAGTGCCTATCCATCATGGGCACTGTTCGGAGAGAGAATGGTCAAGGCACTTGCAGGGATCCCGCCCATCAGTCCCTGCCGCCAAGACTGTTTTCTCTCCGTTCTGTTTAGGGGTCTTTCCTGCTCAAACAGGACACAGGGCTACCGGCGCTTACTCATAGCGCAGTGCGTCGATGGGATTCATCCGCGCGGCACGGCGCGCCGGGAAATAGCCGAACACCACGCCGATCAGGGCGGAAAAGCCGAAGGCGATGAGGACGATCGACGGATCGAAGACGAACGGTACCCCCATCAATGTCACCGCGGTAAAGGCAAGCGACAGGCCGATCACCGTGCCGATCAGGCCGCCGAACAGGCAAAGCACGATGGCCTCGACCAGAAACTGTGTCAGCACCTGCCCTTCCGTGGCGCCGATGGCCAGGCGCACGCCGATCTCGCGGGTGCGCTCGGTGACGGAGACCAGCATGATGTTCATGATGCCGATGCCACCGACCAGCAGGCTGACGGCAGCGATGGACGACAGGAGCCCGGTCAGGATCACGGTGGTCATGGAAACGATGCCGAGAATCTGGCTGAGATCGGTCACCTCGAAATCCCGGTCGCCCGACTGGCGGATTTTACGGCGCTCCTTGAACAGGTCCTCAAGCGCCGTCTTGACCGGTGCCGTTGCCCCATCCCTGGCCGAAACCGTTATCAGGGACACGTCGGTCGACCCGGCGATGCGCCGCTGGAACATGCGGAATGGAATGAGGACCATATTGTCCTGATCCTGTCCGTCGATTGCCTTGCCCTTGGAGACCAGCGTACCGATGACTTCGCAGGAAATGCGGTTGACGCGGATGCGCTCGCCGTCCGGAATGCTGTTGCCGAACAGAACCCTTTGCACCGTCGCACCGATGATGCAGACGGAGCGGCCGCTGCGTTCCTCCGATTCCAGAAAATTGCGGCCTGTGGCGAGCTGCCAGTTCATGGTGGTGAAGTAATCGTTGGTGGAACCGACGATCGATGCCGTCCGGCTGTTGCCCTCGCGGATGGCGGTGCCCGAGACTTGGCCGAGCGGTGCCACAGCGGCCACGCCCGGCACTTGGTCGCGGATCGCATCGACATCCCGGATGTCGAATGTGCGTGGCGGCAGGGTCGACCGGCGCTCCGGATTGCCGGGCGACACGAACAGCAGATTGGTGCCGAGCTTGGAGATTTCGCCGGTCACCCTCTGGCGCGTGCCATTGCCGACGGTGACCATCGCGATCACCGCGCCGACGCCGATGACAATGCCCAGCATCGTCAGGAAGGAGCGCATCATGTTGCGCGACATGGAGTGCAGTGCCAGCCGGAACGCTTCAAGCAGCATGGTCATATATCCTGTCTGCGTTCGTCGCTTTGGATGTGACCATCGACAAAGCGGATGATGCGCTTGGCATAGGCGGCGATATCCGGCTCGTGCGTGACCATGATCACGGTGATGCCGCTGTCGCGGTTAAAGCCGGAGATCAGTTCCATGATCTCGACACTCGTCTTCGTGTCGAGATTGCCGGTCGGCTCGTCGGCGAGCAGCACCTGCGGGTTGGTGACGATGGCGCGGGCAATCGCTACACGCTGCTGCTGGCCGCCCGACAATTCCGAAGGGACATGATTGGCGCGTGCCGCCAGCCCCACCTGCCGCAATGCTTCCAGTGCGCGCTTGCGCCGCTCCGCAGCGCCCATGCCGCGATAGATGAGGGGCAGCTCCACATTCTCCACGGCGGATGTGCGGCGCAGGAGATTGAACCCCTGGAAGACGAATCCCAGCAATTCGCGCCGCAGCGTCGTCTGCTGATGCCGGTCGAGCTGGTCGAGGCCGGTGCCGCCGAACAGATACTGCCCGGTGCTTGGCCGGTCGAGACAGCCGATCAGGTTCATCGCCGTCGACTTGCCGGAACCCGACGGCCCCATGATGGCAACGAAATCGCCCCGTTCGATGGCAAAGTCCACCCCGGCCAGGGCGTGGACCGCCGCCTCGCCTGCTCCATAACTCTTGGTGATCCGGCGGAATTCGATCAGCGGCACGGCTTTTTGCACGGACTGGATGGTCATTTGGGCGGCGCGCTCGCTGCCACGATGACCTCATCGCCTTCCTTGACGCCGCCCGAGAGCACGATGGTGTTGCGTCCGTCCGTCGCCCCGGCGCGCACCTCGATTTTTTCCGGCTTGCCGGCACGAAGCACCCAGACGGACCGCTGCACGCCGGCTTCCTTCTTCACCGTGTCGGGGATACTTGCCGTCTGCTCGGGGCTTTCGGCTGCCTCGGTTTTCGCCGGCGCGTTGGGCGGCGCAAAACGCAGGGCGGCATTCGGCACCAGCAGGGCATCCTTGACCTCCCTGACCTTGACATAGGCTGTCGCCGTCATGCCGGGACGCAGGGCAAGGTCGTCATTCTCGACGGCCAGCATCGCCTTGTAGGTCACGACATTCGATACGGTTTCCGGCTGGAACCGGATATTGACGATCTTCGCCGGGAATGTCCGGTCCGGATAGGCATCGACGTTGAAGGTCGCGTCCTGCTGCGGCTTGACCAGACCGACATCGGCTTCGTCGACATTGACCTGCAGCTGCATCTTCTTCAGGTTGCCGGCGAGTTTGAACAGCACGGGCGCCTGGAAGGCGGCAGCCACCGTTGCCCCCGGATCGACCGAGCGGCTGAGCACCACGCCGTCGATCGGCGAAACGATCTTGGATTTGCGCAGGGAGGTCTCGTTGACCTGCAGTTCCGCTTCCGAAACGGCTACTTCCGCATTGGCAACGTCGAGCGCGGCGACGGCCGAGTCATATTCCGACTTGGCCACATCCAGCTCGCGCACCGATGAAACCTTGCTGTCCTGCAGCGATGTCATGCGCTCGAACGCGTTCTTCTTGGCCTCAAGCGTCGCCTGCGACTGCACGACCCGCGCACGCGATGCCAGAAGTTTTGACTTCGAGCTTTCGATGTTGGTCCTGATCGTGTCGATATCCAGCGTTGCCAGCACGTCGCCCTTGGCGACAAAACTGTTGTAGTCGACCAGAACGGTGCGCACGGTGCCGGAGAGCTCGCTGGACACATCCACCTGTTCGGTCGGCTGAACGGTTCCGGTCGCCGATACGGTGATGGAAAGCGTGCCCCTGGTCAGCGGCTTCTGGGTGTAGTCATAGTGGGTCCCGCGCGAAAACCAGCTCACCGCCGCCAAAGCCAGGATGACGAGAAGCCCGCCGCCAAACAGAAAGGGATGCCTGCGAAAGACGTTCCGCCGGCTCTTATTGTCCACAATGGAAGCCAGAGTCTTGCTCAGATCGGGTTGGTTTGTTGAGGAATCCACGCCGTTACGCCATTCGCTTGATCGGTTGCATGATACGCCAAAGCGCTTCGGGTGAGATAAGCGCACAAAAAACAGACTTCAATGCGATGGCCTTTTTACTATTGACCGCCCGGGGGCGGTCGTCATTCATCCTGGCCCCGATCATCGCAGGACGAGATTGCGTCAGCATTGCAGACCAATTGCCGATAAAACGGGGGGAAAATGGCCGCGCGCCCGCCGAAAAGCAGCGAGCCGGCAGAGGATCACACTCTGCCGGCTCGCATGACAGGTAAAATATCTTACAGGGCGACGTCGAATGCCGCCTGTGTCTTTGCCTTGATTTCATCGACCGTCACGCCGGGCGCTATCTCGATGAGCGTCATCTTCGGTTCGCCGCGCCGCTCGATCGTGAAGACGCCAAGATCGGTGATGACGAGATCGGTGACGCGCTGTCCCGTGAGCGGAAGCGTGCATTCTTCCAGAAGCTTGGCCTCGCCCTTGGCCTCATGCTCCATGACAACGACGACCTTCTTGACACCGGCCACCAGGTCCATGGCGCCGCCCATGCCCTTGACCATCTTGCCCGGAACCATCCAGTTGGCCAGATCGCCATTGCGCGCCACCTGCATGGCACCAAGGATCGACAGGTCGATGTGCCCGCCGCGGATCATGCCGAAACTGTCGGCACCGGAGAAATAGCTGGTCGTCGGCAGTTCGGTGATGGTCTGCTTGCCCGCATTGATGAGGTCGGCATCCTCCTCGCCCTCATAGGGGAACGGGCCCATGCCGAGCATGCCGTTCTCGCTCTGCAGCTGGACGCTCATGCCGGTCGGGATGTAGTTGGCGACAAGGGTTGGAATACCGATGCCGAGATTGACGTAGAAACCGTCCTGCAGTTCTTTTGCGGCCCGTTCGGCCATCTGATCACGTGTCCAGGCCATCTCAGTTCACCTCGTTTGCAGCGACAAGACGCGGACGGGTCGTCCGTTGTTCGATATGTTTGACAGGGTTCGGCACATGCACGATGCGCTTGACGAAAATGCCCGGCGTATGGATATGGTCGCCGTCGATCTTGCCCGCATCCACAAGGTTTTCCACTTCGGCAATCGTCACCTTGGCGGCTGTCGCCATGATCGGATTGAAATTGCGGGCGGTCTTTCGGTAGACGAGATTGCCTTCGGTATCGCCCTTGAAGGCGTGAACGATGGACAGGTCGGCAAACAGGCCGCGTTCCATCACATAGGACTCGCCGTCGAATTCGCGCACGTCCTTGCCGTCGGCAATGATGGTGCCGACGCCGGTCTTGGTGAAGAACGCCGGAATACCCGCACCACCGGCGCGGATGCGCTCGGCCAGCGTGCCCTGCGGATTGAATTCCAGCTCCAGTTCGCCGGAAAGATACTGCTGGGCGAACAGTTTGTTCTCGCCGACATAGGACGAGATCATCTTGCGGATCTGCCTGGTTTCCAGAAGCACGCCAAGACCGATACCGTCAACGCCCGCATTGTTGGAGATGACCGTCAGATTCTTCACGCCGGAATCGCGGATCGCATAGATCAGGGCTTCCGGAATGCCGCACAGGCCAAAGCCTCCCGCCATGATCGTCATGCCGTCAAACAGCACGCCATCCAGCGCATCGCTTACATTTGATCGTACTTTTTTCAAGAACACTCTCCCATTGTTCTGCATCCTCTGCGGCAGGGTCTGAACGCTGCCATTGCCGCAACGGTATGGCTTGTCTTGATGGCACAGGTAGTCGTATTAATACTGCATGACCACACCCGAGTTTCCTATCTCCGACATTGCCGTTTCAGGAAGCGCAAAACGCTTCGTGCTGACCGACATGCCGGTGCCGATGGTCTATGCGACACACCGTATCATACGCGATTGCAATTTCGAATTCGCCGAGACCTTCGGCTATGAACGCGGCGAACTGATCGACCAGAGCTTCAGCCGCCTCTATCCCAAGATCACCGACTTCGTGCGTACAGGAGAAATGTGGCGAACGAATTTCGCCGGCGGGCGCGTCTATTACGACGAGCGGGTGATGCGGCGGCGCGACGGCGCCAGCTTCTGGTGCCGGGTGCGCGGACGCAGCGGCAACCACGCCGATCCCTTTGCCGAAGCGCTCTACTGCTTCGAGCCGATGAACCGGACGGTGGCAGGCAATGCCAGCCTCATTTCCGACAGGCAGAAACAGGTGCTGACGCTTGTTTCCCAAGGCAAGACCAATGCGCAGATTGCCCTGGAAATCGGCCTGTCGAAACGCACCATCGAGGCGCACCGCGCCCGCATCATGCGCGCGTTCGGGCTGCACAACAGCGCCGAACTCATCGCCTGGTTTTCATCCCTGCGCTGATCAGAATGTCGGCGGCGTGCAAGCGCTGACGACCTCGCAGGGATTGGGGCCGACACAGCGGAAGCGGTGCGGCTGGCGGCTTTCGAAATAATAGGCATCCCCCGGGCCGAGAATGCGCCGCTGGTCGTCGACGGTCACTTCAATCCGCCCGCTGATGACGACACCGCCCTCCTCCCCTTCATGCACCAGCATGACCCGGCCCGTATCGCCGCCGGGTTCATAGCGCTCTTTCAGGATCTGCAGGGCACGGCCGAACAGGTTCTCGCCGATTTGCAGATAGGAGATGTTGCCCTTGCCGATTTCGACCAGCTCACCCGCCTCGTAGAACACCTTCTGCTTGCGGTCCGGTTCAAGGGCGAAGAATTCGGACAGGCCGATGGGAATGCCATCAAGAATGCGCTTGAGCGCACCCACCGAGGGATTGGTCTGATTGGACTCGATCAGCGAGATGGTGGAGTTGGTCACGCCCGCCCGTTTGGCCAGTTCGCGCTGCGACAGGTTGTGCCTTTGCCGCAGGAAACGCAGACGCCCGCCCAGATCAATTTGCATCGGATGCCCCTCCGGCTGTTCTACATGTTCGATATAATGAATTTATGAATGACGTATTTAGTAAAATCAATGCTTTATGTGAAGATAGAAAAGGACTTGTTGGTGAATAGAAAGCATGGCTCCCTGTGATGAGAAGAGGAGTCGCCCCACATGCTCATGAGCAATACACCATCACTCGAAAATTATTGGATGCCGTTCACGGCGAACCGGCAGTTCAAGGCAGCGCCGCGCCTGCTCGCCTCCGCCAAGGGCATGTACTACACCGATGTCGATGGCGGACAGGTGCTGGATGGCACGGCTGGCCTCTGGTGTGTCAATGCCGGGCATGGGCGCGAAAAGATCGCCGACGCCGTGGGGCGCCAGTTGATCACCATGGACTACGCGCCGTCGTTCCAGATGGGCCACCCCCTCGCCTTCGACTTTGCCGAAAAACTTGCGGCGCACGCCCCGGGCGGCAAGAAGGCCGGCCTGACAAAAGTATTCTTCACCGGCTCCGGCTCGGAATCCGTCGATACCGCGCTGAAGATCGCCATCGCCTATCAGCGCGCCATCGGACAGGGCACGCGCACCCGGGTCATCGGCCGTGAGCGCGGCTATCACGGTGTCGGCTTCGGCGGCATTTCCGTCGGCGGCCTCGTCAACAACCGCCGCGTCTTTCCGCTCCTGCCAGGCACCGACCATATCCGCCACACGCACGATCCCGTCCGCAACGCCTTCGTCAAAGGCCTGCCTGAACACGGCGCGGATCTGGCCGACGATCTGGAGCGGCTGGTTGCGCTGCACGGCGCCGAAACCATCGCCGCGGTCATCGTCGAACCGGTTGCCGGGTCAACCGGGGTTCTCCTGCCGCCGAAGGGCTATCTCGAGCGTTTGCGCGCGCTCAGCCAGAAACATGGCATCCTGCTGATTTTCGATGAAGTCATCACCGGCTTCGGCCGCCTCGGCACCCCGTTTGCCGTGGACTACTTCGGCGTGGTGCCCGATCTCGTCACCACCGCCAAGGGCCTGACCAACGGTGCGGTCCCCATGGGCGCGGTGTTTGCCAGCGAAACCATTTACGACGCGCTGATGCATGGCCCCGAGAGCCAGATCGAGCTTTTCCACGGCTATACCTATTCCGGGCATCCCGTCGCCTGCGCCGCCGGTCTGGCCACGCTGGAAGTCTACGAGGAGGAAGGGCTTCTGACCCGCGCCGCTGATGTGGCAGAGCACTGGCAGGATGCGATCCACAGCCTCAAGGGCCTGCCCGGCATTGTCGACATCCGCACCATCGGCCTGGTTGCCGGCATAGAACTCGCCTCGCGTCCCGATGCTGTGGGTGCTCGCGGCTATGATGTCTTCACCGACTGCTTCAAGAAAGGCCTGCTGGTGCGCGTGACCGGCGATATCATCGCCCTGTCGCCACCACTGATCGTCGAGAAGGAACAGATCGACACCATCGTGTCGATGCTGGGTGAAGCCATCAAAAACGCCGCCTAAGGCGTTTTCAAAATTGCCGAGAAACGCGGGTCAAAGGCCCGCGCGATCGGCTCCGCTGCCGCTCCCAAGGCGACTGACCAAGGATCAGCGAGCCCTGCCTGAAGGCGGGGCTCGGGGTAGCGGAGAGCCCGGTCCGCTATCGACGGCATCAAGGGCCCCATCCGCTCAATCAGGCGGTCAATCAGCGCTTTGGGCGCGCCGCCGCACAGAATGGTGGTCTGCGGATCGAAGATCGATTCCAGCATCTGAACGGTGCGGCGCAACCGGTCCGCCGCGTTGTCGATCCAGCGCTCCACGTCGGGACCACCATTGACCACCGCATCGGTGACCAGCGCGAAAAGCCGGGGGTCCGAAGGGTCGATACCCAGCACGTTGCACAGCGAGGCCATGGACGTGTAGTGCTCCAGCGGCTCGACATCCGCATCGTCGCCGGGAGCCAGCGCCAGCATCATGCCGATCTCGCCGGCATTGGAGTAGGCCCCGCCATAGATCTCGCCATTGAGGATCAGTCCGGCGCCAAGACCATAGCCGAGATAGATACACACGACATGGTCAAGGCCATGGGCGGCGCCCAGCAGCCTTTCCGCCGTTGCCGCCGCCGAGGCATCGTTCTGCAGGGCAACTTCAAGGCCGGTGCCTTCCGCTATCCGCTCGGCCAGCGGAAAGTTCTGCCAGGCTGTCATCATCCATGGATCGTCATAGAGCTCATTGATGCCGAAGGGGCCGGGCATGGCAAGGCCGAGGCCGACGAGCTTTCTCGCCGCATGCGGGAATTGCGCTGTCAGCGTTTCACAGGCCTTTTTGACGATATCGAGAATGACAAGAACCCCTTCCGCCGGGCCGCCGGAGGGCAATTTGGATTCCGTCTGCACCAGCACGTCGCCAACCAGGTTGACGATGACGGTGCGCGTGACATGCCGGTCGATCTGCAAGCCGACGGCGAAAGCGCCATCGGGCACCAGATGATACGGTGTGGCAGGCTGGCCCCGGCCCTTGCGGACACTGGCCTGCGACTGCACGAGCCCGTCGCGGGCCAGTTCCTCGATGATGTTGGACACGGTTTGCGGGGTCAGTCCGGTGGCACGGGCAAGGTCAGCGCGGGACAAGGCGCCATTGACCCGCAGCGCATCGATCATGATGCGACGGTTGTGCGCGCTCGCACCACCCAGATTGGTTCCGCTCTTGGCCCGGATCGATTTTCTCGCGTCCATTCCGCCCCCTCTTGACACCAGATCAATATTGATCAAGAAATAAGTCAAAACAATTGATTTAATCAAAAGACCGCAAGAGTCTTGGGGAACGTGAGCACTGGCTGGACGTAGGCACGTCGCGGACAGTCCTGAATGACAAAAGCTCCCGCGCATAATGACCACCAACCGGCACCCGTTCATCACGGACAGGTTCCGGGCCACAAGAGCCAAATAGGAGGTACCATGTTGAAATCCATCCAGACCGCGCTGCTTGGCGCAACACTTCTGGGAGCAGCGCTTGCCTCTCCCGCCCATGCAGAAACCAAGATCAACGCGCTTTTCATGGCGCAGGCTGCCTATAGCGAAGCCGATGTCCGCGCGATGAGCGAGGCCTTCACCAAGGCCAATCCGGATGTCACCGTCAACCTCGAATTCGTGCCCTATGAAGGCCTGCACGACAAGACCGTCCTGGCCCAGGGCTCGGGCGGCGGTTACGACGTGGTTCTGTTCGATGTGATCTGGCCGGCGGAATACGCCACCAACAAGGTGCTGCTTGACGTCTCGGACAAGATTACCGGCGACATGAAGACCGGCGTGCTTCCCGGTGCATGGACCACGGTGGAGTATCAGGGCAAGCGCTATGGCATGCCATGGATTCTCGACACGAAGTACCTGTTCTACAATAAGGAAATCCTCGAAAAGGCCGGCATCAAGAACCCGCCGAAGACCTGGGCGGAACTGACCGCGCAGGCCAAGACCATCAAGGACAAAGGCCTCCTGGCAACACCGATCGCCTGGAGCTGGTCGCAGGCGGAAGCCGCGATCTGCGATTACGCCACGCTGGTCAGTGCCTATGGCGGCAGCTTCATCAAGGACGGCAAGCCCGTCTTCCAGTCGGGCGGCGGCCTCGATGCCCTCAACTACATGGTCGACAGCTACAAGTCCGGCCTGACCAACCCCAACTCCAAGGAATTCCTGGAGGAGGACGTGCGCCGCGTATTCCAGAACGGCGAAGCCGCCTTCGCGCTCAACTGGACCTACATGTACAACATGGCCAATGATCCGAAGGACAGCAAGGTTGCCGGCAAGGTCGGCGTTGTTCCCGCTCCGGGTATCGATGGCAAGAGCGCCGTCTCCGCCGTCAACGGCTCGATGGGCCTCGGCATCACCTCCACCAGCAAGCATCCCGATGAGGCCTGGAAGTATATTGCGTTCATGACCTCGCAGCAGACACAGAACCAGTATGCCAAGCTGAGCCTGCCGATCTGGACATCATCCTATGCGGATCCCGCGGTCTCAAAGGGCCAGGAAGAGCTGATTGCTGCCGCCAAGCAGAGCCTTGCGGTGATGTATCCGCGACCGACGACGCCAAAATATCAGGAGCTGTCGACCGCCCTGCAGCAGGCAGTGCAGGAATCGCTGCTCGGCCAGGCCAAGCCGGAAGATGCGCTCAAGACAGCCGCCGCAAACAGCGGCCTGTGATGCAACCATACGGGCGGCGGATGTGCACCGCCGCCCGTATCTTTCTCAATGATTGATAGTGTGGCAGGCTGCTTTTCATGACGAGCAATTGGATTACGACACGCGCGTGGCTCCTGATGCTGCCACTTCTCATCGTCATGATTGCGATTATCGGCTGGCCGCTGGTCGATACCGTGCGCCTTTCCTTCACCGATGCCAAACTGGTCGGCACGGCTGGCAGCTTCGTTGGCCTCGACAACTACGTGAAAATGCTGTCCGGCTCGAATTTTCAGCGGACCCTCGTTACCACCACGCTGTTCGCCGTGCTTTCGGTCGCAGCCGAAATGGTGATCGGCGTTCTCGCCGCGCTACTCCTGAACCAGCAGTTCTATGGCCGCTCCGTCTTGCGGGCGCTGATGATCCTGCCATGGGCCCTCCCCACGGTGGTCAATGCCACCCTGTGGCGGCTGATCTACAACCCGGAATATGGCGCGCTTAACGCGGCGCTCACGCAGATCGGCCTTCTCGACACCTATCGCTCGTGGCTCGGCGAGCCCGGCACGGCGCTGACCGCCCTCATCGTTGCCGACTGCTGGAAGAATTTTCCGCTGGTGGCGCTGATCGCGCTCGCCGCGCTGCAGGCCGTGCCGCGCGATATCACCGCAGCGTCGATGGTGGACGGTGCCGGCGCCTGGTCCCGGTTCCGTTTCGTCATCATGCCCTATCTCGCCGGCCCGCTGATGGTTGCGCTGGTCCTGCGCACCATCGAAGCATTCAAGGTCTTTGACCTTATCTGGGTGATGACGCGCGGCGGCCCGGCCAACAGCACCCGCACGCTGTCCATCCTCGTGTATCAGGAAGCCTTCTCATTTCAGCGCGCAGGGTCCGGAGCATCGCTTGCCCTGATCGTCACGCTTCTCGTCACCGTTCTTGCCGTCGCCTATGCCGCCTTGATCCGCAAAAGCGCAGGAGCCTCCTGATGGAACGCCGCAGCATGACAGCCACGATCCTTGTCCATGCCGCAGCGCTCCTGCTGGCAGCGGTCATCCTTGCGCCGGTGGTCTGGCTGTTCATCATGAGCATTTCGTCGACCACCGACCTCATCACCAAGCCGCTGCGCTGGTGGCCCGAAACCATCGACCTCTCACGCTATGGTGTTCTCCTGTCGAGCGTCGCCAACAGCGCCGGGGAGGCATTCGTCGCCTCGCTTTTCAACAGTCTCAAAGTGGCGGGCATGGCAACAGCGGCGGCACTTGTTGTCGCCATACCCTCGGCCTGGGCGGTATCGCGCACGCCAAGCGTCGGCTGGTCCCTCTATGCGGTCATCGCCACCTATATGCTGCCACCGGTCGCTCTCGCCGTTCCGCTCTATATGGCGCTGTCGGCCCTCGGTCTTCTCAACAACGTTTTCGGACTGGCCCTGGTGTATCTGACCATCCTTGCGCCCTTCACCACATGGCTGATGAAATCCGGCTTCGATTCCATTCCGCGCGAAATCGAAAGCGCCGCGACGGTCGATGGTGCGCGGCTTGACCAGATCCTGCGCCTGATTACCCTGCCATTGGCCGCACCGGTCATGGCAACGGCGGCGCTCTTTGCCTTCCTGCTCGCCTGGGATGAATTCTTCTATGCCTTGCTGTTCACCTCCGACCAGCGGGCCAAGACCCTCACCGTCGCCATCGCCGATCTTGCAGGCGGCCGGGTCTCCGATTACGGACTGATCGCCACAGCGGGTGTGCTGGCCGCCCTGCCGCCGCTGATCATCGGTCTGTTCATGCAGCGTGCCCTGATTTCGGGTCTGACCAATGGCGGCGTCAAGGGATGAGCATGACATCTGACCAGAACCGCCCCGCCGGCCTTGTGGCGATCGAAAAGGAAATGGCGCGGCAGAATGCCGATGCAATCGCGTCCTTCGAAGCGGCAAAGCCGCTTGCCACAACAATCGCCCAATCGCTGCGCAAGACCGGACGCCTTCTGCTGCTCGGCATGGGCGGCTCCCACGCGGTCAATCGGGCCGTCGAGCCGCTCTATCGCAGCCTGGGGATCGATGCGGTGGCGCTGCCCCTGTCGGAACAGCTCGGGCAGCCGGTGCCGATAAGCGGCAAGACAGTGCTTGTAACGTCCCAGTCCGGCGAAAGCGCCGAAGTGCTGCGCTGGTTTGCCGAAGCGGGCGTGGCGCCCGATACGTTCGGCCTGACGCTCGAAGGCGGATCGACGCTGGCCCGCACCGTGCCCTCGCTCGTGGGTGCCGGCGGCACCGAAAACGCCTTTGCCGCCACCCGCAGCCTGACCGTCAGTTTTGCGCTGCATCTTGCTGTTCTGACAGCGCTGGGCGACGATCCCTCGGCAGCGCTCGAGCGCCTTCAACGCGGTGACACGGCGCAGATTGATGCGGCCGTCAAAACACTCTCCGATGTTTCCTCGGTGGTTACATCGGGGCGCCGTCTGCAGGGCGTCGCCGAAGCCATTGCGCTCGGCCTCACCGAACTGTCGCGCATCCCCTGCTTCTCGCTGGAAGGCGGGCAACTGCGGCACGGGCCGATGGAAATGCTCGGGCCAAAGGTCGGCGTGGTGCTGTTCCGCGGCAAGGATGCCACCGCCGGACTGGTTGCCGGAATGGCCGTGTCCGCGTGCGAAGCAGGATCGCCTGTAGTGGTGTTCGACGCCTCGGGCGAAAAGCCGATTGATGGCGTTACCACCGTCAATGCTGGTGAAGCCGCCGGGATCGCCGCCATTTTCGCGTTGCTGCCCGCCGCGCAGCATTTCATGATCGCCTTTGCCGGCGAACGGGTCGCCGATGTCGGAACGCCCGTGCGCTCCACCAAGATTACGCGGAGCGAATAGGATCATGCGTCCGCTTGCCGTCATTGGAAACGTGAATGTGGACCTGATCCTCGGCCCCGCCGACCCCTGGCCGACGCCCGGCACGGAGATCATGGTCGATTACGACGAACTGCGTGTCGGCGGTTCGGCCGGCAATTCGGCTTTGACCTGGGAAGGGCTCGGCATCGACTTCCAGATCGCCGCCAATGTCGGCAGCGACCAGTTCGGCCAATGGCTGCGCGAGGAATTCGGCGTGCGCGGCCAGCGCTGGCCTGTCGCCCCGATGGGAACCACCCTGTCCGTCGGTATTACCCATCCCAATGGCGAGCGCACGTTCTTCACGACGCGCGGCCATCTCGGCGCCCTATCCTGGCCGGATGTGCTCGCCATGCTGGACACGCACCGGTTGCGCGGCGGTCATGTCCTCCTGTGCGGTTCATTCCTGACCGATGCGCTCGTTGCGGACTATGACGCGCTGTTTGACTGGGCCGATGCCAACGATATCCGCGTCGCGCTCGATACCGGCTGGCCAGCCGACGGCTGGAGCGACGCCAACCGTGCGGCGACCCGCCGATGGCTGTCGCGCTGTCACTGCGCCCTGTTCAACGAGGTGGAAACAACGCGGCTTGCCAACAGCATCGAGCCAGCAGACGCGGCGCGCACGCTGAAGGCGCTGATGCCGGAAAATGCCATCGTCGTGGTCAAATGCGGATCGGACGGTGCCCTGGCCATCGGCCCGGACAATCAGCTGGTGACGACCGATGCACCGATGGTGTCCGTTGCCGACACGATCGGCGCCGGCGATGTTTTCAATGCGGCCTTCCTGGCCGCCCTTGCGCGGGAAATGCCCCTGCAACACTGCATCGCCGCCGGTGTCCATGTGGCGTCCAAAGCCATCTCGACCGTACCCCGCCGCTATGACAGCCATGACCTCGACACCACGCCGGAGAATGCGCAATGAGCGCCCTTGAACTCATCGACATCAGGAAACGCTACGGCGTCATCGAAACCCTGAGAGGTATTGACCTGTCGCTTGCCAGCGGCGAGTTCCTGGTGCTGCTCGGCTCCTCCGGCTGCGGCAAGTCCACGCTCCTCAACATCATTGCGGGGCTGGCGGAAGCAACGGAAGGCGACGTGCGCATCGGCGACCGCTCCGTGACCGGCGTACATCCGAAGGACCGGGACATCGCCATGGTGTTCCAGTCCTACGCGCTCTATCCGAACATGTCGGTGGCGCGCAACATCGGCTTCGGGCTGGAAATGCGCAAGGTTCCGGCGGCCGAACGCACGGACGCCGTGCGCAAGACCGCAAAAATCCTGCAGATCGAAAACCTGCTTGAACGCAAGCCTTCCGAACTTTCCGGCGGCCAGCGTCAGCGCGTCGCCATCGGCCGGGCTCTGGTGCGCGATCCGCAAATTTTCCTGTTCGACGAGCCGCTGTCGAACCTCGATGCGAAACTGCGCATGGAAATGCGCACCGAACTGAAGCGCCTGCACCTGATGCTGGGGACGACGATTGTCTATGTCACCCATGACCAGATCGAAGCGATGACGCTGGCAACCCGCATCGCCGTGATGCGCGACGGCCAGATCGAGCAATTGGCAACGCCTGATGAGATCTACAACCGCCCGGCCACCCGTTATGTCGCCAGCTTCGTCGGCTCGCCGCCGATGAACATGCTGGAGGCCACGGTCGCCGAGGGTATCGCCCATATTGACGGATCGCTGAGCGGCTTTGCGCTTCCCGCCGATATCCGGGAAAAGGCCGGTCAGGCACGCGATGTCGTCATCGGCATCCGCCCCGAAAGCCTGAGCCTTGCTCCGGCTGGCGATGCGGCGCTTGGCATCGATGCCATGGTCGAGGTGGTGGAGCTGACCGGCCCCGAACTGGTGGTCACATCAACCATCGGCAGCCAGCGCCTGACCGCCAGCCTGCCGCCGAAATCGGCGGTGACAGCCGGGATGGCCCAGCGCTTTGCCATCGATGCCGGTGCCCTGCACATTTTCGACAAGGCGACCAGTAGGCGGCTCTAGCCTTCCAGCAGATAGTCCGGCATGTCCTTCAGCCGGGCGATATCGCGCAGCGGCGGCTGGCCGAACAGGCGCGCATATTCGCGGCTGAACTGCGACGGGCTGTCATAACCCACCGCATGGCCCGCCGTTGCCGCGTCCAGCGACTGGCTGAGGATGAGCCGCCGCGCTTCCTGCAGCCGCAGTTGCTTCTGGTATTGCAGCGGGCTCATCGACGTCACCGCCTTGAAATGCTGATGGAAGGAGGACGGGCTCATATTGGCTTCGGAGGCCACATGCTCGATGCGCAGCGTCTTGCGGAAATTGCGCTTGATCAGTCCGATGGCCTTGTTCACCTGATGCAGGCGGCTTTCCGACTGGGCGATCTGGCGCAGGCGGCCGGACTGTTCGCCCGTCAGGAGCCGGTAGAGCAGTTCACGCTCGGTCAACGGCGCCAGCATGGAAATGTCCTTCGGCGTATCGAGAAGGCGGACAAGCCGCACGACATTGTCGAGTAGGTCCGGCCCCATCGGATTGAGCGACATGCCGCGGTCGGGCAGCTGGTTGCTGAAACTTTCCTTCGGCGCTTCCAGCAGCAATGCGCTGAGCATGGTGGGATCAAGGTCAAGGCGCAGCGACAGATACGGCTCGTCTTCCGACGCTTCGATGACATGACCCACAATCGGCAGATCAACGGAAACGGTCAGATAGGTCGCCTTGTCGTAATAATACACCTCGTCACCCAGCATGGTGCGCTTGCGGCCCTGGGCGATCACACAGACCGCCGGTTCATGCACCACATGGTTCGGCTCGGTCGGCGCCGTGGCACGGGCGAGGTTCAGGCGCGGAATATCCGTCGAAAACAGCCCATCGGCACCCGTGTGCTTTTCGATCAATTGTGCAAGCTCGGTAATTTTGTCCACGGCAGCTCTCCTCGGGTAATGCCCACCCTATCTAGGTGTCATCACGCGCGCGAACCAGAGCCGAACCGCCAGCTTTGATCCGCTTTGGAGGATTGTGCAATCATCCGGCAGTTTTGGTCAATCGCGACGGCGCGCTCTACGCCGCCCTGCCGCTTGCGATCTGGCGGATGAAATGGCCGGGCTCGATAGCGACGATGCGATCCTGCGGCACCGCTGATAAGCGTCGGACTTCGTCGACATCGGCCGCCTTCAATTGCGCCTTCGGATCATCGAACCGCATCTGCGGATCGGGCACCGCCGATAGGAGAAGCCGGGTGTAGGGATGCTGCGGGTTGTCGATGACCTTGTTGACATTGCCCCATTCGACGATCTGTCCGGCATACATGACGACAATGTCCTCGGCGACGTAGCGGGCAGTGGCGATGTCATGGGTGATATAAAGCAGCGCAAGCTTCATGTCCCGCTTCATCTCGTTGAGCAGGTTGAGCACGCCGAGACGCACCGACACATCGAGCATCGAGGTCGGCTCGTCCGCCACGATCACTTCGGCGCCGACCGCCAGCGTGCGGGCGATGTTGACGCGCTGGCGCTGTCCACCCGACAGTTCATGCGGGTGTTTGCGCGCGACGATTTTCGGGTCGAGCTTGACCCGGGTCAGCAGTTCCTCGATGGCAGCATCGAGCTGTTTTCCCTTGAGGTCACGCCGGTGCAGCTGCAGCGGGCGGCGCAGGTGATAGTCGATGGTATGGGCCGGATTGAGCGAGGAAAACGGATCCTGGAAGATCATCTGCACCGAGCGGCGATAGGCGGCGAGCGCCTTGGCGTTGTCGGTCGCGACAGGTTTGCCCTTGAACAGCAGCTGGCCTTCGCTTGGCATGTATTCCCGCATCACCAGCCGGGCACAGGTGGTCTTGCCGCTGCCGGATTCGCCGACAAGCGCAAGGGTCCGGCCGGTATGCAGCTCGAAGGAAACCGACTGCGCCGCATTCACCTTGAACGGCGCCGTGCCAAAGGACTTCGACACGCGGTCGAGCGCAAGGATAGCGGTTTGCGGATCGCTCATATCGATACCTTCTCCATCACCGGTTCTCCGTGCAGCGACGGGAAGGAAGCCCAGAGCTTTTTGGTGTAGTCGTGCTGCGGCGCGCCAAAAATGTTTTCCGCGGTGTTCTGCTCCACGAGCCTGCCCGCCAGCATGATGCCGATGCGGTCGCAGAACTGCACCATCAGGCCGAGATCATGGGTGATGAACAGCACGGAAAAGCCGAAGGTGCGGCGCAGTTCGTTGATGCGCTGCAGGATTTCGCGCTGCACCACCACATCGAGCGCGGTGGTCGGCTCGTCCATCACGACGATCTTCGGATTGAGCGCGAGACAAATGGCAATGACGATACGCTGGCGCATACCACCGGAAAACTGGTGCGGATAATCCTTCATCCGATCCGGCGGAATATCGACAAGACGCAGCATTTCCGCCGTCCGCTCGCGCGCCTGCGCCCGGTTCATCTTCTGGTGCGTGCGCAGCACGTCATAAAACTGTTCCTGGACGCGCAGCACGGGATTGAGCGAATTCATGGCGCTCTGGAACACCATGGCCACTTCGCGCCAGCGGAAATCCCGCAGCTGTGCCGGGTTGAGATCGAGCACATCCCTGTCCTTGAGGAGTATCCGGCCGGAGCGGATCAATGCCGGCGGCTTGTGCAGCCGGCTGATGGCAAAGGCGATGGTGCTCTTGCCGCAACCGGATTCTCCGGCAAGACCGAAGACTTCGCCGCGGGCGACGTCGAAGCTGACATCGTCCACAGCGCGGAAATCCGTGCTGTCGCCGATATAGTCGATGGTGAGGTTTTTCACCTGAAGCAGCGGTGCGGTCACAGGCGGCCCTCCCCGGAGCGGATCAGTGCCGACCAGCGGCTCATGCTGTTTCCCGTGCGAAGGCGCGGATTGGCGATCTCATCGACGGCAAAGTTCAGCAGCGACAGGCCGATCCCCAGCAGCGCGAGAGCAAAACACGGGGTCAGGATATCCCACCAGGCGCCGACGGACAGGGCTGACGCTTTTTGCGCGTTGTACAGCATCATGCCCCAGGACACGGTCTTGGGATCGCCAAGACCAAGGAACTCCAGCGTTGCTTCCGTGATGATCGCAAAAATCACGCTACCGATGAAGTTGATGCCGACGATGGAAATCAGATTGGGGAAGATTTCAAAGGTCATGATGCGCCAGCGCGGCTCACCCATCATTTCGGCCGATTTGACGAAATCCTTCTGCTTGACCGACAGGGTTTCCGCGCGGGTGACGCGCGCGCCCCAGGCCCAGGACGTGCAGCCGAGGATGATGGCAATGACCAGCGGGCTGGCCTGACCGATAAAGGAGGCAAGCACCAGCAGTAGCGGCAGGTTGGGCACCACCAGCACCATATTGGTGAAGAAGCTGATGACTTCATCCGTCTTGCCGCCGCGATACCCGGCAATGATGCCGAGCGCCGTGCCCAGCACCGTAATCAGGAGCCCGGCGCCGAAACCGACGGCAAGCGATGTCCGCGCCCCGTAGATCAGCCGCGCAAAAACATCCTGGCCGATGCGCGTGGTGCCGAGCCAATGCTCGGCCGATGGCGGCTGATGCGGCCGGCCGACGCGCGCTGCCGGGTTATACTCTGTCAGCAGCGGTGCCGCGAGGGCGATCAGGACGATGATCAGAAGAATGATCATGCCGACCAGGGCTTTGCGGTTGCGGACAAGTCCGGCGATGAGAGGTTGCATGGCTCATGTCCTCCGCAGGCGCGGATCGAGCAGCACATAGCTGATATCCACGATGAAATTGGCGACAAGCATGGCGATGGTCATGATCAGGAGCTGGCCCTGAATGACGGGATAGTCGCGGGCGAGAATGGCCTGATAGAGGATATTGCCGAGGCCGGGATAATTGAACACGACTTCGGTCACCAGCGAACCGCCGAGCACGGTGCCGATGGCGATGGCAAGACTGCTGACCGTCGGCAGCAGCGCATTGCGCGCCGCATACCATATCATCACCCGGCTGTCGGAAAGCCCCTTGGCCCGCCCCATGACAATGTAATCCTCACCAAGAAGATTGATCATGTTGTTGCGCATGGTGACGGCAAAGCCGCCGGTCAGCACCGTACACAGGGTCAGCATCGGCAGGATGCCGTGATAGAGCACGCTGAGGATATAGTTCAGGGAGAACGCCGGATCGAGCGCCGGATCGGCGGAATAGCCGGTCGGGAACCAGTTGAGCGTGAAGCCGAAGAAGAAAAGCACGATCAGCGACGTAACCACCGCCGGGACGGAGGTGGCGAAGATCGCGCCGACGGACACGACGACGTCGAAGACACTGCCGCGCCGCCAGGCGGCTAGAATGCCGAGGAATGTCCCAAGCGTGAAACTGATCAGCGTGGCGGTTCCCATCAGCGCCACGGTCCAGATCAGGGCGTGGCCGAGAACCTCCGTCACCGGCAGCGGGAAATATTTGATCGACCGGCCAAGATCGCCAGTGAAAATGCTCTTGAGATAGGTGAGGTACTGCTGCCAGAGCGGCCCATCGACGAAGCCGAACGTCAGCTTCAGCGACGCGAGATTTTCCGCCGACAGTTCCGTGCCGGTGCTGGAAAACATGATCTGGATCGGATCCCCCGGCATCAGGCGCGGCAGGAAGAAATTGATCGTGGCAGCCGCAATGAAGGCAGCCAGATAGAATCCGAGGCGTCGAAGCAAAAAGGCCATATGCATCTCCCATCGCGGCGGGGACAGGTTTCACCCGTCCCCGCCTGTGCGATGCCTATTTGACCGGCTCGAGCGCCAGGAGGTGGATGAGACGCGCCGGGTTGTTGCGGGTGATCGACGGATTGACGAAGGGGTGCTCCTTTGTCGACCAGCCGGTGAACCGCTTGGTGTTGTACTGATACCAGTTCGGATTGTTGAACACTGGCATCATCGGCAGGTTTTCCGCAACAATGCGCTGGGCCTTGTTCATCACGGTCTTCTGTTCAGCCGGATCAGCGGTCCGCGTGAAATCCACCATCAGCTTGGCAAGATCAGGGTTGAACCAGCGCTGCGCGGTAAAGCGGGTCTTGCCCTTGTCCTGCTCGTTATAGGCGCGCTGATAGGGATAATAGGGCGAGGCCGCCGCCGGCAGGCTGTTGATGGCCATGTCGAAATTGCCATTGATCAGGTTACCCGACCAGACGGCTTCTTCCGGCGTGGCGATCTTCACGTCGAGCCCGGCCGCCTGCATGCCTTCGATGGCGATCTGCACCGTGTCGATCCAGTCCGTCCAGGCATTGGGCACGATCAGCGAGAACGACAGCTTGGTGCCATCGGGGTTGTCACGGAAGCCGTCGCCGTCCTTGTCCACATAGCCCGCCTCGTCGAGCAGGGCCTTGGCCGCGTCCGTGTCATATTTGCCGTATTTGCCGAAGTCGGTGAGCACAGACGGATCGGACCAGTTCTTGTACAGTTCGCCCATGCCCGAGGGATCGTCGTTCAGCGTGGGATAGCCGTAACCGGCCACGTCGATCATGCCCTTGCGGTCCAGCGCCATGCTGACCGCGCGGCGGAATTTCACGTCGTTGAAGGCCTTGCGGTTGTTGGCATTGGCCGTTTCCAGATTGAACAGGAAAGCAACCATGCTGCCCGGCGTGTACCAGTAGTGGAAGTTCTTCGGGTCCTTTGCCACATAGGTGTTCTCGATGTCCGGCAGGAACGACACACCCCAATCGAGCGTACCATTGGCGGTTGCGGTCAGGATCTGGTTGTTATCGGCCAATTGCGGGAAGCGCATGCAGTCGATCTTGAGGTCCTTGGCATCCCAATAGTTCGGATTGCGGCACTGGTCGTAGGTCTGGCCGGTGAACCGGGCAATCTCGGTCATCGGGCCGCTGCCGACCGGATTCTCGTTGGCGAAAGTCACCGGATCGGCAATGTCCTTCCAGACATGTTCCGGAATGATCGGAACCTGCACCAGCTGGTCGGCGGCCAGCGAGCTTGGATTGACCAGCGTGAACCGAACGGTCTGCGCATCGACAACCTCGACGCCGCTGATGAATTTCCAGATGCTGACGAAATCCAGCGCCGGGAACTTCTGCAGATAGTCATAGGTGAATTTGACGTCGGCCGAGGTCAGCGGCTTGCCATCCGACCATTTCATGTCCGGCCGCAGCTTGAACTCGATGCTCTTCAGATCGTCCGCCAGCTTGAAACTTTCGGCGAGGCGATAATTCGGCTTGTTGTTGTCGAAGCGGTTGAAGACGACGAGCGGCTCATAAATGAAATCAAGCGTGCTCTGACGGGCCGACGTCTGGTTGAACGGATTGAAATTGCGCACCCAGGTGGTGGCCGGCTCGATGTTGACGGTCAGCACTGTCTGCGCCATGGCAGGCGCAGACAGGAGCATCATTGCAGAAGCTGCTGCAAACAGACGGTTTCTCGACATGCGTATTCCCCTGTTTTTATTGATTAAAGACGATCAGCTGACCAGTGCACCGGCAAACATGTCTTCCACTTCCGCATGCACCGCCTTGACATCGACTTTCAGCGATCCAAGCCGGGCATTGGCGGCGGCGATACGGCGGGCGGCGTCTGCGGTCAGCGGGCGGGATGCCTTCGCCGCCGCTTCGCTGTCCGCGAGGTCGCCATGGCTGTGCAGCGCAATATCGAAGCCCGCGTCGAGAACCTGCGCGACGCGTTCCGGCATGGTGCCGGTCAGAGAATTCATGAAAATGCAGTCGGAGATGAGGACGCCGTCATACCCCAGGTCCTTGCGGATGACATCCAGCATGACGGGAGAGACGGAAGCGGGCTGCTCCTTGTCATAGGCCGAATAGACCACATGCGCCACCATCGCCCAGGGCGTATCCTTGAGATCGATGAACGGCTTGAAATCCGTGGCAAGGAGGGTTTCCTTGCTCGCATCGACGACCGGCCGCTCCTTGTGGGAATCCAGCGTGGCGCGGCCGTGGCCCGGGATGTGCTTCATGACCGGCATGTTGCCCGTCTCCAGCAGACCGTCGATGACCTCGCGGCCGAGCAGCGTCACGAGTTCCGGATCAGCCCCGAATGACCGGGCGCCGATGACGTCGCTTGTGGTATCGAACACCAGATCGAGCACCGGCGAGCAGCCGCTGGAAAGACCAAGCTCGGTCATCATGGTGCCCATGGCACGGGAAGAGAGCCGCAGCGCCTTTCGCGCCAGCTCAAGATCATGCCGGGCGAGACGGGCAAACTCGCCAAAACTGCGGAACAGCGGCCACGGACCGGCGTCGAGATGCTGAACGCGGCCGCCCTCCTGGTCGGTGAAGACCGGCGCATCGGCACGCCCGACAGCCTCGCGGAAACTTTCGATCAATGCCTTGACCTGCTCGGGCTCACGCTGGTTGCGGCGGCCGACAAAGAGGCCGAGCGGGTTGGTCTCGCGAAACAGCGCGATCTCATCGGATGACAGGACCGGGTTGGGAATGCCGACGAACAGGGCGAGAGGCAATTGGCTGGACACTGTATTCACTCCATGGGAACTGTGATGGGGGATAGGCTTCAGGTTCGCTTGGCGCGCAACATGCCCTGATAGATGCCTTTGTTTTCGGACGGGATTTCGATGGCGCCGACGGCCTTCACGTAGAAGTCCACCGGACCGGCATCACCGATGAACGCATAGGCATGGCCGAGCGTTTTCATGGTTTGCAAGGCGGCTGAAAAGAGGGCAAGGCCGAAGCCCTTCCCCTGCTTGTCGGGATGGACGCCCGTCGGGCCGAAAAAGCCGCGCGCTATCGCGTCGTAGCAGGCAAATCCTGCAAGCGCGCCATCCTCGATGGCGATGAGACAGGCCGAGGGCTGGCGGGTGATGGCAACCGTGACTTCGCTGGCCCAATTGGCGCTGAAATGTTCGCGGACCCAGTCCGTGACCAGTTGCGCCTCGGGCGCAAGCACCGGACGGATGGTCACAGCAACGCCGTCAGCCTTGGTCTTCAGTTCGGCCAGCTTGTCGGTGTACAAGCTTACAAGTAAATCAGACACCGCTGCTCCTCATCCAAATAATTCCACTGTAATGGAATATATCCCCTTTTAATGTAATAGAGTTGGATTTTTGTGCGCGCTTGTCAACTGTTTTTCGGGGCGGCATCTCTCCCGCGCGCCCGCTGTCCACCCGATTCCTGCAACTTCCGGGTTTGCGCGATCCCGCTTATCCGCAGGACGGAACCTCCCTGCATCACCGACGGGACGTCAATGGCCTTGAATGGGCGTTTCGATTCGCACGAGGTCGCCCGTCATTTTCCGGTCGGGCGGGAAACGACATAAACGGCGCAGGCGATGAAGAACAACATGACGGCACCGCCGAGAAGCGGCGTCGGCCGGGCAAAATACCAGAAGGAGCCATAACCGAACGCCATGCCGCCGCAGGCGATCCATTTCACCCGGAGCGGGATGGCGCCATGGTGCTGCCACTGCACCAGAGTCGGGCCGAAGACCGGGTGTCCCAGCAGCCATTTCTCGAAACGCGGCGAAGAACGGCCGAAACACCAGGCAGCGATGATCAGGAAAATGGTGGTGGGCATGACCGGAAGGAGCGCGCCGACAAAGCCGAGCGCCACCATCACCCAGCCAAGCGCGAAGTAAAACGCGCGTCGCGTTCCGTTCATCCTGCCCGCTCCTTCGCTAACCCCTGGCGATACGAGAAGCGGTTTATCCGGTGGCGATGCGGTTGTCAGCCGGCAACCGCATCAACCCCATTGCTTCAGAGACCAAAATGCCCCTTCAGGCCGGGAACCGACGCAACAATCTTGTCGACCAGCTGCGGATCGGCGGATTGCTTGGCATGGGCGATCACGGCGGTACCCGCCTGCTGAATCTGCTCCACCGTCAAGCCGCTGGCCTTGAGCGCCGCCATGCCATTGACCAGCGCGCCGACTTTTTCACCCGCCGCGCCGCTGAGAAACCCGGTTATGCTGGAGATGAGCCCGCCCGACTGATTGCCGGCAGCCATGACGTCGAAACTCTGCGCCAGCTGGGCCGCGCCTGGCATCTTGGCAAAGAGGCTGGCTGCCTGTTCCGGAGCTTCATGCTGGAGCACGGACAGCACGGTTCCAGCCGCCTTTTCCGCTGCCTGCGGATCGAGATTGGCTTGGGTGGCTATGGTGTTCACCAGATCCTGGATCGGCATGGCATTCTCCTGTTTGCGAGCGCAGAGCCGGATATTATACCGCCTCTATGAGCGTTGGATGACGCCAGAAAAGCCACGACGTTGCAAGCAGAAACGCCCGGACAGGCAATTGGCCGTCCGGGCGTTTCTGGAATTCAATCGCGGCCTGCCAAATGGCAGGTTGTTCCTATTCAGACTTCAGGCGGGTGTTGCAAGCACTCCAGTATTGCGGCCATGTCTGGCCGGCGACCTTGTTGGCAGCCTTTGCCTTCTGCCACTCATCGCCGCATTCGCGAATGCGGGAACGGAATGCGATTTCACCGGCAGACAAAGGTTTGCCGTTGGCGGCAGTTTCGGTGGCTGCGCCCGCTTTGCCGGCGGTCGCCTTGGCCGGCGCGGCGGCCGGTTCCGGCGGCGTTGCCGCATCGGACTTGTCTGCCTTGAGGCTGTCGCTGCACGCCGACAGGAATTGCGGCCACTTCTGGTCCTTCAATGTACCGGCGGTTTTGGCTGCCTGATACTGGGTGCTGCATTCCTTGGTCACGGCTTTGGCCGACATGGCTCCGGCTGCTGCCGGCGCTGCTGCCATTGCCGGCGTCTTGGCCGGCTTGGTGGCATCCTGGGCCTGCTTGACCGCCGGTGCCGTGGCCGCAGGAGCCGGTGCCGCAGCATCGGTCTTCAGGCTCGCACTGCAGGTCGACAGGAACTGCGGCCATTTCTGGCCATTGAGCGTACCGGCCTGCTTGGCCGCATTGTACTTCGTGCTGCACTCCTTGGTGACAGACTGGGCAGCGGTGCTCGCTGCGGATGCAGGGAGGGCAAATAGTGTCAATCCGGCGCCGACAATCACCGATGCGGCGAGCGTATGTGTCAGAAACTGGTTCATCTTCACATGTTCCTTGCGATCTGGTTCGCGTTTCCCCCGGGCACGCACCATGCGTTCCGGTTTAACAATGCCTTGATGCCTCCCGTCCCTGGGGAGTGAAGCGCATTTTCAACGCACCACTCGAAGTCATCAAGTGGAATCTGCACGTCGATTGTGGCTGAAAATGTCTCGCTTCCAGGAATATTTGCAGGTGAATTGCGCATCAGCGTGACCCGGCATGATTGATCCATGGCATTGCAAACACAGCATGATCTTCTCACTTACTGATTGCAAGTGAGTTCATATTCTACCGGAGGTATGGCAAAGGGTTGGCTGTGAACAGGCCTGCAGCCGGCTTCGGATCTCGATCGATTGGCATCGCTCATCCGAGGGGAGCGGCATGGCGCGGGAAAACCCGCGCCATGCCGGAACAACTTAAGCGACGGCAGCGAGCCTGTCTTCGACCGGCTCCGGAACCGATGCGATCGTGCGCAGAATCTGCGACGCGATCTGGTAGGGATCGCCCTGGGAATTCGGACGGCGATCTTCGAGGTAGCCCCGGTAGCCATTGGCGACAAAGCTGTGCGGCACGCGGATCGACGCACCGCGATCGGCGACGCCATAGCTGAACTGATGGATGGACTGGGTCTCGTGCTTGCCGGTCAGGCGCAGATGGTTGTCCGGTCCGTAGACGGCAATATGCTCATCGCAGGCGGTTTCGAACGCAGCCATGACCTGTTCGAAATAATCCTTGCCGCCGACTTCGCGCATATAGTCCGTCGAGAAGTTGGCATGCATGCCGGAACCATTCCAATCGGTATCACCGAGCGGCTTGCAATGGTATTCGACGTCGATACCGTACTTTTCGCACAGACGCTGCAGGAGATAGCGCGCCATCCAGATTTCGTCAGCGGCCTTCTTGGAGCCCTTGCCGAAAATCTGGAATTCCCACTGTCCCTTGGCCACTTCGGCATTGATGCCTTCGTGATTCAGACCGGCAGCAAGGCAGATATCGAGATGTTCTTCGACGATCTTGCGGGCGACATCGCCGACATTGCTGTAGCCGACGCCCGTATAATAGGGGCCCTGGGGTGCCGGAAAACCGGCCTCGGGGAAGCCGAGCGGGCGGCCGTTCTTGTAGAGGAAATATTCCTGTTCGAACCCGAACCATGCGCCTTCATCGTCATTGATGCTTGCACGCGTATTGGAAGGATGCGGTGTCTTGCCATCGGGCATCATCACTTCGCACATCACGAGAACGCCATTCTTGCGCTCGCTGTCCGGATAGACGGCAACCGGCTTCAAAACACAGTCCGAACTTCTGCCCTCGGCCTGCATCGTCGAACTTCCGTCAAAGTTCCAGAGAGGCAGCTGTTCCAGTTTGGGGAAAGCATCGAATTCCTTGACCTGCGTCTTGCCGCGAAGGTTGGGGACCGGCGTGTAACCGTCGAGCCAGATGTATTCGAGTTTGTATTTTGTCATTATGGCTTCTCTCATAGGTAGTTGTGCGTGCTGATCCTTTTTGCGGGTGCTGCGCCCAATCGTGCGCCATCACCTGCGGATACACTAGCCAAAGCAATTTGCGTGCCACTTTCGACGGAGGCTTAATTGCGGCTCCGCCCGGAGGCGTAAAAACAGCAAATGATCGCTTGCCAGCAAACAAAACCGGGCCGCCAAGACAGACAGCCGCGCTCAACAATTGCACATTGTCTGCCGATATTTTGTGCAACTGCGAAAATCCTGTGCAGCATCGCTTGCTGCAAAACAAAACCGGCAGCTCCCATGGGAACTGCCGGCGATCATTTGCATTGGCAATCCGTGGACTGCCCGAACTCCAACCCGAACGCTAAACGGACCCTTCGCAGCAGGCCGAGCGAACGCGCGCGCCCATGGCAAGCAGGCTCTTGGATACTGCGGGTTGATCCACCGTAAACGGGCGCTGCCAATTGTTGGATGCGACAGCCTCGATATTTTTTCGCGCCACAGATTTCATAAGGAGTTCAAGCTCGCTGCGGGTCACATGGTCAGCGCGCATGACGGCGTTGATCATGGGATCTGATAAAGCTTCAGCAAGGGTAAGATCGGCATATGTCTGTGGCATGATGCTCTCCTTCTGCGCGGCAATGGCGCCGCAATAACGAATAGAATGGTAAATCAGTACTTTTGTAAGGCGTCGGCCCGAACACCAATTTGAAAAATTGACATGAGAACCAAATGCGTGTTACCGGTAAGTAACAACCCATAGTTACTGGACGGTAACATCTATGTCAAGCGCGCCTACGCAGGAAATTTCGAAACCTCACGATACTGTTATATCAGGGGAATCCGACGGCAGCCGAATGCCGCCGCGCGCCCGCATCGTGGCCAGTGCCATCGAGCTGTTTCGCCAGCAAGGCATCAAGGGCGTTGGTGTCGACGCGATTGCCGAGGCCGCCGATTCCAACAAGATGACGCTGTATCGCCACTTCGGATCCAAGGACGATCTGATCTGCGAGTGCCTCAAACAGGTTTCCGCACGGCGCGAACAGATCTGGCGCGATCTGGAAACGGCCTTTCCGGATGATCCGCTGGCGCAGATACGCGGCTGGATTCATGAAGCCGCCGAATGCGTGTTCAGTGACCCGCGCGGCTGCGACCTGGCCAATGCAGCCATTGAACTCAAGGAAGCGAATCACCCCGCTTTCAAAGTGATCGTCGATGCCAAGAAAGTGCACAAGCAGCGCCTGATCGATCTTTGCCGCATGGCAGGGGTCACACAGGCTGAACAATTGGCGGATGCGCTTGTGCTGCTTGTCGAGGGGGCCCGCGTGTGCGGCCAAAGTGCTGGCGTGGAAGGCCCTCAGCAACAGTTGAAGCGGGCGTGCGACGCCATGATTGCCGCCTATTCCGCCAAGTAACGGCTATGGACGCCCTGTCTTTACCGTCCCAAACCTGACCATCCCGCCGAGACCAGTCGCGCAACAGGCAAGACCGCTTGCGCGGGGTGAAGGCAATTTCTGCACCCGGGGAAGCCAGACCACACGCAAGGCGTGCCGTTTGATTCACGCACTTGTTATCAGCGTTCATCGCAGGAGCATGTACATTGCGTGATCAGGACAGGGCTCCCCGACACCCGCCGAACCAACTGCCCGCAAAGGGCAAAACGACACTGGTGCAAATCCAGACGGAGTGGCAATCGAATGGGAATAGCCTTCATGAACGACCGGATGCCCGAAACCCTTCCCTTCATAAGTCATGAAACACGTTCCGAGTGGCTGCTGCAGCGGGTCGCGATCCTGCGTCAGCATCCCAATTTCAGCGAAGCAGCGGCGGACTATGCGGACGACGCCGTTGGAATTTTTGAGGGCCGCTACATGGCCAACAAGGTCATGGCGAATGTCGCCCGGCAAGTCATCTGCATGTCGATTCTCGCACTGCATTTCACGCGCGACAATGGACATCACGGCGCAACCATTTCCAGCATCCAGAACATAACGTCGAGCCTGAAGCTCTGCAGCAAGAACACCACCTCGGCGACAATCGATCTTCTGGAGAATATCGGGCTCGTCAGCCGCGTGCTCGACGAAACCGACCACCGGAACCATCTGATCCAGCCGACGGACAAGCTGATATCCGGCATGCGCAGGATTGTCGGCGTTGCGATCGCAGCGGCCGACAAATTGTTTCCTTCGAGACATTACAAGCAATTGATCGACGGCACGGACGGCTTCCTCGAACGCTATTTCGCCTCCAGCCTGCATTCGCTGCTCAATGTCAGCACCATGATTTCCAACCTGCACAGTTCCCAACTCTTCGCCATCAGCGATGGCGGCGGAGTCCTGCTCTGCAAGCTGATGACAATGAAGGAGCAGCAACCGGCAGACCGGGAGAATATCGTCAGCTTTCCCTATGATGAAATCGGCAATCTTTTCGGCGTGTCACGCACCCATATTCGCCGGCTTATGAAACGGGCCGAAGCGGAAGGGCTGGTGCGCTTGCTCGAAGACGGCGGCCGGCAGATCGAGATATTGCCGACCCTCAATGATGTCTTCGAAAACATGGTCGCCGCCCATATAGCCCGCGCCCAATTCGACATTCATCTTGCCAACGGGGATTACGATCTGTTGCCCATAGATCGCAACGCCTGAAGACCTTCGCTTGTGGAAAGCGCACGCGCCGCGCCATCCGATCTCGACCATCATGCTCAAAAGAAATGACCCTGCCCCTTGGAAAGGCAGGGTCGTTGAGCATTGACTGGAGATCAATTGAACTCATTTGCCTTCCTGTTCAACGCAGTCTTGCCGCGTGAACGAGAATTTGCCGGTTCACGTTGCATCCGATTTTCCAGGCAGTCAAAGGATAAAACTGGTGGCTTTTTGCTACCAACTTTGCGCCGCCAAATTGCGCCGGATGCGGCTTTCCCGCGACATTTGCGGAAAATTGCGGTTTTCGTGAACGGGATTCGTCGGTGTCCTCTGGCAGGACCCGGACCTTACAAAGATTTGATTTGCAACGAAAAACAGTAAGCCGGCTGGGCGTTTCGCGCAGCCGGAAAGACAAGGCCGACACGCCATGACGGCATTTTGCGTCTCGGCGACTGGTGCAAATTGGCAACATTGCGTCTGGTAGCAATATACCACCAGTTATGTCCTTTGACCAAAAGGGTACCCAAGTAAGACATAAGTGAGGCACTGCGAATTTGGCTTGCCCCTAGAACAATGATCCTTCACTGGAGATCGACATGAATATCAAAACTCTTCTTCTCGGCTCTGCCGCTGCACTTGTTGCAGTATCGGGAGCCCGCGCTGCAGATGCAGTTGTTGTCGCTGAACCAGAAGCCGTCGAGTACGTCAAAGTGTGTGACGCATATGGTGCCGGCTTCTTCTATATCCCGGGCACCGAGACATGCCTGAAGATCGGCGGTTACATGCGCTACGATGCCGGCGGTGGTGACGACCCCTACAAGGGCGGACACATGGGCGGCCAGAACGACACCTATTACAAGCGTGCCCGTGCCGAGGTGCGTTTTGATGCCCGGACGGAAACCGAACTTGGCACATTGCGCTCCTACATCCAGACGCGTTTCCAGTATACCGATGGCAATCAGGATGGCGCGTCCATTCCGCAGGCCTTTATCGAACTGGGCGGCTTCCGCGTCGGCGTGGCCGACGAAATCTTCGGCTCGTGGGTCGGATATGCCGGTAACATCATCAATGACGACGTGATCCAGTACAACAGCTTTGCCAGCAACCAGATAAGCTACACATATAACGCCGGGAATGGCTTCTCGGCGATCATCGCCGCCGAGCAGGGCGAAGTGGATCAGGGTTACGATTACCGCATCGATGACTACATGCCCCACGTGCTCGTGGGCGCCAAGTACGAACAGGGCTGGGGAACGATCTCCGGTATCGCCGGTTATGACTCCGCCGTGGAAGAATGGGGCTTCAAGGCTCGTCTGGATGTCAAGTTCACCGATACGGTTTCCGCCTGGGTGATGGGCGCCTACCAGACCAACTATGACGACCAGTCCTTCAACACCAATGTCAACTGCAACTGGTTCGGCACATGGGAAGGCGACTACGCCATCTGGGGCGGCCTGGCTGCCAAGGTTACCGACAAGGCAACCGTCAATGCGCAGGTTGCTTACGAAGAACAGGGCACGATTGCCGCTGCTTTGAACGTTGCTTACGAGCTCGTTCCCGGCTTCACGATCACACCGGAACTCAACTACACGAAGTTTGACGGCGCGCGTAAGGACTACTCCCTTGCCCACGGCGGCAACGACGATGCCTTCGGTGGTATCATCCGCTTCCAGCGCAATTTCTAGTCATCGCTAAAGCTGATTGTCCGGGGCCGCAAGGCCCCGGTTTTTTATGGGCGGAAAGCTGGCTCCGCCCGCTTCAACCAATCATGCATTCGCGCTTGCCGGTTCCTGATGCCCCGCGGGCGGAACCGTGTTGTCAGGCGCCTTGATGCGGAACCATGCAATGTAGAGTGCGGGCAGGAACAGAAGCGTCAGCACCGTACCCACGATAATGCCGCCCATCATGGCATAGGCCATCGGCCCCCAGAATATTTCCCGGGCAATCGGGATCAGCGCAAGGCTGGCCGCGGCTGCCGTCAGCATGATCGGCCGCATGCGATGCTCCGTCGCTTCGACCACCGCACTCCACGGATCCTTGCCTTCCCGCCGGAGATCCTCGATCTGGACGACAAGGATCACGGAATTGCGGATCAGAATGCCGATCAACGCCAGGACGCCCAGCAAAGCCACGAAGCCAAGCGGGGAATTGCTGGAGAGCAGCGCGGCAACGACGCCGATGATGGCCAGCGGCGCTACCGCAAAGACCAGGAACAGCCGCTGGAAGCTTTGCAGCTGGATCATCAAAAGAGTCACCATGGCAAACAGCATGAGCGGAGCAACGGCTGCGATGGGCGCCTGGGCCTTGCCGCTTTCTTCCACAGCACCGCCCACGACAACACCGTAACCCGGCGGCAGCTTGCCCGCGAACTCAGCGACCTTGGGCGCCAGCTGCGTCACCACTGTTGCGGGCTGAAGGTCGCCGACGATACCCGCCTTGAGCGTTATGGTGGGTTGGCGCGCGCGACGCCATACCACCGACTGCTCCAACTCGTAGCGGAAGTTTGCAACGGCCGCAGCCGGCACGGACTGGCCGTTGCTGGTCGTCAGCTGGATGTTGCGAAGCTGGTCGATCGAGCCGCGTTCATCGGCGCGGGCGCGCACGACCACATTGATCAGATAGATCGAATCCCTGACCTGCGTGATCGTCGAACCGCCGACAACGGCATTGAGCGACGAGGCAATCGATTCCGAGGTGATCCCGAGCTGACGCGCCTTGTCCTGCAGCACGTCGACCTTGATGACGCGGGAGGGTTCGTTCCAATCGAAGGTGATGTCGCCGATGGATGGATTGCCGGCAACCAGATTGGCCATATCGTGAGCATAGTCGCGCACCTTCTGCACATCCGGCCCGCTGACACGGTACTGGACCGGGCGGCCGACCGGTGGTCCGATATCCAGCAGATGGACAAAGGCGTCGGTGCTTGGAAACTCGTTCTTCAGCCATGCCTGCAACGTCGTCCGCAGCCGGTCGCGTGCCTCCAGGCTCTTCGTCACGATCACCGTCTGCCCGAAGAACGGATTTGACGGCTGCACGTCGAATGACAGGAGGAAGCGGATGGCACCCTGCCCGACATAGGAACTCCAATGATCGATATCGGCGTTGCCAGCCAGTTGCTCCGCCTCGAACTTGTCCATCTGCGCCTTGGTTTCAAGGATCGAGGCATTCTGCGGCAGGTTCCAGTCGACAATCAGCTCATGACGGTCGGAGTTGGGAAAGAACTGCTGCTGGACGTGACCCATTCCGTACAGGGAAACCGCGAAAATCACGACGGTCGCGGCGATGGTCACCCAGCGGAACCGCATGCAGAGCAGGAGAATACGCTGGAACCACAGGGTAAACCGGCCGGGGTTCTCGTGCTTGTTCTTCATGGTCTTCGGCAGCAGCGTCACGCCGAGCAGCGGCGTGAAGATGACTGCCACGATCCACGAAACAACCAGCGATACGGCGATCACGACGAACAGCGTGTAGGTGAATTCACCCGCCGCACTGCTGTTGAGGCCGACGGGAATGAAGCCGGATACCGTCACCAGCGTGCCTGTCAGCATCGGAAAGGCCGTGTGCGTGTATACATAGGTGGCGGCCTTGCGCAGATTGTCCCCTGCCTCAAGCCGCGCCACCATCATCTCGACCGCGATCATCGCATCATCGACGAGCAAGCCCAGCGCGATGATCAGCGCGCCCAGTGAAATACGCTGGAGCGAGATGCCCATATATTCCATCACCATGAAGGTGATCGCCAGGACAAGCGGTATGGCCAGCGCAACCACGAAACCGGCACGCATGCCCAGGCTGACAAAGCTGACCGCCAGCACGATGGCGACGGCCTCAAACAGCGCGCGCGTGAAGCCGGATACCGCCTCCTCGACGATTTGCGGCTGGTCCGAAACCAGATTGACGCCAACGCCCACAGGCAGATCCGCCGTAATCTGCTGCATCTGCGCCTTGAGGTGTTCGCCAAACTTCAAGAGGTTGCCGTTCGGCTTCATGCCGATGGCAAGACCGATGGCTTCCTTGCCGTTCACGCGGAACAGGCTGGTCGGCGGATCGACATAACCGCGGGTAACCCGCGCGACATCGCTCAACCGGAAGAAGCGGTCATTGACGCGAAGGTTGATGGCCTGCAGGCTCTTCTCCGACACGAACTGGCCGTTCACCCGGATCATCACCCGTTCAGGGCCGGTTTCGATGACGCCCGACGGGGTGATTGCATTCTGCGCCTGCAGGGTGCTGATGATGGCCTGCTGGTCCAATCCCAGGGCCGCAACCTGTTTGGGCGAGAATTCCAGATAGATCGCCTCGTCCTGCGCACCCACGAGCTCGACCTTGCCGACATCGGGAACCGTCAGGATTTTCCGCCTGACGTCTTCGACGTAATCGCGCAGTTGCCGCCGGCTCAGCCCGTCGGAGGTAAAGCCGTAGACATTGCCATAGACATCGCCGAACTGGTCATTGAAGAACGGCCCGACGACCCCTTGCGGAAACTGCGGGGAAATATCCCGGATCATGTTGCGGACGCGGATCCAGGTCTGCGTGACGGCATCGCCGCGCACCGTATCCTTGAGATTGAGAAAAATCGTCGTCGATCCCGGCGAACTGACACTGCGGGTATAGTCCAGCGTATCGAGTTCCTCGAGCTTCTTTTCAATCCGCTCGGTGACCTGTGTCGTCGTGTCCTCGACCGAGGCTCCCGGCCATTGGGCCGAGATCACCATGGTCTTGATGGTGAAGTTCGGGTCTTCCTCGCGGCCGAGATTGAGATAGGAGAAAATCCCGGCAATCGTGAAAACGATCATGAAATACCAGACGAGAGAGCGGTGATCGAGCGCCCATTCCGAGAGGTTGAACTTCTTCATAGCGGATTCCCGTCAGTCATCTTGATTTTCTGGCCTTCGACCAGGCTATGCGCCCCGGCCGTGGCGATCCGTTCACCGTCGGTCAGTCCGGACACGACAATGGCGTCCGCATTGGTGCGGTCTTCCAGCTTGACTTCCCTGGCCGAAACCGCCGCCTGCTTTTCATCGATCAGCCACACGAACGTCTTGCCATCCTTGTCGAGGATTGCCGTTGCCGGAATGCGGATGCGCGGATCCGCTGCGGTGGTGAGATAAGCTGTCACCGTGGTCCCCAAGCGGAACCCTTCCGGCGGCTGCTGCAGCGTGATGCGGGTTCGGCGCGTGCGCGTGGCTTCATCCGCCTGCGGTGCGATTTCCCTGACAACACCTGCCGTCTGTATTGTCGGATCGGTCTGCAGGGAGACACCGAACCTGCTTCCCGCCTCGATCGCGCCAGCCACCGTTTCGGGAATATCGACCACCGCCTCACGGACATCAGGGCGTGCAACGACGGCCACCAGCTGGCCGGCCGTCACGGTCTGTCCGACATCGGCCTGCAGGGACGTCACCACGCCGTCGAAATCGGACCGCAACACCGCATAGCCGAGTTCTTCGCGCGCCTTCGTCAGATCAGCTTCTGACCTTACAACCGAGGCGACGGCGGCTTCATAGGCCTGCTGCGCCTGATCGACGACAGCCTCCGTCGCCGAATTCTGGCTGAGGAGCGCCTTCTGCCGGTCGGCCGTCGACGCGGCGTTGGCAAGCTGTGCCTTGGTGGACGACAGGTTCGCCTGCGCCGCCTGCACCGCCAGTTCCAGCGCGAGCGGATCGATTGCCGCGATCTCCTGCCCGTTCGAAACCTGGTCTCCGACGGACACATCGCGGCGCACGATGCGCCCGAGGGTGCGGAAGCCGAGCTGGGTTTCAAAACGCGGTTCTATCTTGCCGGCAAATCCCCGGACCTGCAGGGTTTGCGATTTGACGACAGTCGACAGAACCGGACGCACGACATCCGGCTGCTTGGCCTCGCCTTCCTTCTGGCAGGCACTGAGAGCAACACCCAGACTGACAAGGCTTGCGCCATAAACGAGAACACGCCTCATGACGGATCACCACTCTTGATTGCTACAATCTCGGTTGGCCGCAACCGGGTTCCGCCTGTCGTCACCACCTGTTCGCCGGCCTGCAATCCGCCGCCGATCGCCACAGACAGCGACTCGTACGCCGTCACGGTCACGTCGCGCAGGCCGACGGCGTTTGTTTGCGGATCGACGACCCAAACGGCCGGCTTGCCATTGTCCGAGGTCAAGACCGACGATGGCAGAACAGCCGCCTTGACGGCCGGCAATTTGACCGTTCCGATCACCACGGAACCAAGAGCCATCTGAGGCGTGGGGTTTTGCACCGCGACCTTGACCCGCACGGTGCCGGAGGCATCGTCCACCGTCGGAGAGACTTCGCGGATAATGCCTGTGGCCGTTATGGCGGGGTTGTCGAACAGAACAATCTGGATCTGCTGATCGCCGATACTGCGCGTGACCAGTCCCTCATAGACATTGAAAATCGCGTCGCGCGGACCATCCACCGCCACCGTGAACGCAGTCGATGCGATCTGCGTCACCTGCCCCACCTCGATATTGCGCGCGGTAACCACGCCGGAAGCGTCGGCTTTCAACTCGGTATAGGACAGAGTTTCGCGCGATGTCTGCAATTGCGCCCTGGCTGCATCGAGCGAACCCTGTGCCGTGCGCTGGGCTTCCTCGGCGCTGTCATAGGCGCTCCGCGTGGTGAACCCCTGCGCGAGCAGCGCTTTTTGCCGGTCGAAGGCGGAGGTGGTCTGACGTAACTGCGCCTCGGCGGAACGGACCGCCGCATCGGACGCGGCAACGTCGGCCTGCTGCTGGGTCGGGTCGATACGCGCCAGCACGTCGCCGGCAGCGACATGGTCACCCACATCCACAAGCCGTTCGGTCACCTTCCCGCTCACCCGGAACGAAAGATTGCTGTCGATCTTCGCCCGTATTTCACCGGTTACCGAAACACTCTGCGCATAATCCGTGAACACGATCTTGGCGACATTCACCTGGGCCGGAGGCTTCTGTTCAGCCGCTTTTTTCGGCTGGCAACCGGCCAGCAGGGCAAGCCCCAAAATCATCACCAGCAGCCTGGGCACGGCAGACACATCATACCGTTGCCGCTGGCGCTCAACCACAAATCCGGAGGAGAAAAAGTCAGGCCGCATCATTCAACCAATCCATGAAAAGGTGTGACGGGTATATTATTGACTGATCGTTCAGTCAATGTATAATGTTGTCCAAGTCGACTTCAAGGCTCCATTGGATGAAATCATGGCCGAAATAAAAAATGCGTCAAGCACAACCGGGCCGGACACCGCCCCCGGCGTGCGGGCGCGCCGCAAGGCACAGCGCCCGCAGGAGATCCTGCATGCGGCTTTCGACGAGTTCGTCGAGCGCGGCTATACCGCCACGCGCATCGAAGATGTGGCCCGGCGGGCGGGCGTTACCAAAGGCACGATCTATCTGTATTTCCAGAACAAGGAAGAGTTGTTTCACGATGTCGTGCGCAAGCTCTCGCAGCCGATTTTCAACGAAGAGCAGTTCCTGAGCGAGCATCAGAACCGCCCGCCGCATGAGCTCATCCGGCTTTTCCTCGATACGGTTTACGAGCACATGACCGTCAATCCCTACTCGCGGGAAATCCTGCGTTTTCTGATTTCCGACGGCCGGAGCTTTCCCGAACTGACAATGGCTCACTACAATGAGTTTGTCCTGCCCATGCTGACCATGTTTCAGAACCTCATTGAAAAGGGCGTCCGGGAAGGTGTTTTCCGGCCGGGAGCCGCGACCAGCGAGAGCAGCCATATCCTGCTCAGCCCGGCACTGACATTGACGATCGACAAGCTCCTGGACTGCCAGACCAACCTGCCGCAACTCGACGACTATGTGAACGCGCATTACGACATGATCATGCGCAACATTCAGAAATAGCGCCGCTCAAGGCGGCTCATTCGGACACCTGTCTAGATGCCCCAGACAACGGCGCCGCCGGTCAGGCCCGCACCGGCAGCCGTCAGCAACAGCCGTTCACCCCGCATGAATCGCCGGTCACGCTGCGCCAGCGATAGGGACAGCGGAATGGTGGCTGCCGAAGAATTGCCATAGGCCGCTATGGTGCGGACCGTCCGCGCGGCATCGATGCCAAGATTGCCGCTGACGAGATCAAAAATACGCGCATTGGCCTGATGCGGCACGAACCGGCTGACGTCCTGCGGGCCAATACGCGCATCCGCCATTGCCCGTTCGGCGCAGCGCGTCATCATGTGCACGGCCTGCGCAAACATTTCCTTGCCGTCACGCATGGTCATCAGGCAGTCCGCCGCCGCCATGTCCGGCGAGAAAGGCGTCTTTGAACCGCCGGCGGGAATGGAGATCAAATCATAATGGCTGCCATCGGCGGCCAAATCCACACCGAGCAGGCCCGTACCCGGCTCCGCCGATGGCGCCAGAACGACAGCACCTGCCGCATCGGCAAAGAGGACGGCACTGGCCCGTTCCGCCGGGTTGATGCGGCGGCTTAAGATGTTGGCGGCAACCACGAGAACCGGCCGCTTCTGCGTGCGCACGAAGCCGTCTGCCAGCGTCAGCGCATAGAGGAAACCCGAGCAGGCGCCGGCAAGATCCACGGCACCCGAATTGACGAGCTTGAGCCGATGCGCAAGCAGCGGCGCCGACGGTGGCAGGAGATGGTCGGGCGTTGACGTGGCCAGCAGCGTCAAGGCGATATCGGCCGGTTGCAGCCCGGCGTCATCAAGTGCCGACTGCCCGGCCTTTGCGGCGAGATCGGTGAGCAGCTCGCCATTCCTTGCCCAGTACCGGGTGCGGATACCCGTTCTTCGCTCGATCCAGCCGGGCTCGAGCCCAAGGTTGACCTCTATCTCCGCGTTGTCCACGCGGCGCTCCGGAACGTAATGGCCCAAACCAATGATACGGCTCATCGCCTGCCTGCCGCAAACAGGTCCGCTGCCTCATCAATCGCGTCATAGGCACGATCAAGATCGCCCTCCTCCACGCAATAGGGCGGCATCAGATAGATGATATTGCCAAGCGGGCGGATTAGCAGGTTTCGGGAACGGAAGAACGCGCGCAGCTTTGGTCCGGCATCCGACAGATAACCCGACGCAGGAACGTCCAGATCAAGCGCTGCGATCGTACCCGTCTGCCGCACATTGCTGAATCGGTTATCTGCGGCAAACCGTTTGAGTTTCCCGCGATGCATGGCTTCCAGCGCTTGAATACGCGCCTCGACAGGCTCGTTTTCCCACACGGCAAGGTTTGCGAGGGCCGCTGCACAGGCAATCGGGTTTGCGGTGTAGGAACTCGAATGAAAGAACATCCGGCTGCGGTCTGTCGACAGATGCGCATCAAAAACCGGCGCCGTGCACAGCGTGGCGGCCAGCGGCAAGGCACCGCCCGTCAAGCCCTTTGACGTGCACAATATGTCCGGCGCGATGCCAGCCTGATTGCAGGCAAAGAGCGTCCCCGTACGCCCCCAGCCCGTCATGACCTCGTCGGCGATGAGCAACGTGCCATGCCGCTCGGCAATCCGCTTCAGTTCGGCCAGCACAAAGGCCGGGTACATCCGCATGCCCCCTGCCCCAAGCACCAAAGGCTCGACCAGCAATGCCGCGACCTGACCGCTCCGGCACAGCCTTTCAAATTCATCGAGCGTGGCCTGTTCGTGGCCGGGCGAGGGAAACGGCAAACGGTCGACGCTGAACAAAAGCGACTGGTAGGCCGCGTTGAAGACGCCGCGCTCCCCCGCCGACATGGTTCCAATCGTGTCGCCGTGATAGCCGTCCTCCATGACGACAATGCGCGAGCGCGGCGCACCGGCATTATGGAAGAAGCCGAGCGCCATCTTCAGCGCAACTTCCACGCAGGTCGACCCGCTGTCCGAATAGAACACATGGGTGAGGCCCGCAGGTGCCACGGCCAGCAGGCCGCGCGCCAGCTTTTCCGCCGGTTCATGGGTGAATTCGGCAAAGATGATCTGGTCGTAACTGTCGCAGGCGGTGCGGATCGCCTCCATGATCAGTGGGTGCCGGTGCCCGTGCGTGATGACCCACCAGGAGGAAATCGCATCAAGGATGGCATTGCCTTCCGCATCGAACAGCCAGGCTCCCTCCGTTCCGACAATGCGTTTCATCGCGGGTTCAAGCGCGTGCTGTGTGAACGGATGCCAGACCGGCGAGGATACGAGGGAGCCGGTCATGCGGTTACCGTCCGGAAATGTGCCATGTCGAAATGATCGCGAAAGGCTTGACGCAGCGCTTCGGGTGTCACGGCTGCAAGCAGTGGCAGTCGCCCGAGGCAACGGACCCGTCCCAGTTCGCCGATGATATGCTGGGTATCCGCAACTTCATCGCCAATAAAGACGACACCGAAGACCGGCACCGAGCGCTGCCGCAAGGCTTCCAGCGACAGTAATGTATGGTTGATCGTTCCAAGTCCGGTGCGGGCGCACAGTATGACCGGCATCCGCCAGCGGGAGAAGACATCGGCAAACACCACGGTTTCCGTCAGCGGAACCATGACACCGCCGGCACCCTCGATAATCAGGGGCGACGCGATCGAGGGCGGGACCAGCAATTCCGGTTGTATCTCGACATTGTCCAGCCGGGCCGCGCGATGTGGAGAGGCAGGCGCGCGCAGGCGCCATGCCTCGGGAATGATCCTTCCGGCCGGTATCCCGCCGAGACGCATGACAGCCTCGCTGTCCGTTTCCCCCTCAAGACCGGCCTGGACCGGTTTCCAGTAACAAGCGCCGAGCGCATCGGCCAACGCGGCGGAAAAGACTGTCTTGCCGATATTGGTATCTGTTCCTGTCACGACAAAACGCTGTGTCATGCGGCCTCCTCGGCAAGGGTTATTTTCAGACAATCCAGCATCCGGGAAATCGCTGTCTCATCGACATTCAACGTGATCGCAATCCTCAATCGCGCAGTGCCTTCGGGTACCGTCGGCGGGCGGATCGCACGGATGTCGAACCCTTCCGCGCGCATGCGTTCGGCGACACGCAATGCGCGGATCGTACCGCCGATCATGATGGGCAGTATGTGCGAGCCGCTGCTGCCCATGCCGGTTGTTTCTGCCAGATATGACCGGGCAAATGTCGAAAGGCGCTGCAGGTCCAGCCGGCGCCGGGGTTCCTCGGCAAGCATTTTCAGCGCCTCGCGCACCCCCGCGGCCATGAGCGGGGACGGGGCGGTGGAATAGATGAAGGAACGGGCGCGGTTCACGAGGTAATCACAGACGACCGCATTTGCCCCCAGGAGCGCACCGGATACCCCCAGCGCCTTGCCGCATGTATGCAGGAGGACAACATTGTCGCGCCGCTCGAGCCCGGTCGCGAGACCACGGCCATTGTCGCCGAACACGCCGGTGGCGTGCGCTTCATCGATGACAAGAAAGCTGTCATAACGGTCCGCGAGCGCCGCAAGTTCAGCAAGCGGCGCGCGGTCCCCATCCATGGAGTAGAGGCTTTCCACTGCGATCCAGGCATGGCCGCTGCCGCCCGCCTTGCGCCACTTGGCCAATTCATTTTCGAAGCTCCCGACATCATTGTGCCGTGCCGCCACCGCCTGCGCGCGGCTCGCGGCAATGCCTTCATGCGCACTTGCATGGATCAGCGCATCGTGGACGATGAGATCGCCGCGCTGCGGCAGGGTTGAGAATAGCGCGGCGTTGGCCGCGTAACCAGTCGAAAAGTACAGCATCTGCTGTGAGCCGAATAAGGCCGCCGCCTCTTCTTCCAGCAATGCATGTTCCGCATGATTTCCGCGCAAGAGACGCGAGCCGCCCGATCCGGCCGGGACGCCGCGCTCCATCGCGGCGGCGATGGCGCTTCTGATGCGCTGCGAATGGGCAAACCCGAGATAGTCGTTGGAGGTAAAATCGATCCCGCCATTCGGCATGAGGAAACGTCGCCTTCCCCTCCGTTCCAGCCCGGCCAGGGTTTTGCCGTAACCGGCGAGAAAGCCGGACATCACTGCGACGCACCCAGCGGCATAGCCTTCAGCCCCAACCGGCGGAACAAGGCCGCATCGTGGTCCTCGCCGGGGTTTTCGGTGGTGAGCAACGTATCGCCGACAAAGATCGAATTGGCGCCGGCAAGGAAACACAAGGCCTGCATCTCGTCGCTCATGTCCGAGCGGCCGGCGGAGAGACGAACATGGGTCTTGGGCATCAGGATACGGGCAAGGGCAATGGCGCGGACAAATTCGATGGGGTCCACCGGGGCAGCGTCGGCCAGCTTCGATCCTGGAATGGGGATCAGCATGTTGATCGGCACGCTCTCGGGCGGCACGGGCAGGTTCGCCAGTGTAACCAGCATGGCGATATGATCGTCGACCGTCTCGCCCATGCCAAGGATGCCGCCCGAGCAAACCTTGATCCCGGCATCGCGCACATGCGCCAGCGTTTCGAGGCGATCGGCAAAGCTGCGGGTGCTGATGATCGCGCTGTAGAAACGCTCCGACGTATCGATGTTGTGATTGTAATAGTCGAGACCGGCGTCGGCGAGCCTTGCGGCCTGTTCCGGCGAGAGCATGCCCAGCGTCATGCAGGTTTCCATACCAAGCGCGCGGACACCTTCGACCATGGCAACGATCATGCCGATGTCGCGGTCCTTGGGGCCTCGCCATGCCGCACCCATGCAATATCGCGTTGCGCCGCTGTCACGTGCCTTGCGCGCTTCCGCGACAACCTTTTCGACCTGCAGGAGCTTTGAGGCCTTGAGCCCGGTGGGATAATGCGCCGACTGACTGCAATAGCCGCAATCTTCAGGACATCCGCCTGTTTTGATCGACAGCAGCTTGCTCAACTGGACGGCATTGGGATCGAAGCACCGCCTGTGCACCGTCTGCGCTTCGAACAGCAGATCATTGAATGGCAAATTATAGATTTTTTTGGCTTCATCAACGCTCCATCGCTCCTCCACATCATTAGTGGACGTAAAATCTCCTGGCTTCTGCGGGGAAACTTTCAACATTTGCGTGCGGCCTCGTATGCTCTGCGCCATCTGATGGCTTATTATAGATAGAATCATAAATTATCTATAATTTTATAAGGCACACACAAAAATGCAACCGTCATGAACGGCCGGCACAAGCGGAAGTGCTTATCTGCTCAAAAATCGAAACGCAGGCGACGTACTGTCCTGGTCAGCCGACGATGGCGAAAACGTCGCGGGTCGAACCAGTCGGGCTTTTGACCGGCTTTTGCCCGATCCACTGCACATGCCGCTCAAGGACTGCAACGGCATTTTCGATATTGCCCTGGCGCAGGAAACCCAGGATCGCCCTGTGATCGTGGTCGGTTCGAACTTCCCACTCCGATCGCCACGCGGAAAACAGAAAGCGCGCGCTCACCGAATGAAGGTCATCGATGGCCGCCAGGAGACGCGGCATCGCGCATGGCGTGAGAATCAGGCGATGGAAACGCCGGTTGGCCTCTTCCCAGGAGCGCACGTCGCGGGAGTTATCGCCGGCAACGGTGGCCTGTTCGGCCTCTTCCAGAATGGACGATGTCAGGTGCGGCGCAGCGTGGCGGAGCGCCAGCCCCTCAAGCTCGGCGCGCATCAAAGCGACTTCGCGCACCTCGGCCAGGTCAAACGACGCAACGCGCACGCCCCGGCGCGGCTCACTCACGGCAAGGCCCTGTGCTTCGAGCTTGCGGAGGGCTTCCCTGACCGGGACATGACTTGCGCCGAATTCTTCCGCCACATGATCCTGCCGCAGCTTTGCGCCCGGCTCCAATTGGCCGGTCACAATCCTGTCCGCAAGGATGCGGCTAATGCGATTGGCGATGGTGTCTTCGTTGGCTGCGGTCATGGTTCATAGTTATTTTGCTTCATATCCCCTGTCGAGCCCGCGGCCACGTTTTACCGGCGCAATCAATCAGTTCTCATCGCAAATGAGCGGCTTCTGACTGTTGCAGGAATAGCACACGGGTCAAGGCAAGACGTGGTTTTTACAAGAAACCAGCTTGGCTTACTCGTCCACACCGGTTGCGTGATAAAACCGTTACAAATCTCCACTACGGACGGTACAGACAGCGATTTCATCTGTTCGTTGCAAGGCAATGCGGCTGAGCAACCCATTCAATAGAGTGTGGAGATCCCCCATGACAATCAAGAGCTTCCTTCTCGGCTCGGCTGCAGCGCTCGTTGCAGCAACCGGTGCACGCGCTGCCGACGCAGTCGTCGTTGCCGAACCAGAAGCCGTTGAATATGTTCGCGTTTGCGACACCTACGGCAAAGGCTTTTTCTATATCCCCGGCACGGAAACCTGCCTGAAAATCGGCGGTTATCTGCGTTATGACGCCAAGGGCGGCGATAATGTCTACAAGGGCGGAGAATTCGGAACCTGGCAGAAGAAGACGCGCGCCACGCTCCGTTTCGATGCCCGCACGGAAACCGAACTCGGCACGTTGCGCTCCTATATCGAGACGCGTTTCCAGTATAATAATGGTGCCAATGATACGTCCATACCGAATGCCTATATCGAACTCGGTGGCTTTCGTATCGGCGTGGCCGATGAAATCTTCGGCTCGTTCACCGGTTATGCCGGCAATATCATCAACGACGACGTGATCAACTATCAGTCGGACCACAGCAACCAGGTCAGCTATACGTTCAATGCGGGCAATGGCTTCTCCGCCATGATCGGCGCCGAACAGGGCGAAAGCGTCGGCAACAACTACTACAGCTACGACTATCGTATCGACGACTACATGCCTCACGTGCTGGCCGGCGCAAAGTACGAACAGTCCTGGGGCAAGATTTCCGGCATCGTCGGCTACGACTCCAAGGCCGAGGAATGGGCCGGCAAGCTGCGTCTGGACGTGAAGTTCACCGACACGGTATCCGCATGGGTCATGGGCGGTTACCAGACCAACTATGATGATGCACCGCTCGGCCGCCGCAACTGGTTCGGCACCTGGGAAGGTGACTACGCCATCTGGGGTGGCCTGGCTGCCAAGGTTTCGGACAAGGCCACTATCAATGCACAGCTTGCCTATGAATCCGAAGGCACGCTGGCGGGTGCTTTGAACGTTGCCTATGAAATCGTTCCCGGCTTCACGATCACGCCTGAATTCAACTACACCAAGTTCGACGGTGCCCGTAAGGATTATTCGCTTGCCCATGGCGGCAACGACGATGCCTTCGGTGGCGCGATCCGCTTCCAGCGCAACTTCTAATACCAGATGCAAGAAATTTGGCGATGCTGACATTCAAGCAGCATCGCCAAGTGGCAAAGTTGATACGATCTCCAGTCAAATCCTTTGCACAGAACGGCGGGCCTTACGGGCTCGCCGTTTTTATTTCTGCCGGTTCGTCATCAGCTGTCGGTTGTTTGCGATGTGCGGACCCGTATTGACATCCTTCACGTCAGGTTTGCCGGTATCGAGCAAACCGCTCCATCCGCCGCCAAGCGCCTTGTTGAGGGCGATGTAATCGGCCGCGATTGCCACGCGGCTTTGCAGCAGGGCATCTTCTGGCGATTTTTCTGGACGCTCGCCCTCACCATAGCCGGGGTCATCCTTGTCGTGGTGGCAATCAGCACGATATTCGGACTGTCGCCGCCCAAGGGCGCCGCGCAGGACCTCATCGAGACGGCGATCCTGGATTCGGCCGCCACGGTATTGAAAGACTCGGGCACCGGCGCCCTGGCCAGGTTCGCCGCAGCGGCCGCATCCTTTCCGGCGAGCCGTACCAGTTCGACAAACAGCCCGTTGATCTCGTGGAGCTCGTCAACGCCATCGTGGAGGACGCCGCGTTTGAAGGGCAAGCGCACGGGGTTGTTCTCGCGGTCATCGGCGTCGATACCGCCGTGTCCCATGTCAATGGCGAATTGATTTACCGTGCCATCGAAAACGTCATTCGCAACGCCATCAAATACAGCGAACCGGGCGGCAAGGTTGTGATACGCACCGCCATCCTCGCCGGCGGGAAAGCGCTGCAGATCCGGGTGGAGGACACGCGGCCCGGCCTTCCCGACTCTCAGATGGAAGCAATCTTCAGGCCGTTTGTGCGGGCCGAAAGCACGGGCGATGCGCGCGCGGGAGTCGGCCTCGGCCTGGCCATCACCCGGCAGGCCATCGAGCTGCATGGCGGATCGGTCAGAGCCCACAAGGCGCAACCGAGAGGTCTCATCGTCGAGATCGTCGTGCCGCTCACATCGGACCGGCCGCAGAGGTAACCGGTTCGCCAAAGTGCTCCACCCGGGTTAACCGGGTGGAGCATATTATCCGGTCAAAGCCGGCGCAGTCTCTATTTGCCGTTGGTATTGGCCGGCTGCTGAACTGCAAGTTTCGGAATTCCCGCCAGCAAATCCGCTTCATCACCGAGAATATGCGCTGCTTCGTCGAGCAATACATCCTTGGCGCTCTTGCGGGCTTTCTCGATGGCTATGTCCGCGCTCAGGCTGCGCTCATTGGCCTGCAGGCCGTCATCCTGGGTCGACGCATCGGCTGAATCGTCGTCGTCTCCGGCGCCTGCCCCGTCATTCACCTTCTCGCGCGACTTGATGCGGCTGGCCTGCGCCGCCATCTCATTGCGGCGTTCGGTTTCATTGAGCGAGACAACCCGCTTTTCCCGCTGCGCTTTCAGGTCGGCCATATCTTCCACGAAGCGCTGGAAGTCCGGGTCCTTTTGCACCCGTGCATCGTGCAGGCTCTGCAGTTGCGGCAGCAATGCCTTCACATCGCCGATTGGCGTGTATTCCGCCGGTTTGACCTGCGCCCACGGCAACGCATTATCGTAGCTCGACTCGCCGAAACTCTTGGGATCGGAGAAGCCGGGCAGGGTGATATCCGGCGTCACGCCGCGCAACTGGGTCGTGCCGCCGTTCACCCGGAAGAACTGTGCAACCGTCATCTTCAGCTCGCCGAATTTCGGCTTGCTGTTGCGGGCGATCTGATCGAGGTTGACGACGGTCTGCACCGTGCCTTTGCCGAAACTGGGCTCACCGACAATGACGCCCCGGCCATAATCCTGTATCGCCGCCGCAAAAATCTCGGATGCGGATGCGGAACCACGATTGATCAGGACCGCAAGCGGGCCGGTCCAGGCGGGCGCGGGAAGATTGTCCTTCTCGACATTGACCTCGCCGCCGGCGTTGCGCTCCTGCACGATCGGCCCCTTGCCGACGAACAGGCCGGTCAAATCAATGGCCTCGGCCAGCGAACCGCCGCCATTGTTGCGCAGATCGATGAGAACGTTATCGATCTTGTCCTTCTTCAGTTCGGCCAGAAGCCTGGCCACGTCGCGGCTTGCACTCCGATAATTCTTGTCGCCCTTGCGGCGCGCTTCAAAATCCTCGTAGAAGGCCGGCAGCGTGATGACGCCGATCTTGCGCGTGGCATCACCATCCTTGATCGACAGGATCGTCTTCTTGGCTGCCTGCTTGTCGAGGCTGATCTTGTCACGCACGAGGCTGATCACCCGGTGCTTGCCGTCCGGACCGGCATCGGCGGGCAGGATATCCAGCCTGACAACGGAATCCTTCGCGCCGCGGATCATCTTGACGACTTCATCGAGGCGCGTACCGACCACTTCCTTTATCGGACCACGCTCGCCCTGGCCCACGCCGGTGATGCGATCGCCGACAGCCAGCTTGCCGGACAGTTGTGCAGGACCGCCGGCCATCAGCTCGCGAATGGTCGTGTAGTCTTCCCGCTCCTGCAGAACCGCGCCAATGCCAACCAGCGAAAGCTTCATCGAGATATCGAATTCGGCTGATGCCGTCGCTCCGAAATAATCCGTATGCGGTTCGATCGACGTGGTGTAGGCATCCATGAAAATCTGGAACACGTCGTCGCTCTTGTACTTGTAAGCGCGTTCCAGCGAGTTCTGATACCGCTTGTCGAGGGTGTCGCGGATGGCAGCGTCGGTCTTGCCTGCAAGCTTCAGGCGGAGCCAGTCATTCTTGACCCGCTTGCGCCAAAGCTCGTCGCTCTCCGCTTCGGATTTCGGCCAAGGCTCCTTGTCCCGGACAAAGGGATAATCTTCCTTCACACTGAAATCGAAATTCTGCTTGAGCAGCGAGCGGGCATAGGTGAGGCGTTCGACAACGCGCTGCTCATAGATGTTGAAAATGGAAAAAGGGATGCGCAGATCTTCCTGGTTGATCGCGTCATCGATCTTCGTGCTGTCGGCCATGAACTTGTCGATATCGGCCTGAACGAAGAGGAACCTGTCGGGATCGAGTGCCTTGAGAAAGCGGTCCATGATCTTGGCGGACAGGGCATCGTCAAGCGCAACGGGCTTGTAGTGATAGCGCGACAGAAACTCAGCGCTCAAGCGGGCGGCTTGCGCCTGCTGCTGCAGCGGCGCCAATACCGGCGGTGAACCTGCATCCAGTGCGTAAGCCGGAGGGGCAAACGCCAGAAACACACTGAGCAAACCATATTGTATACGCATTAAAGCTTCGATCCGATTTCGACGTTTCAGTTTCGCTGTTTAATGTTGGTGGAACAATTATGGTTTTTTGGCAACCAGACAGCGGATTATTCGTGCCGTCATCCCGATAAATTCTGTTTCAGCCCGCAGGTGCAGCCAAATTATCTGCCGCAAAAGCGGCGCTGACAATTCACAACGGCTTGAGGCCGCCGATTCTCAGGACGATGCCAGCAAGGCTTCCAGCTCCGACGCTGTCGGAAAGGCCGAATGGGTTCCGCGTCTGGATACGGTTATGGCGGCGCCCCGCACCGCATGCTCGATTGCCAGCCTGTCCAGGCGGCAATGGCGCCGGGCCGACGATGCGAGGGCCACGGACATGAACGTATCTCCGGCCCCCGTCGTATCAACCACAACGGAGGGTTGCGCCGGTACTGCGATGATCTCCTGTCCATTCGCAAGAATGGCGCCTTCGCGCCCCAGTGTCAGAACGACATCCCGGACACCGCGTTCCAGGAGATGGTTCGCGGCAGCATTTCCACTGGCTCCAGTCAACGCCAAGGCTTCACCCTGGTTGAGAAACACAATGTCCACCAGTGCCCAGAGATCCGAGAAATAGGGGCGCAAAGGCGACGGGTTGAACGCAGTCACCATCCGAAGACCCTTTGCCTGCTCAAGGATTTCACGTGTTGCCTGATGCGACAGGTTCCCCTGCAGGATCGCCAGATCACCCGGTTCAGCGGCGTGTAGCTTCACAGCAACATCGGCTGAACTCAGGTTCTGCGCGGCGTCCGTTGTTGTGACAATCGCATTTTCACCGTCGGGCAGCCGGAAGATGATGGAGGTATCGCTCGATTTTCCATCCAGCTCGACCAGTTCTGTCACGAGCGGCTCATTCTGCAAGCGCTGGCGGATCGCTGCCGCGCGCGCATCATTTCCAACCGGCGCGACCAGTGTCGTGGGCAGCCCGCACCGGGCCATGACCACAGCCTGGTTCGTTCCCTTGCCGCCCAGATCGTGCGCTCCAACCTCGCCGAGGATGGAGGCCCCGGAGGTTGGCAGGGCGTCCACGATAATCGTTTCATCGATGGTGACATTGCCGATTACATAGGCGCGCATCGGGAGGCCTTTGGAAAGTTAGAGGTATGGCGCGTCATGAAAATCGATTTCGAGCTGCATGGCATGGCCGAAAATGCTGCTAAGCCGGACACACGTCTGCTCGGAAAGACTCGGCCCCGCCAGATCAAGCTGATGCTTAAGCCACAATGCCTGTTCGGCAAACCCCTGGCTCACATGCAGATCAACCCACTCCTTGAGAAGCGGATCACTGATGCGATGCATCGAGGCCTCCTTTGACCACGTCCAGTACATCCACTCCGCCGCAAACATGGCGGCCACGATGTCGAGAAACCCGCCTTCGGCTGCAATGCAGAGCATCCCCGACCGGAAGGCCTCAACCGCTGGAATCGTAACGTCGAATGCGGCCGGATCGATTGCGCGGCGCGCGAAGGTGCGCTCGAAATAGACGATCTGCTCATTGGCAAGCGCGTCAAGCACGGCAATGAGCCAGCGCTTCTGCTCCATGGTTTGCGCCGTTGCCGCCGCATAGGCGAAGATGGAAATCGCCGTGTCGACAAAGGCGCCTTCATAGACGAGATAGCGGTCGAAGGCGCCCCTGCTCAGCGTGTCGTGCTTTATGTCCCTGACAAAACGATGATCCAGCATCGTTTGCAGAACAGTCGCATTTTCTCGAAGGATGCGGTCGGAGAGACTTTCGTTTTCCATCCTCTCAGTGCTCCAGCCCCGGTTCTGCAGCGGCGCGGAATGCCTTGACCCGCTCGATGTCCACCGGGTTCCACCACACCCCGCCCTGTTTCAACGAGGATGCAACGATGACACCGTTGGTCCGCTTGAGTATTTCGACGATGTTGTCGCTGTTGACACCCGATCCGACCAGAAGCGGCAGATGCGTTGCCGAGCCGATCTCCTCGATCTCCTCGATGGTGGCGACGTTGCCCGTGCGCTGGCCCGTGGCGATGACACCGTCGGCATCAAAGAAAGCGAGGTCGCGGGTCAGCTCTTCGATCGTCCGGTCCGCAACGATGGCGTGGCTGCCATGCTTCACATGGCTGTCGGCAAAGACCTTGATGTGCTCGGCGCGCAGCATCGACCGATAGCGCATTGCCTCGGCCGCCCTGCCTTCCATGAAGCCTTCATTCGCGACATAGGCATTGGCCCACTGATTGACGCGAATGAACTTGGCACCGCCGGCCATGGCAATGGCGAAAGCCGGAATGGGCGCATTGGCAAGCACATTGATCCCGAGCGGGATACCGATGGCCCGGGCAATGCGATCCGTGACAACGGACATGAACCCGGTTGTTTCGGGCCCGATATCGTCCGGCTTGCAAAAGGGGATATCGCCATGGTTTTCGATGACCAGACCATGCAATCCCCCTTCCACGCAGGCTTCCGCGTCGCGCATGCAGGCATCGTAAATCGTATCCATATCCGCCCCCCTGTAGCGGGGTGCCCCGGGGAAGGCCGGGCAATGGATCATTCCAATGAGCACCTTGTTGGTGCCGAATATCTCCTGCACCGCGTTGGAGCTACGATCCGATATTTCCTGCATGTCGTTCCCTTTCATAGGTTTTTTGAGATAGCGGCTTGCGCGCGTCGAGAAAATCAGCGCGTCAGCCAGGCCAGAATGTTCTTCCAGAGCTTGCCGTAACCTTCCCATTCGCAGAAGGCCGGGGAGAGCCAATGTGGCCCGATATCGGAGGTCCAGACGGCCGTGTTGCCCTTGCCATGGCGCCCGAGAACCAGCAGCGGATGGCCGCCCTGATCGTCCGGCAGCGTCGCAACCACTTCGACATCCGCGCCGTCACGAATTTCAACCTCATTGACCCCGAGAAGTACCGGCCATTCGCCGCCAAGACCAGCCATGACAGGATGATCCGGCATGACGATCTTCGCCGTCGTGCCTTCAGGAATTTCAACGCGGTCATCATAGGGAAGGCAGGTCACCGGAAGCACGTCTTCCACGGGGGTCCGCCGCCAGCGCGCCTTGCCATCGATACCCTGGAACGAGAAGTACCCGCCCACCATCAGCAACGCGCCGCCCTTTTCCACCCAGGCCTTGATCAGTTTCAGCCGGTTGGGAACGGTGCGCGAATGCAGCCAAACATCAGGCGGCAGCAGCAGCGAGTTCGCGCCGATATCCGACAGGATGATGACGTCATAGGCATCCAGCCCTGCCATGTCATAGGGGAATTTTTCGACCGCTTCATGCGCGGGCATGTAGGTCAGCTCGAACGCGCTGCCCGCGAGCGCCTTGACCAGCGGCTCTGCACCCAGATGAAACGTTACACTGCCGAACTGATCGAAACCTTTGTAGTGCGTGGCCGAACTGACCCAGCTTTCGCCAACGAGAAGGACTTTCTTTGTCATGGGATCACCAAACTTTCGTGAATATCAAAATAGGGGTTAGCTTCAGGCTCCAGCCTGAAAAACAGCGCGCGGATTGGCCCGCATCATCTGATCAAGAGCCGTTTCATCGAGGCCATGCCGCTTGAGGCGTGGCAGGAAATGGCGCAGCACATAGGCGTAGCCATTGCCGCCATAGCGGGTCAGCATCATCTTCAGAAACACGTCGTGCGACAGCAGAACCCGGTCGAGATAACCGGCCTCGGCCAGGTGCACGATGGCGCGGGCGGCTTCTTCGTCGCTCGGGCACTGCACCTGCTGATCCGCATAGAAGAAATCCATGCCTATCATGTCGTATTCAATGAAGGCACCGCGGGCCGCGAGTTCACTCTGATAGCTGAAATCATCGTGGGAGGGGTTCATGTGGCAAAGAACCGTGTGCCTGATATCGGCACCCTCCTGCGCCACGACGTCGAGCACGCGGTGGCCGAGCCTGAACCAGCCCGGGAGGTGCACCATGAGGGGAAGGCCCGTCCGCACCTGTGCCTGAGCCGCGCCGCGCAACGACTTCTCCTCCTCAGCGGTGAAATCCGACGAGACGCCGATTTCACCGATGAGCCCGATTTTGACGTCGGTGCCATCGACACCTTCCACCGCTTCCCGCACGATCTCGTTGGCGATATCGCCCACGGTCATATCAGCGACTTCGGCCGGATGGGAGGAACCGAGATAGTAGCCGGCCCCCATTACCACATTCAGGCCCGCGGCTTTGGCGATGCGCCGGAGAGCCAGCGGATTGCGGCCAATGCCCCGGCATGTCGGCTCCACCACGGTCTTGCCGCCGGCATTGGCAAAGGCGCGCAGTTCTGAAATCGCCAGCGGTTCGTCATCAAGCGTAATGTTGTGCTTGTTGACGAAGGGGTCCTGCTTGAGTTCGCCCAATATTTCCATGCAGACGAAGCCACCGGCAAGGTACTGCCGCTCCGGCGTTTTCGGCGCATGCCACCAGCAGCGGCAATCGTTGAGGATGTGCTCATGCATCAACGTGATGCCGAGCGCTTCGGCGGCGATGGGGCCATTGACCGTCATCACCTTGCCGGAGCGGATATGTGCTTCTGACAGATCGCTGTTCACAGGACTCACCTCTTCTTGCCGCTGCCGAAGCGGAAGTTAGCCGTGAATATCCGTGTGTTCAGCCAGATGGCGATCAGGATGATCGCACCGGTGACGATCTGAGTGAAGAATGGCGAGATGTGCATCAGGATCAGCCCGTTGCCGATCACCGCGATGGTCAGCGTGCCGAGAACCGTTCCGAGGATGGTGCCCCGGCCCCCCATGAGGGATGTGCCGCCGAGAACCACGGCCGCGATCACCTGGAGTTCAAAACCGACCGCTGCATTGGACGATCCGGACCCCAGTCGCGCTGCGATCAGCAACCCGGCCACGGCGCAGGCCACGCCGGAAATGAGATAGACCGAAGCGATGATCCACTTGGCAGGCATGCCGACCCGGCGCGCGGCTTCCGCATTGGAACCGACCGCTACGACCTGACGGCCATATTTGGTCGAAGTTATCGCCACATAGCCCAGAACGGCAACGACGGCGGCGATGATGGCCGGAACAGGGACCCCGCCAATGACGCCGCGACCCAGCGCGAAGAAACCCGGCGCATCCTGAATGGGGATCGAATAGCCCTGCGTCAGATAGAGTGCGAATCCCCGCAGGATGGAAAGACCGGCAAGCGTAACGATGAAGGCCGGAATCCCCTGGTAGGCGATGAACCAGCCCTGGACGAAACCAAGACCGCCGCCGAGCACGATCATTGCAACCACGACCAATGGCCAGGGATATCCCATCGCCATGACGACAGCCGCAACCGCATTGATAAGGGCGACTTGCGAGCCGACCGACAAATCGATGCCGCCGGTGATGATGACGAAGGTCATGGTGATCGCAACGATCAGCAGCGGAGCCGCCTGCCGCACGATATTGAGAATATTGCCAAGGGTCAGGAACGTATCGCTGCCGATCGAGAAAAAGACCATGCAGGCGACAAAAAACACGGCGATCGACAGAACCTGCGCGTGCTCGCCGAAAAAATCGGCAAGGCGCGATCCGTGACCGCGTTCGGTATAGACGGTCATTGCTTTGCTCCTTCGCCAACGATCAGTTTGACCAGATCCTCGAGATTGGTGCCGCCGATCTGGCGTTCTGCGACCTTCGTGCCTTCGTACATCACCGCAATGCGGTCGCAGACGCGGAAAAGGTCCTGAAGACGGTGCGTGATGAGGATGACCGAAACGCCATTGGCCTTCACGCGATTGATCAGGGAGAGAACCGCTTCGACTTCGGCCACGGCGAGTGCCGATGTCGGCTCATCCATGATCAGGACGTTCGGCTTGAACGACGCTGCCCGGGCAATCGCGATGGCTTGCCGCTGGCCGCCGGAGAGGTGGGCAACCTTGCTGGTCAGTTTGGGAATACGGATTTCCAGCGCATCCAGCATTTTGCGTGCTTCGGCCAGCATTGCCTTGCTGTCAAGGAACATGCCCTTGCTGAGCTCGCGCCCGAGAAAGAGATTGCCGACTACATCGATCTCATCGCAAAGGCTCAGATCCTGGAAGACCATTTCGATATGTCTGTTGCGCGCATCGCCCGGGCCGGTGAGATGAATGTCCTCGCCCTCGATGGACATGGTGCCGCCGTCCGGAATGTAGGTACCGGAAATGATCTTTGTCAGCGTCGACTTGCCCGCGGCATTGTCACCGACAAGCCCAAGGCATTCACCGGGATAAATGTCGAGATCAACACCACGCAACGCCTGGTGCGAGCCGAATGATTTGCGTATGCCGCGCAAGGAAATACGCGGTGCGGCATGTGCGTCGCCGGCAGATCCGGAGGGAATACCCCCTCCGGAACCGATGGCAGCAGATCTTTGCTGACCGACCTCGATCATTTGAAGACGGCCCTGTATGGGTCAACATTCGCCTTGGTGACGATGGTGACGGGAACAGCGATGTTCTTCTCGACGGTCTGGCCGGCCGCAACCTTCTGCAACGCATTCACGGCGGCGGCACCCATTGCCGACGGGTCCTGCTGGATAACCGCGGCAACGAATCCGGCATCGATGCCGGCAATGGCTTCCGCCGTCAGATCCCAGCCGAACACCTTGATGGTGCCCTGCTTGCCCTGGCTCTGCACGGCAGCGATGGCGCCCATAAGGGCAGGCTCGCCGGTTGCATAGATGGCTGTCAGGTCCGGGTTGCCGGTAATCAGGTTCTCGGCGGCCGCAAGCGCGTTGTCCTGCACATTCTGGCCGTCGACGACGCCGGCAACTGCAACACCGTCAACACCCTTGATCGTCTTTTCAAAGCCTTCCTGCCGGACATTCTGGATATAGGAGTTCAGCGCACCGACAACACCGATCTTGGCCTTGCCGCCCATATTGGCTTTGACGTAGTCAAGGAAGAACTTGCCCATGTCGGCACCGGCCTTGGCATTGTCGACGCCGATCTGGGCTTTCTGCGGACCTTCGGGAAGGATCGCGTCGATGGCGACAACGGGGATACCCGCGTCGGCGGCCTGCTTGACGGCGGGCATCAGGCCGTTGACGTCGATGGCGACGACCGCAAGACCCGATACCTTTTCCTGAATATAGGTCTCCACGGCACTGTTCTGCGCCGTCGGTTCATTGTTGGAATTGAAGATAACCAGCTTGACGCCGGCGGCGTCGGCTGCCTTCTGCGCGCCCTGGTTCATCTGGTTGAAGAAAAGCGCCTGCTGGTTGATCTGCACCAGCGCGATTGTCTTCTTTTCCTGTGCGATCGCAGTCGACGAGGCGGCGCAGCTCAATGCCGTGAAGCCAGCCAATGCAATCAATGTTCTCCTGCTCAAATTCAAAGTCATGTTCTCATCCTCTGTTGGTTTTCTTACCGTTCCATCTTGTTATTTCGCCGGCGGGGCAACGGAGTTCCGCACGACGATTTCGACTGGCAGCAGTTCTTCCGAAGCGGAAGGTTTCCACTCCTGCCAGTTTGTTTCCAGAAGCAGTTCGAGCGCCCGGCGCCCGAGTTGCCGGACCGGCTGACGAATGACGGTCAGCGGCGGTGCAAAGAGATGCAGCGGCCCGACATCATCGAAACCGATGATCGAAACATCGTCGGGAACCGACACATTCCGGTCCTTGAAGACTTCGATCAGGCCGATGGCGATTTCATCGGAGCTGGCAAAGATGGCCGTTGCCGCGTGCTGCTCTTCCAGATAGCGGACGGCGGCTTTACGCCCATAATCGATGGTGTATTCACCGGCGTAACGATCAACCTTCGCCGTATCGCCATGCTGTTCGCGCAGCGCGCGCATCAGGCCATCGAAACGGCGGCGCGCGCTGATCATGCGCTCGTCGCCGCCGATGAACAGAACATGGCTGTGCCCCTGTTGCGCCAGGTGAAGACCGGCGAGATAACCGCCATGATCATTGTCGCAGAACAGTTTAGGCGCTTTCGAACCCGGAACGTCTTCGTCGACGATGATGACCTTGCCCGAGCGGTTGATAAGGCCGGCAAGCGCACCGTCATCCGGGTGGTTGGTGATGAAGATCAGCCCGTCGACATGATTGCGTTCGATCAGCTGCAGGTATTCGATTTCACGCCCTGCCCGGTTGAGCGTCGCATGCAGCGAGACCGCCAGCTTGCGCTCGTCGGCTGCCTGCTCGACGGCGGCGACCAGGGTTGAAAAGAACGGGTTGGCAATTTCAGGAACAACCAGACCGATGGTGTCCGAACGCCCCATGCTCAAACGCCGCGCATGTGGATTGGGTATATAGTTCAGCGATTTGATTGCATCTTCGATGCGTTTCTTGGTGTGATACGGCAGATCAAGACTGCCATTGACCAGGCGCGATACTGTCGTAACCGACACGCCAGCTGCGGCGGCAACATCTTTCAGACTGGGCGTCGTCTTCTTGATCACAAGCGCTTTTCCCATTGTAAAGCGGTTTAGTAAATCGCTTTACAAGACAAACGCACTTCATGGTTCTTGTCAACCGGGATTCAGAATCGACAGAATAATCCTGTGAGATTCCCTGTCGGGGCCGATCCGAAAATCAGAAAATATGGAATTTTAACAACGTGTTGGCCGGCGCGAAAATTTATCGCTCAATCGTCCCAATTGCATGCGGCAACATAGATTGCGGCGAGTTTTTCCATGCCGAACTGATCGATGCTGTCAAACCGGCCGGGTATCGGACTGTCCAGATCGAGAACACCCAGAATGCGTCCCTCATGGAAAAGCGGCACGACAAGCTCCGAACGGGATGCGGCATCACAGGCAATATGTCCGGGAAAGGCGTGGACATCCTCGACGAGAATCGAGGTTCCCTGCGCAACAGCCGTTCCGCAGACGCCATTGCCAACGGCGATACGCACGCAGGCCGGCTTGCCCTGAAAGGGGCCGACAACGAGTTCGTCTTCGGAATAAAGGAAATAGAAGCCGGCCCAATTGAGATCGGGCACCATCTGGAAGATCAGCGCCGAGGTGTTGGCTGCATTGGCGATGGCATCGTTTTCATCAGCGAGAAGGCCGCTCAACTGAGCGCAGAGTTCGCGATAAAACTCGGTCTTGTCAGTGTGATTCATCGTCTTTGCCGCAAACATCGGACGCCTATCCTTTTCGTGCCAATCGTCGTGGCCGCCACCAGCCGCCTCTCCTGCGAGAACGGCTATCGTGACAGAGATACAGCGCGAATCTCACCTCTGCAACCGCACCGCTTCCGAGACGGCGGGAAGGCCTGCGCTTCCATGGCGAGCCAGGCACGAAGATGAACGGGCGGGTATCAGAAATTGATGGACGCGTAGAAGATGGCAAACACACCATCGAGGACGATGACGATGAAGATCGACTTGACCACCGATGCCGTCACGCGCAGACCCAGCGACTCCGCGCTTCCGCCAACCTTCATCCCTTCGACCGCGGCGATGGTACCGATGATCATGGCCATGAACGGAGCCTTGATCAGGCCCGCCAGGAAATACTGGACCGTGATCGCATCGCGCAGATTGGCGATATAGATGCCGGGTGATACGTCCGAATAAAGCCATAGCGCGACCGCCCCGCCCGCAAGCCCGGCAAAATCCGCAATAATCGTCAGAAGCGGCAGCGAAATGCTCAGTGCGACCAGACGGGGAAACACCAGAACGCTGATCGGATTGAGACCGATGACGTGCAGGGCATCGACTTCCTCGCGCATCTTCATCGACCCGAGTTCTGCCGTGATGGCGCTCCCTGAGCGCCCCGCGATCATGATCGCGGTCAACAGGACGCCGGTCTCGCGCAGCACCAGCACGCCGACGAGATTCACCGCATAGGTCTCGGCACCATAGGTGCTGAGCATATAGGCGCCCTGCTGTGCAACAATGGCACCCATAATGAATGAAATCAGCACCACGACCGGGATTGCCCCGACGCCAAGCCGATCAATCTGGTGAAAGAATGCCGGATACCGGATCGGGCTTCCCTTGCCGCCGCGCATCTGGGAACCGGTGACGACAGCGCCCAGCACATGCATGGATTTGATGAAATCATCGCCGAAATTGATCACTGTCCGGCCAATTGTATCGAGAAACTGAATTCCAAGATTTGGCTTGTGCAGCGGCGGGCTTGCATCGGCCGCAACAGATGCGGTTTTCCCGACGGCATCAAAAAGCGTTTCCCAGTGCTGCTTCAGCCCGCGTATCTCAACCTGTTTGCCGGCTGCTTCCAGCGCAACCCGCATGCGGTCGACCAGCCAAGCCCCCGCGGTGTCCAACGCGTCGACGCCCGACAGATCGATGACAGCATTGGAAAAATCCTTCCTATGCTCGATCTTGCGCATCTGTGCATTCACACGGCCGACATAGCGGGTAATCCAGGAGCCTGCCAGGACAACCATTGCCTGATCATTTTCGGTGTTGAAGCTGACGTTGAGCGGCTGGCCGGACATGCCGTGTTCGTGTGTCGCATCAACCATAGCCGAAATACTTTCGCTTTTTGCAGTCGCTGCTTTATCCCCCGGCTGGTCGATTCTGGCAAGCAAAACTCAAAACAAGCGCCCTGCGGGTCATCACGCGCCCTCGACCACCGGCAGCAAAAGCCGGCTGCTATCGATGATAACAGCCGGCTCATGCTCGCCATGTCAGAATACCCGGGAATGGCAGTCTTCCCTTAACTCCCGCTGCGCGCGTGAAGTTGCGGGATAAACAGGTCCGTCCAGCTTGCAGGCTTGACCTTGATCGTACCGGCCAGATGCATGAACTCGGCAAACTGCATGACACCGTTCGGCGTCGTCGAGAACTGTGAATCCTTGTCGTTGAGCATTTCAAGAACTTCCTCGACCGACACTTTCACCTTCGAACTCTTGGCGAAAATCTCAGCGGCAGCTTGCTTGTTGCCGGCGATGAAAGCGTTTGCTTCGTCCAGAGCCGCCAGGAACGCTTCCGTGGTTTTCGGATTGGCGTCGACGAACTTCTTCGGCGCAAAGGTCACATCAAGCGTGATATTGCCGATGACATCGACAGAATTGACAACCCGGTGCACCTTCGGGTCTTTCAACTCCAGATACGAGAACGGTGGCGAGGTGAAGTGGGCGGTGATCTCGGTCTGGCCGCTTGTCACCGCAGCCAGGGCTTCCGGATGCGGCAGGCTGACCGTCAGCGGGTCGAGCTTCGCATAATTCTCGCGTCCGAATTCGTGCGCCGCCATCATCTGCAGGACGACCGCCGACAGCGACGTCTTGATCCCCGGCAGGGCAATTTTGTCCTTGGGTGTCAGATCCTTCAGCGTCTTGATCTGGGGATTGTTCGAATTCAGCCACAGCGATGTGGCGCTGAGACCGCTGATGCCGACAACTTCGACATTCGGAATGCCCTTGGCCTTGGCCCAGAGGGTGACAAAGCCCGGCGCCCCGGTTCCGGCAAAGTCGAGCGAACCGGCCATCATCGCGTCATTGATGACGTTGCCGCCATCGAGCATAAGCCATGTCACCTTGACATCGCCCAGACCGGCTTTGGCGGCCTGCTTTTCCATCAGCTTCTGGTTTTCCATGACGATTAGCGGCAGATAGAGAATGCCGTATCCCTTGGAAATCCGCACTTCGCTGACTTCGGCGCGGGCGGCACCCGTTGCACCTGCCAATCCAAGGCCGATGCCGAGCACGGCAGCACAGAGCTGTTTCATCATTTTCATTGTAGTCCTCCCTTTATACATACCGGTTCCCGGCGGTTCAAACTCAGGCCTGCATTCCCCAGCGGCGAATGGTTTTCTTTTCAATCGTGGCAAAGATCAGGTTCTCGACGGCAAGGCCGATCAAAATAACCGTGAACAAGCCTGCAAAGACGTTGGCGGTTTCCAGCTGGTTGCGGTTCTCGAAGATGAACCAGCCGAGGCCGCCGGAGCCGGACGATACGCCAAACACCAGTTCAGCGGCGATCAGCGTGCGCCATGCGAAGGCCCAACCGACTTTCAAACCCGTCAGAATGGACGGAAAGGCGGCGGGTATCAGGATATGGCGGACGAGCTTGAGACCGCGCAGGCCGTAATTCAGGCCGACCATCCGCATCGTGTTGGAAACGGACCGGAAACCGGCATGGGTATTCAGGGCGATGGCCCACAGTACCGAGTGCACCAGCACGAAGATCACGCTTCCCTGCCCCAGGCCGAACCAGATCAGCGCCAACGGCAGCAATGCAATAGCCGGGAGCGGATTGAACATGGAGGTCAGCGTTTCCAGCAGATCGGCACCAATGCGCGACCCGATGGCGAGCGTGGTCAGGAGCGAGGCCAGCACGATGCCGATGCCATAGCCGATGAGCAGCGTTTTGATGGATGCCAGCGCCCTGGCCGGAATGGTTCCGTCGGCAATATTGGAACTGAAAGCCGCGAAGGTCTGGGAAAAGCTGGGAAACAGCAATGGATTGCCCAGCCAACGCCCGTAAATCTCCCAGGCGGCAGCAAGAACGAACAGGATAAAGGCTTTTCGCACCGCACCGATGCGATAGATGCGTTCAAAGGCAGAGAGCGTCTTCTCGACCTGCAGGAAATCCTTCTTGCCGTCGCCGCGTACAATCTCCGGACGTGTGTAGAGAACTTCAGTCATCGAATCTTCCAATCTCAACTGGCGAACAACATGTCGTTGATGCGGGTTTCGAGTGCCGCCTGCGTACCGGTTCCAAGCTCGCTGGGCGGTATGCTGTTCAGCTCGGCCTTCACCTGCCCCGGATGGGGTGAAAGGAGCAGAATGCGCGTGCCGATGCGGATGGCCTCCTCGATGGAGTGGGTCACGAACAGGACTGTAAAATGCGTATCGTCCCAGAGTTGCAGCAATTCATCCTGCATCTTGCGGCGCGTCAGCGCGTCGAGCGCAGCGAAGGGTTCATCCATCAGAAGCACATCGGGCTCCATGGCCATGCCGCGCGCGATGGCCACACGCTGTTTCATGCCGCCCGACAGCATATGGGGGTAGCTGTCGATGAATTTGGTCAGGCCAACCTTGTCGATGTAGCTGCGGGCGCGTTCACGTGCCTCTGCCGGCTTTGCACGCCCGCTGGCGGTGAGGGCGAAGACGACATTTTCACCAACCGTCTTCCACGGCAGAAGCTGGTCGAATTCCTGGAAGACCATCATCCGGTCAGGGCCGGGTTCGGTGACTTCCTTGCCCTTGAGCGTGATCTGCCCTTCGGTCGGCGTGAGATAGCCGCCGATAGCCTTGAGCAAGGTCGACTTGCCGCAGCCTGACGGCCCGAGAAGAACAAAGCGGTCGGATTGAAAAACCTGAAAATCGACGCGATGCGTGGCGGTCACCAGCGCATCCTCCGTCTTGTATTGCAGTGTGACGCCCTCGACGCTCAATAATGCGCCGCGAGCATCAAAGGACTGATGCAAAGTCATACTTCCTCCCAATGCGTCGTCTCTTTTGCACAACGCCGTAACGTTGACAAAACTCCCACCTCGACTGTACTTGCGGTAACTGACACATACCTGACTCACGTTTCGGGGGCACGATTTGCGCATTCTTGTCGTGGAAGACATGCCCGATATCGCCAAGGCGATTGCCCAGCGCTTTGAAAAAATCGGCCATGCCGTTGATTGCGAAACCGATGGCCGGACCGCCAGCGAAGTGCTGCGGGTGCAGGATTATGATCTCATCATCCTCGACATGATGCTGCCTGGCGCCGATGGTTTCGAGATTCTCAAAGGGCTGCGCGGCCGCAAGGACAAGACGCCCGTTCTGGTCCTGACCGCACGATCGGCGGTCGATGACCGCGTCGACGTCCTTGATCTCGGTGCTGACGATTATCTGACCAAGCCGTTCGATTTTCGCGAGCTGGAAGCGCGTGCCCGCGCGCTGCTGCGCCGGAGCGCCGGCATGTCCGATAATGCCCTGCGCTTCGGGGACCTCGTCATCGACCGGGCCGGGCGCACGGCCAGCGTTGCCGATACCCCTCTTGATCTGACCCGGCGTGAGTTGATTGTCCTTGAGATTCTGGCGGCACGGCCCAAGCGCTTCGTCTCCAAGGAGGAACTGGTGGAGCAGCTTTTCAACTTCGACCAGGAACCGAGCGCCAATGCCGTCGAGCAATATGTGACGCGGCTGCGGCGCAAGCTGGCGGATACTTCAATCGAAATTCGCACCTCGCGCGGGCTGGGCTATCAACTTGCAAGCAAATGATATCCGCTACTCCCTGCACATCCGGATCATCGTCTTCATTGCGCTCATTCTGGGTGTCGGCGCCATCGTCCTTGCTCTTGCCGCCTGGCAATATGCCGGCATTGCCGCGCGTGATGCCTATGACAAGCTTTTGATCGGCGGGACAATACAGGTTGCGGAAAACGTCTACATGCAGGGTGGGGTTGTAACCCTCGACCCGCCAGCGGCCGCATTTGCGACCCTGTCGGCCTATGATCTGGTCTTTTACCGGGTGACCGATCCGCGCGGCGTCGTTGTCGCCGGTTATGGCGATCTCGCGCCGAAAATGTCGTCGGAAAACATCCGCAAAGGCGTGGTCCTTGCCGACGACACCTATCAGGGGCAGCCGGTCCGCGTTGCGGCGATCGGCAAGCAGATTGATACCGGCTCCGGCACTGGCTGGGTGGAAATCGTCGTGGCACAAACCTTACGGGCGCGGGAGTCCCTCGCCTGGGATCTTGCCGGCAAGGCTGTCGGCATGATCGCGATCATGAGTCTTCTTGCCCTGATCGCCGGCGCCATTTCCGTGCGTATTGCTTTGAAGCCGCTGACGCGTATCGAACGGGAAATCGCAGCGCGCAAGCCCGACGATCTGCGCGCCATACGCGTTACGCCGCCCTATGAAATCCGGGCATTGGTCAGCGTCCTCGATGACTTCATGCGCCGGCTTGCCGATCGCATAGCGCTGATGCAGCGTTTTATCGCCGACGCGGCCCATCAGATGCGCACGCCTTTGGCCGAACTCAATGCACAGGTAGAAATCCTGTCGAACGATGCCGACCCGAGACTGCAGGATCAGATTCAGAAACTCGGCGCAAAAGTGAACGCGCTCGGCAATCTCACCGGCCAGCTTCTCGACCACGCCATGGTCATTCACCGTGCCGGCACCGTTGGCTTCACAACGATCGATCTGAATGCATTGGCGAAAACCACGCTGGCTCAGGCCGTCCCGCTGTCACTGGAACGGGAAGTGACAATCGCCTTCTTACCCTGCCCGGCAGAGCTTCATATCCAGGGCGATATGATCAGCATCCGCGAGGCGCTGACCAATCTGATCCAGAATGCCCTGATCCATGGCGCATCAACGCGCCTTTCTGTGGAGCTGGGCCGCGATGAAAGCAAGGCATGGATCAACGTGATTGACGACGGTCCCGGCATTTCGAGCGCAGAACAGGCACGGCTGCTTGAACCCTTCGAGGTCGGGTCCGGTCCCGCGCCCGGATCCGGCCTGGGTCTGGCGATTGCGGCGGAGGTTGCCAAGGCGGATGGCGGGGAACTCACCTTCCCCGCCGTCGAAAACGGTTTCTGCGTGCAACTGGCGTTGCCTGCACAGCGTTTGTTAGGCAGTGTCACCTCATGAGCCACAAGGAACGACGCGATGACACACACGGACACTGAACACAGAGGCCTTTGGGAAACCGAACGGGCGTTGCTGCATCATTTGCGAACGGTCCGCCGCCGGGACAGGGGTCTCAAGCCGGAAAAACCAGGCGACGGGCTGACCAGCGGCCAGAGAATTGCCGATCAGGTGGCTGCGACGATGGGCTCATGGAGTTTCATCATCATCCAGTCCACGATCCTGTTCTTCTGGATAATACTGAACGTCACCGCCTATATCCAGCATTGGGACCCCTACCCGTTCATTCTCCTCAATCTTGCGCTCTCTTTTCAGGCGGCCTATGCGGCGCCCTTCATCATGATGAGCCAGAACCGGCAGCAGGATATTGACCGGAAAGAAGCCGAGCATGATTACCGCATCAACATCAAAGCCGAGCTGGAAATCGAATTGCTGCACGAGAAGATGGAGCTGCTTCACCAGAAGATCGATCTTCTCAAGGACAAGGAAGTTCTGGCTTTAACGGAGTCGATCCAGAGGCTTTGCGACCAGGGTCAAGCACCAAAGGCTCAAACGTGAATTTGCAGGGAAGCAAATGATGGTGACCCGTCGAACGGTATTGGCTGCACTTGGTATCGCCGCATACCCGGCAAAACTCTTTGCCAGCACAGCCGACACGGTCATTCCGCTCTGGCCCGCAACGCCGCCCGGCGGCGGCGGTCCGGCAGGGCCGATCACTATCAGCGCCAAAGGGGCGGTCAGCAATATCGCAGCCCCGTCGATGGAGGTTTTCCAGCCGGCAAAGCCGAACGGCGCAGCGGTTCTCGTAGCGGCGGGTGGCGGCTACAAACGCATCGAAATGAAGAAGGAGGCTCTTTCGGCAGCCCGCTGGCTGACCGACCGGGGCTTTACCGTCTTCACCCTGACCTACAGGCTGCCCGGAGAAGGGTGGAATGCCGGTCCGCTGGCGCCGTTGCAGGATGCGCAACGTGCTTTGCGCTTGATCCGTCAGAACGCCAGCCGCTTCGAAGTCGATCCGGAACGCCTTGGCCTGCTCGGGTTTTCTGCCGGCGGGCATCTGCTTGGAATGGCGTCCGTCCGCTCGGCTTTCCATTCCTATGAGCGGATCGATGCGGCGGACGGCCTGTCTGCCCGGCCGTCGTTTTCAGCACTGATCTACCCCATCATTACGCTGGAGCCGCCCTACGACCACACCTCGACACGGCGCATCCTGATTGGCACGCATCCAAGCCCGGAACGGAGTGCGGACTGGTCGGTTCAAACCCATGTTCGCAGCGGGTGCCCTCCCATGTTCCTTGTTCAGGCGCAGGATGACCCCATTTCCGACCCGGCAAATACCCGCATCATGGCTGACGCCTGCAAGTGGGCGGGCGTACCCGTGGAACTGCACCAACTGGCCAGCGGTGGTCACGGTTTTGGCATGGGCGAGAAGGATACGCCGACCGGCGTGTGGCCGGACTATTTTTCTGCCTGGCTGACAACTGTCGCCTCAGCGGCGTCCACGCGCCGCTGACGTATCGCCCCCTGCCCGTCGATCACGCGGCGCGGGTGATCCGGATGGGAATCGACTTGAAAGACGGCGTTCCCGACTGCTGGTCATAATGGGACAGGGCCACCAGCGTGTTCAGTTCGGGATAGTATCCTGCGGCAGAGCCGCGGGGAATATTGTAGGCCACCGCAGTCAACCGCTTGACCCGGCGCGGCCGGTCATCAGGATCGGCGTGATCGCGCGCTGCTTCAACATCGAGCGTATCACCATCGGCCAAGCCGCGTTCGGCAAGGTCCTTGGCATTCAGAAAAATAACATCCCGCCGCCCGAACACGCCACGATACCGGTCATCCATGCCATAGATCGTCGTGTTGTACTGGTCATGGCTGCGGATTGTCGTCAGCGTCAGTACATTGGCTTCCAGAACACGCGGATCCTCGCTCAAGCCTTTCGCCACCAGGAAACAGGCTTTCTTGTTCGGTGTTTCCCATTCGCGATGCGAGGCGGGTACGCTCAGGCGAAACCCGCCCGGCTCCCGGATACGCGCGTTGAAATCCTTGAAGTCAGGGAAAACAACTTCAATCTTGTCGCGGATCCGGCTGTAATCCGCGATCATGGCGTCCCATTCAATGCCGTAACGGTCGCCCAAAGTCGCCTTTGCCATGCCCGCGATGATAGCGGGTTCCGACCGCAGATCGCCGCTGGGCGGATTGAGAAAGCCGCGCGAGGTATGCACCATCGACATGGAATCTTCAACCGTCACGGATTGCCGGCCCGTGGCCTGAACATCGGCGTCGGTGCGACCGAGAACGGGCAGGACGATGGTCGTCCTGGCCGTCAGCAGATGCGAACGGTTGAACTTGGTCGTCAGATGCACGGCAAGATCAAGTTTGCGCATCCCTGCAAACGTTGCATCGGGATCAGACATGGCGACAGCCAGATTCCCGCCGAGACAGACGAGCGCCTTGGACCTGCCGTCGATGATTGCCTCTATGGCTTCGATGGCATTGTGCCCCTTGGCGGCGGATGGCCGGAAACCGAACGCCCGCTCCATGCCGTCGATGAGGGCGGCATTGGGAATTTCGGTAATGCCGACCGTACGGTCGCCCTGCACGTTGGAATGACCGCGCAAGGGGCATATGCCTGCGCCTTCCCGGCCGATATTGCCGCGCAGCATCAGGAAGTTGGCAATCTGCTGAACGTTTGCCGTGCCATTCCGGTGCTGGGTGATGCCCATGCCGTAGCAAAGGATGACATTTTTCGATTTTGCATAGACATCGCCCGCACTTTCGATCGCGCTTCGGGTAAGGCCCGACATGATCTCGATGTCCTCCCAGCGCGTCGCGTCGATATCCTCTCTCAGGGCCTCGATGCCTGACGTATGTTCGGCAATAAAATCGCGGTCGAGGATTCCCTTTCCACCGCGTTCCAGATCGCGCCGGTCAAGCTCGAAAAGCCTTTTCATCATGCCCTTGAGCACAGCGACGTCGCCGCCAATGCGAACCTGATGATAAGCCGACGCAATATCCGTCGAACCGAGCGTGGCCATTTCGACCGGGCTTTGCGGCGAGGCAAAGCGTTCGAGCGCCCGCTCCTTCAGCGGGTTGAAAACGATGATGGGCGCACCGCGCCGCGCCACATCGCGTAAGGTCGCCATCATGCGCGGATGGTTGGTGCCGGGATTGTGGCCGAAGCTGAAGATGGCATCGGCATGATCAAAATCTTCCAGGGTGACGGTTCCCTTGCCAACGCCGATCGAGTGCGGCAGGCCCACGCTTGTCGCCTCGTGGCACATGTTCGAGCAGTCGGGAAAGTTGTTGGTCCCATAGGCCCTCACGAACAGCTGGAACAGGAACGCGGCCTCGTTCGAGGCTCTGCCGGAGGTATAAAACTCGGCCATATCGGGATCAGGCAAAGCATTCAATTCCGCTCCGATGAGCGCGAAAGCCCTGTCCCACTCAATGGGCACATAGGTGTCAGCCGCCGCATCGTAAATCAGCGGGTCGGTCAAACGGCCCTGATCTTCCAGATCATGATCCGACCAGTTCCACAATTCTGAAACCGTATGCGATGCAAAGAAGGTTGGCCCGATACGCTTGGCGGTCGATTCCCAAGTGACGGCCTTTGCACCGTTTTCGCAGAATTCGAAAGAAGAAGTGTGTTTCGGGTCCGGCCAGGCACAACCGGGACAATCAAACCCATCCGGCTGATTGGCTTTCAGCAGGGTCGCCGCTCCCTGGGCAACAATCTGCTGCCGGGCAAGACTCTCCGCCACTGCCTTCAATGCACCCCAACCGCCTGCCGGTGCATTGTAGCGTTCAATACCCTCCGGTCTCTTCCTGGGCATGTCGTACTCCTTGGAACCTGGTCAACGATGGACAGATCGGCCGTGTGTCATTGTAGCAGATAAGTGCGATGCCGCATGCTGTTCTTCCGATGATACGACGCTTTCCCGCGCGAAACCGGAAAGCGCCGGAATTTCATGATGGGCGGCGGGAGGCAGGTTTCAGCGGCTCCCCAAACGGAAATGGGCACCGCCGAAACCTGTTCGGCGGTGCCCACTCCAATGCAACCCTCGCACCGCGGCGCGAGGAAAACCAGCCGGTCTTAGTTGGCCGAGGCAAGCGTCATCGACGTGCCGGTGGCAGCAACGTTCAGACCGATCTGGCCCGTGACGCTGATTGCCTGCAGGTGAACGGAGCCTGCGGTACCACCGAACAGCACATTCGTGCCGATACCGGCGCCGAGTGTGGCTTCCGCTGTTGCACCGCGATAAACGCCGCTCAGCGAACCCTGGTGATAACCAGCGGTCGGTGCAAACACAGCCCAGACGAGGCGGCTGCGTGTTGTAAACCCGAGATCGACACCCAGCTTCTTGATCGCGCCGGTATAATGATCCGAACGCTCACGGCCGACTGTGGAACGGAAGACACAATCGACTTCCTTGGCCGAACCAAGCACGTAGCCGACGCCGCCATCGATATCGCAGGTGAGATAGCCGATCCTCACGCCGTTGCGCGCGTCTGGCTCCTGATAGGTCGCCGGCATATCGGCTGCAACAGCGACCGTTGCACCAGCAATTGCCAACGACGTGGTCGCAAGTGCCATAGCAAGTGTCTTCTTCATCATACTCTCCTTCTCAAATTGTGACCGGTGCACCGCAATCGATCCTCCAGCCCACAAATTCAGCAACAGGTTACAGAAGGTATCGCAGGGCGATCTCATTCGATATACCTGAAGCAACACATGTGAAGGCGTGCCGGAATGCGCAAGTGACAGACCATTCACAATTCGCCTCCCAATGGGACATTTTGAAGGCACGTGACGGATTGTTTACGCAAAATTAACAGTTTAGCTTCGACGGGGCTCGGCCTATTCCATCGAATCGAGACACAATCGCCCCGACCATGAGATCTGTGAGAACCCAATGAATGTCCGGCAGCTCGAAGTCCTGCGCACCCTGCTCGTTACCGGCTCCACAATTGCAACGGCGCGGGCGATGGGCCTGAGCCAGTCGGGCGTCAGCCGCCTGCTGCAGCAGCTCGAGGCCAACCTGTCGATGCAGCTGTTTGCACGGGACAAAGGCCGGCTGATCCCGACACCGGAGGCGGAAAAGCTCGCCTATGACGCCGAACTTGTCCTTGCCGGAATAGACCGCTTCACCAACCTTGCGCAGGACCTGCGCAGCGGGGCCGTCGGGCCGGAATCGGTGCGCATCGCCCTGCCCAACAGCCTTGCCGACCAGTTTACCCCGGATCTTCTTGCGGATTTCGACAGGGATTTTCCGCGGGTGCGCATAGAAACGTTCTTCGACACGTCGGGCGCCATCACCCGCCTGATCGAACAGCGCATCGTGGATTTCGGTTTCCTGCGCTATGAAGGACAGCAGAGCACCAGCGTCGAGCTTGAGGTGGTCGTGAGCGGCCGAAAGGTATGCGTCATTCCCGCAGAACACCCCCTTGCCGCCCTGGACATCGTCACACCCAAAGATTTACGCAATATTCCGTTGATCCTGACCGGCCGCAACAGGCCCACCCGCATGAAACTCGATGAGATTTTTCGCCAGGCCGGTGTGACGCAGACCGTCAAGATTGAAACGCACAGCAACAATTCCGCCTTTTCCTATGCCGCGCATGGGCTTGGGATAGCCATCATCAGCAGCTTCTTCGCGCACCTGACCAAGGATACAAGGATCGTCATACGGCCCTTCGATCCGCCGCTCACGCAGAGTTTCGGCCTTGCCAAGGCGGCTGGCGTTCCGCTGTCCATCGCTGCCGAAGCGCTCAGCAGACGGATGAAGCAAAGGCTTCTCAACGTCGAGGGCCCGCAAAACTGAACGGATGGCTTTCCGCCCTATATGGATGGTCCCGACATCCCGCAGCAAGTACCCGCTTGCATAGCACTATGACATTTACTCATAATATTGCGCATGGTTTTCACATATGCTCATAGTCCGGCACACAATGGCCAGATGACTGCGAGGAACTTCCGCGCAGCCAAAAGAGCAGAATGGGAACCACGTGATCAAATTTATACTCGGCCGAATGCTGATGGCTGTGCCCACGATTGTCATCGTGGCAGTGGCAGTGTTCACCCTTATCCGTCTCATCCCGGGCGATCCGGCAGCTCTCATGCTTGGGGATCTTGCCGAACCGCAGCAGATCGCCGCCTTGCGTTCCACGCTGGGGCTCGACCAGAGCATTCCGGTGCAGTTCATGATCTGGGTGGGGCATTTGTTCAACGGCGACTTCGGCAAGTCCATCGTCACCGGTGAACCCGTCCTGCTCCTCGTGCTCTCGCGTTTTTTCATCAGCGCGCAAATCGTTGTTCTGGCGGTTCTGATTGCAAGCGTGATCGCCGTCCCGGCCGGTGTTATCGCGGCATGGAAACAGAACAGCCTCACCGATCTGGCGCTGGTCGGCACGGCAACGGTTCTCCTGTCCATTCCCACATTCTGGCTCGGACTGCTGCTGCTGCTTTTCTTCGGGCTGAAACTCGGCTGGGTGCCGGTACTCGGCTACGTCTCGGTGACGACGGACTGGAAGGCCGGGCTTATCTACATGGCCCTGCCGGTTGCCACCCTCTTTATCCACGAGATGGGTGTGATCATCCGCATGGCCCGCGCATCCACGCTGGAAGTCTTGCGCCTTGACTACATCACCCATGCCCGCGCCAAGGGCCTGTCGGAACAGGCAGTTCTGTGGCGTCACGCCTTCAAGAACGCCTTCGGTCCGACCTGGACCATGATCGGCCTGATTCTTGGCAATCTGCTCGGCGGCATCGCCGTTATCGAAACCGTATTCTCCATACCGGGCCTCGGCCGCCTGCTCGTCGACAGTATTTTCCAGCGCGATTATCCCGTCATTCAGGGCTGTCTCCTGCTGGTTGCGGTTGCCTATGTTCTGGTCAACCTCGTCGTGGATCTTCTCTATCCACTCTTTGATCCACGGGTGGTGGCGGAATGAAAAAGCTTACATTCAACGGGGTGATCGGTGGCACCATCATCACCCTCCTCTTTATCGGCGCGGCCATCGGCATGCTCTGGACGCCGTTCGATCCGATGAAGCTCAGCTTTTCCGCGCGTCTGGCCGCACCGAGCGCAGCGCATCTTCTCGGCACCGACGAGTTCGGACGGGATGTCCTGAGCCGGCTAATGGTCGGGGCACAGGCCAGTGTCTGGATCGGCTTTGCTACAGTCTGTTTTGCCGTGTTCTTCGGCACCCTTATCGGCCTGATCAGCGGTTATGCACGCGGCTGGGTCGACGGCGTCATCATGGCGTTCAACAATGCCCTGCTGGCCTTTCCCGGTATTCTTCTCGCCCTCGGACTGCTCGCGGTTTTCGGCGCCAACCAGTACGGCATCATCTTCGCACTTGGGATCGCCTATACCCCGTCGATGGCGCGTATCGTGCGCGGTGCCGTCCTTTCCCTGCGCGAACGGGAATTCATCGAAGCCTCCAAGGTCATGGGCAACAGCGAAATCTATACGATTCTCCGCCACATCCTGCCCAATTGCCTGGCACCGATTACGGTTCTGGGGACATCCATGTTCGGCTGGGCGATCCTTTCGGAAAGTGCGCTGAGCTTCCTCGGCCTTGGCGTTCCGCCACCCGCACCCACCTGGGGCAACATGCTTGCCGCCGGCCGGCCGTTCATCGAACAGGCAGCCTGGCTCGGCTTCTTCCCCGGCCTTTGCATCGCGCTGACCCTTCTCGGCATCAACCTGCTTGGAGATGCCCTGCGTGATAAGCTCGATCCCCGCATGAGAGGTTTGAAATGAGCAATCAAAACGCGCTGCTCAGCGTTCGCGGGCTGACACTCGAAGTCATCCACAATGGCGGCGCCGTCGTCAAAGATGTGAGCTTCGATGTCTCCCCCGGAGAGATCGTCGGTATCGTCGGTGAATCCGGGTCGGGCAAGACGCTGGCGACACGGTCGATCATCGGACTGATTGCGCCGGGCATCCGGCATGCCAGCGGTTCGATCGTTTACAAGGGTCAGGATACGCTTCAGACCAGCGACCGCACGTTGCGGCGTTTGCGTGGCGGCGAAATCGGCGTCGTCTTTCAGGAACCGATGACCTCCCTCAATCCATCGATGACCATTGGCCGCCAGTTGGAAGAAGGCCTCATTCTCCACACCAAACAGACACCTGAGATGCGCCGGACCAACATCCTGCACATGCTGACCCGTGTCGGCCTGAAGGACCCGGCCGGCGCATTGACCGCCTATCCGCACGAATTTTCCGGCGGCATGCGCCAGCGCATCATGCTGGCCTCGGTCATGCTCCTGAAACCGGCCCTGCTGATTGCCGACGAGCCAACCACCGCGCTCGATGCCGTCGTACAGCGCGATGTCATGGAACTGATGGTGGAGCTGACCAAGGAGCAAGGGACCGCCGTCCTCCTGATCAGCCACGATCTGCCGATGGTTGCCCGCTACACCCATCGTTTTGTCGTGATGGAACGGGGTGTGGTGGTCGAGCAGGGGACGACGGAAGAAATCCTCTCAAGGCCAAAGCATCCCTATACGCGCAAGCTGCTGTCTTCCCTGCCGTTCCGCGGCGACGTGCGGGCCATCGACACGAGCGTCAGCCCGATCGTTTCAGCCCGCGACATCGTCGTTGATTATGCCGGACGCAAAAGCCTGTTCAAGAAAGGCATTGCCAAACGCGCCCTTCATGGCATCAGCATCGATATCCATCCGGGCGAGGTGGTGGCTTTGGTCGGCGGCTCGGGCTCGGGGAAGACCACGCTCGGCCGCACCATCGCCGGACTGGTCAAGGAAACCAGCGGCGAGATCCTGTTCCACGGCAAGCGCCGTGACAACGACTGGTTCAACTACCGCATGAACTGCCAGATGGTTTTTCAGGATCCCTATTCGTCGCTCGACCCGCGCATGACCATCATGGCACTTGTCGAGGAAGCGTTGCGACTTATTCCCGACCTGACAGCGGCGGAAAAAAAGCAGCGTGCTGCCGAAACACTCGAAGAGGTCGGCCTCGGCAAGGCCTTTGCCGATCGCTATCCGCACCAGCTCTCCGGCGGTCAGCGCCAGCGCGTTGCCATCGCCCGGGCGATCGCGCGCCGACCCAAATTCCTCATCGCCGACGAACCGGTATCGGCCCTGGACGTGACGGTGCGCGCGCAGGTTCTCGAGCTCTTTTCAAACCTGCAGAGGCGTTATGGCTTTTCCTGCCTGTTCATCAGCCACGATCTCGGCGTTGTCGAGCAGATCGCCGACCGGGTGATCGTCATGCAGGATGGCCGGATCATCGAGCAGGGCGACAGGAACACAATCTTCGATACCCCGAGGGAAGCCTATACGCGCAAACTGCTTTCAGCCATTCCCGCACTGGATCTCAACGACAATGGCGGCGTCAAACTCAAATGGCGGCTGGACGCCTGAACCTATGGAAAAAGAGTGGAACATGAAAAAGATACTTCTCGCAGGAACAATCCTGATGACGGCCGGCGGCCTTGCTCAGGCCCGTGACATCAATGTCGCGCAAAGCTCGGATATTCGCAGCAACGTCCCCGGCGTCAACCGCGACGGCAACACCGACTCCGTCATATTTCATCTGGTGGAAGGGCTGGTGGGCTATACGGAGAACGGCGATGTGAAGCCGCTTCTCGCCCAATCCGTCAATGTGTCGGCGGACGGTCTGACCTATACATTCCCGTTGCGCGACAATGTAAAGTTCCACAATGGCGACCCGCTGACCGCCGCCGATGTCGTGTGGAACTGGAACCGCTATATGGCAGAGGACACCAAGTGGACCTGCCGCGCCGATTTCGACGGCAGCCGAACCGTCAAGGTCACCGGCATCGAGGCCGTCGACGCCCATACCGTCGCCATGAAGATCGCATCGCCTTCGGCGGTGTTCCTCGGCCTGATGGCACGGCCGGAATGCGGCTACACCGGCATCATCAGCCCGAAGTCGGTGGCGGCCGACGGCAGTTTCGTCGCTCCCATCGGCACGGGGCCGTTCAAGTGGGGTGAATGGAAGCGCGGCGAATATGTCCGTCTGGCAAAGTTCGACCAGTATGTATCACCGCCGAACGACGGCAAGCCGGATGGCATGGTTGGTTCCAAGCGCCCCCTGGTGGACGGCGTAAAATTCACGGCGGTTCCCGATGCATCCACGGTCAAGGCAGGCCTGCTGTCAGGCGCGCTGGATGCGGCGGAAGTGCCCGCCGATCTCGTCCCCGAACTGAAGGACAATGGTGCGATCCAGCTGATCATGAAGCGCAACAACGGCAAGAACCTTCTCTACATCCAGACCCGCGATCCGGTGCTGAGCAAAGCAGGCGTTCGCCGCGCTATGGCCGCAGCCCTCGATCTCGACGATCTGGTCGGGGCCGTTTCCAACGGCACCGGCGCTGCGAATGCCTCCATGGTGTCGCTGGACTCGATCTACTATTCCGACGTGCAGAAGAAGCGGATTGCCCCCGATCTTGAAAAGGCCAAGAAAGAGCTCGCCGAATCCGGCTACAAGGGCGAAGTCATCAAGATCATTGCAAACAAGCGCGGCAATGTTCCGAGCTATCCCGTCGCCGTGGTTGCCCAGGCCATGATGCAGCAGGTTGGCCTCAACGTGCAGATCGAAGTTCTGGATTACGCCACCCAGGTCGACCGCCGCCGCAGCGGCAACTACCAGGTGATCTCGCAGTCGGTGACGCCGCGCCTCGATCCCGCGCTGATGTACAGTTTCTATGTCGGCAACAAGGACAAGAACGCCTCTCTCATGTGGGACAACGCCAAGGCGATCGCGCTGATGGATGCGGCCTACCGGGAAGCCGACCAAGGCAAGCGTCAGACCATCTTCGACCAGTTTCACGAGCTCATGCTGCAGGATGTGCCGGGTATTTTTCTCTATGACCTGATGGATCTCTGGGGTGCGTCGAAGAAGGTGCATGGCACGCCCGTATGGCAGTCGAATGCACGGGTTTGGGAAGTATCGCTCGACGATTAATTCGAAGGTTTGTTTGCGGGCGTTCGTGCCCGGACATTGAACAACCAAAGGGAAGACATGATGACCACCAAGCAAACTGTTGCAGCCATTGCTGCAACTGTCGACCGGTTGCAGCCTGAATTTGCTGCAATGAGCGACGCCATCTGGGACTATGCGGAGTTGAGTTTTTCGGAACACCAGTCTGCGCAGACGCAGATTGCCATGCTGGAGAAGCACGGCTTTCGCATCGAGCGGGAGATCGCCGATATCGAAACCGCCTTCATCGGCGAGTCCGGTCATGGCAAGCCGGTCATCGCCTTTCTCGGTGAATTCGACGCCCTTGCCGGATTGAGCCAGAAGGCGGGTATCGCCGTCGAGCAACCGGAGAAATCCGGGGGCACGGGGCATGGATGCGGGCACAATCTGCTCGGTACCGGCTCGATGCTGGCCGCAGTCGCCCTGGCGAAGCACCTGGCGGAGAACAACTTGCCGGGCACCATCCGCTATTACGGCTGTCCCGGCGAAGAGGGCGGCTCGGGAAAAACATTCATGGCCCGCGCCGGTGCCTTCGATGATGTGGACACCGCGCTGACATGGCACCCTGCGCCGTTCAACGGTGTGCGTTCCACCAACAATCTGGCGGTGCTGGAGATCTACTATCGTTTCAAGGGTGTGGCCGCGCACGCTTCCAATGGCGCCCATCTCGGCCGCAGCGCGCTCGATGCGCTGGAACTGATGAATGTCGGCGTCAATTTCCTGCGCGAGCACATGCCGCAGGATTGCCGTGTCCACTACGCCATCACGGACGCCGGCGGGAAAGCCGCCAACGTGGTTCAATCCCGCACCGAAGCGCTCTATCTCGTGCGCGCGCCGGAACTGCCTGTGGCGCTTGATCTGGCGGCGCGCGTTGACCGGATCGCCAAAGGCGCGGCGATGATGACGGATACGGAGGTCGAAATCGTGTTCGACCGGGCGGCAACAAACCTTCTGCCGAACATCACCCTCGAAAGTGCAATCCACGCCAATATGGTCGATCTTGGTCCGGTCCCGTTTGACGACAAGGATGTCACCTTTGCCCAGGAGATACAGAACACGCTGACACCGGAGGCCATCAAAAGCAGCGTCCGGCTCTATCAGATCAAGAAGGACGTGTTCCTCAACGGCAAGGTCGACGGTTCTAGCCCGCTGCATCTCGGGCTGCGCGACTTTGAAGGCGAATCGCATTTCCGCGCCGGTTCGACCGACGTCGGCGACGTCAGCTGGGTCACGCCGACCGCACAGTGCTGGGCACCCGCATGGGCCATCGGCACCGCCCCGCACACCTGGCAGGTGGTGGCGCAGGGCAAGAGCCCGGCAGCGCACAAGGCTTTTGCCCATGCGGCAAAGTCCCTGGCTTCGACCGGCCTTGATCTCATTCTCAATCCCGGCCTTCTGGCCCAGGCTAAAGCGGAGTGGCTGGAAAAAACCGAAGGACGCCCCTATCAATGCCCGATTCCGGCACATATCGGGCCGAAGATCGACCGTCCCTAGAACCCGGCCATCCATGGCTGTTTGGCGGGGACACTTCGTGGCCTCGTGTCACCGCCAGTACATTGCTCTGGAAGTTATGCTACAATTGCCGTAGAGGTTCTGGCGCAACAGGACCATCACAGGCCCGTGTTGGAGGAAAGACACTACACCGCCGACCTCGGCATAAAAGATCGTGAACTTGAATGCCTGCAGCCGATATAGCCGCCGAAGCGCCCGCAACCATCGCGACACTCCTGAGCTTTGGTCTCGTTGGTTTTGGGTCTCTGGCATTGCTTGAGAAGTTCATCCCGGTCATCCCCTCCTATGTCCTCTTCATGCTTCTGGGCATGACAGTGCCCGATGGCAGCGGCCTGGGTCTGGCGATTCTGGTCACGACAATCGGCTCCGCTGCCGGGGCATTGGGCTGGTTTGCCCTAGGATGGCTGCTCGGGCCGGAGCGAGCAAAGGCTATCGTCGCACGTTACGGCCGCTATGTTTTCCTCAAACCTGCCTTCTACGAGCGGTTGACCAATTCGTACCGCAGCAATCATTTCTGGGTAACGTTGACCGGACAGGTCATTCCCACCGTCCGTATTTACCTCGCGCTGCCGGCTGGCGTTCTGCGGCTGGATCCGCGCGCGTTCACCCTGGCCACAGCGGTCGGCACGTTCCTGTGGAACACGCCGTTTCTTTGCCTTGGCTATGCGCTGCGCGGAACCCCCTACGACCCCATTCATGTCGGCTTCTGGGCATCCGTCGTCTTGTTCATTGCCGAGGGCTCGATCATCCTGTTTTTCAGCCTTCGCCGAAAGCGCCGCACCAGCCAAAGTTAATATCTGGTCCCGATGCGCTCCGGCACAGGCTCGGTACAGACAACGACATGAGGGCAATATCGTACCATGCGTGACCATGCACACGCTTCCACCGTTGAAACCGTGGTCACTGCCATTACCGCGCGCGTCCGCTCAGGCAATCTGGCGCCAGGCCAGCGCCTGACGGAAAGCGAATTCACCCAGCGCCTCGGTGTATCGAGGTCGACGGTCCGGGAAGCCTTTCAGCGCCTGGCTTCCGACGGACTCCTCGCCTTCGAGCCCAATCGCGGGGTCACGGTCAGACAATTGTCGCGCAAGGGCGTGGATCAGCTGTTTCAGGTTCGCGGGGCGCTCGAGGTCTTGGCGGTTCGTTTGGCCGCTCCTGTCATCCTGGCAGAACCGGCAAAACTCCAGACCTTGCAGATGCAGCTGGACGATGCGGTTTCCGGCGGCGATATGCAGCGATTCTCGGATCTGAACCAAGAGTTTCACGGCTTGTTCGTGACACGCGCCGGCAATGCGCTTCTGGCGGAAACCCTGCGACGCCTCAACAACTCCATCTACTGGCTGCAGTTCCGCATGCTGGTTCACCGCCAGGAGGTGTTGAATTCCAATGCCCAGCATCAGGCGTTGGTGAGGGCCGTTCTTGACGGACAGGTGCAGCGCGCCGAGGCCATCATGCTCGACCATATCGAGGCGTCGCGCGCACTCATACAGTCGCTGACCGACGACCATTTCACCGCTGACTAGGAATAAAGGCCAGCCTCCTACACGAAGAGGGATTGCTTCGCGAGAATTGTCTGACAATATAAGCGGACAATATGCGAGGATTTTTACCATGAGCGAAGCCAAGCCCACGGCCTACCAACCCATTCCCCTGCCGGACTATCAGGAATTGCCCGTCGACCTCATGCGCCGCAATGCGCTTGATTTCTACGAGGAAATTCGCCGCCGTCATACCGTGCGGGATTTCGATACAAGGCCAGTGCCCCGGGATATCATCGAAAGCTGCCTGCTTGCGGCGGGAACGGCACCCAATGGTGCCAATCATCAGCCATGGCATTTTGCGGTCATCGGCAATCCCGACATCAAGCGGCAGATTCGCGTTGCTGCGGAAGAAGAGGAGCAGGCCTTCTATGCCGGCCGCGCCGGTGAAGAATGGCTCGAAGCCCTGGCACCGTTGGGAACCGACAGCAGCAAACCCTTTCTCGAAGACGCTCCCTGGCTTATCTGCATATTTGGCGAGCGAAAGAGCCGCTCTGCCGACGGGGTATTGCGCAAAAATTATTACGTGCCGGAATCGGTCAACATCGCAACCGGCTTTCTCATCGCAGCACTGCACAAAGCCGGGTTGGCCATGCTGACCCACACACCCAACCCCATGGGATTCCTGAACGAGATTTGCGGTCGTCCCGCACAGGACAAACCCTATATCATGATGGTTGTAGGTTACCCCAGCCCCGGCGCCACCATTCCGGCGCATGCGACGGAAAAACGGCGGCTGGAGGATATCGCAACTTTTCTATGATCCCATTCGGATCGGGCTAGGACGCCTTCTGCTGGCGATGCCATTTTGACTGCAGAATGAACCAGAGATCCGGCATGATGCCGAGCGAACGCTCGATGCGCACGGCGATGTCGAGCGTGATGGGGTGTTGGCCGGCGATGATCGCGTCGATGGTTTCCACGGGAATGTCCGCGGCCCGGGCGAATCTCTCGCGTGAAAGCCCATGCGATCCGATACAGGCCGCCAGATGCTCGCCGGGATGGACGGCCCAGTGCGGATTCCATTGATCAGTTGTGGCGCGCATTTTCGTCACCGATTCCGTTTCGCTTCGGTGAAGAATTCCTACCAGTGCCTCATGTCAGACCGATGTAAAAAACATGGCTTCAAAGTGGCAAGTTGTGAACAAAAGTTTCAGCCGCAACACGTCTGATTCCAAGGGGTTAGCCCTTACGTACATGCCCACAATTTGAGCAGAAACATAAATGCTCAAAATACCATCTTGACGTCATCGGAAAAATACCGTCGACTGAACCAATATCACAATTGGTCCGGACCAATACCGTATGGCAAGCAACCAGTCCCAGGAAAACTCGAACTACGCGCTTGACCGGTTGCGCCGGCTTCTCGCATCCGACGAATTCGGAAAAGACGGCAAATTGCCAACCGAACGCGCGCTGTCGGAATCACTCGGCGTCAGCCGCCGCTCGGTCCGGCGGGCACTGGAAGTGCTGGAGGCTGAAGGCCGGATATGGCGCAGGCAGGGTCATGGCACATTTGCCGGGCGCGAACCTGATAGCTGGGGCGAGCATGTCGACACCATCATCGCCGGCACGAACTTCATGGAAATCATGGAGGTCCGCTTGAGGATAGAACCGCAGCTGGCACAGCTCGCGGCCATGCGGGCCAAGAAAACCGACATCGACCGCATGCGTGAACTGGCGCTGAAATCGCGCGAAAGCCAGGATGCCGACTCGCATGAGCTGTGGGATGGATCGCTGCATCGGCAAATTGCCCAGAGTGCCGGCAACCAGTTTTTTCTGACCATCTTCGATGTGGTCAACCGGGTGCGCCAGGATGAAGCCTGGCAGATCATCCGTGAGCGCGCGCGCAGCGGCAACAACGCCGCGGTGACATCCTTTGACCACCACTCAGCCATCATCGATGCGATCGAATCCCGCGACCCGCTGAGGGCGGGCGAAGCCATGCGCCAGCACTTGCTGATGCTGCAGGAATGGCTGATCCGCCTGACATCGCTGGACGGATTTGAAACGAAACAGCCCGGATAAGTGCCGCAAGCACAGACCACCATCGCGATAAGGACCGGAAGATAACCGGCCATCAACACGGAACAAACAAGCGGATTTGACCGCTCTGATGAAAAGAGGAGAACTTCAATGCAAAAGACCAGACTTCTTGCAAGCCTGCTAGCCGGTATTCTCATTGCTGTGCCTGCGGGTGCCAGCGAATTGCGTATCGGCCTTCAGGACGATGCCGATGTCCTCGACCCGGCACAGTCGCGCACCTTCGTCGGCCGTATCGTCTATACGGCCCTGTGCGACAAGCTGGTCGATGTCAGCCCGACACTCGAGATCGTGCCGCAGCTGGCGACGGACTGGAAATGGTCGGATGACGGTTCCGAATTGACCATGAACCTGCGCAAGGACGTGGTTTTCCACGACGAGACGCCGTTCAATGCCGCTGCTGTCGTCGCCAATATCCAGCGCTCGCAGACATTGCCGGAATCCCGCCGCAAGAGCGAATTGTCTTCCGTGAAGAATGTTGAGGCAACGGGCGACTATCAGGTCAAATTCACCCTCAAAAGCCCTGATGCATCCCTGCTTGCCCAGCTGTCGGATCGCAGCGGCATGATGGTTTCGCCAAAAGCCGCGGCGGAACTGGGGGCAAACCTCGGCAGCAAACCGGTCTGTTCCGGTCCCTTCAAGTTTGTCGAGCGCGTGCAGCAGGACCGCATCGTGCTCGAAAAATTTCCGCACTACTGGAATGCGGCCAACGTCTTTATCGACAAAGTGACGTTCCTGCCGATCCCGGACTCGACCGTACGTCTCGCCAATCTGCAGTCCGGCGATCTCGATATGCTGGAACGGCTCGCCGCCACGGACGCTGCGGCGGTGAAAGCGGACTCGAAACTCACCTATGCCGATGCGATCGGTGTCGGATATCTGGCCATGATCGCCAATGTGGGCAATGGGCCGCTCGCCGACAATCCGTTCGGCAAGGACAAGCGGCTGCGGCAGGCCTTCTCGCTCGCCATTGACCGCGAAGCTGTCAATCAGGTTGTTTATGAAGGCACGTCGGTTGCCGGCAACCAGCCCTTCCCGCCCAACAGCCCCTGGTATGACAAGGACATTCCTGTACCGGCCCGGGATGTCGAAAAGGCCAAGGCCCTGATGAAAGAGGCTGGGTTTGCAACGCTCGACATAGAATTTGCAACCCCGAACAATCCGGTGACCATGCAGAGAATGCAGGTCATCCAATCGATGGTTGCGGAGGCCGGGTTTAACGTCAAACTGAAGGCAACGGAGTTCGCAACGCTCCAGTCGGAACTACCAGCCGGAAAATTCCAGTTTGGCCATGCCGATTGGTCCGGACGTGTTGATCCCGATGGCAATCTGCGCGAGTTTGTCACCTGCAAGGGTGCCATCAATGATGCCAAGTACTGCAATCCTGAAGTGGACACCCTTCTCAACGCGGCCCGCAGTTCCACGGATAACGCCGCGCGCAAGCAGAAATACGATGCGGCGGCGCGGATTCTCAATGACGATCTGCCCATCATCTATCTTGGTCATCAGGCATGGATCTGGGCTCTCAAGAAGAACGTCACAGGCTTTGTCCCCTCCCCTGATGGCATGATCCGCCTGCAGGGCGTCAAGAAGAGCTAACGAAACGGCTTGAAGCGAAGCTGCAATGTTCTGCAGCTTCGCCGCCAGGCGATGCGTCAGGATTTTCAGCCCATGTATACCTACATCGGAAAGCGGCTTCTGCTGGCCATACCGACACTGATCATCATATCGATCTTTGCATTTTCGCTGCAAAAGCTGCTGCCGGGCGACCCGATCCTGGCCATGGCCGGTGAAGAACGCGATCCGCAGGTGCTTGAACTCCTGCGCGCCAAATACCGCCTGAACGACCCAGTCATCGTCCAGTATTTCTATTGGGTCGGCTCCGCCCTCAGGGGCGATTTCGGCATATCCCTGCGGACCAACCAGCCTGTTCTTTCCCTGATTGCCGAAAAGCTGCCGGTGACCATCCAACTGGCCGTCATGGCCATGACGTTCGCCTTGGCCATCGGCGTGCCCATCGGAATAATAGCGGCGGTCAGGAAGAATACTGCCGTCGACTACATCGCCAATGTCGTCGCGCTCTCCGGCCTGTCCGTACCCAATTTCTGGATGGGCATCATGCTCATCCTGCTCGTGTCGGTGAAACTGGGCTGGCTTCCCGCATCGGGTTACGAACCGTTCTTCAAGGACCCGCTGCGGTCGCTGCAGACAATGATCATGCCGGCCTTCGTTCTCGGGCTGGCACTGGCAGCAACTCTCATGCGCCACACCCGGTCGTCCATGCTGACGGTCCTGAGTGCCGATTACATCCGCACGGCCCGGGCCAAGGGCGTTTCCGAACGATCCGTTATCCTGAGGCACACCTTCCGCAATGCGCTTCTTCCCATCATCACCATGACCGCGCTTCTCTTTGGTGAGCTGCTGGCGGGCGCCGTGCTGACGGAACAGATCTTTACCATTCCCGGTTTCGGCAAACTGATCGTCGATGCGGTTTTCAACCGGGATTACGCGGTTGTCCAGGGCGTTGTCCTGTGTACCGGGGCTGGCTTCATCCTGATGAATCTCGTCGCCGACGTGCTTTCCATCCTGCTCAACCCGAGAATGAGGGCCACGCTATGACGATGCAGCAGGCAATACCGGCAGCGCCCCAGCAAAGCCGTTCAGGCAACCGTGCATGGAAGAAACTGAAGGCGAACAGGAGCGCCCTCGCCGGGCTTCTGATTATCAGCGTTTTCCTGGTCCTCGCCGTCACGGCGCCACTCTTGCCCATAGCGGATCCCGTCGCCACCAGCTGGTCGGCCATCCGCAAGGCTCCCTCCGCCGCACACTGGCTGGGAACCGACGATATCGGCCGGGACATTCTTTCGCGCATGATCTGGGGCGCCCGCGCCTCGCTGATGGCCGGTGTATTCTCCGTGGGCATCGCCGTTGCAGTCGGTGTGCCGCTCGGGCTGATATCCGGTTATTTCGGCGGCTGGATCGACATCATCATTTCGCGCATCACCGAGGCATTCCTTGCCATGCCGTTCCTCATCACGGCCATTGCGCTGGCCGCCTTTCTCGGACCAAGCCTTGGCAATGCGATGATCGCCATCGGATTTTCCGCCATGCCGCTTTTTGTCCGGCTGACCCGCGGACAGGTGCTGACCGTGAAAACCGAAGACTATGTGGAAGGGGCGCGCTCCGTTGGGCTCGGGTACTACCGGATCATCACCCGCTACATCCTGCCAAACGTATTCTCGCCGCTGCTCGTACAGGCGAGCCTGACCATCGCGACCGCCATCATTGCCGAGGCCAGCCTGTCCTTCCTCGGACTTGGGCAGCAGCCCCCCGCGCCCAGCTGGGGTTCGATGCTCAATGTCGCCAAGAACTTCCTCTCCCAGGCACCCTGGATGGCCATGTGGCCGGGTGCCGCTATCTTTCTCGTTGTTATCGGTTTCAATCTTCTTGGCGACGGCCTGCGCGACGCCCTCGATCCGCGCGAAGCATAATATCTGAAAGGACAATGCAATGACCCGTTTCACCACCCGGCCCGAGATTCTTGGAACCTTTGGCGTTGTGACATCGACCCACTGGATCGCCACCGCCGTTGGTATGAGCATTCTGGAAAAGGGGGGCAACGCGTTTGATGCAGCCGTGGCGACAGGCATGGTTCTGCAGGTGGTGGAGCCGCATCTGAACGGCGCAGGCGGTGACATGCCGGCAGTCTTCTACTCAAAGAAGAAGAACAAGGTCGAAGTCATCTGCGCACAGGGACCGGCGCCGGCAGGCGCGACAATCGACCATTACAAGCGTGAAGGTCTGGACCTGATCCCCGGCGATGGCCTGCTGGCCACCGTCATACCCGGCGCATTCGATGGCTGGATGCTGATGCTGCGCGACTATGGCACGATGTCGGTACGGGACGTGCTGGAACCGGCGATCTACTACGCCGAGAATGGTCATCCGGTTCTGCCGCGTGTCGCCGCGACCATCAGCGGTTTGGGCGAATTCTTCCGCAAGGAGTGGCCGACCTCCTTCGCCACATGGCTGCCGGGCGGCACGGCACCGGCGCCGCACGCCAATTTCAGGAACCCCGTTCTTGCAGCAACCTGGAAACGCATCATTGCCGAAGCGGAAAGTAGGAAGGAGCGCGAAAGCCAGATCGAGGCAGCGCGCGATGCGTTTTATCGCGGCTTCGTTGCCGAGCATATTGCAGACTATCTGCACAGCGCCGAAGTCATGGATGCCAGCGGCAGTCGCCACAGGGGAGTCCTGACCGCTGACGATATGGCGAACTGGCACGCAACGATCGAAGCACCGCAAACCTACGATTACCACGGCTGGACCGTTGCCAAGACAGGCCCATGGGGCCAGGGACCCGCCCTGCTGCAATCGCTTGCGCTGCTGAAAGGCTTTGACATTGCGGCCATGGACCCAAATGGCGCGGAGTTCGTCCACACGGTGGTCGAGGTGATGAAACTCGCCTATGCGGACCGGGAGGTCTACTACGGCGATCCAAAGCATGCCGACGTGCCGATAGACCATCTCCTGTCTGATGCCTATACGGATGAGCGCCGCAAGCTGATCACGGGAGAAGCCTCCCGCACGCTTCAACCCGGCAGGATACCCGGCTTTGACGCGCAGTATGACCTGACCATGCATATGTTGAAAGGCATGGGCGGCGGCGTTGTCTATGAGCCGACCATGGCGCACCTGTCGGAAAAGCGCGGGGATACGGTCCATATCGACGTGATCGACCGCGAGGGCAATCTGGTCTCCGTCACGCCGTCCGGCGGCTGGCTGCAATCCTCGCCCATCATTCCCGGTCTCGGCTTCTGTCTCAACTCGCGCGCGCAGATGTTCTGGCTGCGGGAGGGCCTGCCGACATCGCTTGCGCCCGGCAAGCGGCCCCGCACGACGCTTACCCCCACCATCGCCCTTTTCGAAGGACGGCCGGCCATGGCCTTCGGCACCCCCGGCGGCGACCAGCAGGACCAATGGCAGCTGCCGTTCTTCCTGCGCCACATCCATCACGGCCTCAACCTGCAGGAAGCAATCGACCAGCCGCTGTTCCACACGGCGCATTTCCCAAGCTCCTTCTATCCGCGCACGAGCGAGCTTGGAAACATCACCATCGAGACCAGTATCGGAACGGATGCGTTGAACGCACTCAAGCAGAAGGGCCACCTGATCACCCCCGCAGACCCATGGACCGTGGGCCGCCTGACCGCGGCGAAACGCGAAGCGGACGGGCTGTTGCGTGCCGCTGCCACCCCGCGCCTGATGCAGGCCTATGCGGCGGGACGCTGACAGGATGACGGTGAACCCTGTGACGGCTCCTTCAACCAATCACTCTTCCGAAGAGACAGCCAAACCGGTGCTGTCTGTCGAAGGGCTCACCACATCCTTCCTCGTCGACGGCGGCTGGAGAAGCGTGGTGCGCGACGTGTCCTTCGAGGTCATGCCGGGCGAGACCGTCGCCATTGTCGGTGAATCCGGTTCCGGAAAAAGCGTTACATCGCTCTCCGTCATGCGTCTGCTGGCAAAAGCAACCAGCCGCATCGAGGGCAATATCGTTCTCAACGGCAAGAATCTTCTTTCACGCTCCGACCGGCAGATGCGCGATATCCGCGGCAACGATGTTGCGATGATCTTTCAGGAGCCGATGACCAGCCTCAATCCGATTTTCACCATCGGGCGGCAGATCTCGGAAGCCTTGACCTGTCACCGCGCGATGACACCGGCGGAGGCGTGGGCCGAAACGATACGCCTGCTGGAAAAGGTCCGCATTCCCAATGCCGCAGCGCGCTTCGACGAGTATCCGCACCAGTTCTCCGGCGGGATGCGCCAGCGGGTTATGATTGCGATGGCGCTTGCAAGCCGCCCCAAGCTCCTCATTGCCGACGAACCGACGACGGCTCTCGATGTGACGATCCAGGGACAGATCCTCGATCTGATCAAGGTGCTGCAGGAAGAGGAAGGCATGGCGGTCCTCTTCATCACCCATGACATGGGTGTGGTCGCTGAAATCTCGGATCGCACCATTGTGATGTATCGCGGCGAAGCGGTCGAGAGCGGCCTCACCGCCGATATCTTCCATCGCGGCAAGCATCCCTATACGCGGGCGCTGCTTTCAGCCGTGCCTCGCCTCGGTTCAATGAAAGGGCAGCACTGGCCACTGCGCTTCCCTATTGTCGACATTCAAACCGGCGAGACCACCGTTCCGGCCCCGGTGGCCGATACGGTCGACAGGCGCAAAACGCCGATCCTTGAAGTCAGGAACCTGACCACCCGTTTCGATATCCGTTCAGGCTTGTTCTCGCGCAAGACCGGCGCGGTTCACGCGGTCGAGAACGTGTCATTTGACCTGTTCCAGGGCGAGACACTGTCCCTTGTCGGTGAATCCGGTTGCGGGAAGTCGACCACCGGCCGGTCCATCACCCGTCTGGTGCAGCCCAACAGCGGCGAGGTGATCCTCGACGGTACCAATGTCCTCAGCCTTGACCAGATCGCCCTGCGCACCGTGCGCAAGAGCATCCAGATGATCTTTCAGGATCCCTTCGCCAGCCTCAACCCGCGCATGAGCATCGGTGCGACCATCGCAGAGCCATTCATCGTCCATCGGCTGGGAACCCAGAAACAGGCCCGCGAGAAAGCCGTGGATCTGCTTGAGCGCGTTGGCCTGTCCGCCGACATGTTCTCCCGCTATCCGCACGAATTTTCCGGCGGGCAGCGCCAGCGCATCGCCATTGCCCGGGCACTTTCGCTCGACCCCAAAGTCATCGTTGCGGACGAGTCCGTTTCCGCGCTCGACGTGTCGATCAAGGCGCAGGTGGTCAATCTGCTCCTCGACCTGCAGCAGGATTTCAACCTGTCATTCCTGTTTATTTCGCATGACATGGCGGTCGTCGAACGGGTGAGCCACCGCGTGGCCGTCATGTATCTCGGCGAGATTGTCGAGATCGGGCCGCGCGCGGCGGTTTTCGATAATCCTCAACACGCCTATACGAAGACACTGATGAATGCCGTCCCCGTGCCTGATCCGGCGCGGCGGGCCATCAAACGCAACACCGTAATCAGTGAGTTGAAAAGTCCAGTGCGCCCGGTCGGCTACAAAGTACCGCAGCGTGACTATGTGGAAGTGACGAAAGGCCATTTTGTTCAGCAGTGAGCGGATGCCTTGCCTCGCTGCCGCTGGTCGTCTTGCTGTACTCACGTCAAAATCGGTGCAACGACCCAAACTGGCTCATCTATCTTTCAAGAAGGCCTCTGCAGGGACTCGATTTCAGTATCGGGCCAACCTTGTCGAAAAACTGTTTGAAGACGCGTCAAACCATGAGAATATGGGGGTCAAAGCGAGAGCTGTCATGCTCCGGAATGCGCATGATACTATAGATGCGATTTGAACGAATATCATTGTATTTATTGAATAATATTATCAAAAACGCAGGCAAAGCAGATTTAATTTCTGCATGATGGACTAGCACGGCGCTCCCGGCAGCCTGTCCATCAGGAATTATAGCAGATCCGGACTGTACGTGGATAAGTTATTTGCCTTTTCCACCCCCTCCCCTTCCATGGATGGTATGCCCCGGCGCCCATCATGAGGGCCTTCCGGCACTCCCATTTGCGGATGGGATTACCGCCCAATCCCCACGTCTGGCATTGCAAGTTGCAGGACGATTGCTAGGATCGCGGCCATGACCGCAGCATCCAGACCCATCTTGATTGGCTACGCCCGCGTCTCGACGGAAGAACAGGCCAATGATGCCCAGCTTTTGGAACTGAGGGCCGCGGGCTGCGGCACCATCTTCGAAGAGCATGGCTCGGGTGCATCGCGCGCCCGTCCCGTCCTCGCCCGCCTCCTGCGGGAGATCAACCGCGGTGACGTGCTGGTCGTGGTACGCCTCGACCGGCTGGCCCGGTCCGTCAGTCATCTCCTGACCGTCATCGAACAGCTGGAGGAAAAGGGTGCGCATTTCCGGTCGCTGCATGACCCCATCGATACCTCGACGCCGCAAGGCATGTTTTCCCTGCAGGTTCTCGGCGCCGTGGCCCAGCTGGAACGCGCCCTGATTTCCGAACGTACCAAGGCGGGGATCAATGCCGCCCGTGCGCGGGGCAGGCTTCCCGGCAATCCCGGCCTGCGTGAGAAGCAGCCCGAGGCATTGGCAAAGCTCTCCGCGGCGCGCAGGCGTGGCCATCTGGCGGACCTGACGGCTGGGATGTCATCCTGGCTGCCCATCGTGCGGCGCATGCGTCCCGAATACCCCTGGGACGAGGTGGCTCGCAGCCTGCGCCATCAGACCGGACAAATCTGGAATGCCGACCGCTTGCGCCGCTCGGTACGACTGCTGGTCAATGAGGGGCTTGCGGATGCGCGCCTGATAGCCCCCTCCCCTCGCCGCACGCCGGAGGATCGGCTGATGATGCTGGTGACCGGCATTGCCAATGCCAACCCGGATTTGACCTTGCGCGACATCGCCGGTCAGCTTGAAGCCATGCACGAGCGGACGCCGCGCGGCGCAGCCCGCTGGGCGGCATCATCGGTCAAGAACCTCATGGACAGAGCACGCAAGCTCGGGCTCATCCGCGTCTGAACCCCACGCGCACGGGCATGCCCATGAAAGCAATCAGGCCGGAGACGATAGGTCCCGGCCCGATATCCAACCCTGCAATGATTCCTGGAGCACTTCCCTACCCCACGACAACCGTGGCTTTGCCAGGCACGCGACTATAGAGATCGATAATATCCTGATTGATGAGACGCACGCAGCCGGATGACATGGACTTTCCGATCGACCACCATTCCGGCGACCCATGGATGCGATAGCCTGTATCGACACCATCCTTGTAGATATAGAGCGCGCGCGCGCCCAACGGATTCTGCGGTCCGGGTTCCATGCCGTTTTCGAATTTCACCAGTTCAGGCTTGCGCTGGATCATCTCGCGCGGCGGCGTCCACCGCGGCCATTCCTTCTTGTACTGGATGTTGGCGCGGCCGCTCCACAGGAACCCGGCCTTGCCGATGCCAACACCATAGCGGATGGCATCACCACCCGGCTGCACCAGATAGAGGAAACGCTCCTGCAAGCGCACGACGATTGTCCCCGGCTGTTCGCCTGTCGGATCAACGACGATCTGCCGCCGGAACTCGGCTGGAACCTTCTGATAGGGAATCGCCGGGAGCGAATATGGCCCCTCCTGCACGGCGGCGTACATAACGTCGGGAACCGTGATGGATTTATCCACGCTGATCTGCGGCCGAATACTGCCGGTCGACATGGTGTCAACGCTCATGTCGGGAAGCTCGAATGTCTGCGAGCATCCGGATACGCCGAGAACTGCGAGGGAGCCTGCGCCCAGCAAGAGATGGCGCCGGGAGATGGCGGGAGTGTGCAGACTATGGTTGACTGCCTGATTACGCTTGGACAACTCGGTACTCGCTTACAACTGTGGCAATTGCGTAAAACTCTATGGAAGTGTGGTTTACAAAGAGTGAATCGCCCGCGATGTATTTTAACCATACGGCGCGCGTGTAGGGATTCAACGGGTTGACAGCTGTCAACTGATTCCAGAATCACCCTGCAACTGGCATGGTCGGTGCGCGTTCATAACCATGCGCTGTCCAACCGTTACCGCCGAATCGGGAGGCAGTTGACAGCTGTCAACGCCAAAAAAAGCGCGGCATCGCTGCCGCGCTTTATCAAATTGCAGATATCCTCAGACTGCAGCGGGCACGGCAGCCGGATCAATGACGTCAATCGTCGTCGTGCTGTCATAACGGTCCTGATCGAGAATTCCCTGTCGCTTGGCGACGATCGTCGGAATCAGTGCCTGCCCCGCAACATTCACCGCCGTGCGGCCCATATCCAAAATCGGATCGACCGCCAGCAAAAGCCCGACACCCTGCAAAGGCAAACCAAGCGTGGAGAGCGTCAATGTCAGCATGACAATCGCGCCGGTCAGCCCGGCGGTCGCCGCGGAACCGATCACCGATACAAAGGCGATCAGAAGATATTCCTGAACACCCAGCGGTACGTTGTAGAATTGCGCGACGAAGATCGCGGCGACGGCCGGATAGATGGCGGCGCAGCCATCCATTTTCGTCGTCGCTCCCAGCGGCACGGCAAACGCCGCATATTCCCGCGGCACCCCGAGATTGCCTTCCGTCACGGCTTCGGTGACCGGCAGGGTTCCGATCGATGAGCGGGAGACAAAACCAAGCTGGATCGCCGGCCAGGCTCCCGCGAAAAACCGCGCCGGATTGAGACCATTGGCCAGAAGCACGATCGGATAGACCACAAAAAGCACCAGTCCAAGACCGATGTAGACCGCAGCGGAAAACCAGCCCAACTGTGCCAGCGTTTCCCAGCCATACTGCGCCACCGCCGTGCCGAGAAGCCCGATCGTTCCGATTGGCGTCAAGCGGATTACCCACCAGAGAATCTTCCGCACCACAGCCAGCAGCGCGCGATTGAAATCAAGGAATGGCTCCGCCACCGATCCGACGCGCAGCGCCGCGACCCCAACCACAATGGAGATGATGACGATCTGCAGCACGTTGAACGACAGATACGTGCTCGCCGAACCGCCGGTTACTTTGGTCGACGCCTGCAAACCGAGCATGTTGGCAGGAACGAGCCCTTTCAGGAAATCGAGCCACGAGCCGGTCGACGACGGAACGGATGCGGCAGAGGCAAGGACGCTGGAATTGATTCCGGGCTGGATAACAAGTCCAAGCGCAATACCGATCACCACCGACACCAGCGCCGTAATGGCGAACCACAGCAGCGTTTGCCAGACAAGAGCGGCTGCATTGTTGAGGGCGCGCAGGTTGCTGATGCTCGCCACGATCGCGGTGAAAATCAGCGCCGGAACCAGTGCCCGCAGGAGTTGCACGAAGATTGATCCGACGGTCTGCAGCGTTACGCTGAGCCAATTCGGATTGCCGGCCGCATCGGGGCCAAGATTACGGGCGACGAGGCCGAGCAGGAGCCCGACGATCATCGCGGCAATAACCTGAAAACCAAATGAACGGTAAAAGGGCTTTGGACCGGCCGGTATAGGACCAGAAGATGGCTTGCTCATTTCAACTATCTCGCTAAGGGGAACACAAGGAATTGGGTCGCCTCGGCGACTCCTGCAAAGGGCGCCAACCTATCACCAATCAACGCCCCCGCAGAACAATCAGTTCCTGAATTCAGGTGCTCTTCAACTGTTTCTTTCCAGAAACAGTGCGATTCGTGGCAAATAATTCCCTTGTACTAAAGTTGCATTTACGCGACAGCGATCCCTAGCTAACAATACAACCTCAAATTACGTATAAAATATATTCTATTTAAAATTGTATTTTGTCTGGCGCATCGATTTCAATCACCATCTGTTTTTCAAGGATTGAAGCAATGATCGATACAATTCGGAATGACAATCCTGCTCGCGACCGCCTGTCCCATCCTCCGGCACAAATGCCCGCCACGGGAACACCGGTTGCCGAGAGACCCGCAATATTTCCTCGTTTACCCCTGGACGAGATCTACCGCCTCAATGAGACACAGGTCCTGAAAGGTTCGGCCTCCCATCCGATGGAAATCGTTTCGGACGGAAAGGCAGACCACCTCCTTTATGTCTTTGTGCTCAGCGGTGTGATCGAATGCGGCAACACCAGATCGCGCCTCGCATCGCTCATCCCGGACGGCTGCACCGGAGCTATCATCAACGACCCTGCCGCTTCGCTCAAAATGACCAAGGGGTGTCGTTGGCTCGCATTCCAGATTCCACTTTCCCTGTTGCGCAATCAGTTTGGCCTGTGGTCGGGACAATTCTGCTTTCATGAGCCCCGGTTTGCGGCTGTCGCCGATTTCCGCAGGCACGCCGTGTCCAGCCTGTACCGCACACTCAATCTTCTGCTTTTCAGGAAAGGGGAGGGGGAGACGCCGCCGCTGGTCATGAGCTACGAGCAATTGCTGATCGCGCAGCTCTACGCGTCAGCGCCGCACAATCTTTGCCATGGCGATCCTTCCACACGGCAGCCATGCCCAAGACAGCTTCGCCGTGCCGAAGAATTCATCCGCAACAATCTCTACGTTCCGGTAACGGTCGATCATATCGCGGGTGCCGCAGGGTGCAGTACACGGACACTGCAGCGAATATTCCGGCATTTCCGTGACGCAACGCCAATCCAAATTCTGTCGCATTACCGCATCGCAGAGGCGCATGACCTGATCAAGATGGGCAAGGCCAGAACCGTCACCGATGTCGCGAGCAGTCTGCAGTTTTCAAACCCGGCGCGCTTCGCCGCCACCTATCGCGAAATTTACGGACAGAAGCCGTCCATCGACCTCCGCGCTTATCTCCGCGCCGGAGCGGAAGGAGCCACGCCCGTTTGATTTTCATCACCAATCCATTTTCAGAAGGAAACAGAAGCATGGCCAAAACATCCGTCAAAGACCCGCCCGCCGGACTGGAGAAACGAGGCGATGGCCACTATCTCGTCACTGGCAGGGAGGTCACCCTGGACAGCAAATCGGTCGACCTCAGCGTACTCAACATTGCAAGAATTGACCTCGTCAATGGCGCCCATCTGACGGTGAACCCTGCGGGACTTGATATAAAAGCGCTCGGGCACATCACCTATGGAGTAGGAAAGGATTGTACACTCACCCTCAGTGCGCCGCCTGCCGCCGTTAACATTGCAAATTCGACGACCATCGATTTTGGCAACTCAGACGGCACTGGCACATTCGAATACCAGCCCGGCAATCTCGGTATCAACGTGGCCAGCCCCATCAAGATCATCAATCTTCACGGAGGCGACAAGATCAAAGTGGATGGCGCAACCTCCGCCGAACTGAAGGATGACACACTTCTCTTCAAGACTGGAAAGACCACCGAGCCTGAGCCTGCTGAAAAACCCGGTCTTTTGACTGGCCTTCTAAATCCCATTGCAACGACAATCAAAGGCGCCACCAACACAGTCAAAGATGTGCTCAGTACGGGCGCAAAGTTCACAATCGATCCCGCTGCCAAATTCGACTTTGCCCGGGTGGATAATGACGGTCAGATCACTATCACAACACCCTGTTTTGTCGCGGGAACGCTGATCTCCACACCGGCAGGGGAGATAGCCGTCGAGAGGCTCCGGATCGGCAATCTGGTCTATACGATGAACGGCGAAGCCGTACCCATCATCTGGATCGGAAGCCGCAGGATCGATCCCATAACCATCGACAAGCTGCGCGATCATGCACCTATCCGCATCCGTCCGGGCGCGCTTAATCACGGCGCACCGAACCGCGACCTCCATGTGTCGCCGGATCATTGCCTGTTTCTGAATGGGTCACTTGTCCCGGCAAAGCTCCTCATCAACGGCACGTCCATCACGCAGAACGCAACGCTCGAACCATTCATTTATTACCATATTGAATTGGAGCAGCATGGCGTGCTCATCGCGGAAGGTGCCTATGCGGAAAGCTACCTCGATCTTGGCAACAGGGTCACGTTCCTGGAACCCGGAACCCTCATGTTCACATCACCGGAACGTGCGGTAAATTCGTCTCACTGCCATCCTCCGGTCTATTGCGGCCCGATCCTCGACTGGATCAGAGAAGAACTCGACCAGCGCGCGCAAGCATTGGGCTACTGCTTCGGCAAGAAACCGGAACCTGCCGAAAATATATCCAATATATTTCCTTTTTACAAACGAATACAATAACATAGGAGAAATCCTCCTACGCGGCGGGCAACCGTTCGGCGAGCCCCTAGCGATAGGCAGCCGTGCGATCGAGAAAATCGTGGAAATGGGCGATCACGGTATCCTGGTCGATAAACACGACGGCATAGGCCGGCGGTTCGAGCGTCGTCATGATCCTGTCGGGTGAAAAATCCAGTGCCGTCTGGTGGTTGGTGCCGCGTATGACGCTCACGGGAATGCCGCGCCAGCTGCCCGCCACCGGCCTGTGCGCATGGCCGACAAAAATATGCCTGACATTGCCATGCTCGCGCAGCATGGCATGAAGCGCTTCCGATTCGACAAGTCCGAGCCCATCGAGGAGCGGCAGGAAAATAGGGAAGGGGGGATGGTGCAGGAAGAGGAAAACCGGCCGGCCGGCCGCTTCGGCCAGACGCTGTTTCAGCCAGGCTTGCCGGGTTTCATCCAGACGCCCTTCGACAAAACCTTCCGATAGGGTGTCGAGCAGTATCAGGCGCCCCTCCGCCGTATCAACCACGCTTTGGACGAAACCGCCCTCCGGCGTAACGGAAGCGAAAACCCGCAGAAATGCGCTGCGGTTGTCGTGATTGCCGAGAAGCAGTTTATACGACGGAATGAGCTTCTCCAGTTCACCCGCCAATGCCTGGTAGCTGTCCTCATGACCGTTATCGCTGAGATCGCCGGTGAAAATCACCAGTTCTGCATCCGCATGGTTCTCGTTGATGTCGGCGATACAGGCCTGAAGATTCTTCAGCGGATCGCGCTCACACAGAATATCGCCCGGCGTGACGAGATGCAGATCGGTAACCTGGATAATTTTCATGGAATGTCTCGGACGTATCAGGGCTTGAATGAATGGGGGATGCGTGCACTGCCACGCACAACAATGTGCGTGTTCAGCCGGTCGTGCATGGGCGGGCAATCCGGCTCGGCCTGCCGCTGGTCGAGCAGGGCCACGGCGTGTGCAGCCATGACAGCCGGGTCCTGGCGGAAGGTCGTGAGATTGTAGGTTTCCCACGCCGCTTCCGGTATGTCGTCAAACCCGATGACGGACAGGTCCTCCGGAATCCTCAGGCTTGTGTGCCGCCGCACGTGATCGATAAGACCAAAGGCAACCAGATCGTTGACGCAGAATACGGCCTGCGGGTGTTCGCTGCCGGCAAAAAGCTGCCGCGCGGCTTCCTGCCCGCCCGCATAATCGGAATTGCCGCCATGCCCCATGATGACGGTCGCGCCATGCGCAGCCGCTTCCTGGCAGAAGCCGTTCTCGCGTTCGATGGTCGTCGGCGTACGGGACACGGTTCCAGCAAAGCCCAATGCCGTCAATCCATTGGCAAGGAAAACCCGGGCAGCCTCGCGGCCTGCGCCTTCATTGTCGATATTGACGTCATCGGCCCCGGTTTCAGACCGCCCGAGCACGATGAGCGGCTGACCGTTGCGCCGTGCCAGCTCGACGAAAGAGGAGGGGGGAGAACCGGACAGAATGATCGTTGCCTCGGCGCGGTAGCCGAACAGCGTTTTTTGCGCCGCGACAAGTTCCTCTTCCGTGCGGCCTGTATTGATGACGATGGGTACGCTGCCGCGATGGATCAGCGCCTTGGTCAAGGCTGCGACGAGATGCGAGCGGTAGCCCAGTTCCGGATTGGTAACGACAAGGCCGACCAGCCGGCTTGTTCTTGCCAAAAGACCCCGCGCCAGATCGTTGACCTGATAGCCGAGCTCCTCGGCGGCAGCCATGATCTTTTCGCGTTTCTTGGCAGAAACACTGGCACCGGGTGTGAACGCCCGCGACACCGCAGAGCGGGACACGCCAGCCTTTCTTGCCACCTCGACGGCACTGACATAGTGCTGGGTCTTCTTCGGTAGATCGTCGCCGTTCGAATCCATGCTTCTTCCTCTAGTGTCCGACCTTGGACAGCACATCGGCGCGCAAGAATCGCTCCACCACCAGCATAAAGCCGATAGACGGGATGAGTAGCAGCAGCGCGGTGATCGATGCAATCTGATAGTTGCCGCCGGACCCTGCCGTATAGAGCAAGAGCGGCAGCGTGTTCACATCGGGCGCGCCGACGAAATAGCTGCCGGTAAACTCATCCAGAGACTCCAGAAACACAAAGATAGCACTGGCGAGAAGCCCGGGCGCCGCAAGCGGCAGGGTCACGTCACGAAAGGCGCGCAGGGGACCGGCACCAATGGACCGGGCGGCTTCCTCCAGATCGATCTGCACGGCGGAGAACGCTGCCGTGGCAATCCACACCGCATAGACGAGACCATGGGTGACGTGCACCAGCACCACGCCCATGATCGTGCCGTTCAGGCCAATCTGGTAGAAGAACCGCGCGATGTTCACATAGACGGGCAGATTGGGGAAAGCCTGCGGAATGAGGAAGGCAAGCAGGATCAGGCTGCGGAACGGCAGTTTCAGCCGCGACAGCGCGTAACCGGCGGGAACGGCCAGCGCGAGGGCCACCACTACGGTCAGGCTGGCCACGACAATGCTCGTCACCAGCGATTCCATGGCATTGCCGCGCGGCGAGAACACCCGCTGCCAGAAGCTGAAACCATATTCCAGCGGCAGCATATGCGGAAAATACCATTTCTCCGCGACGGTCCACAGCAGGAGGTTGGTCAGCGGCCCGAAAATCACAAAGGCAAGCAGGCCAAGGACGAGCGCGCGGGGAACCCACCAAAAATCGATCCGGGTCATCACGAACGCTCCTTCACTGACTGGCGCAGATAGACCAGGGCGACACCGGCCGTCAGCAGCAGCGATATCATGCCGAGCGCATTGGCAACGCCATAGTCGCCATGGGCATTGATGCGGAACGCAATATCGGCGGTCAGCATGGTGGGGGACTGTGCATTGATCATTAACGGCACCGAAAGCACCGACATCATGGTGACAAAGGAGAGGATAAGGCCGACCAGCAGGGTTCCCGCGATTTGCGGGACAATGATTTCGATGAGGATGCGCAGCCGCGAGGCGCCAAGATTGCGCGCGGCTTCAATGGTGCTGCGGTCGAGCGAGGCCATCGCGCCCGCAACCAGCAGCGTCACGAATGGTGTCTGCTTCCAGACGAAGGCGATGACAATGCCGCGCCAGTCAAGAAAGCCAACCGTTTGAAGCGGTGTCAGCACGCCCAGGCTGACAAGGATATTGTTCATCAGGCCGTTCTTGGCCAGGAATGTGCGCAGGATCTGACCCACGACGATAAACGGAATGAACATGGGCCAGCGGTAGAGCCAGCGCAGTACGGCGACAGCACGCGGATTCTCGCCCAGCGTGAGATAACCGCCGATGGCAATCGAGAAAAAGCCGATCAGCAGGGTGGACACGCCGACGATCAGCAGCGTGAAGATCATGTCGCTGGAGTAAAGCTCGAAGGACTTGGAAAAATTCCCGATGCCGTAGCTATCGCCGACAACGAAGGCACCGACAATCGACGCGCCAAGCGGCACGATGAAAAACAGCACGATCATGACCAGTGCCGGGATCACGAGAAGAATGGCGAGAAGGCGTTTCTGCATCGGCATATTCCAGAAGAGGGGAGGGGACCACCGGCATGCGCCGGTGGTCCGAAGGGCACGCGCTATTAGTTGGCTACGTTGCGCTCATATGCTTCGAGAATTGCCGAATTGTACTTGGCAATCGGGAAGGGCTTTGCCTTGGTGGCAAGATCTTCCGGGGAAATATCGACGAAGAGCTTGTCCCAGCTGGCTTTGTCGAGTTCCGGCTGCACATATTTCGCATCGATGCCAGGGTACCAGTTGAAGCGCTTGACGATGCCTTCAGCCTGAACCTTCGGGCTGGTGGCAAGGGCAACAAACTTTTCAGCCAGCGCTGTGTTCGGGCTCTTGGCAGGGATGACATAGTGCATCGGCTGACCGGGCATGCCGGGAGCAGGCAGGAACAGCTTCATTTCCGGCGGTAGCTTGCCGTCTGCCTTCCAGGAATAGAACATATCAACCCAGACCGGGCCCATGGCGATTTCGCCGCGGCTCAGCATGTCGAGCGTTCCGGCATTGCCCGGCGTCAGGGTCGCATTGGTGGTGAAATCTTTCAGACCGGCAAATGCCTTGTCCCACTTCTTGGTTTCCGCTTCTTCGAACGGGCCATTCATCAGCTTCTTGGCATCGCCATCGCCGAAGGCATAAATCCAGCCCATGACGAAGCTGACGCCCGAGGCGCCGCCCTTGATGCCGTTGTAACCGAACTGCTTCGGGTTCTTTTTGGCCCAGGCAACCAGGTCTTCATAGCTCTTCGGCGGGTTGGGGATGAGCGCAGGGTTGTAGGCGATTGCCGTCTGGCTGGAGAACATCGGCATGACATAACCATCGACATTGGCGCCAAGCGCCATTTTTGCCTTGTCGCTTGTCACCATGACGCCGGAAGGAATCTTTGCACGGTAGGATTCCAGATAGCCTTCCTTGACCATGGGACCGGCAAACTTCTCGTGGACGACGGCCACGTCGGCATCCCATTTTTCCGTGTTGGCCTTGGCCTGCGCGTCGAACCGCTCGACGATCTTCTGCGAACCGGCATCGCCGGGGCCCGTGCCGACAACGCGCACCTTGGTGCCCGGATTTTCCTTTTCGAAGATCGGGGCGAGGTAATCATTGACGTAATCGACCATGTTCTGGTCACCCGCCGTCAACACGGTGAGGTCACCGGCAGCCGCAGGTGTGGCCGCCAGTCCGAGGATAAGTGAAGCCTGTAGTAACGTTTTCATCGTGAACTCCCGTTGAGCATGGATGTTTTGTTTTGGCAGTCTATGGGGCAGGGGCCGGCGGACCGGCCACCTGTCCTCAATGGGCATGTGCGGCCGCAGCAACCTGCGGTGCGTTGAAAATGAAAAGCGAATGCGCGGGGATATGCACCTTGACGGTTTCTCCCTCCGCAAAGGCGGTATCCGCATCGACTAGGATTTCGTCATTGCCCAGCCGCACGGCATGGCGCCAATGACCACCGGGATAGCTGACGCTGGCAATCCGGCCGCGCAATTCGAGTGCACCCGGCTCGGCGGCAACCGCATCGCGGCTGCCGGCAAGGCGCGCGGCTTCCGCCCGAAAACGCAGCTGCACCGGCCCGCTTGCCAGCGCGCGGCCCGACAATGCCGTGACCGTCGAAGGATTGAAGGCGCCTTCCGCCAGCTCGATTTGCTCGCCACTGACACGCGCCTGCATGGACAGAACATTTTCCGCGCCCATGAACGCAGCAACGAACAGCGATGCGGGCTTGTTGTAGACGTCTTCAGGCGTTCCCTGTTGCTCGATCCGCCCGGCATTCATGATGACGATACGGTCAGCCATCACCATGGCTTCCTCGCGGTCATGCGTGACGTGAATGGCGGTGATGCCAAGCCGCTTTTGCAGCGACCGGATCTCGTGGCGTACCGTCAGGCGGATACGGGCATCGAGATTGGAAAGCGGCTCATCCAGCAGCAGAATTTCCGGATCGATGGCCAGCGCCCGGCCGAGCGCCACGCGCTGGCGCTGCCCGCCAGAAAGCTGAGCCGGCTTGCGTGCGCCGAGACCGCCAAGGCCCAGCAGGCTCTGCATCTCGTTGACCCGCGCGTCGATGACATCCTTGGAGCGCTTCTGCAACTTCAGCCCATAGCCGATATTCTGGGCAACGGTCATGTGCGGCCACAGCGCATAGGACTGGAACACCAGCGCCATGCCGCGCTTGTCCGGCGGCATCTGGGTGACATCGCGGTTCGCAACCTGGATGGAACCACTGAACGGCTTGGAGAAGCCGGCAATCGTCCGCAGAAGCGTTGTCTTGCCGCAACCGGACGAGCCGAGAAGCGCCACGAATTCACCCTTGTGAATGTCGAGGTCTAGATTGTCGAGTACTGTCGTCGGGCCATACCCCACGCTCATTCGCTCGACTTTGAGGAAAGCAGTTTCAGTCATTTTCCATCCCATTGCGCAGCTGTGCAATTTTTTCTTTGTACTGTCTGTTTATAACAGCGGGATGACAAGTAAAAAATTTTGACGGGGTCTTCCGGGCCAATTCGCTCGATGAAAACCTTACAACTTTTGTCTAGATGTCATAGAACCGTTATCCGGCTTGTATAGGGGTGACCGATCATTATGAGCCTGCAAAAATCAAAGCGGGTTCGTCTCGTCCTGACAAAAGGGGTTATCATGCGCCGCATTCTCATCGCTTCAGTTTTGCTTGCCGCCGGTCTTCAGCCGGTGTTTGCCGCAGATGGCAAACTTGTCCTCTATACCAGCCAGCCCAACACCGATGCGCAGCAAACCGCCGATGCATTCATGGCAAAGAACCCCGGTATCAAGGTTGAATGGGTGCGCGACGGAACGCCCAAGATCATGGCCAAGCTGCGCGCCGAAATCGAAGCCGGCCAGCCGCAGCCCGACGTTCTGCTGATTGCCGATGTGGTGACGATGGAAGGCTTGAAGAAGGAAGGCCGCCTGCTGCCCTTCAAGGACGCAAAGACTTCGGGTATCGACGCGGGACTCATTGACAAGGACGGCACCTACTTCTCTACCAAGCTGATCACGACAGGCATTGTCTACAACACCAAGGCACCGTTTGTGCCGACGAGCTGGGCCGATCTCGCCAAGCCGGAAGCCAAAGGTCTTGTCACCATGCCAAGTCCGCTGACATCGGGTGCCGCCCTGATTCACACCGTTACACTCACCGAAAATCTCAAGCAGGGTTGGGACTATTATGCCGAGCTGGCCAAGAACGGTGCGCAGGCTGCGGGCGGCAATGGCGATATCCTCAAAGCCGTCAGCGGCGGCGACAAGCTCTATGGCATGATCGTCGACTACATGCCGATCCGCGAAAAGGCCAAGGGCGCTCCGGTCGAGTTCGTGTTCCCGAAGGAAGGCGTTTCGGCTGTCACCGAGCCGGCCGGCATTCTTTCGACGGCGAAAAATCCCGAAGCGGCAAAAGCCTTCATCAACTTCCTCCTGTCGAAGGACGGTCAGGAGCTCGCAGCCAAGATGGGCTATATCCCCGCGAGTGCCGACGTTGCCTTGCCAGCGGGCTATCCGGACCGCGCCTCGATCAAGGTCATGAAGTTCGATGCCGCCGGCGCGCTCGCCAACGAGACCAAGAACAAGGAAAAGTTCAGCGAAGTGATGGGGCAGTAAACGCCTTTGGCCATTACACATTCCATAGACAATGCCGGACCCGCATCCACACATGCGGGTTCCCCGGCATACAGGTTGTGGCGTTATTTCCGGCGGGATGGCGGATTGTCCGCCGTGCTGGTTCTCGCCATCATCTTTGCCTTGAGCTTTTTGCCGATGCTGCGACTGCTGGTGACAGCCGTCGCGCCCGGCGGCGAGGTTGATCTTGCCGCCATGGCCGGGCGGCTTTCCAGTGCCTCGGTCATGCGGGCCACGCTCAACACCCTGGATACGGCCTTCTTCGGCGCGCTGCTTGCCCTCGTGGTCGGCGCGCCTTTTGCCATCGGCATCGCCATGACCGACCTGCCGGGGCGCAAGACACTCGGCTTCCTGCTGCTGCTGCCATTGATGATTGCGCCACAGGTGATGGCCCTGTCATGGCTGCACCTGTTCGGGCCATCCAGCACGCTGCTTGGTGCTTTCGGTCTTGCACCGCCGCCGGGCACGTCCAATCCGCTGCTCGGCCGCAATGGCATCATCCTGCTCTATGCCATCCAGCATGCACCCATTGTTTTCATCACGTTGCGGGCAGGGCTCACCCGCGTTCCCCGCGATCTCGTCGAGGCCGCGCATTCTTCCGGATCATCGCCGCTGCGCGTGCTGCTGACGATCATCCTGCCGATGGTACGGCCCTATCTCGTTGCTGCCACGGCGCTTGCCTTCGTGTCGGGTGTTGGCAATTTCGGCATTCCGGCTCTGCTCGGCATGCCGGTCAATTATCTCACTCTGACGACGATGATCTACCAGCGCATCGCCAGTTTTGGTCCCAGCGTGCTGCCGCAGGTTGCTGCGCTCTCGGTCCTCATTGCTATGCTTGCCTTGCTTGGTGTCGTCCTGCAGGCCCTGGCACTGAAGAAGGTCAACCACCGATTTACGGCGGGAACACCCGCGCGCTTTGCTCTTGGCCGCTACCGCTGGCTGTTCGCCGCCCTTGGCTGGGTCGCCATCCTGTTCATGCTGATCCTGCCGGTGCTTGCCCTGATAACCACGGCATTGATCCCGTCTTTCGGTGTCCCGCTCAACTGGTCCACCCTGACATTCTCCAATTTCGAGGAAGTTCTGTTCCGGCAGGCTTCCACCAGCCGCGCCTTCTGGAACTCGGCCATTCTCACCGGAAGTGCTGCTCTTATCCTCGCCATTGGCTCCGTTCCGGTCGCCGTGGGCCTGGAGCGCTTCTCGCGCCTGTCGCAACGCGTCCTGCATGGCGCAATCGAACTGCCCTATGCCTTGCCGGGCATCGTGCTTGCCATTGCCTGCATCCTGTTGTTCCTGCGGCCGCTGCCATTGATCGGCAGCCTCTACGGCACCGCGTGGATTATCCTGGTCGCCTATCTCATGCGCTTCTTCGCCCTGGCCATGAAACCCGTCACAACGGCAATCGGGCAGCTGTCGCGCGATCTCAATGAAGCGGCCGCTGTGTCCGGTGCAGGTCCGCTGCGCCGTCTCATGACCATCACCGGTCCATTGACGGCACCCGCGGCGGTTGCAGGCGCCTTGCTTGTCTTCATGAGCGCATTCAACGAATTGACGGTCTCGGCACTGCTTTGGTCAAGCGGGCATGAAACACTCGGCGTCGTGTTGTTCAGCCTCGAAGAGGCTGGGCTTGGTACCCATGCGGCGGCCATTGCCGTGACGACAATCCTGATTGTCGTGGTACTTTTGGCGGTTCTCGACCGTCTCGGCAAAAAGCTCCCGCCTGGTGTATTGCCCTGGCGGTAGATCAGCCGGGAATAATCCAGGCGTCGGCAACGGCGACATGCACGGTTTCACCAATGCGCAGCGCCGATGGGCTGTCGAGCGTCAGACGCTCGCCGTTGGCCAGTTCAAGCCGGGTTTCGTAGACGGCACCGCGATAGGTGCTTTCCTGTACTGTGGCAGCAAGCCCGTCATCGGCGAGACGGAGAGCTTCGGGACGCAGCAGCAGCTTGATCGTGTCGGAGCCATCGGCAACGCCGCGCGCTGCAAGACGATACCCCGCCACATCAACGAGAGCCGATGACGCCTGCCTCTCGACAACCGTGCCGGAAACCGGCGTGCCGCGGCCGATAAATCCGGCCACGCGCTGATCGGCAGGGGAGTGATAGACCTCCACCGGTGCAGCGATCTGCAGGATGTTGCCTGCATTCATCACCGCAATGCGGTCGGAGAGCGCCAGCGCTTCCGACTGGTCATGCGTGACATAAACGATCGTCGCACGGGTGCGCCGATGGATATCCCGAAAAGCCTCGATCATCGAAGCACGCAAATGCATGTCGAGATTGGCAAGCGGTTCATCGAAAAGGATGATTTTTGCGTCGGCAACCAGACAGCGGGCGAGGGCGACGCGTTGCCGCTGGCCGCCCGAAAGTTCCTCGATCCGCCGATCGGCGAAACTGCCGAGACTGACGCTTTCCAGCACCGTTTTGACGCGCTGCGCGATCTCGTCCTTGGCAACCTTCCGGGTCTTCAGCGGGTAGGCGACGTTCTCGGCCACATTCATGTGCGGCCACAGGGCATAGGACTGGAAGACCACGCCGACACCGCGCTCCTCCGGCATTTTCTGGCGGCGCACATCGGCGATCCGCTCGTCGCCAAAATCGATGGCGCCATCGTCGGGTGCCTCGAACCCGGCAATCAGACGCAGGAGAGTGGTCTTGCCGCAACCGGAGGGTCCCAGCAGCGAGGTAAACGACCCTGCGGGGAAATCGATGGAGATATTTCTGAGAGCAACCGTCTCGCCGAAGCGCTTGGTCAGATTCTGGATGTGAATGTCGGTCATGCGCCGCTTTTACAATGCTTTTCGATCTTTGGCACCGCCTATGCGCCAATCGCGTTACAACCATGTGACGGGGCGGTGGTCTGCGGACCGCTGGCAGAAACCGAGCATTTAGGCGCCAGCACGCACGGCATCGATGAAAACCCGCAGCGCAGGTGCCATATGACGCTGCCTGGGATAGCACAGGAATAGCCCCGGAAACGGAGCGCACCATGGATCGAGCAGGCTGACGAGCCTGCCTTCGGCAATGTGATCGGCAACGGTGTCTTCGATCGGAAAACCGATCCCGATTCCCTTGAGCATGGCACCCAGTGCCATTTCCTTGTCACTGAAGATCAATGGACCTTCGACCGAGACACTGAACCAGCTCTCATTCTCGAAAAACTCCCAGGCGTAAGGTGTGGCCCGGCCCGGCCAGCGCCAACGTATGCAACGATGACTGACGAGATCGCGCGGATGCTCCGGATGTCCATGACGCGCCAGGTAATCAGGCGTCGCCACCACCACCTGCCGAAGCTCGGATCCCAGACGAACGGCGATCATGTCGCGTTCGATTACCTCCCCTATGCGCAAGCCCACGTCGAAACCGCCTGCGACGATGTCAGTGACCTCGTCATCCACCGTGATGTCGAGCAGCACTTCTGGATAGCGCTGGGCAAAGCTGGCAAGAATCGGTTCGATGTGTTTTCGGGCTGCGGATCGGAACGAATGCACCTTTACCGTGCCGGCAGGGTGCTCGCCTGAGCGGCGAGCCTGTGCGACGGCGCTTCCAAGCTCGAATGCCGCAGGCCTGACCCGCTGGAGCAGATTCTCACCAGCCTCCGTCAGTGACACATTTCGCGTCGTCCGGTGGAGGAGGCGCATCTCCACCCGTTCCTCGAAACTGCGTACCATCTGGCTCAGCGCTGAAGGGGAGACGCCAAGGCTGTCGGCGGCCCGGGAGAAGCTCAGAAATTCGGCGACGGCAATGAAGGCGCGAAGCTGATTGTAGTCATGTCCGGCGAGCAGGATATCCATTTCAGCATCATACATTACTTAGCTGAGCTAACAAGCACTGTAATTTCTTAGCGCATTATAAAGGCGCAGCCTTTCTGCCATTTTCTCTTTGGTTCATTGAAAAGGATAAAGAAATGACAACTTGGTTCATCACAGGAATTTCGCGCGGCCTGGGCAAGGCACTTGCCGCAGCAGCGCTGGCAGAGGGAGACACTGTGATTGGGACAGTTCGTACGGGGTCGTTCGAACTTGATCATGATCGCGGCACGTTGCATGTGCTGAATGTTGATCTGGTCGACGGCCAGGCCGCAGCTGCCAGCATAGCAAAAGCTTTTGGAATTGCGGGCGAGATCGACGTCATCGTAAACAATGCCGGATACGGGCTGCTGGGTGCATTGGAGAAGGCATCGGATGCGGATGTCGAGAGACTGTTTGCCGTCGATGTTTTTGCACCGTTCCGGATCATTCGGACGGCATTGCCTTACCTCCGCGCGCAGCGCCGCGGTCACATCATCAACATCACCTCGATTGCCGGGCGCGCGCCAACCACCGGATCGGCCGTTTATGCTGCCGCCAAATATGCGCTTGAAGGCCTTTCATCAGCATTGGCTTTGGAGATCGCACCGCTTGGTATCAAAGTAACGGCCATCGCCCCTGGCGCATTCAGGACGGACTTCCTTTCGTCTCATTCAATCCGCAAAAGCGACGCCGAAGACGCTGCCTATGCCGAGACGATCGGACGGAGTTCCGCCGCCTTCGATTCCGTCGCGGGTCGACAGCTGGGCAATCCAGATCTCGCAGCACAGGTGATCATCAGCCTGGTTCGTGCCGACAATCCACCTCTTCATCTGCTGCTCGGCAGTGACGCACTGCGCCGTGCCCGCAGCAAACTGGATCAGATTGTCGATGAGATCGATGCCTGGGAAAGGATCACCCGCAGCACCGATTTCGAGAAAGGCGAATAATTTAGACAGTCAAACTCCGCATCAATCGGACAATTCGGGCAAGGTCACGGTCGTAAGACGGTGACCTTGCTCAAGGCATGCGTTGCTCACATCGTCGCCAGCGATCAACACCACGACACGCAAGTTGCAGCAGGACAACATTGCGCCCATCAAAATTCCCATCAAAACCCGTCAAAAAGAGTTGCACACCTCATTTCGCCGAACTAGTATATCAAGCGGAGGAGAATTCTCGTGGTAAAGATGACGCTTGAAGACGTCGCCCGAGAAGCCGGTGTCAGTCTTGCAACGGTTGATCGTGTTGTGAACGGGCGGAATGGTGTGCATGCGCGCACCATCGAACGCGTCAACGCGGCCATCAAACTGCTTGGCTTTCATCCGGATCAGCACGCATCGCGGCTTGCACGCGGACGGGACTATGATTTCCGGATTATCCTGCCGACCGGCGAAAACGAATTCATGCAAGCGCTGGATGCGGAGTTTCGTGCAACCCGCGAACGCCAGCTGCAGGAACGCGTGCGGCTTTCCATTCAATATGTCGATACTTTCGACGGCGAGGCTTTGGCGGCGGCACTCGAACGGCTGCCCTCCAGCATCGACGGCGTCGCTGTCGTCGCGCTCGACCATCCCGCCGTGACAGAAGCCATCAACGCCCTTGCCGACAGGGGTGTGGTTGTCCTGACACTGGTTTCCGATGTGCCGAACTCACGCCGCGCCCATTTTGTCGGCATCGACAATTACGCCGCCGGGCGCACCGCGGCTTCCCTGATTGGCCGCTTTGTCGGACCGCGCAAGGGCAAGGTCGGCATGATTGCCGGCTCGCTGGCCCTGCGCGACCACGTGGAGCGACAGTTCGGTTTCGAACAGGTCATTTCCCGCGAATACGCCAATCTTGACGTTCTGCCCGTGCGGGAAGCACGGGACGAGAATGCGCGGGTTGAGACGGTCGCCCGCGCGCTGCTGCGCGATCATCCCGATCTGGTCGCCATCTACAACGCCGGCGGTGGCCAGGCGGGTGTCGTCGCTGCGCTCGAAGCAACCGGCCGTGTCTCCGACGTGATTTTCGTGGCGCATGAACTCACCGCCTCGACCCGCCGCCATCTGGTGCGCGGCACCGTTGATGCGCTCATCAATCAGGATGTCGGGCATATGGCGCGCAGCACCGCGCGCATTCTCACTGCCCTGCGTGAAGGCCGTCCCATCGTACCGGGGCAGGAACATATCCGCATCGATATTTTTCTCAGGGACAACATGCCCTGAACAGAGACCGGAGGGGTGCCTGCCCGAGGCGCCCGCATGAATTGGAGGAGACGAGACATGAAGACGATCAAGGGACCAGCCATTTTCCTCGCGCAGTTTGCGGGCGATGCGGCACCGTTCAACTCATTCGACGCGATCTGCCAATGGGCAGCATCCCTCGGCTACAAGGGTGTTCAAATTCCCACCTGGGATGCCCGGCTGTTCGATCTCAAGAAGGCCTCGGACTCCAAGACCTATTGCGATGAAGTCGCCGGCATTGCCCATGCGCATGGCCTCACCATCACCGAGCTTTCAACCCATCTGCAAGGCCAGCTCGTCGCCGTTCATCCGGTCTACGATGAACTGATGGACGGTTTTGCCGTGCCTGAAGTGCATGGCAACCCCAAGGCCCGGCAGGAATGGGCGGTCGATCAGGTCAAGCGCGCCGCACGTGCCTCCAAACACCTTGGCCTCAAGGTGATGCCGACATTCTCGGGCGCATTGGCCTGGCCATTCCTCTATCCCTTTCCGCAGCGGCCTGCCGGTCTCGTCGAAGCGGCATTCGACGAACTGGCCAAGCGCTGGACACCGATCCTCAATTACCTCGATGAACAGGGTGTCGATGCGGCCTATGAAATCCATCCGGGTGAAGACCTGCATGACGGGATCACCTACGAGATGTTCCTGGAGCGCGTGAACAATCATCCGCGCGCCAACCTGCTCTATGATCCCTCGCATTTCGTGCTGCAGCAGCTCGACTATCTCGACTACATCGACATCTATCACGAGCGCATCAAGGCGTTCCACGTCAAGGATGCCGAATTCAACCCGACGGGCCGTCAGGGCGTCTATGGCGGTTTCCAGTCCTGGGTGAATCGTGCCGGACGCTTCCGTTCGCTCGGTGACGGACAGGTGGATTTTGGCGCCGTCTTTTCCAAGCTGACGGCTTATGACTTCGATGGCTGGGCGGTGCTGGAATGGGAATGCGCACTCAAGCATCCGGAAGACGGTGCACGTGAAGGCGCTGAATTCATCAACGCACATCTGATCCGCGTGACCGAAAGGGCATTCGATGATTTCGCTGGCGCAGGAACCGACGACGCGGCCAACCGCCGTATCCTTGGTCTGGTATAAGAACGGAAGGAAGCGGCAATGGCTATTGAAGCAAGCAGAGAAAAAGCGGCAACCCGGCGCATTCGCATCGGCATGGTCGGAGGAGGGCAGGGCGCCTTCATCGGCGCCGTGCATCGCATCGCCATGCGCATCGACGACCAGTACGAGCTCGTCGCCGGAGCCCTGTCTTCCGATCCGGCGCGCGCCAAGGCCTCGGCGAAGGAGCTCGGCATTGCGGAAGACCGTGCCTATGGTTCTTTCGAAGAGATGGCGAAAGCGGAAGCCAAGCGTCCGGACGGGATCGAGGCGGTGGCGATCGTTACCCCGAACCATATGCATGCACCCGCCGCAAAAGCGTTTCTGAAAGCGGGCATCCATGTGATCTGCGACAAGCCGCTGACGACAACGGTGAAGGACGCGAAGGAACTCGTGGCACTGGTGAAGAAGACCGGCAAGATTTTTGCCGTGACTCACAATTACACCGGTTACCCCATGATCCGGCAGGCCCGCGCCATGGTCGAAAAGGGTGTCCTTGGCAAGATCCGTCTGGTGCAGGCCGAATACCCGCAGGACTGGCTGACCGAAAAAGCGGAGGACTCAGGATCGAAGCAGGCGGAATGGCGCACCGATCCGGCGCGTTCGGGCGCAGGCGGCGCCATCGGCGATATCGGCACGCACGCCTATAACCTTGCCTGTTTTGTTTCCGGCTTGACGCTGAAGCAGCTGTGCGCCGAACTCACCAGCTTCGTCGAAGGCCGCAAGCTCGATGACGATGTGCAGATCCTGATGCGCTTCGATGGCGGCGCCAAAGGCATGCTGTGGGCAAGCCAGGTGGCGCCCGGACACGAGAACGGCCTGAAACTGCGTGTCTACGGCACCAAGGGCGGGCTGGAATGGACCCAGGCCGATCCGAACTATCTCTGGTACACGCCGTTCGGCAAGCCCAAGCAATTGCTGACCCGCGGCGGAGCGGGCGCATCGCCGGAAGCCGCCCGTGTCACACGCGTTCCCGGCGGTCATCCGGAAGGCTATCTTGAAGGTTTTGCCAATATCTATACGGAAGCCGCACAGGCGATCATTGCCGCCCGGACGGGCAAGAAGACACCGAAGGATGTGATATATCCGACGGTCGAGGATGGACTTGCCGGCATGGAGTTCATCGATGCGGCGGTGAAGTCGTCCAAAGCCGGCGGCGTGTGGACGAAGGTGTGATGAACAGCGACCAAACCCATCGCAACGACGGAGCGCCCGTGCTTGAAGCCCGGGGCATCGCCAAGGCGTTCGGGCCGGTGGAGGTGCTGACCGATATCAGCCTCACCATCCAGCCCGGCGAGGTGCATGCAATCATCGGCGAGAACGGTGCTGGCAAGTCGACGCTGATGAAGCTTCTGAGCGGCCATCTGCAGCCGACCCGCGGCTCGGTTGCGATGGATGGGGAGGACGTGACCCTCGCCGGTCCCGTCGATGCGGAACATCGCGGCCTTGTGCTGGTACACCAGGAAATCCTGCTCGCACCGCATTTGACGGTCGCGCAGAATATTTTCATGGGCCGCGAGTTGAAACGCGGTCTCATGGTCAATGACCGTGAGATGAACCGGCTGGCTGCCGAAGCCGTGCGCAAGCTCGGTGCCGATATTGATCCGACAACACCGGTGTCGCGGCTATCCATTGCGCGGCGCCAGCTCGTTCAGATTGCCCGCGCGCTGCAGGTGCCGCACCGCGTCGTGATTTTCGATGAGCCCACGGCATCCCTCACGCCCTATGAGACGGAGGCGCTGCTCAAGGTGATCCGCAACCTGCGCGACCAGAACGTGGCGGTTCTCTATATTTCCCACCGCCTGCCGGAAGTCGCCGCCATTGCCGACCGCATCACCGTACTGCGCGACGGCAAACTCATCGCGACGCGCAATGCCTCGGAATTGCAGCCCGTTGACATGGCCAAGCTGATGGTCGGACGCGATATGTCAAAACTCTATCCCGAAAGGGAAGAGACCGCGACGCGCGAGACGATCCTTGATGTGAGCAATTTCGACGTTCCGGGTTATGCCCGCAGCGCCTCGTTCGCCTTGCGCAAAGGTGAAATTCTCGGCTTTGCCGGGCTGATCGGCGCCGGACGGACTGAACTGTTCGAAGGCATTGTCGGGCTGCGTGCCGGACATGGGCAGGTCAAATTGAACGGCAAGCCGGTGCGGTTTCACAGCGTGCGCGACAGCATGGCCGCCGGGATTGTCTACCTGAGCGAAGACCGCAAGGGCAAGGGACTGCTTCTGGCACAGAACCTGCGGACGAACCTCACGCTGGCCTCATTGGAAAAATTCACCAAAGGCCCGCTCATCGAGCGCAAGCAGGAAGAACAGGGGCTGGACAAGGCGATTGCCGAATTCGACATCCGGGCCCGGCGGCGCGATCTGCTGGCGGGCCAGTTGTCCGGTGGCAATCAGCAAAAGCTGTTGCTCGCCAAGATGATGCTGCTTGATCCGAGCATCGTCATCATCGATGAGCCGACCCGCGGCATCGATATCGGCACCAAGGAACAGATCTACAGGTTCATCGCCGATCTCGCCAAGTCAGGAAAATCGGTCATCGTCATCTCGTCCGAGATGCAGGAGCTGATCGGCATCTGTCACCGCATCCTTGTCATGCGCTCCGCGCGCATTGTCGGCGAGGTCTCGGGTGACGCGATGACGGAAGATGAAATCGTCGTCTACGCCACCGGCGTCAAAACAAACGAAGCAGAACTATACGCAACGGGGTCCGCATGAGCGATACGCAAGCAAACACCGACACGCGCGGCCTTGGCCGCAAGCTGGCGGATATCGACAAGACGGCGGTTGCGCCATTCCTGGCGCTTGCCGCGCTTTTCGTTCTGGGCGCCCTGGTCAATCCAAGCTTCATCGGCATCGACAATATATTGAACGTGCTGACCCGCTCGTCCTTCATCGCCATCATCGCGGTTGGAGCGACCTTCGTGATTTCGGCCGGCGGGCTTGATCTGTCGGTGGGATCGATGGCTGCGCTTGTCGCCGGCATCATGATCCTGTTCCTGAATTCTGCCGCCATCGACGGCAATTTCGCCATGCTGGCCGCCGGTGTCGTCATCGCCATCGGCGTCGGCGCAGGCGCCGGACTGGTGAACGGCGCAGTCACCACGCTGGGGCGGATCGAACCGTTTATCGTGACGCTTGGAACAATGGCCATCTACCGCTCCGTCACGGTCTGGCTGGCCAATGGCGGATCGATTGCCATGAAATCCAGTGAAATGCGCAATCTGTTCCGGCCGGTCTATACCGGCACGTTTCTCGGCTTGCCAATACCGGTCTGGATCATCATTGCCGTCGGTTTGCTCGGTGCCTTCATCCTCTACAAGACCTCCTTTGGCCGGCACGTCATCGCGGTCGGCTCCAACGAAGACGTCGCGCGTTATTCCGGCATCCACGTCAATCGTGTCCGCGCCATGACCTATGTCATTCAGGGCATCTGTGTCGCCATAGCCGTTGTGGTCTACGTCCCGCGACTTGGGGCGGCAACCACGACCACCGGCATGTTGTGGGAATTGCAGGCCATCACGGCGGTCGTCATTGGCGGCACGGCGCTGAAAGGCGGCGTCGGGCGCATCTGGGGAACCATTTGCGGCGCCTTCATGCTGGAGATCGTCGGCAACATCATGGTCCTGTCCAACTTCGTCAGTGAATATCTGATCGGTGCGGTTCAGGGCGTCATCATCATCATCGCCATGCTGGTGCAGCGGACACTGCAGCGCAAGGGATAACGGCGATAAAAGTTTGGGAGGGGGAGAATGGGCCACCCGCCGACCTCGACACAAAGGCCCGTAGAATATTTGGGAGAGAGATATGCGTAAACTCATCGTGGGACTTGCCGGCGCGCTGCTCGCGTCAAGCATGGTCCTGGCTCACGCCGCGGACAAGAAAGTCAATATCGCCGTTTCCATTCCGGCTGCCGATCACGGCTGGACCGGCGGCGTCGTCTATCACGCCGAACGGGCGGCCAAGATTCTCGAGGCCAACCATCCCGGCCTCAAGATCACCATCAAGACATCACCCGATGGTGCTTCCCAGGCCAACGCGCTGGAAGACCTGACCACGCAGGGGATCGATGCCCTCGTCACCCTGCCGCATAATTCCGACGAACTGACCGACCCGATCCGTCAGGTCAAAGCAAAGGGCGTATTCGTCACGGTTGTCGACCGCGCCCTATCCGATCAGAGCATTCAGGATCTTTATGTCGCCGGTAACAATCCGGAACTCGGCCGTGTCGCAGGCAAATATCTGAAGGACAAGCTTGGCACCGGTGACGTCGTGGTCATTCGCGGCCTGCCGATCGTCATTGACGAAGAACGCCAGAAGGGTTTTGACGAAGCCATTGCCGGAAGCGGTATCAAGGTGCTCGACAAGCAGTTCGGCAACTGGTCACGCGATGACGCCTTCAAGGTCATGCAGGACTATCTGACCAAGTTCCCGAAGATCGATGCCGTCTGGTGCCAGGATGACGACATGGCCGTCGGCGTGCTCGAGGCCATCAGCCAGGCCAAGCGCACCGACATCAAGATGGTCATCGGCGGTGCCGGCATGAAGGACATGATCAAGCGTGTCAGCGATGGCGATGCCATGACACCGATCAATGTTCTCTATCCGCCGTCCATGATCGCAACGGCACTCGAACTGACGGTTGCCAATTTCTACGATCAGGTTCCTGTACGCGGCAAATACATCCTGGATGCCACCCTGGTCACCAAGGACAATGCCAAGGAATTCTACTTCCCTGATTCGCCGTTCTGATCTCCACGATCAGGACATGATCAGACTGCACATGGAAAAGGCCCGCAAGGGCCTTTTCCTTTTGTCAGGGTTGGCGCCGGGGAGGACTCGTACCCCGACGCCTTCCCTGTTGCAGCAGGCTTCATCATGGCGGGAGCAGCGGTCATGCTCAAACCATTTCCTGCCGCAAATTGCGCGTCGCACGTCGAAATTTCCAGCCGTTGCGCTTGCTGGGATAGCTCGAACTTCAAGAATTTTTGCAGGCTCGCGGTCAGCGCGCTTGCAATTTTGTGATGTTTTTCAAGCACCAACTAACTTGACTCGTTGACTCCTCTTTATGTTGAGTAATAAATATGATCATACGAGTCAAGTTTGAACTATCCGTTGCCGGAGCATTCCGGCAGCGACAGCACGAAAAGGCTGGCCAGCAATGTCACGACGCCAAATCATCGATCTTCAAGTCCGGCTTCCGAGGCTGGCCCCGCTCGCACGCGAAATCATGCCGGTCCGGCAAACGGATATGCGCGTTTACGGCAGCGAAATCCTGTTCGACGGCTCCAACGAAGTCGGCATCGAACATGCCGGCTCGCTTTACCGCCTGAAAATCACCCGCCAGGGCAAACTCATTCTCAACAAGTAACGCATTGATAGGCATCCGAAGACAATGACTGATACGCACAAGCCAGCACCCCAGGACATCCGGCAAGCTCGGGCAGACAACCCCAAAATGCGCGAGCGCGATCTTGCCCAGCAGCTTGGCATCACCGAGGCTGATCTGGTTGCAGCCTTTTGCGGCCTCAATGTCATTCGCATCACCCCGCGCATCGAGACCTTCCTGACCGAGATACAGACCCTCGGCGAGGTGATGGCGCTGACGCGCAACGAAAGCGCCGTGCACGAAAAGATCGGCGTCTACGACAAGCCCATCGTCGGCAAGCACGCCTCCATGCTGCTGGGCGAACAGATCGATCTGCGGCTGTTTCCCGACAGCTGGGCGCACGGTTTCGCGGTGGAAAAGCAGGATGGCGAATTCACCCGCCGCAGTCTCCAGTTCTTCGATGCCGCCGGTGAGGCAATCCACAAAATCCATCTGCGCCCCGCTTCGGACCTCGAAGCCTACCACGCGCTTGTTGCCAAGCTGCGCCTCGACGACCAGTCGCAGAGTATCGAACTGACGGCCTTGCCGAAGCCCGAGGAGAAGATTGCGGAAATTCATGAACTCGATGCGGATGGCCTGCGGGACCGCTGGACCCAGATGAAGGATGTGCATGAGTTCTTCGGCATTCTGCGTTCACTGAAGATGACGCGCCATCAGGCGGTGCAGGTGATCGGGCAGGATTATGCCTGGGCACTGGATCGCGACGCCTTGAGCGCCATGATGCAGCATGCGGCGCAGGAGCAGATACCGATCATGTGCTTTGTCGGCAATCGTGGCTGCATCCAGATTCATTCGGGCCCGATTGCGAACATCAAGGCGATGGGGCCTTGGCTCAATATCCTCGATGAAACCTTTCATATGCATCTGCGCCTTGATCACATTGCCGAGTTGTGGGCCGTGCGCAAACCGACCAAGGACGGTCATGTGACATCGCTCGAAGCCTACGGCGCCGAAGGGGAAATGATCATCCAGTTCTTCGGCAAGCGTCATGAAGGCTCGGGCGAACGGGAAGACTGGCGCCAGCTTGTCGAAAACCTGCCGCGCATCCTGCGTTCGGCCGCGTAAGGAAATGACCATGTTCGCTAAACGCCAGAGCAAGCCGGCAAGGCTGCATCTCGCCGCTTCGCTCGCCGGGCTGATGGCATTGCTTTCCGCACAAAGCATGGCTTCTGCAGAAGAAGTCACCGGGCGTCTTCCCAATGCCAGCCGGGTGGTGTCCATCGGCGACTCCATCACGGAGATCGTCTATGCGCTGGGGGAAGAGGGGCACCTCGTCGGCCGTGACCAGACGAGTACCTACCCGCAAGCAGCGCAGAAGCTGCCCGATGTCGGCTACATGCGCGCACTGTCCCCCGAAGGGGTTCTGTCCATCAACCCGACAGCCATCATTGCCGTGGAAGGCAGCGGCCCGAAGGAAACCATCGATGTCCTGAAGAAAGCCAGCATCCCCTTCGTTTTTGTGCCGGAAGATTACACCGGAAAGAGTATCGCGGCGAAAATACGCGTGGTGGGTACGGCGCTTGGCGTTGGCGACAAGGCGGAAAAACTGGCGTCGCGGGTCGAGAACGATTTGCAGGCGGCTGAAGACGCAACGAAGAACATCAAGAACCGCAAGCGCGTCCTGTTCGTCCTCAGTGCTCAGGGCGGCAAGATCATGGCGTCGGGCACCAAAACGGCAGCCAATGGGATCATTGCACTGGCCGGTGCCGACAATGCGATCACGGAATATCCCGGATACAAGCCATTGACGGACGAAGCGATCATCACGGCCAAACCCGACGTCATTCTGGTCATGGACCGCGGTGGTGACCATGCGTCCGACAATGCCGACCTTCTTGCCAATACGGCGATTGCCGCAACGCCCGCCGGCAAGGACAAGAAGATCATCCGCATGAGTGGTCAGTATCTGCTGGGCTTCGGGCCGCGTGCGCCCAAGGCAATTCACGAGCTGGCAGAAGCCATTTACGGCAACGAACTCGGCAAATGAGTGAGACCGTCTTGAGAAAACCTGCCGTCCTTGCTTCCGCACAGGGCGGCAGCAGACTGCGCCCGGAGGGCGACCGGTCGGCGTTTGCGCGCATGGTCATTGCCTGCCTGTGCGTGGCGCTCGTTGCCACAGTCCTTTTCAGCCTTGCCTTTGGTGCATCCGATGCATCGGTCCTCTCCGTCGTGAAGTCCCTGATTGCTGGATCCGATACCACGGACAATGCGCTCTCCGTCCGTGATCGCATCATCATTTACGATATCCGCTTGCCCCGCGTCATTCTCGGCGCGCTGATCGGCGCGTCGCTCGCCGTATCGGGTGCAGTCATGCAGGGATTGTTCCGCAATCCGCTGGCCGACCCCGGCATCGTCGGCGTCTCGGCGGGCGCCGGGCTTGGCGCGGTCAGCATCATCGTTCTCGGCGGAACCTTCCTCGCCCCGGTGATCGCCCTGTTCAGTCTCTATGCCTTGCCGCTCGCCGCTTTCTTCGGCGCCCTCATCTTCACGCTCGTCCTCTACCACGTCGCGACGCGGCGCGGACAGACATCCATCGCCACCATGCTGCTCGCCGGTATTGCGCTCGGCGCGATGGCCGCCGCCTATATCGGTGTCCTGGTCTATGTCGCCGACGACAAGCAATTGCGCGATCTGACATTCTGGGGGCTGGGATCGCTGGCGGGAGCCAATTGGGTCAAGATCGCCGCATCAGGCCCGCTCATTGCGCTCGCTCTCGTCATTTCACCGTTCCTCGCCCGCGGCCTCAACGGGCTCGCCCTCGGGGAAGCATCGGCCAGCCATCTCGGCATCCCGGTACAGCGGTTCAAACGCATCGCCATTGTCACCGTCGCTGCCGCCACCGGCGCATCGGTTGCGGTCAGCGGCGGCATCGGTTTTCTCGGCGTCGTCGTTCCGCATCTGCTGCGCCTCGTGATCGGCCCCGATCATCGCTATCTCCTGCCGGCCGCCGCTCTCCTTGGCGCCAGCCTGCTGCTGATTGCCGATGCGGTCAGCCGAACGATTGTTGCGCCATCGGAACTGCCGATCGGCATCGTCACGGCAGCCGTCGGCGCACCGTTCTTCCTGTGGATATTGCTGCGCCGCCGCGGCATTCTGGACCTCTGACCATGATCCGTGTTTCCAATGTCTTCGTATCCCTCGGCCGAAACAGAATCGTCGCGGACGTATCCTTTGATGCGGAGGCCGGCGCATTCACAGTTATCGTCGGACCCAATGGATCGGGTAAAACTACCCTGATGCGCGCACTCTCCGGTGATCTGCCGCATGAGGGCGTCATCAGCATCAACGGCACGCCGATCGACCGGCTGAAGCTCTGGCAGATGGCAACCATGCGGGCGATCCTGCCGCAATCCACCTCGCTGTCCTTCCCGTTCACCGTGCGTGAGATCGTCAAGCTGGGCATGACCAGCGGCCGCTCCGGTGTTTCGCGCCACAACGTGGACACACTGCCCGATGAAGCGCTTGAGCGCGTTGACCTCGCGGGTTTCGGCGGGCGGTTCTATCAGGAACTCTCCGGCGGCGAGCAGCAACGGGTGCAACTGGCGCGCGTCCTCTGCCAAGTCTGGCAGCCGGTGCTCGACGGCCAGCCGCGCTTTCTGTTCCTCGATGAGCCGGTGTCGAGCCTCGATATCAAACATCAGCTGATCATCATGCAGATTGCCCGCGACTTTGCCGATCGCGGTGGCGGGGTCATCGCTATCCTGCATGACCTCAACCTCACCTCCATGTTTGCCGACCGGGTCGTGGTCATGCACAGGGGGAGGGCCGATTCTGTGGGCACCCCCACGGAGGTCTTGACCGATGACCGCATCCTGCGCGTCTATGAATGTGCGCTCAAGGTGGGCGGTGTGCCCGGAAAATCCGTGCCGTTCGTCTTGCCGCAATCCGCAGCGTTCTGAGCAAGTGAAGATGCCGCTATCCACCTATTGACTAAAAACGGCGATTTGATACTAAATATAGATGTTATGGTTCTCCCCGAGTCGCAAGACCGGGAGCTAAGAGGGAAGCCGGTGAAATGTCCTGGACATTGATGCCGGCGCTGCCCCCGCAACTGTAAACAGCGAGTTGTTGTCGACAATGCCACTGGAGCCGCGCTTCGGGAAGGCCGACACCAGCGCCGACCTGTGAGCCAGGAGACCTGCCATGACATGATGAACGTCCACGGGCGGGGTGTCCCGGTGTGTCGCTTGCAATGGTCGGCCGCAAGCTGACCGGATTCTTGCACGCGTGCGCTCGACCTTTGCCCCCAACATTTGGGGTATAAGCACATGTCTCTTTCTCTTCAAACCACCCGCGCCGACGGTCAGTCGCCGGTTCGTCCCGCTGAACTGCAGCCATCATCCAGCGAGCCCGGCTATCGCGTCATTCGCCGCAATGGCTCGGTCACACCCTTCGACCCGCTGAAAATCACCGTTGCTCTCACTAAAGCCTTCCTCGCCGTCGAAGGCAACGTCGCTGCCGGTTCGCGCCGTGTGCACGATGTCGTCGAAGGCTTGACCGCCGACATCGTGACAACATTGAAGCGCCGCAGCAGTGAAGCCCGTCTGTTCCACATCGAGGATGTGCAGGATCAGGTCGAACTTGCCCTCATGCGCAGCGAAAACCACAAGGTCGCCCGCGCCTACGTGCTCTACCGGGAAGAACGCGCGCGAGAACGGGCGAAGCTGGTTGAACCCGTGGCCGAAACCGGCCCGTCCCTCAGCGTCACCCTGCTTGATGGGACCAGGGCACCGCTCGATGCGGCGCGCCTCGCCCGCATCATCGATGAAGCCTGTGAAGGACTTGAGGGGGTCAGCGCCGCACCGATCCTCAGCGAAACCCAGCGCAATCTTTACGACGGTATCACGCTCGATGAATTGTCGCTTGCGCCCATTCTGGCTGCACGCACACTCGTTGAAACAGAACCGAACTATTCCTTTGTCACCGCGCGGCTGCTTCTCGACAAACTGCGCCGCGAAGCCTTGAGCTTTGTCTTCGGCAGGCCCGAACAGGCGACCCAGCATGAAATGGCGGAGCGATACGCCGATTATTTCCCCGCCTATGTGAAGGCCGGCATTGAAGCCGAACTGCTCGATCCGGAACTCGCCCGCTTCGACCTGCGGAAAATATCAGCAGCCCTGAAGCCGGAACGCGACCTGCAGTTCCAGTATCTTGGCCTGCAGACATTGTATGATCGTTATCTCCAGCAGACACGCGGTATCCGGTTCGAACTGCCACAGGCCTTCCTGATGCGCGTTGCCATGGGCCTCGCCACCCGTGAGATCGACCGGGAAGCACGCGCCATCGAATTCTACGATCTGCTGTCGTCGTTCGACTTCATGGCTTCCACCCCGACCTTGTTCAATTCGGGCACGTTGCGCCCGCAGCTGTCCTCCTGCTTCCTGACCACCGTCGCCGACGATCTCGATGGCATCTTCAAGGCGGTGAAGGACAATGCGCTCCTGGCAAAATATTCCGGTGGCCTCGGCAATGACTGGACGCCCGTGCGTGGTCTTGGCGCCCATATCAAGGGAACCAACGGCGAAAGCCAAGGCGTTGTACCGTTCCTGAAAGTGGCCAACGATACGGCCATCGCGGTCAATCAGGGCGGCAAGCGCAAGGGCGCGGTCTGCGCCTATCTCGAGACCTGGCATGTCGACATCGAGGAGTTCCTCGATCTGCGCAAGAATACCGGTGACGACCGCCGCCGCACCCACGACATGAACACCGCCAACTGGGTGCCTGACCTGTTCATGAGCCGCGTCGAGGCGGACGAGCAATGGACCCTGTTCTCACCCGACGAGACGCCGGATTTGCACGACCTCTATGGCGCGGCATTCAAATCCGCCTACGAGGCCTATGAAGCCAAGGCCGCACGCGGGAAAATCCGTGTCTTCCGCACCGTGCGGGCACTGGATCTCTGGCGCCGGATTTTGACGATGCTGTTCGAGACGGGCCACCCATGGGTCACGTTCAAGGACCCTTGCAATATTCGCTCGCCGCAGGGTCATGTCGGCGTGGTGCATTCCTCGAACCTGTGCACGGAAATTACCCTCAACACATCGAAGGATGAGGTTGCGGTGTGCAACCTCGGCTCGATCAATCTTGCCAATCACATTGCAGCCGAAGGTCTCGACCTCAAGCGTCTGGCGCGCACTGTGGCAACGGCCATGCGCATGCTCGACAATGTCATCGACATCAACTTCTACACGATCCCGGAAGCGCGCCATTCCAACCTGCGTCACCGTCCGGTCGGCCTCGGGCTGATGGGCTTCCAGGATGCATTGCAGGCTCTGCGTATTCCCTATGCCTCCAACGAGGCCGTGGCTTTCGCCGATCTCAGCATGGAAGCCATTTCGTATCACGCCATTTCGGCATCCGTTGATCTTGCTGGCGAACGCGGCAGCTATCCGAGCTTCAGCGGTTCGCTCTGGTCAAAAGGCATTCTCCCGATCGATTCCATTGAACTGCTCGATCAGGCCCGCACGGCGACTGGTGCCAGGCTTTCGATGGACCGCAGCACTACCCTTGACTGGGAAGCCCTGCGCAAGCGGGTGACGACAACCGGAATGCGCAATTCCAACACCATGGCGATTGCCCCCACCGCAACGATTTCCAACATTTGCGGCGTTGCCCAGTCCATCGAGCCCGCCTATCAGAACCTATTCGTCAAATCCAACATGTCGGGCGACTTCACCGTCGTGAATGCTGCACTGGTGCATGACCTGAAGCAGCGCGGGCTATGGGACGAGGTGATGATTTCGGACCTGAAATATTTCGACGGCTCGGTGGGTGAAATCGACCGCATTCCCGCCGACCTCAAGGCGCTCTATGCCACAGCGTTCGAAATCGACAGCGCATGGCTGATTGCCGCGGCCTCGCGCCGGCAGAAATGGATCGATCAGGCTCAGTCCCTCAACCTCTATATTGCCAACCCGAGCGGCAAGAAGCTGGACGAGCTCTATCGCCTCGCTTGGAACAGCGGCCTGAAGACGACCTACTACCTCCGCTCGCGCTCCGCCTCGCACGTGGAAAAGTCCACGCTGAAAGGTACCGATGGCAAGCTCAACGCTGTCGCCGCCAAGCCGGCTGCCGAACCGATCATCCTGTCGGAACCGGCCGGCAATGCCTGCTTGATCAATGATCCGGACTGTGAAGCCTGCCAGTAAGCGCGCAACCGCGCCTGCCACACATGCTTTGCAATGAATTGAAGGAAAAGACCATGCTTGACTGGACCAACACCGAAGCTGCCGCCAATGCGGCCCGCGCCATCCATCCCGCCCTTGCACCGGATCAGGCACCCGCCGCCGATGCCACGGGTCTTGGCGATATCGTACGCGGCGGTGGCCGTGTGCGCGTCGACGACAAGGCGATGATCAACTCACGTGCCGACGTCAACCAGCTCCTGCCGCTCAAATATCACTGGGCCTGGGAGAAATATCTCAATGGCTGCAACAATCACTGGATGCCAACTGAGGTATCGATGCAGGCGGATATCGCCCTGTGGAAGTCCAGGGACGGGCTGACCGACGACGAACGCCGCATGATCAAGCGCAATCTCGGTTTCTTCGCGGCATCCGAGTCACTTGTTGCCAACAATATTGTCCTTGCCATCTACCGCCACCTGACCAATCCGGAATGCCGCCAGTATCTCTTGCGTCAGGCCTTCGAGGAAGCCGTCCATACCCATACATTCCAGTATATCGTGGAAAGTCTCGGGCTGGACGAGGGCGAACTCTTCAACATGTATCGCGAAGTGCCATCGATCACCGACAAGGCGGCATGGGCGCTCAAGCACACGCAAAATCTCGACAACCCGGATTTCAAGACCGGCACGCCGGAGATGGATCAGCAATTCCTGCGCGATCTCGTGGCCTTCTACGTCATTTTCGAGGGCATGTGGTTCTATACGGGCTTTGCCCAGATCCTGTCGCTTGGCAGGCGCAACAAGATGGTCGGCATTGCCGAACAGTATCAGTACATCCTGCGCGACGAGAGCATCCACATGAATTTCGGCATCGACGTGATCAACCAGATCCGCCATGAGAATCCGCATCTGTGGACGAAAGCCTTCACCGAAGAACTGCGCGGGATGATCAGGGATGCGGCAGAGCTCGAGGCGTCCTATGGCCGCGATACCATGCCGCGCGGGTTCCTCGGGCTGAATGCTGCGCTTTGCGAAAGCTATATGCACTTCATCGCCAACCGCCGCTGCGCCCAGCTCGGTCTCGCACAGGTCTTTCCCGACACGGACAATCCGTTCCCGTGGATGTCGGAAGCCATGGATCTGAAGAAGGAAAAGAACTTCTTTGAAACCCGGGTTATCGAATACCAGAATGGCGGAGCGCTGGCATGGGACTGATGTGTACGATGTCGGCTCTCGAGGACATTTTCGTCGCGTGACCGCGCTTGATGCGAGCATCACGGCTGCGGCGGGACAGGACGCCGCAGCTGCGACAGAATCTGCCGCCAATGGAATTGATTTGTTGACATAAAGATATCTTTATGTGAGTTTACGCCTCTCATCCCAAGATGGCCAAGAGGCGTTTGAGTCATGAATATTGCAGTCGATAATCTGTTCGGTCCCATGGGCGCTCCCCGGGATGGCTCGGAGGTGTTTGAAGCGCTGACCAAGGCGGCGCGCGAACGCATCCTGATTCTCGACGGGGCCATGGGCACGCAGATTCAGGGCCTCAGCCTGAACGAGGACGATTTCCGCGGCGAACGCTTTGCCGACTGCTCCTGTCACCTGCAGGGCAATAACGACCTTCTGATTCTCACGCAGCCCCAGGCCATCGAGGACATCCACTACGCCTATGCCATGGCCGGTGCGGACATTCTCGAAACCAATACGTTCTCTTCTACGACCATCGCCCAGGCTGATTATAGCATGGAAGAGGTTGTGTACGAGCTGAACCGCGACGGCGCCCGCCTTGCCCGCCGGGCCGCGATCAAGGCCGAACAGAAGGACGGCAAGCGCCGCTTCGTGGCCGGGGCGCTCGGACCGACGAACCGCACTGCCTCCATTTCGCCTGACGTGAACAATCCCGGCTATCGCGCCGTCACCTTCGACGATCTGCGTATTGCCTATGCGGACCAGGTGCGCGGCCTGATGGATGGCGGCGCCGATATCATCCTCATCGAAACGATCTTCGACACGCTGAACGCCAAGGCAGCGGTGTTCGCCACACAGGAAGTGTTCGAGGAAAAGGGCATCACCCTGCCCATCATGATTTCGGGCACGATCACCGATCTCTCGGGCCGGACCTTGTCCGGTCAGACACCGACGGCATTCTGGCATTCCGTGCGTCACGCGGAACCCTTCACCATCGGCCTGAACTGCGCGCTTGGCGCCAATGCGATGCGCGCCCATCTGGCTGAAATCTCCGGCGTTGCCGATACATTTGTCTGCGCCTATCCCAATGCCGGTCTGCCCAATGAATTCGGCCAGTATGACGAAAGCCCCGAGGCGATGGCCGAGCAGCTGGAAGGCTTTGCCAGTGAAGGCCTGCTGAACATCGTCGGCGGCTGCTGCGGTTCGACGCCCGATCACATCCGGGCGATTGCCGAGGCGGTCAGCAAATATCCGCCGCGCCAGATCCCGGAAATTTCCACGCATATGCGCCTGTCCGGCCTTGAGCCGTTCACGCTGACCAAGGACATTCCATTTGTGAATGTCGGCGAGCGCACCAATATCACCGGCTCGGCCAAGTTCCGCAAGCTGATCACCACCGGCGACTTTGCCACGGCGCTGGATGTGGCGCGCGATCAGGTTGCCAATGGCGCGCAGATCATCGACATCAATATGGATGAAGGCCTGATCGACAGCGAGAAGGCGATGGTCGAGTTCCTCAACCTGATCGCCGCTGAGCCGGATATTGCCCGCGTGCCCGTCATGATCGACAGTTCCAAGTGGGATGTCATCGAGGCCGGACTGAAATGCGTGCAGGGCAAGCCGCTCGTCAACTCCATCTCCATGAAGGAGGGGGAGGAGGCTTTCCTTCACCATGCCAAACGCGTGCGCGCCTATGGCGCGGCCGTCGTGGTCATGGCGTTCGACACGGAGGGCCAGGCCGATACGCTGGAGCGCAAGGTCGAGATCTGCACCCGCGCCTATGAACTTCTGACCAAGGAAGCCGGGTTCCCACCCGAAGACATCATTTTCGATCCGAATGTGTTCGCGGTTGCCACCGGCATCGAGGAACACAACGGCTATGGTGTGGCCTTTATCGAGGCGACACGCCAGATCACGGAAACGCTGCCGCATGTGCATATCTCCGGCGGCATTTCGAACCTGTCCTTTTCGTTCCGCGGCAACGAGCCTGTGCGCGAAGCCATGCACGCGGTGTTCCTCTACCATGCGATCCAGGTCGGCATGGACATGGGCATCGTCAATGCCGGGCAGCTGGCGGTTTATGAATCCATCGATCCGGAATTGCGCGAGGCCTGCGAAGACGTCGTGCTCAACCGCCGCGACGATGCGACGGAACGGCTGCTGGACCTGGCAGAACGCTACAAGGGATCGGCCGGCAAGGAAGCGCGCGAGCGTGATCTCGCCTGGCGCGAATGGAGCGTGGCGGAGCGCATTTCCCATGCGCTCGTCAATGGCATTACCGAATTCATCGATGTCGACACGGAAGAGGCGCGGCTTGCGGCCGAACGGCCGCTGCATGTGATCGAAGGTCCGCTGATGGCGGGCATGAATGTCGTCGGCGATCTCTTCGGTGCAGGAAAGATGTTCCTGCCGCAGGTGGTGAAATCCGCCCGCGTGATGAAACAGGCCGTGGCCTTGCTCCTGCCGCATATGGAGGCGGAAAAGCTCGCCAATGGCGGCACGGGCGAACGCGAAAGCGCCGGCAAGGTGCTGATGGCAACGGTCAAGGGCGACGTGCACGATATCGGCAAGAACATTGTCGGTGTCGTTCTCGCCTGCAACAATTACGAGATCATCGATCTCGGCGTGATGGTGCCCGCCACCAAGATTCTGCAGACGGCAAAAGAGCTGGATGTCGATATCATTGGCCTCTCCGGCCTGATCACGCCGTCGCTCGACGAAATGGTGCATGTGGCGTCCGAAATGGAGCGCGAAGGGTTCAATATTCCGCTTCTGATCGGAGGGGCAACAACCAGCCGCGTGCACACGGCGGTGAAGATCAATCCGCGCTATCACAAGGGCCAGACGGTTTATGTCACCGATGCAAGCCGTGCGGTCGGCGTCGTCTCCCAACTTCTCTCGCCGGACACCAAGGGCGGCTTTGTCGATAACATCCGCAGCGAATATACTAGGGTTGCCGAAACCCATGCCCGCAATGAGGCAGACAAGCAGCGGTTGTCGCTGGAAAAGGCCCGCGCCAATGCCCACAGGATCGACTGGTCGGGCTATGAACCGCCGAAGCCGTCCTTCCTCGGAACGCGGGTGTTCGAAAATTACGACCTCGCCGAACTGTCGCGCTACATCGACTGGACGCCATTCTTCCAGACATGGGAGCTGAAGGGCCGCTATCCCGCCATTCTCGACGACGAACATCAGGGCGCGGCAGCGCGGCAGTTGTTTGCCGACGCGCAGGCCATGCTGGCCAAGATCATCGATGAAAAATGGTTCAATCCGAAAGCCGTCATCGGCTTCTGGCCGGCGGGAACCGTCGGCGATGATATCCGCCTGTTCACCGACGAGGGGCGCCAGAAAGAGCTAGCCACACTCTATACATTGCGCCAGCAGCTGTCGAAGCGCGATGGCCGGCCGAATGTCGCCCTGTCGGATTTCGTCGCACCTGTTGCCAGTGGCAAAGGGGATTACATCGGCGGTTTCGTCGTGACGGCAGGCATAGAAGAAATCGCCATTGCCGAACGGTTCGAGCGGGCGAATGACGACTATTCATCCATTCTGGTGAAGGCCCTTGCCGACCGGTTTGCCGAAGCCTTTGCAGAATTGATGCATGAACGGGTGCGCAAGGAATACTGGGGCTATGCACCGGATGAAACTTTGAAGCCAGATGAACTGATCGGCGAGCCCTATCGCGGCATCCGCCCGGCACCCGGTTATCCCGCGCAGCCCGATCACACGGAAAAGGATACTCTGTTCAGCCTGCTCGACGCGGAAAGGCAGATCAACGTGCGCCTGACTGAGAGCTACGCCATGTGGCCGGGCTCGTCGGTTTCGGGCGTCTATCTCGCCCACCCGGAATCCTACTACTTTGGCGTCGCCAAGGTGGAGCGCGACCAGGTCGAGGATTATTCGGAGCGCAAGGCAATGCCGGTCGAAGAGGTGGAGCGCTGGCTCGGCCCGATCCTCAACTATGTTCCGGCCCCGCGGGTTCAGGCGGCCGAGTGAAGATAGTTGCGGGGAGGGGCGCCCAGCATGCGTTTGAACATGGTGGTAAAGGCAGGAACGCTGTTGTAACCGAGATCGAGCGCAACGCTGGTCACCGCTTCACCTCCGGACAGACGCGGCAAGGCGGATAGCAGGCAGGCCTGCTGGCGCCATGTCGACAGGCTCAAGCCCGTCTCGCGCCGGAAAAACCGCGTAAAGGTGCGGCGGCTCATGCCGAGGCGATCGGCCCAGTTGTCGATATTGGTGCGGGGCGAAGGGTCTTGCAGAAAACCCCTGCACAGCGCCGCCAGCCTGGTATCATCGGGGAAGGGCAGGCCGAGCGGGCGCTCTTCCAGCTTGGGAATCTCGTGCAGCAGCAATCCCATCATGAATGTGGTGCGCGGGCTCGCCTGCTCGTCCGACGGGGAAGCGACAACCTCACGGATCAGCGTATCCATGAGCGGGGTCAGAGCAACCACATGCAGATGTTTCTTCAATCCTTCAACGGCATCGGGACGGACATAGATCGAATGCATGGCGACATCGCCGTGCATATCCACCGCATGCCGCACGCCCGCTGGTAGCCATAGCGCATGATGCGGCGGCACCATCCAGCGGCCGAACTTGGTGGAGACCATGACAACCCCGGTCATCGCGTGCAGAAGTTGCGACAGGCTGTGCTGATGCTCCGGAACATGGCACCCCGTGGGATAGTGCGCCAATCCGGCAACCACATCGCCCTTCGATTGCTCAAGCCATTCCAGCCGCTGCAGATGCACACGCCCCAGATCCCTGGCGTGGAAACTCATCTCGGGAAACTTCAGATAGAGCATCGGCTTGGCCCACTTGCGAAAGAAATAGACCAAACCACGAAGGCAGGTTTTGTGCAACAGGTATATCAGGAAAGAGAAGGGTGACGCGAAGCACGCAATCAACACCCTCATTTTCCGATGGAACGCCCGATATGACCGATACATCCCTGCCCGCACAGCGCTCTTCTGCTGAAATAACTGCCTTCGGCATCATCTTTGCCGTGAGCTTCTGCCATCTGCTCAACGACATGATGCAGTCCATGCTCTCGGCCATCTATCCGATGCTCAAGACCAACTACGGACTCGACTTCAAGCAGATCGGCCTGCTGACGCTCACCTTTCAGGTCACAGCGTCCCTGCTGCAGCCTGTCGTCGGCACTTATACCGACAAGCGCCCGATGCCCTACTCCCTGCCGGTCGGCATGGGCTTTTCGCTGGTTGGCCTCGGCCTCTTGTCGATCGCCACGCACTATTCGATGCTGCTGATCGGCGCCGCTTTCATCGGCATCGGCTCGTCCATCTTCCATCCGGAGTCTTCGCGCGTCGCGCGCCTGGCATCCGGCGGACGTCATGGCCTTGCCCAGTCGCTGTTCCAGGTCGGCGGCAATTTCGGCACGGCGCTCGGACCTTTGCTTGCAGCGTTCATCATCCTGCCGCACGGCCAGCAGAGCATCGCCTGGTTCTCGGCGGCAGCACTGATCGGCATGATCGTCCTGTATCAGGTCGGCAACTGGTACCAGCGCTATCGCGCCGCCAATGCGAAAAAGCCGCCGGTCAGCCGTACACTGAAACTGCCGCGCCGCAAGGTAACGATGTCGCTGATCATTCTCACGCTGCTGGTGTTCAGCAAGAACATCTATCTCGCCAGCATCTCCAGCTACTACACCTTCTACGTGATCCACAAATTCGGCATCACCGTACAGCAGTCGCAGCTGATGCTGTTCCTGTTCCTCGGCGCCGCTGCTGTCGGCATCATCGGCGGCGGACTGGTTGGCGACAAGATCGGCGTCAAGACCGTCATCTGGTTCTCGATCCTGGGCGTCCTGCCGTTCACACTGCTGATGCCCTATGCGAACCTGTTCTGGACCGGCGTGCTGACCGTGTTCATCGGCCTCATCCTGTCCTCGGCATTCCCGGCCATCGTGGTGTTCGCACAGGAGCTGGTGCCGGGTCGGGTCGGCATGATCGCCGGCATCTTCTTCGGCTTCGCCTTCGGCATGGCCGGAATTGCAGCCGCGGTTCTCGGGGTCGTTGCCGACAACAAGGGGATCGACTTTGTCTATATGGTCTGTTCCTACCTGCCATTCCTCGGCCTGTTGACCATCTTCCTGCCGAGCATGCGCGAGGTGAAGGGCGAGCCCGTGGCAGTCCCGGCATAAACAGGCGGCAGCATTGTTGCTATCCGGCGACAGTCGCTGAAATAACAGCCCTCTGTCATAACGGGTCCGGAACGCGCGTGTTCCGGGCCCGTTTTCAATTGGCTCAACGATTTCAATGGTTAAAGATGATTTCATTACTCATATTTTATAAGCTGATGCAAAACCTTCTGGAATCGTTCCAAATCATTGGCATTGCCTGATATTTCCAATGGTTTTATGCCAATCGAATGACGTTTCAACCGCAGATGAATACCAAGATAAACGGCTTTTCCGTCGTCGGGGGCTTGCAGCAGCGCGCCTGGGACGGTGTTGTCGCCGATCTATTCAGCGTGAATTGCGCGCCCGATGCCAGCGGTCAGTATGAGGCGAGGGATCCCCGGCTCTTCATCGTTCTCGACGGTCTGAACACCGGCACGTTCAACGTGCGGCTGGACCCGCAGAGCAAGGATCTCGGCAGCGATGGCGTTGCCAATCCGATGTGCTATGTCCCGGCGGGAATGCCGCTCTGGTCCCGCCTCCGCGAGGTCAAGCATATCCGCCACATCGATCTGCACTTCAACGTCCAAACACTGGTCAAACGCTTTGGCGACGGGATTGATCTTGGCGCGGTCACGCGGCCGCGCCTGATGTTTTCCGATCCGCGCATTCTGGCGCTGGCCAATCTCATGGCGGGGGAGTGTGCCAATCCCGATCCGCTGCACCCGCTCTATGGCGAGAGCCTGGCAATCTCGGTCTTCACGCTGCTGTTCGACATCAAGGCCAAAGCAGAGCGCAAGCGCAGCAAACTTGCGCCCTGGCAGCTGCGCCGTGTCACCAACTATCTCGGTGACAACTGGATGCGTGCGGTCCGCTTGCAGGAACTGGCTGATCTGACCGGATTGTCGCAATCGCATTTCAGTCATGCCTTCAAAGCTTCGACCGGCATGCCGCCGCACCAGTGGCAGATGCGCGCGCGCGTGCGCCGCATCGAAGAAATGCTGCTGCGGACCGGCCACAGTCTCAACCACATCGCGGAGCTCGCAGGCTTTGCCGATCAGGCGCATTTCACCCGCGTGTTCCGCCAGCACACCGGCCTTACGCCGGCCGCCTGGCAACGCAGCCGGAAATAAGCATTACCGCCAGGCGACTTTAGCCCAAAAACATTCAACGGCCGTGATTTCGGACAAGACCCGCATTTATAGTTGAGTTAAATAGTCATAATATTTCAGGCATACGATGATATTGGCGCGGGCGCAGCGGCGTGCGGTGTCATTGTTCTTTGGGGTTTTTGGGGCGACACATGACAAGACACAACCGGACACGGCGGGCAGGACTTCTGTTTGCCGGCACAACCCTCAGCATTGCGCTTCTGCCAATCGCAGCCATGGCGGAAGAATCCATCGTCCTCAAGGAAATCGTCATCGATGGCGGCAACGGCACGGCGACCGGACCGGTCAACGGCTACGTCGCCAAGAAGACCACCGCCGGTTCGAAATCCGCCCTGCCGATCACCGCCATTCCCCAGTCCGTTTCCGTGGTTGGCCAGCAGGAACTGCAGGATCGCGGTGTCAAGAAAGTCGATGAAGCTCTGCGCTATACCGCAGGCATCACCGCAGCGCCCTTCGGCGAAGACCCCGATACGGACTGGATTTTCATTCGTGGCTTCCAGGCCACGCAAAGCGGCGTTTTCCTCGATGGCCTGCCGCTCTTCGGTTATGGCTTCGGCGGATTCCAGATCGATCCCTTCATGCTTGAGCGGGTTGAAGTCCTCAAGGGCCCCGCTTCGGTTCTCTATGGTGGTGCCAATCCCGGCGGCATCGTCAATATGGTGAGCAAACGTCCGGAAAAGGATCGCTTCGGCCGGATCGAGACGGGTGTCAACCAATATGGCAATGCCTATCTCGGCGTCGATGTCGGCGACAAGCTCGATGAAAACGGCGTCTGGACCTACCGCTTCACCGGTCGGATCGCAGGCGGCGAACAGCAGACGGATTTCGCCAAGGATTTCCGCGGCTCGCTGATGCCGCAGATCACCTATGCGCCATCAGCCGACACAAAAGTCACCGTGTTCGGCCAGTTCTCCGCCCTCGACCAGACCCATGCGGGCGGCGGGTTCCTGCCTTATTATGGCACCGTCAAGGACGCGGCATTCGGCAAGATCAGCCGCAAGGCGAACTTCACCGAACCAGGTATTGATGACGGCCAGAACCGCCAATATCTGTTTGGCTACGAAGCGGAACACACATTCGACAATGGCTGGAAGCTCAGCCAGAATGTGCGCTACGGCCATCAGAACAAGAAGGAAACCAGCCCCTATCCCTATGGCTATGTTGATCCCGCCTTCCCCTATGGCGGCGGTCTGAAGCCGACAACACCGGACAATCTCCTGTACCGGATCGGCTTCAACCACGATACGAAGGTCGACACGTTCCTGATGGACAACCGGGCCGAGAAGCAATTCACCACCGGCGCGCTCGAACACAATTTCCTGTTCGGTGTCGACTACAAATATTTCAAGATCGACCAGGTGCAGGCATCGGGCGGTGCAACGCCGATCAGCGCCAGCAATCCGGTCTATGGTGCCCCGCAGGGCCCGACCAGCGTCTATCTCGATCAGGTTTTGAAGATGAACCAGATTGGCGTCTACACGCAGGATCAGGTGCGGTTCGGCGATGGCTGGCTGGTGACCCTGAACGGCCGCTATGACTACGTCAACATCGCGTCGGATTCCGCCGAAGGCCCGTTCTTCCCGCTTGGCCCGACCTATGACTACAACAAGAGCGCCGTCAGCGGCCGCGTCGGGCTGGGCTATGAATTCTCCAACGGCGTGACGCCCTATGTCAGCGCGGCAACCTTCTTCAATCCGGTGATTGGCGTCACCCTTGGCGAGCCGCTGAAGCCGGAAGAGGGCTATCAGTTCGAAGCGGGTGTCAAATACGCCCCGGATTTCGTTGACGGCTTGCTGACGGCATCCGTGTTCCAGATCACCAAGCAGAATGCGCTTTCACGCATTCCCGGCACCTTTATCGACACGCAGCTGGGCGAGGTCAAATCGACCGGGTTGGAACTGGAAGGCAAGGTCAATATCGACCAGAACTGGAAGGCCCTGGCATCGCTGACCGTGCTCGATATGGAGATCACCAAGGACGAGGACTCGGCATTGATCGGCAACTGGCCGACAATCGTCCCGAAAGTGTCCGCCGCGTTCTGGCTGGATTACACGGTTGACCAGGGACCGCTGCAAGGCGTCAATCTCGGGGCAGGGGTCCGCTATCAGGGTGAGTCCTACGCCAACAAGGCCAACACGCTGAAGGTTCCCGGCGCCGCCTTGTTCGATGCAGCCATCCGCTACGAGAAGGACAGCTGGGGCGTCGCCCTCAATGTCACCAATCTTTTCGACAAGGCCTATGTCAAGGGCTGCGACGGCGAGGCGGTCTGCGGTTATGGCGACGGCCGGACGATCACGCTTTCAGCCCACACCAAATGGTAGTTGCACAGCCCTTGTAGAAAACTGCCCATCCGGACACCCGCCATGCATGTCGCATGGCGGGTGTTTTGTTTGATGGGCCTCCTGACTTGTTTTGTCAGGAGATGGTTTGAAAACCAGTTTGGATCACCATATAAGGAAAACCATTCTTCCAATGACGGTTCAGGCCTCCTGTTTCATTCTACCGGAGACGTCGCAACCGAAAATTCCGTCCGGATAGACCTCATGTCCTCAGCCATATCTGTTTCCAATCTGCATAAAACCTATGATTCCGGGTTTGAAGCACTCAAGAACATCAATCTCGACATTCATCACGGTGAAATCTTTGCCTTGCTCGGGCCCAACGGCGCCGGCAAGACGACGCTGATCAGCACCATCTGCGGCATTGTCAATCCGACATCCGGCACGATCCTTGCCGATGGGCATGACATCCAGAAGGAATATCGTGCGGCGCGCACCAAGATCGGCCTGGTGCCGCAGGAATTGACGACTGATGCCTTCGAGACGGTATGGAACACGGTGAGTTTCAGCCGCGGTCTGTTCGGAAAGCCGTCCAAACCCAGCCATGTCGAGAAGATCCTGAAAGACCTTTCGCTCTGGGACAAGAAAGACAACAAGATCATCACCTTGTCCGGCGGCATGAAGCGCCGCGTCATGATTGCCAAGGCTCTGTCGCACGAACCGGAGATCCTGTTCCTCGATGAACCGACCGCCGGTGTCGACGTCGAGCTGCGCCGCGACATGTGGAATGTGGTCCGTGCGTTGCGCGAGTCCGGCGTGACCATCATCCTGACGACCCATTACATCGAGGAAGCCGAACAGATGGCCGACCGCATCGGCGTCATCAGCAAAGGCGAGATCATCCTGGTCGAAGAAAAGCACGAACTGATGCGCTCGCTGGGAAAGAAGCAGTTGCGCCTGCATTTGCAGGAAGAGCATTCGGCCGTACCCGACACCTTGGCCAAGTACGGGCTCGAACTGGCCGCCAGCGGCAGCGAGCTGATCTACAGCTACGATGCGCATGAGGACAAAACCGGCATTGCCTCCCTGCTCAAGGATCTGGACAAGGCAGGCATCGGGTTCAACGACATTCAGACGAAGCAAAGCTCTCTCGAGGAAATCTTCGTCAATCTGGTGAGGGAACGCAAATGAACCTTTACGCGATCCGTGCGATCTATCTCTTTGAAATGCATCGCACTTGGCGCACGATCATGCAGAGCATCATCTCGCCTGTCATTTCCACCAGCCTGTACTTTGTCGTCTTCGGTTCGGCCATTGGCGGGCGCATTCCCGAGATCAATGGCGTCAGCTACGGTGCGTTCATCGTACCGGGACTGGTCATGCTGTCGCTGCTGACGCAGAGCATTTCCAACGCGTCCTTCGGTATCTACTTTCCCAAATTCACCGGGACGATCTACGAGTTGCTGTCGGCACCGGTGTCCTATTTCGAGATTGTCATCGCCTATGTCGGCGCGGCGGCGTCGAAGTCAATCATTCTCGGCGTGATCATTCTGGCAACAGCCGCCTTGTTCGTGCCGATGCGGATCGAGCATCCCTTTGTCATGGTGCTGTTTCTCGTGCTCACCGCGGTGACATTCAGTCTGTTCGGCTTCATCATCGGCATATGGGCCGACGGCTTTGAAAAGCTGCAGCTGGTGCCGCTGATGATCGTCACGCCGCTGACGTTCCTGGGCGGCAGCTTCTACTCCATCGACATGCTTCCGCCGTTCTGGCGCACGGTCACCCTGTTCAATCCGGTCGTTTATCTCATCAGCGGCTTTCGCTGGAGTTTTTACGGCTTGTCTGACGTGCACATCGGAACCAGTCTTGCCATGACATTGGTGTTCCTCATCGTCTGCATTCTGATTGTGCGCTGGATGTTCAAAACGGGGTACAGGCTGAAAAGCTAGGCCTATTCTTCCCAGCGCTGGAAGGGATCGCGATCATCCGTCGTATGATTGCGCTCCTCGGCGCAAAGGAAGGCCGCCGGGATTTCTTCCGGCTTCAGCACGGCAAGGCGGTCCGGATCAGGCTCGACGACATCTGCCGGGCCGCTTGGCAAAACAGGCTGCTTGAACAACACCTTTACAGTTGGCCCCATACGCATTCCCCGTGTCCCGCACGCATAAGCTCTGGCGAAGGCCTGCATGATGCAGGAAACACCCGCCGGGAGTCGAGTCCCTTCAGTGCCCCCAGAATCCGTAGACAACGAGTGCCACGAACAGGGTGACAAACGCGGCAAAGGCGATGTGCAATTTCACCAGAACGCTCTTGGTCCCCGATATTCTGGCCTGCAACGGCCGCGTCTTTTCCGGACGGGACCGCAGCCGCATCCGCGCCAGCATGTCGTCCAGGGCCTTGCACCCATCCAGTTCATCCTCATGCGAGGCGATGAAGCGAAACAGAGCGGCATCAAACAGGAGGTAGCCGGTAAGCAACAGGGTGATGAGCCCGCCCATCATCATCAGGGGCCACAGGCCGGCAAGCACAGCGCCGCCCTTGTCGGCGATGAGCGACGTTGCCACCATAAGAACGCAGGTCAGGACCCCATAGGTCACTGCGCGATGTCGCAAACGGTGAGCAAATTCCGCAGCATCTTCCTCCATGGCAATTCCTTCCTCCGGCCCTGAACGCATGGCATTCTATGGCCAATCGGGAGCGGCCACAATCGGAGCCTTGATCGATCGGTCCGGCACGCAAGATGGCTTGGCTCCGGCCTCCCGCAGTTTCCATTGCTTCTGGAAAACATGCCTGACGGCGCCCGTCACGGTTGTGCAACATATCTTTCTGCACTAGGCCCTACCCAGCGATCCGATCAATTTTGAGGGAAATGCCACTCTTCCCATGCTGGCGCCCAATTTCTGCAGCACCACAGGGAGCAACAAGGCCGACAGGCCCTATCGTTCAGGCCACTTGCCTGAGCGGACGTCAAGAAGAAGAAAAGGAAAATAACAAAATGCCAGGATTCCGTTTTGCCATTGCGGCTGTGATGACCGTGTTCATGGCCTTCTCGATCTCCGCCTGTTCGGACAACGAGGCCACCCAGCGCAAGGCATTCATCGACTTTCTGCAGACGCGCATTGTCGACAAGAAGGGCGTGAGCGTCCCGCAATTGACCACGGAAGAAACCAAGTCTCTTGGCAGCTATGCAGCACAATACAAGATCATCACCGATTTTCATGCGGCGATGAACGAAAAGATCAGCAAACCCATGGAAGCCCTTGCTGCCAAAGGCGCAATCACTTCCATCGACGATGCCATGAACCGCAAGGATGATATCAAGGCCGCCTATGCCGGCCTCAGCACGCTGCGCACGACCATGGATGAAGAACAGAGCGTCGCCGACAGGGCCCATGCGGCGCTGAAGCAGCCGGAAGACCTCAAGCCCGTCTTTGACAAGGCCTATGAAAAGACCGTGAGCAATCTCGCCAACACCTACAAGGAAATTTTTCCGGCCACGAGCGAGACCTTCGACATCCTCCTGAAGGTTGTCGATTTCGTCGATCAGAACAAGGACAAGATCACCATCTCCGGCTCGATGTTCGAAGTGTCGGATCCCACCATCCAGGCGCAGTTGAACATCCTGCTCGATCAGGTCAATGCCAAGGGGCAGGCGATGTCCGACGCGCAGCGGAAAATGCGCGCGGCCATCTACGGAAACTAGCCGACCCGGCCCCGCGCGGCGACAGGGGTAATGTCGACAACCTCGTCGCCTGATATCAGCACCACCCTGTCGAACAAATTGGAGACCACGCAGGCGTGATTGGGAATGATGCGGACCCGGTCACCGATCTGCGGCTTGGGTTTGCACGCCGACACGTCGATCGTCCCGTGCTCCTCGCTGAGCGAGGTGATCACCGCATCGGGAAATTCGACAATCCGCCCGAACCCTTCCATGCCGAACGTATCGCTCGACAGCGATTTTGAGCCAGCATCGATGACCGCGCGATTGTCCGTCGGGCGGCTGACCACGGTTGCCAGAACGGTGAGGGCGCAATCGTCCCAGGTGCCGGCATTCTTTGCCACCTGAAACCGGTCCATATAGATATATGTGCCGGGCCGATGTTCGGTGGCCGCCGTCACCTCGTGAGCGCGCCACATATCGGGCGAACCGCCGTTGGAGATGATGCGCGGATCAAGTCCCGCATCGGCCGCTTTCTGCTTTGCCGTTGCCAGCCATGCCTGGTTCTCCAGCACGCCACCCGCTTTCGGATAGGTCATGAAACCGGCGAAGCGAAGACCGTCGGCGGCGTCGATCACCTTCGCCAGCGCAACCGCGTCATCGGGTGTCTGCACGCCGCAGCGGCCCATGCCCGTATCGCATTCCACCAGAACCTCGAGCGGCTTCGCCGAACCGGCAAAGGCCGCGGCAAGACCGCCGACGGTTGCGGCGCTGTCCGCCGTCACCGCAAGCGTGATGCGTCCGTGCAGGACAACGAGCCGGTCGAGCTTGGCTTTGCCGATGATATTGTAGGGAATGAAAATGTCGGTCAAACCGGCATCGGCCATCACCTCGGCCTCGCCCAGCTTCTGGCAGGTGATGCCGACAGCGCCAAGTTCCACCTGCCGTTTGGCAAAACGCGGCAGCTTGTGCGTCTTGATATGCGGGCGCACGCGCAGCCCATGCGCATCGGCATAGGCCTGGAAGCGTTGCAGGTTGGCATCAGCCCGGTCCACATCGATCAGGACGGCAGGCGTATCAAGGTCGGACAGTTTCAATTCTCAGTCTCCAAGCGGAAGGTTGGGTGCATCGCTCTTTTGCATGCCCTGAAGATTCTTGATCCGGCGCATGCGTTCCACTGCGGGCGCGCCGATTTTTTCCGCCACGCTCATGGCCAGCATATCGGTGAGGGCAAGCAGGGCATAGCGGGCGGGTGAGGGCCGGTAGACATTCGTGCCTTCTTCGATGTGAAAAGGCAAGACCAGTTGCGCCGCGGCCGCGAGGGACGACTTGGCCGCCGTGAAGGCAATTGTCTTTGCCCCGTAGCGCCCGGCAATGGTCACCGCGTCGATGACCGGCTTGACCTCGCCGGACAGGGAATAGGCGACGATGACCGTATCCCTGTTGCTGGTAGCAGCGGTCATCTGCTGCATTTCGCCATCGATATGGGAGGAGGCCGGAAGACCCAACCGGAACAACCGGTTTTCGAGCTCGGTCGCGGCCATCGACGAGGCGCCGCCCGACCCGTAGGCACGAACCATGCCGGCACCGGCAACGATAGCCGCAGCGCGGTCGAGACTTGCCCGGTCGATGAGATTGGTCACCGTTTCAATCGCACTGACGGCACTGGTTGCTATGATGGACGGAATGCCATGGCTCGCCGAACCATCGGCGGCATTGACCGAGATGAACCGCCCGGCAACCGCCAGCGACTGGGCAAGCCCCACCTTGAAATCACGGGTGCCTTCGAAGCCGAGCGAGCGGCAGAAACGGGTAATCGTCGGCTCGCTGACCCCGGCCTTTTCCGCCAGCTTTTCGATGGACGCATGGGTGGCAAAATCCGCATCAGCCAGAACGGCGGCCGCCACCCTTTGATCGGAGCGCTGGCCATTCTCGGCGATCTCACGCAACCGGGCAACAATGTCAAAAAGCGGCGAAGCCATGTCAGATCCGATTTCCGGTTTTCCCGTCGAAGACGTGCACCTTGCCGGGATCAACCGTCAACATCATCTGGCTGCCCGGTTCCGGCGTAATGCGGTCACGGAACACCGCGCGCACATCCACGCCGGCAATCGTGCCGAAAAGATGCGTTTCCGAGCCGGTCGGCTCGATCACGGCAACTTTATAAGGGAAACCCTGACCGCTAGCCGCCAGGCGGTAATGTTCCGGACGGATGCCCACCTCAATCGGCTGACCGGAAGCGGCCGTCGTATCGCCAACCGGGATCGCGAAACCATCCGATGTCCGCATGCGTACCATCCCGTCACCCCGCTCCAGCATACCGGGAATGAAGCTCATGGCGGGCGAGCCAAGGAAACCGGCGACGAATTTGTTGGCGGGCTGGTCATAGAGTTCGAGCGGCGAGCCGATCTGTTCGATGCGGCCGCCATTCATCACCACGATCCGGTCCGCCATGGTCATGGCCTCGATCTGGTCGTGCGTCACATAGACGATGGTTGTCTTGAGCTGCTGATGCAGCGCCTTGATTTCCGTGCGCATCTGCACGCGCAGCTTGGCATCCAGATTGGACAGCGGTTCATCGAACAGGAACAGGTCGGGTTCCCGCACGATGGTCCGGCCCATGGCAACGCGCTGGCGCTGGCCGCCCGAAAGCTGGCGCGGCAGGCGGTCGAGATAGTTGTGCAGGTTGAGCGTTTCCGCTGCCTTGTTCACCTTGGCATCGATAACGCTTCCGGCTTCCCGCCGGATTTTCGGGCCAAAGCCGATATTCTTGCGCGTCGTCATATGCGGGAACAGCGCATAGCTCTGGAAGACCATTGAAATATTGCGCTGCTGCGGCGCGAGGCCATTGGTCAGGCGATCGCCGATCCATAGCTCTCCCGAAGAAATATCGTCGAGACCGGCAATCATGCGCAGAAGCGTGGACTTGCCGCAGCCGGAAGGGCCGATGAGAACGAGGAACTCGCCGTCACGCACCTCAAGATCGATGCCATGCAGAACGCTCATGGCTCCATAGGATTTGACGAGTTGTTTGATCTGAAGTCCGGCCATGTCAGTCTTCTCCCGCAAGAACGTCGTTGATGAAGCGCAGATTGCCTGACGTCAACCCGGCATCCACGGCCAGCGCCGTGCCTGTTATTCCAGATGCTGCCGAGGAAGCCAGAAACAGGGCGGCATGTGCCACTTCTTCCGGTGTCACCATGCGCCCGAGCGGATAGTGCGGCAAGACTTTCGCCAGGAGCTCCGGCTGACTGGCGAGGCGATGATCCCATGCGGGTGTGCGCACCGAGCCGGGGCAGACCGCATTGGCACGGATGCCATACCGTCCACGCTCCACGGCCAGCGCCTTAACATAGGAGATAAGCCCGGCCTTGGCAGCCGAATAGGCCGGGTTGCCGAAATGCGAGAGGCCATTGACCGAGGATATGAACACCACATTGCCGCCGCCGCGTCTGGCCATGGCATCGACGACCGGCGCCGTCACATGAAAGGCACCATTCAGGTTGATCGCAATCTCGCGATCCCAGACGTCGCCATCCACCTGATCCAGTGTTTCGCCGCGGGTGAAGCCGGCATTGTTGACCAGCACGTCAGGCGCACCGTTCTCGCCGATGAAATCACCGACGGCCTTTGCGATGCCGGCGCGGTCCGTGAGTTCAAAAACAAGACGATGGGCGAGGGGCAGGTTTTCCAATGCCGCGTCCGTCCTGTCGGCGCCAGAGACGACGGCCCCCGCAGCGGTGAAGGCTGCAATCAATGCCTGACCGATACCGCCTCCGGCACCGGTGATCAGCACCTGCCTGCCTTTTAGTCCATAGAAATCATGCAAATTGGGTGAGGTCATTGCGCGTTCATCTGTTCCCGTATCATTGGCCCGCTTCTGCGGACAATCTCTCGCGGATTCTACCGCCTGTTGCTCAGCTAATGGCGATGCGTGAAAAAAAGCAACATAAAAATACATCAAACCGATGCAAAATTCGCTTGCATGAAATTAAATTACATTTGAAGATAGAGAGGCTGGTTGGAAGAAGCGGCTTGCGGGAGGCGAAGGAGCCTACCCGCCGAAGACGGTTCGCGGACACAAACAAACGCCGTGTGACTGCGGCGATAACAAGGGGAATGACAATGACGTTCAAACAGAAACTATGCCTTCTTGCCGGAGCAAGCATCGTTGCCTTCAGCAGCAGCGCCTTTGCCGCAAGCACCGTGCGTGTCACCATCGCCGAATACAGCAAGGGCACGGGCCCTTACTTCCAGGAAGCGGCCAAGGCGTTTGAAGCCGCCAATCCCGATGTCAAAATCCAGATCGAGGTCGTGCCGTGGGACAGCCTGCAGCAGAAGCTGACCACCGATATCTCGGCCGGGGCCAATGCCGATCTTTCCATCATCGGCACACGCTGGCTGCTCGACTACGTGTCGGAAGGCATCGTTGCGCCGCTTGACGAGCACATCAAACCGGACTTCAAGGCCCGCTTCATCGACACGTTCCTGACGCCGTCCGTCATGAACGGCAAGGTCTACGGCCTGCCGGTCGCCGCCTCGGCGCGCGCGATGTACTACAACAAGGACATTTTCGCCAAGGCCGGTATCAGCGCGCCGCCCGCGACGTGGGCCGACTTCAAGACCGATGCGGAAAAGATCAAGAAGCTCGGCGGCGAGACCTATGGTTTCGGTCTGCAGGGCAAGGAAATCGAGACGGACGTCTATTTCTACTACGGCATGTGGTCGAATGGCGGCGAAATCGTCAAGGGCGGCAAATCCGGCCTCGATTCAAAGGCGGCCATCGACACCGCCAAGCTTTACAAGAGCTTCATTGATGAAGGCCTGACCCAGCCGGGCGTGACCTCCTATTCGCGTGAAGACGTGCAGAACCTGTTCAAGCAGGGCAAGGTGGCAACGGTCATCACCGCACCGTTCCTCTCGGGCCAGATCAAGACCGAAGCGCCGAAGCTCAACTATGGCGTGGCACCCATCCCGGCGGGTCCGGGCGGCGACAAGGGCACCTATGGTGTGACCGACTCCATTGTTCTGTTCGAGAATTCCAAGAACAAGGAAGCGGCCTGGAAGTTCCTTGACTTCATCTTCACCAAGGAACAGCGCACCAAGTTCGACAAGATCGAAGGCTTCCTGCCGGTCAACGCGGAAGAGGCAAAGGATCCTTATTTCGCTGACAATGCCGATCTGAAGGTCTTCACCTCGCTGCTGCCGAATGCCCGGTTTGCGCCGGTCATTCCGGGCTGGGAGGACATCGCCAAGACAACCTCCAATGCCGTGCAGAAGATCTATCTTGGCCAGGGCGAGGCTGAGGCAACGCTGAAGGAAGCGGCTGCCAAGATCAACGCGACGCTGAAATAAGCCGGCCGCGGGAGAGTGGCGCCAGCCGCTTTCCCGCTCCGTCCTTCAGACGCCATATTCTCCGGTCCCATATTCTCCGGTCAAGGAACGCACGCTTATGCAACGGGCAACGGCCCCCTATTTTCTCATCCTGCCCAGCTTCATTCTGGCAGCCGCCATCATCCTCTGGCCGCTGAAGGAGATCGTCTCGCTGTCGCTGCACGACGTGAACCGTTTCGGCGTGCTGCGCGAATTCGTCGGGCTTGAGCATTTCCGCGTGCTGTTCGCCGATCCGGATTTCATCGCCGCCACCTGGCGCACGCTGGTATGGACCGTTTGCGTCGTGCTCGGCACGCTGATCGTATCGGTCCCCATCGCGCTGATTCTCAACGAGGATTTCTACGGGCGCGGCATTGCCCGCATCCTCATCATGCTGCCGTGGGCGATCTCGCTGACCATGACCGCCGTGGTCTGGCGCTGGGCTCTCAACGGCGAAAGCGGCATGCTGAATTCGGCGCTGCGTGATCTTGGCCTGATCGGCAGCAATATCCAGTGGCTGGCCGAGGCGTCCACCGCCTTTCCGATGCAGATCCTGATTGGCATCCTCGTGTCAGTGCCGTTTACGGTGACCATTTTCCTCGGCGGCCTGTCCTCGGTTCCCGATGATCTCTATGAGGCGGCGGCCACGGAAGGGGCAGGGCGCTGGGACCAGTTCCGCCTGATCACGCTTCCCCTGTTGCGGCCCTTCATCAACATCGCGTTCGTGCTCAACACGATCTACGTCTTCAACTCTTTCCCGATCATCTGGGTGACCACACAGGGCGGGCCTGCCAATTCGACCCACATTCTCGTGACCTATCTCTACGAGCTCGGCTTCCGCCTGGGGCGCCTCGGCGAGGCAGCGGCGATCTCGCTGATCATGTTCGCCATCCTTCTGGTCTTCACGCTCATCTATGTGCGGCTGGCCATGCGCGAGGAGAAGGCATGATGAACAGCAAGCTCAAGCGCTCCCTCCTGTTCTGGCTGTTCCTGTCGCCGATCGTGGTGGTGATCCTCTTCCCCTATGTCGTCATGACGATCACCTCGCTCAAATCGGCAACGGAGGTGCTCAACCCAACCTGGTGGCCGGAAGAGCTGCACTGGCAGAACTTTTCGGAGATGTGGCAGACCTCCGGCATTGCGTCGGCGCTCGCCAATTCGCTCTACGTATCGACGCTGTCGACCCTGCTGACCATCGTCGTCTCCATTCCCGCCGCCTATGCCCTCAGCCGTTACCAGTTTGCCGGCCGCAACGCCTACCGGCAATTTCTGCTCGTCTCGCAGATGCTGTCGCCCATCGTGCTGGTCATCGGCCTGTTCCGGCTCGTGGCCAATGCCGGGATGATCGACAACCTGAATGTGCTTGTCATCATCTACACCGGCTTCAACATCGCCTTCTGCGTGTGGATGCTGCAGAGCTATTTCTCCACCATCCCGCGCGATCTCGAAGAAGCCGCATGGATGGAAGGGGCAAATCGCTGGCGCACGCTGCGCAGCGTCTTCCTGCCGCTCGCCGTCCCGGCAATGGTCGTCACCGCCATCTTCACCTTCATCAATGCCTGGAACGAGTTCGTCATCGCGCTCACCATGCTGCGCAAGGAAGAGAACTACACCCTGCCGATCCGCGTGCTGTCGCTTGTCGCTGGCCGCTACACGGTCGACTGGCACTACGTCATGGCTGCGGCATTTGTGGCATCCGTTCCAGTCGCCATTCTCTTTGCGTGGCTGCAGCGCTATCTGGTGCGCGGGCTTTCCATCGGCGCCGTCAAGTAACCAAGCACAGGAATTGAACATCATGACAAAACAGCATTTCGGATCATCGCATGTGCCGCTGTCACCGGCCGTCCGCGCCGGGGATTTCATCTACATTTCCGGCCAGGTCCCGGTCGGCGCCGATGGCACCGTCATCACAGGCGGCATCGAAGCGCAGACAAAGCAAGTGATGGAGAACATCAAGGCGGCACTCGCGCTCGCCGGCGCAGATTTGTCCGATGTGGTGAAGACCTTCGTCATTCTCGAAGATGCGCGCGAGTTTTCCGCCTTCAACAAGACCTACGCGACCTATTTCCCGCAGAACCCGCCAGCCCGCACCACGATTGAATCGCGCCTGATGATCGACATCAAGATCGAAATCGAAGCCATTGCCTACAAGCCCCTCTGATACATAAAGAACAGGCATTTCCATGCGCATCTTCACCGCCTCCTTCGCGACGGAAACCAATACGTTTTCGCCGGTTCCAACCGACCGCGCCAGTTTTGAAATGGCCTTCTATGCGGGTCCCGGCGAACACCCGGAAACACCGACGCTGTGCTCGGCGCCCATGGTGGTTCTGCGCCGCCGCGCACGGGAGGAGGGCTTTGAACTCATCGAGGGCACCGCGACCTGGGCCGAACCCGGCGGGCTTTTGCAGCAGCGGGCCTACGAGGAACTGCGCGACGAAATTCTCGGCCAACTGCAAGCTGCCTTGCCTGTCGACGCGGTCATTCTTGGCCTGCACGGGGCCATGGTCGCCCAGGGCTATGATGATTGCGAAGGCGATCTGCTCGAGCGCATCCGCGCGATTGTCGGCCCTGACGTTCTCATTGCATCGGAACTTGATCCGCACAGCCATCTGACACGCAAACGCGTGGAAAATTCCAACATTCTCGCCGCCTTCCTTGAATTCCCGCATACGGACTTCTACGAGCGCGGCGAGCACGTGGTCGATCTCGCGCTGCGCACGCTGCGCGGCGAGATCAAGCCGGTCATCTCCACCTTCGATTGTCGCATGATCGGTGTTTTCCCGACCAGCCGCGAACCGATGCGTTCCTTCGTCGACCGTATTCAAGCCTTGCAGGGCAAGAACAACATTCTCTCCATCTCGCTGATCCATGGCTTCATGGCGGGCGACGTGCCGGAACTCGGCACACAGGTCATGGTCGTCACCGACAATGATGCACCGCGTGGCGAGGCATTGGCTGAATCCCTCGGCATGGAAATTTTCGGCATGCGCGGCCGCACCGCCATGCCGATGCTCGATACGGAAGCCGGGCTCGATAAAGCTGTGGCTCTGGCTGCGCAGAAGACCGGAAAGCCGGTGGTTGTCGCCGATGTCTGGGACAATCCGGGCGGCGGTGTTGCCGGTGACGGCACGCTGATCCTGCGCCGCATCATCGAGCGCGGCATCGATAATGTGGCGGTGGCAACGATCTGGGATCCGATTGCCGTCACGTTCTGTCTCGCAGCCGGCGAGGGCGCGCGGATTCAGCTGCGCTTCGGCGGCAAGGCCGGCCCCGATGGCGGTGCGCCGCTGGATGCCCGGGTGGAAGTCGTGAAGGCCGTGCAGGAAGGCTGGCAGAGTTTTGGCAAAAGCCGGGTCACCCTTGGACCGGCCGCCGTCATTCGTCTCGAAGGCACGGATATCGAGGTCATCCTCAATACCAATCGCACCCAGACATTCGAGCCTGACATTTTTTCCAATCTTGGCATCGAACCCGCTGCCAAGGATATCCTGCTGGTCAAGTCGACCAACCATTTCCATGCGGGTTTCGAGCCGGTCGCAGCCGAGATCATCTATATCGATGCGGGCGCGCCCTATCCGTCGAACCCGAAGAAGACCGACTACCGGAAATTGTCCCGCGAAATCTGGCCGCGGGTCGACATGCCGTTCTGACCGGCCTGCAACCTGCTGCTACCGGCCCTGCCGGTAGTAGGCTTCCAGCGCCGCCAATCCCGTCTTCAGTTCTTTGGCGCCGCGTTCGCCGAGCCTGGCAAACAGCTCGGTCTCATAATCGTGCGCCATCGTCGCCAGATGCTGATACGCCTTGCGTCCCGCCGGCGTCAGTTCCAGATGTTCCGTGCGGCGGTCGGCGTCATCGCGCTTGCGCTTGAGCCAATGGCGCTGCTCCAGTGAAAACACCGCCCGGCTGACCTTTGTCTTGTGCATGGATGAATGCGCACCAATGGCCGTCGCCGACAGCGCCCCGAACTGGCCGAGTGTTGCCAGCGTGCGCCATTCCGGCCGCGTCAGGCCATATTCATCACGGTACTGGCTGGCAAAGCGCTGGCTGATCGCCTCCGCTGCCTTGTTCAGCCGGTAGGGAATGAAATCCTCCAGCACCAGCGGCGGCATCGCCGCCTCGTTCTGTTTCCCGGTCATTTGATCTCCTTTGCCGTTGATAGTTACAAAAAAGATCGTCACAAATGCAACTAAATAGATCGGGAGGATTGATCATGACCCTTCACTATATGCCGGGCTTCGGCAATGACTTTGAAACCGAATCGCTCCCCGGCGCGCTGCCGCAGGGGCAGAACTCGCCGCAGCGCTGTGCCTATGGTCTCTACGCGGAACAGCTGTCCGGCTCCCCCTTCACCGCGCCGCGCGGCATCAATGAACGCTCCTGGCTGTACCGCATCCGGCCGTCGGTCAAACATTCGGGACGTTTCACGCCCGCGTCGCGCAAGGAGTGGAAGACTGCGCCGAATCTTGACGATCACGAGCTGCCCATCGGCCAGCTGCGCTGGAACCCGACACCCATGCCGCAGGAGCCGGTGAATTTCATCGACGGCATCCGCACCATGACCACGGCAGGCGACGTGCACGGCCAGACCGGCATGGCCGCCCATGTCTATGCGTTCAACCGCGACATGGAGGATGACTACTTCTTCAATGCCGATGGCGAAATGCTGCTGGTACCGGAAAAGGGCCGCCTGCGGGTATTCACCGAGATGGGCATCATCGAGATCGAGCCCTCGGAAATCTGCATCATCCCGCGCGGCATGGTGTTCAAGGTCGCTGCCCTTGACGGCGAAGCCCGCGGCTATATCTGCGAAAACTACGGGGCGAAATTCGCGCTGCCGGATCGCGGACCGATCGGCGCCAATTGCCTCGCCAACCCGCGCGATTTCAAGACTCCCGTTGCCGCCTATGAGGACAAGGAAACCCCGTGCCGCCTGCATGTGAAATGGTGCGGCAAGTTCTATCGGACGGATCTCGGCCATTCCCCGCTCGACGTGGTGGCATGGCATGGCAATTACGCGCCGTATAAGTACGACCTGCGCACCTTTTCGCCGGTGGGTGCCATCCTCTTCGACCATCCCGACCCGTCGATCTTTACGGTACTGACCGCGCCATCCGGCGAGGAAGGCACCGCCAATGTGGATTTCGTCATTTTCCCGCCGCGCTGGCTGGTTGCCGAACACAGCTTCCGCCCGCCATGGTACCATCGCAACATCATGTCGGAATTCATGGGATTGGTTTATGGTCAGTACGACGCCAAGGAGGAGGGGTTCGTTCCGGGAGGCATGAGCCTGCACAACATGATGCTGCCGCACGGGCCGGATACGATGGGCTTCAACAAGGCATCTACCGTGGAACTGAAACCGCACAAGCTGGAGAATACCCTGGCCTTCATGTTCGAAACCCGTTTCCCGCAGCATCTCACGCGGTTTGCGGCGGAACTGGACTCGCTGCAGGACAATTATGCCGATTGCTGGACGGACCTGAAGAAGCGGTTCAACGGCACACCCGAAGGAGACTGGTCCGAATGAAACTTGCATCTTTGAACAATGGAACGCGGGACGGCAGGCTCGTCATCGTGTCCAGGGATTTGACCCGTTTCACCGATGCGTCGTTTCTCACCCCCACGTTACAATCGGCACTCGACAACTGGGCGCGTATTGCCCCGCATCTGGATGCGCTGGCCGAAAGCCTCGACCACGGGGCCGTCCCTTCCGAGCGCTTTCACGAACATGAGGCGCTGTCACCGTTGCCGCGCGCCTTTCAATGGGCGGATGGATCGGCCTACGTCAACCATGTCGAACTGGTACGCAAGGCCCGCGGGGCGGAGATGCCCGAGAGCTTCTGGACCGATCCGCTGATCTATCAGGGGGGCTCCGACAGCTTTCTCAGCCCCCGCGCGCCGATCGTCATGGCCGACGAAGCCTATGGCATCGACATGGAAGGCGAAGTGGCTGTCATCGTCGACGATGTGCCTATGGGTGCGACGCCCGATCAGGCACGCAACGCCATCCGCCTCATCATGCTGGTCAACGATGTCAGCCTGCGCGGGCTGATCCCGGCGGAACTCGCCAAAGGTTTCGGTTTCTTCCAGTCGAAACCGTCTTCGGCTTTCTCGCCGGTTGCGGTCACGCCTGATGAACTCGGCGAGGCGTGGGACGGCGGCAAGGTGCATCTGCCGCTCAGTGTCGACTACAATGGCAAGCCGTTCGGCCGGGCCAATGCGGGCCTCGACATGACCTTCGATTTCCCGGTTCTGATTGCCCACGCGGCCAAAACCCGCCCGCTATCGGCGGGTACGATCATCGGTTCCGGTACCGTTTCCAACAAGCTGGATGGCGGACCGGGCAAACCCGTCGCGGAGGGCGGGGCGGGCTATTCCTGCATCGCGGAAATCCGCATGATCGAGACGATCAATCACGGTGCCCCGAAGACGGCATTCATGCAGTTTGGCGACACGGTGCGCATTGAAATGAAAGACGATGCCGGCCATTCCGTTTTCGGCGCTATCGAGCAGCAGGTAACACGCTATCAAACGGACGCCGAGTGATGAACGGGCTCGTCCTCTTTGATTATTGGCGCTCGTCGGCAAGCTACCGGGTGCGGATTGCCCTGCAAAGCCTCAAGCTGAACTATGAAACCGTTCCGGTTAATCTGCTGAAGGGCGAGCACAAACAACCGGACAATCTGAGCCGCAACCCGCAAGGCCTCGTTCCGACGCTGGCCATGGACGGCAGGATGATGACACAGTCTCTGGCCATCATCGAATATCTCGATGAGATTTACCCCGATGCGGCGTTTCTGCCTCCCGATCCGGCAGGCAGGCAACGCGTGCGGGCGCTGTCCTATGCCATTGCCATGGATATTCACCCGGTCTGCAATATGGGCGTGACCGCGCATGTCATGGATATCACCGGGGGCGGCGATGCCGCGCGCGGCGCCTGGATGCAGAAGTTCATCGCGCAAGGACTGGAAGCCTTCGAACGGCTCCTCGACAATCCGGATACCGGCAAGTTCTGCCATGGCGACAAGCCGGGCATGGCCGATTTCTGTCTTGTGCCGCAGGTCTACAATGCCCGCCGCTGGGGCGCTGATATCTCAGGGTTGAAACGGGTCAACGCCGTCTCCAGTCGCTGCGAAAAACTCAAGGCCTTCGTGGCAGCACATCCGGATAAAGCCAAGCCTGACGTATAGACATTGTTGACACATCAAGCGGAACTCGTCATTGTATCGACAATGATGATACAAGGAGTTGACCATGCGTGTGACCGTGAAGAAATGGGGGAACAGTGCTTCGGTGCGCATCCCGGCCGCTGTCATGGTTGCGGCGCGGCTGCAACTCGACACGGTGGTTGATGTGCGTGAAGAAGATGGCCTGATCATCATCGAGCCGGTCCGTCAGGCCGAATATGACCTGGATCAGCTGATCGAGGGCGTCACATCCGAGAACATGCATTCCGAAGCCGACTTTGGCACTGCCGTCGGCAAGGAATCCTTTTGATGCCGGCCTACGTACCCGATGCCGGCGACATCGTGTGGCTGCATTTCAATCCCCAGGCTGGTCATGAACAGGCCGGACATCGTCCCGCCGTCGTGCTCAGCCCTGCCAGTTATAACGGCAAGACCGGCCTCATGCTGTGCTGCCCCATGACCACGCAGATCAAGGGGTATCCGTTCGAAGTGCTGATCGCAGGTGACCGGCCAGGCGTAGTCCTCGCCGATCAGGTCAAGAGTCTCGACTGGCGCGTTCGACGCGCAATGCACAAGGGTAGCGTGTCGGCAGCAGAACTTGCCGAAATCCGCAGCAAGGCCGCCGCGCTGATCGGCAAGCGTTAGAGGCAACGCCTATTCGGCTTCTACACGGCCTTCCGGCCAGATGCGAGCGACGTCGATTTTCAGAGCGGCGATCCCGTTAAAAGCATCCTCCATGCTCATGTTCAGAACATCAGCAGCATGGTGCAATTCCTTGCCATCCTGGAGCCGGTTTACAACCCATCCAAGTTTGCGTTCGATGTCCTGACCATAGGCCTTTGTGGTCTTTTGGACAGCTGCATCGGGAATAGATCCATAACGTCGAACCAACATTCCAAGGTCGATCGCATCACGATATGCAATCGACCGGTCGTGGCAACGATCCGCGTTCGCCAGAAGCTTTTCGGCAAACATGTCCGCGACAACAAGCGTGGGGATGCCGATCTGCTCATCGAAATGGCCCTGCACATCAATGCGCGCCTCGCGGATAATTTCAAACTTGATGGTCTGACCATGCAACAGCAAGGCAGCCCGCAGGCCATACTGGTCAATCTTGAAGCTGCGCAAGGATTCAACCGGTTCCGGGAAAAACGCCCGAATTCCCTTCTCCACTGCCGCTGAACGCAGCTCACGGTATCCATCCGCATCGGAGCAGAGAAAATCGACATCAAGCGATTGCCTGTATTCGCCAAGCTTGAGAACGATTGCCGTGCCACCACCAAACCAGCAATGATTGGCAAACAGGAACGCATGATCCATCAGCCCGAGCGCTTCAATGATGACGCGATGTTCCTGCCTCTTGAGTTCCCGCATGACTTTCCGATCACATTTTTCAGTCCTGCACTATGCAGGAACCGCTATGGATGGAAAAGTCAGGAAATCAGCAATACACCATTACCGAAAACCCGCGTCAGCTCCCGAATGAGTTTGGCTTCACGGGTGGTCAGGTGCTCGGCATCGACAAAGCGCCAGTTGCGCTCATAAAGTTCAAACACTTCTTCGGCGGGGATTGGACGTGCAGCGTCCCTGTTCCACGCGAGCAATTTCAGCTCGGGGAAATCAGCGGGAACAATAGGGGCTACAAAAGCTGCAGTCATCATGCACTCAATATAGTGCACAACGAACCCGATTTATAGCCCGCTCCGTTGTGCGTTATTCCGCAGCAGCGACCTTGATCACGCCACGGCGGATCTGGTCTTCTTCGATCGACTCGAACAGAGCGCGGAAATTGCCCTCGCCAAAGCCTTCATCGCCCTTGCGCTGGATGAACTCGAAGAAGATTGGGCCGATGACGGTCTTGGAGAAGATCTGCAGCAGGATTTTTGTCATGCCGCCGTCGATCACGCCTTCGCCGTCGATGAGAATGCCGTGCTTCTTCATCCGCTCGATCGGTTCATCGTGGCAATGCACACGCTCATGCGACATGTCGTAATAGGTCTCGGGCGGGCCGGGCATGAATTTGAGTCCATTGTCCGCGAGCTTGTCCGTCGCGTCGTAGATGGCTTCCGTCCCGACGGCGATGTGCTGGATGCCTTCGCCCTTGTACTTGCGCAGATATTCCTCGATCTGGCTCTTGTCATCCGTCGATTCATTCAACGGAATGCGGATCTTGCCGCAGGGGGAGGTGATGGCGCGGGAAACGAGGCCCGTCAGCTTGCCGGCGATGTCGAAGAAGTGAATCTGCTTGAAGCCGAACAGTTCCCGGTAGAACGCCCACCACTTGTCCATGTTGCCGCGATAGACATTATGGGTCAGGTGATCGAGATAATAGAAACCGACACCTTCCGGTTTCGGGTCGCGTTCGCCCAGCCACTCGAACTCGTCCTCATAGACCGAGCCTTTCTCGCCATACTTTTCGATAAAATAGAGCATCGATCCGCCGATACCGACAATGGCGGGAACATTGATGGTCTTGTCATCGCCGGTATAGGGTGTCGCACCCTTGGCAACCGCATGATCGAAGGCATGCTTGGCATCGACCACGCGCCAGGCCATGGATGGCGCACACGGGCCATGCTCACCGACGAATTTCGTCGCATGGGAATTGGGTTCAGCATTGAGGATGTAGTTGATGTCGCCCTGACGCCACAACGTTATGTTCTTGGTGCGATGCCGGGCAACGGGCTTGTAGCCCATGCGGGTGAAGAGCTCTTCCAGCTTTTCCGGCTCCGGATGCGAGAACTCGACAAACTCGAAACCATCCGTCCCGGCAGGATTTTCCTTGCTGATCGTGGCGACCGGTGCGTCGTGCGGAAATGGGCCCATGGCATCCTCCTCTGATTATCCGCATTATCGCGCAAATGGCATGCAAAGTGTTTGCATTTCAGCGCTCCGCGGAGGCATAATGCGCACATTTCGTGCATATAACCATCAAGGAGAGCATGAGTGGAGCAACTTGACGCGTTTGACCGCAAAATACTGTCTTCCTTGCAGGAGGATGGACGACTCACGAACAACGAGCTTTCCGAGCGGATCAATCTGTCCGCCTCGCAATGCTCGCGCCGCCGCTCCCGGCTGGAGGAGGAGGGATTCATTCGCGGCTACAGGGCGGAAATCGATCGCGAAAAACTGGGGCTTGGCATCGTCAACATCATCTCGGTCACACTTGCGACCCATAACAGGGACAACGCCCGCCGCTTTTCCGACCTCATTTCAAAGCTGCCGGAAGTCATGGAGGCCCATGCGCTGACGGGGGAGATGGATTATTTCATCAAGGTGGTCACACCGGATTTGCGGGCGCTCTCGGCCTTCGTCAACGACGTGCTGTTGCCGCACGAGTCCGTACAGAACGTCAAGACCGCCATCGTGCTGGACACATTGAAGGAAGATGGCAGGCTGCCGATTTGAATGGAGAACTGACAGAATTGCTATTTGCTGAGGACTGAGGCAACCACACGCCTGACGTCATCCAGTGTTTCCGTTGCAACCTGTCCCAGCTTGTCCGCATGAGCCGCTTCAATGGTCGCAATCTTGAGCGGCCGGATGACGGAGGCGACCGGAAGACCAGTTTCCGCATGACGGGGAATGGAAACATCTCCCACCCAGGATTTATTTTCAGCACTGGTAATCATCAGCACCCAAAGAAGGTTGGCATCTTCACCCACGGCGCCATCCGAGATGACGAGCGCAGGCCGGTGCTGGCGCGTGTTGCGGTCCGTGTATGGAAACGGTACGCGGACGATATCGCCGGATTTAAAGGTCTGCATAGGCTTTTCTGTCGGCAGGGCTGTCCCACTCCACGAATGTTGCAAAGGGATCATCGCCTTGAGCACCGGCTTCCACTCGTATGAGGATGACCCGCCCCTCTTCAATCCGATAGGCAATTTCATCGCCTGGATTCAGTTTCAGCGCCACGCGCACAGCTTGCGGTATGGTCGTCTGAGCTTTACTCGTCATTTTGCTGGTGATCATGGGTTACTCCTTCGCATGGCCCATATGTAAGGAATTTCCTTACCAACTGCAAGAATAGCCGTGCGGATATCTCATGGATACAGCGTCTTGCGCAGCATGGGGTAAACCCTGGCATGGCCGAGCATATAGGCCTTGAGGCTATTGCTGTCGAACAGGCCATGGAAGGCCCGGCCGAGAATGTTGAGCCCGCCGGTATAGGCGCCGAAGGCGGGCATGATCATGCGGGTATGGTCGGTGACGAAACAGCGTCGCTGCACCGCCTGGCCGCGCCTTACCACCTTTGCCGCCGGATGCAGATGCCCGGCGATTTCACCCCGCGATGCGGTTTTTGCAGGTTCGTGGCGGAACACCAGCGCCCCGAAAGCCAGTTCCGTATAGGTCTCGCCGGAAAGATCAGCCGGATGCTCCGGATCGTGATTGCCCGTGATCCAAATCCAGTCGCGTCCATGCATCAATGTCGCCAGCTGCTCGGCGTAGATGGCGGGCAGGCGCGCAGCGGCATCACCATCGTGAAAACTGTCGCCGAGGCTGATGACACAGGCCGGCTGATAGCGGGCAATGCTCGCCGCCAGTGCCTTCAATGTGGAGGCGGTATCATAGGGCGGCAGCATCATGCCGCGCCGGGCGAAGGACGAGCCCTTTTCGAAATGCAGGTCCGAGACGATCAGGATGCGATCGGCCTCCAGATAAAGCGCACCGGACGGGTCACATATGGCTGCATGGCCAGCAATATCGGTCTCGACCGCGCCGTGCAGCATTGTCCGTGTCGTGTGAACCGCCAGATTCATGTCCGTTCCATCATCTCGCGGGTCAGTTCGTCGGCAATCTCTTCGAGCAGCGTTTCGTGGGCTTCGCCCGGAACACGTTCCTTGCCGATCTCCATCATCACGGGAACGGCGAGCGGCGATATCCGGTCGAGCTCCTTGTGGATGATGTGACCCTTGATTCGTGCCAGCATATCGGCAAGGCGGCGAATGTCGAGAAGCCCGGTGGCGGCATCGGCCCGCGTGGCCTGGATGAGAATGTGGTCGGGTTCATGCGTGCGCAGGACGTCATAGATGAGATCGGTGGAGACGGTCACCTGTCGCCCGGTTTTTTCCTGCCCCGGATGCCGCTTCTCGACAAGGCCGGAGATCAGCGCGCAATTGCGGAACGTGCGCTTCAGCATCCAGCTTTCCGACAGCCATGCCTCGAGATCGTCGCCCAGCATGTCTTCGTCGAAAAATTCGGAAAGCGGCAGTTCACCCTTCCCAAACATACGGCCCACGTCGCGCAGGCCCCAGATCGACAGCGCGTAATCCGTGGCGACAAAGCCGAGGGGCCGTGCCTTGGCCCGCTCCAGCCGCCGCGTCAGCAGCATGCCAAGGGTCTGATGTGCCAGCCGCCCTTCAAAGGGATAGATCACCATGTAATAGCGTTCACCGCGCGGGAAGGTTTCGACCAGCAGGCTGCCGGGATCAGGCAGCACCGATTTCTCCTTCTGGATTCGTAGCCAGTCGCTGACCTGATCGGGCAGGGCACCCCAGCGATCCTGATCGGCCAGCATGGCGCGCACCTGATCGGCGAGATAGGTGGTCAGCGGGAATTTTCCACCGGCATAGGCGGGGATTTTGGCGTCGAACCCTTCAGCATTGGAAACAAGGCATTCGTTCTCGCGAATGCCTTCAAAACGCAGCACGCGCCCGGAGAAGAAGAACGTATCGCCCGGCGACAGGGCTTCGAGAAACGACTCTTCCACCTTGCCGAGCACCGGGCCGCCACGCGCATTGCCACCCTTGCCGCGCTGGCGGGTGAGCCGCACATTGAGGCTGGGCGCTTCGATGATGGTGCCGACATTCAGCCGGTATTGCTGGGCGATGCGCGGATGGGTCACGCGCCACGTCCCATCGGCGGTCTGGCGGATTTTGGCAAAGCGTTCATAGCTTTTCAGGGCATAACCGCCGGTGGCGACGAAGTCGACGATCCGGTGAAACGTTTCACGCGGCAAGCCCGCATAGGGCAGCGCCGTGGTTATCTCCTCGAAAAGTGCATCCGCATGAAACGGTTCAGCGCAGGCCATGCCGAGAACATGCTGGGCCAGCACATCCAGCGAACCCTCGCCGAGCGGCGGCGTATCCTGGGCACCGAGATAGTTGGCATCGAGCGCCGCCTGGCATTCCATCACCTCGAACCGGTTAGCCGGAACCAGGATGGCACGCGAAGGCTCGTCCATGCGGTGGTTGGAACGGCCGATGCGCTGCGCCAGGCGGCTCGCCCCCTTCGGCGCGCCCACATGGATGACAAGATCGACGTCGCCCCAATCGATGCCCAGATCAAGCGTCGAGGTGGCAACGACCGCGCGCAGGGCATTGCTGGCCATGGCCTGTTCGACCTTGCGCCGCTTGCTGACATCGAGCGAGCCGTGATGCAGGGCAATCGGCAGATTGTCATCATTGGCCATCCACAGATCGTGGAACAGACGCTCCGCCTGGCTGCGGGTGTTGACGAAAATGAGCGTGGTCCGGTGCCGTTTGATCGCCTCGTAAATGCCCGGCAGGGCATAAACGGCGGAGTGGCCGGCCCAGGGAATGCGGTCGGATGTTTCGAGAATGGTGATATGGGGTTTGGCACCGCCTTCGACCTTGACAAGACTGGCCATGGGCCTGCCTTCCAATTGCGGCAGCAACCAGCGCCGCAGGGCATCCGGATCAGCAACGGTTGCGGAAAGCCCGATAGTCTGTATGCCGGGCTGCAACTTGCGCAGCCGCGCCAGCCCCAGCGACAGGAGGTGTCCGCGTTTGGACGTCACCAGCGAATGCAGCTCGTCAAAGATGACATAGCGCAAATCCGCGAAAAACCGCCCGGCATCCCTGTTGGCGATCAAAAGAGCCAATTGCTCCGGTGTGGTCAGGAGGATATCCGGCGGAACAAGCTTCTGCCGCTGCCGCTTGTAGGCGGGTGTATCGCCGGTGCGGGTTTCAATGGTGATATCAAGCCCGATCTCCTCGATGGGACGGGCAAGGTTGCGCTCGATATCGACGGCCAGCGCCTTGAGCGGCGAGATGTAGAGCGTGTGAATGCCACGGCTGGCATTGTTGCTTTTGCCGCGTGTCGCCAGATCGACCAGCGCCGGCAGAAAACCCGCCAGCGTCTTGCCCGCACCTGTCGGCGCGATCAACAGGGTCGAACGGCCGGCCTGTGCTTCCTCCAGCAATTCCAGCTGATGCGCGCGCGGCGACCATCCCTTGGCCTGAAACCAGTCCAGGAAAGGTTTTGGCAGGAGAGAACTGCCTTCGATAAAAAGGGGCTTTGTCTTGGTGCTCACAAGAGCGAATGTAATGGTGTGCAAGGAAAGCGCCAAGTTTTCTTTCGCGGTTTTCGGCATTTGCGTGGAGCCGAATGCTGCCTATCTTCGTTGGTGCAGAAAGGTGGAAGAACAATGCTGACCCGTCCGGAGGCACTTTTGCGATCAACGCCAGCGGGTCTCTATTCCCCGGCGGGGGATTTCCATATCGATCCCGTCAGTCCGGTGGAGCGCGCCCTGATCACCCATGGCCATGCCGACCACGCCAGACCCGGCCACCAGCATGTCATGGCAACACAGCAGACACTCGACATCATGGGGATACGCTATGGCGACAATTTTGCCGGAACGACCCAGGCGGCGGAGCTTGGAACTGTCAGCGACATCAATGGCGTCAAGGTCAGCTTTCACCCGGCGGGTCACGTTCTGGGATCGGCACAGATTGCCGTCGAGAAGGATGGCATGCGCATCGTCTGTTCGGGTGACTACAAGCGGGCGGCGGATCCCACCTGCATCGGGTTTGAACCCGTTCCCTGCGACGTGTTCATAACCGAGGCGACCTTCGCCCTGCCGGTGTTCCGGCATCCCGATGCCAGGGACGAAATCGCCAAGCTGATAAAATCCATCGAACAGTTTCCGGAACGCTCGCATCTTGTCGGCGCCTATGCGCTGGGCAAGGCGCAGCGGGTCATCCGCATGCTGCGCGATGCGGGCTATGACAGGACGATCTACATCCATGGTGCCCTGACAAAACTCTGCGACTATTACCAGTCGCAGGGCATCGATCTTGGCCCCCTGTCCCCGGCGACGTTGGAAACAGGTGCGCCACAGGATTTTGCCGGCAGTGTCGTTGTCGGACCGCCTTCCTCCTTTCAGGACCGCTGGGCCCGGCGCTTTCCCGATCCCGTTTCGTGCTTTGCCTCGGGCTGGATGCGTATCCGCCAGCGCGCGCGTCAGCAGGGCGTGGAACTGCCGATCATCCTGTCCGATCACTGCGATTGGGATGAGCTAACCAGGACGATCAGGGAACTGGCCCCATCGCAGATCTGGGTGACCCACGGCCGCGAGGAGGCGCTTGTCCGATGGTGTGATCTCAACGGGTTTGCCGCACGGCCGCTGCATCTCGTCGGCTATGAAGACGAGGGGGACTGATGCGGGAATTTGCAGCCCTTCTCGACAGGTTGGTGCTTACGCCGCAGCGCAACGGCAAGATCAGGCTGCTCGTCGATTATTTCCGGCAGACACCGGACCCCGACCGCGGCCTTGCCCTTGCCGCCATCACGCGGGACCTCGACATCGCGAATGTCAAACCCGCCATGCTGCGCGCGCTCGTCGCCGAGCGTATGGACGAGCAGCTTTTTGCCTATTCCTACGACTATGTCGGCGACCTCGCCGAAACGATTTCCCTGGTCTGGTCAGCCAAGGAGCCATCGCGTGTCAACGCCATTCCCACCCTTGGCGACGTCGTTGCCTCGCTCGCGCGCGCCTCGCGCAGCGACGCCATCAGGCTCGTGGAGAAATGGCTCGACCAGCTGGACGCCTCCGCCCGCTACGCCTTGCTGAAGCTGGTGACCGGCGGCCTGCGCATCGGCGTTTCGGCAAGACTGGCCAAGCAGGCACTTGCGGATTTCGGTGCAGTGGATGTCGGCGAGATCGAAGAACTCTGGCACGGGCTGAAGCCGCCCTATCAATCCCTGTTCGCCTGGCTGGAAGGCAAGACGGAAAAGCCTGCGAGCCTTGCCGCCGCGCCGTTTCGGCCTGTCATGCTTTCAACACCGCTCGAAGAGCCGGATTACGCCAGGATCGTCGTGGAAGATTATGCGGCGGAGTGGAAGTGGGACGGTATCCGCGTGCAGTTGACGGCTGAAGCCGGCCAGCGGCGCATCTATTCGCGGACGGGTGACGACATCTCCCACGCTTTTCCCGATATTGCCGATGCCATGCATTTCGCGGGAACGCTGGACGGTGAACTGCTCGTTGCCCGCAGCACGGCCGAAAGCGTCGAAATCGGTGCCTTCGGCGATCTGCAGCAGCGGCTCAACCGGAAAGCTGTCTCGGCCAAACAGATGGAAAGTCATCCGGCGTTCGTGCGGCTGTACGATCTGCTGATTGACGGCGACGAAGACATCCGGACTTTGCCTTTTGCTGAACGGAGGCAAAGACTTGAGCGCTTTGTCTCCGATCTTGATTCCACGCGTTTCGATCTGTCGCCTCTCGTGCCGTATTCCACCTTCGAAGACCTTGTCGCAATGCGCCGGAATCCGCCGCATCCCGTCATCGAAGGGCTGATGTTGAAACAGTGGGACTCTACCTACGTGCCCGGACGCCCGAAGGGGCCGTGGTTCAAGTGGAAACGCGATCCCTTCACCATCGATGCCGTGCTTGTCTATGCCCAGCGCGGACACGGCAAACGGTCGAGCTTCTATTCGGATTATACATTTGCCGTGTGGACCGGCCCGGAAGACGACCCGCATCTGGTGCCGGTGGGCAAGGCCTATTTCGGCTTTACCGACGAAGAGTTGAAACAGCTCGATGCCTATGTGCGCAACAACACCACCGAACGCTTCGGGCCGGTGCGTTCCGTGCGGGCGGAGCCGGGTCATGGCCTTGTGCTTGAAGTGGCCTTCGAAGGATTAAACCGGTCGAAACGGCACAAATCCGGCGTCGCCATGCGCTTTCCCCGCATCGCCCGCCTGCGCTGGGACAAACCGCCGATCGAGGCGGACAGGCTGGAAACCCTGGAAGCCCTTTTACGCGATTCCGATGCCACCAATTGAAAAACGAAGGATATTATCCATATTTCAATAGGTTAATACCTGTTTTTTCACCTTATTCTTGAGGTGGCTTGGGAAAGAAGATGCTCGTGCGCCGTTGATAATCCCGGAAAGCCTGGCCGCGCGAGGCGAGCATGTGCTCCTCCAGCGGCGGGACGCCGGAGACATGGCGCAGCAGCACATACATCAGAACCGGCGCGGCAAGCGTGAGCCAGCCATGTACATAGTCGCCGTCGAAATCCGCAGCGATCAGCACATAGGCTACCCAGCCCAGCCATTCGAAGAAGTAATTCGGATGGCGTGACCAGCGCCAGAAACCCGTATCGCAGATCTTGCCGCGATTGGCCGGGTTTCGCGAAAACCGCTTGAGCTGCCAGTCCGCAATCGCTTCGCCGGCAAGCGCAGCAAGCGCCACCACGAGCCCGAGATAATCGGGAAATTCCAGCTCGACATCCGGCCGGGCGGCGGCAATGTAAACGCTGACGACGAGGAGAATGCCGGCAAAGGCCTGCGTTTGCAGAAAGAAGAACATCTGCGAATTGGCAGAGGCACCCCATTGCCTGCGCAACCGCGCGTAGCGCGGATCATCCTCGCTGTTGAGTGTGCGCAGCAGAATATGGCCGCCCAGCCGCAGCGACCATAGCGCAAGCAGGACAATCACCAGCCATTTTCGGGCCGGCGAGACCATATCGCTGGAAAACAGGATGGAAAGAATGCCGATTGCCCCGACACCGAACGACCAGAAGGCATCCGCCCAGCCGCTGTTCCCGGTCTGGCGCTGCACAAGAAAGGCACAGGCCATCACGCCGCAGAGCGCGACAGCTGCGATAGTAAGAATGACGAGAGCTGTCATGCACGTTTACCTGTTGTTCACCGGGGATGTCAGGGTCAGAACTCATTGATCTGGTCGAAATGGTGTGAGGCCAGATCAATGAGTTCTGACCCTAGGCTGATGTTCAAAGGGCGGGGCGCTGCAGCATACAGGATTTTTTCGATCAGCAAATCATAACCCGCTTAAGACCTATTCTTGTCCGGCTGTCCAAGGATAAAATTGGGGGTATTGCGCGGTGTGGCAACAACAAAGGGCGACAATGGTCCTCGGCCCTTGGCCGGCCACGGGGCTGCGAGCGCTCATCGTCTGCGCGGGCACCCGCACGGTGCCGGAAAGGCTTTGCTAACCAAATTTCCATTTCGGGGAAAAATATCAAAACAGACACCGTGAAACGCGCCAGAGCGGCGATTTTGGAGCAAAAAGTGACGAGAATGGGCCCGATGGTCCACATCGTGCACAATTTTTTTGACGTTTTCGTAAAATTTGCTTGCAGGCCAAACAGCCTGAAAATGCTGCTCTATCCTGAGTTTAACTCGATTTAGGCCGTTTCGTCGACTCGCATATTTCGCATAATTCGCAGAATCGACGGCTTGCGTTTGGCAAAATTTTGGCTTTTGTTCATGCCTTCATAATTCTTCAAAGGGGAAGGACCAAAAAATGTCATTTATGAAACTCAACCTCCGCGCGGCGCTGCTGCTTGGATCGCTGATGATCGGCGCAAGCCCGGCACTGGCAGAAGCCGTGCTGCATCGCGGCAACAGCGGCGAACCGCAGACCCTTGATCAGTCACAGACCTCGATCGATATCGAAGCATTCATCGTCAAGGATCTGTACGAGGGCCTGACGATCTATGACGCCATGGGCAAGATTGTTCCGGGCACCGCGGAAAGCTGGAAGGTTTCCGATGACGGCACCGTCTACACGTTCAAGCTGCGCGACAATGCGAACTGGTCGGATGGCACGCCGGTAACGGCGGAAGATTTTGTCTTCTCGATGCGCCGCGTCGAAGACCCGAAGACAGCCGCCGGCTACGCCAATATCCTTTATCCCATCAAGAATGCCGAAGCCGTCAACAAGAGCAAGGCCAAGGTGGAAGAACTCGGCGTAAAGGCCATCGATGCCAAGACGCTGGAAATCACGCTCGAACGTCCGACCCCTTTCTTCATCGAGCTGCTGTCGCACCAGACCGCGCTGCCGATCAACAAGGCCAGCTTCGAAAAGAATGGCGCCGATTTCGTCAAACCGGGCAAACTGGTGGGCAATGGCGCATTCAAGCTGCTTGAACACGTGCCGAACGACCATCTGACCGTTGCCAAGAACGAACATTACTGGGACGCGGCGAACGTCAAGCTCGACAAGGTCATCTTCTACCCCCTGGAAGACCAGGCCGCAGCCGTACGACGATACGAAGCCGGTGAACTGGACCTCGTCTACAACTTCTCCTCCGACCAGATCGAGCGCATGCGCGCCGCCAATGCCAAGCAGGTCCACGTGACCCCGGCCATGGCAACCTACTACTACCCCTTCGATACGCGCACCGAACCCTTCAACGACGTGCGTGTGCGCCGTGCCCTTTCGATGGCCGTCGATCGCGATTTCCTTGCCAAGGACATCTACAACGGTACCAAGCTGCCGGTTTACTCCCTGGTTCCTCCGGGCATGCAAAACTACGGCGAACCGTCCAAGGCCGATTTTGCCGACAAGTCGCAGCTTGACCGTGAAGATGAAGCGCTCAAGCTGATGAAGGAAGCGGGTTATGGCGAAGGCGGCAAGCCTTTGAACATCGAAATCCGCTACAACACCAACCCGAACCACGAGCGTGTGGCGACGGCTGTTGCCGACATGTGGAAAAAGGCCTTCGGCGCCAAGGTCACGCTGATGAACCTCGATATTTCATCGCATTACGCCTACCTGCAGGAAGGCGGCAAATTCAACGTTGCCCGCGCCGGCTGGACGGCAGACTATGCCGATCCGGAAAACTTCCTGAACCTCAATGTCAGCACCAACAAGACCTTCAATTACGGGCATTATTCCAATCCGGAATTTGATGCCCTGATGAAGAAGTCCTACGAAGAGCGCAATCCTGCGGAACGCGCCAAGATCCTGCACCAGGCAGAAGCATTGATCATGCGCGACCAGCCGATCGCGCCGCTGATGAATGATGCGAACCTCTGGCTCGTGGCCGACAAGGTCAAGGGCTGGGGTGACAACGCCAACAACGAGCACCTGAGCAAATATCTCAGCGTTGAATAGCAAAATCTGACGCGCAACCCGCACCCGCGGGTTGCGCGTCACGCTTTTGCCCGGCTCGCTATGTGCCAGCTACCGACCGCAAATCGACAAACAGACATGACCCGGCACGGCCCTTTCGACAGGACCGTGAACGGATGGATATTGCCATTTCATGCCAAACACCGACCAGTAAACGGCGAGGGAACAGCCAGATGACGCTTGCGAAGTTGAATATGACCGCCGCCCTGCTTGCCGGTTCGCTTTTACTGGCGGCAGCTCCGGCGCTTGCCGAAGCGGTTCTGCACCGCGGCAATTCCGGCGAGCCGCAAACGCTGGATCCGTCCCAGACCTCGCTTGAAATCGAGGCATTCATCCTGAAAGACCTCTATGAAGGTCTGACCAGCTATGATCCCGCCGGCAAGATCGTGCCGGGCGCGGCCGAGAGCTGGACTGTCTCCGACGACGGCACGGTCTATACCTTCAAGATCCGCGCCAATGCCAACTGGTCGGACGGCTCGCCCGTCACCGCGGACGATTTCATTTTCTCCTTCAAGCGTGTCGAAGAGCCGAAGACAGCCGCTGGCTATGCCAACATGCTCTACCCCATCAAGAATGCCGAGAAGATCAACAAGGGCGAGCTATCTGTCGACCAGATCGGCATGAAGGCGATTGATGCCAAGACGCTCGAAATCACCCTGGAGCGCGCCACGCCGTTCTTCGTCGAACTGCTGGCGCACCAGACCGCCCTGCCAGTCAACAGGGCAAGCCTTGAAAAGAACGGCGCCGACTTCATCAAGCCGGGCAAACTCGTCTCCAATGGCGCCTTCGAGCTTGTCGAACACGTGCAGAACGATCATCTGACCGCCGCCAAGAACCCTGATTACTGGGGTGCCGGGGATGTGAAACTCGACAAGGTCATCTTCTACCCGACCGAGGATCAGGCGGCCGCCGTGCGCCGCTTCGAGGCCAGGGAAATGGACCTCGTCTACAATTTCTCGGCCGACCAGATCGAGCGCCTGCGTGCATCCATGGGCGATCAGGTGCGCATCACCCCGGCGCTGTCGACCTATTTCTATTCCTTCGACACCCGTGCCGAACCGTTCAGCGACGTGCGCGTGCGCCGGGCGCTGTCCATGGCGATCGACCGCGACTTCCTGTCGAATGAAATCTACAAGGGCGCGCAGCTGCCAGCCTATTCGCTCGTGCCGCTTGGCATTGCCAATTACGGCGAACCGGCCAAGCCCGATTTTGCCGACATGTCGCAGCTCGACCGCGACGACAAGGCGGTCGCGCTGATGAAGGAGGCGGGCTATGGCGCGGGCGGTAAGCCGCTCACCATCGAGATCCGTTACAACACCAATCCCAATCACGAACGGGTCGCCATCGCCGTTGCCGATATGTGGAAAAAGGCCTTCGGCGCCAATGTGACGCTGCTGCAGAACGATATCAGCGCCCATTACGCCTATCTGAAGGAGGGCGGCAAGTTCAACGTGGCGCGGGCCGGCTGGACCGCGGATTATGCCGATGCCGAGAACTTCATGGTGATCAATCTGAGCACCAACACCACCTTCAATTATGGTCGCTGGAACAATCCGGACTTCGATGCCCTGGTCAAGAAGTCCTACGACGAAAAAGACCCCGCGGCCCGCGCCAAGATTCTGCATGAAGCCGAAACACTGGTCCTGCAGGAACAGCCCGTCGCGCCGATGATGAATTTCGGGCAGCTCTGGCTCGTGTCCAACCGCGTCAAGGGCTGGAAGGACAACGGCACCAACGACCATCTGAGCAAATATCTGAGCCTTGCGGAACAATGACCGGTTTGAACGCAACGGTCTAATTGAGTGAGTGGGTGCAGCTGCTGCGAAAGCTGCACAGAAGAGAGAGTATATCTCCATGTTTCATTTCGTCCTTCGCCGACTGGCGAGTGCAGTGCCGACATTGTTCATTGTCGTCACCATTTCGTTCTTCCTGATGCGGTTTGCACCGGGCGGTCCCTTCAACCTTGAAAGGCCGCTGCCGCCGGCGACGATGGAAAACCTGATGAAGGCCTACCATCTCGATCAGCCGCTCTGGAACCAGTACCTGCAGTATCTCAAGAACGCAGTGACCGGCGATTTCGGCCCAAGCTACATCTACAAGGACAACACGATTGCCGAGCTGATCGGCAAGGGCCTGCCTTACTCGGTAGAACTTGGATTCTATGCCTTGCTCCTTGCACTCTTCGGCGGGGTCATTGTCGGAACGATCGCGGCTTTGCGCCAGAACAGTTTCCTCGATTTCCTCATCATGTCCGTCGCGACAATCGGCGTGACGGTACCCAATTTCGTCGTGGGCCCGGTGCTCACGCTGATTTTCGCGGTGCTGTTGTCCCTTCTGCCCGCGGGTGGCTGGGGTGACGGATCGTGGCGCTTCCTGATATTGCCGATGATTGCGCTGGCGCTGCCGCAGCTGGCCGTCTTTGCCCGTCTCACGCGCGGCTCGATGATCGAAGGCCTGCATACCGATCACATCCGCACGGCACGCGCCTACGGATTGCCGCCAAGGACCGTCGTCATCACCCATGCCATGCGCGGGGCACTCCTGCCGGTTGTCTCCTATCTCGCGCCCTGCGCCGCCGCGCTGTTGACCGGTTCCGCCGTGGTCGAAACCATCTTCACCATTCCCGGCGTCGGCCGCTACTTCGTGCTGGGTGCCATCAATCGCGATTACACACTCGTGATGGGAACGGTCGTTCTCGTGGCGATTTTCGTCATCGTTTTCAATCTTGTGGTCGATATTCTGTACGGCCTTCTTGATCCGAGGGTTCGCCATGACTGATATATCGACAACAAACATCCCCGAGAAGGAAACCCAGGGGCGCAGCCTATTTCAGCTGGCAACGCTCCGCTTCCGCCGCAACCGTGCGGCGATGGCCGGCTGCGTGGTGCTGTTCTTCATCACCCTGTTTTCCTTCTTCGGGCCCTACTTCCTCAGTCATACCTACGATCAGGTATTCCCGTCCTACGTCACCATCCCGCCGAGCCTTGAAGCCTTGCCGAAGGCCGATACCCTCGGCGACGTGATGGCAGGCGTGGCAAGCCGTGCCCGGGTGCAGTTGAAGGAATTTGCCGTCGACGGCAACACCTTCACCGCAACCATTCATTCGGACCAGCCAATCGATCCGCGGGCGACCCGTTATTTCGACCGGGCGAACGAGTTTCAGGGCACGAAGGTGGCGGCCACGGAAGACGATGGCAAAACGCTGAAGCTGTCGGGCAATGTCAATCGCGAATACTTCTTCTTCGGCACCGACGCCAACGGCCGCGACATGCTGGCCCGCATCATGCTCGGCGGGCAGATTTCGCTGGCCGTCGGGTTCCTTGCCAGTCTTGTTTCACTGGCTGTCGGCGTAACCTACGGCGCCATCTCCGGTTATATCGGCGGGCGCGTCGACAATGTGATGATGCGCCTGATCGAGATTCTCTATTCCCTGCCGTTCGTGTTTCTCGTGGTGGTGCTCGTCGTCTTCTTCGGGCGCAGTTTTATCCTGATCTTTCTGGTGATCGGTGCCGTGGAATGGCTTGATATGGCACGCATTGTGCGCGGTCAGACCCTTGCCCTGAAACGCCGCGAATTCATCGGCGCGGCACAGGCCCTGGGATTGACCGACTGGCAGATCATCCGCCGGCACATCATTCCCAATACGATTGGTCCCGTCATCGTCTTCGTCACGGTCGTGGTTCCGAAAGTCATCCTTCTGGAGAGCTTCCTGTCCTTCCTCGGTCTCGGTGTTCAGGCGCCGCTGACGAGTTGGGGCGCGCTGATCTCCGAAGGTGCAAACAAGATGCAATCTGCACCGTGGCTGCTGATTTTCCCTGCCATTTTCTTTGTCGTCACCCTGTTCTCGCTGAACTTCATCGGTGACGGCCTGCGTGATGCACTCGACCCGAAGGACCGCTGAAATGACGGACAACAAAGATGCAGTATTGTCCGTGCGCGGACTGAAAGTCGACTTCACCACGCCGGACGGCGACGTCAATGCCGTCAAGGGCATCGATCTCGATGTTCTTCCCGGCGAAACACTGGCCGTCGTTGGTGAATCCGGCTCCGGTAAGAGCCAGACCATGATGGGCATCATGGGTCTCCTGGCGCAGAACGGCCGCGTGGCCGGCTCGGCAAAATATCGCGGCAAGGAACTTGTCGGCCTGTCGACCAAGGCACTCAACGAGGTGCGCGGCTCGAAAATCACCATGATTTTCCAGGAGCCCATGACCTCGCTCGACCCGCTTTACACGATCGGGCGACAGATTGCCGAGCCCATCGTCCACCACAAGGGTGTCAGCTTCAAGCAGGCGAAGGTGCGCGTGCTTGAACTGTTGAAGCTTGTCGGCATTCCCGAACCGGAACGGCGCATCAACAGCTACCCGCACGAAATGTCCGGCGGTCAGCGTCAGCGCGTCATGATTGCCATGGCGCTTGCCAACGAACCGGATCTTCTGATTGCCGATGAGCCGACCACCGCGCTCGACGTGACGATCCAGGCCCAGATTCTTGATCTCCTGCGCGATTTGCAGAAGCGGTTCGGCATGGCCATCGTGCTGATCACCCATGATCTTGGGGTGGTCAAACATTTTGCCGAGCGCGTGGTTGTCATGCGGCGCGGCGAGGTCGTCGAAAAAGGAACGATCAAGGACATCTTTGAACGCCCGCAGGAAGACTATACCAAGATGCTGCTGGCCGCAGAGCCCAGCGGCAGCAAGTCGGCGCCGGAAGACAAGGCGCCGATCATGCTGGAAGGGCGCAATGTCACGGTCGACTTCGCCATTGGCGGCGGTTTCTTTACCAGCGCACATACGCGCTTCCGCGCCGTGGACGGCGTAACGGTCCGGCTCAAGCAGCGGCAAACCATCGGCATTGTCGGTGAATCCGGCTCCGGAAAGTCAACGCTCGGCCGGGCACTCCTGCGTCTTCTGCCGAGCAATGGCCAGTATCATTTTGAAAACAAGAACATTTCCGGCTTTGATCGCGCTGCCATGCGGCCGCTGCGCCGGGAATTGCAGCTGGTGTTCCAGGATCCCTACGGCTCGCTTTCGCCGCGCCAGACAGTGGGTGAAATCATCACCGAAGGCCTGCTCATCCACGAGCCGCAACTGTCGCGCGCCGACCGCGACAAGCGGGCCATTGCGGCACTCAAGGAAGTGGGGCTCGATCCGGGTGCGCGCAATCGCTATCCGCACGAGTTTTCCGGGGGACAGCGGCAACGCATCGCCATCGCGCGCGCCATGATCCTCAAGCCGAAGGTCGTCATTCTCGATGAACCGACCTCGGCGCTCGACCGGTCGGTGCAGGGGCAGGTGATCGAACTGCTGCGCGACCTGCAGGCCAAGCACGATCTGTCCTATATCTTCATCAGTCACGATCTCGCAGTGATCAAGGCGATGTCAGACTATGTGATCGTGATGAAGAGCGGCAAGATCGTCGAGGAAGGCCAGACCGACGATATTTTCGATGCGCCGCAGCACGATTATACCAAGACGCTGATCGGCGCTGCTTTCGATTTGGATTGAAGACGAGCTTGTTTAACGCAAAACGCCGTTCTGTGGATTGTCACAGAACGGCGTTTTGCAGAGCGCGAAACAGTTAAAGCTCAGACCGCCAAGGCGGATTTGCTCCGGCGCGCGATACGGTGACCGCAGACGCCTTGACACCGAGCAGCAAGGCCGCGCGGATTTGCGCTTCCTCAAGCGAGGTCAGCGCAGCTTTGGCCAGAAGGCCGGCTTCCTGCAGCGAGGTCAGGACGCCCGCCGTGAACGTATCGCCAGCCCCCACCGTATCGACAACCGCAACCCTCTGCGCCGCCACGTGCACGGCCAGCTCGGATGTATAGCCGGTCACGCCATCCGCACCATGGGTGACGAGGATGAGCTTCGGACCATGCTGCGACGCCGGGACAATCCAACGCCGTGCAATCTCTTCCATCGTGCCGCTTTCACCGAACCAGCGCATATCCTCATCGGAAATCTTGACGATATCGCTCATGGCGATCATGCGGCGCATGCGCGCCAGATGCTTTTCCTTGTCCGGGATGAAACCCGGCCGGATGTTGGGGTCGAGAACGATGACGCGCTTTTCATGCTCGCGCGCCATCAGCGCTTCATAGGTCGAGCCGCAGGGTTCCGGAATGAGGCTGATCGCGCCGAACTGCAGCGTCGTGACATTATCCTCCAGCGCCGGCAGATCGCCGAGGGCGAGTGAACGCCCGGCACTGTTCTCGTCGTAGAAGGTGTAGCTGGCCTGGCCGTCGGTCAGGCGCACGAAGGCAAGCGTCGTGGGCTGCGGCGAAATATGCGCGTAGCGCGTGCCGACATGATTGGCCGCAAGGCTTTCGCGCAGCATCTGACCGAAGAAATCCGAGGAGACGCCGGAATAGAATTCGGTCGGCACGCCGAGGCGGCCCAAGGCAATGGCTGTATTGAAAACCGCGCCGCCGACATAGGGCGCAAAAGCCGGTTCACCCGCCTCGCTCGTGCGCGGCAACATGTCGATCAGCGCTTCACCACAACATAGGATCATTTGTCAGTTTCTTTCGATGGATAGATGACGCCCTTGCGGACGATGATATTGCCGTAAAGCCTTGGTTCGCTTGTCGCGATGATGGTATGGGCATCCTTCACCCGTGTGTAGAACGCATCGCCGACCAGCGGCAAGAGCGAAAATCCGGGGGCGCGGCGCGCGCAAACTTCGCGCATTTCCTCGTGCACCGGATCAAGAAGATCGGGATCTCCCTTCACCGTTGCGCGGAACAGCGCGTGCGGCACGAAATCATCCACCGGCATGACCTGCAGGATCGCATCGAGGATGGGAATCAGCGTCAGGCCATCGGCCCGGATCAGCCGCCGGGCATGTTCCAGCGCCGGATAATTGCCGTCGACCAGCGCGATTTCGTCGCCATGGCCCATGGCACGCAAGGTCGCGAGAAGCTCCGGGCCCAGGATGGGCGGAATACCAATCAGCACGTTCAATCGACCTTTCTGAATATTTTCTGTCCGATGAGGAACCGGTCCGACAGAGCAAGACTGGCGGCCCCGAGGGCCCTGGCATGAATGCCGACCGAGCCTTCGACAATGACGGGCAGCTCGATCCCCTCCAGATCGAATGTTCCGACATGGGCGCGTACGGCATCGACGATCCGGGCACGCACGTGCGCGGGCATCCAGCCATCGATAACAGCCGCTTCGAAATCGACAACCGACGCGGCGGCAATCACCGCCTGCGCAATGGCCTTGCCCGAACGGTCAATCCAACCGTCCAATTCCTCGCCCATCGGGCCCCAGTCATCGGGCGAGGTCCACAGCGGGGAGGGGTCACGGCCAAGGCCGGTGACGATGCGCTCCAGCGCGGTGATCGATGCAATGTCGATCAGCTGTTGCGTGGTCCCATCGGGACCGGGCACCGGCATGGAACCGAGCGCGCCGGCATTGCCGCTGCGCCCCGCATAAAGGCTGCCATTGATGACGATACCGCCGCCGATGAACGAGCCGATATAGAAATAGACGAAATCATTGAGGTCTTTTGTCTCGCCAAAGACAAGCTCCGCACCGCAGGCCGCCGTGATGTCATTCTGCAGATAGACCGGGAAATCGCAGATGGCGGCAATCGATGCCTTGATATCGGACTGGCGCCATTGATCGAGGATTTCCTGCGGCGCCCCGACTGTATCGGCCCATTTCCACAGTTCGAACGGCGCGGCGATGCCAAGACCGGCAACCTTCGAACGCTGCTTCGCGTCAAGGCCATCCAGCATCGTCGCGATGCCATCCCTGGTGAAAGCCAGGACCGAATCCGGCGTCGGATAGGCATAGGGCATATGCAGCATGGACCGGATACGCCCGACAAAATCGATCAGCACCAGATCCGCGCTGCGCCGCCCGATCTTGAGGCCGAGGAAGAAGGCACCCTCCGGATTGAGCGACATGGGAATGAGCGGCTGGCCGATGCGGCCGCGCAGCGGCTCTTCGCGCGAAAGCAGCTCGTCGGCTTCCAGCATGCGCATGATGATCGAGATTGTCTGCGCCGAAAGTCCTGTCATCCGCGCAATGGCTGTTTTGGCAAGGCTGCCATGCTGGCGCAACAGCGAAAGCACGACCCGCTCATTGTGGTCGCGCATGCCGCTCTGGTTTGTTCCCTGATGAAGCGGCGGCCGTGTTCCTCCCGGACCGTGGCGCTCCGATAGTCTGATGCCCAAAAGGACGTCCTCCCTGATATCGGCGCGACAATGGAGCCATCGGGCAAACCTGTCAATAATAAATAAGAGTGATTTATTAATGTTGACAGCTTGGCGAGGCTGGTATTTTCTAGGGCAGCACTTGGCCGGGAGGATAACTGTCCGAGGTGTTCATGCGAAAGTAGAGCTGCCCACCGGCAGCGCGTCGCATTACGATCAAACTCTGGGAGGTAGTGACATGCGCAAAAGCATTTATCTGAAATCAACCATTCTTGGTGCCGCCGTTGTGGCCATCGCCGCCTTTGCCGCTCCAGCACAGGCCGCAGGCGTCGGTGCCTGCCTGATCACCAAGACGGACACCAATCCGTTCTTCGTCAAGATGAAGGAGGGCGCCGTTGCCAAGGCAAAGGAACTCGGCGTCGACCTGAAGACCTATGCCGGCAAGATCGACGGCGACAGCGAAAGCCAGGTGGCAGCGATTGAAACCTGCATCGCCGATGGTGCCAAGGGCATCCTGATCACCGCATCCGACACGGCCGGCATTGTTTCGTCGGTCAAGCAGGCCCGCGATGCCGGCGTTCTCGTCATCGCACTCGACACAACGCTTGATCCAATCGACGCAGCAGATGCGACATTTGCCACGGACAACCTTCTGGCAGGCGAACTCGTCGGCAAGTGGGCTGCCGGAACCTTGGGTGACAAGGCCAAGGATGCAAAAATTGCCTTCCTTGACCTGACGCCTTCGCAGCCATCCGTCGATGTCCAGCGCGACCAGGGTTTCATGAAGGGCTTTGGCATTGACGTGGGCGACATCAACAAGATCGGCGACGAAAAAGACCCGCGCATTGTCGGCCATGACGTTACCAACGGCAATGAAGAAGGCGGCCGCAAGGCCATGGAAAACCTTCTGCAGAAAGACCCGGGCGTCAACGTCGTTTATACGATCAACGAACCGGCAGCTGCGGGTGCTCACGAAGCACTGAAGGCATTCGGCAAGGACAAAGGCGTCCTTCTCGTGTCCATCGACGGCGGCTGCCCGGGCGTGAAGAATGTCGAAGCCGGCATCATCGGCGCAACTTCGCAGCAATATCCGCTGATGATGGCTTCGCTCGGCATCGAGGCAATCAAGAAGTTCGCCGATACCGGCGAAAAGCCGAAGCCAACGGCAGGCAAGAGCTTCTTTGATACGGGCGTTTCCCTTGTGACGGACAAGCCGGTCAAGGGCGTCGAGTCCATCGACGTGAAAAGCGGCCTTGCCAAGTGCTGGGGCTGATCACGCCCTGATTTGACAGAAAAGCCAGCAAACAGCGAGAGGACGGTGTAAAACCGTCCTCTCCAAGCTGCGCAAATTTTGGGGGAGCCAACCCATGAACGAAGCCAATCCGGGATCACAACCCAAGCAGGAATTCGAGCGCGTTCTGACACAGAGCGCCACAGCCATCGCCAGTTTCGACAGCGAGCAGAAAAGCCTGGTCGAGCGGACGCGCCATTTTCTTCATTCGAGCCCGGCAGCGGTACCGCTGATCGTTCTCGTTCTGGCGGTTTTCGCCATTATTGTCGGTTCGCGCTTTTTCACACCCTTTGCCCTGTCGCTGATCCTGCAACAGGTCGCGATCGTCGGCATTGTCGGCGCAGCCCAGACCTTGGTGATCCTGACCGCCGGTATCGACCTTTCCGTCGGCGCGATCATGGTTCTCACATCGGTTGTCATGGGCCAGTTCACCTTCCGTTACGGATTGCCCGTCGAACTTTCCATCCTGTGCGGCGTGGCCCTCGGCGGATTGTGCGGTCTCATCAACGGCATTCTCATCGCCTACGTGAAATTGCCTCCCTTCATCGTCACGCTCGGCACCTGGCAGATCTTTCTGGCCACGACCTATATCTACTCGGCCAATGAAACGATCCGGGCGCAGGACATCGAAGCGAAGGCGCGCACGCTGCAGTTCTTCGGCGAAAAAATCCAGATCGGCAGCGCCACCTTCACCTATGGCGTATTCGCCATGATCCTTCTGATCGCCGTTCTCTGGTACGTGCTGAACCACACCGCCTGGGGCCGCCATCTCTATGCGATCGGCGACGATCCGGAAGCGGCGGAACTGGCGGGTGTCAGGACCAAGCGCGTGCTGATTTCCGTCTACGTGCTGGCCGGTTTCATCTGCGCGCTCGCCGGTTGGGCCCAGATCGGCCGCAACGGTTCGGTGTCACCGCAGGTCGGCCAGTTCGCCAATATCGAATCCATCACCGCGGTGGTTATCGGCGGCATGTCGCTCTTCGGCGGACGCGGCTCCATCCTCGGCATGCTGTTCGGCGCGCTGATCGTCGGTGTCTTCTCCTTCGGCATGCGCATGTACGGCACGGATGTCCAATGGACCTATCTGATGATCGGCGTCCTGATCATCACGGCCGTGGCAATCGATCAGTGGATCAGAAAGGTAGCAGGCTGATGACACCGCAACCCATTCTCACCGCCCGTGGCCTGGTCAAGCGTTACGGCCGTGTCACCGCGCTCGATCATGCGGATTTCGATCTTTATGCCGGAGAAGTCCTCGCCGTCATCGGCGACAACGGCGCGGGAAAATCCTCGCTGATCAAGGCGATTTCCGGTGCGGTTCATCCCGACGAGGGCGAGATCACGCTCGATGGCAAGCCGATCCATTTCCGCTCTCCCATGGAAGCGCGCGATGCCGGGATCGAAACCGTCTATCAGAACCTTGCCCTGTCGCCGGCACTTTCCATCGCCGACAACATGTTTCTCGGCCGCGAAATCCGCAAGCCGGGTATTCTGGGCAGCTGGCTGCGCATGCTGGACCGCAAGACCATGGAGAAGCAGGCCCGTGACAAGCTGACCGAGCTTGGCCTGATGACCATTCAGAACATCAGCCAGGCGGTGGAAACGCTCTCCGGCGGCCAGCGGCAGGGTGTCGCCGTGGCGCGTGCGGCAGCCTTCGGCTCCAAGGTCGTCATCATGGACGAACCGACGGCGGCGCTTGGCGTCAAGGAGTCACGCCGCGTTCTCGAGCTCATCCAGGATGTGAAAAAGCGCGGATTGCCGATTGTGCTGATCTCGCACAATATGCCACATGTTTTCGAAGTGGCGGACCGCATCCACATTCACCGGCTTGGCAAACGCCTTTGTGTCATCGACCCGAAGGAATACAGCATGTCGGACGCCGTGGCATTCATGACCGGCGCCAAGGAACCACCCGCCAGTCTTGCTGCATGAAGGACAGAATTGAAAAATGAAACGCTCAGAAGTCAACGCGATCATCCGTGAAAGCGACAAGTTCATCCGCTCCTTCGGCTATGTCATGCCGCCTTTCGCCTACTGGTCGCCGGAAGAACTGAAGGCCCGCACCTCAAGCGATTCCAGGGCCATTCTCGATGCCAGGCTCGGCTGGGATATCACCGACTATGGACAGGGCAAGTTCGATGAACTCGGCCTGTTCCTCTTCACCACCCGCAACGGCAATCAGGCAGACCTGAAAAAGGGCGGCGGCATGCTCTATGCGGAAAAGATCATGATCTCCCGCGAAAAGCAGCTCTCGCCGATGCACCGCCATATCGTCAAGGCCGAGGACATCATCAACCGCGGCGGCGGCACGCTCGTGCTCGAACTGTTCAACTCGAATGCCGATGGCAGCGTCGACGAGAAGACGGATGTGGAAGTGGCAACGGACGGCCGTATCGTCACGCTGAAGGCCGGCGGCCTGCTGAAGCTGCAGCCGGGCGAAAGCGTCACGCTGCTGCCGGGAAACTGGCACGCATTCTGGGGTGAGGGCGGCGACGTCCTGATCGGCGAGGTTTCCACGGTCAATGACGACCTGACCGACAATATCTTCCGCGAGCCGATCGGCCGCTTCTCCTCGATTGAAGAGGACGAGCCACCGGTGCATCTTCTGGTTTCCGATTATGACAAATGGCTTGCCTGAGCCATCCTGCGGACAGCACAATGATTATAGCGATCGATGAGCTGGTGACGGCCATTCTGGCCCGCGCCACCGAAACCAAACGTTTGATCGTTGCCATTGCCGGCCCTCCCGGGGCCGGCAAATCCACCGTTTCCGCCGCTATCTCCGCGGCAATCAACGCGCGCGAAGCCAATGCGGCCGTCGTGGTTCCCATGGACGGTTTCCATCTCGACAATGCCATCCTCGATGCACGCGACCAGCGCAAGCGCAAGGGATCGCCGCCAACCTTCGATTGTGCCGGACTGGAAGTGCTGTTGAAACGGCTCAGGGCAGGGGAAGACAATGTCGTCATTCCGCTTTTTGACCGCAAGCTCGATCTCGCCCGGGCGGGCGCCGCCGTGGTCAGCGGCGATCAGCGCATTCTTCTGGTCGAGGGGAACTATCTTCTTCTGAACCAGTCGCCCTGGGACCGGCTCGGCCCGCTGTTCGACCTCACCGTATTCCTGCAGGTGGATCGTGTCGAAATGGAAAATCGCCTCGTGCAGCGGTGGCTGGGCTATGGCTACAATGTCGGCTCGGCACAGCAGCGTGCCCTGTCGAACGACATTCCCAATGCCGACCTTGTGCTCTCCGCCTCGCGCCCCGCTGATTACACGGTCGTCAACTAGAGCCATTGTCATTTGACTGTAACAGGGAAAGGCAATGAGCTGTCGTTCCCCGGCGAGAGACGATTCGCCACATGCAGGCACGATGATGAACAGCCTCTATCCAGAGATTGAACCTTATGACCACGGCATGCTCGCCGTCGGTGATGGCAACGAAATCCATTGGGAAGCCTGCGGCAATCCGCGGGGAATTCCGGCTCTTGTCCTGCATGGCGGGCCGGGTTCCGGCTCATCCGCAAACGCGCGCCGTTTCTTCGATCCAGAACGCTACCGCATCATCCTGTTCGATCAGCGGGGCTGCGGACGCAGCATACCGCATGCCAGCGATCCCCAGACTGATATGTCCGTGAACACGACGGAACATGTGTTGAGGGATATCGAATGTTTGCGCACCCATCTTGATATCGGGCATTGGCTTCTGTTCGGCATGTCATGGGGTTGCACATTGGGGCTTGCCTATGCCGAGGCCTATCCGGAGCGTGTCCTGGCTTTGGTGCTGGCAGGGGTGACGACGACGCGGCGATCCGAGATCGATTGGCTCTATCGCGGCATCGCTCCGCTGTTTCCCGAGCAATGGGCGCATTTCCGGCGCGGCGCTGAGCTCGACAATGCCCGGCATGTCTCGGGTGCGTGGTTCGACAAGCTCACCATGAGGGGATTGAGTGCCCTGCAGAAACAAGACCTCCCTCATGGTGAGCTTGTCGAACCACGCACTCAATCAATGCAGCAAGACTTGGCCAAAAACACCGATGACGATCTTGTCGCTGCCTATTATCGCCTGCTCAACGATGTGGATCCCGCCATCCGTTTGCAGGCGGCACGCGACTGGCATGCATGGGAGTCCGCATCCATCCTTGTCGATCCGGCGGCAAAACTGTCACCGAAATGGTCGGATGATCGCTATATCCTGGCACGCGCCCGCATCATAACCCACTATTTCTATCACAATGCCTGGCTGGAAGACCGCATTTTATTGAACCAAGCCAGTCTGTTGAAGGGAATTCCTGGTATCATGATTCAGGGCCGTTTCGACCTTGAAGCCCCGCTTGTCACCGCGTGGGAGTTATCGAAGGCCTGGCCGGATGGCACGCTTGTCATCGTGCCCAATGCCGGTCATTCCCCAACCAGTCCCGGCATGACGGACGCCATTATTGCCGCAACGGACCGGTTTGCACGGGAGCCGTCAAATGGTGCGGTCGGTATTTGATGCAACCGAAAGCCTATGCGCGGGGTGAAAGGCGTGTGGCCATGTTTGCCATGATCGCGGCAGCCGCGGCGCGGGTAATGCCGGCCCAGGACTGCAAGACGTCCGGCGTTATGCGGTAGGCGGGGCCGGTGACGGAAATGCCCGCAACGAAGTGCCGGTTATTGGCATGTATCGGCGCGGCAACGCAGCAAATGTCCGCCTCGTGTTCTTCCCGGTCATAGGCATTGCCTTCCGCCCGGATCTGCTCGATTTCCCGCCGCAGCGCCTTGGCATCGGGCAGAGTGCTCGCGGTAAAACGCCGAAACGCGATCTGGGCAATGCGCGCCTGAAGCTCATCGTCGGGCAGGGCGGACAGGGCTGCCTTGCCGACGCCGGTGCAATAGACCGGGGCGGTATTGCCGATCTGCGAATACATGCGCACGCTCTGCCGGCTTTCGACCTTGTCGAGATAGATCACCTCGATACCCCGCAAAACGCCTAAATGAACCGTTTCACCGGTCTGTTCGTGCAGTCTCTGCAGATGCGGTTCGGCAATGGTGCGAAAATCATTGCTGGCCCAGGCCCTGGAGGCGAGCTCCAGCAGGCGCAGCCCGAGACCGTAGGAGTGATCCCGGTTCAGGTCGAGAAGTCCTTCCTCGATCAGATTGGATATTTGCCGGTGCAACGTACCACGCGGCTGGTCGGACAGTTTGAGCACATCGGTGAATCGAAGCGGCACGGGCGATGACGCAATGATGTGCACGACCTCAAGCGCCTTGCCGAGCGTCCCCGTTGAATTTTCCCGTGTCTTGCCCATTGAATCGCAACCGCCTCTTGACTTTCGGCACCATAGGATGACTATTCTATATAGTCAAATCAAGTTCCAAATAATGGAACATTGCAGCGAGATTTTCTCATGATGCCCTCGGCGATTTTCCCTGACCTGAAAGATCGTTCTGTCCTGATCACCGGGGGAGGGTCCGGGATCGGCGCAGCGTTGACGGAGGGGTTCGTGCGCCAGGGCTCGCGCGTTGCCTTCATCGACATTGCGGATGAAGCCTCGCAATCACTGGCGGAGCGCCTCGACCGCGAATATGGCAACCGGCCGCTCTATCTCAATACGGACCTGCGCGATATCGAAGCGCTGCGGGCCTCGATCAGCCGCGCCATTGAGGCCCACGGCCCGGTGACGGTGCTTGTGAACAATGCCGCCTGGGACGACAGGCACGATATCGATGATGTGACCGTCGAGTACTGGGACAAGAACCAGTCGGTCAATCTGCGTCCGCAGTTCTTTGCCGCGCAGGCCGTTGTGCCGGGCATGCGGCAGGCGGGCGGCGGTTCCATCGTCAATTTCACCTCGACATCCTTCATGATCAATCAGGGCAACTTTCCCTCCTATACCGCTGCAAAGGCTGGGATTATCGGCCTGACCAAAGGCCTTGCCGGGCGCCTCGGGCCGGAGAAAATCCGCGTCAATGCGATCGCGCCGGGATGGGTCATCACCGACCGCCAGCGCGAACTCTGGGTGACGGAAGACGGTTTGAAGTCCCACATCGGCAAGCAGGTTCTCAAGGAAGAAATCCAGCCCGGCGATATGGTCGGCCCCTGCCTGTTTCTCGCCTCCGATGCGGCCCGCATGCTCACCGCCCAGACATTGATTGTCGATGGAGGCTATCTGTGACCACCGCTGCAACCTATGCCGTTGCCGACTGGGGAACGAGCCGTTTCCGTCTCTGGCTTCTCGACCGTGAAGGCCATGTCGTCGCCGAGCGGCGTTCGGACGATGGTCTGGATACCTCCCGCGCGCGCGGTTTCGCTGAAACGCTCGAGGATCATCTCGCCAGCCTGCGCGCACCGGTGGATTTGCCGGTCATCATCTGCGGCATGACGGGTTCGCGTCAGGGCTGGGTGGAAGCCAATTATGTCCCGGTTCCGGCGGATCTCACCGCCATTCTTTCCGGGGCGGTGAAGATTGCCGGCATCAAGCGCGACGTGCGTATCATTCCCGGTCTGTCGCAGTCGGGCAGCGCGCCCAATGTCATGCGGGGCGAGGAAACCCAGCTGCTGGGTGCCATGCTGGCGCGCAATCTGCGCAGCGGCCTCGTGGCGATGCCCGGCACGCATTCGAAATGGGTCGAGCTGGACGAGGGCAGGGCAACGTCATTTTCCACCTTCCTGACCGGCGAGCTCTATGCGCTTCTGGCGGGGCATTCGATCCTGCGTCATTCCATCGGCAACGCCGCGGAAGCGGTGACACCGGACCACCCCCAATTCACCGCAGGGCTTGAATTGATGCTCGGCGGCAACCGGCGCATGCTGGGCGAGCTCTTCGGCATCCGCGCGGCGATGCTGCTGGAAAATCTGCCGCCGGACGGTGCCGCGTCGCGGCTGTCCGGTCTGCTCATCGGAACGGAAATTGCCGGGGCCAAGGAAAAATTCGGCACCTCGGCCACCATTGCACTGGTCGCATCCGGCGCGATGGCCACGCTTTATGCCAAAGCCATGACCGTTGCCGGCCTGAATTTCGATATCGTCGACGCCGATGAAGCGGTGCGCAAGGGCCTGTTCGTTGCCGCGTCACAGCTTTGGCCTGCCATACAAGGATAATTCCAATGCCCCAATCGTCCGCTCCCTGGCCTAAACTGAAGCGCGATCTCATCGCGATCCTGCGCGGCGTCAAGCCGGATGAAGTGCTGGCCATCGGCGAAGAACTGGTGAAAGCCGGTATCGATGTCATCGAGGTGCCGCTGAATTCACCCGAACCGTTCCAGTCCATCGAGCTGCTGGCAAAGACACTGCCGTCCCATGTCCTGATCGGGGCAGGCACCGTGCTTGATCCCGCCGACATTGCGCGCCTCGATGCAGCCGGTGGCCGCCTGATGATCAGCCCCAATGTCGATGCCGCCGTGCTGGCCGCCGCCGCCCGGGCCGGGATGGTCACCATGCCCGGCGTGTTCACGCCGACGGAAGCGCTGGCCGCCTTGCAGGCCGGGGCCTCGGGCCTCAAGTTTTTCCCGGCAAGCGTCCTGGGGCCGGACGGCATCAAGGCGATCAGCGCCATCCTGCCGAAGGGAACAGTCATCGGCGCCGTCGGCGGCGTCGACGAGAACGGCTTTGCCGCCTACGCCAAGGTCGGGGTTCGCACCTTCGGCCTGGGTTCCAGCCTGTACAAGGTCGGCGCATCCGCTTCCCACGTCGCTGAACGGGCAAGGGCCACGGTTGAGGCCTATGACCGCACCTTCCAAGCCGGAGCCTGACCATGGATCAGCCGAAGATCAGCATCCTGCACGACGACCCGTGTGAACTCGGCGAAGGCCCTGGCTACGATCCGCTGACAAGCACGATCTGGTGGTTCGATATCGTCACCGGCCGGCTTTTCGAGAAGCCGCGCGCCGGGGGTCCGGCGACAATCCATCCGCTCGGCCAGATGGCGAGTGCGCTTGCGGTGATCGATGCGGGGCGCCAGCTGATCGCGACGGAAACAGGTCTGTTCATCCGCGACCGCAAGACCGGACACACGGTCATGCATCAGCCCATCGAGGCGGATAATCCGGTGACCCGCTCGAACGACGCCCGCGTCCATCCGGCGGGCGCCTTCTGGATCGGCACCATGGGCAAGAAATCGCAGAAGGGGGCAGGATCGATCTATTGGTACCGGGAAGGGCAGCTGCGCACCCTTTTCACCGGCATTTCGATCACCAATTCGATCTGCTTCTCGCCGGACGGGCGCATCAGCTATTTCGCCGATACCACCCGCAATATCATCTGGCGGGTCGATACGGATCCGCAGACCGGCCTGCCCATCGGCGAGCCCGCGGTCTTCTACCAGCACAAGGACGCCGGCGGCATCGACGGCTCCGTCGTTGACCGCGACGGCAATCTCTGGAATGCGTGCTGGGGCCGTTCGCATATCGATGTCTATTCGCCCGATGGCAGACGGATCCGTTCGATCGCAACCCCGGCGCGGCAACCATCCTGCCCGGCGTTCATCGACGCCGACTCCGCAACCCTGGTGGTAACGACTGCCTATCATGACATGACGGAAGCGGAGCAAAAATCCGATCCCAATGCCGGCAAGACATTCCTGATCGAACTGGCCGGGAAGGGGCGTTTCGATCCGCCCGTCCGGCTGTGACAATCTTGCCCGTCTCAACCCGAAAGGTCGCGCACCAGATACGCTTGCTTGCCGAATAGGACCATGATGCTGAAGCCGGTGGCTGAAAAGACAATGGCCAGAAACACCCAGCCCGGCAAACCCCAGCCAACCAGCAGGGCCGTGAGCAGAATGGGGCCGAACATTTCGGCGGCCGCAGAACTGGTATTGAAGAAACCCTGATATTCGCCCTCCTGTCCCGGTGGCGCCAGTCGGAAGCTTAGATCCCAGGCTCCGGCCATGTGCATCATCTCACCCGACACATGCAGCAAGACCGCCAGCAGAGCGAATACCACCGTCAGCCATACCGTCGACGGCACAGCCATTGCTGCGAATAAGAAACAGGCCGCAGACAGCAGAAGGGTGGCGAAGAAGATCGATCTGCGCGCCTCGCATGCATTGGTGACCCGGCGTGCCAGCCGCACCTGCATCAGCATGACACTTACGGTATTCAGGCCATAGAGGACCGAAGCGATCCAAAGCGGGGCGTTGGTGTGCAGGGCAATCCACAGGGGCAGCGCCATGTTGAGCAGAGGAATGTAGAGAAGAATGACCGTGTTGAGCAGCGTCAGGATCATATAGGGCCGGTCTCCCAGCACGGTGAGCGGAGAACCTTTCCCGACGGTGGCAAGCCCCGGCACCACGGGCGGCAGCAAACGATAAGCCGCAGCAGCAACGAGGAAAATTGCCCCGCCAAGGGCAAAGGCCAGCCGATAGCCGGTCAAACTGTCGAAATACAATGCCAGGCCGCCGATCATAGCACCGGCCGATAGGCCGCAATTGCCGAGCGCACGCAGATACGCGCTCGTTTGCGTGCGCTGGCTGGCATCAATAAGGGTCGCAATCATCGCCATGCGCGCGGTCATGGCGCCACGCAGACATGCGGCAAAGCAACAGGCGGTTATGACAAAGGCCGTGACTCCGCTAACCAACAGGAAAATCCAGTCGCAGACGCCGGCCCCAACGGTCAGCCACACTGCAATGTTGCGCGCGTTCCAGCGATCGGCAAGAATGCCGATGGGCAATGGCACAAGCAAGCCAACCAATCCGGCTACCGTCAGACCAAGGCCTATTTCGCGCGGCGCTAAACCGGATGCTCTGGAAAAGAACAAGGCAGAACTGGAAAAATATACACCGGCGGCGACGGCACCCATCGTCTGGGCAATGGCAAGCCCGCGAACTGTCCTGTCCGCGGGCAGGATAGTTCGCGGGAAAACGCTGTGTTTCAACCGATTTTCTGGCTATCGCCATGCAGCGAGATGACTTCTGGCGACCAAAACACCGAAGTACAACCAGCGGTTATGGCTACCGGAGCCTCTCCATCGGCTGTCGCAATTGCATATGCTGGGTTTGTCATAATCATGCTCTGTTGGATTATCCTCGCACAAAAAGCCTACATCAGATCGAAATGACCGAAAATTAGACCAACGGACTAGAGGCGGCAGGGAAGGGTGTCTGGCTTTCCCTTGAAGCGAAAAAAGCCGCGCCGATGCGTGTTTCCGGACACATGTCCGGGAGAACCGGTGCAATTTGCAGTGAACGCAACTTGGAGTAGTTGACAATAGCGTCAAAGCTGCCAATCAGGCTGGAATATTAACCATATTCCTCCGGCCGGGAGACATAATCCGATGGACAAGCTGAATTTGCATCAGGACGAAATAGACGCATTTGATCTTGCTCCCATTTCCCTCTGGCTGGAAGATTTCAGCGACGTCCGGAAATTCTTCGATTCCCTCCGGCAGGCGGGTGTCGACGACATCACGTCGTATCTGCGCGTGGATGAAAACCGGGTGCGCGATTGCGCAAGGCTCATCCGCGTCATCAAGGTCAACAAGAAGACGCTATCGCTGTTTGAAGCCGCCGATTTCAGCGAACTCGTCGCCAATCTCGGTGCCATTTTCCGCGACGACATGCTGCAGACCCATGTGCAGGAGCTGGCGCAGCTTTGGCAAGGCAAAGGCGAATTTTCCAGCGACACCGTAAACTATTCGCTGTCCGGCAAGCGGCTCGATATCCAGCTGCGCGGCAAGGTCTTGCCCGGCTATGAAACAAGCTGGGAAAAGGTCCTTATCTCCATCGAGGACGTGACCGACCGGGAAGAAGCGAGACGGCAGCACGCGGCAAGCCAACGCTATGCCGAGGGTCTCTTCGAGCATTCTCCCGTATCGCTGTGGGTTGAGGATTTCAGCAAGATCAAGAAGCTGCTTGACGGGCTGCGCAACCGCGGCATCGAGGACTTCCGGGTTTTCACCGATGTTCATCCGGAATTCGTCCAGCAATGCGCCAGCGAAATCCGTGTCATCGACGTGAACCGCGAAACGCTCAAGCTTTTCCAGGCGCCGGACGCCATGACCTTGCTGCGCCGTTTGCCCGACGTGTTCAAGGACGAGATGAACGTGCATTTCCGCGAACAGCTGATCGACCTGTGGAACGGCAAGCTGTTCCATCAGCGGGAGACGGTCAATTACGCGCTCGACGGCTCCGAACGCCATGTCCTTCTGCAGTTTTCCGTGCTGCCCGGGCATGAAACAGACTGGTCGCTGGTTCAGATATCGCTGACCGATATCACCGCGCGTAAGAAAGCCGAAGCCTATCTTGAATATCTCGGCAAGCATGACGTGCTGACGCGTCTGCACAACCGTGCCTTCTACGTCGACGAGTTGAACCGGCTGGAACGCCGCGAGTTCTTTCCGGTCTCCATCGTCATCCTCGATCTCAACGGACTGAAGACAACCAATGATCAATGGGGCCACGGTGTCGGCGATGGATTGTTGCGCCGGGCCGGCGAAATCCTCAGCGAAGCCGTGAAGCCGCCGCACTATGCCGCGCGGATCGGCGGCGATGAATTTGCGGTGCTTCTGCCAGCAGTCGATGAAGCCGGTGCGGTGGCGGTCGTCGAGGAAATCGTCAGCCTGATCGAGATCAACAACCAGTACTATTCCAATATTCCATTGAGTTTTTCGATTGGCTGGGCCACCAGTGCTGCCGGCGAGAAACTGGAAGCCGTGGCAAAGCGCGCCGACCTGCAGATGTACCAGGACAAGCGGTTGCGCTATTCGACCGGTGAAACCGGCTGGCGCAGCGGTACGACCGTGCGCGAACAGGGCTGATCGCCTTGGCGGTTGCCGGGACATGTCTGTATCCCGGCAACAAAGAGTAGTTCCATAACTACTCTTATGCGATCTTAATGGCGATCTTGGGTGGGTTCTATTTCAAACGGCTTTACCCTCAGATACCCTCGCCATGCATATGACCCTCATGGGTCAGCGTCGCGATAAAGCGCTTGGTGCGTTCCTGCTTCGGCTGGGTGAAGATATCGTGCGACGTGCCGGTCTCCACGATCACGCCGCCGTCGAGCACGATGGCCTGATTGGCAATGCGCGAAGCCAGGCGCAGATCATGCGTTGCCATGACCATGGTCGTTCCCTCACGTGCGAGTTGGGCAAGCACGTCGACGACTTCACCCGAGAGTTCAGGATCGAGCGCCGATGTCGGCTCGTCGCAGAGCAGGATTTTCGGCGACGGGGCAAGCGCGCGCGCAATCGCGACACGCTGCTGTTGCCCGCCGGAGAGGGTTGACGGCCATACCTCCGCCTTGTGGGCAAGGCCAACCTTGTCGAGCAGCGCCATGGCCCGCTCCCGCGCCTTCTCCTTCGGCCATTTCAGAACGGTCGTCAGCCCCTCCGTCACGTTCTCGATCACGGTGCGATGCGGAAACAGCTGAAAGTTCTGGAACACCATGCCCGAATGCCGGCGCACCAGCTGGATGGACTTGGTGGTCACCTTAACACCGGGCTGGAAATCCAGCCTGTCACCATCGATCTCCACCGAGCCGGAGGTGGGAATTTCCAGCAAATTCATGCAGCGCAGCAAGGTGCTCTTGCCACCGCCGGAGGGTCCGACAAGCGCCATGACCGAGCCTTCGGCAATGCTTAGGGACACATTCTTCAGGACCGTCAGATCGCCGAAACGCTTCTCGATATGCTTCAGTTCAATCATCATGACCGTGCCTCCAGAAATCCGCCATAACGATTGAGACGCTGTTCGAGCCGCGCCTGCAGGGAAGAAAGGACAGAGCTCAGGATCAGGTAGATGATCGCTGCCTCCACGTAGAGGATCAACGGCTCATAGGTGGTGGCAACGATGCGCTGCGCCGCCTGAAACATCTCCGGAACGGTGATGGCAGCGGCCAACGATGTGTCCTTGACGAGGGAGATGAAGGTGTTCGACAGCGGCGGCACCGCCACACGCGCCGCCTGCGGCAGGATGGTGCGGCGCATGGCCTGCGACCAGGTCATCCCGATGGAATAGGCTGCCTCCCACTGCCCGCGTGGCACGGATGAAATCACGGCACGCAGGATTTCCGATGTATAGGCGCCGATATTGAGGGTGAAACCGATCAGGGCGGCGGTAAAGGCGTCGAGCACGATACCGGCGCTGGGAAGCCCGTAGAAAATCAGGAACAGCTGCACCAGCAGCGGCGTGCCGCGGATGATCCAGACATAGAACTTGACGATAGCCACGAAGGGCCAGGCCGCAAACAGCCGGACGAGTGCCGCGATCAAACCGACGGTCAGCCCGAGGACAAAGGACAAGAGCGTCAGCGGAATGGTGAAAATCAGCCCGGCCCACAGGAGCGGCCCGAGCGATTCAAGCATCAGTGTCAGCCAATGGGACAAGGCTGCATCTCCCTCAAAAGAAAAGGCAGGGAGTGTGATCCCCCTGCCCTGTTAGAGCGTACTTTTTTCCAGGCGTAAACAGCCTTACTTCGAAACGTCCTGGCCGAAATACTTGTCGGCGATCTGCTTGTAGGTCCCGTCAGCCTTGATGGTTACTAGCGCCTTGTTGATGGCGGCAAGCAGGTCCGGTTCACCCTTGCGGATGATGATGCCGGAGAAATCGGCATTGTCCTGGGTTGCTGCGATTTTCACATTGGCGTCCGGCTTGTGCTTCTTGAAATCGAGGAAAGACAGGCTGTCATTGACCGTCGCATCGGCACGGCCGCTGAGCAGGAGCTGGATCGACTGGTCAAAGCCATCGGTGCCGACAAGCTCCGCGCCATTGCTCTGGGCAATCTTGCCGAAATTGCTCGACAGCGACTGGGCAGACTTCTTGCCCTTCAGATCGGCAAAAGACTTGATGTCCGTGTTGTCACCCTTGGTGATCAGCACGGCCTTGGAAGCGATGTAGGGCTCGGAAAAATCATACTTCGCCTTGCGCGCTTCGGTGATGCCGACCTGGTTGATGACCGTGTCATAGCGCTTGGCATCAAGCCCGGCGATCAGGCCATCCCACTTGCCTTCGAGAAACTCGGCTTTCACGCCAAGGTTCTTGGCAATGGCTTCGCCGATTTCCACATCGAAGCCAACCAGCTTGCCTGCGGTGTCGTGATAGGTGAACGGCGCATAGGTGCCTTCCGTGCCGATCTTGAGCACGCCGGCCGTCTTGATCTGTTCAAGGTTGGATTGCGCCTGCGCCTGGGTTTGCATCGGCACAATTGCCAGAGCCTGCAGAGCGCCAACGACGAGTAGGGATTTGAGCCAGTTCATTTTTTGTTTCCATCCTGAGTTTCCAAGCCTTTCGGCGGATGATTGGAAAATGTCACTTTGTCCTAAGCATGCACAGGCACTATTCGCTGTCATCAAACGCGAATTTGTGAATTTAATACCACGAATACCCAATACAAGGAAAAATAATTCCTCGCCTGAAAGACCGGCAGAGCCGTGTTTGCACGTCAGGCCGCCGGATCGATCCTTTGCCCGGTTGCCGGGTTGAAAACGTGCACGTCGCTGGCCCGGATTCCGATGTGCATGGTGTCCCCCGGCCTGCGGTCCGTCCGGCCCATCGCATAGATGCAAACCTGCACATCAGCCAGGATCGTGTAGAACTGTGTCGACAGCCCCAAAGGCTCGATGACCTGGATCTTGACTTCCAACGCGTCCGAACTGCCGACTTCGATGTTTTCCGGGCGGATGCCAAGGGTTATCCGCTCGCCGTCCTCGATGGGCAGTCTTGCATTGAGGGCAATGGTCTGGCCATCACCGAGGCGCGCCTCAACTGTGGCATCGCTGCGGTTGACCACTGCCGGCAGGAAGTTCATGCCGGGCGATCCGATGAAGCCCGCGACAAAGAGGTTGGCTGGATGGTCGTACAGTTCGAGCGGTGTGCCGACCTGCTGGATCACCCCGTCATGCATCACCACGATGCGGTCGGCCATGGTCATGGCTTCCACCTGATCGTGGGTGACATAGACGGATGTCGTCTTCAGCTGCTGATGCAGCGCCTTGATTTCCGTGCGCATGTGCACGCGCAATTTTGCGTCAAGATTGGACAATGGCTCATCGAAGAGAAACACCTGGGGATCGCGCACGATCGCACGGCCCATGGCCACGCGCTGGCGCTGGCCGCCGGAGAGCTGGCGCGGCAGGCGCTGCAGGAAGACGTCGAGACCGAGCCGCTTGGCAGCCGCGCCGACGCGGTCGAAAACCAAATCCTTGGCGGTTTTGCGCAACAGCAGGCTGAAGCCCATGTTGGATGCCACATCCATATGCGGATAAAGCGCATAGGACTGGAACACCATGGCGATATCGCGATCCTTCGGTGCGACGTCATTGACGACACGTTCGCCGATACGGATTTCTCCGGCGGAGATTTCCTCCAGCCCGGCGATCATGCGCAGCAGGGTCGACTTGCCGCATCCGGACGGGCCGACGAGCACCACGAACTCGCCATCGGCAATGGAAAGGTCCACGGCGGACAGCACGTTCATCGCGCCATAGTTTTTCTGAACATTGGTAATGGTGACGGAAGCCATGAGCTTATCTCTTTCGATTATCCCTTGACGGCACCGGCGGTCAGGCCGGTCACGAGGTAGCGTTGCAAGAAGCCGAAGAACAGGCAGGCCGGTATGAGCGCCAGCACCGAGGCCGCCATCATCTGCCCCCAGTCGACAGCAAACTTGCCGATGAAGGTGAGCAGGCCGACGGCAAAGGTTTTCTGGCTGTCGCTGCTGATCAGCATGAGAGCGAAGAGCAGTTCACTCCATGCAGCGGTGAAAACAAAGCCGAGCGTCGCGCCCATGCCCGGCAGGGTGAGCGGAATGATGACCCGGCGCAGCGCCTGGCTGCGGCTGCAGCCATCGATCATCGCAGCCTCCTCCAGGTCCTTGGGGATGCCATCAAAGAACGACTGCATCAGGAAGGTGGCGAAGGCGATGTTGAACGCCGTGTAGATGATGATCAGCCCGGTCAGACTGTTGGTCAGCCCGAGCTCACCCATGATGCGATAGATGGGCGGAATGACCATCACCAGCGGGAATGTCTGCGTGAGCAGCAGGGTCACGGCCACAGTGGTTTTGCCGCGGAATGAAAACCGCGACATGGCATAGCCTGCCGCAGAGGCAATGACGGTGACGAGCACGGCAGTTATGACGGAGACAATCACGCTGTTGAGGAAATAACGCGGGAAGTCGGTCGCGCGCAGCACGGTCTTGTAGTTCTCCCAGGTCGCCGACGACGGCCACAGCGTGATGCCTTCCGAATACAGGAGTGATTGCGGGGTGACGGAAATCTTCAGCGTCCAGAACAGCGGAAACAGCGCGAAAATGACGTAGGCGGCAACGGCACTATAAAGGCCGATGCTGCCCAGAATACGGGCTTTACGGGAACGTCCGGCGATCATCAGGAATACCTCACAAGCGAGCGGCGGATGCGGATGAGCACAACCGCATAGAGGATGAGAAGCGCCAGAAGCAGCACGGCGACAGCCGAAGCATAGCCTTTGTCCAGGGTCTTGAAGGCGCTGACATAGATGTAGGTCGCAACCGTATTGGTCGAACCGGCCGGGCCACCCTCCGTCATGACGTAGATGAGATCGGCGAAAGTGGCGATCCAGATCGTCCGCAGCATGACGGTGATGGCGATGGTCGGCGCCAGGAACGGCAGCGTTACCCTGGTGAAACGCTGCCACGGGTTTGCGCCATCAATCGCCGCCGCTTCATGCAGCTCCGATGGAATGGATTTCAATGCCGCCAGCAGAGTAATGGCGAAAAACGGCACGCCGAACCAGACATTGGCGATGATCGGGCCCCACATGGCGGTGGCGGGATCGGAAAGAATATTCGTGGGCTCGGACTTGAGGCCGAGCGCAAAAAGCCAGTGCGGCAACGGGCCGACAATAGGATTGAAAAGCCAGGCCCAGGTCAGGCCGGAGAGGAAAGACGGCACTGCCCATGGCAGGAAGACAATCGCCTGTACGACCTTCTTGCCGAAAAACGGCCGGTCGAGCAGCAGAGCCAGCCCCAGTCCGAGAAAGAACTGGAGAAATAGGCTGGCAACCGTCCACCACAACGTGTTCATCAGGGCCTGTCCGAGAACCGGGTCGGACAACAAGGCCTTGTATTGGGCCAGCCCGACATAGTCCGACTTGAACGCCGAGAACTTGCGGAAGGAATAGCTGACGCCGAAGATCAGCGGAACCACCAGAACGACAAGCAGCAGGACAAGCGCCGGACTGAGATAAAACCACGGCTCGAAAGCAGCGCTGAAGCGGCGCTTGCTGCTTGCCCTTCTCTCCTGTTGCGGCGTCAGTGCCGCGGTGGATTGCATTGCCATGTTTCTGGCCCCTCTTTTGCAAACAGTTCCCCGTCCCTCGCCACCGGATTCCCGGATTGGCGAAAGTCATGAGAAAAATGCCCTGGCGTTGTTGGCGCCAGGGCATCCGGTCGAGTTATTTCTTGTTCTTGGCCATCCAGGCCTGCTGCTGCTCGGTCAGGAATACAGACCAGTCATCCGCAACCTGCTTGGCTGTCTTCTGGCCAAGCAGCACTTCCTGGAAATTCTTCACCGATACGGAATCGTAGAAGTTGCCGAGATTCTCCAGATGGGTCGGCGGTGTCACGAACTCGAACGTCTTCGGATCGCTCAGCTCCTGGAACCAGCCCTTGAAGCTTTCCGAGCCGAAATAGGGATCCTTGTCCGCACCGTTGTGGATCGGCAAGACGCCGACATTCTTGGCGAATTCCAGATTGTCTTCCGGTGCCAGCAGCGTGCCCATCAGCTTCCAGGCATCATCCTTGACCTTGGAGTTGGCAAACATGGCCCATCCGGCATAACCGAGTGTCGGATAGGACTTGCCGCTCGGTCCGGTCGGCATCGGCGCCACGCCGAAATCTTCCTTCTTCATCTTCTCGGCAATACCGATCAGAGCATCCGGGTCCTGGTCGAGCATAGCGCATGTGCCGGAGTAGAAGCCGGTGACGATTTCATTGAAACCCCAGCTGACACTGTCCTTCGGCGCATAGCCCTTCTTGTAGATCTCGGCGAGCATTTCGAGACCTTTGACCGAGCCCGGCTCGTTCAGGGTCGCCGTGCCATCGGCATTGAAGTACGCACCCTTGCCATTGGCAATGTTCATGAACATCTGGACGCCATTGAAGCCGCCGGGACCGCCGCGCAGGCAGTAGCCATACTTGCCCTTGATCGCGGAAATCTTCTTGTTGGCTTCCATGAATTCATCGAGCGTCTTTGGCGCTTCCTTGAGCCCGGCTTCGGCAAACAGCTTCTTGTTCCAGAACATGGCGCGGACATAATAGCCGTAGGGGATCATGTACTGCTTGTGGTCGACCACGGAACCGAACTGCTTCGCACGCTCGCCGAGCGTACCGCCGTCCTTCCATTTCGCAACATAGGCTCCAAGATCTTCGAGCTGGCCATTGTTGGCATAGAGCCCGAGCCAGCGTTCCGGCATTTCGACGATATCGGGCGTATCACCCGCCTGAACCATCGTCAGGAATTTTTCGAAAGCCTGTCCCCAGGGCAGCGAGACCAGTTCCACCTTGACTCCCGGATTGGCCTTCTCGAAGCCCGCGATCTGCTTTTTCAGCAGTTCCGTGCGCGGCGGACTGGTGATCACTTCGACCATCTTGATGGTCGTGTCAGCAAAGGCTGACGATACGGTCATGGCCAATGCCGCCATGGCACCGGCGAGAAATGTTCCCATTCTTTTTTGCATTTTATGCTCCCACTTGGTTTTCTGATTAGCGTTTTGCTTTGTCCAGGGCATTCACAAGGTCGGCCCAGAGCTCCTCTACATTTTCAAGTCCCACATGCAGACGGATGGTTCGCGGGCTGACACCGAAGCGCCCGATGGAATTGGCGTCTGGCGTCTGCTGCAACGAGGCCATCGCCGGAACGACAAGACTCTCGTGACCGCCCCAGCTGACGCCGATGCGAAACAGCTTCAACGCATCGACAAACGCCGGCACGTCGACATCCTCGGTCACCTCGAAGGAAAACAGCCCGGTGTATCCCGTAAGCGTTGCCTTACCAGGATGGTTGGAATAGGCCGGGTGAATGACGCGCTCGACATCATCCCGCCCTTTCAGCCGTTCCGCGATGGTCAGGCCGCTCTTCATGTGGTGCGGCAGGCGCAAGGTCAGCGTGCGCAACCCGCGCAGCAACAGCCATGCCTCAAAGGGCGACAGCTTTGCGCCGAGATAGGAATAGGTGCGGCCGTTGATGCGGTCGATCATTTCACGCGATCCGGCCACCACGCCGGCCACGGTATCGCTGTGCCCGCCGAGATATTTCGAGGCCGAATGCAGAACAAGATCAATGCCATGGCTGATCGGCTTCTGGAACAGCGGCGTCGCATAGGAATTGTCGATGGTGGTGACGACACCATGCTGCTTGGCCAGTTGCGCGTAATGGGCAATATCCTGCAGCTCGAACATCATGGAGCTGGGGCTTTCCAGATAGAGCAGCCGGGCGCCGGGAAGTGCTGCGGCAACCGCATCCGGATCGGAACCGTCGACATAATCGACCTTGATGCCGAGATGCGGCAACAGGCGCTCGAACAGGCGGTAGGCGTCGCCATAACAGTTGCGCACGGCGACGATCCGATCCCCTGCCCCGACAAAGGCCAGCACGGTGGCGCTGATCGCGCCCATGCCGCTGGAGAATGCCCGGGCGGCCTCCGCGCCTTCCAGCGCGGCGATCTTGCTTTCAAATTCCATGACTGTCGGATTGTCGCCGCGTGAATAGATCGGCTGGCGTTTGCGGCCGGCAAAGGTATCGGCCATATCCGCATAGTTCTCGAAGGTGAACAGCGATGTCTGATAGATGGGCGGAACGACAGACCCGCCGGGAAATGGCTCGTCATGGGCAAGCAGCGTCGCCGCCTCTGCCATCAGGTCCTGATCATAGAAAAAGGGATTGTCGTTCATGTCTTGCTCTGTTTCCTGAGATTTGCAGCGCCACGTCGAAGGTCATCTTCAACCGTGGCGATCAGTTTCAATGCCTCGGCGCGCGCGCCTACGGGATCACGGGCCGCGATGCAGTTGAAAAGGGTACGGTGATAGGGAAAGCTGGCATGACCAAAGTCGCGCACGCCAAGCGGATGCTCCCAGAACCGGTGAAACATTTCATACATCGCGGCAATGATCTGTTCGAACAGCGGATTCCCCGATGTCTGGAAGATCGCCAGATGGAAATCCCAGTCTTCCTCCGAAGACATACCGGCGCGGGCATGAAAGGCTTCTTCCATGACGACCAGTTTTTTCTCGATAAAGGCGATGTCGTCATCGCTTGCCCGCTCGGCGCACAGAACGGCCGCTTCCGCCTCGAGCCCGCGGCGAATTTCCAGCGTATGCATCAGGCTGTTGAAATCATTGCCGGACGGCAGTGTCAGCGGCATATGCAGCATGTTGCGGGTCACGGCGGAGCGCAGATAGGTTCCGCTGCCCTGCCGCCGCTCGACAAGTCCGAGTTCCTGCCAGCGTGTCAGCGCTTCACGCACGGTCGTCCGGCTGACTTTCAGATATTCCGCCAGCAGCCGCTCCGTCGGCAGGCGGTCTCCCGGCTTCAACCCTTCGCTGGCAACGAAATCCACCAATGCATTCAGCACCGCGTCGTCGCGGGATGATGTCTGCACCGGTGAAAGAATCGGGTTGATCACGAAATGCCCTGCTTAATTGGTTGGACCATTGTGCCAATTCAGCATGGAAGCGCGCCCTTGTCAAATGGCGGTTCAAATTTTTTTGAACGCTATGGCCGCGAGGTGGCAACCGGAAAAGACGCAACGCCCGCGGCGCTGCGTCTTCGCTTGCGAAACGATAACCGAAGCGGCTACACCAAGCCCTGGCCGGCTGGATCGACCGGCCCGCGGAAGGACGCGCCGGTGATCTCATCCGGCAACAGCATGTCATTGTGCGCGCGGCCGGGCCGAATCATCGGGAAACAATTTTCCAGTCTGGCGACCCGGCAATCAAGCAGCACCGGCCGTTTGACGTCGATCATTTCCTGGATCGCATCATCCAGCGCATCGGGTGTGTCGCAGCGCAGGCCGAGCGCGCCAAACGCTTCGGCCACCTTCACGAAGTCGGGCAAGGCTGCCGAATAGGAGTGCGCGAGACGGTTGCCGTGCAAGATCTCCTGCGATTGCCGGACCAGCCCCATGTGCTCGTTGTTCAAAATGAATACCTTGACCGGTGCGTCGTACTGGATCGCCGTCGACAACTCCTTCATGGTCATCTGGATCGATGCATCCCCGGCAATATCGATCACGAGGCTGTCGGGGTGGGCGATCTGCACGCCGATCGCGGCCGGCAGGCCATAGCCCATCGTGCCAAGCCCGCCCGATGTCATCCAGCGGTTGGGGCTCTCCACGCCGTAGAACTGCGCCGCCCACATCTGATGCTGCCCCACTTCCGTGGTGATGTAGGTATCGCGATCCCTGGTCAGCGCATGAAGACGCTCGAGCGCGTATTGCGGCATGATGGCTGCGCGGTCCATCGCGTAGGAGAAGGATTCGCGGGCCCGCCACCGATCGATCGTCTGCCACCAGTCCCGCAGCCGCCGCTGATCCGGCTGAACCGGCAGAGCCCGCCAGAGACGCAGCATCTCGCTGAGAACACGGCCGACGTCGCCCCGAATGGCAATGTCGGCCGTGACGATCTTGTTGAGGGACGCAGGATCAATATCGATGTGGATTTTCTTCGATTTCGGCGAAAAACCGTCGATACGCGCTGTTACCCGGTCATCAAAACGCGCACCGATGCACAGCATGACATCACAATCGTGCATGGCCATATTGGCCTCATAGGAGCCGTGCAGGCCCGGCATCTTCAGCCAGTTCGGCCCCGATGCCGGATATGCGCCAAGCCCCATCAGCGTCGAGGTGACGGGAAAGCCGGTCAGCTCGGCAAACGCACGCAGCGAGACTGATGCCGCCGGTCCGGATCCGATCACGCCGCCGCCCGTATAAATGACGGGCTTGCAGGCTTTCGCCAGAAGCGCGAGTGCTGCCTGTATCTGAGCATCATCACCCGCTGTCGTCGGACGATAGCTTTCCCTCTCCCCGACCGCAGATCGGGCAGTGTAATAACCGCTGGCAAGCAGGATATCCTTCGGCATATCCACCAGCACCGGCCCGGGACGCCCTGACCGCGCGATGCGGAAGGCCTCGTGGATGGTGGCGGCCAGATCGTTGACGTCGGTAACCAGCCAGTTGTGCTTCGTGCATGGCCGCGTGATGCCGACGGTGTCGCATTCCTGGAACGCATCGGAGCCAATCAGCGTGGTCGCTACCTGCCCGGACAGGCACACGATGGGTATGGAATCCATCAGGGCATCCTGCAGGGGCGTGACGGAATTGGTCACGCCCGGCCCCGATGTGACCAGCATGACGCCAACCCTGCCCGTCGAACGGGCATAGCCTTCCGCGGCATGACCGGCACCCTGCTCATGGCGCACCAGTATGTGCCTGATCGCGCTTTGCTGGAAGATCTCGTCATAGATGGGCAGCACCGCTGCCCCCGGATAGCCGAAAATATGTTCGACCGCGTTGTCACGCAGTGCCTCGAGAACGATCTCTGCCCCGGTCATGGGCGCACGCGCGGATTCATGGGTGTATTTGCCTGTCATGGCAGTTCCTTGTTGCAATGGTTGGAAAGGGCGGGTTCGACGGGGCTGCCGGTGAAATTCGGGCGTAAAAAAAGGCCCCGTCAGGAGCCTGTTTGCCGCGCATGGGTGCTTAACGCCGGATGGTCAAACCATCCTGCCCATGCGCGATCGCACCACCACGAGAACCATTGCAATTTTCATAACCAATTTCACTAACCGGTAATGGGCGGGCCGTCAACGCCGCTGGCGGGCACATGCAGCCTGGGCACACGGAGCCTGGGCACACGGAGCCTGGGCGCATGCGGCTTGGGCGCATGCCACCGCTGCGGGCCTGCCCTGTGCACAACCAGCTTTCCGAGTCTTGTCAAAACTGAAATATTAGAATATTTATATTTCAATTGAGATTTTGGCTTGCGAAACGCCAGGGGAAATCCGTCAATACGAATGGGATAATTGCCAGAAGCGACGGGCGACAACCGCAGGACAAAAGGACAGGCAGCATGCTCACGGACGACAGAAAAACCAATGACACCGATAGAAAGCGCGACCGGACGCACCCGCTTTCATCCTCGCAGACCGCCTATGTGCAACAGCGCGCGGCGACACCGCGTGCGGCAACCCATATCTACAAGGAACTGCTCGAGGATATCATTTCCCTCCGCCGCAAACCGATGGAACCTGTCTCCGAGAAGGACATCGCGGCGCATTTCGGCGTCAGCCGCACGCCCGTCCATCAGGCTGTCCTGCGGCTCGCCGATGACGGCCTGATCGATATTTTTCCGCAATCGGGAACGTTCGTGGCGCGCATTCCACGCCGCGCGCTTTACGAAGCCATTCTCATCCGCAAATCGCTGGAAGAGACGACCGTAAGGCTTGCTGCCGAACAGGCCGACGCCGCCGATATCAAGCGTCTTGAGGCCAGCATCACCGAACTGACCCTGGCTGAAGCCGTCCCGGATAACGAACTTTTCCATCAGGCCGATACGAGTTTTCATTTGCAGATCAATGCCATAGCGGGTTTTCCTGGCATCTGGAATGTCATCCAGCAGGTGAAGATGCAGATCGACCGCTATCGGCGTCTGACCCTGCCGCAACGCGGCCGCCTGACCCGCGTCATAGTCGAGCACGAAGCCATTCTCGACGGTATCCGCCGGCACGACACCGCGCATGCGGTCGAAGCCATGGGCTTTCATCTCGGGCAAATGCTCAACGAGGTGAAGGAGATGCGCAATATCAACCCCAGTTACTTCATCGACGACGAATGATGCGCGGACGGGCGCTATACAGAAAACACACAAAGGTAAGACATGAAAATCGAAGTCAGACAGGTTTCCCATCCCGACGCCGTGCGTGCCTACGGCACGGACGATTTGCGCCGCCACTTTCTGATTGAAAGCATTTTTGAAACCGATGAAATCGTACTGACCTACAGTCATGTCGACCGTCTCGTCATTGGTGGTGCCCTGCCCGCCAGCAAACCGCTGACATTGACGGCACCGACGCCGATCGGCCAGGAATTCTTCCTTGCCCAGCGCGAAATGGGTGTCATCAATATTGGCGGCAGCGGCCGTGTGACACTGGATCGCGCCGTTCACATCCTCGATCCGCGGGATTGTCTCTACATCGGCAAAGGCGTGGCGGACGTGGTGTTTGAAAGCGTCGATCCGGCGAACCCGGCAAAATTCTATCTGCTCTCGACGCCGGCCCACGCCGCCCATCCGAGCACGCTCATCAGGCCGGAACGGGCGAAGCATATCCAGCTGGGTGACCAACTGACCTCAAACAAACGCACGATATTCCAGTACATTCATCCCGAGGTCTGCGACAGCTGCCAGCTGGTGATGGGCCTGACCCAGCTTGATCCCGGTAATATGTGGAACACAATGCCCGCGCACACCCACGACCGGCGCTCCGAAGCCTATCTCTATTTCGATCTCGCCAGCGATCAGCGCGTATTCCACATGATGGGTGACCCTTCCGAAACGCGTCATCTCGTCGTCGCCAATGAACAGGCGATCATCTCGCCCGGCTGGTCCATCCATTCCGGCGTCGGCACCTCCAACTACGCATTCATCTGGGCCATGGGCGGCGACAACAAGAGCTTCACGGATATGGATCATATCCCCATCGGTGCGCTGCGGTGACATCGGTGACACAGCCTTTTGATCTTTCCGGCAAAATTGCCATCGTTACCGGCGCCAATACCGGCATTGGCCAGGGCATCGCGGTCGCGCTTGCCGAGGCGGGTGCATCCATCGCCGCGGTTGGCCGCTCCTCCATGGACGAAACCCGTTCCTTCGTTGAAAAAGCAGGCGCAGGTTTCCAAGAAATAAGAGCCGATCTCGGCACCATCGCGCCGGTCGCCTCCATTGTCGAGGAAACACACAAAGCCTTCGGGCGATTGGATATCCTCGTCAACAACGCCGGTATCATCCGCCGCAATGACGCCGTCGACTTCACCGAAGCCGATTGGGACGCCGTCATGGACACCAATCTCAAATCGGCTTTCTTCCTCGCCCAGGCCGCCGGCCGGCACATGATTGCCGCCGGACAAGGCAAGATCATCAATATTGCATCGCTTCTGTCGTTTCAGGGCGGTATTCGCATCCCCTCCTACACCGCTTCCAAGAGCGGGCTGGCCGGAATCACCAGGCTCCTGGCATGCGAATGGGCCGCGAAGGGCGTCAACGTCAATGCCATCGCCCCCGGCTATTTCGTCACCAACAATACGACGGCGCTCCGGGACGATCAGGACCGCAGCGCCCAGATTCTGGCCAGAATCCCGGCTGGCCGCTGGGGTAATCCCTCGGATATTGGCGGTGCGGCGGTGTTTTTGGCTTCCCGTGCCTCCGATTACGTCCACGGAACCGTGCTGCCCGTCGACGGCGGCTGGCTGGCACGATAGAGCGGGAAAAGCGCCATGAATTACCAGTTCGATTTCGAAGCGCTCCTCCCCTACTGGCAAAGCTTTCTTCAGGGCGCGGTCACGACAATCGAGATGACGGTTGTCGCGGTGGCCATCGGGCTCGTCATCGGGGTGCTCTGCGCCATCGCGCGGCGCAGCGCCTATCCCTGGTTGCGTCTCGCCGTCGGCATTTACATCGAGATCGTCCGCAACACGCCGTTCATCGTCCAGATATTCTTCATTTTCTTCGGATTGTCGTCGATCGGCCTGACCATGCCGGTGTTTTTCGCCTCGGTTTTCGCCATGGTGATCAATGTCGGAGCCTATACCGCCGAGATCGTGCGGGCAGGCATGGAGGCCGTGCACCCCGGCCAGATCGAAGCAGCCGAAGCGCTTGGGCTCTCCCGTTTCCAGATTTATCGCGACATCATCCTCATGCCGTCGATTGAACGCGTCTATCCCGCTCTGACCAGCCAGTTCATCCTGATGATGCTGTCAACGTCGATCACGTCACAGATATCGGCGGAGGATCTGACGGGTGTCGCCAACAATATCCAGTCCTACACCTTCCGCTCGTTCGAGACCTACATCGTCATCGCCGCGATCTATCTCGTCATCACCTATCTGCTGCGCTTCGGATTTCACGCGATAGCACTCGCGATCTTTCCGCGCCGCCGCAAGCTGGGAACACCCCTGTGAGGACGCTGCCATGACCGACGGTTTCACCATAAATCATCTCGTTTACCTGCTGCACGGGCTCGTCTGGACCGTGGTCCTTTCCGCACTCGCTTTTGCGCTTGGCGGCGTCGCGGGGTTCTTTGTCATGCTCGCACGCACTTCGACGATGCGCTGGCTGCGACGGCTGTCCCTGGTCTATGTCCAGATCATTCAGGGAACACCGCTTCTCATCCTGATGTTCGTCATCTATTTCGGCCTCGGCGTCATTGGCATCGAATTGCCGCCGCTGATGGCTGCCGGCGTCGGCATGATGATCTATTCCAGCGCCTATCTCGGCGAAATCTGGCGCGGATGCGTCGAATCCGTGCCACGCACCCAGTTCGAAGCCGCCGAATGTCTCGCCCTTACCCGGTGGCAAGTGCTTGTGGATGTCATCCTGCCGCAGGCCATGCGCATCGCGACCCCGCCAACCGTGGGTTTCATGGTCCAGCTCGTCAAGAATACCTCGCTTGCCTCCGTTGTCGGCTTCGTCGAGCTGACCCGTGCCGCACAAGTCATCAACAATTCGCTTTTCCAGCCCTTTCTCATCTTTGGCATCGCCGCCGCCTTCTACTTCTGCGTCTGCTATCCGCTGTCGGTCTGGAGCCGTTCTCTCGAGAGGAAACTGAATGTCGGCCGCCGTTAAACTCCATGAAGTGATCAAGCGTTTCGGCTCCGTCGAAGTTCTGAAAGGCGTATCCTTCGATGTGGCACCGGGAGAAGTGGTGGCGCTTATCGGGCAATCCGGCTCGGGCAAGAGCACCGCGCTGCGCTGTATCAACCGGCTTGAATCCATTCAGGGCGGGAGCATCGAAGTCTGCGGCCACCATGTGGAATCGCCGGAGCTGAATATCCGGACCTTGCGCCAGGACGTGGGCATGGTGTTTCAGAGCTACAATCTGTTTCCGCACATGAATGTGGCGGAAAACATCATGCTCGCGCTGCGCCGCGTCAAGAGTATCGGCCGCGCCGAGGCGTTCGAGACGGCAAAATCCGTTCTCGCCAAGGTTGGACTGATCGAGAAAATCGAAGCCTATCCCGAACAATTGTCCGGCGGCCAGCAGCAGCGCGTGGCGATTGCCCGATCGCTCGCCATGCAACCCAAAGTGATGCTGTTCGACGAGGTGACCTCGGCGCTCGATCCGCAACTGACGGGCGAAGTTCTGCGTGTGATGGAAGATCTGGCCAAGGGTGGAATGACCATGATCGTCGTCACCCATGAAATGGCCTTTGCCCGCAAGGTCGCCAACCGCGTCATTTACATGAATACCGGCCGGGTCTGGGAGACCGGTACCGGTGACATGCTCGTACGGCCGGAAACGCAGGAATTGAAGGAGTTTCTGGCAAACGGCCTGTGACTGCAAATCCGGTCAAAACCGGCGTGACTGAATCAACTGGGAGAGAGAACATGAAAACGATGATGAAAGTGGCAGCCGCCGCAGCGGCTCTCATGATAGCCGCAACGGTGGCGCAAGCTGACGTGCTGGAAAATATCAAGAAATCCGGAAAGGTGCGCATTGCTGTCGCCATGGGCAGCCCGGAATATTCCTATGTCGACAGCGATCTGAAAGCGACAGGCTCCGATGTCGAGACCGCCCGGCTTATTGCCAAGGACCTCGGCGTCAAACTGGATCTGGTCGAGATTACCAATGCTGCCCGCGTACCGACCGTCCAGACCGGAAAGGCGGATATGGTCGTCTCCGCACTCGGCATTACCGAGGAGCGCAAGAAGGCTATCGATTATTCCATTCCCTATGCCACGCTGAGCCTGATTGTCGCCGCGCCCAAGAATGTCGAGATCAAGAATTACGCCGATCTCGCCGGCAAGCGCATCGGTGTTACCCGCGCCACCACAAATGACATGGACATCACCCAGAATGCGCCCGGTGCGCAAATCGTACGCTTCGAAGACGATGCGACCCTGATCACCGCGGCCGTATCCGGTCAGGTCGACATCATCTCCAGCCAGTCGGCTGTGCTGGGCGGCCTGAACAAGAAACGCACCAGCAATCCGCTTGAACTCAAATTCACCCAGAAGGAAACCAATCTGGGTATCGCTCTGCCGAAGGGCGAAAAACCGTTGCAGGATTGGCTCAACAACTGGGTAAAGACCAATTTCGCCAATGGAACGCTGCGGACTGTTTTCAAGGAATTCCACAACCGCGATTTGCCTGACGATCTCACCTCTCGTTGATCTGAGGCGCAAAAATGCTGGATCAGGGGTGCTCGCGCGCCCCTTTTCGCTGTCCACGCCTATGCCCGCCCCTCCCCATTGAGCGCCTTGATCACCGGAATGACCGAATACTGGCCAATTTCGGCCCTGTCGGTCAGCGCGCGCAGATATCCGCCGGGTGAGCGAATTTCGCCAGCCCGCTCCAATATTGCGGCAATGGTGATGGAAGCGTTGATATCTCCCATGGTTTCACGCGCCCTTTCCCAGGCATCCGGCGAAATACCGAGCATGGAGCGGACCAGACCGGCGGTCTGCATCAGATCACGCCAATCCCCGATGTCATTGCGGGCATAATCCCGGATTTGCGGGCAGGCTTCCAGGACGGCGCCCAACGGCAGCGCCGCGGTCTTCACCGGCCCGGCGGCCAAATCCCCCGGCCGGATATCGCTGTGCTGCGCCCGTTTCAGTTTGGCATCCAGCAACCGCTGGCGCATTTTTGACATTGCCTGGCTGCGCCCGGCTTCCACCTTGTCGTTTTCTTCGGTTTCAACATTCCCGTTACCTGCAGTTTCAGGCGCTGCCGTTCGTTTCTGGCTTTTTTCGGAAGCCCTTTCAAAATGGTGGTCTATATTTGAATTCTGAATATGGTGCTCAGAAGAAGAGTCAGTGCCGCTCATTTCTTCGTTTGAAAGTGTGTCGAGATAGGCTTTTTCGACCTCGCTACGCAGATCCGCAAGCGCGTCCCGCCTTGTTTTCATGGTCTCCAATGGCAGATGCCGGCTGACGCGCCCCGAGAGGGCTGCCAGTTCATCTGCATAGGTTTCCCACGCGCCTCGACGTTCCTCGCTCAGTCCAGCGTCAATGGTCTTGGAGACATCGCGCAGATGGATGGTGATTTCGCTGCGGACGCGATGAATGGCGCGCTCCATGTCCCGCGCCGCGGCCGCATGTTCCCTGATTTCATCGGCACGCAGTGCCAGGGGCGACAGGTCGAACCCGAACGCGTGCTCGATTTCCCCGCCTTCCCCGCGCCGGGCATAGCGTTTGCCGTTCGGGCTGTCGCGCCGGATGATCAATCCCGCTTCCACCAGCGCGGCAAGATGCCGGCGAATGGTCGCGGACGACATGCCACGCGTGCGCATGGATAGCTCCGCATTGGACGGAAACACGACCAGCGGTGCGCTTCCGTCGAGCAAGGTCTCGGGATAGAAGCTCAGAAGGGCCTCCAGCACCGCAATGGTGCGATCCGACAGGAAGAAAGCCGCGCGCGCCTGCGTCAATTCCCGCAGCAGCGCCCATTTTTCTGGGTGATTGGCCTCGCTACCGGCCAGTTTTTCACGGGCACGGGCTGTCTTTTCCTGCACTGCGAACATGGCATGCGACAGCGATCGCCCGCCAAACGGCGTCGTTGCAAAACGATCAGTCATTTTCTCTACCTCAAATTGAGGCAAGGGAAAGGTGTTGCCGGAACGCGTCCAACGCTTGACAAGTCAGGTAGGAAGTGATTCTCTAAAATTGCTACATTGAAGAGGGCTTCCGGAGCGGTAACGTTCTGGGGGCCTTTTTTCTTGCCGTTGTTCCTTCTCTTTGTTCTTTCCGTTCAACGCTTACACAAAACCAGAATAACGCCTGTGTCAGGCTTTTTGCCCGCTCCTGTAGCGCTGCAAAAGCCCGTCTAGCTCGCCAGCCACAAACTCCACGAACCCCTCGGGAACCGTGTCGGCAAAACTGATCGACCGCTCCTTTTTGCTGTTCAGAAGCTGGGCGATGAAATCACCATTGCCGTCGCGAATATGCCTTGCGGCTGCAGGATCGGCTTTGGCCGCCGCAGCTGGCCTGTTGAGCTCCAGCAGCCGCTCGAACACCGCTTCAAAGCGGCCGTCACTGCCCTGCAGCTTGAAATGGTCCTGCTGCACAATCGCCTGCGCTGCCGTTCGGCCATCCGGCTTCTTCAACAGATCAGCCAGTTTGACCCAGCGCGGCCGGCCGATTTTGGGTGCAGGGCCAATGGCCTGCAAAATCGGTTTCGGAATGGCATCCACGACCTGGAGGTAGCGGGTCATCTCGGCTTTGTGCAAAGCCAGGGCATCCTGCACCACCGACCGGCTGAAACCGCGGTCAATCAGGTTGCGGGCAAAGAAAGCCCGTTCGATAAAGGAGAGATCGCGCCGTTCGGCATTTTCCTTGCCCTGCGCCACCACAAGCTGGGCATCGCTCAGCTCACGGACGATCGCCTGCACCGGCAGCTTGAGTTCCGCCGCCGCCCGCAGACGGCGATGGCCGTAGGCGGTCTGGTAGTACCCCCTGCGCTCCGGATGCGGCCGGACGAGAATGGGAACCTGCTGGCCATTCAGCTTGATGCTCTCGACCAGTTCCCTGAACGTCTCGTCAAGGCCGAAATTGTGGCTCAACCGGTCTTCGACAAAAGAATACTCAATAAGCTGGGGATCAATCTCGATGACCCGTTCCGCTCCCTCGAGACTTTCTCTAATCTTGCGGGCATCCTCCAGCTCACGCGAGATACCGCCGAGCGACAGGCCCATAGCCTTGATGGCACCGGACGCCGTGCGCTGCTTCGGTTGCTCAGAAGGAGGAGTGTTGTCCATCGGAGCCGTATTGAGCGGCGTCGGCTCCGGCTGGGGAGCCGTATCCACCGTTCCGAAAAGCGCTTTGAGTTGATCCCTGCGGTTCTTGTCAGTCATGTGCTTGCCTCACACAGGCCGGTTCCAGGCCTTGAAGATCAGGCCCTGGATTTCAGCATTGACGGAGGACAGCGATTCAATGGCCCGGTCATAGGTTGCCCGGGTGAAACTGTCGCGTGAAACTTCATAAAGCGTCTGCTTGGTAAGGCCGGCGTCGGAAAACGCCGTCGATTTTACCACGGCCGATGTCAGCACGCGATCACCGAAGAGCGAGCGCAGGAAGCCGGCAATCTGCTGCTGCGGCGCGTCATTGGGCTCAAAGCGGGTGATGAGATAGCGCATGAAATCGAAATTGAGTTCGCCGCCCGCCTCGCGCACGACAGCCAGAAGATCCGCCGTCATGAACAGAAACTGGCTCATGGATGCCACATCGAGCATCTGCGGATGCACCGTGACGAGAACCGACGTGGCGGCGCAAAGCGCCGACAGCGTCAAAAAGCCGAGCTGCGGCGGGCAATCGATGACGACCACGTCGTAATCATCCGAGATCGTATCCAGCGCCGCCTGTACCCGGGCAAAGAACAGCTGCTGTTCGATGCTCTGCTGCGCGCCATGCTGGCGGTCGGCGAGCATTTGCGGTGTGGTGTGCTCGAATTCCTGCAGCTCGAGATTACCGGGAATAAGATCGAGCCCGTCAAAATAGGTCTTGCGGATGATATCGCGCATCAGGCGCCGTTCACCGTCATAGCGAATGGCCCCGTAGAGCGTGTCATTGCCGGTCAGATCGAGCTCCGGCTGGTAGCCGAACAGCGCCGACATCGATGCCTGAGGGTCAAGATCGACTGCAAGGACGCGAAACCCGGCCATGGCCAGATGCTGGGCCAGATGCGCGCTCGTCGTGGTCTTGCCGGAACCGCCCTTGAAATTGGTGACCGCAATCACCTGCATATGTTCGTTGGCCGAGGGATCGCGATGCGGCAGATAGGTTCGGGCCTTCGGGCCGCCGGCGTCAGCGAGATGATGGCGCAGCGCATTGATCTCGGCGAGCGAGTAAAGCCGGCGTCCATTGGCACCGGTTTCCGGCTGGGGCCCCTCGCCGGCAATGGAAAGCTGGCGCAGATAGCCGTCGGAAACACCGATGAGCTTTGCCGCCTCGCCGCTGGTGAATTTGCGCAGGGCCTTCTGGGCTGTAGGCGGAAACAGTCGGTTGCGCATCGCCTGCAACTGTGCCGACAGCATTTCTGCGTCGGCAGCGATGGCCCGGTCTGCGGTCAAGGCAGCGGATGGCTGTGGCACAGCCGCCAATTGCGCGCCATCCGGTTGAGTTGTCTGTACCGCATTCATCATAGTCACGTATCGTTCCTGTGCGCCTGTTCAATAGAATCGCATCAGCGCAGGATGAGGATGCGCCGATTCGACAGAAATACCAAAAAGGGTAACGCTGACCGGTGGTTTAACGCTGCAAAACAGCACTAACATTCAGATTTACGTGTAACGCTTATATCGCAGGATACCCCTTAAAACCGTAAGTAAACTGCTGAAAGAACCGAGTCGCGTCAAGCACTTTATAGTTAACGCAAATTAACCATTAAGGCAGAATCCCGTTTGGACGCACGGATCACTGTTATGTGTGGATCGGCGTGCAAAAATCGGATGCCGATCGGGGACAGTTTTGGAAGCCGTTTGACACCCTGACAATGGACATGGAGGATCACGTCAAAAGGCAGATCGTGTCGCTGTGGCTCCATGGACAAACCCTGCCCTCGCATTCTACTGTGGCCGTCACGGGCACGCACCACATGAGTCGGACGCGGGCCGCGGTTTCAGTCCAAAGGGAAAAACATGCGCATTCGGTCGATGATGATGGGGGCAGCTGCCTTGGTGGCGGTTGGAGCGTTCGCTGTGCACGCGCAGGCCGAAGGGTTCGAAAACATCGTGCTGTCCGCAAGCAAGGACGCGAACGAGACTCAGGCGACATTTGCGCGGGATACGGCCAAGATTTTCCTCTCCGCCGACCTGACCGACGAGGTGGCCTCGGGATCAAAGCTAACCGTGAGCTGGATTTCGGTGGATTCGGGCGGTGTCGCGCCGGCGAACTACAAGATCGATGAGGCCAGCTTCGAAATCGGCAAGATCGAAAACCATATCGACGCCTCGATTTCCAAGCCGGACGCCGGCTGGCCTGTCGGCACTTATCAGGTGCAGATCGCCGTTGACGGCACGATGAAGGAAGCGGTCGACTTTTCCGTAAAGTGACCGGCGCGCGCAAGGGGCCCTACTCCACGAGTAGGGCGTCGCCGCCCGCCGTCGATTGTGGCGCGAGAAGAGCGCGCTTCGGATTTACTTTCAATCCGGGCAAGCCTTACTGGTCCAGCCCATTGAAGACAGTGTGTATTATTAATTGCGATTGAGGTCCCGAGTTGGGCTTGTTCTCATCCTGCGCAGGAAGCTCAACCTCATCCGAAACTGTGTACAGACAGCTTATATTTGTCGCCAGAATGCCTGAGACGCCAGTCTGCGGCGGCGTTCGGTAAACGCCACGGCAAGAATGACCGAGGCGATGGTGGTGGCACCAACTGCGAGCAGGTAAAGCCACGGCACCGACATGGTTTCCGGTGGCGGATCAAAAACACCCGTCAGCATCCTGATAAGAATACCAGCCGTTATCACGCCCGTAACAAGACCGAATGTCAAACCTCCAAGCAGAATGATGGCGGCCTCGCTCCACAGGAATGCCGCGAGTTGGGCTGGCTTGACCCCGATTGCGTTGAGAATGGCATAGTCGCGACTTCGGTCAATAAAACCGAGGGCAAGCATGAGCCCAGCCGAGACAATCGCCATGATGAGCGCGAACACCAGTTCAATCGAGGTCAAGCCACGAAGGTCGACGGCGGTAAGGCTGGAGCCAATCAAACGGCTGACCGAGCCAATATCCACGATTTTCAACGATGGGAACGAGCCTAGTGATACGCTGGCCGCGCGCGCGACAGCTGCCGGATCGATACTTGTACGCAGCAGCACATACTCGGCCGTCGCGTCGCCGGTAATTTTTGAAACATAGTCCATGTTTGCGACCAAAAACGAATCTTTCGGCGCAGTGGGAAACTCCCTTACCACACCGATGAATTTAAACGGGTAGGCATGATATTGATGGTCGGCCGCGGTTTGCAGGCGCAGGTTTATCGTGTCACCCGCTTTTAGCTGAAAGTCCCTTACCGTTTCCTCTGACACGAGAACCCCGTCGGGCGTTTTCAGGAGGCTCGCCAGATTGTCGGCGGCAGTTCCCGCAGAGAAAAAGGCGTCGGACAGTTTCGTTGCAGCCTGAATGCGTGCGGGATCGATTCCATATAAATCCTGCAAATCCATGCCGACATAGGCGAAGCGATGCTGCATGGGACGCGCCACCGTGACGCCTGGAATGGATTCCAATTGCGCCAATTGGCTCCCCGCCGGTTGCAATGTCGTGCCAAAAACCGTGACGTCAGAGCCGTTTGTCAGTTCGGCATCCACATGGGCCTGATCGTTGAAGGTGCGATTGAAAACCGCCGTGGAGGTTGCAAACGACACCGCCATTGCGACCATGGCAATTGCGAGCGTCAATCGCCCGGCTTGTCGTGAAAGCGAGGACGATACAACCTTCGTCATCGACCCGCTTACAGGCATGACCATCGCGCGCAATATTGCACCATTTCCACGAATGATGAAGCCGCAGATGCGAACACAGAAAAGCGCAGATCCTAGCCAGAACAGGATCGGAGCGGCGAATGCCGTATAGTCGACGGCAGTCGCTGCAACTCCTTCCGTTGCCAGAACGACCTGGTAGCCATGTGCCGCCGAATGCCAGAAAATGGCTGCTGCCGACAAAATCAGCACGACGTCTGCATAGAATTGCTGCCAAAGCGGCATCGCAGCGGGTTCGACTGCTTTTCGGGCAAGCTGAACGGTTCGAAGCCGGGCCGCATTCCAGGCGGGAAGAATGACCGCTGCCAGGGATAGCAGCATGCCAAAAGCCGCCAGAGCCACGAACAGAAACACGTGCGATAAATTCAGCGACACATTTCCCAAGAACGTTCTGGTCAATAGGAATGCCAGGATCACTCCGCCGATGATACCCAATGGACCAACAACAAACGCCTCCATCGCCGTCAGCCAGAGGATTTGACGCATTGATGCACCGCGAACGCGCATTTGAGCTTGTTCACGTTTTCTGCGGCCGGCACCTGAAGCGGTAATGGCAAAAGTCAGCATCATTGAAAGCAGTATTCCCGGCACTCCAAGAAACAGAAACAAAACGCGGGCATAGAGGGCATCGCCTCGCACCGCATCCAGCCGTGCTCCAAGATTGTTGGCAAGCAACGCCGAACCTGCAACCCGGGCTTCAAGATGACGGCCGGCACCAGTGACGTAAGCATAGGCGGCATCGGGGTTTGCAGGTAATTCTGCATGCGAAAGCTTCGCATGGAACTGCAACTTGATGCTACCGGGAGAAGCTTCTTCCTGTTGTCCGAAAATATCTTTCCAAATATTCAAGGGAAGTATCAAGACATTGTCGGGTGGTGCCTGTGGAGCCGATTGGGGCGGCAAACCTATTGATTGGAAAAGTGAATCCGCGTCGGGCAAATCGACAATGCGATCGATTTTTAGCGTCGCGGGCGACAAACCGACACGATGGATCGTAACAACATCACCTGGCTTAACGTGGAGATTTGATGCTGTCTGCTGGGTTATCATCGTACCGCCGTTTTGCACTGACAATGAGCGGATTTCGGCAGGGAAGCTTTGCAGATACGCGGCGTCAAATGCGAGCACCTTGCCCGGCCCGGTGGTTTGCGTGGTTCCGTCACTCGTTGCTTCCAGGCCGGTCACACTTGCAAAATGCGCCTCCCCCATAGCGGCAACCCTTGCGGATTCAGCAATCGCTTTCTTTATCTCTGCTTTATCGGCTGTAGCCAGAACTTCGACCTGCCAGTCAATCGGAACGCCTGCAATCGCTCTCCTGGTCATCGTTTGGGCGCTGGAAGAAAGAAAAAGGCCGAGACACGCGATCAAGCCGACTGTCCCTGCAATGCCTGCAGCGGTTCCCAAAAGCTGCAGGGGGCGGCGCGTGACAAGACCGTATACCCAAAGACCCATCATTTCACGGCACCAATTCGGCAAGAGACGGATTGTCGGTGGTCAGCGTGCCGTGTCGCATCGACCATTGTTTCTCCATGCGCTCGGCGACCCTCAGATCGTGCGTCGCGATAATAAGCGCAGTTGACGTGCCGTCGATCTGTCTGAGAAGCACGTCGATCAATGTCCTGGCCGTTGCCACGTCAAGCTGGCCGGTCGGCTCGTCCGCAAGGATCAATCGCGGTTGCGTTACAAGAGCTCTTGCCAAAGCGACACGTTGGGCCTGCCCGCCCGACAACTCTTCCGGCAGCTTCCCCGCCAACCCATCGAGCTGGAATTCAGCGAGCAAGGCCATCGCACGTTGATCAGGCAGGCCATTCCCGCCTGAAACGATCAGCGGCAAGGCCACGTTTTCAAGAACCGTCAGAGCGGGAAACAAACTTTGTGATTGAAAGACATAGGTAATTTTCTCTGGCCGCAGGGTATCTCCGGCACCGAGTGCCGGCCAGACCACAATCCCTCGGGTGGGCCGGTCAAGGCCGCCCAGCAGATAGAGGAGCGTAGACTTGCCACTTCCGGAGGGGCCCGTAAGCGCAATCCGATCACCGGATACAATCCGGCACGATGACGGCTGCAGGACCGTGCTCATGCCGGATGTTCCGTCGGGAAAGTCCCTTGCAACATCTTTTGCATCGACCAGACATTCAGTCATGGACCACCTTCCCGTCCCTCAATCTGAGAACATGATCCGCGATACCGGACATCGCATCGCTATGGATCGCAACGAGCGTCGACTTGCCGGCCTGTCGCCGCTTTTTGAAATGTTCGATCAGGTGCGATTCAGTTTTTCTGTCAACTTCAGCTGTGGGCTCGTCGGCGACAAGCAGCACCGGGTCTGCAGCAAGCGCTACAGCCAACCCTGCGCGAGCCGCCTCCCCCCCGGACAGCTCATTCGGATATCCATAGGCACGATGCCGCAGATCGACCGTCGAAAGCAGCATTTCGATGCTGTTCATGTTTGCCATGCCGGCCAGGTGCATCTGAAGTTCGATGTTTTCGGTCACGGTGAGGTGCGCAAGAAGGTTCGGCACCTGTTGCAAAATGCCCAAACGCGTCGCTCTTATGGATGCTCGAAATGCTTCGGAGCGCCGCGTGATCCTCTCACCGGCAATGATGACGTAACCTCCGTCCGGTTCTTCAAGGCCTGTCAGGCATGACAGCAAGGTCGATTTACCGCTGCCCGACGGTCCGGTAATCGCAACAATCTCGCCATGCCCAACCTGAAGGCTGACGCCACGCAGCGCCGCCGTTTCATCATCCCCGTTATGGTAAAATCGGTACAATTCATGGGCTTCGATGAGCGGCATATCATTGCCAGCGAAACGATTGGGACATCATGCGCCATTGATCTGCATTGTCCGCTCCAAATGGTGCATACAGATCGAGCTCGGCAAGTTTTCCATTCCTGAAGTAAAGGTAGCGTCTGTTCTCAAGCCGAACCTGTTTGTTCGTGACCGCGTTTGGCTCGGAATCTGAAGTGTATGAAATCAGGATGGCATTGCCACCAGATACCTTTACGGCGCGAACGCCAGCGACCTTGACCGCTTTTCCAGCGGCCTCCATTTTGGGAACATAGTCTCGCTTTACGGATTCTACCGAGGGCGGCGAAGCGGCGGCGGAAACCATAACCACCACACCGTCCAATTTGTCAGTAAAGCTGACGCCGTCCGGTCCGTCCTTCCTTGCCCATCCTTCGGGAACTTTCAACGAAAAGCCGAGAGCGGAGCGATACTCGATAAAGACTTGGGTATCGGGGATGTCTCCGGGCGGATTCTTTTCCGTCGCAGAATCCTCAACCTGAGGTATCGATGCCGAATGCGCTACCGGCAATGTTAAGAAAGATGATGTGACAGCAGCTCCGAGCACCAAGGCGATCGTGACCGCGGGGTGTTTTTCGAGATATTTGTTCATGATCATTCCTTCGTGCGCGCCACCATGCGCCATCGAAGACCATAAACATCCAACTTTACGACCGCTTCGCCGCTACCATACAGTTCGGTAAGGCGAGAATTGTATTTGAAGAGCAATATCCGGGCGCTTTTGAGATTTGCGGGAAAAGGACCGATGTAAGGTCGTCCGCCAATATCATCGTGGAGAATTCCGACTTCGCGAATCCCAAATTGACATTGCGAAGAGTGCAATCGCACCCACCGACCGCTGATGGAAGGAAACGCCACGTTGTTGACGGGTTTTCAGGCGGCCGTTGCTCGCAGCAAGTTCAGGATCGCATTCTTGAGCTCTGCAGGGCCGTTGATCAGCGTATCGGCTCCTGCCAATTCAAGTTCCTCCCGGCTGCCGTACCCCCAGGTTACGCCAATCGCTTTCATATTGTTCGCATGCGCCCCGGACACATCGAATTTACGATCGCCCACCATCACGCATCTGTTCGGATTCAGCTGGTTCTCTGCCAGAATATGCGCAATCAACTCCGGCTTGTGATCTGTCACAACACCGGGTTCTGAACCGTAAATTCCGGCGAACAAGCGGTTCTGTTCAAGATTTTCCAGAATTCTTCGAGCAAAGAAGACGCGCTTTGATGTCGCCAGAAACAGTTTCATTCCCTCATTGCGAAGCGAATTCAGTGCGGAAGGTATTCCATCATAAAGCCTACTCATCAGGAGTCCCCGAGCGCTGTAGTCGCTGCGATAGGCATCGACTGCGTCAGAGATGCGATCGTCGCCGTAGGGTTCGAGCAGATATCGCATCACCTCCTCGATCGGAGGTCCGATCAACGCTTCAATATCCATAACCTCGGGCGGCTCATGTCCAAGCGCACGCAGGGCGGCACGACAGCTGGACACAATGCCGGGTTGCGAGTCGATCAGTGTGCCGTCGAGGTCCAGAAGAATGGAAAGATCAGAATTCGGCATTTGGATTGGATTTCCCATCGCTTTGACTTTTTGTATCTGCAACGGCCCCCGTCGTCATCCCCAATTCCGATCCGCTTGGCAGCAACAGTAGTTCGAAATTTCAGAATACGGCAGGTTCAAGTTGCGTTTTTCGTCTGAGTGTTCCGGCAATCAGGTGCACGCACACCGCAGTAAAGACAATCAGCGCGCCAATGATCGTGCTTGCACCGGGTGTTTCGTTGAATGCGAGCCAAACCCAGAGCGGCGCCAGCGGAGCGTCCAACGATCCAATCAAGGCCGTCTCGATTGCCGGAAGATGCCGGGCACCCAGTGTGAACAGCGCAAGACCAACGGCTGAATTAACAACACCAAACAGAGCCAGGATCAAAAGCTCATGACTGGTAATGGCAAGCGGATCACCGAGCGGCCAACACACCAAACCACTGAGCAAAGCCGACAGACAGGCGGCCGGCATGATCGGGATATTCTGATACCGCCGCGCGATAACCATCATGATGGCCATACAGACGGTAAGTCCAAATGCCAGGACGTCGCCCAACAGACCGCCTTCCACGCCCAGCCCCATCATCAGCGCCACACCGGCAAGGGCAAACAAACTTGCAATGATGGCGCTGCGTGTGGGTTGCTCATTCAGAACGAGCCAACTCAAACCCGCGGCAACGAACGGAACCGTGGCGTAAATGACCGCACCATGGGCGACGGTCGTGTGCCTGAGCGACGTGATGAAAAAGATCATTCCAATGGCGGATACGCCCGCGAACATCCATCCCGGCAAACCCATCGTTCGAAACGCCAGCCAACTCTTTCGACCTTCCAAAGCGAAAATCACCAATGCAATTGCAATCGCGCCGAAGATGCCGCGCCACGCCAGCATCGTCCAGCTATCCAGCGGAATAAGCCGTGTGAAAAATCCTGCTGTGCTCCAAGCCACCGCAGAGCCTGTAACAAACACCAGTCCCAGTCGATATCCCGCCGCGCTCATCGATCCGCCTTTGATTGAATAGAAACAATATAAGCCCACTGCTGACATCCCGGTGTCAGGAAACAATGAGATTTGAAATTGGATTTCTCGTTGCCCAATATGGCTTGCTCTTGCTCCGTATCGATCACCTTCGTTCCGTTGGACAATAAGCGCATGATGCTGCACACATCACGCACACAAGCAATCATGCCGTGAACACCGGGGCCTTAAATGTTCTTCCTGATCTCCAAAGTGGCGGGCTACGTGGTCCTGCCGTCCAATATCATCGGGCTTCTCGGTATTTTGGGCATGTTCGCCCTGATCCTAGGGTTTCGCAGGACAGGTCTGTCATTTCTCGTGATGTCAGTTGCGCTACTTGCAATCCTTGGCTGGTCTCCGGCAGGACCAGCAGCCCTACTGCTTCTTGAGAACCGCTTTCCACAACCCAGCATTACAGGGCCAGTTGCCGGCATCATCATGCTCGGAGGCGCCGTCGACACGCACATAACAGCCGGACGTCATAGCCCCGCTTTGAACGAGGCAGCCGAAAGACTGACGGCAACGGCCGAACTCGCCCGGCTTCATCCTGATGCGCGCGTATTGCTGTCCGGCGGTGCCAATCATCTTGTACACGACAACTCCCCGACGGAATCGCAGATTGCCAAAGATGTGCTTGTCTCTATCGGTCTACCTGAAACCCGCATCAGTATTGAGGAGCTTTCGCGCAACACGTGCGAAAACGGATCGGAAACCGCCGCAGCGTTTCAAGCCAAGCCAGGGGAACAGTGGCTGCTGGTGACTTCGGCGAGCCACATGCCACGGGCCGTTGCGTGTTTTCGTGCTGCCGGTATGAACATAACTCCCTATCCCGTGGATTATCGCACCCACGGGAGCGCAGATTGGCTCAGACCCGTTTCGACCATTGCCACCGGTCTTGCTGCATCTGATCTTGCGATGCATGAATGGCTGGGGTTGTTCGTTTATCGTGTCCTTGGTTTGACCGATGAGTTATTTCCGTCCCCTCGGAACCCGGTGTAGATCCTATCTCGGTCTCGATTGGCTGTGATAGAGGAACCTATGCTTCCGCGCCCGTCTTTCCCGGCTTCACGCTGATGGGGCCTTGAACGAAAGTGCTTCGCGGGGCGGTTTTTCAGATTATCCAATGTATAGCTCGCTGGATGCTTTACGGAATTAAACGACTCTTGTCGCTTTGGCGGACACGAGTTAGATCAACCGCTCGATTGTTGATAATGGCTTCCATCGAAAAATAGCCCGTTACGGTTGCCAGATCGAAGTTTGTAATAAGTTTTTGATAAAAAGCGTCATAGCCTGACATCCCACGGGTTGCGACCTTGATCAAATAGTCCCAATCCCCGCCAATTCGGTAAAAATCGATAACCTCTGGCAACTGGTCGACGTGTTTGCGAAAATCATCAGACCATTCCTTGGAGTGGTGGCGCGTGCGGATCATGACAATCACGATCAGATCGAAACCAAGCACCTCCAGATTGATGTCGGCGTGTGCGCCTCGCACCATGCCGATAGCGTGAAGCCGTTGGAGCCTCCGCCAACAGGCATTTTGCGATAGCCCCACCTGGTCGGCCAAATCACGTTGCGATGCGACCGCGTTTCGTTGAAGGCAAGTCAGAATTTTCAGATCAAAATCATCAATTTTCTCGGATTTATCGATCATTTTACCCGTAATAGCTCCAAGTTATCAAAAAATCGGTGAGGATTTGAAGAGTGAGGGGGAATATAATCTCTGTCAAATCCTATCTGGAGACCGCCAGTGCAAGAGCCAGCCAATACCCGCCAATCAGCAGTTCCAATGGCAGTTCTCGCCAAATTCCGAAGCAGCCTCGATGTGGCCGATCCCATCGTCATGCTACGCGAGGGTCTCATTGGTTCGCAGGCCAAAGTCGACGGGCCGTTCGGCTTGAAAGATCTCGTCTATGCCGATTACGTCGCTTCCGGACGGGCGCTCACACAGGTCGAGCATTTTATCCTCGAAGAGGTGTTGCCCTATTATGCAAACAGCCATACCGAGGCCTCCTACTGCGGAGGCATGATGACACGCCTGCGCCGGGCTGCGCGCACAGTGATCGCGGAATGCTGCGACGCGGACCACAACCACGCAGTCATCTTTGCAGGGTCCGGAGCAACTGCGGGCATCAATCGGCTTGTCAATTTGCTTGGTGTCTCCAAGGCCGTTGCGTCGGGCCAGCGGGTTTGCGTGATCATCGGACCTTATGAGCATCACTCGAATATTCTGCCCTGGCGAGAAAGCGGCGCGCAGATCATAGAAATCGCCGAAGGTGTCGACGGCGGCCCGGATCCCGTGCTTCTGACAGAAGCGCTGGAGAGCGCCACCGCAGATCTGAAAGTCTGCTCTTTTTCGGCCGCGTCCAACGTGACAGGGATCATGACCGATGTCGCGGCAATCACGAAGATCGCCAAATCGGCAGGGGCAAAGATCGTCTGGGACTATGCCGGTGCCGGACCTTACCTGCCAATCTCAATGCGCCCCGAAACGGACGTCGAGATAGACGCGATTGTCATATCGCTGCATAAATTTATTGGCGGGCCGGGAGCAACAGGTATCCTGATTGTTCGTCACGATGCCGTTACCGCAAGCAAGCCCTCTTGGCCAGGTGGCGGCACTGTGAAATTCGTTTCGCCGACGGGCCATGATTACAGCGACAGCCTTGAAGCGCGCGAGGAAGCGGGCACGCCCAACGTCATCGGTGACATTCGAGCGGCACTTGCTTTTCTGGTCAAACAGGCGATCGGATTGGATGACATCAAGCGGCGCAACGATGAACTGACGCACAAGGCATTTGCGGCATGGCAGAACGTTCCAGAGATCGAACTGCTCGGCTCCTGCCTGCTACCACGTCTTCCGATATTCTCGTTCCGAATCAGAAGCGCTAAAGGCGGGTATGTCCACCAGCAATTGATCACGCGGCTGCTGAGCGATCGGTTCGGCATCCAGGCCCGGGGAGGTTGCGCCTGCGCGGGGCCCTATGTGCACCGGTTGCTGTCGATTGATGCCGACGCCTCGCAACGGATGCGGCTGGCGATCCTCAGTGGCAACGAGATCGAGAAGCCCGGATTTACCAGACTCAATCTGAGCGTTCTTTTATCAGATGAAAAAGTCTCCTTCATCCTGCAATCTGTCGCTCAGTTGGCGCGCGATGCTCCTTCATTTGAAGCGCTCTACACATTCGATCCGGCACGCGCGATTTTCTCGCCGCGTGTCCTAGATTTTCAGGAAGCTGTCCATGCATAGGCCCGACGTTACCGCCTTCTTTGACCCGCGCACATTTTCGGTTCAATACGTCGTCAGCGATCCGAAGACCAAGGCTTGCGCCATCATTGATCCGGTCCTCGACTTCGATGAGAAGTCGGGTACGACAGCGACATACAATGCCGATCTGCTGCTGGACTTTGTCCGTGAGCAGGATCTGTATGTTCAGTGGATTCTCGATACCCATCCGCATGCCGACCACATGTCGGCCGCAGCCTATCTCAAAGGGATTACGGGTGCGCCAATCGCCATTGGCGCAAGAATTGTCGATGTCCAGAAGATCTGGTCGCAGATCTACAATTGGCCGGATTTGCGCATCGATGGAAGTCAGTGGGACCGGCTGTTCGTTGACGGCGACACCTTCTCCATCGGCAGCATCGCAGCCGGCGTCATATTCTCGCCGGGCCACACGCTTGCATCGATAACCTATTCGATCGGCGACGCGGCGTTCGTGCACGATACGATTTTCATGCCCGACAGCGGCACAGCCCGTGCGGACTTTCCAGGCGGAAGCGCCAGCACGCTATGGGCGAGCATCCAGAAAATCCTCGCCCTGCCCGGAGACACGCGCATATTTGTCGGACATGACTATCAGCCCGGTGGACGGGAACCCCTATGGGAAAGCACGGTCGATCGTCAGAAAGCTGAGAACGTCCATCTCAAAGGCTCACCAAACAAAGAGGACTTTGTCTTGATGCGCGAGAACCGAGACCGGACGCTGCCAATGCCAAAACTCATCCTGCACGCCTTGCAGGTCAACATCAACGGCAGCCGGCTTCCAGAGTTGGAAGAGAACGGCATACGCTATCTCAAGCTGCCGATGAATGCGTTTCAAGGCACACCATGGGGCTGACTATCATGTCGAGCCCAGGACAATAATGCACCGGAATCATTAGATAATTTCCAATTTCTGGGACGCTTGTTAAAGGCCTATCCATCACTTGATTTACCGTATCGTACTTCCCTTCCGGCCTTGGTTGCGTACCATCTGAAATGAGGCAACTGCGATGTCGGGAGCCGACAAATGCCAATCCGACGGTAACCGGTTTCGATCAGGAGGCCACCATGCCAATCAGCGCCAGTTTGATTATCACCCGACTGAAGAGCGACTTGCTGCAATTCGCCGTTCTTGCGGTTTATCTCTACGTTTGCCTGAGTGCCATCATCCTCTACAAGATCACGATTGTCGGCAGTTCCGGTGATGGGTTCTGGCCCTTCGGGCTCCCTGCCCTCAAGGCCTTGCTGTTGGCTAAGTTCATCCTGCTGGGGCACGCCGTCCACCTGGGCGATCGTTACAGCGATCGCCGGATCATCAATGTCATTGCCTCCAAGGCCCTGCTCTATCTGGCGCTGCTGATCGCACTCTCGATACTCGAGGAAGTTGTCGTGGGGCTCATCCATGGAAGGACAGCCGCCGCATCGCTTTCCGACCTTCTTGGCAAGGCACCGCAGATATTCGCCACCAGCTTCATCATGCTGCTTGTCCTGATCCCCTATCTCGCATCACGAGAGATCAGCTCCGCATTCGAGGGCGGCCTCTGGCGCAAATTGCTCGAGAGGCGCAGCGGATTGCAATCCCGAAACGCGAGCCATGGCAACACATGATGAGCGGTCTGGCATTGTACGAACTGCCCGTAAGCACATTATTTTCGTTCGCCGCAACCTCGCTGATCATCGAGCTGACGCCAGGGCCGAATATGGCTTACCTGGCTGTTATCGCCGCGAGCGATGGTCGCCGATCAGGATTTGCCACCGTGGCTGGAATTACGCTCGGTCTTGCCGTGGTGGGACTTGCGGCGTCATTGGGTCTGGCGGAAATCGTAACGCAATCTCCCGGCCTCTACGCGGCCCTGCGTTGGGCAGGTATTGTTTTCCTGCTTTATCTCGCCGTCGACGCTTGGCGCGACAGCTCAACTGAGGTTGGTCCCGTGGCAGAACCCGCAAGCAAACATTTTGCGCGCGGCCTCATGACCAACCTCCTCAACCCGAAGGCGGCGGTCTTTTACATTGCCGTCTTACCAACCTTCCTCGACGACGTCTCACCCACGCTCAGCCAAACCTTGGTGCTCACGACCATCTACCTCTTGGTCGCAACGGCAATTCACTGCGCCATCGTGATACTCGCAGGCTCGCTGGGAGCGGTCCTGAACGAGCCATCCCGCGAGCGTTTCATCCGCCGCTTCCTGGCAATTGTCCTTGCCGTTGTCGCCGTCTGGTTCGCATGGACGACACGAAGATGACATTGATCCGATGATCGCTTGAGGTCAGCTTATCGCCATCGGCCATCTGCACATTTACCGTATCGAATCTGTATATTCGAGCGGACCGTGTTTTCGTTGGATTGCCGTTGTCCTAGTCTTCAGACGAAATGAACATGGAGAACTTCGATGTCAGGCAAAACCGGTAAAATCCTTCTCTTGAGCGGACTGATAGGCCTTGGTTTAACATCCGGCGTCATCGCGGCTTCGATGAAGGAATTGCAAGGTGCGTGGACCATGAACGGTACCGACTGCGCTGATACGTTCAAGAAAGTCGGCAAAAAGATTGAGTTCAAGGACCGCGGCGCCTCAACAACAACCGGCTTGCTGATCGTTGGAAGCAAGGTATCCGGGCCGATGGCGATATGCACCACCCAAAGCGTGCGCAAGCAAAAAGACCGTTTGTCCGCGCGGCTTTCATGCACCGATTCAATGATCCAGAGCGATGTCACGGTTACTTTTAAAATCGTCGGCCCCGAAGAATTTCAGCGCTTCGACCCGTTTGGCGACAACATGTATGTCACCTATCACAAGTGCAGCATGTAAGGATCTTAAGAGCCGACGTTTCCGGATTCCACCATTCCTGTTAAGTCTTTGCTTCTCAGGCGAACGGCTTGTCGTCGGGAGGCAATAGAAAAATCAGAGCCGGATGAAGCCATGCTCGCTCCACCCGGCTCTGATTGGTATTGCCTCCCGACAGTTAATATCTGCCCTGGATATTCCGCGGACCCACGATCAGTCCTCAACAGGCTCCCACGTTTTGTCAGGATTGAACGAGGTTATTGTTTTGACGATCTTCGCGGTGTCCGGGCCAAGGTCCTTTTGATAAACGGTACCGTGGTGACTGACGACAAAGGTCATGATCCCGGTCTCACCATAGACTGCCGGTGAAGCAATCATGGCATGTCCCGCAATCATATGGCCATTGATAACGAAATTGTACTTCCCGCCGGCAATATTGCTGCCTTGCGACGTGAGGATTCGGAATCGATAACCGAAATAACCGTGGTCCGAGCCGGCACTGGCTTCGATTTTGGCGGCATCCCCCAGATTGCCGGCAGGGCTCTCTTCGCCTCCAGCCGATTTCCAGTAGAGCCCGTTTTGCTTGCCTTCGTCGCTTATGATTTTCTGGGCGAACTCGAGCACGCCATCGCCCTCGTGGTCCACTTGTGCGTAAGCCGCCTGCGCGAGGATTTCATTGCGGCATATGTCGATTGCCTCAAGTTCGTTCTCGCCGATACGACGCGCCAGGACCTCCTCAAGGCCCGCAAGCGTATCGAACCGCCAGCCGCTGTCGTGCTTCACCAGGGGAAACGGGAATGGCCAGGCGAGATTTCCCAGGACCACTTCCTTGCCGCCGTCCTCGCGGTCCTCCATTGCGGTTTGTTCCTTGGACGCCTGCTGAAGTTCAGTCAGGCGCGCGTCGAAATCGTCCGATTTCTTTGCCTCTTCCGGGTTAAGACCCAGCAATTTTGCCAGTGCGCCGACATCCTTTGTCTCAAGATCCTTCTTGAGGGCATCCACCGCTTCGCCGGCGTCCTTGAAGGTCAAGGGTTCAGCGCCAACGAAGCGTTGCAATGACGGTTCGGCTGCGAACGACGGTACAGCCATCGAGATGAGCGTTGATGCAAAAAGTGCTTTCAGAACGTGTCTGGACATTTTTCAAAATCCTTCAAAGGAAACTGCGGTGGTTCTTCATGGTCAACGGCGATGGAAACGACCGCCGCCGCCAAATCCATGCCTCACGCCTCCACCACCCGCGCCAAGCCTGTCGCCGCCACCGAAGTTACGGCTGAAATTGCCACGCTGGGAGAATTGCCTGACTTCATGGCCCGGAGCATAATTGCCGAATGCACTTGGCTGTCTTGGGCGATGGTCGGCACGAGCCGCCATTGTTTGCCTGGGCCGGGTGTTGCCGGCAATATTGCCTTTGGCCGGGTTGGGACGGGCGATATTGTTGTTGGCAGGCCGCGTGGCCGCCCGGTTCGCACGGTCATTTGCAACGTTTCCGCCAACCCGTTCCTTCAAGCCGCTCTGCACGTCGCGGCGAACGTCCGCACTGCCAACTCTCGAGCCGGCGCCGGCGAAACCCGACGTATTTCCGATGCGGTCGCCGCCCTTCACATCGAGGCGGTTTCCGTTGTTCTGACGGATATTGTTGGTGATGGAATTCCGGTCGAAATTGAATTTGCCGCTGTCAAAATTGAGGTTGCTGATATTGTTCTTGTCAAAGTGGAAATCATTGCGGTTGAAATTGTTGACATTCACATTGACGTCATTCCCTCCCCACGAATGCCAGTTGTTCCAGTCCACGGCAGCGCCAAAGGCAACACCGGTCACGAAACCTGCCCAGTAAGGCGCATATGGGTAGTAATAGGACGGATACGGACTCCCGTAGACGATCGGCGCCGCTGCGACGTAAGTCGGGCTTGTCAGGATAATCGGATCGTACTCCGGAACGTAGGTCACCTCCTTTTTGACAGGACGGATGACAACATTGCTCTTTTGCTTTTCCACGATGATCTTGTCATTGGACTTGATCACCCCTTGGGAAACGGCCTTGTCCCTCAGCTGCTGTACGGCAACGAGGACATCCTTCTGCTGGTCAACCACGGCAGTGCCGAGTTGCTGGGTCCAGTTCAGGTCGTCATTCATCATTTTGACAACGGTCGGATAATTGAGCAGCGAGACGATGCTGCCATCCCAAGACTTATCCGGCTTTTGATCCGGCTTGGACTTGGCTTCTTCGAGGAAGCGCTCGGCCTGCACGATTTGCAGCGGATTAAGCGCCGCGGACAGCACCAGAGCCACCAGGTCATCCGGATAAAGCGCAATGCGTGCGACAAGCGTTTGCAGTTCGGTGTTCGAAAGCAGCTTGGGTGCTTCAGCGACCGCGGTGGCAGGCGGGGCCGCAGCCGTTTGTGCCTGAGACCACACCGGCGTGATGCTGCCGCAGAACAGCAAAATCGCCGAAGCTGCGATGGCCATCGCCTTTGGATATAGTGACATACTTGCTTCTCCTCAATGAATTGTGTTCGGAGTCCAGGCGTTGATATCGATCGGCGACGGCAACCTCGCGACACGAATCGGCACACCTGTGCAATGATGGTGCGACAGTGCGGTTCCGTGTGATTGACCGTTGCATTGTGCGCAGCGCTCCCATTGGTTATTGGGGAGCATTAGCGTTCAACGGCTCTGTCGGCGTAAGTACGTAACTGTTAATTTTTGCCGAATTTCAGTTTCCGATGTAGGGCTGAGGTAATCCGCAAGCTTGTTTCAGCTCGGCGAACTGAGCTTGCGGACCAGACGTCAACCGGGGAGTGAATATGACACGGATTCTCATCGCGGACGACCATGAGATCGTTCGGCAAGGCGTCAGAGCAATTCTCTCTACGCGGGAACGCTGGGAAATCGTTGCCGAGGCTGAGAACGGGCGCGATGCGGTTGAGCAGGCTCGTCTTACCGACCCCGAAATTGCCATCCTGGATTATGCTTTGCCGTATATCAATGGCGTGGAAGCTGCCCGTCAGATCCGCCTCCACAACCCTAAAACCGAAATCCTTATCTTTACCCAGCACGACAATGAAGCTTTGCTTCGCAACATTCTCGAAGCGGGCGTTCGGGGATATTTGCTGAAGTCGGATGCAACCCACCATCTGATCCAGGCTGTGGAGGCGCTGGAACATCGTCAACCGTTCTTCACCAAGGCGGTCTCGGACATACTCGTATCCTCTTACCTCGCAAAATCTGATGCGTCGCCCAGCATCCTGACGTCGCGGGAAACGGCAGTCGTCAAACTTATTGCCGAAGGACACAGCAACAAGGAGACGGCAGCGGTCCTCGGACTGAGCGAAAAGACTGTTGAAAGCCACCGCTCCGCTGCCATGCGTAAACTGGATGCCAAGTCCACGGCAGCGCTTGTCCGCTTTGCCATACGAAAGCGGCTCATTGAAGCATGAATTCAGGCATGCCCTTCCGGGTGCGCCACAGGTTCTCGAGGAAACACCCGATGCCAAATGCTCTATCCAACCATGCGTCTTCCAGGCGAAACAAGTTGCCGAACGACGCGCGCCCAATAGGACAGCGCGCCGCAACTGGCCTGATGCGATTGTCATCTCCTCTGACAATCCTGTTGGCCTGCGTGGTCGTATTGGGAGGATGTGCCGGCCACCCCAAGGGCGTCATGTCCCCTGTCGCGGTTTCCAACAAAACCGGAGGTTCGAATGTGGACATGCTTGTCGTGACGAGCCGGGTTCCATCCGACGATCCAGCCACGCTGTTCACGGGAGAGCGCAGCCCGCACCCCTATCTGACGGATATCTCGGTTTCGATCCCATCGGACAGCAAACGCAAGGCTGGCACGGTTCAATGGCCCAAGAAACTGCCGCCCAACCCCGATACGGATTTTGCCGTTACGCGTGTCCAGCAGCTCAAATCCGTCGATCAGGCCCGAACATGGTTCCGGGCGCATGTCGTCGGCGGGCACGCGCTGGTCTTCGTGCATGGATTCAACAACCGCTATGAGGATTCGGTCTTTCGTTTTGCCCAGATCATCCATGACTCGGGCGCCAAGGTGACACCGATCCTCTTCACCTGGCCGTCCAGGGCCAGTCTCTTCGATTACAATTACGACAAGGAAAGCACCAATTATTCGAGAGTGGCTTTCGAGCAAACATTGCGCACGCTTGCCAATGATCCGAACGTCAAAGACATCACCGTCATGGCTCATTCGATGGGAACATGGCTGGCCATGGAGTCCTTGCGACAGATGGCTATCCGTGACGGCCGCGTTGCCTCAAAGATCGACAACGTGATCCTGGCTTCACCGGATATCGATGTCGATGTCTTCGCGCGCCAATGGACGGAAATGGGTGAAAAGCGACCCAAATTCACGATATTCGTCTCCCAGGACGACCGTGCGCTCGCAGCCTCCCGCTTCATCTCGGGTGACGTGCAACGGCTCGGGGCCATCAATCCCGCCGACGAGCCCTACCGCAGCAAACTCGAACAAGCCGGAATTACGGTCATCGACCTGACCAAGGTCAAAGGCGGAGACAGCCTCAACCATGGCAAATTCGCAGAGAGCCCGCAGATCGTGCAGTTGATCGGCCAGCGCCTGGTAACCGGACAGACCCTCACCGATTCCAACGTATCACTCGGTCAAGGTGTAACGGCGGTGATAGCTGGAGGTGTCAACGTCGTCGGCAAGGTCGCGGCGACAACCGTAAGCACGCCGATCAACATTCTGGAAGGCCAAAAGCGCGCTCCGGTCAAATCGGATAAATTCCATGAAACACTGCAGGACAAGGCGCAGTCACGCGAGCTGAGCTATTGAGCCAACCCATGGCACATGAACGGGAGAATGACCCACCATTCCTGATCTTTCACGGCGGCCCGTTCTATCAGCTGCAGCTGGATGCTGGTATCGCGCGGACGGGTGATCTCAATTCCGCGGTTCGCGCCATCATGTTCGTGGCCGCCGCGTGGGGCGTGCCCCTTCTGCTCGCAGTGGTGGCCGGAACCGCTCTGGGTCCTCTGGAGCTGCGGCCCTATCTCCTAGATCCCGGCGTGTGGGCAAGGTCCTTCCTGGCGATCGGGTTCCTCATTCTGGCCGAAACTCAGGTGGAGGATCAGCTCCGGGACGGCGTGAAGCAGTTCTTCGCGGGGCAGCTCGTCACCGAAAACGCGCTTGGCGCTGCCCGATCAGCGATGGTGAAAGCGCTTGAGCGCCGAAACTCGATGTGGGCTGAACTCATCTGTCTGTTGTTTGCCGTCACCGCATCGCTGCTCCTGCTTTCGAACACACAGAACCAGACAGCCTCCTCCTGGGCAGTCACGGTTGCCAATGCCCAAAGGTCGCTGAGCCCTGCAGCGTGGTGGTCGGTCATTGTCAGCAACACGCTTTTCTGGTTCCTTCTATCGCGCAGCGTGTGGCGGCACGTTATCTGGTCACTCTTGCTTCTGGCCTTGTCGCGGCTGGAAACACGATTGGTTGCAACCCATCCGGACGGTCATGCCGGTCTGGCCTTCGTCGGCCGCTATCCCAATGCCTATATGCTGTTCACAGTCGCAGTCAGCAGCGTCGTATCTGCCGCCGTCACCCACCAGATTTTGCACAGCACAATAACGGCTTCAGCACTTGGAGCCGTCATGGCGCTGTCGCTGATCGCCTTATCCGCATATTTCGGCATACCGCTGCTTTGTTTTGTTCGGCAGATACTTGACCTGAAGAAGCGGACGCTGCTTGCTGCATCCACAGTGGCCACCAATTATCAAAGACAGGTGGAACGCGGCACCCTTGGCAAGAACGTCGTTGCCGACGACGACAATGCCGACGTGCATGAGGAACTTGCCGACCCCGGTAAACTGTTCGAGGCCGCAAAGAAGCTGTCACCGATGCTGGTGACGCGATCGACTCTCATCCCGGTTTTCGCAGCAGCACTGCTACCGTTCGTTCTGGTCGGGCTCACGCAACTTCCCTTCAAGGAACTTCTGCCCATCGTGAAACGCCTGCTGCTGCTTTGAAAAACGTTATGGACTAGCCACCCTTTTTGCCGGAGCTCACGGCATCTGCGTTTTCCTGGAGCCGCTCTGCCAGCATCGTGTAGGCAACGTAATATTTGTAGATGTTGCCGACATATTGCACCGTTTCCCGGCCGACGATATCCGCGGCCGAATTCTCCACATTGCCGAACCAGATATTCGGATTAAGACCAAGGTCTACGGCCCTCTTCCTGAACTTCTTCAGGTTTCCCGGGCCGGCGTTGTAGGCGGCAAAGGCAAGCAATTCGCGTTCACGCGCATTCAGCGCCGGTTCGTCCAGATAGGTATCCATAAGATAGCGCAAATATTTCGAACCGGCTTCGATGTTGCGGTCTTCGTCCTTATCGATACCAGCAATGGCAACGACCTTATCCCTCGCGGTGGCTGGGAGCAGTTGCATGATACCGACTGCGCCGCGCGGACTGCGTTTCGATTGGTCGAGCTTGGATTCCTGATAGCCTTGCGCCATCAGCATCAGGTAATCGAAGGAATAGGTCGTTCCGTGCTTGCGGAAGAGTGTGACCAGTTGCTTGAATTTTTCGACATCGTCGTTTGAGTAAGCGCGCTGAAGAATTTTATCGCTCTTGAAATACGTATTTTTGAGAATATTGCCAAAGGTTGTTCCAACGCGATGCGTCGCCACGAAACGGTCGAGCTCTTTCTTCAACAATGGACTGTTCTTGCGGATCGCCCAGGCGATCTGGCCGTTACCGGAAATTTCGATATCCGGACGAACGACAACATCCTTGAAAATAGACGACCAGATTGCGGCCTTGTATTTGTCGACGACGGTGTAGGCCAGAAGATCCGCATTCACCATTTCGAGAAGATCTTCATCCTCGAGATTTTCGTCCATAATCCGAATGCTTATCTCGGTCTTTCCCCGCGATTTCAAATCGGCATTCAGCTTCGAAAGATGTTCGAAATAGCTGCTTGTCTCCCGCACGGCGACCTGTCTGCCCGAAAGATCATCGAGATCGGCGACCCTTTCGGCAGAAGGCCCCGTCACCAGAATTTCGCTTGCTTTGTCGTAAACGGGAACGGTGAAATCGACCTGCTCAAGCCGGGCAGGCGTTATTGTGAGGTTTGCCATCACCACGTCACCCAGTCCGTCATTCAATGCATGAATCAGTTCGTTGCGGCCAACCGGGATGAACGCGATGCGCACGCGATCGAGTTCTCTCTTGGCTCCGGCATTGAGCGCCGTCTCAAGCGCAGTACCAAACTCGACTGCAGTGCCATACTGTTTGCCCTGATCAATGAAATAAATCGTCTTGCTATAAGGGACAAGAATTCGAATGAGCCGCCTCTGCTTCATCCCGTCCAGATCAAGAATGTGGCTTGAGAGGAACTTTGAGTCGGCCAGGGCCGGAGCGGCCATGGACAAACAAGCGATCCCGATGAGACCCAGCACAAGCCGGTTCAATGCGTTGCTGAATGCCATTGCTACCCCGCCCTTATCAGAAGTCATTGACTTTGGTTCAACTTTCCCCGGCTTTCGCGGCATCCGCCGCCTTCTTGCGGTGGATCGCGTCGTTCGTGGCCGCTGCGGCGACATTGCCTGAATGATCGTCACCCGCAACCTGCACGGTCGGCGAGGCAAATTCGATGCCGGTCGCCGTAAATGCATCGCGTATCATGGCGTAAGCCCGTCGCCTGATGGTTGATTGGTGCCCGGGTTTGGTCATCATGGCGAAACTCAGATTAATGCCATAGTCGCCGAATGCCTCGACGCCCTTCATCTTCACCGTCTCGATGATCTGCGGACCAAATTCCGGATCTTCCAGGAGCGTCGCGCCCACGGTCTTGACCACCTTTTTGACCTGCGCGATGTCGGTGTTGTAGCTGACTGAAATCAGGAACTTGTCGATGACCCAGTCGCGGCTCATATTCTGGACCGCACCAAGCATGCCGAAGGGAACCGTGAAGATCGGGCCACGGTGATGGCGCAGCTTGACCGAACGGATGCTGAAGGACTCTACGGTGCCCTTATAGCTCCCGCTCTGGATATATTCGCCGACGCGAAACGCATCGTCCATCATGTAGAACACGCCGCTGATGACATCCTTGACGAGCGTTTGGGAGCCAAAACCTATTGCAACGCCAAAAATTCCTGCGCCGGCAATCAGCGGACCGACCTCGACACCGAGCCCCGAGAGCACCATCATGATGGCAATAACCGCGATGAGTACCGCGAGGAAATTGCGCAGGATCGGCAATAGGGTCAGCAGTCTGCCGCTGCGCGCCAGTTCCGCGGCATCGCCGCTCGCTTGCCGGGCCCTCTCAAGCCGATGGTTTATGGAGCTTTTGGCGACGTGCCACAGCATGTCCGCAACAAGGAGAATAATAACACCGCTGAGGACGCCGCGGATCGCTTTGCTGGCCGCGGCATCTTCGGTCAAAACTGTCGGATGCAGGCGCACAACCATGGCGAGCCAAATTACGGCAAGTGTTATGATAAGGGCTCGCGCACCGCGATCGACCAAAACTTCGAAAACCGGTTTGCTCTCATCCGCACGATACTGGTCAAACACGGTTTTAACGATTGTACTGGTCGCTCTCAATATGCCGGGCAGGACTATCGCGTAGATGCCGAGCCACAACAGAATGTTCATGCCTGCAATCCAGAAGAGCCACAAAATGCAGAAGGAAGCGACGAGCAGCCAGCCTCCCGTGCCCACATCCCTGGCGTCGCGGCGAGGCCCGGGGCGATGCCAAACGGCTTCCACCGCCACGGCCAGCAATCCGATACCAATGCAATAGACGATCAGGCTCTTTGTGTCGGCCGGTATCGATAACGCCGTCAGAACGCCGGCTGCAGCCCATCCGGCGAACAATATGATTGTAAAAGCGCTGGTGCGACGGCTCCAGAACCGGGCGGAGATATCCTCCATCGGAAGAAGCCGGATGTGGGCTTCGCCTTTGCCGGGCGCAAGCAGGAGTTCGCTCAGGCAAATGATCATCCGGCATCCGATCAGCGCCAGCAAAAGCGGGATGACGAGAGCATTGAACAGAGGCGGCAATGCCAGGATCAGAAAAACGCCGAAGCTCGTAATGCTGAAAACAGCAATCGGGGCAATTTTTACGAAGGCCGCCTGTGCCAAGTCCTCGTGAAAGATCACCTTGTCATCCGAGGGCTGGTTTGCGATCAATCCTGCGGTATTTTTTACCCATTTTTTGAAAAGAACCTCCAGGCCTATCCCGCAGAAAATGGGTATCAGAAGCAAAAACGCTGCGGACCAGAATCCATATTCGCTGACCTTGGCAGCCAGGATTCTGCCTGCGTTCAGCAGATCGCCGGGGAGAGCCGGAACGGCACGAATCACCGCACGAAGATGTTCACGTATGCCATTGGTCCAAAGCGTAAAACCGCTTGGAGCGCCATCGATGGCAGGCGCAGGCACTGTCTTCGGTTTGGTGGCAAGCCATGCACGGATTTCCGGATCGTCGAGCAATTTGATCAGTTGCTGGACCTTTTCAGATGGAATTGCCGCCGCCGCGGGCTGTGCGGCACTGTTCGACCCGGAGGCAAACCATGCGGCGACCATCAATCCGACGATCAGACCGAGATGGATGGCAGTCCTTTGAATTGCAATGATGCGCATCACGACCACTCCGGCCGTGCGCCGCGGACAGTTGCCGCAACTGCCTTCGCCATTTGTAAAAGCGGATATACACCTGAACCGACCATTGCCGCCCCCAACTGCGCCACATTCCCTGGCTTGATGCCCATCGGCTCAGAACGGCACGTCTCCAAGGTAATACGTGGAAAGTTACGGACGCGCAGGTCGTTCTAGGTCATCGGGATCAAACATTGGCCCGGCGGAACGCGCGAACCAATTCCGTCTGGATTGTTGGGATAAATCAGAGGCCACGTCAAAGTTGTTACAGTTACATTGTTGCATTGCCGGAGTGCTCAAAGCATCTTCTTATCAGTAACTTATGCGAGGTAACGGATGAAACGTATAGCCCAGGGCCTTTGTCTTCTCGTCGCTCTGACAGACGTTGCTGCCGCACAGTCATTGCAGGTGCGCATACTTGAGCGCCAGACAGCGCGCGCAATACGCGCGGCAGGATTCTGGTGCAACCAGGTCAGCGACGCAAGAATCGATCACGTCCTGTCGGCAGCAGGCCCCACGATTGTGTTGGTAACATGTGACGACAAGACAAGGTTCGCCCAATACAAATTGACAATGACCGCAGACGATAAAATCTCGAAGATCGAAGCGTGGAAGTGATTCCAGCGCGCCATATTTCTAGCGGCATAACACACAGGTTGCTTCCGCCCGGCACCGTTAAAGCAGCGCCGGTCCGGGCGCTTCGCCGCCGGGGATAATACCGGGTTCAGGACACATCGCCAGCAATGTGCCCTTACCCGGTTGCAAAGCGAGCGCCCCCTTATTCGGCGGCCGCCAGCTGCGTTTTCGGCTTGTGCTGGCCAATCGGTATGGAGAAAGTGATAAATCCTGCGTCGCCCTCTGCCCGATTGTCCGCCGCAAACTCATGGAAATATTTCAACCGCGCCGCAACCGGCGTTTCCCCGACCTCGAAGTTGTATCCCACGGTTGCGCCGATGGCCGCGACACGCCCTTCGAAGCCGCCAAGTACCGCGCCCGCGCCGCTATCGCCTGATATCTGGTCATAGTAATATCCGGTCAAACCTGCGGAGAACTTCGGCGAGAAGGTTTTGGAAACTGCCCATTCAATGTGAAGCTCGTCACCCGTACGATAATTCGTTGCGGGGTTTTCTGCGTTGAATGTAACGCCTATCGCGCCGGAGATGTCGATTCCCGACGTGGGATCGATCCAGGATGCCGCGGCATAGACGTCCGCGCCCCAGTGATTGAACGAGAGATTTGCCAGCGCGCCATCGTGATAATCGCCGATCGGGATATTGACCATGACGCCTGTTTGCCAATGAAAATTACCGTGGTGCCATCCGATCATTCCGCTGACAATTGGATCGCCAACGGTGAATATGTCGTCAGATTGGCCCCGTTGGATTGCGGTGCCAAATCGCGGACTGACAATGTCAAGCTTTGCTGACGCGCTCTTGTATCCAACCGGCACAGTTGCCGAAAGGCCGAAGTTCCCGCCCAAGATCTCCCAGGGTGTCACCCATATTCCAGTCGGCAGTTCAACAGCCACCGACCCATCGACATCACCGACGATTTTGCCGCCCGTCGGCAGACCACGGCCGCCGCCGAGGCTTCCGGAATATATGTAAATGTCATTCTGGAAATAGATCCCGGGAGGCGGAAGCGCGCCGGCGGCAGGGCCGCGTGAACCGAGAAGGTAGAAGCCCGCCCCGCCTTCGGCAGCAAACGCCGCACCTGCGAAAGCCAGCGAGAGCGTTGCTGAAACCGCGACGATCCGCTTCAATTTATGGTGCGACCACATGGGCAACTCCTCCGAAATTCCTGCCGGCCGTTGGCGGCGTTTTCCATGTTAATGGGCTCAAGCAGCAAGCTTTGAAAATCAGAGTAAGGTAATCTCTCCATCACCTGAGCGATCACTTGTCTGCCTGGATATCAGGCAGTTTCCAGGATTTGCTGAAGTAAGGCTCAAGCGGTCCGTACAATCGGAAATAGGCAAACCATGCCTTTCCCGGCAGCGTCGGAATCCAGTTCTTCTCCTTGCCAGCGGGTGCACTCGGCCCGAAATACAAATCGTATGAACCGTCGGCATTTTTCACGATGTCCGAGCGGGACGATTTGTCGGCAACCTGCTGTGTATTGTCGATGAGGACCCGAGTGAGCGAGTCATACACGGTGACTGACCAGAACAGCTTTGCCGGCGCATTTGCCGGAACATTGAGCGTGTAGGATTTGCTGCCGTCGAACCAGTTGCCGTCGGCATCCTGGTGCGCCGCAAGATAGGCCTGCCCCACGCCGGGCGTCTTGGTGACCATTCCCTTGGTCGTCGTCACGGCCTCGTAGAAGTACTTGGCGCGCTGATCAAGCTGAGTGTACGAAGCGGCCTCCTGGAACGGATCGAACATGATCACGTAATCCCAATGCGTGTCCGGTCGATAGCGCGCATCTTTTTCGCGCGTGGCAAAGGAATTCGCCTGAGCCATCAGTTCGCCGGTTACAGCGCCGTCCGTCAGAATTTTCTTTTGCCGCTGGTCCGGTTCAAAGGGCTTTCCCTTTTCAATACCCAATGGACGCAGCATCGCCATGACCATGCGGTCGCGCTCCATCACAGGTTCGCGTTGCACGATATCGTTCAGTCGCTCCCAGTAGGCGAGGCCCCGAGGCGGAACCTGGCTCCACCGGCGTCCTTCCGGCCTGATGAGTTTCGTCGGTTTGGGCTTGCCGCGTTCGGCAAACGGATAAATCTTGACAGCCTTGATGAGGGCTTCCGCCCTCTTTGGATCCGGGTCGAGCACGCGAAATGCAAAGAACACGTTGTTGGTTGGCGATTGTATGACCGTATAACCCTTGACCTTCGGGGCCACCTGCTTCGGGGCAAGCAGAAGATATTTCGCTCCCTTACCTCTATCTGGTCCTGTTTCACCCATGTCGGTGAGCGGTCGCTGCCAGAAATCGCCCACGCCTCCCGCTGTTGCGCCTGCGGGATAATCGATCACAAGCGGGCCGGTGACGGACAAGTCCGGGAAGCCCCCGATGTAGGGGGTTGTGGCATTGGCCGTCAGGATACCGAGCTTGTCTTTGACACTCTCATATAAAACCAGATCGGTACCGCTCGCACCCAAGTCCTTGCTCGTCGAGGCTTGCCACTCTGCAAAACCGACGATTGGCAGCGCCCAGATATAGGCTTGTGTCGCCCGTTGATAATCAAGCTCGTCATAGAGTTGCTTGATGGCATTGGCGTCCGCAGGCAAACCCAAATTGGTCGAAACCTCGCCCATTGGTGTCTTGACCGGGATACTATCCGCCTGTGCCGCGGCAGAACCAGCCGCAAGCAGCGCAAGACACACCGGGATGGCGAAGATGCTTTGTGCACTCATTTCGACGGCTCCAATACTGGCAGTTTCCATGATCCGTCGATTGCTTTGGGTTCCGGACCGTAAATGCGTGCCACGAGACTGTATTTGCCCTCGGGCGTCGGCAACCAGTTGGCTTCCTTGTCAGGGCCGGGAGACGCATGACCGAGATAGATCGTCAGCGATTTGTCGGCTCCAAACACCAAGCCCTTGCTGCGATCGCCAATGGAATAGCGATTGATCGGGTTGGCAAAGAGGAAGCGATCGGGGAGGGTATAGAGCGTCAACGACCAGAAGAACTGCGCCGGAGGCAATTCGCCGGCCTTGAAATGCAACTGAGACGGTTTGGCTCCGTCACCTATGAAGCCGCCGTACCACGCCTCCTCTATGGAGTTGCCATACAGTCCCTTTTCAGCCCCCATGGCGCGGGTCATGTAGTCACCATGCATGAAGTCGCGGGTCCCGAACAATCCGTTGGAGCTCAGCGTCTTCTTTGCCGTTTCGGCCATCTGTGCCTGCGCGTCGGCCACGCCTTCGTCGATGGCAGCCAACAAAGCAGGATCCGCTTTCCTGGCATCCCACGCCTTGCCTGCACCGATGCCAATCTTGGCAAAGCGTTCCATCAAGTCCTTTTCAGCCGGCACGGTTGGCTGCGCGAACTGCAACAGGAAATTGATGTAGCCGATGAAGTCGTGGCTTGTTGCCTTGGCCTTGTCGTAAGGAGGAAACTGGATTGCAGGAGCGGCTGGCGCGGCCGCCTTCCCCAGAAATGCACTCAGAGGCTGCAGTTTGTATTGAGCCTGAATAGCCTTCACGTTCTCCACGTCTTCGGGTCCATTCAGGGACGTGCGTCCGAGAATCCCGACGATATCGGTTTCGGCCGGGATAACTTGCTTGATCCCTTCGGGCTTTTCACCGCTCCAATTCGGTCCCGCGATCATGTAGCTGCCGGCATCGAACCCGGTCGCCCGCACTCCGACATAACCGAAATTGTAGGTAAAGAGGTCGATAAGCTGCATGACATAATAGCGGTCTTCCGGAACTTTCGGAACGGTGAGGATTATAGGTTCGGCCCTCAGGTCCAGCCAGGCCCATGAATAGGGCGTGTCATTGTTTGGGGTAACCACATCCTTGTTGTCTGGCGTGAATGTCTGGGCGTAGTGACGAAAGACATTGAAGCCGCCGACATATTCGGGCGCATTTGGTTCTGTGGCTTGCTTTACCCAGGTTTGATAATTGGCTATCGGAGCAAATGCATAGACATAAGCGTCCTTTGCTATGAGGCGCATCTCATCTTGCTGAGGCTGCTGCGCCTGGGCGACTGCAATTGCGGCAAACAACAGAGCGCCGGCGGCAAGAAGAAACGTCGCCAAATGTTTTAACAAGATTCCTGCTGAGCTATGCCACCGGTCACATCTAGAGCGCTTGGACGATAGGTGTCTCATTGTTATCCTAACAATTGCTGGTGCTGTTCATGGATGCATGAGCGGTCGCGCAAGCCGCAAGGGCAAGTACGTAACTGTTAATTTGTCGAGCTAATGAGGGGAGACGTTGCGTCCAGTGCTCCCCCTTGGGGCCACTGCGGCAGCGCAAGCCCGGCCTTCATCAGGCCGGCACCAAGGGTGTCTACAAGGACAGGCGCGTACTGGCGGGCGGCCATTTCCGCGCGAAAGGTCGTCCAGAATTGCCGGTTGCGCGATTTGAGCCGGGTGACAACCTCGCCAACCGTTTCCGTATCGCCGACTTGCGCTGCGGCTGCCAACTCAAGAATATTGGCGACATAATCGTCCGAACGGCCCATTTGTTGCACGCGCAAAAGCGCTTCCGCAAATTCACCGCGCCGATAGGCATCGAGGGCCAGGGTCAGACCTGCGTCGCTGTGCGGAACCTCATCGATCAGGCCTGCCTTGATCGCCAGTCCAGAACCTTCAGCCCACCGTCCCGCGGCAAAGAGCATAGCACCCAATCGGGCCGGGATGGCGCTATTTTGCGGATTAAGCGCCATTGCCCGATAACCGGAGACGAAGGCCGCTTCCGTCTGGCCATTGCGGAATTGTGCCAGCATCTGCGCGTAGTTGCTCAGATCCGACATCGGCGCAAGCGAGACGGATTTTTTGGCAAGAACAAGTGCACGTTCCGTCGCATCATTGGCAATGTCAGGCGCGGTCGACTCCAGCAGAAGAACCGCCAATTGGGCATTCACATCAGCATCGTTCGGGGCGACATTGAGCGTGGCTTCAAGGCAGGTCCTGGCTTCCCACATTTCATTGCCGCTGTGCCGCTCGATGGCGACGGCGGCGCGAAGCAGACACCCGTTCCCGATGGTCGGGGCTGCCAGTTCCCGCGTCAGTTCCGCGCTGTTGATCACGCCCCGCGCGCCGGCAAAGCGATTGGCCAGATTGGTCACAAGTTCGCGGCGCAAATCGTCATTGGTTTTATTGCCGACAAGAATCTTCTCCACCCCGGATCGCAAAGCCTCGCCGGTGGCCGGATTGACAACCTGCCACCAGACCGTGCGTTCGCTCGCGGTGGAATGATATTTCAGCTTCACATGGTAGCGGCTCATGCGCCGGTCTGAGGTAAGGAAGGTTACATCTGCCGTCGGCTTCGACACGTCGCGGCCCATGGCCTGCGGCTGGTCAGGCGCGGACAGTTTGAGCGTATGAAACTGCGACAGGGCAATCATCAGGTAGTCGCGAATGAAAACGGCCTCGCCATCGGAGGGATCACCGGCAAGTTTCATCTCGATCGCAACATTCGGCTTATCGGAATAGATAGCCCCCCGCGCCAGGAAAGCCCAAAGGCCAAGGCATCCGGCAGCGATCGGCAAACCGAACAGCAGGAGATTTCGCAGGGAAACGATGTTCGCGGATTTCACGGCGTGGGGTGCATCGTCTTTGAATGCGGCATCCTCTGCCGGACTGACGCCGCTCTCCAGCTCCGCTATTCTTGAGAATACGGGGATGTACCGACCCCGCGGCAATTCAATGTGCACGCTTCCAACGTCCGTGCGTGCCTCGTAATACTGAACCAGCGACGCTCGAAGGCGCGTGGCTTCTATTCTGACGATGGGATCGGTGGAGGGATCGAAACTGGACGGACGGCCGAAAACATCAACGGCGATGGTATAGGCCTTCACCGAGGCCGAGTTGCCTTCGAAAACCGCGTCGGCAACGTATCTTAGAAAGTTCCTGTTGCGCTCCGTGCAATGAAACTGTGCATCCGAAAGAAGCCGTTCCAGCTCCACTTTGGCATCTTCATCGGTTACGCCTGTGAGTTTCCGCGCGTCGACCATCTCGTCAACGTTCATTGCACTCATCCCCCATGAAAGACAACAAAGTACAGTTAGAGTGTATTTTACACTTGCGGTATAGGGGGAAACCCTTGGTTCAAACAGTGAATTCCCTTAATATTCACACCAAACAATATAATTCTTAATTACAGCATCCGCTGCCTAATCATTTATAATTACTTATCGCCAATTTCAGCAGCAAAACCCAGATCACATCACTTCTGATTCACTGCGATGCACATCTTGATAACTTCTTCTTCAAGTTCCCTGCAAAGATCTTGGTACTCCGCAATCAATTTGATATCGTTTGATCCATTCCTTCGCAACAGATCCAGCATCGAGCTCGCGTCATTGAATGCCTCGCATAAACTCAGCAATGTGGCGTTTCGAGCACTAAGGACCTGGAGCTCGCCGCGCAACGCGGGCAGCTTGAGCATCAGTTTCCACAGTCCCCGCCGTTCTGATACCTCCGACATGGCTCTGTCTGATTTCGCTCCCTTTGATGACCCTCCAATTATCGTATCCGGATGAGACTTCGAAGCAGCCCGTTGTTTTCCGGGGGCTTTGTCGTCCAATGCGATGAGGAGTGGCAATGCGTGGTGGTCAACACCTTGGTCGTGTTTCGCCGGCGTCAATTTCCGGCCTGCTCTTGGCAAAGGCTTGAAGCCATCTTCAATATCCTGGAGCAATCAGCTAAGTACGTAACGGTTACAAAGCCACGGTGTCCCGCTTGCCTTTGCCGCTGCGGCATTACCTTCGATACACCTGTGAGTGTCAGACCTCGTCTTCCGAACGGCGTAATGGTCAACAGCTTCCATCGCATCGATAGGCGCATATCCGCGATTTTTGTGTTCGCAAACGCCCGGATCGGGATTTGTTACTGTAACGTACTTCAGTCAGCCCTTCTTCTTCTTGATGCTGCACTCGATGCATGTGGAGGCGAGACAGGATGACCGTGGCAGTTCAACGGGAAGATGCAAGCGAGCCGTCGATATCCGAGGACGGTCTTGTCTGGATAGCTGGCAAGACCTTCACCATGGGTTCCGACAAGCACTATGCCGAAGAAGCTCCTAGCCACCCGGTCCGGGTCGACAGCTTCTGGATCGACGCCACGCCTGTCACCAACAGGCAGTTCGGGGAGTTCGTTGCAGCGACCTCCTACGTTACGCTTGCTGAAAAGGCGCCAGACCCGAAGGACTATCCCGGAGCGTTGCCGCACATGCTCAAGGCAGGGTCGCTCATGTTCGACCCGCCCAGCGAACCGGTCACCAGCTCGGACATAAACCAATGGTGGACCTTCAAGTTCGGCGCCGACTGGCGACATCCATACGGGCGCAAAAGCGATTTGAAACGGAAACTCGATCATCCGGTCGTTCACGTTGCCTGGTGCGATGCCAAGGCCTACGCCGACTGGGCCGGCAAGGATCTGCCGACTGAGGCTGAATGGGAACTTGCCGCGCGCGGTGGGCTTGACGACGCTGAATTTGCCTGGGGCGACGAACTTGCACCTGACGGCCGGCTGATGGCGAACACCTGGCAAGGTATTTTTCCCCACCACAACCTTCGCTCCAAAGGCAACGACCGGACCTCCCCCGTCACGAGCTTCCCGCCGAACGGCTATGGTGTCTACGACATGATCGGCAATGTTTGGGAATGGACAAGCGATTTCTGGTCGACGCGCCATCCCGACCCTGCAGCCAAGGCGTGCTGCATCCCTGTTAATCCCCGCGGTGGTGCGATTGAAACCAGCTATGATCCGCGGCAGCCTGCAATCCGGATACCGCGAAGGGTCCTCAAGGGCGGTTCGCACCTTTGTGCTCCGAATTATTGCAGGCGTTACCGTCCGGCAGCCAGACACGCCGAGCCGGAAGACACCTCCACCAGCCATGTTGGCTTCCGGTGCGTCAAACGCCCTTAATCGCCTAGAATGGAGCATTCCGTGACCAGACTTGCCAGGCTCGCCGGGCTGTTCGCAGCCATTCTGATTGCCGCCGTCCCGACACTGGCACTCAGCCAGGATGCGCTGCCTTCGTGGCGCGAAGGCCGTGCGAAAGCTGCAATCGTCGCATTCGTTCAAAAGGTGACCACGGAGGGATCGGGTTTCGTTCCGGTTGCGGATCGCATTGCCGTTTTCGATAACGACGGAACCCTCTGGTCCGAGCAGCCATTCTATTTCCAGCTCGGTTTCATGATCGATCGCGTCAAGGTTCTCGCTCCGGAACATCCGGAATGGAAGGAGAAGGAACCATTCAAATCCATCCTGGAGGGCAATCTTGCAGGCCTGGCCAGCGCGGGCGAAAAGGGCATTGTCGAACTGGGAATGGCAACGCATGCGGGGATGACGACGGACGAATTCTCCAAGATCGTTACCGATTGGTTCGCCACGGCAAGACATCCAAAGTTCAAGCGCCCTTACAATGAAATCACGTTCCTGCCGATGCGCGAACTTCTCGACTATCTGCGGGACAATGGTTTCAAAACCTACATCGTCTCTGGCGGCGGTGTCGAATTCATGCGTCCGATGACGCAGAAGATGTATGGAATTCCGCCGGAACAGGTGATCGGCAGCAGCATCGAAACCAAATACCTTCTGGAGGGCGACACGCCCGTCCTCACGCGTGAACCGAAAATCGACTTCATCGACGATGGCGCAGGCAAACCCGTCGGCATCAACAAGTTCATCGGTCACCGCCCGATCTTCGTCGCGGGGAATTCCGACGGTGACTACGAAATGCTGCGTTGGGCAACGGCAGGCGACGGTCCACGCTTCGGGATGATCGTGCACCACACCGACGCAGAGAGGGAATACGCCTATGATCGCGACTCCCACTTCGGCAAACTCGACAAGGCTTTGACAGAAGCCGGCACCCGCAACTGGCTGCTGGTCGATATGAAGACCGATTGGGGCAGGATTTACAGCTTCGAAGATCGATGATCTATTTCGGCACGGAAAACGTCAGCAACCCGCGGCATCTACTGGAGGGAATTGATGAACTGGATTCATGAAGTTTTTCGCCAATCACCTGAAATCGCGCTTTTCCTGTCGCTGGCCGGCGGCTACGCGATTGGTAAGATCCAGTTCGGCAAGTTCCAGTTGGGCGGCGTAGCAGGATCTCTGCTCGTCGCGGTTTTGATCAGCCAGGTTGGAGTCTCGGTTGACAACGGGGTCAAGTCGGTACTCTTCGCACTGTTCATCTATGCGGTCGGCTTTGAAAGCGGCCCGCAATTCTTTCGCTCGTTAGGCCGCCAATCCCTGCGCGAAATTGCCATGGCTGTCGTTCTCGCCGTCAGCGGTCTTGTTACCGTTGTGGTGCTTGCCCGGATGTTTGGTCTCGATAAGGGGCTGGCAGCGGGCGTCGCATCCGGAGCACTCACGCAATCCGCTATTATCGGCACGGCAAGCGCAGCCATCGGCAAGCTTGGTCTGGCAGCAGACGAGGTGCAGAGACTGCAAGGCAACGTGGCCGTCGGATATGCGGTCACCTACATCTTCGGTTCTTTCGGCGCCATCATCGTCTGCGTGAATATTCTTCCAAAACTCATGGGCCGCAGCATCAGAGACGATGCGATCAAAGCTCAGGCCGCGCTGCTGGCAGGCGCACAGATGTATGGACCGGGAGAACACCCGGCTGCACCCGATCTCGTTGGCCGCATCTATCGTGTTGGCAAGGCAGCAGGGCGGACCGTTGTCGAGGTTGAGAATGCCGGCGCGAGCGACGCGGCATTTACAATCGAACGGATCAAACGCGCCGGCGCACTGATCGGCGTGCAACCCAATCTGACGCTTCTGGCCGACGATATCATCCTTGTTGTTGGCAGACGTGCCGGCGTCGTCAATGCGGCCGAAGCCATCGGAACCGAATTGCAGTCGTCCGAGGGCATGGATATCGTTGTCGTCACACGCGACGTGACAATCAACAGCCCGGCATTCATCGGCAAGACCGTGGCCGAGATCAAGAAGGCCGCGACTGCGGATCTGCGTCACGGCATTTACGTGACGGGCATCAAACGCGCCGACAAACCCCTGCCGCTCGATCCCGACACCAGAATTGAGCCAGGCGATGTCGTCACGCTCTATGGCACGGATCAGGATTTACAACGCGCGGCCCGATCGATCGGCACGGTCATTCTGCCGAGCGATAAGACGGATTTCGTCTTCCATGGATTGGGCCTGGTGGCCGGCTTGCTTGTCGGCCTGATTGTCCTTCGCATCGGCTCCATACCGTTGACGCTTGGCAGCGGCGGCGGCGCTTTGCTGTCCGGTCTTCTCTTCGGCTGGTATCGCAGCCGCAACCTCGCGATCGGCAATATGCCGACCGGCGCATCGACGCTTCTGCGCGATCTCGGGCTGGCAGGTTTTGTTGCGGTCGTGGGACTTCAATCCGGCCTGCAGGCGGTGCAAACGATCGCAACGAGCGGCCTTTCCATTTTTCTCATCGGCGTCGTTGTGACGATCCTGCCCTTGATCATCACCATGCTGTTTGGCCGCTATGTCCTGAAATATGACAACACGGCTATTTTCGCCGGTGCCCTTTCCGGCTCGCGCAGCGCCAACCCGGCCTTCGGGGAAATTCTCGACAAGGCTGGAAATTCCATTCCCACGGCACCCTTCGCCATAACCTACGCCCTTGCCAACGTGTTCCTGACCCTGCTCGGCCCTCTGGTCGTCGCATTTGCTTGAGGAGACAATCATGCCCCGCACCGATTACAGCCAATACGCCAAGCTCAGCCCCTTCGAATTGAAGGATGCCCTTATCAAAGTTGCCTCAGCGCGGGAAAACCGGTTGATCCTCAATGCCGGACGCGGCAACCCCAACTTCCTTGCAACTTTGCCGCGGCGCGCCTTTTTCCGCCTCGGCTTGTTTGCGGTTGCCGAAGCGGAACTGTCCTTTTCCTATATGCAGAATGGCGTTGGCGGTTTGCCGAAGATTGAAGGGATCGAAGCCCGTTTCGAGCGGTTCATTTCCGAACATCACGCGCAGCCCGGTGTGGTTTTCCTGGGACGCGCCCTCAGCTATGTGCGTGACCAGCTTGGCCTTTCAGCCTCTGACTTCCTGCACGAAGCTGTCGAGGGGATTCTCGGCAGCAACTATCCGGTGCCGCCACGCATGCTTCGAATGAGCGAAGAGATCGTCAAGCACTATATCGTCAAGGAAATGATCGGCGGGTTCCTGACCTCAAGCGATATCGATCTGTTCGCAACCGAGGGTGGAACGGCTGCGATGACGTACATCTTCAACTCGCTGAAACAGAACAAACTGATTGCGGCGGGGGACAAAGTCGCTATCGGCATGCCTGCCTTTACCCCCTACATCGAAATACCTGAACTGAACGATTATCGGCTGAAGCAGGTTCACATCAATGCCGATCCCGCTGCGGGATGGCAGTATCCCGATGAAGAACTGGACAAGCTTCTCGACAAGGACATCAAGATCTTCTTCTGCATCAATCCAAGCAATCCCCCATCGGTCAAGCTCGACACCCGGAGCCTGGAACGGATCACAAAGATCGTCGCGGAAAAGCGTCCCGACCTGATGATCCTTACGGATGATGTCTACGGCACCTTTGCCGATGATTTTAAATCTCTCTTTGCCACCTGCCCGGCCAACACGCTGCTGGTTTATTCTTTCTCCAAATATTTCGGTGCAACGGGTTGGCGTCTTGGCGTCATTGCGGCACAGCAGGGAAATATCTTTGATGCAAAATTGAAGGATCTGCCAAAATCGGACCGCAAGGAATTGGAAGAACGGTATTCGACACTGGTGCCTGACGTGTCGAAGCTCAATTTCCTCGACCGGCTGGTTGCCGACAGCCGCACCGTGGCGCTGAACCACACCGCCGGCTTGTCGACACCCCAGCAGATCCAGATGGTCCTGTTCTCGCTCTTCGCGCTCATGGACGAGAGTGATGGCTATAAGGCGGAGCTGAAGAAACTCATCCGCCGCCGCGAGGCCGCGCTTTATCGTGAACTCGGCCTGTCGCCTCAGCCGGACGAGAACGCGGTCGATTATTACACATTGCTCGATCTCGAAGACATTACCAGAAGACTATATGGCGATGCCTTTGCGGATTGGGTTAAAAAGAATGTCGCGCCCACCGAGCTCCTGTTCCGCATTGCCAACGACACCGGCATTGTCCTTCTTCCGGGCAGCGGTTTCGGCACGCGTCAACCCGCCGGGCGTGTATCGCTCGCCAATCTCAATGAATATGAGTACGCCAATATTGGACGATCACTCCGCCAAATGGCTGATCAGATTTACGCGGACTACGCGAAAAAACTGAAGAAATAGACCCTGTACAGCAAACGGCGATCTCGCTCTAGCCAGGTACCTGTACCGAGATCGTCGTGCCCTGTTTGCTTGTCGAGATATCGAGCGTGCCGTTCAGCGGACGAAGACGCGCCTCCATGCCGGACAGGCCAACACCTATGCTGACGCGCTTGCGTCGTTCGATGCCGACACCATTGTCCCTCACCGTCAAGGAAAGACGCGAATCTGTCGTCGTGCTGTTCCGGACGAGCCTGATGACAGCTTTTGTTGCCTTTGAATGCCGGTAGATGTTGGTCAGGGCTTCCTGCACAATTCGAAAAAGCGCAAGTTCGACACCGGCTGGCGGCCGTTTTACGCCAAGAACGGGATCGACCCGCAGTTCGATATCCATGCCACTTCGTTCCTCAAATCCTGCGATGAGGAGTTCCAAGGCATTCGGCAGCCCGGATTCATCCAGCATGGGAGGATGCAGCAGATAGGAAAGCGTCCTCAATTCATTGTTGCTCAGCGAAATCAGCTGGGCCGTGCGGGACAATGCCGACGATGATTCCGCGTTAAGTTCTGGCAGAGTGGATCGAAGATTGTCCAGTTCCATGGCCGCGCCTATCAGATGCTGACCTGTCGAATCGTGCAGGTCTCTTGCAATGGAACGCCGCTCTTCATCCTGCGAAACGAGAAGCTTTTCGCCAACCTCCCGGAGCGATTGGTTTGAGTGCAATAAGGCGATTGAACGACTGCGAGCGAGCCATGCCGTCGTTATAAAGGCAGCCAATGCCGTCCCCAATACCAGGCTGTAGATGCGAACCGATTGCCGCCAGCCGTCCATCAGGGCATTCTCATCGATTCCGTATGTCACATAAAACGGGAAGTCGAGAACTTTTCGATAAGCGACGATGCGGTCGATTCCTTCCGATGACGTAACACGATGAACTTCGCCCGACTCCGGGTTCCTGGCAATTGCCGCCGCAAACCATGCCGGCGCGGCTGCACTCCCCTCCCAGAACGGAACATTCACCACGACGTCGCCGTTCACACGCAGCAATTGGGTGGCATCCGTTTGGGAGGCAGCGCCATTGAACAATCTTGAGAAATAATCGATGGGCATTGTGATCAGTATCAAGCCATCGAACTTGCCGCCGGGACGGCGCAGCGCTTTGCTCATGGTCAAAGACGGCTTTCCATACACACGCCCAATCAAAGGTTCGCCCATGAACGTCGCGTCCGATGTATCGTCGCGATGGAAACGAAAGTAATCCCTGTCGGATACATTCAGGGACTTTGCCGGAAAGCCTTCGCTGTAGGATACAAGCAAACCCTCCGCATTAACCAGCGCGATAACGCCCGAGTGTTTCAAATACTGCTTCTGGGTTGCCAAATGTTCTGAAACCCGCTCTGAAGCAGCAATTTCAGCCCAAGGGATCGTACCGACTTCAGCCGCAAGGTCGTTCAGCACCATGTCATTGGCTTCCAGAATCTTGCCGACATAGGCCTCAAGCAAAGCTGTTTTCTGCCGTAACTCGATTTCCGCCTGGGAGATCATTCTTCCCCGGCTTTCAAAAGCGCCGACGACGAAAACCATGACGATGACAAAAACGCTTAGCAGCATGAAAAAGCCGTAAGACGACAGCGGCAATCCCGACGCATCGGCGTGATTGCCGTTCGAGAGTGCGTTTCCGCGTGGCGCTATCAAGCCGCAACGTCGAAGCAGGTCGGGTATCAGTTTAATGCCCCAGCGGTCGCCATGTCTGCGTAATATCCTCAATTGTCATATCCGAACAAAATCATGGGAGCTTTCGTGATTCGATGTCCCTTGCTGGATCTATAAAGTAGATCTATCCGTATATGAAAATATTACATTATAAAGCGGCGGTGTTGATCAGCACAAAATTTATTATGCAGTCTATACATAATTCAGCTGATAACCCCTACTGGTGAAACTGCGACATTCTCCAATAAATACAAACCAATACAAATTGAATAATACTGTCGCAGCGACAATACTCCCAATTGTGAATCGGCAGGAATCCGTACTGTCTTCCCACCTCCGGAGCGACATGGATTATCTTCATGCATCAACCGGCTTCCAGCTCTCGTCGGGAACCAAGGTCATGACGCCGGCCATTTGCCGGACGCGCTGCGAATGATCGCAATCACCCGCAGCGCGCATCTGCTATTTCTTCACGGCGGTAAAAGTCCCGAGGTTGAAGAGCTGCACCCGGCGGTTGTCTGCCGCTGTCGGATTGGACCCTTCGATCGGATATTCCTGTCCGACACCGACCGCAAACAGCCGTCCAGGCTCGATTGCAAACGTCGTCGCAAGGGCGTCCTTGATGGCGTCTGCTCGCTCCTGGCTGAGCTGAAGATTATGCTTGGCGTCACCGGTCGAACTCGTATGCCCGACAATGAGGAACTTGTACTTCAACAGGTTGGGATGGTGGAGCGCGTCCGCGAGCAGTCCGATTGTCCGGTAGGAGCGCGGCTCGATCGCAACGGAGTTGTTATCGAAATTGAGCTCGACGAGCATCTGCGGAAGTTTGCTGACCTTGTTCCAGTTCGGCAGCGTTTGCAGGTTCTGTCCGGGGTTGCCAAGCGCCTCCTGCCGAAGCAGTTCAACATCGATGATTGGAGCGGCTTTCGTGACCTTGCCAAGGCTGGCGGTGATCCGCTGCTGGGTCACTTCCTGCGCAGAGGCGCCGATGGGCTGGAACACGATACCTGCTGCGATGATGATGCCAAGTCGACGAGCGAACATTGTCTTTTCTCCTGTGGGGCGCATGGTTCACCGCCATCCGGCGTTGGTGATTGCCTGATTGCATTCGCCGCTGACGATCTTCTGTGTCTTGATCAGGCAGGACAGATGGTAGCCGTCGCCCTTGATACCGCGGCAATGCCGGGCGATGTCGCCTTTGCAGACATTGAAGTAGGCGGTCTGGGCTTCCCGGCGCTGCCCGATGGAACCAGCCACCGCGTTGAACGATGACGTGCATTTCGGTGAAATCTTCGCAGCGTTCTTCGCAAGACAGTTTGCAATCGCTCCGTTGCCAAGGTTCAGGCCGGCGCAGAACTTTTTGATATCCGGACCGCAGTCATTGGCAAGCGTCGTTACGGCATCGCCATAGCTGATGGTCTCGGCACGCCCGGCGGCGCTCAGTGCAAGAAGGGCGATGATGGCCGCCCCACCCAAAACGATAAATCTGTTTGACATGTCTCGATCCTATCCACTCAGTTTCGCTTGCAGTCCATAGGTTGATCCGGTGCTCCGGTTCATCGGCTGGCCGTAGCGATGATGGCGGCGACATGGCTTCCAACGATCACCAGCAGCTTCAGATATTCCAAGCTGAACGAAGCAAAATCACGCGATGTGCGAAAGTACGTAACCGTAACAGCAAGCGTAGGTGAGAGACTGCATCGGGTGCGAAGCGATCTCCCTCCCACTTCGATCTGCGAACAGCGTCGATCCGGTTATGTCCAAGCTGCATCCCGCAACACAGGCGGATCTTGAGGCTATGGCTTCGTCCGGCCGCTGGGGAACAGGAAGGTAATTCCCGATTTTATACCCCACTCCGGTGACTGATCCGGTCCTTCAATCCAATATTTTCCGCCGATCGAAAGGCTCACCGTCTGCTCGCCGATCTTGACAATCTTGGAAAAGGATACCGAGGCCGGGAGGCTCCAGTTCTCGCCTGTCCAGTCATAGGACGCGTCCAGGCTGGCGGATATCGTCCGGCCCTTTCCGATGTGCCATGCGATGAAAGGCTGGACTTCCGACTGGTTGACATCGGGTCTTCCAGACGACCCGAAGAGCGACCACATGTGATCGAAGGACGCTCCGGTCGTCACATTCTCGGTTTGAAGCAGCAGCAGTCCGGACGGCCCCGCCGAAAACTTGCCGGAGCCGAACATGGCATTGGTCGCAGTCGGGAACGACAATTGCGGTCCAAATGCCCAGATAAAAGCGCCGTGCGATGACGGCGTGAACGACAGGTTCTGGCTTATGTCCCCCAGCCCGAAACGGCCAGCGTCAGGTCCTGCCGGGTCGGAATAGGCAAATGGTATGTCCGTGTGCGAGATGAGATTCCAGTCCGCATTGAGCGAAAACGGGATCACGGGCTCGATGTCCAAGGTCTGATAGAAGCCGTGGCCGGCACTGCTGTTCGCAAAATCACTGTCACTGTGAACCGGAACACTGATCATGAACGAAGCGGGATTTGACACCTTTTTCGCCAGTTCGTCAGCGTCATCGGCATAGGCACTGACCTGGGCCGTGACAAATCCGGACACCAGCAGAACCGCTGCTGACAAAGAGTGTCGAGTACGCATCAATATCAGCCTTGCACCTGAATCCTGAGAGAGTCCCCGTTTCATGGTTCAGGATGCCATCCGTCCGCCCTCGGTGAAAAGTACGTTACGGTTACGCCCAAATCCTGAGCGCGACGGTTCAGTTGAATGTGTAACCGTAACCTACTTCGGAGGCTCATGCCTGCTGTACTAGGTTGTGCTGACGATCCGCCAACTGAAGGCCAGCCTCATGAAATCAGCCGCTGTACTGAATCTCACTCTGCTCGCAGCGATGCAATGTACTGCAGCAACGGCGCAACAGGTTTCCAGCGACGAGCTGAACAAATCCAACAATCCTCTGAATCCTGCCATAACGCTCAATTTTCATAACTATTATTACCCGCCGACCAGCGGACCGGTCGGCGTCGATGGCAATGCACTGTGGCTGCGCGGCGTGATGCCCGCGATGATCTTCGATACCCCCAATCTTTTCCGGTTTTCCATGCCGTACATCACGGAGCCGGCGGGAACCCTTGCCCGATCCATGAAGCTGCGGCGTCAACGTCCGCCCCTGAAAAGCATACTTTGCGCTAAATGGACCGGCTTTTCAGATTTATACATAAATCAATGACTTCACTCTCGATTTCGGAGCAAATGGTTTCATACTCCTTGATCAGCTCTGCATTTGACCTTGGATCACGGTTCAGTTGGTCAAGGGCAGTTGTCGCATCGTCAAACGCGTCGCACAGTCCCATGAGTGCCTTGTTTTTTGCGCTCTCCATTTGCAGCTGCCCCCGCAGCGCAGGCAGCTTCAGCATCAACTTCCAAAGTCCTCGCTGTGCCGACGCCATCTGAATCACCTTCGTCTGACCCGCCCCGTATCGGTCAGGCATGCTCCAGCGAGCAGCCAGCCTGATACATGATGTATTGGCAAAAATAATATGGCAGTACGTTACGGTTACTTATCCGGACAATACACATTGGATGAATGTAACAGTTACGTACTCACATCCGGTCAACGTCATGAATATCCTTCCGCAATCAAACGCGGGGAGCCATTCATGAAATTTATCACCCTTATGACAGCCGTTGCGGCCAGTATTCTCTCCGCCACCTGTTCTTTTGCCCAACAGCATGAGGATGTGAATGCTGCCAACAACCCGCTCACGCCCAAGATAACCATCAATTTGCATGACTACTACGTTCCCGAGCTTTCCGGGTTGCCGGGCAACCGGTATGCCAATCAGTTCCTGCTGCGCGGCCTGATACCATCAGACATGTTCGGTGCGCCGCAACTGCTCCGGTTCACGCTGCCTGTCGCGACAGCGCCGGAATTTCCGGCGGGATACAGCACAGGTCTTGGCGATCTCACCCTGATGGACCTTTTTCTGGTTCCCGGAAAAAAGGTGTCGTTCGGTTTAGGCCCTCTCGTCGTGCTGCCGACGGCAACCGATGACGTGCTTGGATCGGGCAAATGGCAGGTCGGTGCTGCAGGTGTGGTTGTCGCTCCCCAGACCTGGGGATTGATCGCCGGACTGGCCACCTATCAAACCTCGTTTGCCGGCCCGGAGAGCCGCGAGGATGTTTCCCTTGCGACATTCCAGCCGATCGTCAATTTCAATCTGAAAGATGGCTTCTATCTCCGCTCCACGGCCACCTGGAACTTTGATCTGGAAAGCGGAAACTACTCGATCCCTGTCGGGCTCGGCGTCGGCAAAGTGTTCCAAGTCAACGACAAGGTCACGATGAATGCGTTCGTCGAGCCTCAGTATACGGTGTTCGACCATGGCGCCGGCAATCCCGAGTGGCAGGTGTTCGCCGGGGTCAATTTTCAGTTTGCGCTCGGGAAGTAAATTCCACCCGTCACTTCATGCGTGTCAGCCGCTTTACAGTCGCAAGCCACGGTTGGTCGCGCTCTGAACCTCATTCGTAACAGTAACGTACTTCCGGCAACTTCAAGGGTACGAAACGATACTTCCACCCGCGCTTTGCGGCCGGTCCACCAACCCTACCGGGAGACCACGAAGTGAGCCACACCTACAATCTGCAACAGGAGGTTGAATCATCATGACAGCTGACCCCAAGCACAAGCGAGCGTCCTTGTGGAGCGCCTGCATACCGCGAGGAATCAAAGCCAAAACAGTGCTTTTGGCAACCGCGGCGGCTTTCACCGCCATGTCATTCTCTCAATGGCAGGGCACTCAGCCTGCATATGCGCAAGAGGCGGCCAAACCCAATATTCTTGTCATATTCGGCGATGATATCGGCCAGTCCAATATCAGTGCTTACACACGCGGGCTCATGGGCTATCAGACCCCGAATATCGACCGCATCGCCAAGGAAGGCATGATGTTCACGGACTATTATGCCGAGAACAGCTGCACCGCAGGCCGCTCGTCGTTCATCACCGGCCAATCACCCTTGCGCACCGGCCTCTCCAAAGTTGGCGCGCCCGGCGCTCCAGTCGGCCTGCAGGATCGGGACATCACTATTGCCCAGGCCCTCAAGCCGCTCGGCTACAACACAGCCCAGTTCGGCAAGAACCATCTTGGTGACAAGGACCAGTATCTTCCGACGAACCACGGCTTCGACGAATTCTTCGGCAATCTTTATCACCTGAATGCTGAAGAGGAGCCGGAACGCCCGTACTGGCCCAAGGACCCGAACGATCCGTTCGTGAAAAACTTCTCACCGCGCGGCGTGCTGAAGGCCACCGCTGACGGTAAAATCGAAGACTCCGGCGCGCTCACCACCAAACGTATGGAGACGATTGACGACGAAACGACGGGCGCTGCAATCGACTACATCAAGAAGCACGGCAAGGAAGACAAGCCGTTCTTTGTGTGGATGAATACCACCCGTATGCACGTCTTTACCCACGTTCGCGAAGAATACCGCGGCAAAAGCGGTATGCCCGGCAACGAATATGCCGACGGCATGTGGGAGCATGACCAGGATGTTGGCAAGCTCTTGAAGACACTGGACGACGAAGGCCTTACCAAGAATACGATTGTTGTCTATGCCACCGACAATGGCCCAAACATGTTCTCGTGGCCGGATGCCGCGATGACCCCCTTCAGAAGTGAAAAGGATTCCAACTGGGAAGGCGCGTTCCGTGTCCCGGCGATGATCCGCTGGCCCGGCAAAATCAAGCCAGACAGTGTCAGCAACGAGATGTTCTCCGGGCTGGACTGGTTTCCGACACTCCTCGCAGCGGCTGGCGATAAAGACATCAAGGATCGCCTGCTGAAAGGCACGGACGTTGGCGGAAAGACATTCAAGGTGCATCTCGACGGGTACAATCAACTGCCGTACCTGGAGGGGCAACAACCCAAGGGCGCGCGCAACGAATTCTTCTATTTCGACGACGATGCGAAACTCGTCGCCATGCGTTGGGACAATTGGAAGGCCGTCTTCTGCGAGCAACGCGCACCCGGTAATCTCAACATCTGGCAGGATCCACTGGTTTGCCTGCGGTTACCGAAGATCTTCAATCTGCGCATGGATCCTTACGAGCGCGCCGATATCACCTCCGATCAATATAATGATTGGCTGGTAAAGAATGCTTATCTCGTTGCCATTGCCACCATGAAGGCAACGGTATTCCTCGAAACTTTCGTCGAATATCCGCCGAGCCAGAAGCCAGCGAGCTTCTCGGTCGACCAGGTGGAAGAGTCTGTCCACAAAAAGATCGACGAAGCTCTTGAGAAAGCTGCGGAACAAAAGAAAGCCAAATAATCCTGGAGAGGCCGCCTCTGGCGGCCTCTTCCTCTCACTATGCAAGGAGGCTTCCTGATGACCGCCAATTCGGACCTGCAGCCGAACAGGCACTTTCGCGACACTGCAAGCGACATGGCTGAAAGCCACGCTGCCGTCGGCGCATCGCTGTCTATCGCCATATTGCTGCTGTTTCTCTCCGGATTCTCGTCTCTGGTATTCCAGGTCGTATGGATCAGGCAGTTGTCGCTTGTGGTCGGCGTGGATGTTTATGCCGTGACCGCGGGAGTGGCAGCATTCATGGGAGGGTTGGCGCTTGGCGGCATTGCATTCGGCAGGCAGGCCGACAGGTTCGCAAACCCGCTTGCTCTCTATGCCGGGCTCGAAGCGGCAGTGGCATTCTGCGGCATTGGTTTAACAATATCACTTTCACATTATGCCCTGCCATTCGTGAAGCTCGAAACGTTCTCGCCGGTTATCGCCTGGTCGACCGTCTTCATTCTTATCGGAACTCCGGCCGTCCTCATGGGCGGCACGCTGCCGGCTCTGATGCGCTCGGTGACATCGATCAGCCACAATATCGGTTCGGCGGGCGGTCGCCTCTACGCCGCCAACACCGCCGGTGCGATTGCGGGCACGCTGGCCGCCGCGTTCATATTGATCCCCTCATTGGGTATTTCAGGTGCAGCCTATGTCGCCGCCGGCTGCAGCATTGCCGCTGCCGCGGGATCGTGGGCCATTCCCCGACGCGCGCCTCCCGCGGTGCAGACCGTCCAGAATTCCCAGCCCCACAGCGGCGATGTGCGTCTCGCACTCGCGCTTTATACTGTCGCAGGCGCGGTAGCTCTCGGCTATGAGGTTGTCTGGACCCAGTCCATTGTTCAATTCATGAGCACCCGAAGCTTTGCCTTCGCCATCGTATTGGCGACGTATCTGTTCGGGCTTTCCCTCGGTTCTGCTGTGATGGCAGGCAAAATCGATCGTTTGAAAAACCTTTGGAGCACGCTGGGTCTTCTTCTTTCCGGAGCCGGGCTTGCCGCCCTGATCTCGACAGCACTGTTGGGAAACTGGATCGTTACGGCGCAATCGCTGGCGGAATACTGGATCCTGAACCTCACCGGCAGCCAGCTCGCCGGAATGTCCGCCAGGTTCACGATAGCTGCATTCACGACCGTGCTGCCCGCCACCGTCCTCCTGGGTGCGGCATTTCCGGTCGTATTGAAAATTGTGGCACGGGATGGCCGCACAGGCCGCAGCGTGGGACTTGTCAGTGCCTGGAACACCCTGGGAAGCATCACCGGAACTGCGCTGACAGGATTTTTTCTGATCCCCAGCTTTGGCTTCATCGGTTCGCTCGGGCTTCTCGCTGTCATTGCGACCGCAATTGGTATCATCGCCGTCTACCGGAATATCGCTGCCGTTGCCTGGCATCGCGCCGCAGCATTGGCGTTCTGCGCCATCGCCGTGGCCCTCACCTTTCTGCTCCCTTCGACACGCTTTGCGGATCTCCTGGCCCAATCGCGCGGCGGCAAGCTGGTGTTTTACGAAGAAGGCCTCGGCGCGGCGGTGGCTGTACTCGAGCAGGGAGGCGACAAGAAATTCAGGAGACTTTACATTCAGGGCGTTTCCAACACCGGGGATTCACTGCCGTCACTGCGCTACATGCGGCTTCAGGCGCTGATACCTTTGATCAGCATGCAGCAGCAGCCGCAATCGGCACTTGTCATCGGGTTGGGCACCGGAATCACGGCGGGTGCCGTGCTGACCTATCACGGCCTCGAACGGAGGGTCGCAGCCGAACTTCTGCCAGCCGTCACACGGGCGACAAACCTGTTCGCCGGAAACAATCATGCCGCATCCGATCCACGACTGGATATCCGTCTGCGCGACGGAAGGCGTGAACTGCTCGCAAGCGCCGACAGGTACGACCTGATAACGCTCGAACCGCCGCCCCCGTCGGCAGCGGGCGTGGCAAATCTCTACTCGACAGACTTCTATCGCCTCGCGTCTTCCAGGCTGCGAAGCGGCGGGCTGGTGGCGCAATGGCTGCCCCTTCCCACCCAGAATGACGAGGACACCCGGTCCCTGGTGCGCAGTTTCCTCGATGTGTTTCCGCATGTCGGGCTGTGGACCACCGAACTTCATGAAATGATGCTCGTCGGTTCGCAGGACCCGCTGCGTTTCGACCTCCCGCGCATGCAGGCCCGGTTCGACCAGCCCGATGTCAAACAGGCCCTCGCGGAAGTGGGCGTGAATTCCCTTGCCGGACTAATGGCGACGTGGGTAACCGACCGGGCCGCACTTGAGACATACGCCAGCGATGCGGTGGCGGTTACCGACGATTACCCTCGCATCGAGTATGGCTCCTGGGTGCGCCCTGACGCGTTCGCGGTCACGCTTCCCAAACTCATGGACCTCGCAAAGGAGCCCGTCATCGATGGCGCAAGCGCCGCGTTCACCAAGGCGATGCAGGAGGAGCGCGGCAAACTCCACACATTCTACAGAACGGGCCTAAGCGCCTATAACGGCGACCGGGCGGGGTGGCAGCGCAATGCCGCGCAGTTGCGCGGAAGCGTCGCCGGGAATGCATATTACTCATGGTTTTTCGGCGGAGCGACGGAATGACCGCACGTG